>NZ_JBWKWR010000001.1:675283-1225492 GCF_059422325.1 Duganella sp. GW821-FHT01E12 | reverse complement strand
CTGAGTCCTGTGCAATACAGAACTCAGCCCTTGGCTGCTTAGCAAACTATACCGTCCAACTATTTGGGGTCAGTTCATTCGGGTGGCGTTTTTGTTTCCGGCTTAGATTTGTGTAATACAAGCAAGCCAAGTTGTGCCCCACGTATTCATTGTTTGGCAAAGGAGCACACCGTAGTATCGTTGCGTTCCCCGATCAAGAAGATGCACCCGCAGTCGTATGTGCGGCATCCGCTTAAAGAAGCTAAGATGTGTTGGATGTTTTCTCGTGAGATAGGTACTGGAGATTTGATTCTGGTCCCCCAGCGGCGAGAGTCCGGGAAAACATACTTCTATCTGGCGCAAATAACTGGCGACGCGTTCCACATGAACGGACAGTCACCTATTCGCGCAAACTATCGCCGTCCAATGCGATGGCTGAATGAAAAACAACCACTCAGTCAAGACGACCTGCCCGCTGAACTGATCGCGTTCAGACATGAGCCTTTCCGGTGATCAAAATGCCGCTTTTCGAATTGTCGGGCGAACCTGTCCTGCTTAGCGAATTCAACAAAAACTTCAGTGACCAGGATTTCAAGTCGGGCCAAGACAGCGCCATCAACCGGCAATTGCGTCTTGCAGCTGCATCTGGCAAGCCCATTCGCCGGGCCGTCGTCAGCTACGAGTACATTCGGAATCCGGACGTGGTCGCCGAGGTATTAGTCCGCGCAACAAGTCAAAGGTCTAGCTAATCAGATCAGGTCACGACAGTCCTCAGCACCAGCCGTTAGCAGCACTGACGCAGCTCATCCGCAACGTGCTTAAGAGGCGCTACGCTTGCCTATCACACCCCGATAAACGGCTTACAATATGGCTATCCTGTCCTTCAGGTGCAAACAGACCAAAAGGCTGTTCGAAGGAAAGGCAGTGCCCAGGTTCGCAAATTTTCGCTCCAGTGCGGAACGGAAGCTCCAGCTACTGGACAGCGCAGCCACGTTGGATTTCTTACGCTCTCGGCCCGGAAATCACTTGGAGGCGCTCAGCGGCGAGCGCCAGGGCGAATACAGCATTAGAGTGAATGCGCAGTTCAGAATCTGCTTCGTCTGGACAGAAAGCGGGCCGAAAGACGTGGAAATCATCGACTATCACTAACTGATCAAGGCTGTGAAATGATGAAGAATGAAATGCGGCCCATCCATCCCGGCGAAATCTTGCGGGAGGAGTTTCTTGCTACGTTAGGAATGACGCCACATGCGCTGTCGAAGGCGCTTCATGTGGCACCGTCCCGTGTCAACGACATCGTCAACGAAAAACGGGGCGTAACCGCAGATACCGCGCTGCGGCTCGCGCGCTACTTCGGTGGCGATCCGCAGTCATGGCTCAACCTGCAACAAGCATATGATTTGAAAATGGCCGCCAGACTGGCAATGAAAAAAATTATCGATGAGATCGAGCCGCGTAACGTCGGTGGCGACAACGGCCAAGCATTGGCAGCGTGAACGCTGGCGAGCCGGCACACGTCTTGAAAATCCTTGTGCCGGTGGTTCGATTCCACCCTGCACGCTTACACGCCGCGGTGTCAATCGGCTAGCGTTTCGGGATTAATCCGAACGCTGCGATACCATTTGCTCGCGCACATAACGCGCCGGCGGCAGTCCGACATGCCGGGTGAACGCAACACTGAATGCGCTCGCCGAGCCGTAGCCGACGCGTTCAGCAACCTCGGCGATGCCCGCTTCCTGTCGCCGCAGCAGGCTCTTGGCCAATGCCATGCGCCAGGCGAGCAGGTACGCCATCGGCGCAACGCCCAATGCGCGACTGAATCGCTCGAAGAACGCCGAGCGCGACAGGGCCGCCTCTTTCGCCAGCTGCGCCACCGTCCAGGGCCTGGTCATGTTTTCGTGAAGACGGCGGATCGCGACAGCCAGGCGTTCGTCGGCCAGGCCACGCAGCAGACCCGGCGACGACGCAATCGGTGCTGCCGACCGCAGCGCTTCGATGAGAAGCACCTCCAGCAGCCGTGCCAGGATCACCTCCCGCGCGGGCCGCGCCGCACGCGTTTCTTCGCCCACCAGCTGCACGAGCGTGGCCAGACGCTGCTCGCCGCGAACGTGCACGAGTTGCGGGAGTAGCGAAACCAGCAAGGCCGCGTCGGGCGAGCCAAAGGAGCAGTAACCCACCAGCAGCTGAACGTCGGGCGGTCCATCTTGAGCGCCGTGTCTGAATTCGCCATCCGCCAGCGGCACCGGCGCAATATCCAGTTCCTCCGATGCCGGCGGCTCAAGGCTGGACACCGTGAAACTGTACGCCGCCGGTATCAGCACAAAGTCGCCTTGCTGCAGCTGGATCTGCTCGTGCCCGTTGACCTCGAGGCGGCACGAGCCATCAAGAATCACACAGTAGAACGGTTGGCCGGTTTCCGAGCGCCTTACCCGCCATGGGCCCGCGGCGCTGACGACTTTCGAGTACCGGGCTTGCGGTTGCAGGAGTGTGACAACCTCAGCGAGCGGATCAATCATATCTGGACTCTCGCTAATTAAACGTGGACTCCCTATTCTAGCAAGTCCATCCACGGCGCACTATAGTTGGCTTACCGCCAACCACTCAACAGGAGTCGCCATGAAAACAGTCTTCATCACCGGATGCTCATCCGGTTTCGGCCTCGAGACCGCCCGATTCTTCCTCGATCGCGATTGGAAGGTCATCGCCACCATGCGCACGCCGCGCGAGGACCTTCTGCCGCGTTCCGAGCACCTGCGCGTGCTGGCCCTCGACGTCACCGATCCAGACAGCATCCGTCGCGCCGTGGAGGCGGCGGGACCGATCGACGTGCTGGTCAACAACGCCGGCATAGGCGTACTTGGCGCACTGGAGGGCACCTCGATGAAAACCGTCCGCGATGTCTTCGAAACGAACACGCTAGGCACGATAGCGATGACCCAGGCGGTGCTGCCGCAGTTCAGGTTGCGGCAGGCGGGTGTGGTCATCAACGTGACGTCGAGCGTGACATTGATGCCGCTCCCTCTGCTGTCCGTGTACACGGCGAGCAAGGCGGCGGTCAACGCCTTCACCGAGTCGCTGGCCCTGGAGCTTCAGCAGTTCAATGTGCGAGTGAACCTGGTGCTGCCGGGACGCGCTCCGCAGACCCGATTCAGTGAAAACGCCCGGCCGCTCATGCAGGGCGCCATCCCTGAGCCGTACGCCGCCTTGGCGAAGAATGTCTTCGACGCATGGGGGCAGTCGACTGCGGTCACTCGCCCGGACGACGTGGCAGAGGCGGTATGGCGTGCGGCGAACGATCCGTCGTGCCCGCTCCGCCTGCCGGCTGGCGCCGACGCCGTCGCGCTGTCCCGGCCAAGCTGAAGGCGCAACTGCGGTGGTCTGTTCCCGTCCTTTTATGTACTGAAACGCACAGACCAGTTTGGCACGACAAAGCATGCTGCATCTGGACCACCAATGCCCGTCCCCGCCCGCGCCGATTTGGCCATTGCCTCGTCCTCCATACCGCCACGCGAAACTCGCGCCCGACACCGTCGAGCCGTTCCGCACCCGGCGGTGCAGCCACTGCCAAAGGATTCACGATGAAACATGCATTGATCTTAATTACCCTCGCTTCCACGCTGGCCTTAACCGCCTGCAAACGCGAAAGCCCGCCAGTGGTACAGGTTGTCGCCGGTCCTGCCGGCGCGCCCGGCCCTGCTGGGGCTACCGGCGCCACAGGGGCCGAAGCCCGCCCTGGCGCGACAGGCGCGACCGGCCAGACCGGCGATAGCGGCGCGCCAGGTTTCGACGGTGCCAAGGGCGCCACCGGTGCTACCGGCACGGCCGGCGACAATGGCGCCAAGGGCGAGGCCGGCGCTCCCGGCTATGACGGCGCCAAAGGTGACACCGGCGCCAAAGGTAAAACCGGCGACACGGTCATTGTTGTGCCACAACGCTAAGCAGCACGACGGCGGGGAGCGATGCCGCCCAAATATGGAAAATCCGTCTGACAAAAACGCCACCCCAATGATTCATTCGGGTGGCGTTTTTGTTTTCAGAAGCGGAGTTCGGGTCTTCAAGGGCATGCACTTGTCTTTATATTAAATTCTTCTTGCAATCATTTCATATGTCAGATATTGTTGACACATGAAATCAAGAGCTCATCGAGTGGATGGGCGCCCAAACCTCGTCCGACCTTCAATAGGGGGAAACAGAATGAACACTCTCAGCAAAAGCGCCAGGATTGCAGGCTTCTTCTACCTGCTGGTCATATTGATCGCGCCGCTGCGCCTGGTCTACATCCCCAGCAAATTGTTCGTCAGCGGCGACACCGCCGCGACCATCGCCGGCATCGCGGCACATGAGCAGCTGTTCCGCTTCGGCATCGCCGGCGACCTGCTCACCGGCGCGGTCAGTCTGGTGCTGACCTTCACGCTGTACCGGTTGTTCCGGGACGTGAACAAGAACTATGCCCTGCTGATGCTGATGCTGGGCTTCATGGACACGCCGCTGTACTTCTTCAACACGCTCAACGACATGGCCACCCTGATCCTGGTGCAGGGGCCGGACTTCCTGGCCGCGTTCAGCAAAGCGCAGCGCGACGGGCTGGCGACGCTGTTCCTGCGCGTGCACAGCATGATGACCTTCGCCTCCGAAATCTTCTGGGGCCTGTGGCTGTTCCCGTTGGCGGCGCTGGTGTACCGCTGCGGTTTCCTGCCGCGTTTCCTGGCCGTCTGGCTGACCATCAACGGCTTCGCCTACCTGGTGCTCAGCTACGCCGGCCTGCTGCGCCCTGAATTCAACGATCTGGTCGCCGGCCTCGCCTTCCCTTGCCAACTGGGCGAGGTCGCCTTCGCGCTGTGGATCTTGCTGCGTGGGGCGAAGCAGGGGAAAGCCGTCATGCTGCCCGTAACGGCTGCGGCATAGAACTGGCTTGTATTGCCCTGCCCGATCAAAGACCGGTGTGCGGGGCAGAACAAAAGCAACATCCCGATTAAATTACACAGCAATTCACCCGTCCACTTGCGTCTACGCAAATAGAAATTTTTCGCTCAATTAATAATTTCTGAAAGGCTAATCCAACTTTCTAATACCGGCCGCTACTGCCCGAGGGAAGCAATAAATGAAACGCCATACGATCACTCTAGGTGCATCGACCTCTTCCGGCGGCAAGGTCATCTCCGCCAGTAGCAACGGCAGCATCAATGGCGCCACCATCGCACTTGAAGGCGATGAGATTTTCTGTCCGGCGTGTAAATCACAGGGGAGGATCGAGTGCGTGGGACCTCGAATTCCTGAGACTTGGAACGGCAAGAACGTCGCATTGGAAAATGATCTATGCCGCTGTGGATGCCCTAATCCCCCGCTGCTTGTTCCGAACCAATCAATCAAATCTCAAACCACCAGCAATACAGAATCAGGTACATCGCAATCCGCTGCTACGACGGCGAGACCGGGAATGATGTTCGATGATCGCTATCTCCTGATTGATGAAGATACCGCTGCACCGCTCATCAACACCGAGTATGCGCTAAGACGGGCGAATGGACAGGTCGAATTCGGGACCACTGACGACAAGGGACACACGCATTTGCTGGCAGCGGCTGCACAAGCTGAATCCATTGAAATATATTCGTGAGGGCGCACATGGCTGCAACCATTACATCCCCATCAGGACGCGTTCTCCGTCACCGAGCAACCAGAACGACAACGCCGCGCGAGGATGCTGAGGCCAAGGCTGTACGAATCAAGTTAAACAAAGACCAGCGATTGGCCGAGAATAGGGAATACCTAAAAGACGCCAACGTTCAGGCCTTCCTGAAGGCCATCGCCGATGCAGAAGGCGGTGGATACGATTTCAAGTACGGCGCAGTCAAGGGAAAACACAATGATCCATGGCGATTTACGGATTATTCAACACATCCCGGTCCTGGCTGTGATGGCGCCACCACCGCCGCAGGTATGTATCAGATAAACAAAGGCACTTGGCAGGATCACGGCGAGCGGCGCATGGGGTTGGCGGACTTCACACCAGAAACACAAGACCTCATAGCAGTATCCATACTTCGCGGACTTGGAGTCGTTGACAAGATACAACAGGGGGACATCGAGGCTGGTCTGGTCCAGGCGTCGAAACCATGGGCCGCACTCCCGAAAGGACGCGGCCAAGCTGGCCGTCACAATCAACCTTATGTCGAGTACGAGCATTTCGAGGCAGTATATAAAGCGGCAGGAGGAACCACTAGATGAAAATAGGCAAGCCCTTGGTTGCCATCCTTTTAGGGCTCACCTCACTCGCTCAAGCCGCACCGACAGGGCTTAGGGTCGGTGAGCCTTTTATCAAAGCCCGCGCGCGACTCGGCGCTGAGGGATGGCGCGCAGATCCACTGGCTCACGCGGCAAGCGGCGACTATATGGCCCTGGAGCGGCAGCTGGTTCAGAACGGATACACCGAAGTCGACTACTGCAGTCTCGGCGTGACTATCTGTGTACTCCAATACACGAAGGGGAATGCTTGCCTGCGGCTCCATACCCAGGGCGAACAAATCCGCTCAATGGTAATCGAGCGGTGGTCCAACGACTGCCGAGAGAAAGGGGAAGACGAAGCAGGGAACATGCTTCCTGCCGACGTCCGGTACATCGTCCAGTGGCGCAACGACTGCGACAAATACGGCCAATGCAAAGGGATGGATGCCTTTCTGCTTAAGCTCAAGAAGAAATATGCCCGTGATCCCGCAATCATGCGGCTGCTCCGATCCGACATCAATCCAGTCGAAATTTCCCCGCCCGCCAAGAAGTAGCGCTGCGACACCATCACTTGCCATGCCAGCTCAGGCGGCGCTGCTGGTGGGCCGCCAGCCAGCCGGCGTTTTCCTCCAGCACCGCCTTGCCCAGCGCGAACAGCAGGTCGCGCGCGTGGCGTTCCTTTTCCGCCGTCGGGCCCTCGCCGGCCTCGATCTGCTCCAGCGCCAGCCGGGCGCGTCCGTACAGGCCGCGCAGCTGGTCGGCCTGGGCCAGCGTCTCGCCGTGCCCCATCTTGTTGTTGAGCGATAGCCAGGCCGCGCCCACGCCGGTCGCCAGCTTCATCCCCGACAGCAGCAGCGCCAGCAGCGACGCGTAGCTGCGGCCGCTGGTCAGCACCAGCGTCAGCGCGGCCGCCGCGCACAACAGGCCGGACAACAGCAGGTCGTTGCCGATCGCCACCGAGCGGATGTGGCGGCGCCGGCGGCGGCGGTTGCCGTTGCCGTTCAGGTAGGCCAGCTGGTCGGCGATCCAGCCCTGCACCACGCGCCGCGCCGGCAGGCCAGACACCGGATGCACCACCAGGCAGGCGTCCAGCGCGTGGCGCACCCAGCCGATATCGCCGCTGTACTTCTGCACATAGTGGTCGGTCACCAGCGCCGGTTCGCCGGCGCACAGCCAGTACATCTGGAAGCGCAGCCCTTCTGCCAGGGCGCGGTAGTCCAGATAGGCATTGCGCTGGCGCGACAGCACCACCCACAGGTAGATGGCCACCGCGCCGCAGGCGCCGGCGGCGAACGCCATCGATTCGATCAGGTCGCCATGCGCGGGACTGAGCTGCCGCAGCGACGACGAGGCCGCCGCCAGCACGGCCGCCGACGCCAGCAAGCGCCAGCGATAGCTCCAGTATCGCTTGCTGCGCTCGGCCAGCACGTCGACCGCGCAGAAGGCGCGCAGCAGCGGCCCCAGTCCCAGCCCGATCCCGGCCGGCAGCGCGGCGACGCCGGGCAGCGCCAGGCTGGCCAGATAGGCCTGCCCGGCCGCGCGCAGGCTGCCGGCGTAGGCCGACGCATCGCGTCCCGCCAGCGCGCGCTGGTGCAGCAGGTTCAGCGTGTCGATCTCGCGGCCGTCTGCATGCACCTGGTACAGCACGGCCAGGGTGCGCGGCGCGCAGCGGCGGCCCAGCCGGCTCTCGACCCGCGCCGCCAGCGCGCACCAGGCGCGGTGCGCGGCCCAGCGTTCGCAGGCGCGCACCGGGCTGCGCAAAAACTGCCATGGGCCGGGCGCGCGCACGCCGGGCCAGCCGGGCTGCGGCGCATCCCAGTGGCCGATCGCGCCGGCCTGTTCGCCGTGCGCCAGGCGGAAGCCGCCGGCCGCCCGCGCGCTCGGCAAGCCGGCCGACGATTCCTGCGCGCGGCGGCTGTACACATGCAGCACGGTGCCGTGCGCCGGCGCGGCGAAGCGGTTGCTGCTGCGCGGATGGCCGCTGCGTTCGACGCCGTGCAGCAGCGTCTGCACCAGGTCCAGCGTGCCGCCCGGACGGCGCGGATGGCGGGCGGTCTCGCCCTGCCCGTCCCATACCGCGATCAGCAACTGGGCGTGGATGCCGAGGTAGCGCGTCAGCTGCGCGTAGGCCGCTTGCGCCGGGGTGCGCGGCGCGGCCAGCACGCCGGCCGGCGGCGCCTTCGGTATCACGAACACCTGGCCGGCGCCGGCGCTGTAGCGCAGGAAGCGCGCCGCGAACGCCTGCCGCTCCGCTTCGAATCGTTGCGGATCGCGCTCGCGCGCCGCGGCGCCGCCGGCCTGTTCGACGCAGTAGTCGTCGAAGGGCATCGGCAGCGGCACGATCAGTTCGATGCGGCGCTGGCCTTGCGGCGCGGCGGCCGCGCACTGGCGCTGCAGCTTGAGCACCTGTTCGGCGAACAGCTGGTCGGCGCCGTCGGCCAGCGCGGAGAGGAAGTGGATGGGGCTGTGCGGCAGCGCCGCCGCGATCAGTTCGATGGCCTCGAACAGCTGCTCGGCCACCACCGGCACGTCGTCGGGATGCAGGTCGCGGTGGCCGGTCAGCGCCACCACGAAGGGCAGCGCGTAGGGCGACGGCGCGCCCTCGTCAGCCGGCGGCATGGCAGCGGGCGACAAAGCGCTGGCGCTCGGCGCTGTCGTCGATCTCCTGCGCCAGCGCCGCCACCAGTTGCTGCCGCGACGGCGCGGCCAGCATCGCCCGCCGCACCAGATGGCGGGCTATCGGTCCCAGTTCCTGCGCCAGCGCCTGCTCGATGGCCGCCAGCAGGGCCGGCGCGATGGCCGGTGCGATCGCGGCCGCCGGCGGCACGCCTTGCTGTGGCGCGTTGGCGGCCGATGGCGGGATGCCGAAGCTCGCCGGCATGCCTTGCAGCGACGCGGCAGTGGCTGGTGGCGGCGATGCGGCGGCCGGTGGCAGGCGCTCCAGCAGCATGGCCACGCTGCTGCACAACTGGGTCAGGTGGTCTTCCAGGTCGCCGGTGATGGCGTCGAGCCAGTGCTGGGTGCTGATGAAATACTCAAGGCTCTTCGACAGCGGCACGTTCTCGATGCGGAACGGCAGCACCATCAAGCCCTTGTTGACGGCGCGTTCGACCTCGCGCCGCACCTGCGGCGAACTGTTCGAGCTGGCCGAAAAGATCAGCACCAGCATCCTGGCCTGGTCCATGGCGTTGATGATGGCCTCGGCCCAGTCCTCGCTGGGGCGGATGTCGCGCGGCGCCACCCAGCAGCGGATGTCGGCCGCCTCCAGCCGATGGCAGATGGCGTCGGCAAACACCTTGTCCACATGCGAGTGGCTGAGGAATACGTCCAGGCTCATGGCCGCGTTCAGGCCAGCATGGCCATGGCTTTTTCCAGGCTGCGGCGCATGCGGTTGAAGGCCTTGCTCAAGGTCGCGATTTCATCCTTGCCGCGCACGTCGAAATGCTCCACGTCAAGCCGGCCGCCGCTGACGGCGTCGGCGATGCGGGCGATGCGGTTCACCGGACGCAGCACCAGCAGGTAGAACAAGGCGTTCACGGCCACCAGGATGGCGGCGAAGGTCAGCGCCATGCCGCCCATGATCAGCGAATAGGCGCGCTCGGCCTCGCGCTGCGGCACCAACAGCGGCACCGAGACGATCTGGCTGCCGACCACCTCGCCCAGCTTCCAGCCGAAGCCGTTGTTGCTGCCATACAGCGCCTTCATGGTCTCCGGCGCGGCGGACGGCGTGCTGTGGCAGGCCAGACAGCGGCCGTCGCTGATGCGTATCGGCCGCGCCAGGTACAGCGAGGGACCGGACGTGGTCTGGCGCTGGCCGGTCACCTCCTTCAGCTCGGCGTGGTCGCGGAAGCGCTGGACCACGTCGGCCTCCCAGTCCACCACGCGGTCGCGCGGATTGGTCGGGTTCAGCGTCGCTTCCTTGTAGCTGTAGTCGGGATGCGCGGTGTGCAGCTTGTTGAAGCTTTGCGTGGCCGCGTACGACGGCACGGACTGCGGCAGGAACGCCGTCTTCAAACCCTCGGCCAGCAGCGGCTTGACCTCGTTGGTGGTGTACTCGCGCGCGGCCAGCGCCGCTTCCATCATCAGGCTGGCGTGGCTGACCACTTCGCGCTGGGCGTTGTCCTGCAACACGGTGCGGGTCAGTTGGGCGGTGGCGTAGCCGCCCAGCGCGAATATCAGCAGCAACACGAGATTAAATTTGTACAACAGTTTCATACGCCGCCGGCCCAGGGTGCAAAATAGTGACAGTATTATATTTTTTTAATATGACGAATTGGTGAAATCACCCCAGTCCATTTGGACTGGTGTTGTTATTTTTGACTTGCATCAACGAATAGTTTGATCTCCCTCAGTACACTTAATTCAGGTTATATTGGATTCCTATGCTGCCCGCCTACATCTCGCACCCCGATTGCCTGAAGCACGCCATGGGCGACCAGCACCCCGAATGCCCGGAGCGGATCGGTGCGATCAGCGATATGCTGCTGATCAAGGGCCTGCTGGACTTCATGCAGCCTTGCGAGGCGCCGCTGGCCACCGAGCAGCAGCTGGCGCAAGCCCATTCCAGCCTGTACATCCACACCATCGCCGCGCTGTCGCCGCGCGAGGGCACGGTGCAGGTCGATCCGGACACCAGCATGAATCCGCACACCTACCGGGCCGCGCTGCGCGCCGCCGGCGCCGCCGTGCTGGCCACCGACCTGGTGCTGACCGAGGGCGCCGGCACCGCCTTCTGCAACGTGCGCCCGCCCGGCCACCACGCCGAGTACGCGGCCGCCGGCGGCTTCTGCTTCTTCAACAACGCGGCGGTCGGCATCCGCCACGCGCTCAATGTGCACGGCCTGCAGCGCGTGGCGCTGGTCGATTTCGACGTCCACCACGGCAACGGCAGCGAGGACATCCTGCGCGACGACGAGCGCGTGCTGATGTGCTCCATCTTCGAGGACAAGCTGTATCCGTTCTGCGGCAACGTGCCGCGCGGCGCCAACATGGTCAACGTGGCGCTGCCGGCGCGCTCCGGCGGCGAGCTGCTGCGCCAGGCCGTGACCGAGCAATGGCTGCCGGCGCTGGAACGCTTCCAGCCGCAGCTGATCTTCATCTCGGCCGGCTTCGACGGCCACCGCGACGACGACATGGGCAACCTCGGCCTGGTCGAGGCGGACTACGCCTGGATCACCAAGCAGATCGTGGCGGTCGCCGCCCGCCACAGCCAGGGCCGCATCGTCTCCTGCCTGGAGGGCGGCTACGAGCTGTCGTCGCTGGCGCGCAGCGTGGCCGCCCACGTCAAAGTCCTGCTCGGCATGGACGACTAACCTCTCACGATCGCCCCCTCATGGAAACCCACTACCTCACGCCGCTGTTCTCGCCCAAGTCCATCGTGGTGTTCGCCGGCCAGGCCGACCAGCCGGAGCGCCAGACCTGCTACGGCCGCGGCATCCGCGCCCAGCTCGAGCAAGGCGGCTTCACCGGGCCGGTGACCTACCTCGACGTCGGCATGAGCGGCACGCTGGCCGACCTGGCCCACTCGCGCGCCGACCTGGCGGTGATCGCCCTGCCCAACGACGAGCTGAGCTTCGCGCTGGAAGTGGCCGGCCGCATCCAGTGCCGCGCGGCGCTGATCCTGTCGACCGGCGTCGACGGCAAGCTGGCCGGGGAGCTGCACGAGATCGCCCGCAAGCACGGCATCCACCTGCTGGGGCCGAACTGCCTGGGCTACCAGCGCCCGCGCCTGAACATCAACGCCAGCGTGGCCGGCCAGCTGGCGCAGCCGGGCAGCCTGGCGCTGATCTCGCAGTCCGGCGCGCTGACCTCGGCCATCCTCGACTGGGGCAGCCAGAACGCGGTGGGCTTTTCCACCGTGGTCTCGCTGGGCGCCAACACGGCGGTCGACCTGGCGCAGACGCTGGACTTCCTGGCCACCGATCCGGCCACGCAAAGCATCGTCATCTACATGGAGGGCCTGACCGACGCGCGCCGCTTCCTGTCGGCGCTGCGCGGCGCGGCCAACACCAAGCCGGTGGTGGTGCTCAAGGCCGGCAAGGCCTCGGCCGCCTCGCAGGCCGCGCTGACCCACTCCGGCGCCATCGTCGCCAGCGACATGGTGTTCGACGCCGCGCTGCGCCGCACCGGCGCGGTGCGGGTCAAGACTTTCGTGCAGCTGTTCTCGGCCGCCAAGTGCCTGGCCTCGCGCTACCGCCCGGTCGGGCCGCGCCTGGCCGTGGTCACCAACGGCGGCGGCCCAGGTGTGCTGGCGGCCGACTGGATCGCCGAACTGGGGCTGCAACTGGCGCGCCTGTCCGAGGCCGGCGCGCAGGCGCTGGCGCCCAAGCTGCCGCCGCACGCCACGCTCACCAACCTGCTCGACCTGACCGAGGAGGCCGACGCCGACGCCTTCAGCGCGGCGGTCCAGGCCTGCGCCCACGACAACCAGGTGGACGGCATCCTGGTGATCTACTCGCCCAAGCTGGGCAGCGATCCGGCGGCGGTGGCGCAAGCGGTCAGCGCCCTCAACGCCGGCCTCGGCAAGCCATTGCTGACCTGCTGGATGGGCGACCGCCAGGTGGCCGAGGCGCGCCGGCTGATCAACGCGGCCGGCTTGGCCACGTTCCGCACGCCGGAGGCGGCGGTGGACGGCTTCTCCAACATCGCCTCGTTCTACCAGAACCAGCAGCTGCTGCACCAGACGCCGCCGCCGCTGTCGCAACTGGCCCAGCCGGACCTGGACGGCGCCCGCCTGCTGATCGAGGGCGTGCTGGCCGAGCGCCGCAAGGTGTTGACCGAGATGGAATCGAAGGCGCTGCTGGCGGCCTTCCACATCCCGATCACGCAGACGATACTGGCGCGCAGCGCCGCCGAGGCCATGCTGGTGGCCAGCCAGCTGGGCTACCCGGTGGCGCTGAAGATCGACTCGCCCGACATCGCCCACAAATCCGACGTGCAGGGCGTGGTGCTCAACCTGCTCAACGCGGCGGCCGTGCGCGACGCCTACGGCGACATGATGGCCACCGTGCGCCGCCTGCTGCCGGAGGCGCGCATCAACGGCGTGACGGTGCAGCGCATGGCCGGCAAGCGCCACGGGCGCGAGCTGTACATCGGCGTGGTCACCGACCGCCTGTTCGGGCCGGCGATCAGCTTCGGCGCCGGCGGCACCATGATCGAGCTGATCGACGACCGCGCGGTCGAGCTGCCGCCGCTCAACCTGTTCCTGGCGCAGCGGCTGATGGGCCGGGTGCGCTCGGCCAATATGCTGGGCGAGTGGCGCGGCGCGCCGCCGGTGCAGCGCGAGGCCATCGAGCAGATGCTGCTGCGGGTGTCGGAGATGGTGTGCGAGCTGCCGCAGCTGCGCGAGATGGACATCAACCCGCTCATCGTCGACGAGCACGGCGCGCTGGCGGTGGACGCCCGCATCGTCATCGACGCCGCGCCGCCGTCGGCGCACGGCTACGACCACCTGGCCATCCTGCCCTACCCGTCGAGCTACACGCAGGAGTGGCCGATGCGCGGCGGCGGCCAGTACACGCTGCGCCCGGTGCAGCCGGACGACGCCTCGATGCTGCAGGAGCTGGTGCGCGGGCTGTCGGAGAAGTCGCGCTACTACCGCTTCGCCTCGTCGTTGCGCGAGCTGTCGGTGCAGATGCTGGCGCGCTACACGCTGATCGACTACGACCGCGAGATGGCGCTGGTGGCGGTGCTCACGCAGCGCGCGCCGGGGCCGGACGGCGACTTCGTCGAGACCGACAGCATCATCGGCGTGTCGCGCTACATCGCCAATCCCGACCACAGCAGCTGCGAGTTCTCGCTGCTGGTGGACGACCGCTACAGCGGCCAGGGCCTGGGCACGCGGCTGATGCTGGGCATCATGGACGTGGCGCGCGACAAGGGCCTGAGCGAGATCGACGGTCTGGTGCTGTGCAAGAACAGCGGCATGCTCAAGCTGATGGCCAGCCTGGGCTTCCAGATCCGCCCGTACGACGAGGACCCGGACTTCAAGTTGTGCAGCAAGTCGCTGTAGGCGGATGCGGAAAATTTTGATCCAGGTCAAGGAAATTTGACGGCGGGGCGCCTAGACTGCCTAGCTTTTGCCCATCCGTCATGCTCCACGCTCCCGAACTCCTCCTCCCCGCCGGCTCGCTGGCCAAGATGCACGCCGCCTTCGATTACGGCGCCGATGCCGTCTACGCCGGCCAGCCGCGCTACAGCCTGCGCGTGCGCAACAACGATTTCTCCACGCTGCAGGCGCTGCAGGAGGGCATAGACGGCGCGCACGCGCGCGGCAAGCAGTTCTTCGTGGCCTCCAACATCTTCGCCCACAACGCCAAGCTCAAGACCTATGTGCGCGACATGGCGCCGGTGATCGCCATGCAGCCCGACGCGCTGATCATGGCCGACCCGGGCCTGATCATGATGGTGCGCGACGAGTGGCCGGACATGCCCATCCATCTGTCGGTGCAGGCCAACGCGGTCAACTGGGCCGACGTCAAGTTCTGGCACCGCATGGGCCTGACGCGGGTGATCCTGTCGCGCGAACTGTCGCTCGACGAGATCGAGGAAATCCGCCAGCGCTGCCCGGAGATGGAGCTGGAGGTGTTCGTGCACGGCGCGCTGTGCATCGCCTATTCTGGCCGCTGCCTGCTGTCGGGCTACTTCAACCACCGCGATCCCAACCAGGGCACCTGCACCAATTCCTGCCGCTGGGACTACAAGGTGCAGCCGGCCTCTGAAGACGCCAGCGGCGACCTCGGGCCGACGCAGATCATCCCGCTGCACTTCCAGCAGGCGCTGGAGGAGGCCAACCGGCCGTGGTCGACGCTGCACCAGCAGCCGCGCCATCCGCTGGCCGACCAGCCCTATTTGATCGAGGAGGCCGAGCGGCCGGGCCAGCTGATGCCCATCATCGAGGACGAGCACGGCACCTACATCATGAACTCCAAGGACTTGCGCGCGGTCGAGCACATCGAACGGCTGGTCAGGATCGGCGTCACCTCGCTCAAGGTCGAGGGCCGCACCAAGTCGCTGTACTACGCGGCGCGCACGGCCCAGGTGTACCGCCAGGCCATCGACGACGCGGTGGCCGGACGGCCGTTCGACATCGGCCTGCTGGGCCAGCTGCAGGGCCTGGCCAACCGCGGCTACACCGACGGTTTCTACCAGCGCCACCACACGCAGGCGCACCAGAACTACATGCGCGGCGCCTCCGAGGCCGAGCGCAGCCAGTACGTCGGCGACGTGCTGGGCGTGCAGGACGGCTGGGCCAGGGTCGAGGTCAAGAACCGCTTCGCGGTGGGCGACCGGATCGAGGTGATCCACCCCAGCGGCAACCGCGACCTGACGCTCTCGCGCATGCGCGCCGACGACGGCGCCGACATCGCGGTGGCGCCGGGCAGCGGCCACATCGTGCGCATCGAGCTGGACCCGTCGCTGGACCGCGCGCTGCTGGCGCGCTACCTCTAGTTCGCCATCACGTAGGGCCAGCCGTCGGCGGTGAAGCCGAGCGGGTTGATGCCCAGCGTGGGCCGGCCGTTGTTGTTGCCGTCGTAGTAGTGGTAGACGAAGGTCGGACGGTTGCCGTGGCCGGCGTCGGTGAACACGCTGCCGCCGCCGGGACCGATGACGTTGCCGTGGGTGCTGAGCAGGATGGTGCCGCCGCCGGCGGTCAGCGCGACGCCGCCGCGGTCCACGTACGGCCCGGTCACGCTGGCCGAGCGGCCGACGATGGTGCGGTACGGCGAGGTGCTGCTGCAGCAGGCGTTGATCGGCGCGAAATAATAGTAGTAACCGTTGTAGTAGTAGATGAACGGGCCCTCCTCGGCCGAGGTCGGCGAGCCCCGCTGGGCCAGCGTGTACACCGTGGTGTTGGTGGTCGACTGCAGGCCGGTGGCGGGATTCAATTGCATCAGGTGGGTGCCGTCGGTCCACGAGCCCCAGGCCATCCACCAGTTGCCGCTGGCGTCGGTGAACGGCGCCGGATCGATGGCGTTGTCGGTGGTCTTGCTGAAGCCGGCCGGCGGCGCGCTGCTGCTGGTCCACGACTTGGTGACGAAGCCCTTGTCGGTCCACGGTCCCTGCGGCGCCGAGCTGGTGGCCACGCCGATCACCGCCTCGGCGCCCGAACTCGGCAGGTACGGTATCGAATAGTACTGGTAGTAGGTGCCGTTCGCCAGCAGCAGGCTGGGCGCCCAGATGTCGGTGTTGGCGCCGTTGTTCCATCCCTTGGGCGTCTGCAGCCCGCTCCACGTGCTGAAGTCCGGCCCGATCGGCGGGCAGTTCGGCGCGTAGCCGCCCATCTGCGCGGTGGTGCAACTGGTGTAGAGCGTGAAGGTGTTGAGGTCGGTCGAAGTGGCCAGCGTCTGGTGGCTGCCGTACAGCCAGTACTTGCCGCCCGCGTCCCGCAGCATGTAGGGGTCGTGCACGAAGATGCCGTCGCCGGCCACCGCGCGCGGCGCCGGATACGGGCTGGTCTGCGTGTTCACCAGCTGCCATTCCTGGCAGGTGCAGCCGGTCGATCCCCACTGGTCGATGGTGGCCGTGTTCTGGATGCTGGCCTGGAAAACGTCGAGGTACTTGCCGCTGTTGACGTTCTGGATCAGGAAGTTGCCGCTGGCGGCCTGGGTCACGGTCCACAGGTGGTCCGAGGTGCCGTTGTCGGCCCACTGCACGATCTGCGCGCCGTCGGCGGTGCCGGCGCTGGCCACGCCCAGCACCTGGTGCGTCAGCATGTTCTCGATGTTGTACTGGCCGTTCCCCATCGGCATGAAGTGCCACAGATGGTCGGCCGTGCCGTTGTCGGCCCACTGCACCACCTTGGAGCCGGCGGCCTGGCTGGCGCCGTCGATGCCCAGCACCAGGCCGCTGTTGACGTTCTTGATCTTGTATTGCACGCTGGTGTTGATGGTGATGGCGGCGTGCGCGGAAAAGGCTGAACCGGCCAAACAGACCAGCACGGCCATACATGACAGTAGACGCTTCATGGTTGTCTCCATTGGATTGAGGTTTTTTTGTTTTGATTCTCACCCCATGCTACGGCGGCGATGAAAATCCCTCCAATCACATTTTTAACGTGCCCGATACGCACTTCGGCATCGGCAGGCGCGACGCCGGCGCATAAAAAAATCCCCACCGGCCCTGGGCGGGGCCAACGGGGATTTCGGGGGGGGGGGAGCTGCCGGCGGCCAGGTTCAGGGTCTGCTCGGCGAAGCTGCCGCCCTGGATGCCGATCAGCACGTTGCCGGCCGGCGCGGCGCGGGGCGCTTACGGCAGCGGCTTGCCGTCGGCGTCGATCCTGCGCACCTCGCCCAGGTTCAGGCTGCGCACGCCGGCTTCCACCTTGCTCAGGTCGCCCACCACCAGCCAGGTCAGCTTGCCCGGCGTGATGGTGCGCGCGGCCAGCGCGTTGGCCTGCTCCGGCGTCATCGCCAGCACGGTGGAAGTGAAGGTGTTGAAATAGTCGGCCGGCAGCTTGTATTGCAGGATGGCGCCGTAGGCGCCGGCCAGCTGGCCCGACGTTTCAAACGAGCCCGGCAGGCGCAGGGTTTCGTTTTCCTGCGCGCTGCTCAGCTCGGCCGCGGTGATCGGCTTGGCGCCGGCGATGTTGGCGTACTCCTGCACCAGTTCCTGCAGGGCCGCGCCGGTCTTGTCGGTCTGCACCGGCGAGGTGCTCAGGTACAGGCGCTGGCCCACGGCCGGCTGCAGGCCGGCGCTCACGCCGTACGACCAGTGCTTGTCTTCGCGCAGGTTCATATTGATGCGCGAGCTGAAGCTGCCGCCAAAGATGTTGTTGACCACCTGCAGCGGCAACGCCTCCGGCGCGTTGCGCGGCGGCGCCAGCTGCGCGGCGTAGATCACGCTTTGCAAGGCACCCGGCTTGTCCATCAGGTAGACCACCGGCTGCGCGGCCGGCGCCACCTGGGCCACGTTCTTCTTCGGCACCGCGCCGGCCTTCCAGCCGCCGAAGGTCTTTTCCAGCAGCGGCGTGAGCTCGGCCAGCGTGGTGTCGCCCACCACCAGCAGGGTGGCGTTGTTGGGCTTGAACCAGCTCTGGTGGTATTTGACCAGGTCGTCGCGGCCTATGCGCGCCACGGCCGCCTCGGTGCCGGTGCCGGTCAGCGGCAGGCCGTAGGCGTGGCCCTGGCCGTAGATCAGGCCCGGCAGCACGCGCAGGGCCATCAGCTGCGGACTGGCTTTCTCGCGCTGGATGGAGGCCAGCTGGTCCTTCTTCAAACGGTCCAGTTCGCTTTGGGCGTAGGCCGGATGCAGCAGCACGTCGGCGTACACCTCCAGCGCCCTGGGCAAGGTGGCCTTGAGCGCGTTGAGCTGGACAAAGGCGCCGTCCAGGTTGCTGTAGGCCGAGTACTCGGCGCCCAGCGCCTCGAACTCCTCGCTGATCTTGAGCGAACTGCGCGACGGCGTGCCCTCCTCCAGCATGCGCAGCGACAGGTTGGCCAGGCCGGGCAGGTCCTGCGCGTCGGACGCGTAACCGGCATCGACCATCATCGACAGGTTGACCACCGGCGCGCTGTGGCGCTCGGCCAGCACCACCTTCAGGCCGTTCGACAGCGTGGCGCTCTGCATGGCCGGCAGCTTGAGCGACTCGGCCTGGCCCGGCGCCGGCGGCGCGCTGCGGTCGAGCTTGGCGGTGGCGCTCAGGTTGGCCGGGTAGGGCTGCACGTCCAGCACGTAGTCGCCGTCGGCCAGCCATTCGTTCATCGCTTGCCGGATGGCGGCCGGGGTGGCGGCCTTGACCGCCTTCAGGTAATCCTTGTAGCAGTCGGGGTTGCCGGTGTAGGTGGCGCACGTGGCCAGCACGTCGCTCTTGCCGCCGAAGCCGCCGACCCGTTCGACGACGCGGGTGAAGTCGGCCAGGATGGCGGTCTTGGCCAGTTCCAGCTCGGCCGCGGTGGGGCCGGACTTCATCAGCGCGCGCAACTCCTCGTCGGCCGCCTGCTCCAGCTTGTGGGTGTCGACGCCGGGACGGGCGGTCAGCACCAGCATGAACTGGCCGGCGATTTCCGACGAGCCGTTGTTGGCGCTGGCGCTCGTGGCCAGCTGGTCCTTGTAGACCAGGCGCTTGTAGAAGCGCGAGGTCTTGCCGCCGCCCAGCACGCGCGCGGCCAGGTCCAGCAGCGGTTCGCTGGCGGTGTGCGAGCCGGGCACGTTCCACACGCGGTAGATGCGCGCCTGCGGCACGCGGTCCTGCACGGTGCCGCGGTGGGTGCCGCTGCGCTTGGCCACCCACGCCTCCTGCCTGGCCAGCGGCGGCCCGGCCGGGATCTCGCCGTAGTATTGCTCGACCTTCGCGCGCGCCTGCTCCGGCGTGATGTCGCCGGCCAGCACCAGGGTCACGTTGTTGGGGCCGTAGTTGGTCTTGAACCAGTCCTGCACGTCGGCCATCGAGGCCGCGTCCAGGTCCTTCATCGAGCCGATCACGGTCCACGAATACGGATGGCCGGCCGGCCAGGTGTTTTCCGACAGCAGCTGGCGCGCCACGCCGTAGGGCTGGTTCTCGCCCTGGCGCTTCTCGTTCTGCACCACGCCGCGCTGCAGGTCCAGCTTCTTCTGGTCCAGCACGCCGAGCAGATGGCCCATGCGGTCGCTCTCGGCGAACAGCGTGTAGTCCAGCATCGAGGTCGGCACGTTCTCGAAATAATTGGTGCGGTCGGTGTTGGTGGTGCCGTTCAGGCTGGTCGCGCCGATGCGCTCCATGGCGTTGATGAAGGTGCCCTCGTTGAAGTGCTCGCTGCCGCTGAACATCAGGTGCTCGAACAGGTGGGCGAAGCCGGTCTTGCCGGGCTTCTCGTTCTTCGAGCCCACGTGGTACCAGGTGTTGACCGCCACCACCGGCGTCTTGTGGTCTTCGTGCACCAGCACGGTCAGGCCGTTCTTCAGCACGAATTTGGTGTAGGGGATGTCGGGGATGGCGATCTCGGCCTTGGCGGCGGACTTGGCCGGCTCGGCGGCGTGCAGCGCGCCGCCGGCGGTGGCCAGCGCGATCGAGGCCGCGAGCATGGTGCGGCTGAGGGTTGGGGTCATGCGGATTCTCCGTGGTGGGAAGGACGGGCTGCAAAAAAAAGCGCACCGGCTTTACAGCGGGTGCGCAGTGTTTTTATTTGCGGCGCGCCGCGCTGGCGTCGCGGGTGGCGCGGAATTCCGCGTCCTGCGCCCAGTTCGGCCAGGCGCCGGAATCGGCCAGGTCGCGGCCCAGGCCGTACAACAGGCCCAGGTCGTGCGCCATGCCGGTGAACGGCCAGGCCGCGCTCCACTCGTCCGACGGCTGGTGGTAGTTGTTGGTGTTGTAGTCCTCTTCCGCCTTGCGGCCGGCGGCCAGGCCGCCGTCGACCAGGTCGTCGCCGGAGCCGAAGGAGATGGCCGGCACGCCGCGCTTGGCGAACGGGAAGTGGTCGGAGCGGAAGAAGTGGCCGGCCTCCGGCTTCGGATCGGGCGCGTACGCCATGTCCATCTGCCTGGCCTTGGCGATCAGCTGGTCCAGCAGGTCCAGCTTGGCGCTGCCGGAGATGGTGAAGTTGCGCGCCGGGCCGTAGGGGCTGAGCGCGTCCATGTTGATCACGCCGGCCGTCTCGGCCAGCGGATACAGCGGATAGGCCGCGTAGTACTCGGAGCCGAGCAAGCCCTTCTCCTCGGCCGTGACGGCCAGGAACACCACGCTGCGCTGCGGCGCCGGCGCCTTGCCGTAGGCGCGCGCCAGCTCCAGCAGCGCGGCGATGCCGGTGGCGTTGTCGATGGCGCCGTTGTAGATCTTGTCGCCCCTGGCGTCCGGCAGGCCGACGCCCAGGTGGTCCCAGTGCGCGCTGTAGAGCACGGTCTGCTCGGGCGCGGTGCTACCCACCACGCGGCCGGCCACGTTCTTCGACACGATGGTCTGGGCGTCGACCGCGTAGCTGGCGCTCAGGTTCACGCCCTTCAGTTGCACCGGCTTGAAGGCGCGGGTCTGCGCCAGCTTCTTGAGCGCCTCGAAATCCTGGCCGCCGCGCTTGAACAGGTCGACCGCCAGCTCGCGCTGGATCCACGCCTCCATCGGCGCGTGCGCCAGCGCCGGCTGCTTGCGCACGATGTCGTACATGACGTTGGTGTTGGAGTTCTTCACCGTGGCCCAGCCGTAGGAGGCGGGCGCGGTCTCGTGCACGATGATGGTGCCCAGCGCGCCGCGGCGCGCCATCTCCTCGTACTTGTAGGTCCAGCGGCCGTAGTAGGTCATGGCCTTGCCGCCGAAGTCACCCACGCCGGTCTCGAAGTCGGGATCGTTGATCAGCACCACCGCCAGCTTGCCGCGCAGGTCGAAGCCCTTGAAGTCGTCCCACTTGCGCTCGGGCGCGTTGACGCCGTAGCCGACGAACACCAGCGGCGCGTTGCGGAAGTCGACCTGGTGGCTGCCGTTCATCGCGGCGCGCACGGCCATGTCGTCGCCCTGTTTGAGTTCCTGCCGGGTGTTGCCGTCGCTGACCACCAGCTTGACCGGGCCCTTGATCTCGAAGCGGCCCAGCGGCACGTCCTGGGTCCAGCTGCGCTGGGTCTTCTGGCCCTTGAGCAGGTCGCCGGCCGGTTGCAGGCCGGCCGCCTTGAACTGCTCGATCAGGTAGGCCACGGTCTTGGTCTCGCCGGCCGTGTTCGGGCCGCGGCCTTCGAACTCGTCCGACGCCAGCACCTTGACGTCTTGCGACAAATGCTTGGCGTCGAACTCCGGACCGCTGCCCGCCTGTGCGGTGGCGGCGGCGAGCAGCGAACAAATGAAGAGGGTGTTTTTCAAATCTGTCTCCGTAATTTTTTTAATTGAACTGCGAGGCAATACTGACATGAAATCAACACCGCGGCAATCAGGCATGCGCATACCGGGCGTCCCGTTTTGGCCGATTGTCGTACCATGGAAAATAATTACCAAATACGCAATACTTTCCTGTAGGATATGGCTTTTCTAGCAAGGAGTGCCCATGCGCCGTATGCTGACCGCCCTGTTGAGCCTGATTCTGTGCGCGCCGCCGGCGGCGGCCGCCGCCTTGCTGGACGGCCTGCATTACCAGGGCGGCACAGTCACGCTGCCGGGCGGCGTCGCCACGCTGGCGCTGCCGCCGCATTTCCGCTACCTGAATCCGCAGGACGCCAGCAAGCTCCTGGTCGACAGCTGGGGCAATCCGCCCGGCCCGCCGACCCTGGGCATGATCGTGCCGACCGGCGTCGATCTGCTGGGCGCGGCCGGCTGGGGCGTGATCGTCAGTTACGAGGCGGACGGCCATGTCCGGGACGACGACGCCGGCGCCATCGACTACGCCGGCCTGCTGGCGCAGATGAAGGAGGCGGTGGCCGACCGCAACGCCGCGCGCCGCGAGCAGGGCTACGCGGCCATGACGCTGATCGGCTGGGTCGAGCCGCCCCGCTACGACCGCGCCCGGCGCCAGCTGTACTGGGCCAAGGAATTGCACACCGAGGGCAGCAACGAGAACGGCTTGAACTACAACGTCCGCGTGCTGGGCCGCGAGGGCGTGCTGGTGCTCAACGCGGTGGCCGGCATGAACCAGTTCGAACAGGTCAGGCGCGCCATGCAGGACGTGGCCGCCGCCGCCGATTTCGCCCCGGGCAAGCGCTACGCCGACTTCGACGGCAGGACCGACAAGCTGGCCGACTACGGCCTGGCGGCGCTGGCGGCCGGCGCCATCGCGGCCAAGCTGGGCCTGTTCGGCAAGCTGTATGTGGTGCTGCTGGCGTTCAAGAAATTCATCCTGATCGCCGTGCTCCTGTGCGGCGCCTGGCTGTACAAGGCGCTCGGCCGCCAGCCGGCGCAGGCGGCCGCGCCGGAGCGGCGCGAGCGCGTGGGCTGAACCGTCACACCAGCCCGGTCAGGTAGTACACGGCGATCACGAAGAACACCGCCGTGGTCTTGATCAGCGTGATGGCGAAAATCTCCTTGTACGATTCGCGGTGGGTCAGGCCGGTGACCGCCAGCAGCGTGATGACGGCGCCGTTGTGCGGCAGCGTGTCCATGCCGCCGCTGGCCATCGCCACCACCCTGTGCAATACCTCGAGCGGAATGTTGGCCGCCTGCGCGCCCTTGACGAAGGTGTCGGCCATGGCCGCCAGCGCGATGCTCATGCCGCCCGAGGCCGAGCCGGTGATGCCGGCCAGCGAGCTCACCGACACGGCCGCGTTCACCAGCGGATTGGGCACGCTGCGCAGCGCGTCGCTGACCACCAGGAAGCCCGGCAGCGAGGCGATCACGCCGCCGAAGCCGTACTCGGAGGCGGTGTTCATCGCCGCCAGCAGCGCGCCGCCGACCGCCGCCTTGGTGCCCTCGGCGAAGCTGCCGCGGATGCGGCCGAAGGCGGTGGCCACCACCAGCAGAATGCCCATCAGCAGCGCGCCCTCCACCGCCCAGATGCCGATGACGGTCTTGATCGGCACCGCCACCGGCGCGTGCAGGCCGGGCAGCGCCGCCGTGGTCAGCGCATAGCTGTCGCCGTACCAGCCGGGGATCTGCCTGGTCAGCGCGAAGTTGGCCACGCCCACCAGGATCAGCGGCGCCACCGCCAGCAGCGGATGCGGCAGGCCGGCGCTGGCCCTGCGCGTGGTCTCCTGGGCCGCGCTGGCGCCGTAGCCTTCGCCGCCGGCCATGGCCGCGCGGCGGCGCCATTCGAGGAAGCTCAGGCCGACCACCAGGATGAACAGCGAGCCGATCACGCCCAGCCACGGCGCGGCCCAGCCGGTGGTCTTGAAGAAGGTGGTGGGGATGATGTTCTGGATCTGCGGCGTGCCCGGCAGCGAATCCATGGTGAACGAGAACGCGCCCAGCGCGATGGCGCCCGGCATCAGGCGCTTGGGGATGTTGCTCTGGCGGTAGAGCTCGGCCGCGAAGGGGTAGACCGCGAACACCACCACGAACAGCGACACGCCGCCGTAGGTGAGCAGCGCGCACACGGCGACGATGACGGCGTTGGCGCGGGCGCGGCCGATGTACTTGATGGCCGCCACCACGATGGACTCGGAAAAGCCGGACAGCTCGATCAGCTTGCCGAACACGGCGCCCAGCAGGAACACCGGGAAGTACAGTTTGACGAAGCCGACCATCTTCTCCATGAAGATGCCGCTGAACACCGGCGCCACCGCGCCGGGATCGGTCAGCAAGACGGCGCCCAGCGCCGCCACCGGCGCGAACAGGATCACGCTGTAGCCGCGATAGGCGGCCAGCATCAGGAACACGAGTGCGGCAAGGACAATCAGAAAGGACATGCGGACTCCATCGTTTCAAATGAGATCGCTGCATTGTAGTGAGAAACCGGCGCCGGCGTAGCTGGACTCAAAGCAGAACGCGCATTTATTTTTTCGCAACGATGGACGCCATGGCGATCACGTGGCGGCGCGGGAAACCGGCGACCGGGAGAAGCGAGCGCCACGCTGGGCGGCCGCCGGCGCGCTGCGGCGGTGCAGCATTGACGCTGGGCAAACTGGCTGCGATACTGAATCATCGCAGCCCGTGCCTGATGCCATGTCCGAACTCAAAGCCTCGCTCAAGAGCGGGGGCAAGTTCTCGCTCAACTGGAGCTATCTCAACGCGATCGCCAACGGCGTCTCGGCGATCGACCTGGGCGCGCTGGCCTTGCGCAATCTGCACGACGCCCAGCAGTTCGTGCGCGAGTACGGCTTCGACCTGGACCAGCCGGCCGCCACGGCCTTGATACGGCGCGCCCACCGCGAGGCGGTCGAGTTCATCCGGCACAGCTTCCTGACGCCGGCGCAGGCCGCGCTGATCCCGCCCGAGGTCGCCGATCCGGACGATCCCCTGCTGCTGCTGGTGTACGCCTCGCTGCGCGGCCAGCACGTGGACCTGCGGCGCATGTGGTCGTGCGCGGTGCTCAAGGTCATGCACGGGATTTTTTACATCGACAACAACCTCAAGCTGCGCCACTTCCACGCCATCCGCGCCCAGGTGTTCGGCACGCTCGACGAGGTGATCCGCCACGACGGCGAGCGCCACTACCTGACCGACGGCGAGGTGTGCCTGCCGATGCTGCACTACGACCGCAAGGACAACAAGGGCCGCAACAGCATCCTGCTCAAGCTGCTGCAGAAGGCGGCCTACCTGGCGGCCGACATCTTCGACCACCTGGGCGTGCGGCTGGTGTTCGCCACCCGCTTCGAATGCCTGCTGGCGCTGCGCACGCTGCAGCGCGCCCACCTGCTGTCGATCACCAACGTCGACGCCGAACGCACCCGCAACACCCTGCTGGACCTGGAGGCGGCCAAGCAGGTCTTCACCAAGTACCGCGCCCGGCTCGAGCACAGCGAGGAGTACCCGGCCGCGCTGCTGCAAACCATGGACGCCGAGCTGGCCGAGCTGGCGCAGCCGCAGACGCGCTGCGACAATCCGCACAGCGGCAGCGGCTTCAACAGCATCCAGGTCACGGTGCGCAAGATGATCCACGTGCAGCAGCTCGACGCCGGCCCCGAGCAGGACTACGACGTCGGCTTCTTCTTCGAGTACGAGATCCAGCTGATGGACGAGGCCAGCTACCAGCGCAGCCTGACCGGCCCGGCCAGCCACGACGCCTACAAGAAGCGCCAGATCGACACCGCCCGCACCCGCGTGTTCGGCCGCGAGCTGCTGCGCTGGATCGGGCAGCAGCCGGCCAGCCAGCCCGCCGTCGCGCGCCCCGCCGAGACACCCGCGGACGCGGCGCCGGTGACGGGCCGCTGACCCCTCGGCCAGCGGTGCGCCGCTGCAACGCGCAAGCCTCTACCATGGGGCTTTGGCCGGAAGGAACGGCGATGCGCAATCGAGTCCCCCTCTGGCTGCTGGCCGCGGCGCTGGCCGGCGCCGCCCACGGCCAGCAGGCCGAACCGCCGCGCGTGACCGTCACGGCCACGCGCGACCCGGTCGACAAATCCTACCGCAGGATGATCGCCGGCATGCGCCGCTTCGAGCGCGACCGCGCGCTGGCGCCGCAGGCCACGCTGCGCTTCGAGCTGCTGCCGCGCCTGCCCACCACGCGGCTCGACGGCATCACGCTGCGCGTGGTTGGCGACACGCTGTCGCTGCCGGTCGCGGTGGCGCCCGACCACACCTTCACGCTGCCGCTCGACGAGCAGGCGCTGCGGGAAGACGCGGCCCTGATCGCCAGCAGCAAGACCAGCACGCTGACCTGGCGCGCGCAGGTGCGCAGTCCCGGCGTGCCGGCCAATATGCGGCGCCTGGGCGACCTGCGGCTCGAATGCCTGGTCGGCATGCAGGCCGGGCTGGTGTCGAACAACGCCCGCCTGTTCGCCTGGCTGGGCGAGCTGTTCACCGACCCCGACCAGGTCTGCTCCTCGCCGCAAGGCAATTACCTGTTCTTCAGCGAACGGCCGCTGTTCGCCGTCACGCTGCGCGACGGCGCGCGCAGCGAGGCGCTGCCCTTTTCCATGCTGTACGCCGGCGGCACGCAGACCCCGGCCACGCTGCCCTTCTGCGATTGCCAGGTGCTGCTCGAGCGCAGCTTTTACGCGCCCTTGTGGGACCACGGCTGGTCCGACGACACGCTGCTGGAACTGGCTTATCAGGACGATCCGCCGGGCGCGGCCGACAGCGCCGTGGCCGACGACCATCGCAGCGCGCAGCAGATGCGGGACGCGCTGGGTCCGGCCACCGTGCTCCGCTTCGACAGCGGCTACCAGGTGTGGCGCTACCGCTATCCGTCGCTGCGGCGCGCCGCCGACGGCCAGCCGCGCTATGCCGACTTCGTCATCCTGTTCGGCCCGGACGGCATGGCGCGCAAGGCGCGCCTCAGCGAACGCTTGTAAAAGACGGGGAACAGGCACATGATGTGCCGATGAAAACCTCTCTCCTCCCCCTGCGCCTGGCCGCCATTGGCGCGCTCATGCTGATCGCCGCCGCCTGCCAGAGCACGCCGCCCGCCAACACGAACGCGGCCTCGCTGTGGCAAAAGATCGAAACCCTGAACGCCGACACCGGCTGCGACCGCGACAGCCAATGCCACACCATCGCCGTCGGCGCCAAGGCTTGCGGCGGGCCGGAGCGCTACCTCGCCTGGTCCGACCGCGCGCAGGACGGCGCCAAGCTCAAACAGCTGGTGGCGCAGCACGCCGCCGCCCGCGTCGAAGAGGACAAGCGCGGCCACGTGCTGTCGAACTGCATGCTGGCGGTGGACGCCGGCGCCGTCTGCCGCGCCGGCCGCTGCGTGCTGAACGTCGAATCCAGCCAATAGGTATTGGGTCGGTGCCGTCGGAAAGATCCTGGGGTACACACGGGGCGTGCCCTTTTTTTTCGGCTTTTACTAAAACGCGCTAACCATTACTACCCAATGCTAACCGCTGATATTTCGTGCGACTCCGCGCTATTTTCGGAACTAAAAAATACTAATCGCCTCTAACGAATACAGGCCGAAAAATTAGTAGCGATTAGCGTTCGGCACGGCATTTTTAGTAAGCGATAGCGCTGTGTAGTAAAGGTTAGTAGTGGTTAGCAGCGCTTAGTAAAAACCGATTTTAGAGAGCCCCCCATGCCTACCTCGCCCAAGATCAAGCCCACGTACAAGCTCCAATTCCCGATCCGCGTACCGGACGACGTGCTGGTCGAACTGGGCGAATTCACCGGCGATTTCTGGTCGAATTCCATGGCCCACGAGCCCCACATCATCGCGGCGATACGCAACTACATCAACCCGAAGCCGCCAGCCCCGCAGCAGCCTGCCGCGACAACCGAGGCGGGATACCAATGGAAACAGGTCTTTCTTCCCGAGGGCACGAGGCTGCGCGCCAGCTTCGGCCGCCAGCCCTATTTCGCCACGGTGGTGGGAACGGAAATCCAATATGAAGGGCACGCGGTGTCGCCATCGTGCTTCGCGAACCTGCACGGCAGCGGCAACCGCAACGCATGGAAAGCCGTGTGGCTGCGCCTTCCCGGCAGCAGCGAATGGCTGCTGGCCGACGTCTGCCGCTCGGCGCGCAAAGCCGCGATAGCGCGCCTGCACGAGGGCGGCGAGCTGGCGAACAGCCGTCCGGCCGAAGTCGAACCCACGCCAGCTTCGCCGCAACCGTCAGCGCGCCAACCCGCCGTGGGCCAAAACACAGCGCGCCAATCCGGGCCGCGGCCGGCGGAGCATGGCAATGGCGATCACCGCAAGACGGGCTCAGGAAAAGCCACCCGCCGCAAGCGGCGTGCAAAAAAAAACCGCACGCCAAGCCATGACGCCGCCCCGTTCTAGTTCACCGTCATCGCCTTCTTGATGGCCACGCAGCGCTCGTCTTCCTGATGCGTCACCAGCAGCGCGCGCCGTGTGCCGGCCGACAAGTCCTTCAACTTGCCGATCGCCCCTTGCAGGCGCTGCACACTGGCCGGCGTGCAGCTGGCCGGGATCATCGTGTTGGCATAGGCGCGCATGAACACCGGGCCGGCAGCCTTGTCGATCTGCCCCAGCTGCGCCAGGCGCTGGCCGGCGCTCAGCTCGCTCAAGACGCCCTGCTCGGGTGGATACAGGCTTTCCATCGCCCGCCGCACCTTGGAGAACGGCAGCTTGGTTTGCAGGTCGGCGATGTTGGCCAGCCATTCGGCCTTAACCTTGGCGTCCGGCCGCACCACGGCGGCCGACAAGGCGGCGGCCTGGCCGCTGTCGGACTTGTCGCGCTCCTGTTCCGCCGCCAGCAAGGCCGCCGCGCCCGGATAGGCGTAGCGGTTCAGGCGATTGACGATGTCCCAGCGCACGTCCTGGCTGACGTTCAGGCCCGGCACCACCAGCTTGCCGGCGAGGATGTCGGCCAGCTGCGTCAGCGCGGCCGGGCTGCTGGCCACGTCCACGTAGGTCGCGAACCAGCGGCGCTGGAAGTTCTTGTCGCCGCTGGCGGCATTGGCCGCCGCGAAGGCCATCTGCTCCAGCTGCGCCGTCATCTGCGCCTTGTAGCCGTCGGCCGAAGGCCCCATCAGGTCCAGATAGGCCTTGGAGGCGCGCAGCTTGCCGGTGATGTCGCCCAGCAGCGTGTAATCCTTTTCGCCCGGCGCGTTGGCCAGCGCGGTCTTCAGGAACTCGTTGAGCGGCAGCTTGGCCGCGCGCACGCCGTCCCACAGGCTTTGCCACAACATCGAGCGCAGCAACGGATCGTCCACCTTGGCCAGGCTGGATTGCGCCGTGGCGAAGGATTTCTTATCCAGCTGCACCTGCGCGTAACCCCAGTCCTGGTAGTTCGGATAGACCAGGTCCGGGCAGGCCGCGCCCTTCAGTTCCGGCACGGCCGTGACCGCGCCCTGGTAGGTGACGGCCACGTTCTTGCTCAGCGCCAGCCCGTCCGCGCCGAGCTTGAACAGACCGATCTGCACACGCTGTTCGCGCAGCGTCGGCATCGCCTTGCTTGGCGCGCTCTGGCGCAGCTGGAAGCTGTTGATCTTGCCGCCGGCGCAGCTGTATTCCGCCGCGATGGTGTTCACGCCCGGCTCGTACAACCACTGCCTGGTCCAGCCGCTCAGGTCGCGGTGCGCGGCCTCGCCCAGGCTGCCGATGAAGTCGTCCAGCCTGGCGTTCTGGTACGAATACTTGACCAGGTAGTTGTGCACGCCCTGGCGGAACACTTCCTCGCCCAGCAGGTGGCGCAGCTGCTTCAAGGTGGACGCGCCCTTGGAATAGGTGATGGCGTCGATGTTGTCGAAGGCGTTGGCGGTGGACGGCACCGGCGTCTCGATCGCGTGCGTGGTCACGCGCTGGTCCTGCACGTAGGCGCCCTGCTTGGCGCCCGAGTAGAAGCCCTGCCAGGCGTTGCTGAACTCGGTCGACTCGGCGGTCGCCAGCGTGCCCATGAAGGAGGCGAAGCTCTCGTTGAGCCACAGGCCGTTCCACCACTTCATCGTCACCAGGTCGCCGAACCACTGGTGCGCCATCTCGTGCATGATAACGCCGGCCAGGTTCTGCTTCTGCGCCGCCGTCATCTCGTCCTGGTGCAGGAAGCGGCCCTCGGCGAAGGTGATCGCCGCCGCGTTTTCCATCGCGCCGTACAGGAAGTCCGGCACCAGCAGCTGGTCGTATTTCTCGAACTGGTAGGGCACGCCGAAGTAGCGGTCGAAGAAGGCCAGGCCGCGGCGCGTGTAGTTGAACCAGTCCTGCGGCGACACCTGCGCCGCCACCGACTGCCGCGCGAACAGGCGCTGCGGATACGGGCCGCTGTGGTCCTCCCACACCTGGTACGGGCCGGCGTGCATGGCGAAGTTGTACGAGCTCAGCTTCTTGGTGCGCGGGAAGGTCCAGCGCCGGGTGTTGCCGATGTCCTGGATGCCGGTCTCGCGCCGGGTCGACGACACCACCCAGTCGGCCGGCGCGGTGACGGTGATCTCGTACGTGCCCTTCAGGTCGGGCTGGTCGAACACGGGGAACATCTGGTGCGCGGCGGCCGGCTCGAAGTGCGAGTAGGTGTAGACCCGGTGGTCGACCGGATCGACCATGCGGTGCAAGCCCTCGCCGTTGGTGCTGTGCAGGCGCGTGTAGCTGACGGTGACGCTGTTGCGCCCGGCCTTCAGGTCGGCCGGCGCGAGGGTGATGAACCATTGGTTGTACCGCGGCGCCACGTCCTTGCCGTTGACGGTCAGGCTGACGATGTTGGCCTTGTCGAGGTCGATGGTCAGCGGCGCGCCGGCGTCGCTCAGGTCGAAGGCCAGCGTGGTGGTGCCGGAGAAGGTTTCCTTGCCGGTCAGCGTGAAGTCCAGCGTGTAGTCGACGTTGGACACGCGCGCCGCACGGGCGGCGGCGTCGGCCTGCGACAGGAAGGCGTTTTCCGCGCGCGGCGCGGCGGCGGCGGTGGTGGCGGCCGCGGCCTGCGCGGCGCCATAGGCCAGCGCGATGGCGGCCACGATCATGCATTTCTTCATGGATGTTCCTTGAATGCGGCAACGCCCGCAAGGGCTGCGGGCGTTGCGTTGTTAAACTGCTTGATTATTTCTTCAGGTAGGTGTCGAGCCAGTCGATCACCGTGTGGTGCCACAGCACCGAGTTGGCCGGCTTGAGCACCCAGTGGTTCTCGTCCGGGAACATCAAGAGCTTGCTCGGGACGCCGCGCCGTTGCAGCGCGGTGAAGGTGCCCAGGCCCTGCGTGGTCGGGATGCGGAAGTCCATATCTCCCTGCACCACCAGCATCGGCGTCTTCCAGTTCTTCACCTTCAGCGCCGGGTTGAACTTCTCGTGCAGTTCCGGCACGTCGTAGTAGGCGCCGCCGTTTTCCCACTCGGTGAACCAGATCTCCTCGGTGGCGTAGGCCATGCCGCGCGTGTCGAACACGCCGTCATGGTTGACGATGCACTTGAAGCCGTCCGGCCAGCTGCCCTCGATCCAGTTCATCATGTAACCGCCGTAGGACGCGCCCAGCGCGCAGCTGCGCTCGCGGTCCAGCCACGGGAACTTCTGCACCGCCGCGGCCAGACCTTTTTGCAGGTCCTCCAAAGGCTTGCCGCCCCAGTCGCCGCTGATCGAATCGGTGAACTTCTGGCCGTAGCCGGTCGAGCCGTGGAAGTCGATGAACACGGTGGCGTAGCCGGCGCCGGCGTACACCTGCGGATTCCAGCGGTAGCTCCACGCGTTGCCGAAGCTGCCCTGCGGGCCGCCGTGCACCAGGAAGGCGATCGGATACTTCACGCCGGGCTGGGCGTTCCACGGCTTCATCACGTGGCCGTAGACGGTCTCGCCGTTGGCGCCGGCGAAGGAGAACTGCTCGTACTGGCCGAACTGGACGTCGGCCAGCGCCTGCGCGTTGAGCGTGGTCAGCTGCTGCGCCTTGTCGGCCGCATTGGCCGAAGCGCCCAGCTTGAACTTGAACAGCTGCGCGCCCGAGGCCAGGTTGGCCTGCGCCATCACCACGGTGTCGCGCGCCACGTCGAAGCCGCTGACATAGCCGTTGCCGGTCAAAGGCGCCACCTTGCCGCTGGCGGCGTCGATGGCGAACAGGCGGTGCTGGCCGACGTCGTCGGCGGTCGCCAGCAGGGTCTTGCCGTCCGGGGTCCAGCGGTAGTCGGCGATCGAGCGGTCCCAGTGGTCGGCCACGGTGCGCTTCTTGCCGGTGGCGACATCCATCAGCACCAGGTGGAAGCGGTCGGCCTCGAAGGTGGGCTTGTCCATCGCCAGATAGGCCAGCGTCTTGCCGTCCGGCGAATAGATCGCCCTGGTGTCCCAGGCCTGGTTGTCGGCGCTCAGGTTCCTGGCCGCGCCGCCCTCGGCCGGCACGCTGTAGACGTCGAAGTTGGTCGACCACGCCTCGGTCTTGCCGGCGATGCGGGCCGAGAACACCACGGTCTTGCCGTCCGGGCTGAAGTGGTACTCGTCGTGGTCGCCGAACGGCTTGGACGGCACGTCGCCGTCGAGCGCGCCGGACAGGCTGACCGGCTGCGCGCTGACCTTGCCGGTCGCGTCGATAGTCGCGCTGTACAGCACATTGGTACGGCCGTCGGCCCAGGTGTCCCAGTGGCGCACGAACAGCTTGTCGTAGACCTTGCCGCTGGCCTTGAGCTTGCCCTGCGCGTCCAGGCGCGCCTTGCTGCAGGCCAGGTCGGCGCAATCGCGGAACACTGCCAGGCTCAGCGCCAGGCGGTCGCCCTGCGGCGACAGGCGGAAGTTTTCCACGTCCAGCGGCAGGTCGGTCACGCGCGCCGCCTCGCCGCCAGCCAGCGGCAGGCGCCACACCTGCTGCGAGCCGGAACGGGCCGACAGGAAGTACACCGCGTCGCCGGCCGGCGACCATTCGGGATCGCTGCTGCTGGCGTCGGCCTGGGTCAGGCGCACCGGCGCGGCCTTGGGCGCGCGCAGGTCCAGCATCCACAATTGGGTGTTGCCACGGTTCTTGTCCAGATTGGTGGAACGCACCGTGTAGACGATGCGGTTGGCGTCCGGCGACAGCACTGGGCTGCCTGCGCGCTCCATCTTGACCAGGTCTTCAACGGTAAAGCCGCGCGGCGCGGCCATGGCGCTGGACGCCGCGACAGCGGCCCCCAGCAGCAGCAGTGGTAGTCTCATTCGGTGATCTCCGACGTTATAAGAAAAATACCGGCTGGTGGCCGGCTGCCGGCATGATACCAAGATCGCAGTGCAGCAAGCAAAACAGTTATGCCGTTGTTACATGCCGATACGCGAATGAGAGGATGGCGTCTTACTTGGCGCCGCCGACGCCGGTGCCCACGCCGACGCTGTCGCGCTGCAGGCTCTTGAAGTCGTCGGCGTTGACCATTTTCGCGTCCGACGAGCAGTCGCGGCGGCGGATCGACGTGCCCGTGGTGGGTTCGGAAGCGCGGCAGTCCGCGGCGGCCGACGCCGGCGCAGGCGCGCTGGTGTCGCCGGTGGATGCGCAGCCAGTCAGCAGCCCGGCACAGATACCGCCCAATACCCAGAAGTGTTTGGAATTCATAGTCAAAACCCTTATAAAGAAATTATGGTTAGTGTATTGGCATCATATATTGATAACAAAAATATGTCTTGACTATTTTAAGACGACCGGTCATATTTAATGCATGGCTAAACCCAACGTCAAACAACAACTCGTCGCCGCCGGCTTGACCCTGCTGCATAGCAAGGGCTTCAACGCCACCAGCGTCCAGGACATCACCGAAGCGGCCGGCGTGCCGAAGGGCTCGTTCTACAACCACTTCGCCAGCAAGGAAACGCTGGGGCTGGAGGTGCTGGAACGCTACGCCGAGGCCGCCGCCGGCTACTGCGCCGTGCTCGACGACGCCAGCCTGCCGCCCAAGGCCAGGCTGAGCCGGTACTTCGAGCTGCTGATCGGCGCCAACGCCGCCACCGACTACCACTGCGGCTGCCTGCTGGGCAATTTCAGCGCCGAGCTGTCGAACCAGATCCCTGCCATGCGCGAGGCGCTGCGCAGCAACTTCGACGGCTGGGCCGGGCGGCTGGCGGCGGTGATCGCCGAAGCCCAGCGCGACGGCAGCGTCGGCGCGCCGCAGCCGGCGCTGGAGCTGGCCCATTTCATCATCGACGCCTGGCAGGGCGCGGTGCTGCACGCCAAGGCCGTCCACGGCCGCGCGCCGCTGGACCGCTTTGCCGACCTGGTGCTGAACCGCATCCTGCTGTGACGCGGTTTTTTTCGCCATTTTTTAAGACGACCGGTCATATTGCTCCACCCCACTCACCCACCGAAAGGAAACATCATGCAAATCAAGAACGCAGTCATCCTCATCACCGGCGCCAACCGCGGCCTGGGCCACGCGCTGGCCCAGGCCGCCCTGGCCGGCGGCGCGCGCAAGGTGTACGCCGGCGTGCGCAATCCCGCCGCCGTCGCGCTGGCGGGCGTGACGCCGATCAAGCTCGACGTCACCAAGCCGGCCGACATCGCGGCCGCCGCGCAAGCCATCCCCGACCTGACCATCCTGATCAACAACGCCGGCATCTTCACCGGCAGCACCGTGGGCGCGCCGGACGCGGCCGCCGCGCTGCGCGCCGAACTGGACACCAACCTGTACGGCCCGATGGCGCTCAGCCAGGCCTTCGCGCCCGCGCTGGCGCGCAACGGCGGCGGCGCCATCGTCAACATCCTGTCCGCGCTCAGCTGGCTCACCCTGCCCGGCAGCGGCACCTACAGCGTCTCCAAGGCGGCCGCCTGGGCGCTGACCAACGGCCTGCGCGGCGAACTGCACGCGCAAGGCACGCAGGTGCTGGGCGCCCACATGGGCTATATGGACACCGACATGACCGACGGCGTCGACGCGCCGAAGGCGGCGCCGGCCGACGTCGCCCGCGCCATCGTCGCAGCGCTGGAGGCGGGCCACGACGAGGTGCTGACCGACGACACCGCGCGCCAGGTCAAGCAAGGCTTCACCGCCGCGCGCAGCGCCTACCTGGGCGAGCCGCGCGCGGCCTGAGGCCCGCCGCAGCGCAACAATTTGGCTGCGGCAAAAGATCGCCGCAGCTGATACAAAATATTTTTTGATCGGCGCAATAAAACACGTATTTTCGTGAGCAAAATAGGTGCATAATTTCCCACTCAGTCAGGAAGAGTACGCATGTTCACGACCGGCTTGACATGCGTACATTCGTTTTCCCCGCCGGTAATCTTCGCGATCGTGTTTCGATACTGTTATTGCCACACAAGCAGTTGTGAACAATTGTAAATCGACGTTGAATGGGTCCGCCATGGCGCTAAGGTAGCAGTCTCCACCTCGGGCGCGTCCGCCATCCAACGCTTGCCGCGCAGCCGAAGTCAGACGAATTACGGGAAACGTTATGCTTACTGCCACCTATGTCTTGTTGACACTGTCCATCGAACAAAAGAAAGAACGCCACTTCATCGCGCGCCTGCTGCAGTACGTGCAGGCGATCGCGCGCCGCCCGCAGGAAATCGATCCTGTGTTCATCGAGTCCCAGCTCAAGGAATTGACCACCTTTGCCGAAACGCGCCACCAGCGCAAGGTCGAGGCCTGCCTGATGCCGGCCGTGCGCGCGGCCGACGCCAGCTGCGGCGCCCTGATCAACGACCTCGAATCGCTCAGCCGCCTCGGCGGCGCCATGCTCAACGCCGTGCACAAATGCCTGCGCCGCGCCATGCGCCGCAGCGCCTCGCAGGGCAAGTTCCTGTGCCGCACGGTGGACCTGTACTGCCAGAACCTGCTCAAGCGCCTCGACAAGGAAGAACAGGAATTGCTGCCGCTGGCGCAAAAAGTGATCTCCAGCGAAGAGTGGTTCGAGATCGGCAGCCAGTTCCTGGCGCAGGAGGACAACGGCGCCGCCACCCAGCCGGAGCTGCGTCCGCGCCGCGCCCGCGTCTACCAGGCCGGCTCCGGCGCGGCGGCGGCCTGATCTGCCGCAAGCGCCCCGCCGGCGCACTGTTGTTTTGAGTCGCGCCGCGCGACGCTAACGCTTGCCTAAGCAAAATCGTGCGGATAATATCGTCTGCATGCAGACCCCTTCCGCCACCGTACTGCACCTGCGCGGCGCCGCCGGCATGGACGCCATTTACCGCAAGGTCGGCTGGCGACTGCTGCCGCTGCTGATGCTGTGCTACGCAGTCGCCTGCCTGGACCGGCTCAACCTCGGCTACGCGCAGCGGCAGATGCAAGCCAGCCTGTCCTTCGGCGACACCGTCTACGCCTGGGGCGCGGCCCTGTTCTTCGCCGGCTGCTGCCTGTGCCAACTCCCCGCCACCGTGCTGCTGCAAAAAGCCGGCGCCCGCAAGACGCTGCTGCGCATGATGCTCGGCTGGGGCCTGGTGTCGGCCGCCGCCGCCTTCGTCCGCACGCCGTTCCAGTGGTACCTGCTGCGCTTCGCACAGGGCGTGTTCGAGGCCGGCTTCTATCCCGGCGTGATCCTCTACCTGACCTGGTGGTATCCGGCGCCGCGCCGCGCGCGCGCGTTCGCCGTGTTCGGCTCGGCCGCGCTGCTGGCCGGCGCCGCCGCCGGCCCCTTGTGCGACGCCACGCTGGCCGCGCTGCAGGGCGCCGGCGGCCTGCAAGGCTGGCAATGGCTGCTGCTGACGCAAGGCCTGCCGGCCGTGCTGCTGGGCGCCATCGCCTACGCCTGCCTGGCCGAGCGCCCCGACGATGCCGGCTGGCTGTCGCCGTTCGAACAGCTGATGATCGAACAGGACCTGGAACGCGACGAGGCGCAGCTGCAGGCCGCCGCGCCGTCCGCCCGGCAGCCGGCGGACGACGCCTCGGTCGCCGCCGTCATCGCCTCGCTGCTGCGCGACCGCGCCCTGTGCCTGCTGGCCGCCGCCAACCTGCTGCTGATCGGCGCCAGCTACGCGCTGGTGTTCTGGGCGCCCTCGCTGATGCAGCGCTGGGCCGAACAAAGCCATATGCAGCCTGGCCTGCTGGCCACCATCCCCCACCTGGCCGGCGTGGCCGGCATGATCGCCATCGGCTACGACTCGGATCGCCGGCGCGAACGGCGCGGCCACTTCGCCGCCTGCATGGTGCTGGCCGCCGGCGGCCTGGCGCTGGCCATCGCCGCCAACGACGGCATGGCCTGGTCGCTGGCCGGACTGGCGCTGGCGTCGCTGGGCATCGCCTCGGCCGCGCCGCTGCTGATCGCCATCGCCACCGACCTGCTGTCGCGCCGGCGCGCGGCGGCCGGCATCGCGCTGGTGGTCAGCTGCGGCCTGGCCGGCGGCGCCTTCGGTCCCGCGCTCAGCGCGCGCATGCTGGCCTGGGGCGGCAGCGCCGCCATGCTGGCCGCGCTGATCGCCATGTACCTGGCGGCCGGCGCCATCCTGCTGCTGGCCCTGCGCCTGGCGCCGCGCCGCGGCGGCCCCGACGCGCGCCACGGCCGCACCGACAAGATGGCCCGCTACTAACCGTCACAATTCCCCTGAGCTTGGGCTAGAATCTCGGACGCGCCGCGATCCGGCGCTCCCGTTCACCCAACCTCAAAGCGACCCTACCGATGCGTTTTGTCCTGCCCCTCTTAGCCGCCGCCCTGGCCGGCCCGTTCGCCGCCGGCGCCGCCCCCACCCCGATCACGCTGGACCAGGCCATGTCCAATCCCGACTGGATCGGCAATCCGGTGGAAGCCGCATGGTGGGGCTGGGACAGCCGCCAAGTCTACTACAAGCAAAAGCGCGCCGGCTCGCCTCTGCGCGACACCTTCCAGATCGCCGCGCCCAACGCCGCCAAGATGGTCGACGACAAGCAGTTGGCCAACCTCGACGCCGCCGCGCCGGTCTACAACCGCGAACACACGCGCGCCGTCCTGCTGCGCAACGGCGACCTGTTCGAACGCGACCTGAAGACCGGCGCGCTGACGCAGATCCTGCGCGGCACCACGCCGGCGGTCGATCCGCAATACGCGGCCGACGGCGCCCACGTGCAGTTCCGCGTCGGCAGCGACTGGTTCAGCTGGAGCCGCGCCGAGCGCCTGGTGGCGCCGGTGGCGCTGCTGCGCACCGCCAAGGACCCGGACGCCGCGCCGGACGCCGACAGCCGCCGCGACCTGCAACTGCGCCTGCTCTCCACGCTGGCGCGCCTGAAGGACGAGAAGGACGCCACCCGCGAGCGCCGCAACGCCGAGCGCAGCGCCGACGCCACCCGCGCGCCGCTGCCCATCTACCTGGGCGAGAAGGTCGTCGTCGAAACCAGCGCGCTGTCGCCGGACGGCCGCTACCTGCTGGTGGTCACCAGCGCCAAGGACGGTGACAAGCGCCGCGTCGGCAAGCTGGCCAAGTACGTCACCGAATCGGGCTACGAGGAAACCGACGACCAGCGCAAGCGCGTCAGCGACACCGGCCCGCAACCGCAGCAACTGAAACTGGTTGAACTGTCGACCCGCAAGGTGACCGACCTGTCGCTCGACGCCCTGCCCGGCATCAACGTCGATCCGCTGGCCGAGCTGCGCGCCGCGCACAAGCTCGAACCGCTCAAGGGCAACCGCGGCCTGCGCTTCGAAAACCGCGAAGACTCGATCCGCTGGAGCGCCAACGGCGCGCAGGTGGCCGTGATGGCGCAGGCGATCGACAACAAGGACCGCTGGATCGCCACCGTCGACCTGGCCGGCGCCAAGCTCAAGCCGGTGCACCGCCTGAGCGACGCCGCCTGGGTCAACAACCGCGGCAACGACTTCGGCTGGCAGCCGGACAACAGCACGCTGTGGTACCAGTCGGAGGAAAGCGGCTACGCCCACCTGTACACGCAGACGCCAGATGGCAAGGCGCGCGCGCTGACCTCGGGCAAATGGGAGACCAGCGAGATCGAATGGAACGCCGACGGCAGCACCGCCTACTTCCTGTGCAATCCCAAGCTGCCCGGCACCTACGAGGTCTGCTCCACTTCCACCAAGGACGGCGCCCTGCGCGAGCTGACAGCGCTGGGCGGCGTGGAAAGCTTCGCGCTGTCGCCGGACGGCCGCAAGCTGCTGGTGCGCTACTCCAGCGCCTACATGCCGACGCAGATCGCCACCGTCGCCAGCAGCGGCGGCGCCGCCACCCAGCTCACCGACACCCGCAGCGCCGACTTCAAGGCGCGCGAGTGGATCACGCCGCAGATCGTCGCCGTGCCGTCCACGCATGGCGCCGACCCGGTGTGGGCCAAGCTGTATCGCCCGGCCACGCTGGAAGCGGGCAAAAAATATCCGGTGGTGATGTTCGTGCACGGCGCCGGCTACCTGCAGAACGTCAGCAAGCGTTATCCGGTCTACTTCCGCGAGCAGATGTTCCACAACCTGCTGGTGGAAAAAGGCTACATCGTGCTGGACATGGACTACCGCGCCTCGCTGGGCTATGGCCGCAACTGGCGCACCGCCATCTACCGCCAGATGGGCCACCCGGAACTGGAGGACTACATCGACGGCTTGAACTGGATGGTGGCCAACCAGCAGGGCGATCCTAAAAACGTCGGCATCTACGGCGGCAGCTACGGCGGCTTCATGACCTTCATGGCGATGCTGCGCGCACCGGAGCAGTTCAAGTCCGGCGCCGCACTGCGCCCCGTGACCGACTGGACCACCTACAACCACGAATACACCGCCAACATCCTCAACACGCCGGAGCTGGACCCGGACGCGTACAAGATCTCGTCGCCGATCGAATACGCCGATCAGTTGAAGGGCAACCTGCTGATCGCCCACGGCATGATCGACGATAACGTCTTCTTCCAGGACTCGGTGCGCATGGCCCAGCGCTTCATCGAACTAAAGAAAGACAACTGGGAACTGGCGCCTTACCCGATGGAGCGCCACGGCTTCGTGCATCCTGAGAGCTGGTACGATGAATACCGCCGCATCTACCAGCTGTTCGAACGCACGCTGAAACAATAAGGAGACCCATGAAAAAGCTCGCCACCCTGCTGCCGTTGATCGCATTGTTAAATGCGCCGCTCGCGCTCCACGCCGAAACCGGCGCCATGAAGCACCCGGCCTGGTCCCGCAGTTCCAACGTCTACGAAGTGAACCTGCGCCAGTACAGCAAGGAAGGCACGCTGAACGCCTTCGCCGCCACGCTGCCGCGCCTGAAGCAGATGGGCGTGGACATCGTGTGGCTGATGCCACTGCACCCGATCGGCCGGCAAAACCGCAAGGGCACGCTGGGCAGCTACTACGCGGTGAAGGACTACCAGGCCGTCAGCCCGGACTACGGCACCATGGACGACCTGCGCAAGCTGGTCAAGCAGGCGCACGCGCTGGGCATGCACGTGATCCTGGACTGGGTGGGCAACCACACGGCCTGGGACCATCCATGGGCCACCCAGCATCCCGACTGGTACAAGAAGAACGACAAGGGCGAGATCCACTCCGTCAGCTTCAAGAACGAAGCGGGCGGCATGGAGGAATGGACCGACGTGATCGGCCTCGATTACGCCAACAAGGACCTGTGGAAGGGCATGACGGAAGCGATGGCGTTCTGGGTGCGCGAGGCCGGCGTCGACGGCTTCCGCTGCGACGCCGCCGGCATGGTGCCGACCGAATTCTGGAACCAGGCGCGCACGCAGCTCGACAAGATCAAGCCCGTGTTCATGCTGGCCGAATCGGACGAGCCGGCGCTGCACGAGAAGGCGTTCGACGCCAGCTACGACTGGCCGCTCAACGAGATCATGAAAAAGATCGGCAAGGGCCAGGCCGGGGCGGCCGAACTGAAAGCCTTCGTGGCCAATCCGCCCAAGGCCTACCCGCGCGACGCCTACCGCCTGCAGTTCACCAACAACCACGACATCAACTCCTGGCAGGGCACGGACAAGGAGCTGTACGGCCCGGCCTACGGCGCGATGGCGGTGCTGAGCTACACCCTGCCCGGCATCCCGCTGGTGTACAACGGCCAGGAAGCGCGGCTGGGCAAGAAGCTGGAGTTCTTCGAAAAAGACCCGATCGACTGGAAGAGCTATGAGCTGGAAGGCTTCTACGCCGGCCTGAATCAGCTGAAGAAGGAAAACCCGGCGCTGTGGAACGGCGCCAGTGGCGGCGCGGTGCAGCTGCTCGACGTCGGCAACGAGCAGCTGTTCGCCTTCAAGCGCCAGCAGGGCAAGAACAGCGTGCGCGTGATCGTCAACCCGACCGCCACGCTGCAGAAGTACAAGCTGGCCGGCGACGAAGGCCAGGCCGTGCTCAAGCCCTGGCGTTGGCGCATCGTCGTGCCGGAGTAAGGCCTATTCGGTGGCCAGGCGCTTGCCCAGGCGGTACAGGTACTCCTGGCCATCGTACAGCGACTTCACGCGGATATGCTCGTTCAAGCCATGCGCGCCGCTGCCTTCCGGGCCGGCGAACATGCCGCTGATGCCGTAGGTCCAGATGCCGCCGCTGTTGAGGAAACGGCCGTCGGTGCCGCCGGTCGACATGGTCGGAATCACCGGCACGCCGGGCCACATATCGTTGCTGATCTCCTCCACCGCCTTCATCAGCGCCGGCGTCAGCGGCGGCATCGGCGCGCTCAGGCCCTCGCCGACGCGGGTGATCTTGATCTGCTCATCGGCCAGCACGCGCTGCAGCGTCGCCTGCACATCGTCCACCTTCTCGTCCGGCAGGATGCGGCAGTTGACGGTGGCGCGGGCGCGCTGCGGCAGCGCGTTGTCGGCGTGGCCGGCATCGACCCTGGTCGCCACGCAGGTGGTGCGCACGGTGGAATTGTGCACGGGGCTCACCGCGTACAGGCGCTCCAGCGCGGCCGCGTCGGGCGGGTCGCTGAGGATGGCCTTCATGTCGGCGGCCACCTGGCCCTGCTCCACCGTGGCCATGCGCTCGTAATAGGCGCGCGTCACGTCCGACAGCTTGAACGGGAACGCGAAGCGGCCCAGGCGCGACAAGCCTTCCGCCAGATGGTAGATGGCGTTGTCGCGGTACGGCGCGGAGCTGTGGCCGCCGGGATTGGTCACCTCCAGCTGGAAGGTCTGGTAGATTTTTTCACCGGCCTGGATGCCGTGGCGTACCGGCTTGCCCTGCTTGTCCAGCAGGCCGCCGCCGCCTTCGTTGAGCGCGATCTCGGCGTCGATCAGCGCGCGGTGATGGTTGAACAGATACTCGGCGCCGTCGAATTTACTGGGCACCATCTCCTCGTCGCAGGTCAGCGCCATGACGACGTCGCGCTTGGGCGCCAGCTTTTCCTTCTTGTAGCGGATCATATTGGCGACGAAGGAGGCGGCCATGGCCTTGTCGTCGGACGCGCCGCGCGCGTAGAACATGCCGTCCTCCTCGACCAGCTTGAACGGATCGCGCACCCAGTCGGCGCGGTTGGCTTCGACCACGTCGATGTGGGCCAACAGCAGCAAGGGCTTCTTGCTGCCGTCGCCCTTGATGCGCGCCACCAGGTTGCCCTTGGCGGGACCGCCGGGCGGCACGATCAGGTGCAGGTCGGCGTCCTGGAAGCCGGCCGCCTTCAGGCGCCTGGCCATCTTGTTGGCCGCCACGGTGCAGGAGCCGGTCGAATTGGTGGTGTTGGTTTCCACCAGTTTCTGATAAATCTCGCGCATCTGCTTCTGCACCGGCGTCAAATCCGCGCCATGCGCCGCGCCCGCCATCGCCAATCCCGCCGCCAACCAAGTCGCCCGCTTCATAGTGTCCCTATCGAGAAGATGCCAAAGCGACTAACTTATACTTCGAAATTGTTACTGTCAATAAAAGTGAAGGCAGGCCCTTGCCAAACCCCAGGGGGCGTCTGCTATAATTGCGGCCCTTGGCCTGGTAGCTCAGTTGGTAGAGCAGAGGATTGAAAATCCTTGTGTCGGTGGTTCGATTCCGCCCCGGGCCACCAAGAACATACTTGACGAAACGCCGATCCATGCAGATCGGCGTTTTTGTTTCCGCGACAGAAAGTCCTCGTGTCCGGTCTATGTCCGGTCCCACCTCTTCCTTCCCGCAACGCCAAAATTCACCGGCGCACCATTGAACTCTGTCGCCATGACTCCTTTATGCTTAGAATCCGACACCGAGCCATATACTTGGCGATAAAAGCTTCAAAGGAGTGTCTCCATGGATTCAGAAACAATGGATGCCTACAATAAGCGTGCCGCATCCTATGCCCGCGAATGGCTCGAACAAGATGTGCCCCGCGACATGTACGAGCTATTGGAGCGATATTTTACGCCGGGACTTACCGCAGACATTGGATGCGGTGCAGGCCGGGATACCGCGTGGCTGTTTGAAAAAGGCTTCCAAGCAATAGGCGTCGACGCTTCGCAGGGCTTGTTGGATGAGGCGCGGGCAGCCTATCCAGGCCTCGCATTTCAACAAGGGAGCCTGCCGGAACTTGATGGGCTCAAGCGAGGCATCTATCAAAACGTGCTTTGTGAGACCGTGATCATGCATCTGGAACCGGCAAGGATCAGCGACGCCACAGCCTCGCTGATCGACTTGCTGCGTGCAGGTGGAACACTCTATGTCAGTTGGCGAGTCACGGAACATGAATCACTACGCGATAAGGCTGGCCGCCTCTATTCGTCGTTTGATCGACAACTCGTCATCCTACCGGCGACCGAACGATGCGATGTGATTTTCGACGAAGACGTCATCAGCGCATCTTCTGGTAAGCGGATACAGCGCCTGATTTTTCGAAAAAAGACACCGTTAGTTCCGACTTAGCTGATCCGATTGGCGACACGACGCCTCCAAAGTCTGTGAATGCCGAAACTGAAATTATTACAAAGGATGTCGCATCGAGATGCGATGCGACAAAACACGTCGTCAATTTTCGTCCCTCCCTCGATTTCCTTACCTTAACTACTTCAGGGCGGTCACTATCAAGTCTATCCTGGTCTTGCCCACGTTCTTGATTGCGTAGTCTCTTTCCTCTTGCATGATCCGGGTCTCGCCACTCTTCCAGATGATTTTTTCCTTAGTGCCGTCAGCGTAGGTACGTTCCAGCACCCCGCCCTTCACTGCGTACACCACCCGCATCGGGCGCTTGGCGCTGGCAGAGACGTCGCCCGGGTTGAAGATTGCTTCATATACGCGCACCTTGTCATTCTGTTCGAGTTCCTTGACGACCGGCTTGCCTGGACTGCTGGGCTGAGCCAAGGCCGGAGAGGCGGTGATCAAAATGGAAGACCATAGTGCGACAGCGACGACTGCATGGCAACGGGACATGATTGCTCTCCTTTATAATTGACGTTATTGTCGAAGCAACGAGGCGTGGCGGACCTTTTTTGTGAGTCCAGATTATGATAAATTTGCAATAAGTCAAGCCGATTTCGCGGCGCCCATCCAGGAATAAAACATGAAAAAAATCGTCGTCAAATTCGGCGGCTCCAACCTGCGCCGCCCGGACGACATCGATCGCGTGGTCAACGTCGTGCAAACCTACCAGTGCCCCCTGGTGCTAGTGGTGTCGGCCTTCTTTGGCATCACCAACACGCTCGTCGCCTGCGTCCAGGCCGCCAAGGAGGGCGCCGGCACGCTGTCCGCGCTGGCCGAGAGCCGCGACTACACGCTGACCCTGCGCGCCATGAAGAAGGAAATCCTGGACGCGAACATCGCCGATCCCCTGCAGCGGAGCCGCACCGAAGCGGCCCTGAACGCGCGTCTGGACCAGCTTGAGCATTTCCTGACCGGCATCCACTACATCGGCGACGTGCCCGACTTCGTCAACGACGTCATCCTCAGCTATGGCGAGCGCCTGTCCAGCCTGCTGCTGACGGCCGTGCTGCAAAGCCGCGGCGTGAGCGCGCGCGAGGCGCTGCCGGAGAATATCGGCCTGACCACCGACGGCGTGTTCGGCAACGCCGCCTGCGATTTCGACGCCAGCGCCGGGCCGGTATCGGCGGCGCTGGCCGGCGGCAGTGTGGTGGTGGTGCCGGGCTTCTACGGCGTCAGCGCGGACGGCAAGACCACCCTGTTCGGGCGCGGCGGCTCCGACTATTCCGCCGCGTCGATCGCGCGCTGCATCGGCGCCGGGTCGCTCGACGTGTGGAAGGACGTGGACGGCTTCCTCAGCGCCGACCCGGGCGCCGTCGCGGCGCCCCATTCGATCGCCAAGCTGCACTACCTGGAGGCGGCCGAGCTGTCCTACTTCGGCGCCAAGATCCTCCATCCACGCACAGTCGAGCCGCTGTTCGACCAGGCGATCCCGATCCGCATCCTGAACATTACCCGCCCCGACCTGGGGCTGCACGCGTTTACCGTCATCGACGGCGAACGCACCGTCACCCACGATATCGTCAAGAGCGTCTCGTCCAGCGACGACGTGGCGATCCTCAAACTGCACGGCCCCGGCGTCGGCTTCAAGCCCGGCATCCTGGCCGAGGTCACCGCCACGCTCGACCGCAACGGCATCAACATCAAGAGCGTGCTGACGGCGCAGACGGCGATCAACGTGCTGCTGGCGCGCGAGCATCTCGACGCCGCCTACGCGGCGCTGGTGGCCCATCACATGGCCGGTGTCGTCGAGGTGAGCCGCAACGACGCGGTCGCCATCGTGGCGGTCGTCGGCGACGGCGTGCTCGACGCCTCGAACGTCGGCAGCGCGATCGCCAGCCGCGCCTTGTCGGCGGCGCTGGCCGGCGGCGTGCGTGTCACGCTGGCGGCCGCCGGCGCCAGCGAAGTGGCGGCCTACATGCTGGTCGATCGCGATGACCGGCAACTGGCCCTGCGCCTCATCCACGCGGAATTCTTCGGCGCGAAGTGAGTCGAACAACCAGGCGCGAAGATTGAAAATCCTTGTGTCGGTGGTTCGATTCCGCCCCGGGCCACCAAGAATATGCAATACAATCAAGAGTTACGCGCATCAGCCCGTAGCTCTTTTTTTGTCCCTTCGATTTCTTACCTCAACTACTTCAAGCTCACATGAAAAAAAATCGTCGTCAAATTCGGGGGATCCAACCTGCGCCGCCCGGACGACATCGATCGCGTGGTCAACGTTGTGCAAACCTACCAGCGCCCCCTGGTGCTGGTGGTGTCGGCCTTTTTTGGCATCACCAACGCGCTGGTCGCCTGCGTGCAGGCCGCCAAGGAGGGCGCCGGCACCCTGTCCGCGCTGGCCGAGAGCCGCGACTACACGCTGACGCTGCGCGCCATGAAAAAGGAAATCCTGGACGCGAACATCGCCGATCCCGTGCAGCGCAGCCGCACCGAAGCCGCCCTGAACGCGCGCCTGGACCAGCTTGAGCGTTTCCTGACGGGCATCCACTACATCGGCGACGTGCCCGACTTCGTCAACGACGTCATCCTCAGCTATGGCGAACGCCTGTCCAGCCTGCTGTTGACCGCCGTGCTGCAAAGCCGCGGCGTGAACGCGCGCGAGGCGCTGCCCGAGGATATCGGCCTGACCACCGACGGCGTGTTCGGCAACGCCGCCTGCGATTTCGACGCCAGCGCCGGGCCTGTATCAGCGGCCCTGGCCGGCGGCGGCGTGGTGGTGGTGCCGGGCTTCTACGGCGTCAGCGCGGACGGCAAGACCACCCTGTTCGGGCGCGGCGGCTCCGACTATTCCGCCGCGTCGATCGCGCGCTGCATCGGCGCCGAGTCGCTCGACGTGTGGAAGGACGTGGACGGCTTCCTCAGCGCCGACCCGGGCGCCGTCGCGGCGCCCCATTCGATAGCCAAACTGCACTACCTAGAGGCGGCCGAGCTGTCCTACTTCGGCGCCAAGATCCTCCATCCGCGCACGGTCGAGCCCCTGTTCGACCAGGCGATCCCGATCCGCATCCTGAACATCACCCGCCCCGACCTGGGACTGCACGCCTTCACCGTCATCGACGGCGAGCGCACCGTCACCCACGACATCGTCAAGAGCGTCTCGTCCAGCGACGATGTGGCCATCCTCAAACTGCACGGCCCCGGCGTCGGCTTCAAGCCCGGCATCCTGGCCGAGGTCACCTCCACGCTCGACCGCAACGGCATCAACATCAAGAGCGTGCTGACGGCGCAGACGGCGATCAACGTGCTGCTGGCGCGCGAACATCTGGACGCCGCCTACGCGACGCTGGTGGCCCATCACATGGCCGGCGTCGTCGAGGTGAGCCGCAACGACGCGGTCGCCATCGTGGCGGTCGTCGGCGACGGCGTGCTCGACGCCTCGAACGTCGGCAGCGCGATCGCCAGCCGCGCCTTGTCGGCGGCGCTGGCCGGCGGCGTGCGCGTCACGCTGGCGGCGGCCGGCGCCAGCGAAGTGGCGGCCTACATGCTGGTCGACCGCGACGACCGGCAGCTGGCCTTGCGCCTCATCCACGCGGAATTCTTCGGCGCGAAGTGACTCGGGCAGCCAGGCGCGAAGATTGAAAATCCACGTGCCGGTGGTTCGATTTCGCCCCCGGGCCACCAAGAACATAGTTCACCCAACACCCACTCATGCAAGTGGGCGTTGTCGTTTCTCATTGATTTAGAGCACGACGAACTTTGGACTTTCATTTGCTAGTTTGTGATTTATCAAAGCACGAGGGCCTTGTCGGGGGAGCATGGATTCGAAACCCATATCAGTGCAAATCAAGGAGATCGCTATGCCATCAGCTAATCCATTGCATAAACTGTATTTCGGAAAAGATGACGCTGAGTCGGATATTGCTCGAGGAGGTCTGCTTCGAGAAGGATTTCTTCGTACCCGCGCCTATGAGGAAGCACTGTCTGGAGCAAAGTCACTGATTATCGGTAGGAAGGGTTCCGGCAAGAGCGCAATATGCCTGACTCTTCGACTTGCATTGAGTTCAGAGAACAGAGCCTCCCTGATTTCTCCCGATGAAATCTCGGCAGAAGAAATTCGCAGGTTTCAGCTTCCCGGCATTCAGGCCGCACAGTCCAAGCAGCTTATCTGGCGCTACATATTTGCGATCCAAGCAGCGAAATATCTCCTGCACGTGGTACGTAACCGCATGCCGGGCGATGATGCCATTGAAGGGGATGCGGCACCACTGCGAAAATTCCTTGTTGATAACTCCGAGGTCGATAATCTATCCTTCGTGGAGCGCTTTTGGAAGGTCGTAGAGCGGTTGAAAGGTTCCGTCACCATTGAGGCATTCGGAGCCAAACTCGGAGCCGCTATCGAACACCCGTCGCCCGGCGTACGTGCCAATGATCAGTTGGATATTCTTGAGCGTCGAATTGCCGCTCTCGGCGATCGTTTGAATCTGGCGGAGCAAGACACCACGTTTCACCTGCTCGTAGATCAGATCGAAAAGGTCTGGTCGAACGACGTCGAGTCGGATGCGATGGTGGTCGGTCTGCTTCAGGCAAGCAAGGAGATCCGGGCGCGCTTCGGCTGGGTGCGGTGCACTGTTTTCTTGCGAGCAGACATCTATGAAAAACTTCAATTTCAGGATCGGGACAAATTCCGAGGAGATGAGTTTCACATCGATTGGAACGCCAAACAGTTGATGAACCTGATCGAAGCGAGGGCGACGGCTTCCGACAGCCGCGTAACTCCCGATATTTTATGGTCAGAAATTTTCCCCAAAGAAGTCAATGGTCACAATTCTAAGGTGTACATCGTCAGGCAAACACTGATGCGCCCAAGGGACGTAATTCAGCTATGCAACGCTTGCAGGGATGCCGCCAAAACAAACGGAAATAAGCGTATCGAGGAGTCCGACGTAAAGCAGGCTATGTCTTTGTACTCGACTTGGAAATTAAGCGACCTTCAAAATGAATGGAGCATTAACTATCCATTCTTGGCCGATGTGTTCGTACTGCTCGCCGATACCAGCTACTTGGTCACCCGCGCCGCATTTGAAGAGCGCCTCGCTCAAATTCGAACGGATTTGGCAGTGCGCTATCCAACGGCATCCGCAACGACGAAATCTGCCGATGCGCTTCTTGGCATTCTGTATTCCATTGGACTGTTAGGCATCGTTCGGCAAACCGTGACTCGCTATTACTATCAGGATAGGAACGAAAAGCGCATTCAAAGCACCGATACGCAGTTTGTCATCCACCCCTGCTTTCGTAGCGCACTGCAGTCGACCTCTGCTATTGATATGGCGCCATTCGAACGACTGTCCGATCGAGACGGCGGACTCCTTCGTGAACGTTTTTTACGCGGGCTACGAATCGGACAATCGTATGAATCAGCCCGAGGCGACCCGCATCAAAGCGCATTGGCCTATATTGCACGCAGCATATCCACGATTCGACCGGCACTTTCCTCGGCGTTTCTGCAAGAGGAGGTTGCTGAAGAAATACACCAAGATTTGCTGACGATTGAACAGGAGTTGACTCAAGCCGCCCAATCTGAAGATCCAAGAATGGCACTCCAGACCGCAGAGCGAGTCTTTCGTCACCTGCGCCGCCTGCTGGAACGCGTATGCGATGCGAAGCTAGTTGATGAGAAAAGCGAGTTTCGCTACAAGTTGGAATCGTCGGTCGAACAACTAGAATCAATCCTTTACCGTAGCGAATCGCTTGAATTCTTGCGTTAGGCATACGGTTCATCCGATGAGCCTGAACCAAATATCGGAATCCAATACCAGAACCATTGATCGAGCAAACTTGTACGGCAGGCACACGACGCGAAGATTGAAAATCTTCGCGCCTGAGTCGTGAGCCCGCCAGTCCACCGACAAGGCAACTCTCTTCCCCCACCTAGCCCACGCCCTCTTCGTCGACAGCCTTCAGCGCCAAGGTCGCCATCGCACGTATCCCCTCATACGACTTGGCCGACGCGATAAACCTGCCGTTGTGGCAGAAGCCCGCATCCGGCACCCCGGTGACCGCCGCCAGCTCGGCATCGCGCAGCCCCGCCCACGCTTCCGGCAGGTCGGCCCGCGCATCGAAACTCTCGGCGCTGATCGACACGGTGTGCAACATGTGGCGTTGCTCGGCGACGTTGTGGCTGATGACAAACAACACCTTCGGCATCTCCTTGCGCACCACCTGGCTCCACGGCAGCGCGCCGTTTTTCAGGAACAAGACCCTGCCGCCATCGAGCACCTCCCCTTGCCGCACCTGCTCCAGCGCGAGCAAGGCGCCCACCCGGTATCGCACGGCATTGAGCATGACGTCGGTCAGCACGGCCATCGCGCGGCGGAATTGCGCCAGGCGGTACGCATCGGCCGCCTCGCCGTAGCCCAGCCTCTGCTCGTCGAGCCAGTTGGTGTTGTAGCCCGAGATCACCGCCGAGAGTCCATACCCGCCCGGCGCGCTCTTCGCGGCCCCCACGTCCGACAAGTCGAGGTACTGCACCACGTCCGCGTCGATGCCGTAAGCCACTTCCCGCGCCTTGTCGTCCGACAGCTGATGCCCGCAATGCGCCAGGGCCAGCGCCGCCACGCAGCGCGCGCCATACTCCCGCCACACCAGGCCCGCGCTGGCATACGGCACGCCGCTCTGCCGTGCTCCGTCGAAGCCTTTTTGATGGTGGTCGAAGCGGCCGGTGGCCGGGTCCCAGATGCCGCCGACATCGACGGCGAAGTCGGCCGCTTCAATGGCCGCCGGCTCGCGCGTGCGGATGATGTCGGCGTCGGGGAATAACACCTTCAGTACGGCGACCGCCCACGCGTCGTCCGCGTGAAACTTGCCGCTGTGAGTCGCTATGATCATGCTTGGTCCTATCGTTAAACGACCGCCATGATATACCGTCACGGCCGCGGCACCGATGGCGTGGCCAATCGAGGCTTGCTCTGAAGCGGACCTGCCAGCCGGGCCGCGGCCGGACCAGGTGCCGCGGCGCTATCTCGCCGCACCCGGCGATGCCGCGCCGGCGCTGACAAAAGTGACGTCGATCGCCGCGTGGTCGGACGGGTTGCCGGCCGCGGCGCCGTACAACGACGCGCTCTGCACCGCCAGCTGGCGCGCATAGACGAAGTCGATGGTCGAGGCTTCAAACGTCGGGCCGATGTAGTCCTTGCCGGCCTTGACCGCCGCCAGGCCATGCGCCGCGAACGCTTGCTCGATCGCCGCCGACTGCTCGGCGTTGCGCTCGAAGTTGTTGAAGTCGCCCGTCACGATCAGCGGCGCACCGGCCGGCGCGTAGGTGCTCAGGTAGCGGCCGATGTTGCGCGTGTCGGCGACATGGGCGGCATATTGGCCGCCGTCGCAATCGGCATGCCCGCCCCAGGCGATGCACAAATGGGTGGTGGCGATCACCACCGTCTCGCCGCTCGCCTTGTTGCGGAACTGGCTGAACACCGCCACGCGCTCGCCGCCGCCGTCCGCGCTGACCGCGATCCTGGACCAGGGCGCGCCGCCCGGCTCCCAGCGCGTGCTGTCGTAGAAGATCGAGGCGTCCTGGAGTTCGCCGGCCAGCTTGTAGTCGGCGCTGAGCTGGTAGCGGCTGTCCGTCAAGCGGTATTCGTTCTCCTGGGTGGTGACGAAATCGTGGCGATGCAGGTTGACATACTGCGACAGCTTGACGATGGGCGGCGGCTGTTTCGCCGGGTCCATCGCCGACCACGAAAACAGATTGGCCTGCAATACGCGGATGGTGCCGGCCTGGGCCGCGTTGGCCGCGGCCAGCGCCAGGATCAGCAAGAGATGAGGGTATTTTTTCGGGTGCATAGACGGATGGCGATCTCGGGATGCACGGTGTATGCATCGGCCGCCTGATGATAGCGTGTTTCACAGGCCGGATGCGGGGCGGCGGCGATGCCGCCACCCCTGCCCCGGAAACGCTGGCCGAAAAACCCGCCGCGCTGGTCCCGCGCTTACTCGCTGACCTCGACCACGCGGCCGTTCAAGGGCTGCACGGGACGCGCGTTCATTTTGTAGAGCTTGTGGAATGCGGCCAGCTGTTTCTTCGACAGCTCGACCGGTGTGCGCAGCACCTGCCAGCGCACGCCGTCGCTGCACGGCGGCGTCGTCAGCGAGCCCATGAATTTGAAGTAGGCGCGGTTGGCGGGCAGCACGTCGGCCGGGTTGAAGCTGGCCAGCTGCACCGGCTTGCCTTCGGCCGGCAAGGCGTCGAACACCGGCGCCAGCGCCTGGTTCTCGCTGCCTTCCTTGAACAGCACGGCCACCACGGACAGCTTGCCGTCGGCGCTCTTGTGGACGAAGTGGGCCACCATCGGATAATTGACGCCGTTGATTTTTTCCTCGCTCGGCGTGTGGAAGTGGAACTGCAGCAGGTTGGCGCTCTCGTCGCCCGCCTTCAGCGTGCTGCCGGGCGGCAGGTTCAGCTGCACCGTGTGGCCGTTGTTGATCACCTCGGCGGTGCCGGCTGCGTAGTTGAACGTGAGCGGCGCCAGCGGCGCCTTCCTGGCGTGGCGCTCCTCGATGTTGATGGGCGACTGTTCCTTGCTCAGTTTGCAGGCGGTGTTCGCCGCTTCCAGATCGGCCCAATGCGCGGGGGCGGTTTTGCCCTGGTAGCTCCAGTGCGGGGCATGGTCTTGTGCACAGGCGGCGCCCGACAAAGCCAGCATGGCGCTCATGGCGAGGATATTCGTTCTCTTCATATTTTCTCCATTTCAGTTCAATAGTTAGATGCCATTTCCATCCGGTCTGTTTCAGCATTCGATACTATGCCGGTCAGAAATTATTGGCCAGGGAAATCCCCTTCCGTGCGCCCGAACATCGATCCGCAGCATGGCCGGGACGAATGCCGCGGGCACCACCGTGCTGTCCAGTTCCAGCGTCGGCCGCGGCGCGCCTGAGCGCCCTCTTGTTTTTCGCTTTCGACAAAGGAAATATTGCATTATTGACAATCCCGGCAGGGTAGCCGATAATCCCCGCCACCCGACTGGAACACCCGGCCTTCCGGCGGAGCTACTTCCTTAACCCCAGCAGTAAGCACATGGAATGATCGTATGCGTGGACAATTCTTAGTTCTTCCCTTGATGTTGTTGTCCAGTGCCGTGCTCATCGCATGTTCGTCGGGGAATTCGCCACCGCCGTCCCCGCCGCAGCCGCCTTCGGCCGAAGCAACGCTGGCCAGCACCATCCGCAGCGATGCGCGGCTGGCGCAGGTCCGCGCCAAGGCCAGGCAACTGGTGGCCAAGGAACTGACGGCCGGCAGCGGCTATCCGGCCGTGTTCATCCGCGACCTCAATACCTTTATCGACCTCGCCATCGAAACCCGTGGGCCGCAGGTCGTGCGGTCCCAGCTCAGACAGTTCTTCGAACATCAGGGGGTGGACGGGAACATCGTCGACGGCATCAACTCGGCCGACGGCGCCGCCTTCAAGGCCACGGTCGAAAGCGACCAGGAAAGCTCGCTGGTCCAGGCGGTCGCCAGATACGTGGCGGTCAGCGGCGACAGGGCCTTTCTTGCGGAAGAGATCGGCGGCGTGACGGTGCTGGCGCGCCTGGAAAACGCGCTGACCTTCCTCTACACACAGCGGTATGCCGGCAAGTACGGCCTGATCTTCGGCGGCACGCGCGCCGACTGGGGCGACGTGCAGCCCGAAGATTCGCCGGGCAACACCCTCAACGCGGCCAGCCACCCCAGCCTGAGCATCTACGACAATGCGATGCTGACCCTGGCGCTGGCGGACCTGCAGGCGCTGGAGCGGGCGGCCGGACGCGACGCCGCCCCCTGGGCCGCCAGGGAAGCCGCCCTGCGCCAGGCGGTGCGCGCGCATCTGTGGACGGGCTCGCAATTCATCCCGCACGTCTACCTGGAGCAGGGATCGCCCTTCCCCGCCAGCTACGACGAGGCGCGCATGTATTTCCAGGGCGGCACGGCGGTGGCCATCCAGGCCGGCCTGCTTGAGCCGGCCGAGGTTGCGCAAGCGTTCGCGCGCATGGTGAAGAACAAGACCGACTCCGGCTCCGGCAGCATAGGCGTCAGCCTGTATCCGCCCTATCCCGACGGCTTTTTCCACAACAGGTATTTCATGGCGATGGAGTATGTGTACCAGAACGGCGGCGACTGGCCCTGGTTCGGCGCCCGCATCGTTCAGCAGATGGTCGTGCACGGGCAGGCGCAGCAGGCGTACCAGGAGCTCTCGCCCATGTTGGACCGCGTCCTGCGCGACGACGGCTTTTACGAATGGTACAGCCGCGACGGCGGCAAACAGGGATCGGGAGACTATCGCGGCACCGCCGGGCAACTGGTCAAGGCGATCGACCTGCTGCAGGACTGGGCCGCGCACCGCTAGCCGACCGCGCCCGCCGCGGAGTGCCGTTCCAGCTCGATGATGTTGGAGGCGACGCGGTTGCGTCCCAGCGACTTGGCGCGGTACAGAGCCTGGTCGGCGGCCTTGATGAGATCGATCGGCTCGGTCTCGAAACGCACCGGCGCGAACGCCTCGACCCCGGCGCTGACCGTCACGTGGCCGGTGGCGTTGCCGGGATGCTTGAGCTCCAGCTCCTCGATGGCGGCCCGGATATTCTCGGCCACGGCGATCGCGCCCGCCACGTCGGTGCCCGGCAGCAGCACCACCAGTTCCTCGCCGCCGTAGCGCGCGGCGACGTCGCCCGGCCGGTGCTTGCCGCCGGCCACCACCTTGCCGATCGCCTTCAGGCACTCGTCGCCGGCGGCGTGGCCGAACAGGTCGTTGTACTGCTTGAAGCAGTCGACGTCGATCATGATCAGCGCCAGCGAACTGGCGCTGCGCATGGCCCGGCTGAACTCGTTCTTCAGGGAGGTGTCGAAATGCCGGCGGTTGCCCAGCCCGGTCAGGCCGTCCTGCATGGCCAGCCGCTCCAGCGTGTGGTTCAAGGTCTCCAGCGAATTGCGGGCGCGCACCAGTTCGTCTTCCGCCTGGATGCGCCACTTGATCTGGCGTACCAGCCGGCCTCCGAGCAAGGCGATCACCAGCACCAGCATGACCACGCCGCCGCTGTCGATGTAGGCGTCGCTGCGCCACTGCGCCAGCACCTCGTCCTTGGACAGCGCGGCGGAGACCACCAGCGGATATTGCTCCAGCCGCCGGTAGCTATTAATCCGCGTCACGCCATCCTGGGCGGACGGAAAGGTGACGGTATCGACCGCGGCCCGCGGCAGGTATAGGCTGAACAGCGGCAGTTTCGAGATGTCGCGCCCCAGCGATTTTTCGCTGAAGGGGCGGCGCATCAGCAGGATGCCGTCGTCCAGCGCCACCTGGATGGCGCCGTCCTGGCCGATCTTGAAGCGCTGGAAGTAGCGCTGGAAGTACTCCATGTTGATGGTGGCCAGCACCACCCCGCCGAAGCTGCCGTCCGGATGGTTGTAGCGGCGCGACACCGTCACGATCCAGTCCCCGGTCGACTTGCTGCGCACCGGCGGGCCGATATGGATGCCCCGATACGCATGTTCCCGGTGGTAGATGAAGTACTCGCGGTCGGAATTGTTCTGCCCCTTGAGCAGCACCGCCTGGGAGTTGACCAGCCAGCGGCCATCCTCGCCGTAGACGAATATGCCGTGCAGCTGCGGCAGTTCGGCCACGCGGTGCACCAGCAGCTCGTGGATGCGCGCGAATCCCGCCGCTGCCGCGCCGTCGTTTTCGATCCGCTCCACCAGCCCGACCAGCACCGTATCGGCCTCCTTGATGGTGTCGTAGGCATGCTGCGCCACCGCTTCGGCCAGGTTGGCCGCGGCGACTTCCGATTCGACCAACTGGACAGTCCGGGCCTTCACCGTGAGCCATATCTGCACGCCGACCAGGCACACGCACACCAGGACCACGAAGAAGATGGCCAACGACATGATGGGCAATCTTGCTCCGCCCTTGGCGGCGGCCGAACCAAGGGGGCGTTCCGAGTTGTTGCTGGACATCATAGGCGGCACCTCGTAGTGTCATCAACCGGGCAGAATTCAAGTATGTGCGTTTTACGGGGATGAAATCTCTCAAATAATCACGGCGGCCGCCGTCGCCGGCCGGCGGCCAGGGTTATTTCCTACAATACGGCGGCGCCGCCGCCGCGTATCGTGCGCTCCGCTACCGTCACTCTTATCGGAGACCCGCACTATGAGCATCCTGATTTCCATGGCCGCCTTCGCACTGGCCTCATCGATCACCCCCGGCCCGGTCAACGTCGTCGCCCTGGGCAGCGGCGCGCGGCACGGCCTGCGCGCCAGCCTGCGCCACGTGACCGGGGCCACCGTCGGCTTCACCGCCCTGCTGCTGCTGACCGGCTTGGGCCTGCATCAGCTGCTGGCCCAGGCGCCGGCGCTGACGCGGGCGATCCAGCTGGCCGGCGTGGCCTTTCTGCTGTTCATGGCGTGGAAGCTGGCGCGCGACGACGGCGCGCTCGCGCCCGGCGGCAACGGCAAGGGGCCGTCGCTGGCGACGGGCGCGGCCATGCAGTGGCTCAATCCGAAAGCCTGGGTGGCGGCGGTGGCCGGCATGGGCGCGTTCGCCGCCGACGGCGACGCCGCGCTGGTGTGGCAGTTCGCCGCGTTGTACTTCGTGATCTGCTACGCCTCCATCGCCTGCTGGGCCTACGCCGGCGCCTTGCTCGGGCGCCGCCTGGCCAAGCCGGCGGCCATGCGCCGCTTCAACCGCGCCATGGCGCTGCTGCTGGCGGCCAGCGCGCTGTACCTGCTGCTCAGCGCAGGTACTGCCCCGGCGTCGCCGCCAGCAGCTGCTTGAAGATGCGCTGGAAATGCGCCTGGTCGGCGAAGCCGGTCGCCAGCGCCACCTCGGCGATCGGCGCGCCGCCTTTGAGCAGGCCGCGCGCCAGCTGGATGCGGCGGTTCAGCAGGTAGGCGTGCGGCGTCATGCCGTAGCGCTTGCGGAAGGCGCGGATCAGATAGGACGGCGACAGCCCGGCCGCGGCGCAGATGTCCTCCAGCTTGAGCGCGGCGGCGCCATGGTCGCGGATGTAGTCGGCCGCGCGGTCGAGCTTGCTGTTCGCTTCGCGCTCGACGATGGGGGCCGGGTCCAGGCTGGACTGCAGCTGCCCGAAGAAGGCCAGCGCCGCGCACTGCCGCTGCAGGTGGTCGGCGCCGGCGGCGGTCAGCACGTCGTAGAAGCGGTTGAAGCCCGCGTACAGCGCCGGCGCGGTCGTCATGGCCGCCGCGAACGGACGGAAATCGCGGTTGGCGCTGAAGCCCCACTCGTGCTGCAGGCCGGCCAGCCAGGCGCGGTCCACATACAGCATGCGGTACGACCAGGTCTCGTCGGCGATCGGGTTGCAGGCGTGGACGTCGCCCGGATTCATCAGCACGATGGCGCCCGGCCCCGCCTGCCGGCGCGAGGACCGGTTCAGGTAATCGGTGCGGCCGCTGCGGATCGCGCCGATGGAAAACGTTTCGTGCGCGTGCCTGCCGTAGCAAAGCTTGCGGCCGTCGGCCACCGTGCGCGCCTCGATGAAGGGCAGGCTGGCGTCGCGCCAGAAACGGGGTCCGGGTGTGATGATCGGCTGTGGCATCCCGCCAGCATACCGCATTCATGGAAATTAAATAATTTTCCCAGTTGACACTTCTGACAACACTGGTGTTATACTTCACTACAACACCTAACCACAAAGGAGATGCCATGCACAAGCCGAGCCGTCTGTCCCTGCTGTTGTCCGCCCTGTTCCTGAGCCACGCCGCCGGCGCCGCCACGCCGGCCGAACAAACCGCCGCCCTGTTCGCCCCGTACGCCAAGGCCGACGCGCCCGGTTGCGCCGTCTCCGCCTGGCGCGACGGCCAGCCGCTGATCGAACAGGGCTTTGGCGCCGCCAGCCTCGAACACGAAGTCGCCATCGACGCGCGCCGCACGGTGTTCGACCTCGGCTCGACCTCCAAGCAGTTCACGGCGGCCGCCATCCTGCTGCTGGCGCAGGACGGCAAGCTCAAGCTGGACGACGACATCCGCCGCTACCTGCCGCAACTGCCCGACTACGGCACGCCGATCACGGTCGACCACCTGCTGCACCACACCAGCGGCCTGCGCGACTACCTGGTGCTGCTGAACCTGGGCGGCGTCTCCAGCGGCGACGTCAGCACCAGCGCCGACGCGCTGGCCGCCATCGCGCGCCAGCAGGGCTTGAACTTCCAGCCCGGCAGCGCCTACGCCTACAGCAACACCGGCTACTTCCTGCTGGCCCAGATCGTCGAGAAGGTCAGCGGCAAGAGCCTGGCCGAATTCGCCAAGGCGCGCATCTTCGAGCCGCTGGGCATGGCCGACACCAGCATCCTCGACGATCACGCCAAAGTGGTGCCGCACCGCGCCAGCGCCTACCGCCCGGACGGCCCCGCCAGCTTCGCGCTGCTGATGTCGAACTGGGAGCAGACCGGCGACGGCGCGGTCCAGTCCACCGTGGCCGACCTGGCCAAGTGGGACGCCAACTTCTACCAGCCCAAGGTGGGCGGCGCCTGGCTGGTCGAACAGATGCAGGCGGTGGGCAAGCTCAACGACGGCACCCCGCTGCACTACGCGCGCGGCCTGATGGTGGACCAGTACCGCGGCCTGCAGATCGTCTCGCACGGCGGCGCCTTCGCCGGCTACAAGGCCGAACTGATGCGCCTGCCGAAGCTCAAGCTGGGCGTGGCCGTGCTGTGCAACCGTCCCGACCTGGACCCGAGCGGCCTGGCGCGCAGGGTGGCCGACATCTACGCGGCCGGCGAATTCCCGGTCGCGGCGGCGGCGGCCGAGCCGCAGGCGGTGGCGCTGGCCGATCCGGCCCGCTACGCCGGCGTGTACTGGAACGCGCGCGAAGGCATGCTGCGCCGGGTGGAGGCGCAGGACGGCAAGCTGTGGTACACGGCGCCGGGCATGAAGCAGGAGTTGCTGCCGGTGGGCGAAGGCCGCTTCGTGCGCGATCCCAAGCGCACCGCCCAGCCGGCCGTCATCACCGAGCGCACGCTGGTGGTGGAGCGTCCGGGCGAACCGCCGGCCCGCTTCGAGCGGGTGGCGGCCGGCGCCATGACGGCCGCGCAGCTGGCCGCCGTGGCCGGCAGCTACCACAGCGACGAGCTCAACGCGACCTTCGACTTGAAGCTCAAAGACGGCAAGCTGTGGATGGCGGTGCCGCGCTTCGGCGAGCAGCCGCTGGACTATGTGTTTGCCGACGCCTTCGGCGCGGCCGGCATCGTGGTGCGGCTGCAGCGCGACCGCGCCGGCAAGGTCACCGGCATGGTGGCCTACGTCGGCCGCGCCAACGGCATGAAGCTGGTGCGCCGCGGCTGAGGCCAACCCTGCGCGCAAGGCCGGCGGCCTTGCGCGCTTCAGCGTTGCAGGAAGTCGAGCAGCAACTCGGTGATCCGGCGCGGCCGCTCCAGCATCATCCAGTGGCCGGCGCCGTCGACCCGTTCGTAGCGCCAGCGGCCGTTGACTTCCTCGCTGGACTCCTGCATCTGCGCCTCGGTCAGGTAATGGTCGCGTTCGCTCCAGACGCCGGTGACATTGCACTGCACCTTGGGCCCCGGCAGCGGCGGCGTGCCGTCCGGCGGCGGCATGGCCGGCTTGGAATTGGCGCGGTACCAGTTGAGCGCCGGCGTCACCGTCCCCGGACGCTTGAAGTGCGCGATGGCCGCCTCGACGTCGCCCTCGTTGCGGCTCAGGGCGCGCAGGAAGGCGAAATCGTTGCGCTGGAACGCCGCCTCGGCCACGCCCTCGAACTGGAAGAACAGCGAATACCACGACTTCTCGCGCTGCTCGATGCTGTTGAAGCCGGGATGCCAGGGCGCGCCGACCGACAGCACCATCAGCCGCTCCACCCGATCCGGGAAGAACGCCGCCAGATACCAGGCCACCACCGCGCCCCAGTCGTGGCCGACCACGCGCGCCTGCTTGATATCGAGCACGTCGAGCAGGCCGGTGACGTCGCCCAGCACCTTGCCGATGGTGTAATCGGACACGGCCGGCGGCATGGGCGCGTCGCCGTAGCCGCGCAGGTCGGGCGCGACCACGCGGTAGCCGGCGTGCACCAGGGGCATCACCTGATAGCGCCACACGCGGTGCGTATCCGGGAAGCCATGCAACAGCAAGACGACAGGCCCTGTGCCGACGTCGAGTACGGGAAAGTCGAGATTGTGGACGCGCACGGTCTTGACGTAGCGCTCCAGCGGATGGATCGCCTCGGTGGTTTGCGCGCGCGCGCCTGCGCTCATCACGATGCAGGCGAAAAGCATGCAGGCCATCCGCGCCAGCATGTTGATACCGATCTTGTTCATCTTGGTCATCCTCCTGAGGTAAGCCATAAGGTGCGCCCAGCTTGCCACGGAGGTAAAACCGCCGGCTACGACAATGTGATCAATTGCGCAAGATTAGTGATGAACGCCGGCGCCGCCCCACTCAGGCAAACTCCGCCTGCACCTGCTTGAGATAGCGGGCGCTGACGCGCACCGTGTCGCCCTGGTTCAGCCGCACGGCGGTGTAGCCCTCGCTGTCGGTGCGCAGGCCGGCGATGGCGCTGCGGCGCACCACGGCCGTCCGGTGCACGCGCACGAACTCCTGCTGCGGCAGCCGCTCGGCGAGGGCCGTGATGGTGCTGCGGTGCAGGACCACGCGCCCGGCCAGATGCAGCTCGACGTAGTTGCCGGCCGCGCCCAGCCAGACGATCTCGTCCACCTCGACGCGCTCCAGGCCGCCGGCCATGCGCACCACCAGCTGCCGCAGCGGCGGCGCGGCGTGGCCGGCCGTGTCGGCGGCGCGCTCGTGCAGGTAGGCGCGCAGCGCGCCGTTCGACGCGGCCTGCTGGTTGAGCGCCAGCATGCGGTCGGCGCGCGCCAGCATCAGGTCGAAGCGCTCGTCGTCGAAGGGCTTGAGCATGTAGTCCAGCGCGAAGACGTCGAAGGCGCTCAGCGCGTGCTCGTCGTAGGCGGTGACGAAGACGATCAGCGGCGCGCCCGGCAGCTGGCACAGTTCGCGCGCGAACTCCAGCCCGGACTGCCCCGGCATCTGGATGTCGAGCAGGACCAGGTCGGCCGGCGCGCCGCGCAGCCGCGCCCGCGCCTGCTCGCTGGAGCGGCACGATTCAAGCATGCGCCATTGCGGCCGCCTGGCCAGCAGCCATTCCAGGTTGGCGATGGCCGGCAGTTCGTCATCGACGATCAGGACCGTCCGCGGCGGCGGGGAAGCGCAGTGCGATTGCGTAGTGGTGCTCATCATCGGCGTCCAGGTTCAATGTGGCGCGCCGCCCGTACAGGATGTCCAGGCGTTCGCGCGTCATGCTCAGGCCCAGCCCGTGGCCGGCGCGCGAGGCGGCCGGCACCGGGTTGGCGATACGCAGGCCCACCATGCCGTCGGCATAGTCCAGCCTGATGTGGATGTCGCACCGCTGGTGGTGCGGTTCCACGCCGTGGTGCACGGCGTTTTCCGCCAGCGGCTGGAACAGCAGCGGCGGACAGGGGTAGCGGCGCCAGTCGCGTTGCTCGACGGCCCACTCCACCCGCATACGCTCGCCGTAGCGCAGGCTTTGCAGTTCGAAGTAGACGCGCAGGAAGCGCAGCTCCTCGGCCACGCTGGGCTGCTTGCCCTTGCCCACGGCCAGCGCGTAGTCCAGCAGCTCGCCCAGCCGGGCCAGCGCGTGGTCGGCCAGCGCGGGATCGGCCGTGCGCACCAGCGCGCTGATGCTGTTGAGCGCGTTGAACAGGAAGTGTGGCTTGAGCTGTCCTTGCAGCAGGCCCAGGCGCAGTTGCAGGTTCTCCGTGTGCGCGCGCTGCGCCGACAGTTCCTGCTGCCGGCCGCGCCGCCAGGCGGTGTACAGGGCCTGCGCCACGAAGGCCAGGCCGACCGCGAACACGTTGTACCACCACGTCATGCGCCCCGCATCGGCCAGCATGGCGGGGAAGTCGGCCAGCGGGCGGCCTGCGCGCAGCAGCGCGATCAGCTGGTCGGCGCCGGTCAGCAGTGGCAGGAAAACCATCATCGACAGTAAAAACGCCAGCAGCAGGTGCGCGCGCCGCAGCACGATGTGCGGCCAGCGCGCGAACGCCAGCGCCAGCAGCCAGCTGTCGAACACCAGCGGCAGGTATTGCAGCATCAGCGTCTGCAGCAGGGCCGGCAGCGCCAGCGTGCGCCCGCCGTTGGCGGCGTCGACGGCGGAGGCGAGCGCCTCCAGCACGGCCAGCAGCTGCCAGCCCAGCAGGATCAGCAGGCCCGGCCGACACCAGCGCAGCGCGCGCGGCGCCGGCCTGGTCCGCGCGGGCGCGGCGGCGGGGATGGCGCAGGTGGCGTCAAGCATCATGGCGCGACACCGGGTAGGCCAGCCGCAGACGGGTCAGGTCGCCGTCGGCCTGCGTGGACAGCGTGGCGGCGCCGCCGTACAGCATGGCCAGGCGCTCGCGCGTCGCGGCCAGCGGGTCGCCCTTGCCGCTGTGGGCGCCGCGCGGATGGCTGATCTCGACCAGCACCCGGCCGGCCGCCGGCTGCAGCGCGATGCGCACGCCCAGGCGGCGCGGCGGCGCGTCCAGCGCCTGCTCCAGCAGCGGGAACAGCAGCAGCGGCGGGCAGCGGTAGTCGCCCCAGTCGCACGCCTCCAGCTGCCAGTCGACCTGCATGGCGGCGCCGTGGCAGAGGCGTTGCAGGTCGACATAGTCGCGCATGAATTGCACCTCGTCGGCCACGCTTTGCCAGTCCGAGCGGCTGGCGCGCAGCGCGTAACGCAGCAGGTCGCTCAAACGCGCCAGCGCCCGCGTGGCCGGCTCGCGCAAGCCCTCGCGGTTCAGGCGGGCGATGCCGGCCAGCGCGCTCGACAGGAGGTAGGGTTCCAGCTGGCCCTGCAGCAGACGCAGGCGCAGCGCCAGATTTCCTTGCCGGGTCAGCTGCGAGGCCAGCGTCTGCGCCTGGGCCTGGCGCCACGCGGCGTAGGCCATGTGGGCCACGAAGGCCAGCGTCAGCAACAGCGCGTTGAACCAGCAGCTCAGGGCGCCCTGCTGCCTGAGCAGATCGAGCGGCGCGGCCAGCGCGCTGCCGCGGATCACGCTCATCGTCGCGCCCTGCCAGATGCTCAGCGCCGGCACGAAGGCCAGCAGCAGCGCCAGGTAGAGCAGCGCCAGCCGCGCCAGCGCCGGCTGCCTGGCCGCCGCGCGGTCGAAACCCACGGCCAGCGCCAGGCTGAGCATGGTCAGCGGCAAATGCAGCGCGATGAAACGCAGCAGCGTCAGCGGGAACGGGGCATGCGGCGCGCCGGACTGGGCATCGCCGAAGTTGGCCAGCGCGCCCAGCACGGCCATCAGGTTCCAGACCAGCGCGGCGGCCGCGAACGGCGGCAGCCATCCGGGCGGGTTCGCCTTGGCGGACGGCATGGGCGGAACGGCGTAGTTGCTGGTCATGAAGGGCTGGGGGTGGCCGAGCGAAGACGCCAAATTTACATGACTTTTTTACAATGCGCCACAGTTAGCGCAGCGACGGAACTAGACGACTGGTCTAATTGTGCTATGATGGCGCCATGACTACCGAACACAACAACGTCCGCCAGCACATCCTGGACACGGGCAAGACCATCATCACCGGCAAAGGCTTTGCCGGCGTGGGCTTGAACGAGATCCTGACGGCCGCTGGCGTGCCCAAGGGCTCCTTCTACCACTACTTCAAGTCCAAGGAGTTGTTTGGCGAGGCGTTGCTGGACGACTACATCGAGCACTACCTGGCGCAGATGGACGTCACGTTGAACCAGCCCGGCCAGAGCGCCGCGCGTTCGCTGATGGACTACTGGGCCAGCTGGGACGACCTGGACGCGGACAGCTGCGATTGCCGCTGCCTGGTGGTCAAGCTCAGCGGCGAGGTGGCGGACATGTCGGAAGCCATGCGCACCGCGCTGCTGGACGGCACCAACCGCATCGTCGGCCGCCTGGCCGACAGCGTCGAGCGGGCGCTGGCCGACGGCTCGCTGCGCAACATCGACGACGCGCCGCACACCGCCCTGGCGCTGTACCAGCTGTGGCTGGGCGCGGCGCTGCTGACCAAGCTGCGGCGCGAGCCCAGCGCGCTGCGCGCCGCCTGGCGAGCCACGCTGTCAATGCTGGGCCTGCCTCAAACCCATGGGGGTCAAGTCTGACATTCGGACACGAGCCCGGCTGTCGCACGGGGGTCAAGTCTGACATTCGGACACGGGCTCAACCCTAGGCTGGCCTACGGTTGAGCCCGTGTCCGAATGTCAGACTTGACCCCCAGCCCACGGCACAGGCCGTGTCCGAATGTCAGACTTGACCCCATTTTTTGAATGTCAGACTTGACCCCATTTTTTGCGCATCACTAGACGACCAGTCTAATAACAGGAGCTAGCATGAAAAATTTTGAATTCCATAACCCTACCAAGATCGTCTTCGGCGCCGATACCATCGCCCAACTGTCGCGCCTGGTGCCGGAGTCGGCCCGCGTGCTGATCCTGTACGGCGGCGCCAGCGCCGAGAAGACCGGCACCCTGGCCGAGGTGCGCTCCGCCCTCGGCGCCCGCGTGAGCCGCGAGTTCGGCGGCATCGAACCCAACCCCAGCTATGAGACCCTGATGCGCGCCGTCGAACAGGTGCGCCGCGAGGAGATCGACTTCCTGCTGGCCGTCGGCGGCGGCTCGGTCATCGATGGCACCAAGTTCGTCGCCGCCGCCGCGCTGTACGACGGCGAGCCGTGGGAGATCGCCCTGAGCGGCGGCGCCAAGGTGGGCCGCGCCCTGCCCTTCGGCGCCGTGCTGACCCTGCCCGCCACCGGCTCGGAAATGAACAACGGCGCCGTGGTCACCCACAAGGCCAGCCACACCAAGCTGCCGTTCCGCAGCCCGCTGCTGTTCCCGCAGTTCTCGGTGCTCGATCCGGCCAAGACCTTCACCTTGCCAACCAAGCAGGTCGCCAACGGCCTGGTCGACGCCTTCGTCCACACCGTCGAGCAGTACCTGACCTACCCGGTGCAGGCGCTGGCGCAGGACCGCTTCGCCGAGGGCCTGCTGCAGACCCTGGTCGAGATCGCGCCGCAGGCGCTGGCCGCGCCGGACGACTACGCCACCCGCGCCAACCTGATGTGGACCGCCACCCTGGCCCTCAACGGCCTGATCGGCGCGGGCGTGCCGCAGGACTGGGCCACCCACATGATCGGCCACGAGCTCACCGCGCTGTACGACATCGACCACGCGCGCACGCTGGCGCTGGTGCTGCCGTCGCTGCTGGACGTGCAGCGCGACAGCAAACACGCGAAGCTGCTGCAATACGGTGAGCGCGTCTGGGGCATCCGCGACGGCAGCGACGAGCAACGCATCGACGCCGCCATCGCCCGCACCCGCGCGTTCTTCGAAGGCCTGGGCATTCCGACCCGCCTGTCGGCCTACCAGCTGGGCCAGGAAGCGGTCGAAGCCGTGCTGGCGCAGCTGGAAGCGCATGGCATGACCAGCCTGGGCGAACACCGCGACATCGACCTGGCCCGCAGCCGCCGCATCCTCGAAGCCGCACTGTAATTCCATTCACTCACAAGGACACGATATGAACATCCTGATGGTACTCACCTCGCACGACCAGCTGGGCAACACCGGCCACAAGACCGGCTTCTGGCTGGAGGAATTCGCCGCCCCGTACTACGCGCTGAAGCAGGCCGGCGCCAAGCTGACGCTGGTGTCGCCGCTGGGCGGCCAGCCGCCGCTGGACCCGAAGAGCGACGCGCCCGAATCGCAGACCCCGGCCACCGTCCGCTTCAAGGCCGATCCCGAGGCGCAAGCCGCGCTGGCCCACACCGGCAAGCTGGCCGACGTTGCGGCGGCCGATTTCGACGCCGTGTTCTACCCGGGCGGCCACGGCCCGCTGTGGGACTTGGCCGAGGACCGCGCCTCGATCGCGCTGATCGAAGCCATGCTGGCGGCCGGCAAGCCGGTGGCGGCGGTGTGCCACGCGCCCGGCGTGCTGCGCCATGTGAAGGCGGCCGACGGCAGCCCGCTGGTACGCGGCAAGCAGGTGACCGGCTTCACCAACACCGAGGAAGAGGCGGTCGGCCTGACCAAGGTGGTGCCCTTCCTGGTCGAGGACATGCTGAAGGAAAACGGCGGCATCTACTCCAAGCTGGGCGACTGGCAAGCCTACGCGGTCACCGACGGCCTGCTGGTGACCGGCCAGAACCCGGCCTCGTCGGAGGCGGCCGCGGCCGCGCTGCTCAAGCTGCTGGCCTGAGGCTGCGCGCCAAAAAGCCGCTTGCCCTGCCGTTAATTCAATGCAAAAATCACATCTCCATTGCCGTACCCCACCGGAGAATACGATGAGCTTACTGGATCAACTTGCAGGACAGGTCATGGGATCGCTGGGCGGCCAGCAGGGCGAAGAAGCGCAGCAGGGGAACCTGCTGTCGGGCGTGATGGCGATGATAGACCAGGCCGGCGGCGTGCCGGCCGTGCTGGAGAAGCTCAAGCAGAGCGGCCTGGCCGACCAGGTCATGTCCTGGGTCGGCACCGGCGCCAACCAGGCCATCTCCGGCGACCAGCTGGAGGCGGCGCTGGGCTCGGACCAGTTGCAGCAGATCGCCGGCCAGGCCGGCATCGATCCGCAGCAGGTGTCGTCCGGCCTGGCCGCCATGCTGCCGCAGATTATCGACCAGCTGACGCCGCACGGCGAAGTGCCGGCCGACGGCCTGCTGGCGCAAGGCCTGAGCCTGCTGCAGGCGCGGCTGCGCGCCTGATCACCACATCAGATCGTCTGGGATCTGGAAGGCGGCGTAAGGGTCGTCTTCCTCCACCACGGTGGTGCTCTTGTTGACGCGCACCACCAGGGTGGCGTCGCGCTCGGCGATCTTGTCGGCGATCACGCGCGGCACCAGTTCGGCCACGCCGTTCAGCACCACGATCACCAGCCGGCCTGCGACCAGGTGCTCGCGCACCGCCGCCGTCACGAACATGCGCTCGATCTTGCTGCCGTGCGTGTAGTTGTAGGCGATGTCGCCGTTGTGGCCCTTGCTCTGGCGGTTCTGCTGCACCATCTGCGCGATCTGCGCCAGGATGGCCTTCTGCTGCGCGGCCGCGTCGCGCTGCGCGTTCAGTTCGCGGTTGCGCTCGGCCAGCTTACGCTGCGCCTCCTGCGCGGCCAGCTTGGCTTCGTCCACGCTCTGCGTGCCGCTGCGGCGCTCTTCCTTCTTCTGCTTGCTCTTTTCCTGATTGGCGACCTTGACCTTGTTCTTGGCCACCAGGCCGGCCTTCAGCAATTGATCTTGTAACGAAACCATGTGTACCACTCCATAAAAAAAGGTCCGCCGCCCCTTGCGAAGCCGCGGACCCCATTATAGCTGCGGCGTGGCGCTTAGAAGCGGTAGTTCAGCGCGGCGGCGAAGGTGCGGCCCAGCTGGCTGAACTGCGAGCCGTCGTAGGTCACCATCGAGTAGCGGCCGTCGAAGGTGATGGAGTTGTATTGCACCTCGGACGGGGTCATGCCGGTGACCGGGTCCTTGGTCTTGCTGTCCAACAGGGCCTGGCCCGCCGAGTTGAGCGCCTTCATGTTCCACTTCGGCGTGACGTTCAGGATGTTGTTGACGTTGAACGACAAGGTCACGTTCTTGGCCACGTTGTAGTTGAACGCGAAGTCGGTGACCACCTTGGTCTTGAACTCCACCTCCAGATTGTTGTCCAGGCCGGCATTGCGGAAACGGGTCGGGCCAAACAGGGTGTTATTCAGCGAGAAGTTGTAGTCCTTGTAGTCGAGATCCGCGCCAAAGATGGTCTTGTATTTCGGACGCGACGTGAACATCAGCGCTTCCTGGGTCGCGTCCAGCACGGACTGGTTCGCCGCCGCCACCGTCGACGGATTGTGGACGCTGCCCTCGCGCTCGTTTTTCAGCGACAGGTTGCCCGACAGGTTCAGCGTCACCTTGCCTTCGCCCAGCGGCAGGTTCTTGCGCGACATCACGTAGTCGAGGCCCGAGGTGCGGCTGGTCAGCGCGTTGGCGAAGAAGCTCACCGAGACGATGCCGTTGGCGTTCAACACCTGGTCGAGCGGGCTGGCCGCGACGCAGGCTGCTTGCTCGGCCGGATCGGCTTTGTTACAGGCCGGCACGATCTCCTTGCCCAGCACGATACGGTTCTTCACCTTGATGTTGTAGTAGTCGACCGTGATGCTGGTGTTGTTGTCGGGCTTGAGGCCCAGGCCCAGCGTGATGTTGTTGGACTTCTCGGCCTGCAGCTTCGGCACGCCGAGCGCCGCCGCTTCCTTGGACACATTGTTGACCAGGCCGGACACCTGGATGCCCTTGCCCGGCACGAAACTGTACTGGGCTTTCTGCGTGTAGATCTGCGCCAGCGACGGCGCGCGGAAGCCGGTCGATGCCGACGCGCGCAAGGTCAGCTGCTCGCTCACCTTCAGGCGGGACGACAGCTTCCACACGAACGCGCTGCCGAAGTCGCTGTATTTTTCGTAGCGGCCGGTGCCGTCGACCAGCAGGCTGTCGCTGATGTCCCAGGTGGCGCCGCCGTACGCGCCGTAGTTCGAGCGCGAGGTCGGGAAGGAGTTGCGCGGATCGTTGCCGGCGAAGGAGTCGGCGCCGGTGCCGATATACGATGCCTCCTCGCCGGCTATCGTCTTGAATTTCTCGTGGCGGATTTCAGTCCCTGCATACGCGCTGACGGTCGGCGTGACCTGCTTGGAGAGGTCGCCGTTGAACACGAAGTGTTCGAACTTCACGCCGCCTGCGTTGAAGTGCGTCGGCGAGGCCGCGCCCAGGCTGCGGTTGACCGAATTGCCGACTTCATAGCTTTGCTCGTTGCCGCCGTAGGTCAGGCTCAGGTCCGTGCCCCAGCCGCCCAGCATGAGCTTGACCCCGCCGGTGGCGTTGTAGTCGTCGAGCTTGCCGACAAAGGTCGGCACGTAGCCGAGGTAGGGCGTGCCGGGCGCATGCAGCAGGCCGTAGTCCGTCGGACGCCAGTACGGCGTGCGGTAGTTGGCATAGCTGTCGACCTGCTTGTGCACATACGCGGCGTTGCCGTAGACCGAGACGTCGTCGCTCAACTCGTAGCGGCTGTTGACCAGGGCCTTTTGCGCGGAGGTGGCGGGCGAGCCGTTGATATTGCCCGCGTCGGGCTTGATCGCCAGGAAGGCTTGCGCGTCGGCCAGGGTGCCGCCCAGCGTATCGGGCTCGGCCCTGGCATCGACCAGGCCGGGGCGGTTGGACAGGCCCACGTGGGACACGTCGAGCGTGTAGTTGACAAAGCCCCGGTCGCCCAGCGCCACGCCGTGGTTCAGGCTCAGGCCGCCCATCTTGCCGTCGCTCTCGTGGGTGATGCCGGCGCGCGCGGTCAGCGAGCCGCCCTCGGCGCTGTCCTTGAGGATGATGTTGACCACGCCTGCGATGGCGTCGGAGCCGTACTGGGCCGAGGCGCCGTCGCGCAGCACTTCGATGCGCTTGATCGCGTCCTGCGGAATGGCGGAGATGTCGGAGCCGCTTTCGCCGCGGCCCGGCGAGGTCTGCGTGTAGACCAGCGAACTCGCGTTCTTGCGCTTGCCGTTAATCAGGATCAGCACGCGGCTCGGTCCCATGTTACGGATTTCATACGGATCGAGCAGCGAGGTGGCGTCGTTGACCGGGGTCTGCACGGTGTTAAACGAGGGGACGCGGAATTGCAGCGCCTTGTCGAGCGAGGCCTGGCCGGTCTTGTTCAGGTCGCGCGAGCCGATGATATCGACCGGCACCGGCGTATCGACCATGGTGCGCTGGGCGCCGCGGCTGCCGGTGGAAACAATCACCACTTTCTGGATATCGTCCGGGACGGCATCGGCCGCGGCGGCGGGCTGCACGGCAGCGGTCTGGGCGACGGCGGCTGCTTCGGCCTGGGCCTGGGCCAGGACGTAGGGACTGGCGGACAACAACAACGCTGCGAATGGAAAATTCTTTTTCATTGTGCGATCTCTTTATTTTCGTGATGTTGGATGTCGATTGATTGCAACATGGGTGCCACGTGATGGTTGTTGCTAGGCTGAATGTATAGACATCACTGTGGAGCGTCTATCGTTTCCACCAATCTTGACCGTGAAACCAGATTCATGCGGCAAATTAACAACTACCGCATGGGCTTTCCATGGCATTTCGACATTGTTGCCGGGGCCGCCTCCGCGTGCGAGGCCAGCGAGGCGCGCAGGGTCATCGTCACCGGGTAGCCGCGCGTGACCGGACGCTGCAGGTCGTAGCAGCTGTTGAGCAGGGCGTTGATGCCGTTCTGCGTCATCTCGCGCCACGGCATGTGCACCGTGGTCAGGCGCGGCGCCGAGAATTCCGCGCTGGGCGTGTCGTCGTAGCCGATCACCGACAGCTCGTGCGGCACGCGGATGCCGGCCTCCTGGAAGTAGGACAGCGCGCCCACCGCCATCTCGTCGTTGGCGCAGAACAGCGCGCTGCACGGGTGCCTGGAGTCCATCAACTCCTTGGCCGCCGACCAGCCGCCGGCCGGCGAGAAGTCGCGCTCGGTCAGCCACAGCCCGGCGGGGTCGACGCCGCTGACGCGCAGCTCGTCAAGGAAGGCGTGGACCCGCACCACGTTGTCCGGCAGGCTGGACGGGCCGGACACCACGGCGATCTGCCGGTGGCCGTGGTCGAGCAAGGTGCGCGCCGCCATCCGCCCGCCCAGCATGTGGTCGACCGTGAAGCACTGGCCGGCCAGGCTGTCGAAGCTGTGGTTGAGCACCACCATGCGCTGGTGCTTGAAGCGCAGCGCGACGATGTCCTCCTCCTGCAGCACATTGGTCATCAGGATCAGGCCGTCGCAGCCGCGCTCGATCAGGAAGGCGATGCCCTCGATCGCCTGCTGGCGCGCGCCGCCCAGGCCGGCGCCGAAGGCCACCACCATGTGCAGGCCGGCCGCGCGCAATTCGGTGTCGATGATTTGCAGGATGGGCGTGTAGAAGGTGCCGCTGAGCACGGGGATGTACACGCCTATCATCTGGCTCGAGCCCGACAGCAAGGTGCGCGCCGCGTGCGAGGGCCGGAAGTCCAGCGCCTCGATGGCCGCCCGGACCCGCGCCAGCGTGGCCGGCGACACCGAACCCTTGCCGCTGACGACGCGCGAGGCGGTGCCCAGTCCTACACCCGCCAGGCGGGCTACGTCTTTGATGGTGGCCACGGCGACCGCCTTTCCGATGGGGTGTGGGTGTCAAAGTGTCTCTTTTTGGAAACGTTCCCAGCCATGTTGCACGGCTTGCTTTCCTCTGTCAACGAAAACCCGGCCCGACTTATGCGGCATCGCAAATTGACTTTGAAATTCGTTCGGTGCTATATTTGCCACATGAATTGGAAACCTTTCCAAATCTGGGTTGAGGGAAGTCGCAAGCAAGCTGTTCATAAAAACACAGGAGATGACATGCATGATCCAAAGGCACGACAGAAACTAATGAGCCTGGCGGTGGCCGGCGCCTGGGCGGCGGTGGCCGGCCAGGCGTGGGCGCAGGAAGCGCCCGCCAAGGCGGCGGAACCGGAAGTGCAGAGCGTGGTGGTGACCGGTATCCGCCAGAGCTTGCTTTCGTCGATGAACCTCAAGCGCAATTCCGACGGCATCGTCGACGGCATCGTGGCCGAGGACATCGGCAAGTTCCCCGATACCAACCTGGCCGAATCGCTGCAGCGCATTTCCGGCGTGTCGATCGACCGCTCGATCGGCGAGGGTTCCAAGATCACGGTGCGCGGCGTCGGCCCCGACTTCAACCTGGTGCTGCTGAACGGCCGCCAGATGCCGACCTCCAACCTGGGCGACCTGAACGGGCGCGCCTTCGACTTCGCCAACCTGGCCTCGGAAGCGATCGCGCAGCTGCAGGTGTACAAGACCAGCCGCGCCGAGACGCCGACCGGCGGCATCGGCGCCACCGTCAACGTGATGACGGCGCGCCCGTTCGACCGTCCCGGCCTGCATGCCAGCGTGGGCGTCAAGGGCGTGTACGACAGCACCAACGGCAAGCTGCCGGGCGACGTCAAGGCCAGCCGTTCGACCACGCCGGAAATCTCCGGCCTGTATTCCAACACCTTCGACAACAACAAGGTCGGCGTGGCGCTGACCGGCAGCTACCAGGAACGCAACCTGGGCTACAACACCGCCGCCGTCTCCAACGGCTGGAAGGGCCCGTTCCGCGGCGACGACAACAGCTGGGGCACGATACCGCAGGACGGCGCCACCAACCGCCCGGGCGCGAACGACCTGTACTCGGTGCCGCAAAACCTGAATTACAACTTCAACGGCGTCAAGCGCCAGCGCACCAACGCCCAGCTGACCCTGCAGTACAAGCCCACCGACAAGCTGGTCACCACGCTGGACTACACCTATTCCGAAAACAAGATCCAGACCAAGCGCAACGACATCTCGGCCTGGTTCAACTTCGGCAAGTCGACCAGCTCGTGGACCGGCGGCCCGGTCGCCAGCCCGCTGATCTACAAGGAACTGCTCGACGGCACCTCCGACATCGCCATGGGCGGCGCCGACTTCGCCACCAAGACGCAGAACAAATCGCTGGGCTTCAACGCCGTGTGGAAGCCGACCAACGAGCTGCGCTTCGAGCTCGACACCCACCACTCGACCGCCGAGTCGCGCGCCGACAGTCCCTTCGGTTCGAGCAATGTGCTGGGCACCGCCAGCTTCAGCCGCGGCGACACCACGGCCGACTTCAGCCACGACTTCCCGGTGCTGAGCATCGCCGGCGCCGACTTCACCAAGGCGCCGCAGCAGGTCACCGGCTCGGTGTTCACCAACGGCTACATGAAGGGCGAGGTCGACCAGACCCAGGTCAAGGGCGCATGGAAGGTGCTGGAAGCGTCCGAGCTGAAGTTCGGCGCCACCGCGTCCGAGGTCAAGAACCGTTCGGCCTTCTCCAACCAGCAGCGCGACACCTGGGGCGGCGCCACCAAGCCGTCCGACTATCCAAGCAGCGTGTGGCATCCGGAGTCGGTGCGCCAGTACTTCGACCACATCGACGGCAGCGGCAGCCCCAACCTGTTCAACCAGTTCTACACCTTCAACTTCGCCCAGGTGCGCCAGCTGGCCGCGGCCGCCTCCGGCAAGCCCGAGCTGTACCTGCCGAAGACCACCTTCGACCATGACGCCCGCACCACCGAGAAGTCGAACTCGGCCTACGTCCAGTTCAACACCGACTGGGACACCAGGCTGCCGATCCGCACCTCGGTCGGCCTGCGCTACGAAACCACCGACGTCACCTCGACCGCGCTGGTGCCGGCCGCCGTGGGCATCAGCTGGGTGTCGCAGAACGAATTTCCGATCACCTTCGGCGATCCGACCTTCACCACGCTGACCGGCAAGTACCACAACCTGCTGCCGAGCTTTGACTCCGACATCGAGCTCACGCCGAACCAGAAGCTGCGCCTGAGCCTGGGCGAGACCATCGGCCGTCCGCGCTACGACCAGATCCAGGGCGGCACCACGCTGGACTCGCTGGTCCGCGCCAACGGCGGCACCGGCAGCCAGGGCAACCCGGCGCTGAAGCCGGTCAAGTCCAAGAACCTGGACCTGTCCTACGAGTGGTACTACGGCAAGCAGAACTTCTTCTCGCTGGGCTACTTCCGCAAGAACCTGGAAAACTACGCCGGCCAGTCGCAGTTCGACGCCACGCCGTTCAACCTGCACACGCCGGTGGGCGGCAAGTTCTGGAACGAGGCGCTGGCCAACGGCTGCACCACCGCCGACACCACCTGCATCCGCGACTACATCTTCAAGAACCACGACGGCGCGCCGGGCGTCACGCGCGGAGCCGACGCCAACGGCCACGCCACCGGCACCATCATCGGCCAGCCGAGCGATCCGGTCGCCAACTTCAAGATCAATTCCTTCTCCAACCAGAAGGCGGCCAGCCTGAACGGCCTGGAGGTGAACTTGCAGCACATGTTCGGCAACAGCGGCTTCGGCGTGTCGACCAACTACACCTATGTGCACTCGGGCCTGAAATACGACAACGCCAAGCTCGGCGAGCAGTTCGCGCTGGTCGGCCTGTCGAACTCGTCGAACGTGGTCGGCATCTACGAGGACAAGAACTTCACCGCCCGCCTGGCCTACAACTGGCGCGGCGAGTTCCTGTCGTCGACCTTCGACGGCTCCGGCCCGAACCCTCAGTACGTGGAAGCCTACGGCCAGGTCGACCTCAGCATCGGCTACAACTACAGCGAGAAGCTGAGCTTCCAGTTCGAGGGCATCAACGTGGGCAACTCGATCCAGCGCGTGCACAGCCGCACGCATCAGCAGCTGGAGTCGGTCACGCAGCAGGGCCCGCGCTACATGATAGGCGCGCGCTACAAGTTTTAACCGGTAGTTGATCGTTCCGGGGCCGCTGCCTGGCAGCGGCCCTTTTCGGTTAGACTTCAGCCATCTCATCCTTAAACCAAGGCGAGCAATATGGTCCGACGCATCGTGATTGTGGGAGGCGGTTCCGCCGGCTGGCTGACGGCCGGACTGATCGCGGCCGACCACCAGGGCACGTCCCTGCGCGTCACCCTGATCGAATCGCCCGACATCGCGCCCATCGGCGTGGGCGAAGGCACCTGGCCCAGCATGCGCGACACGCTGCGCCGCATCGGCGTGTCCGAATCCGATTTCTTCCGCGAGTGCGACGCCTCGTTCAAGCAGGGCTCGCGCTTCAACCGCTGGGTGAATGGCGCGGACAACGACTACTACTTCCATCCCTTCGTGCTGCCGCAAGGCTACGACGAAGTGAACCTGCCGGAGCAATGGCAGGCGCAGCATCCCGACATTCCGTTCGCCGACCTGGTCAGCTACCAGCCCCACCTGTGCGTCCACGGCCGCGCACCCAAGCAGGTGGTGACGCCGGAGTTCTCGTCGGTGGCCAACTACGGCTACCATCTCGACGCCGGCAAGTTCGGCATCTTCCTGCGCAAGCACTGCCTGGAAAAGCTGGGCGTGCACTATGTGCCGGACAATGTGGTCGGCATCGCCAGCCACGACGACGGCGACATCGCCGCGCTGCACACGCAGACGCACGGCGCGCTGGAAGGCGACCTGTTCATCGATTGCACCGGCATGCAATCGCTGCTGCTGGGCCGGCACTACGAGGTGCCCTTGCTGTCGCAGAAGCACGTGCTGTACAACGACTCGGCGCTGGCGGTGCAGATCCCCTACCCCGACGACCATTACCCGATCGCCTCGCAAACCTCGTCCACCGCGCAAAGCGCCGGCTGGATCTGGGACATCAGCCTGCCGACCCGGCGCGGCGTCGGCCATGTGTACTCCTGGGCCCACATCGGCGACGAGCAGGCCGAGGCCGAGCTGCGCCGCTACATCGCCGACACCGGCGGCCCGGCGGACATCCCGCCGCCGCGCAAGCTCAGCTTCAACCCCGGCTACCGCGAACGCTTCTGGCACCGCAACTGCGTGGCCATCGGCCTGTCGGCCGGCTTCATCGAGCCGCTGGAGGCGTCGGCGCTGGCGCTGGTGGAAATGTCGGCCGCCATGGTCAGCGACGAGCTGCCGGCCACGCGGGCGGCGATGGACATCGTCGCCGCCCGTTTCAACGAAGCCTTCACCTACCGCTGGGAACGGGTGATCGACTTCCTCAAGCTGCACTACGTGCTGAGCCAGCGCCGCGACAGCGACTACTGGCGCGACCACACCGCCGCCGTCCCCGGGCGGCTGAACGATTTGCTGACCTTGTGGCGCCACCGCGCGCCATCGCGCAACGACTTCAACCGCATCGAGGAAGTGTTCCCGTGGGCCAGCTACCAGTACGTGTTGTACGGCATGGGCTTCCGCAGCGAATTCAGACATCCCCAGCCGCGCCAGGCCGCGCTGGCCGACGGCTATTTCAGCGAGACCGCCGAGCTGACCCGCAAGATGCTGGGCGCGCTGCCGGACAACCGCACACTGATCAACCACATCAAGCGCCACGGCTTGCAGAAAATCTAAATCACGAGAGACCACATGCCGAACATCGTATTGCTCAACAATGTAGACCACAAGGACCTGCGCGTCATCACCCGCCACGGCGCGCAGTTCGGCGACCGCCAGATGTGGGCCACCACCTTCCCGGCCGAGTTCCGCGACGTGCAGGCCTGCTACCCCATCGTGTTCCGCAAGACCACGGACGGCCTGGGCTTCGAGCCGGTCGCGCTGTTCGGCTTCCAGGAGGAGGAAAACCTGTTCCTCGACGGCGAGCGCTGGGACGCGCCCTACGTGCCGCTGATGATCGAGCGCCAGCCCTTCCTGATCGGCGTCAACGGCACCGAGCTGATGGTGCACATCGACGCCGACAGCCCGCGCGTCAGCCGCGACGAGGGCGAGCCGGTGTTCCTGCCGCACGGCGGCAACAGCGAATTCCTGGAGCGGGCCAGCTCGATGCTGCTGTCCATCCACCAGGGCCTGCAGGCCACGCCGGCCTTGCTGTCGGCGCTGCTGCAGCACGAGCTGCTGGAAAGCTTCGTGCTCGACGTGGAACTGAACGACGGCTCGCAGAACCGCCTGGTGGGCTTCTACACCATCAACGAGGACAGGCTGGCGGCACTGGACGCGGACGCCGTGGCCGCGCTGCACCGCGCCGGCCATCTGCACAGCATCTACATGGTGCTGGCCTCGCTGTCGAACTTCCGCATGCTGATCGACCGCAAGAACGCCGCCCATGCCTGAAGCCCTGCGCGAGATCAGCGGCCTGGGCGTGAACGACCTGGGCGACGACATCCTCACCGCCACCGAGCCGCTGGTGCTGCGCGGCCTGGCCGCCAGCTGGCCGATGGTGCGCGCCACGTTGGCCTCAGAGCGCGGCGGCGACGCCTATCTGCGCAGCCACTACCGCGACGCCACCGTGGGCGCCATGCTGGGCCCGCCGGAAGCGGGGGGACGCTTCTTCTACAACGCCGACATGAGCGGCTTCAACTTCTATCCGGTGCACGCCAAGCTGACCGCCGTGCTGGACGAGATCGAAGCCAAGCGCCACCAAGCCAATCCGGCCACCGTCTACGTCGGCTCGACCACGGTGGAGACCTGCCTGCCCGGCTTCCGCGAACAGAACGACATCAACCTGGGCGGGCGCGACGCGCTGGCCAGCATCTGGATCGGCAACCGCACGCGCATCGCCGCCCACTACGACGTGCCGGACAACCTGGCCGTGGTGGCGGCCGGCCGGCGCCGCTTCACGCTGTTCCCGCCGGAGCAGTTGAAGAACCTGTACATCGGCCCGCTGGACTTCACGCCGGCCGGCCAGGCCGTCAGCCTGGTGGACCTGCTGAATCCGGACTTCGACAAATATCCGAAATTCGCCGAGGCGCTGGCGCAGGCGCGCACCGCCGAGCTGGGGCCGGGCGACGCCATCTTCATCCCCAGCATGTGGTGGCACCATATCGAATCGCTGGACCCGTTCAACGTGCTGGTCAACTACTGGTGGCGCCAGTCGCCCGACTACATGGACACGCCGACCAGCGCGCTGATGCTGGCCTTCCTCACCATGCGCGACCTGCCGCCGGCGCAGCGCAAGGCGTGGCAGGAGATCTTCCGCCACTACATCTTCGAGGCCGACGAGACCACGGCCGCGCACATTCCCGAGCATGCCCGCCATGTGCTGGCGCCGCTCAACGACGAGGCCGCGCGTGTGCTGCGCGCCCAGACCCTGAACAAAATACACCGCTAAGGAGACACCGATGAACCCAAGCCCCCGAGACCCGAACACCCGCAGGCCGGTGCGCCGCGTCGTCATCGCCGGCGGCGGCACCGCCGGCTGGATGGCGGCGGCCGGCATCGCCAAGGTGCTGGGCAAGCGGCTCGACATCACCTTGATCGAGTCCGACGAGATCGGCACGGTGGGCGTCGGCGAGGCCACCATTCCCACGCTGCTCAATTTCCACAACCTGCTGGAGATCAACGAGCAGGAATTCATGGCCGAGACCCAGGCCACGTTCAAGCTGGGCATCGCCTTCGAAGGCTGGCGCGACGTGAGCAAGAACTACATCCACTCCTTCGGCATGACCGGCACCGACCACTGGACCGCCGGCTTCCAGCACTTCTGGCACAAGGGCGTGGAGCGCGGCCTGGCCGGCGACTACGGCGACTACTGCCTGGAGCTGAAGGCCTCGCTTGAAAACCGCTTCGCCCACCTGCCGGACAACGGCATGAACTACGCCTACCATCTGGACGCCAGCCGCTACGCCAAATACCTGCGGCGCCTGAGCGAACCGCGCGGCGTGAAGCGCGTCGAAGGCAAGATCGTGCGCTACACCAAGCACGAGGACAACGGCGACGTGCGCTCGCTGGTGCTGGAGTCGGGCCAGGAAATCGAGGGCGACCTGTTCATCGACTGCACCGGCTTCCGCGGCCTGCTGATCGGCGAGGCCATGCAGGAGCCGATGGAGGACTGGTCGCAATGGCTGTTCTGCGACCGCGCCATCGCGGTGCAGACCGAGTCGGTGGGCGACGCCGTGCCGCTGACGCGCTCGATGGCGCACCAGGCCGGCTGGCAGTGGCGCATCCCCTTGCAGCACCGGGTGGGCAACGGCATCGTGTATTCGAGCCGCCATCTGGACGACGACGCGGCCATGCGTCAGCTGCTGGGCAACGTCGAGGGCAAGACGCTGGTCACGCCGCGCGTGATCAAGTTCAAGCCTTGCCAGCGCAAGCAAACGTGGAAGGGCAATGTGGTGGCGCTGGGGCTGGCGAGCGGCTTCCTGGAGCCGATCGAATCGACCAGCATCCACCTGATCCAGCGCGCCGTGGTGCGGCTGATGCAGACCTTCCCCACCGACGGCATCAGCCAGGCCGACATAGCCGAGTACAACCAGCAGTGCAACAGCGAGATCGAGCACATCCGCGATTTCATCATCCTGCACTACCACGTCAACCAGCGCACCGACTCGCGCTTCTGGACCGAGGCGCGCGAGATGAGCATCCCGGCCTCGCTGCAGCACCGCATCGCCCTGTTCCAAGAGACGGGCCGCGTGTTCCGCGTGCCGAACGAGCTGTTCGCGGAGAATTCGTGGATACAGGTGATGCTGGGCCAGGGCATCATGCCGCGCTCGCACCACCAGACCGCCGACCTGATGGGCGACGAGGAGCTCAGGCATTTCCTCGGCGGTATCAAGTCGCGGGTGGACCGCATCGTGGTGCAGCTGCCGTCCCACCAGGCGTATGTGGAACGTTACTGCGGCCGCGCCGAGGCGACCAGGGCGGCCTGACCGTCAGGCCGCCGCCAAGCCAATCTTCGTTAGCGGCGATTAGTATTTTTTAGTTCCGAAAATAGCGCGGTCCCGCACGAAATATCGATGGTTAGCATTGGGTAGTAATGGTTAGCGCGTTTTAGTAAAAGCCGAAAAAACAGAGCCCGCCCTGCGCATACCCGCAGCGCGGGCTCTTTTTTGCCTGTCCACGGCCAACAACACTCCGCTGAATATTTATCATTTCCATATTTTTTAGGTAGTAATATTACAAACCCATCCAGTCCACAGACGATTGGAGGCAAATAACCATAAAACACGGAGACAAGCATGAAACTGCACTGTAGTTTAGTTTCACATCTGAAAGTAATTACGGCCGCGGGCATGCTTGCCCTGCTGGCCGCGTGCGGCGGCGGCAGCGAAGGCGCCACCGCTCCGGCCACCCGGCTGCTGGGCGCCAAGCTGGTGGCGGGGCCGGTCGCGGCGCCGCCCGCCCCGGCCAATATCCGCATGCACTTCCACCGCGCGGCGGGCGACGCCAGCCAGTGGGGCGTGTACTCGTGGGACGGCCCGGTCAACCCCAGCCCCGGCTGGATCAGCGGCCGTTTCATGATGACCCAGAGCGACGACTTCGGCGGCTACGTCGACATCCCCGTCAACACCGCCAAATCGGCGATCTGGTTCCTGGTCACCGACGGCAGCGGCAACAAGAATTGCGGCAGCGACCAGTCGGCCAACTTCAATCCCGGGATCGCCGTCAACGGCCAGGAAGTGTGGATGCTGGAAGGCGACTGCACCGTCTACGACGCGCCGCCGGCCATCAGCTACGGCAACCTCAACAACGCCAGCGCGCACTGGCTGTCGGCCGCCACGCTGGCTTGGCCGGGCGCGCCGGCCGGCGGCAGCTACCGCCTGTACTACGCAGCCAACGGCGGCCTCGGCTCCGGCAGCGGCGGCGTGACCGGCGCCGACGGCAGCATCGCGCTGAGCACCGGCACCTTGCCGTCCGCCCTGCAGCAAAAATATCCGCACCTGGCCGGCGCCACCGCGCTGACCATGGCGGATGCCGACGCGGCCGGCATCGCGGCCAAGGCCAGCGGCCAGTTCGCCGTCGCGCAGTTCGACGCCGGCGGCAAGCTGCTGCAAGTGAGCTCGCTGCAGATGAGTGGCATGCTCGACAGCGTGTTCGCGCCGGCGGCCGTCAACGCCACGCTGGGCCTGAGCTACGACCGCAACGGCGTGCCGACCTTCCGCGTGTGGGCGCCGACCGCCAAGTCGGTCAGCCTCCAGCTGTACCCGGACGCCACCAGCGCCAGCACGCAGACCCGCGCCATGCAGCGCGACGCCGCCAGCGGCATCTGGAGCTACACCGCGCCGGACGCCAGCTGGGTCAACCGCTACTACTACACCTACCAGGTGCGGGTGCTGTCGCGCTGGGCCGGCAACACGCTGGTGGACAACAGCGTGACCGATCCCTACTCCCTCAGCCTGAACGCCAACAGCCAGCGCAGCTTCGTCGCCAACCTGGACAGCGCCGCACTCAAGCCCGACGGCTGGGACCATCACCCGGTGCCGCGCCTCGACGGCCCGACCGACATCGCGCTGTACGAGCTGCACATCCGCGACTTCAGCGCCAGCGACGCCAGCGTGCCGCCCGCGCATCGCGGCAAATACCTGGCCTTCACCGACCAGGAGTCGGACGGCATGCGCCACCTGCGCCTGATGCAGAAGTCCGGCCTGACCCACATCCACCTGCTGCCCTCGTTCGACTACGCCAGCGTCAACGAGGCCGGCTGCAGCACGCCGGCCATTCCGAACGCGGCCGCCAATTCCGCCGACCAGCAGGCGGCGGTGGAAGCCACGCGCGGCGGCGACTGCTTCAACTGGGGCTACGATCCGGTGCACTACACGGCGCCGGAAGGCAGCTATTCCAGCAACGCCAACGACGGCGCGGTGCGCGTGCGCGAGTTCCGCGCCATGGTGCAGGGCCTGCACAAACAGGGCCTGCGGGTGACGATGGACGTGGTCTACAACCACACCAGCGCTTCGCAGCAGGGACCGTTGTCGGTGCTGGACAAGATCGTGCCCACCTACTACTACCGCCTCAACGCCGGCGGCGGCATCACCAACGACAGCTGCTGCGCCGACACCGCGTCCGAGAACGCCATGATGGCCAAGCTGATGATCGATTCGGTCAGCACCTGGGCGCGCGACTACCGGGTCGACAGCTTCCGCTTCGACATCATGGGCTTCACGCCGCTGGCGGTGATGCGGCGGCTGCAGGCGGCCGTCAACAGCGCGGCCGGGCGCGACATCTACCTGTACGGCGAAGCGTGGAACTTCGGCACGGTGGCCAACGACGCCCGCTTCGTGCAGGCGCGCCAGGCCAATATGTACGGCAGCGGCATCGGCTCGTTCAACGACCGCATCCGCGACACCGTGCGCGGCGGCGGCTGCTGCGACAGCGGTTCCAGCCTGGTCAGCCAGCAGGGATACATCAACGGCGCCTACCTCGATCCGAACGCGCAGTCGACGCAGACCAGGGACGACTTGCTGCGCCTGGGCGACCTGGTCAAGGTGAGCCTGTCCGGCACCTTGCGCGACTACAGCTTCACCGACCGCAGCGGCGCCGTGCGCAAGAACTCGGAGATCGACTACTTCGGCCAGCAGGCCGGCTTCGCGGCCCAGCCTTCGGAGACCATCAACTACATCGAGGCGCACGACAACCAGACCTTGTACGACCTGAACGTCTACAAGCTGCCGGCCGCCACCAGCATGGCCGACCGCGTGCGGGTGCAGACGCTGGGCGCGGCCATCAACATCCTGGCGCAGGGCGTGCCCTTCCTGCACGCCGGCCAGGAGATGCTGCGCTCGAAGTCGATGGACCGCGACAGCTACGACGCCGGCGACTGGTTCAACAAACTCGATTACAGCTACCAGTCGAACAACTTCGGCGTCGGCCTGCCGCTGGCCGGCGTGAACCGGGACAACTGGCCGCTGATGTCGCCGTTGCTGGCCAACCCGCTGCTCAAGCCGGACAGCGCGGCCATCGTCGGCGCCCGCGACGCCGTCAACGACTTGCTGGCGATCCGCCAGGACAGCAGCCTGTTCCGCCTGCGCACGGCGCAGGACGTGTCCGAGCGGCTGCGCTTCTACAACACCGGGCCGCAGCAGGTGCCGGGCCTGATCGTGATGAGCATCGACGGCCAGCAGCCGCGCCGCTACCAGGGCGCCCGCTACAAGATGGTGGTGGCGGTGTTCAACGTCGACAAGGTGGGCAAGAGCATCGCCGTGCCGGAGCTGGCCGGGCGCAAGCTGAGCGTGCACCGCATCCTGCTGGGCGCCGGCGGCGGGCGCAACACGCGGCTGGGCAACTACAGCGCGGAGGGCGGCAGGTTCAGCGTCGCCGCGCGCAGCGCCGTGGTGTTCGTGGAAGAAGCGCAATAGGATGGCGCGGCGGCGGGCAACTCGGTTATAGTGCCCATGTGGCAAGCACCACCGCCGCGCCTTCCGTCATTCGACCTTCGAGGAATTAAAAATGAAAAAATTGTTCGTTGCCAGCCTGATCCTGTCACTGTGCGGCGCGGCCTACGCCGCCGAGCCGACGGCCCAGCAAAGCAAGATGAAAACCTGTAACGCCGACGCGGCCGGCAAGAAAGGCGATGAGCGCAAGGCGTTCATGAAGGAATGCCTGAGCGCCAAGGCCGAAGCCCCGGCGCCGAAGATGACGCAGCAGGACAAGATGAAAGCCTGTAACGCCGACGCCACCGGCAAGAAGGGTGACGAGCGCAAGGCTTTCATGAAGGGCTGCCTGAGCGGCAAATAACGCCGGAAGCGGCCGCCGGTCATTCCCGCGCAGGCGGGAATGACGTTCGCCTGCGCGGGCATGGCGCGCTCGGCGCGAACTAAGCCGCCGCGCCAACCGCGTGCCGCTGCTGCCGCGCCTGGCGGCGGTACAGGATCAGCGTGGCGCACAGGCCGCACACGGCGGCGAACGTCATCCACCAGCCCGGCGCGCTCTTGTCGCCGGTGTATTCGATCAGCCCGGTCGCGATGGCCGGCGTGAAGCCGCCGAACACCGCCGTCGCCAGGCTGTAGGCCAGCGAGAAGCCCACCGTGCGCACCTCGACCGGCATCACCTCGGTCAGCGCCACCACCATCGCGCCGTTGTAGCTGGCGTACAGGAAGGACAGCCACAGCTCCACGCCCAGCATGCGGCCGAAGCTGGGCGCCTGCACCAGCCAGTGCAGCGCCGGATACGCGGTGCAGATGGCCAGCACGGTGAAGCAGATCAGCAGCGGACGGCGGCCGACGCGATCCGACAGCGAACCCATCACCGGCAGCCAGCAGAAGTTTGACAGGCCCACGCACAGGGTCACCATCAGCGCGTCGGTGGTGGACAGGTGCAGCACGTTCTTGCCGAAGGTCGGCGTGTAGACGGAGATCAGGTAGAACGACACGGTGGTCATGGCCACCAGCATCATGCCGGCGATCACCAGCGCCCAGTTGTTAAGCATGGAGCGGAAGATTTCCTTCAGTTCCGGCCGGTGCTTGCGGGCCTTGAATTCCTCGGTCTCCTGCAGCGAGCGGCGGATCACGAACAGCACCGGCACGATCAGGCAGCCGACGAAGAAGGGGATGCGCCAGCCCCACGCGCCCACCTCGGCCGGCGTGAGCCACTGGTTGAGCGCGTAGCCCAGCGCGGCGGCCGCCACCACCGCCACCTGCTGGCTGGCCGACTGCCAGCTCACATAAAAGCCCTTGCGGCCCGGCGTGGCCATCTCCGCCAGGTAGACCGACACTCCGCCCAGCTCGACGCCGGCCGAGAAGCCCTGCAGCAGGCGGCCGATCAGCACCAGCGCCGGCGCCAGGTAGCCGATGGTCGCGAAGCCCGGCACGCAGGCGATCAGCAGCGTGCCCAGCGCCATCAGCGCCAGCGTGACGATCAGGCCCTGGCGGCGCCCGACCCGGTCGACGTAGGCGCCGAGCACGATGGCGCCCAGCGGCCGCATCAGGAAGCCGGCGCCGAAGGTCATGAAGGTCATCATCAGCGAGGCGACCTCGTCGCCGCTGGGGAAGAAGGCCTTGGCGATGGCGTTGGCGTAAAAGCCGAACAGGAAGAAGTCGAACATCTCCATGAAGTTGCCGCTGACGACGCGGAACACCGTGCTGAAATGCGACTGCCGGACTGGGGAGTGGGAGGGGGAGGTCATGGATGTCTCGCTGTTGTGTGAATCGGGTCGGAACGGGTCCGCCGGAATTTTCCCGATCATACGCCCCATTTCTTTCATTTTCCCTTCAACGGCGCGCCGCCCCCGGCCATTGAACGTATCCATAATGCAACACATGCCAGGAAATCTACCGTTTATCGCAAACTTGTCGGCAGCGGCGGCCAGCTTAAGTAAAATTCACTTTGTTCAAATTGACAATCACCGAGGAATTACCATGCGCCGTACCGTAGCCGCCGTCCTGATCCCCGCCCTGTTTGCCGTGAGCGCCGCCGCCGCGGCCGCCGAGTCCACCCGCCAGCTGCCGTCCTTCGTCGCCATCAACGCCAAGGGCGCCTTCGCCATGACGGTGGAGGTGGGCAAGGCGCAGTCGGTGGTGGTCAGCGGCGACGACAAGTTCGTCGCCGCGCTCAAGACCGAGGTGGTGGCCAACGAGCTGCTGATCACCATGCCGGACAAATCGTTCAAATCCGGCAAGGGCGAGCCGCGCATCACCATCACGCTGCCGTCGCTGAGCCGGGTCAAGGTCGAGGGCGCGGGCGAGACCATCCTCAACAAGGTCAGCGGCGACCGGCTCGACATCGGCTACCTGGGCGCCGGCCACGTGGCGGCCAACGGCAAGATCAAATACCTGCGCGTCAACGCCAAGGGCGTGGGCGAGATCGACACCAAGGCGCTGGTGGCCGAGCGGGTCGACGTCAACTTCGAGGGCGTGGGCCACGTCAGCGTGCACGCCACCGAGCTGCTCAACGCGGTCGCCAAGGGCATGGGCGAGCTGGAATACTACGGCCATCCGAAGACGGTCAACAAGTCCATCGCCGGCATCGGCAGTTTCACCGCCCGCGACTAGGGCCCGCCAGCCCGCCCTGCTGACACGCAGGGCGATTGCGGTTACTATCAAAGACACAAGAACCGCAACGCACTTCGGAGGCTGACACGGTGGCTGTGCCGAACGACATCGCGCACTGGCGCGCGCAAATCTTTGCGAAGCTGCTGCTGGTCGTGTTCGTCCTGGGCGCGGCCACCGCCGTGCCCAGCATGCTGCTGGCCGCCGGCGAGGGCATCTGGTCCATCGTCGTCATCGACCTCGTCGCGCTGGTCTGGCTGGCCGTGATCTGGCGCTGGCGCCGCCTGCCGTACACGCTGCGGGTGGTCAACTTCCTGGCCATCGCCTTCATGGTCGGCATCGGCCTGCTGCTCAAGGTCGGGCCGGTCAGCCAGATCTACCTGATGGCGGTGCCGGTGCTGGCGGCGCTGCTGCTGGGCCTGCGCCCGGCGCTGTGGACGCTGGGCCTGGCCGGGCTGGCCGTGATGGTGGTCGGCTTCGACCAGAACGCCCAGCTGCAGCTGGACGGCATCCCCGACTACGGCCTGCTCAAGTCGGCCATCGTCACCTTCAACTTCCTGTTCATGACGGCGGTGCTGACCCTGTCGTGCGCGGTGCTGCTGCAGCACCTGGCGCGCTCCTTCGGCGAGCTGCAGCAGCACCAGCAGGAACTGTCGGCGCTCAACGCCGAGCTGCGCCTGACCTCGGCCGCGGTGTCGCGCCTGAACGACATGGTGCTGATCGCCGAGGTCGAGCCGGACGGCGCCGGCGGCGCGCCCAGCCAGCACATCATCTTCGTCAACGACGCCTTCGAGCGCCGCACCGGCTACCGGCGCGGCGAGGTGCTGGGACGCAGCCTGCGCCTGCTGCAGGGGCCCGACACCGAGGCCGCCGTGCTGGCGCACATCGAGCGGGCCATGGCGCGCAGCGAGGCGGTGCGCGCCGAGCTGCTGAACTACACCAAGGCCGGCGAGCCCTACTGGGTGGAGACCGAGCTGGTGCCGTTCGCCGACGAGGGCGGCGTCAACACGCACTGGGTGGCGGTCGAGCGCGACATCACCGAGCGCAAGAAGTCGCAGGACGACATCCACCGCCTGGCCTTCTTCGACGTGCTCACCGGCCTGCCCAACCGCCGCCTGCTGATGGACCGCATCGACAAGCTGCTGGCCAGCTCCGAGCGCGGCGCCACCTACAGCGCCGTCATGTTCATCGACCTGGACCGCTTCAAGACCATCAACGACGCGCGCGGCCACGCCATCGGCGACGCCCTGCTGCGCAACGCCGCCGAGCGCCTGTCGCAGCTGATGCGCAAGGCCGACACGGTGGCGCGCATCGGCGGCGACGAGTTCGTGGTGCTGCTGGGCCACCTGGCGCACGAGCTGCACGCCGCCACCCACGCCGCCGCCACCGTGGCGGAAAAGATCCGCGCCGCCATCGGCCGCGACTTCGAGATCGGCGGCCAGACCTACAACTCCACCGCCAGCATCGGCGTGACCATGCTGCCGCGGGGCGGCCAGAGCGCGCAGGACCTGCTGCGCGAGGCCGACACCGCGATGTACCGCGCCAAGGCCGAGGGCCGCAACGGCATCGCCTTCTACGAGACCGCCATGCAGGCCGAGCTCGAGCGGCGCCTGTCGCTGGAGCGCGACCTGGCCGCCGCGCTGGCGGCCGGCGCGCTGCGGATGCACGTGCAGGCCCAGGTCGACCGCGACGGCCGCACGGTCGGCGGCGAGCTGCTGATGCGCTGGCCGCTGGCCGACGGCGCCATGGTGCCGCCGCAGGTGTTCATCCCGGTGGCCGAGGAATCGGGGCTGATCGTCGCACTGGGCGCGTGGGCGCTGCGCCAGGCCTGCGCGGCGGTGCTGGAGCTGGCGCGCGCCGGGCTGGCCATGCCGCTGTCGGTCAACGTCAGCCCGACCCAGTTCCGCCAGGCCGATTTCGTCGACGTGGTGCGGCGCGCGCTGGCCGACAGCGGCGCCCCGGCCGCGCTGCTGGTGCTGGAGGTGACCGAGGGCCTGCTGATCGACAAGATGGAGCAGACCATCGCCCGCATGCACGAATTGGCGGCGCTGGGGCTGCGCTTCTCGATCGACGATTTCGGCACCGGCTATTCCAGCCTGGCCTACCTGAAGCAGATGCCGCTGTACGAGCTGAAGATCGACCGCAGCTTCGTCATGGACACGCCGGACGACGCCAACAGCCGGGCGCTGGTGCAGTCCATCCTGGCCATGGCCGGCCACCTGGGCCTGCGGGTGGTGGCCGAGGGCGTGGAGACGCAGCAGCAGGCCGACTTCCTGGTGGCCCACGGCTGCGACTGCATGCAGGGCTATCTGTACGCGCGGCCGGCGCCGCTGGCCGCGCTGATCGACCGATTGCAGGGAAAGACGGCGGTGGCCGCCGCGTGAGCCACGCATAACTGGGGGAGCGAGCAATGAAACTGACGGTGGTACAGAAAATGATCGCGCTGGCCGGCGCCGCGCTGGCCGGCATCGCCATGCTGGCCGGCTTGAGCCAGCATCAGATGAACAAAGTGTATGAATCGGCCAGCTACTCGACCGTCAACACGGTGCCCAGCCTGGTGGTACTGGACCGGGTGCGCGACAGCTTCCTGCGCATGCGCATCCGCGTCAACCAGCACGTGCTCAACACCGACGACAAGAAGATGGCGGAGATCGACGCCCAGATCGCCGACATGCGCAAGGGGGTCGACGACAACCTCAAGAAATACGAAGCGCTGCTGAGCGACGACAAGGACAAGGCCATCCTGACGCGCGAGCACGACTCCTGGGCCAAGGTGCAGCCGATGATCGACGCGGTGCTGGTCGAGTCGCGCGCCAACCGCAACGACAAGGCGCGCATCTTGCTGGAGCAGGCCCGGCCCGAAATCCAGGTGATGCAGACCGCCATCGACAACCACTTCGACTACAACATCGAGCTGGGGCAGAAAGGCTCGGACGACGCGGTGGCCATGAAGGCGTCGGCGATGCGCAGCTCGATCGTCATCGCCGCCGGCACGCTGCTGGTGGTGGCGCTGATCAGCGCCCTCATCACGCGCGCGCTACTGCGCCAGCTCGGCGGCGAGCCCGACTACGCCGCCGAGGTGGTCAACCGCGTGGCGGCCGGCGACCTGACGATGCAGGTGCGCCTCAAGCCGGGCGACAGCACCAGCCTGCTGGCGGCCATGCACACCATGGTGGGCAACCTGTCGCGCGTGGTGACCGAGGTCAACGACGGCGCCGAGGCGCTGGCCAGCGCCTCGGAGGAGGTAAGCGCCACCGCGCAGTCGCTGTCGCAGGGGGCCAGCGAGCAGGCCGCCGCGGCCGAGGAGTCGAGCGCCGCCATCGAGCAGATGTCGGCCTCGATCGCGCAGAACACCGAGAACGCCAAGGTCACCGACGGCATGGCCGGCAAGGCCGCGCAGGAGGCCGGCGAAGGCGGCGAGGCGGTGCGCTCGACGGTGCTGGCGATGCGCGAGATCGCCAAGAAGATCGGCATCATCGACGACATCGCCTACCAGACCAACCTGCTGGCGCTGAACGCGGCCATCGAGGCGGCGCGCGCCGGCGACCACGGCAAGGGCTTCGCGGTGGTGGCGGCCGAGGTGCGCAAGCTGGCCGAGCGCAGCCAGGTGGCGGCGCAGGAGATCGAGCAGGTCGCCAGCGGCAGCGTCAGCCTGGCCGAGAAGGCCGGCGCCCTGCTCGACACCATGCTGCCCAACATCCGCCGCACCTCGGACCTGGTGCAGGAGATCACGGCGGCGTCGGAGGAGCAGACCACCGGCGCGAGCCAGATCAACTCGGCCATGAGCCAGTTGAGCCAGACCACCCAGATGAACGCCTCCAGCTCCGAGCAACTGGCCGCCACCGCCGAGGAAATGAGCGGCCAGGCCGGGCAGCTGCAGAGTTCCATGTCCTTCTTCAAGGTGCGCTGACCCGGGAGGCGGTTCGACGGGCGGCGCCCTCGCCTTCCGCCGCCGGCCGGCTTACTGCATCACGCTGACGCGCTTGCCGCTGATGCTGCGCTGCGCCGGGTTGCCGTACACGGTGACGTGGCCGGAGCCGGAGGCGTCGGCCACCAGCGACTGGCTGACGCCGGCCGAGATGCTGCCGGAGCCGTAGGACACCAGTTCCGCGCTCTGGCTGGTCAGGCCGGCCAGGTCGGCGCTGCCGGAGCCGTACACGCGCACGTTCATGCCGCGCACCGTGCCGCTGGCGGCGGCCCCGCCCGAGCCCCGGACCTCCAGGTTCAGCGAGTCGCCGTCCAGGCGGCCCAGGTCCAGGCGCCCGGAGCCGTTCACGCTGGCCACGGTGGAGCCGCTTTGCAGACCGGCCGCGTCGACGCTGCCCGAGCCGTTGACGCGCACGTCGAAGCGGCTGACATTGCCCGACAGCTGCACCTGGCGCGAGCCGTTCTGGCTCAAGTTGAACGGGCTGCCGTTCAAGCCGCTCACCGTCAGGCGACCGGAGCCGTTGGCGTTGACCTGGCGCAGCTGCGGCGTGGTGTAGATCACGCGCAGCGGGTTGGCGCTGCGCACGCTGCCGTCGATCCAGACCCGCAGCATGCCGCCGCTGGCGTCGGTGCGCAGCATGGGCAGCAGGTTGCTGTCGCCCTCGACCTGCAGCGAGGCGGCGGCGCCGACCCGCACCTCGACCTGCATCGGGCCGTTGATGTCGATGCCGTCGCTGCCGGAGGCGTCGCGCCGTTCGGTGGCCGTCTGGCCGTTGCCCTGCACCGCCGGGCTGCCGAAGGCGGAGCTGTAGTGCACGTTGCCGCTGCCGTCGTCCGGGACGACGATGACGGCGCAGCCGGCAAGGGTGGCGAAGGCGGTGATGACGGCGATGGAGATGGCGGTGCGCATGATGGGGTGGTCCCTGAAGTTATCGTGTCGACACTGTAGCGCCGCCGCCCGCGCGCCGCCCGCGCCGTGCGACGAACGGCAGAAAACGGGGGCCGAGACGCACAAAGGGCGCCCCGGGCGCCCTCCGCTGTGTCAGCGCTCCAGCTCGCACAGCTGGTAGGGATAGGGTTCGGCGCCGATCGCCGCGCGGTGCACCCGGCAGCTGCCCGGGCGCAGCCGCAGGCCGTAGCGCTGCAGGTCCCGCGCCGCCTGCTGCTGCACCGCCAGGTCGCGGGCGGCCGGGTCCATGCGGTATGGCGGCAGCAGCGCCAGGCGGCAGCGCGGCCCGTCCGGCGCCGCCAGCATCTCGACGCCGACGTGGAAGCGGACCTTGCCCATCATCCAAGCCAGCCGCGCGCAGCCGGCGTCGCTGCCGGTCTGGCCCAGCCAGGAGGCCAGCCGGTTTTTCTTGGCCAGCGTGATGTCCTCGTGGTTGACGGCCGCGGTCAGCATCACGTAATGGGCGCCGTGGCGGCCGGCCGCGACCGCGCGGATGCGCTCCAGGTAGGCGGGCGACTCCGGAAAGCCGCCGGCCAGCGCCACCACCGCCACCTGCGGCGGCAGCAGGGTGGCCATCCAGCCCATCGGCGGATCGCCGTGCGCGGTGTAGACCAGGCTGGAGGCCGGATCGGCCAGGCCGGGATCGTCGGCGCTAAAGCCGTCCGCGGTCCAGCCGCTGTGGCCCCAGGTGGCGAAGGGGAAGACCACGATGGCGCACAGCGTCAGCAGCCAGGCGCCGGCGCGGCGCGCCAGCCGCGGCTGGCACAGCCGCTGCAGCAGCAGCCAGACCGCCAGCGGCGCCAGCAGCTCCAGCGGCACCAGGTAGCGGTAGATGCCGAACAGCTTAAGCCAGCCCAGGTATCCGAGCGCGAAAAACACCAGCAGCAGGCGCGCCCGGCCATCCGCCGGCGCGGCCCCGCCGGCGCCGCGCAGCAGGCCGGCCAGCAGGCGCACGGCCAGCGCGATAAACAGCACATAGGTCACCGGCCAGATCAGCTGGCGCATCACCAGCTCGGACACGCGGTGGCCGTCCAGCGTGAAGATGAAGGGCCACAGCAGCGCCTCGCCCAGGTTGTGCGGCAGGTGCGCGGTGTCGGCCACGCCCACCGGCTGCGCCAGCGGGCTGCGGAACAGGTCGTTCATCTGCGGGAACAGCGGATTGCCGAACATCCGCCACATGCGCCAGAACCAGTGGCCGGCGCTGGCGCCCAGCCCCGCCAGCACGGCCACGCCGTACACCAGCGACAGGCGCAGGCGCTGCCACCAGCGGCCGTCCACGGTCAGCAGCGCCGCGCACAGCGCCAGCGCGAAGGTGGCGTTGGTCAGTTTCAGGCCGGTGCCCAGGCCCATGGCCAGGCCGGACAGCGCCAGCCAGCCCGGCGCGCGGCGGTCCCACGCGCGCCAGCGCGGCCAGTGGCGCAGCACCAGGTACAGCGACGCCAGCACGAACAGCGCGCTCAGATTGTCGCCCATCGAGTTGCCCAGCTCGGACAGGAAGCCCGTGCCCAAGGTGCCGGCCAGCGCCAGCAGCAGCGGCAGGCGATAGCGGTCGGCGGCGTCCGGCGCCGGCAGCAGCAGGCGCGCGATGGCCAGCACCAGCACGAAATTGAGCCCGTGCAGCGCGCCCATGACGAAGCCGGCCAGCGGCGCCGGCAGCGCGCGGTTCAAGCCGTAGTACAGCAGGTCCAGCGTGGGATTGAAATAGCTTTGCCACTGCCCCGGCGACAGGTCCAGGCCCAGGCGGCCGTTCAGCAGCGCGTAGGCGTTGTAGAGGTGGTAGTTGCGCAGGTCCCAGTTGTTGTCCTGGCCCAGCAGCAGCGACAGCAGGCCAAACAGCAGCGGCACGATCCAGACCGCGTGGCGCATCGCGCCGGGCCGGTTCAAGCGCGCGCTGCGGCGGTCGAACCAGCGTTCGAGCGCGCCGAGCACGGCCGGCGCCGCGCTCATGGCGCCTCCGGCGCGGGCACGGCCAGGTAGGCGAAGCGCTTCTGCTCGATGCGCGCCTTGGTGACGGCGTCGAGAATGATGCCGCAGGCCAGCGCGATCACGCCGCCAAGCATCAGCGCCACGCACAACACGGCGGTCGGCAGGCGCGGCACCAGGCCGGTCTGCAGATAGGTGGCGAACAGCGGCAGCGCCAGCTCGACCGAGGCCGCCGCGCTGGCCGCGAAGGCCAGCCCATAAAAGGCCAGCGGCTTCTCGGACTTGAACAGGCGGGCGATGGTGAACAGGATGCGCATGCCGTCGCGGTAGGTGTTGAGCTTGCTGACCGAGCCCTCCGGGCGCGAGCGGTACACGGTCGGCAGCTCGGCCACCGGCATGCGCAGCCCGAGCGCGTGCACCGTCAGCTCGGTCTCGATTTCAAAGCCGGACGAATGGGCAGCGAAGGACTTGACGAAGCGGCGCGAGAAGACGCGGTAGCCGGACAGGATGTCGGTGAAGGTGCGGCCGAAGATCAGCGAGACGCAGCGGGTCAGCAGGCCGTTGCCGAAGCGGTGGCCGAAGCGGTAGGCCGCCTGCTCCTCGGTGACGCGGCTGCCGACCAGCATGTCGAGGCCGTCGCTCAGCAGTTGGGCCACCATGGCCGGCGCGGCGGCGGCATCGTAGGTGTCGTCGCCGTCGACCATGATGTAGGCGTCGGCCTCGACGTCGGCGAACATGCGGCGCACCACGCTGCCCTTGCCCGGCAGCGGCACGCCGCGCACCACGGCGCCGGCGGCGCGCGCGACGGCGGCGGTGTCGTCGCTGGAGTTATTGTCGAAGACGTAGACGGTGGCGGCCGGCAAGGCGGCCTTGAAGTCGCGCACGATGGCAGCGACGGTCAGGGCTTCGTTATAACAGGGCACCAGGACGGCGATCCGCGCTGCCGGCAAATGGGGGGAATGGAGCATGTACGGTCTTCTCGGAAAAGCGCGCGGCGGAGAGCGCGCAAAGCGCCGATGTTATCATAGCGGCTCCGTTCCTCCCAACGCCGCCGACCGCCATGACCACCCCCAGCCCTGCGCCCGCGCCCGACAGCCTGACCGCGCTGCGCGACCTGACCCGCCGCTTCGCCGCCGAGCGCGACTGGCAGCAGTTCCACACGCCGAAGAATCTGGCCATGGCGCTGACGGTGGAGGCGGCCGAACTGGCCGAGCATTTCCAGTGGCTGCAGACCGGCGCCGACGCCGAGCTGGACGACGCCCGCCGCGCCGGCATCCGCCACGAGCTGGCCGACGTGCTGCTCTACCTGGTGCAGCTGGCCGACCGGTGCGGGGTCGACCTGCACGCCGCCGCGCAGGAGAAGATGGCGCTCAACGCCGCCAAGTATCCGGCCGAACGGGTGCGCGGCGACGCCCGCAAGTACGACCAGTACTAGGCCGTTTCAGGCCGCCTGCTTCGGCCGGCGCACGGCGCGCACCTTGCCGCTGGCGCCGCCGCCGCAGTAGAACAGGTCGGCGCCGTCCGACTCCAGGCCGCTGACGCCGGCGCCGGCCGGCATCTGCAGCCGCTCCAGCACCTCGCCGCTGCGCGGATCGACGCGCCGGATGTCGCTCTCCTCCCCTTCCCAGGTGCCGTGCCACAGCTGGCCGTCGACCCAGGTCACGCCGGTGACGAAGCGGTTCGAATCGATGCTGCGGATGACGGCGCCGGTGGCCGGGTCGAGCTGGTGGATCTTGCGGTCGCGGTACTGGCCCACCCACAGGCTGCCCTCGGCCCAGGCCAGGCCGGAGTCGTAGCCGTCGCCGGGCGCCGGGATCGAGGCCAGCACCTTGCCGCTGGCCGGGTCGATCTTGTCGATGCGCCGTTCGGCGATCTGGTACAGGTGGGTGCCGTCGAAGGCGGTGCCGGCGTCGCAGGCGACGTCCAGCGCGGCGGTGGTGGCGCCGCTGGCGGGATCGAAGGCGATCAGGCGCGCGCCGGTGGCGGCCCACACGCGCCGGCCGTCGTGGGTGACGCCGTGGATGCGCTCGGCGCCGTCGAAGGGGCCGTACTCGCGCACGATGTCGGCCGTGCCGACCTGGGGCTGGAGCCGGGATGTGCTGGTGTTCGCGTTCATTGCTGCCTCCTGAGGGTTGGTGCGCCGGGAGCGGCGCCGCAAGAGCACTTTATGCCAACGGCAGCGCCGCGGGGAGTAACAAGATTGTCGTGTATCCGGCCAGCGGCGGCGCCAGCCAGCGGCGCGTGCGCGCCTGGCCGATGGGGCGCGCGCGGCCGGCCTGCTCCAGCTCGGCCAGCGCGCGCTGCACGGTGCGCTGGCTGGCGCCCAGCGCCAGGGCCAGGGCAGAGGTCGACCAGGCCGCGCCGTCCGACAGCAGCGCCACCAGCGCGCCCTGCTCGCCGTCGACGGGCGGCGCCAGCAGCGCCACGCCGCCCGCGCCCGCCGGCCGCAGCACGAAGCCGCGCGGCGTGGCCGCGACGCCCGCCTGCGCCTTGACCAGCGCGCGCAGGCGGCCGATCTCCACCCGCAGGCGGGCGCGGTGGGTCTGGTCGGGATCGCGGGTGTTGAAGGCGGCCGCGATCAGCGCCTCGCGCGAGACGTCACCCGGCCAGGCCTCGGCCAGCGCGCGCGCCAGCGCGAACAGCACCGGGCGGCGCGCCAGCGGCTGCCAGGCGGCGCCGCTGGCCAGGCCGCGGCGGCAGGCGTCGACCACCAGCGTGCCGGAGGCCAGCAGCGCGGCCACCTGGTCGAGGCGCAGCGAGAGTTCGGCGCCGGCCGCCAGGCGGCGCGCGGCCGGGCGCTCCAGCGCGGCGCGGGCCTCGGCCACCTCGGCCAGCAGCGCCGGGATGCGGGCGCGTTCGGCCGCCGCGCGCGCGCGGGCCAGCGCCGCCTCGGCGGGCGCCACGCGCAGCGAGCGCAGCGCCAGTTCGGCCGACGCCAGTTCGGCCACCGCCGCCAGCGCCGACGGCAGCGCCTGGCCATCGAGCCGCGCCAGCGCGGCGCCGGCTTCGTCCAGGCGGCCCAGCAGCAGCAGGCGGCGCACCGCGATCAGGCGCGCGTGCAGGGCGTTGGCGTGGTCGGCGTGCGCGGACAGCACGGCCTGGGCCGACGTCAGCGCGCGCGGCGAGCCGGCGACATCGCGCACGGCCAGCGCCACCTCGGCCTCGGCCACCACGCAGCGGGCGCGCGACACCTCCTCATGCGAGCCGAAGGCGCGCGCGGCGCGGCGCAGCAGCTCGCGGGCGCGCCCGTGCTCGCCCAGTTGGGCCATGGCGATGCCGCGCAGGGCCAGCGCCGGCGGATCGTCGCGCAGGGCGACACGTTTGAGGGCGCCGAGCGCGTCGCCGGCGGCGAGCGCGCGCGCGGACGCGGCGATCAGGGAATCCATGGCGACAGCATACACCGGCGCGCAGCGGCCCGGCGCGGGCGCTGCGGCGGGGCTGCCGGCCGACGTGCCGACGCCTGACGTGGCGCCGAACCGGGGCCGCCTGATGTGCTGCGGCCCGAAGTTGCGCCGGACTGGCGCGGCCCGACTGGCCGGGTTGGGCGCTACAGGCCCAGCGCCTTGCGGATCTGGGCCGAGACGATGCTCCACGACGGCGACGTGGCGGCCACCTCGTCGAAATGGCTGCCGCCGGGCAGCACGATCACCTCGGCCTGGTCGCCGGCCGCCTGGGCGCGGCGGGCGTAGTCCTGGCCGGCGCGCAGCGGCGAGATGGTATCGAACTCGCCGTGGATCAGCACCGTGCGCACGCCCGACGGCAGCAGCTCGACCGGCGAAGTATCCGAGAAAACGTCCGGCCGTTCGGCGCTGGGGCTGCCGGCCAGTTGAACGATGTCGCGCTCGCAGCTGGTCTTGATCAGCTGTTCCTCGTTGCGCAGGTCGGCCAGGCCGCCCAGGCTGATGACGGTGGGCACCGGCAGCGGATCGGCCACAAACAGCGGACTGCTGCGCGGCAGCCGCGCGCGCGCAGCCGCCCACTGCGCCAGATGTCCGCCGGCCGAATGTCCGACCAGCACCACGCGCGACAAATCGAGCCGCCACTGCGGCGCCAGCGCGCGCAGACGGTCGACCGCGGTGGCGACATCCAGATACATGCCGGGGTATCCTCCGCCCTCCTCATCGAAGCGGCGATACTCGATATTCCACACCGCCACGCCCTGCCGCTGTAGATCGCCGGCGATATTGCGCATCTGCGAGATACCCGCGTACTCCTTGCACCAGCAGCCGCCGTGGACGATCAACGCGACCGGAAACGGGCCATCGCCGGCCGGCTGAAACAATTCCGCGAACTGGGACGGCGCCGCGCCGTAGGCAAGATGCAGCGAAGGCGCGGGCCCTTCCAGCGCCATATACTCCGGCAAAGTCATAGGGTGAGACATGCGTGTGCTCCAATGGACAATGCCGCCATGCTACACGCAAAAACATTGGGGTCAAGTCTGACATTCGGACACGAGCTCCACCGTAGTAGCCGCTACGGCGGAGCTCGTGTCCGATTGTCAGACTTGACCCCAGCGGGTTGCCCCGGGGGTTAGAACTTGTAGTTGGCGCGGACGTAGTAGTAGCCGCCGTTGATGCCGAACGGCGAGAACGATGGCAGGATGTTGACCGCCGCGTTGTCGCCGGCCGCGCGCTGGTCGGCCAGCAAGGCCGGGTTCACGCCGTTCGGATACTTGTTGAACAGGTTGTTGGCGCCCACCGCCACCGACCACGCGGAGTTGATCTTGTAACCCACCTCCAGATCAGTGATCGCCTTGGCCGAGATCTCCGTCAGGTGGTACACCGAGCCGTCCTCGCTGCCGTACTCCGACGATTTGCCGTAGATCGCTTCACGCAGGTTGATGGTCCAGGCGCCGATCTTCCACAAGGCGCCCAGGTTGATGCGCACCTTGGGCGAGGCGGTCTCCAGGTCCGAGATCGCGGTCTGGTCCAGCAGCGTCTGCGGCAGCAGCTGGGCCGGCGCCTGGTTGATCTTGGTCACTTCCACCTTGTTGTAGTTGGCCGCCACCGACCAGTCGACCTTGCCCGCCGTGCCGTAGCTCTGGTTCAGCGTGGCGACGAACTCCAGCCCCCGGCTGCGCGTGTCGACCGCGTTGGAGAAGATGTTGATGCCGGTCTGGCTGACGGTGTTGTCGAGCACATTGCCGTTGGCCTTGATGGCCGCCACCACCGCCGGCGAGTTCACCGATCCGCCCGAGCCGTACAGCGCGCCGGAACCGACGATGCGGTCGCGGATCTTGATCTGGTAGGCGTCCAGCGTGATGGCCAGGTTGGCCGCCGGATTGAGCACCAGGCCCAGGCTGAAGTTGGTCGAGCGCTCGGGCTTGAGGCCGTCCACGCCCACCAGCCTGGCGCCGGCCGAATTCGGCGCCAGCTGCACGAAGGCGGTGGTCGGGCCGACGTTGGTGGCCGAGTAGTATTCCTCGGCCAGCGTCGGCGCGCGGAAGCCGTTGCTGAAGGTGCCGCGCACGCCCACCAGCGGCGAGATGTCGTAGCGGGCGGTGAACTTGCCCACCTTGGCGTTGCCGAAGTCGCTGAAGTGCTCGTAGCGGCCGGCCAGGTCCAGCGTCAGGTCGGTGACGGGATTGCCGGCCAGGTCGATGTAGGCCGCCTCGTTGGTGCGGCGGTGGCTGCCGGCGTCGGTCAGCGAGAAGCCCGGATACGACTGCGAGCCTTCCTTGTAGCGAGAGGCCGGATCGCCCGCTTCGATCTCGTACTTGTCGATGCGGTGCTCCAGGCCGGCCGCCACGTTCAGCGGTTTGGCCCAGCCGATCGCGAACTCGCGGCTGGCCTCCAGGCTGGTGGTCAGCTGGCTGGCGATGAAGGCGCCGGCGTGGAACACGGTCGGCGTGCTGCCGGTGTCGGTGAACAGCGAGACGTTGCCCGAATCGGCCACGCCGATCTTGCTGGTGTCCTTGCCGTAGGTGGAGCTCAGGTCCATGTTCCAGCCGGCCAGCACGCCCTTGACGCCGGCGGTGAGCGCATAGTCGTCCTGCTTCATGGTCTCCTTCGGCGAGAAGCCGGTCGGATAGACCTTCGGCAGGCGGCTCGGCAGGCGGTAGTTCTCGTAGGCGCGCGCCTCCTTGTGGCCCCAGGTGGCGATGGCGTACAGCTGGCTGTCCGGCGCGAAGTCGTAGCCGAAGTTGGCCGCCAACACGTTCAGGTGGTATTGCGCGTCGCCCGAGATGTGGTTGACGTGCGGGTAGCCGGCCTGCTGGAACATCCCGGGATACTTCGCCATGTTGGCCGGGTCGACCACGCGCGGGTCGATGCCGCCACGGTCGCTGTAGCCGTGGTACTTGGATTCGGCGGTCAGGCTCAGATAAGCGTCCTTGAACGGCTCGACGCCGATGTTGGCCGAGGCGTCGCCGGTGCGCCCGCCGCCGTCGGAATAGCCGCCGCCGGTGGCGCTGGCGGTGCCGCCATGGTTGTTCGACTTGAGGATGATGTTGATCACGCCGGCGATGGCGTCGGAGCCGTATTGGGCGGCCGCGCCGTCCTGCAGCACTTCGATGTGGTCGATGGCGGAGACCGGGATGTAGTTCAGGTCGGCGGCCGCGCCGCCCTGGTATGGCCCGCCCAGCACGGCCAGGTTGGCGGTGCCGTGCCGGCGTTTGCCGTTGATCAGCACCAGCGTGTTGTTGGGGCTCAGGCCGCGCAGGCGGGCCGACAGCGTCAGGTTGGCGGTGTCGCCGCCGAAGGCCTGGGCGGTGAACGACGGCAGGTTCTGCGCCAGCGCCTGGATCAGGTCCGGCTGGCCGGTGCGCTGCAGCGAGGCCGAGTCCAGCACCTGGATCGGCGAGGCGCTGTTCTCCACCTTGATGCCGCTCGAACGCGTGCCGGTGACGATCACCGCGCTGACGACGGCGTCGCCCGTGGGCTCGGCGGCCGGCGTGGCGGCGGCGCTGTCGTCGGCGCCCGCTGCGGCGGCGTAGGCGGAGCCCAGCGCCAGGGTGGACAGCACGGCGGCGACGCCGGTCTTGAGTATGGCCTTATGCATAGTTAATCCCCATTGAATGAAAAAAAGTAAGACCTGCTGCGTAATTATTTTTTTGCGGCGACGACTTCGATTTCCACCAGCCAGCCCGGATTGCTCAGGGCCGCCACCTGCACCACGGCGCGCGCCGGCAGCTTGGTCTGGGCGCCGCCGAAGTGCTGGGTGTAGGCCTCCATGAAGCCCTTGGTGTCGGCCTTGCCGCCCTTCGCCGGATCGCCGACCAGGTAGACGGTCATCTTGACCACGTCGCTCATGTCGAGCTTCATGCCCTCCAGGACTTCCTTGATCTTCTTGAGCACCGATTCGGACTGCGTCCTGGTGTCGCCGAAGGCGGCCACGGTGTCCGGCGCGGCGCTGGCGTCAGCGATGGCGGGCACCTGGCCGCTGACGAAGTGGATGGTGGCGGTGGACGGCACGGTGACGGCCAGCGCGATCGGGAAGTCCGAGCCGGGGATCTTGTGGCGGACGATGTCGGCGGCGGCTTTCGGCGCGGCGCCCGCGGCGGCGGGCAACAGCGCCAATGCGGCCGGGATCAACAGGGAGGCGATAGTTTTTTTCATGCGTTCTTCCTTCAGTGTTTGTTGGACATCTGGCCGTTGCTAAAATGGTCGACTTGCAGCGCGTCGCGCAGCGCCAGCACCTCGGACTCGCTGAGCGGCGATGCCTGGTTGCCCCAGCTGCTGCGCACGAAACTGAGCACGGTGGCGATCTCCACGTCGCTCAGGCTGTCGCTGAAGTCCGGCATGCCGCCGCGCCCCTTGAGCAGCACCGTGGCGACGTCGGCGCCCTTCCCCTGCACGAATTTGTTCCCCGCCAGCGCCGGGAAGGCGCCCGGTATGCCCTTGCCGGTGGGCTGGTGACAGGCCGCGCAGTTCTTCAGGAACAGCGCCTTGCCGTCCATCTGCTGCGCGCGCGACGGCGAGCTGGCGCCGGCGGCCAGCAGCGCGACCACCGCCATCGCCGTCTTAATCAACGCTTCCTTCATGCGCTGGCCCTTTCGTGGATCTTGGCGATCTGCTGCCAGGCCGATTCGATGGCGCCGGCCTGCCAGCCGGTCAGGTAGCTCAGGTGCTCGCCGGCCAGCAGCACGCGGCCCTCGCCTTCAAGCAGGATCGGGTAGGCGGCGGCGCGGGTCTTCTCGGTCCACTCGGCCCAGCCGCCAAGGTTGTACTGCACGCGGTGCCAGGCGACCGAGAACGCGCTCTCGAAGTTCTCGGTGTACTGCGGGAAGATCTTCTGCCCCGCCGCCAGCGCGAACGCCACGCGCTCCTTGGGCGACAGCGCGCTGGTCTCGATGGCGGCCGTCTGGTACTGGTAGTACCCAAGCAGCACGCCCTTCTTCTTCTGCCAGCCGTAGGACGGCATCGAGATGGTGTTGATGCCTTTGAGGTCGGTGAGGATATGGCCGCCGTACAGGTGCTCGTCCTCCTCCCAGAAGCGGCGCTTCATCTGCAGGCCGATCTTGCCGACCGGCGCGTAGGCGACCGTGGCGACGGCCTTCTTGAACTTGTCCGAGAAGTCGGTGTCGATCTGGCGCAGCACCGACAGCGGCATCGCCACCAGGCAGTAGTCGGCGCCGATGCTGGCGCTTTTTCCGGTACCGGTGTCCTTGTAGGTGACGGTGACGCCCTTGTCGTTCTGGCGGATAGTCTGCACCTCGGCGCGGTAGCGGATGTTCTTGCCGACGCGCTTTTCAAACGCCTTGGCGATGGCGTCCATGCCGCCGACCGGCTGGAACATGGTGTTCTGCATCGGGAAGTCCTGCACCGCGCTGTAGACGTTGCCCAGCTTGGAGGCCAGCAAATCCTTGAAGCCCAGCGGATCGGACGGCGTGCCCGGTCCCGGCGACAGGCCGGCGCCGGGGTTGACGGTGAAGCCACGGCCGCTGCGGCCCTTGTATTGCAGGTCGGCGCCGGCCAGCTGGCCTTCGTGCGCCAGGTAGTCCAGCAGCAGGCGCTGGTCGTCGGCGGTCAGCTCCTGGTCCAGCTGCTTGTTCTTGACCGACTTGGCCAGCAGCTCGGAGACGTGGCCGCGCATGTCGGCCTTGATCTCGGCCACGCGCATGCGCTTGTCGGCGTAGGGGCCGGCGTTCTCCGAGTAGACGAAGGCGTGGTCGTTATCGTTGACCATGACCTCCAGCGGCACCTCGAACAGCCGCGTGTAGTGCAGCGTGGACTGGTGGTGCAGCGGGATGCGCCATGGGCCGTGGTTGATGTAGTGGCCGTCGTCGAAATCGCAGGTCTGCTTTTCGCCTCCGAGTTCGGTCAGGCTGAAGCCCTTGCGCGCGGTCTGGCAACGGCCGCCGGCGAAGGCGCGCGCCTCCAGGATCTGGCAGTGGTAGCCCAGCTTTCCCAGCTCGTAGGCGGCGGTCATGCCGGCCAGGCCGGCGCCCAGTATCAGCACCTTCTTGCCCTTGCCGCTGCCGCTCAGCGCCGGCGGCGCGGACGCCGTCGAATCCATGCCCATGCCCCAGGCGTTCATGGTGTTGAGCAGCAGGCCGGTGCCGCCGACCGCTGCCGCGCGGTACAGGAAATCCCTTCGAGTAAATGAACTAAACGATTTAAACGATTTTACTGTTTTGCTATTCATCGACGCCCTTTCGTGACTTGCGATTCCATAGCCCCTGTCTAGCAATCGGCGTGCCACGGAGCGGGACAAAATAAACATGCTTCGCCGTTGAAGCGATCCTTATGGCATAAGGCTGAACGACATAAAACAATGTTCTTTCGCTGCCCCATGGCCGGCGCGCCAGAGGCATGAAAAGGCGGCGGCGGCGACAGACTTTATTTGCGCCGGCGGCGCGAAAAAGTCGGATGCGAAGGCGATGCGCCGCACCAGCGAGAGGCGCGCACCGGGATGGAGGGAAGTGGAATGCACGGCGCTGGACAGCGCCGTGGGTGTTTCAGTTGGCGAAGCTGACGACGGCGTGCGTAGTGCTACGTAGGGGCGCTGCTGGGATGGTGGGAACTGGGCGCGGCAGCATGGCGATTTCCGCCGCCGCCAGGTGGCGCTGCGCGCTGCCGCCGTCGGCCATGTGGCAGGCGTGGTATTGCATCGGCGCGTTGGGGTCCAACAAATAAATCATCTCCATGCCGGCCGGATCGTAGGCCACCCGCACATGCCATTGTCCGCGCGAGCGTGCGCGCTCGAACCAGCGCTCGGTGATGGCGCGCGCGCAGGTGTAGGCGATGCCGAACAGCTCGATGCCATCGGCGGTGACGGTGGCCTGCGCCACCGGCATCAGGCTGCAGCGCAGCAGCTGTTCGGGGTAGGTCTTCAGGCTGCCGCCGCGCTGGGCCACGCCCCACTCCCACAGCGCGCGCGGCGTGGCGCGGCCTGCGTGCGGCAGCGGCGCGCTGTTGTTGTGGTACAGGATGCAGTCGATGACGATGCGGGTGAACTGGTCCAGATCGAGCACGCCGTCGAGACGGCACGGCGTTCCGGCGGCGTCCGGGGCCAGCAGCTGGAAGCGCTTGGCCAGCACCGCGCGCCAGTCGTCCGGGCCGTCGTTGGCGGCGACGCAGCGCAGGTTGAAGTTGTTGAGCAGCGTGTCGCGCTGGGCGCCGCCGCTCAGGGCGGCGTGGGTGGAGAGCGTGTCCGGCAGATGGCGGCTGGGCCACTGGCCGGCATCGATGCGGCGGCCGAACTGCTGGCTGTAGCGCTGCTTGTCGGCGCCGCAGTGGGCCAGCGCCAGCATGGCGTGCTGCCAGCTGGCGGCGCCCATGCCGATGTAGACGCCGGCCACCATGCGGCTGAAGGCGTCGACCGCCACGTACACCAGCGGCCGGCCTATGGTCTGCTGGCGGTCGGCGCGCGAGACCAGCTGCACCTCGGCGCGCACCACGTCAAGGTGGAAGCAGGCGCCGGGGCGGCCGTCGATCTGCGGCTGCCGGTCGCCGTCGATGACGCCATGGCCGGCGGAGGAGCCGGGGCCCGCGCCGCCGTCAGCCCCGGGGCCGGCGATGACGCCCGCGACCAGACCGGCTCCCGCCGGCTGCGGCCCGCGCGCGGTGGCGGCGGCGCTGCGGCGCGCCACCTCCGGCGGGCGGTCGTCGTCGTGGTCGAGCCAGTAGTTGAACTGGCCGAAGGTCGGCAGCACGGCCGCCGGCGCGTCCGGCGCGGCCAGCACGCGGCCGCTGCCGGCGTCGATGCGGCGGCCGCCGAAGAAGTCGGCCAGCATCTGCTGGTAGGCGCCCAGCCGCGAGAACTTGGCGTGGCCCGCCGCGTAGTGCGCGATGGCGACGCGGAAGGTGCGGCGGATTTCCTCGTCGGCGTTCAGGCCCGGGCCGTCGCCGGCGCCGTTCTTGCGCGGGCGGCCGCGCTTGACGCCGGCCGAGGCCTGGCGCACCTTGCCGCGCCCGCCCGAGTTGCAGTAGTCGGGCAGCAGCGCGTTGGGCGTCTGCCCGCGCTGCCAGTAGCGGCGCAGGTAGCGGTAGATGGTCGGATGGGAGACGCCGTGGGCGATGGTGGCCTGCGCCACCAGCTGGCCGCGCAGGCGCGCCTCGTAGATGCCCGGCTCCTGCGCCACCAGCGCCTCGACGATGCGCCACGCGCGCTCGCGCAGCTGCAGGTGCTTGGGCGGCAGCAGCTCCTGGCTGACCACCATCAAGTAGGGATCGGCCGCCAGCACGCGCGCGCGGCCGGCGCGCAGGTCGGCCTGCAGCAGCGGCAGCGCCACCAGTTCGACGTCGGCCGACCGCGCCGCCACGTCGAACACATAGGCGTGGCTTTGCTCGGGGGCGATCCACAGCACGCGCAGCGTGCGGGGCGCGGGGTGCGTGTACTGCAGCAGGTCATTCCGCAGCAGCATCGGCGCCTCGGGAGTGTAGAAACAATGCGGTCATTCCGTGCTCCTTACTCAACGACTGGTCGGTTTCCCTTAATCGAATGCAATAAACGGGCCAGCCGCCGTTCTCCTATGAAGGCGAGGGAGCGGGCGCGCAGGCCAGGCGTGCTTGTGGTGCACGGTGGCGGCCGGGCGCACCGTGCGCGTGCAGGCGGCCCATATGAAAACAGGGCCTTGCGGCCCTGTCGTTTGAGTTATCAGTACTTCTTCTTGAACTTGTCCTTGGCGCCCGGCGCCGGCTTTTTAGGCGGCGTCGATTTGCCGGACTCCGGCGGCATGCGCTCGGCGTGGCTGATCTTCAGCTGCGCGCCGCCGACCCACACTTTGCCCAGGTGCTTGAACAGGTCCGGCGGCATCCCGTCCGGCAGCTCCAGCATGCTGTAGGTGTCGAAGATTTCGATGCGGCCGATATGCTTGGCCTCCAGCCCCGCCTCGTTGGCGATGGCGCCGACGATGTTGGACGGCGTGGCCGCGTGGTTGCTGCCCACCTCGATGCGGAAGGCGCTCATCGGCAGCGTGACCTTGCCCGGCTTTTCCTTTTTCTTCTTCGGCGCGGCTTCTTCCACCTCGACCGGTTCCACGCGCGCGGCCTTGGCCAGCGGCGAGGCGGCCGGCGCGGACGACGGCGCAGCCTTGGCGGCGGCCGGCGCGCGGGCCGGCACCGGACGGGCCGCTGGTGCTGCCGACGGCGCCGACGGCGCGGCGTCGCCGTTATCGCGGCTGATGCGCAGCTGCTGGCCGCCCACCTTGATGCCGGCCAGGTGTTCGAGCACGTCGGCGGTCAGGCTGTCCGGCATATCGAGCACGCTGTAGTCGTCGTAGATCTCGATGCGGCCGATGTTCTTGGAGTCGATGCCGCCCTCGTTGGCGATGGCGCCGACGATGTTGCCCGGCTTGACGCCGTGCTGGTAGCCCACCTCGATGCGGAAGGTCTGCATGCCGGGATCGGCGGCGCGCACGATGCGTTCCTTTTTCGGGAAACGTTCGCTGCGTTCGGCGCGGTCGGTGCGCTCGAAACGGTCGCCGCGGTCGTTGCGGTCATGGCGCTCGAAGCCCACTTGACGGCCCGGACGCTCGTCCCAGGTGGCGGCGGCCACTTGCTGCTTTTTGTCCAGCAGCAGCGGCACGTCGCCGCGCGCCATCTTGGCCAGCGCGGCGGCGATCTCGATCGCCGGGATGTTCTGTTCGCGCTCGAAGTCCTCGATCAGCGACTGGAACTGTTCCAGCTCGCCCTGGGCCAGCGTCTCGCTGATCTGCGACTTGAACTTGGCGATGCGCACGTCGTTGACGGCCTGGATGGTCGGCAGCTCCAGCATGCCGATCGGCTGGCGGGTGGCGCGCTCGATCGATTTGAGCAGGTTTTTTTCGCGCGGGGTGATGAACAGGATCGCCTCGCCGCTGCGGCCCGCGCGGCCGGTGCGGCCGATGCGGTGGGTGTAGCTTTCCGGATCGTGCGGCACGTCGTAGTTGACCACGTGGCTGATGCGCTCCACGTCCAGGCCGCGCGCGGCGACGTCGGTCGCCACCAGGATGTCGATCTTGCCGTCCTTGAGCTGCTGGATGGTGCGCTCGCGCTGCGCCTGCTGGATGTCGCCGTTGATGGCGGCGGCCGAGAAGCCGCGCGCCTGCAGCTTCTGCGCCAGCTCCTCGGTACCGAGCTTGGTGCGCGAGAAGATGATCATACCGTCGAAGTTCTCGGCTTCCAGGATGCGGGTCAGCGCGTCCAGCTTGTGCATGCCGGACACCAGCCAGTAACGCTGGCGGATGTTCTCATTGGTGCCGGTCTTGGCGGCGACCGTGATTTCCTTCGGATTGCGCAGATAGGTGTTGGCGATGCGGCGGATGGCCGACGGCATGGTCGCCGAGAACAGCGCGGTCTGGCGCGATTCCGGGGTCTCTTGCAGGATGCGTTCGACGTCGTCGATAAAGCCCATGCGCAGCATCTCGTCGGCTTCGTCGAGCACCAGCGTTTTCAGCTTGGACAGGTCGAGCGAACCCTTGTCCAGGTGATCGATGACGCGGCCCGGCGTGCCGACGACGACGTGCACGCCGCGGCGCAGCGCCGACAGCTGCGGGCCGTAGCTTTGGCCGCCGTAGATCGGCAGCACGTGGAAGCCGGGGATATGGCCGGCGTAGGTCTGGAAGGCCTCGGCGACCTGGATCGCCAGTTCGCGGGTCGGCGCCAGCACCAGCGCCTGCGGCGTGGTCTGTTTGATATCGATGCGCGACAGGATGGGCAGCGCGAAGGCGGCGGTTTTCCCCGTCCCGGTCTGCGCCTGGCCCAGCACGTCCAGGTTATCGAGCAGCAGCGGGATGGTCGCGGCCTGGATGGGCGACGGCGACTCGTAGCCGACTTCCTTCAGGGCCTTGATCAACGGCGCGCTGAGGTTCAGATCGGAAAAAAGGGTGATGGGGGAGGTTGGGGTTTCAGACATGGCGTCACTCACAAGTATGTTCGAATCGCCTAATTGCGAAAGAAATTTGTGCGTAGTTTACTCTCTATCGACGCCTTGGGCCGGTTTTTGGGCAAAAACGGCCATTTGCCGGCAAAAGCGCGACGTTCGCCGGGCCCCAAAAAAAAGACAGGCCGGAGCCTGTCTTTTTCTTGCGCCGCCCAGGCCAGAGGTCCGGGGCGGCACGTCCTGCGCTAGCGGATGCGGATTACTTGCTGGCCGCTGGAGCCGATGCTGCGGGCGCCGGGGTCGAAGCTGCCGGTGCGCTGGCGGCTTTGGTGGTCTTGGCCTTCTTGTGATGCACTTTCTTGGCCGGTGCGCTCGATGCCGGTGCCGATGCGGCTGGGGCCGGGGTCGATGCGGCGGCGGTGGCTGGTGCCGAAGCGGCTGGAGCCTGGGCGAATGCGGCGCCTGCGAACAGGGTGGCGATCAGGGTGGCGATTACTTTTTTCATGATGTATTTCCTTTAAATTGGTTTATATGGTTTATTAAATTACTTGGCTGCTGCTACTTTGGTGTCTACTTTCGCAGCGGCGACTGGCGCTGCGACTTTGGGTTCTTTGTCTGCCTTGACTTTGTGATGCGTCTTGGTCTTCGCGGTCTTCACTTCGGTCTTGGTTTCGGCCTTGGCTTCGGTTTTGACATCGGCGGTTTTGACTTCGGCGGCTTTCACTTCGGTCTTCGCTTCGGTTTTCACCACGGCCGGCTTGGCGGCTGGAGCGGTGGTGGCGGCGACTGGCGCTTGTGCGAATGCTGCGGTTGCGAACAGGCCGGCGATCAGGGAAGCGATAATTTTGGTCATGATGTGATTTCCTTTTTCTGGGTTTCGGCATCGGGACTATCCCGTGTCGCATGAGCAAAAAACGGCGCAGACCATCGATCAGTTGACGACCATTACAACCTCTTACCGACTCTTACACTCGCTTACAAGTCGCCGCAAACACTCTCAGTGCGGTTTCGCCTGGTTCTTCAGCGCCTGCGGCTGATCGCGGCCACGTTTGACTGGCTGGGAGATGGCGCGCTGCGGGCTGGCGCGCAGACGGTTGCGGCGGCGCCGGAGCGCGTTCGCCTTCGGCCGGGCGGCTGTCAGCCTGCGCGCCGCCCTCGTGCAGACGCGCTATCGCGGCTTTGCGCGCCGAGCGGCAAACGTCGGCCAGCAGCCATTCGTTGCTGCCGGGGAGGCGCAGCCACACCGCTTTCCACGCATTGCGGTTGCCACTACCGTGCAGATTCGCGAAGCACGATGGCGATACCGTGTGCCCTTCATATTTGATTTCCGCTCCAACCACCGTGGCGAAATAGGGCTGGCTGCCGAAGCTGGCGCGCAGCCTGGTGCCCTCGGGAAGAAAAACCTGCTTCCATTGATATCCGGCCTCGGACACCGCCGCAGGCTGTTGCGGGACAGGCGGCGGATTGATGTAATTGCGGATCGCTTCGATGACGAAGGGCTCCTGCGCCAGGGAATCCGACCAGAAATTGCCGGTGAATTCGCCCAGCTCGACCAGCACGTCGTCAGGTACGCGGATTGGGAATTGGAGGTTGTACGTGGGCTTAATCTTGGGCGAGGTAGGCATGGGGGGGGGCTCTCTAAAATCGGTTTTTACTAAGCGCTGCTAACCACTACTAACCTGTACTACACAGCGCTATCACGTACTAAAAATGCCGTGCCGAATGCTAATCGCTACTAATTTTTTCGACCTGTATTCGTTAGAGGCGATTAGTATTTTTTAGTTCCGAAAATAGCGCGGAGTCTCACGAAATATCGATGGTTAGCATGGGGTAGTAGTGGTTAGCGCGTTTTAGTAAAAGCCGAAAAAACAGACCCCGCCCTGCATATGCCTGAGACGTGATTGGGATGAACGAAAAAAATGCCGCCCAGTGTGAACTGGGCGGCATTCCGGCCGAAGCCTCGCTGCGTTCCGCGATAGCGGCGGATTACTTGCTGGCTGCTGGAGCCGATGCTGCCGGCGCCGGGGTCGAAGCCGCTGGTGCCGAAGCTGCCGGTGCGCTGGCGGCTTTGGTGGTCTTGGCCTTCTTGTGATGCACTTTCTTGGCCGGTGCGCTCGATGCTGGCGCCGAAGCGGCTGGAGCCGGGGTCGATGCGGCGACGGTTGCGGAGGCCGAAGCGGCTGGAGCCTGGGCGAATGCGGCGCCTGCGAACAGGGTGGCGATCAGGGTGGCGATTACTTTTTTCATGATGTGATTCCTTTAAAATGGCTTATATGGTTTAGTGAATTACTTGGCTGCTGCTACTTTGGTGTCTACTTTCGCAGCGGCGACTGGCGCTGCGACTTTGGGTTCTTTGTCTGCCTTGACTTTGTGATGCGTCTTGGTCTTCGCGGTCTTCACTTCGGTCTTGGCTTCAGCCTTGGCTTCGGTTTTGACATCGGCGGCTTTGACTTCGGCGGCTTTCACTTCGGTCTTCGCTTCGGTTTTCACCACGGCCGGCTTGGCGGCTGGAGCGGTGGTGGCGGCGACTGGCGCTTGTGCGAATGCTGCGGTTGCGAACAGGCCGGCGATCAGGGAAGCGATAATTTTGGTCATGATGTAGTTCCTTTTTCTGGGTTTCGGCATCGGGACTATCCCGTGTCGCATGAGCAAAAAACGGCGCAGACCATCGATCAGTTGACGACCATTACAACCTCTTACCGACTCTTACACTCGCTTACAACTCGCCGCGAACACGCTCAATGCGGTTTCACCTCGTCCTTGAGCGCCGCCAGCGCCATGCGCTCCACCAGACCGGGCGCGATCAGCTTCATCCAGCGTCCCAGCTTGCCCTTGGCCGACATCACCACCTCGCGCCGGCGCGCCTGCATGCCGTCGACGATCAGCCGCGCGCACTCCTCCACCGGCATCGCCTTGTCCTCTTTCAGGCTGCTGCTGCCCAGCGCCCCGCCGGCCGCGTTAAAGCCGCGATAGCGTATCTGGGTCGCCACCACGCCCGGATAGGCGATCGTCACGCTCACGCCGGCCGCCTTCAGTTCCGCGCGCAAGGCCTCGAAGAAGCCGCTCATGGCGAACTTGGTGGCGCCGTAGGCCGTGCGTCCCGGCACGCCCACCAGCCCCGCCAGCGACGACACCGCGACGATGCTGCCGCGCGACTGCTTCAGGTACGGCAGCGCCGCATGCGTGCACCACACGCTGCCCCACAGGTTGATCTTCATGAGCTCCTCGTACCAGGCCAGGTCAGCCACCTCCTCGAACAGCGCGTGCGCCGAACGGCCGGCGTTGTTGATCAAGGCGTCGACGCGGCCGAAGCGCGCCACGCAGGCCGCCACCAGCGCCACGCACTGCGCCTGCACCGACACGTCGGTCGGCACCACCAGCGTCTGCGCGCCGGCCGCAGCGCAATCGGCGGCCACCTGTTCCAGCGCCGTGGCGTTGCGCGCCGCCAGCACCAGCGCCACGCCGCCGCCATGGCCGCGCGCCAGCTGGCGCGCCATCTCGGCGCCGATGCCGTCCGAACTCCCGGTGATGATGATGACTTTCATAGGCTCTCCTTTATTTTGGCAAGTACAGTAAGATAGCCCGCTTCTGCACCGAATCACACATTACGGAGTAAATATGCGTCTTCCAGTACTTGCCATCGCCGCCGGCCTCGGTCTGGCCTCCCTGCACGCCGCCGCCCAGCAGGCGCCGCTGCTGACGGAGGCGCCGCTGCGCGCCCACCTGTCCTTCCTGGCCGACGACCTGTTCGAGGGCCGCGGCACGGGCCAGCGCGGTGGCGACCTGGCGGTGCGCTATCTGGAGACGCAGGCCGCCGTCATCGGCCTCAAGCCGCTGGCCGGCGGCGGCTACCGCATGCCGGTCAAGATCGAGGGCACGAAGCTGCTGGAGCGCAGCTTCGTGCGCTTCGACGCCAACGGCCAAAGCATCACGCCCAGGAACGGCAGCGAGATCGTGTTCGGCACCGCCGCCGGCAAGGCCGACCTGACCATCGACGCGCCGCTGGTGTTCGTCGGTTACGGCGCCATCGCGCCGGAGGAAAAGTGGGACGACTACAAGGGCGTCGACATGAAGGGCAAGCTGCTGGTCATGATGGTCAACGATCCGCAGCCCACCACCGAGGAACCGAACCGCTTCGCCGGCAAGGCCTATACCTACTACGGCCGCTGGCTGTACAAGTACGAGGAGGCGGTGCGCCAGGGCGCGGCCGGCGTGCTGCTGATCCACACCACGCCGTCCGCGTCCTACCCGTGGAGCGTGCCGGCCAACGGCTTCAGTCACGAGCGCTTCCACCTGGCCGGCGCCGGCAACCCGGTCGAAGGCTGGCTGCAGGAGGACACCGCGCGCGCCCTGTTCAAGGCCGCCGGCTTCGATCTCGACGCGCTGCGCGCCCAGGCCGAAACCCGCGCCTTCCGCCCGGTCGACCTGAAGACCAGCGTGCACGCCGAGGTGCACAGCGCGATCCGCCAGATCGAGCAGTTCAACGTGGCCGGCATCGTGCCGGGCAGCGACGCCAAGCTGAAAGCGCAGGCGGTGGTCTACTCGGCCCACTGGGACCACCTGGGCATGGACGAAGGCGTGCGCCGCGACGACCGCGGCGACCATACCTGGAACGGCGCCATCGACAACGCCTCCGGCGCCGCCGCCCTGCTGGCGATGGCGGCCGAGGCGGTCAAGCATCCGGCCAGGCGCACCCAGGTCTTCCTGTGGCCGGCCGCCGAGGAGCAGGGCCTGCTGGGCAGCGCGGCCTATGTGCAGAATCCGGCCTGGCCGCTGGCGCAGACCACGGCCGACCTCAATCTGGACAGCATGAACTTCGTCGGCCTCACGCGCGATATCGGCGTCGCCGGCGCCGAGCGCAGCAGCCTGTACGAGGCGGCGCAAGGCGTGGCCCGCAAGATGGGGCTGAAGCTGGCGCCGGCCATCCCCGACCTGTCCGGCGCCTACTTCCGCGCCGACCACTTCAACTTCGCCAAGGCCGGCGTGCCGGCGTTCAACGTCGGCTCGGCGGTGTTCTCCGGCGACGGCCACTTCGAGTTCGTCAAGGACCCGGCGCGGTCGGCCGCGCGCCTGGTCGCGTTCAAGCAGGACTACCACCAGGTCACGGACGAATACCACGCCGACTGGGACTTGTCGGGCATGGTGCAGCAGGCGCAGTTCACGCTCAACCTCGGCTACGCGGTCGGCAACGCGCCGGCCATGCAAAGCTGGAAGGCGGGCGACGCCTTCGGCAAGGTCAAGCGCTAGAACGCACGGCCGCGCTGCGGCGCCGCGCAAAACAGGGTAGGATGGCCGCTCCCCAGAACCACCGCACAAGGAACATCATGGAAACCAACAGCCACTGGATCGACATCGCCACCGCCGACGGCAGCTTCGGCGCCTACGTCTCGCTGCCGCGCGGCGGCAAGGGGCCGGGCATCGTGCTGCTGCAGGAGATCTTCGGCGTCAACCAGCACATCCGCAACGTCGCCGACCAGTACGCGGCCGACGGCTACGTGGTGATCGCGCCGGACCTGTTCTGGCGCCACGGCGCGCGCATCGAGCTGGGCTACGAGGACGCCGACTGGAAGCGCGCCGTCGCCCTGATGAACGCCAACGACTTCGCGCTGGCGCAGTCGGACATCGCCGCCACCGCCAAGGCGCTGCGCGCGCTGGACGGCGTGGGCGACCAGATCGTGTCGATCGGCTTCTGCTACGGCGGCCGGCTGTCCTACCACACGGCCGCCAACGGCCTGGTGGACGCGGCCGTATGCTACTACGGCGGCGGCATCCATAACGCGCTCGAGCGCGCAAGCCAGATCACGGTGCCGATGCTGATGCACTTCGGCGGCGCCGACAGCCACATCCCGCCGGCCGCCGTGCAAAGCATCGCCGAGCGCTTCGGCGACAACGAGCAGGTCGAGATCCATGTGTACCCGGGCGCCGAGCACGGCTTCAACTGCAACCACCGCGCGTCCTACCACCAGCGCGCGGCGGCCCAGGCGCACGGCAACACGCTGCTGTTCCTCGGCGAGCAGCTGTAATGGCCCGCCTGACGCTGGCCTTCCCCGAGGACCAATATTATTACTCGACCCAGCTGACGGTGCGCGTGACCGACATCAACGGCGCCAACCACCTGGGCAACGACTCGATGATCTCGATGATCTCCGAGGCGCGCGCCCGCTTCCTGTACCAGTTCGGGGTGCAGGAGACCGGCAGCGACGGCGTCGGCATCATCGTCACCGACCTGGCCACCACCTACAAGGCCGAGGCCCACGCGCGCGACCAGCTGCTGTTCGAGATCGGCGTGATGGACTTCAACCAGTATGGCGGCGACATCACCTTCCGCGTGACCCGCCCCAGGGACGGCAAGCTGGTGGCGATGGCCAAGTCCGGCTTCGTGTTCTTCAACTACCAGAGCGGCCAGGTGACGCCGATGGCGCCCGAATTCCTGGCCAAGTTCCCCAAGGTCAACCGCATCTGACCCGGCGCGTCAGCGCTTGGCCACCTTCGGCACGATGGCCTTGTTGAACCAGTCGTCCAGCATCTGCTTCTCGTAGCGCAGCGTGTCGCTGTCGTTGTAGCGGCTGATGCCCTGCATGTAGTTCATGTTCGACACCTGCTCGTCGCCGCTGCGCAGCACCTTGCCGTCCTGCTCCAGCGTGTAGCGCAGATGCATGCGCGGCCAGTCGGCGCCGCCGTTGAGCACGCGGATATCGTCGCCGCCGTTACGGCGCGGCCACATGCGGCCGGCCAGGTCGATGTCCAGCACCTCGATCTTCAGGTTCTGCCCGGCCGGCAGCTTGGCGTTGAGCGTGGCGAAGTAGTCGCTGAAATCCTTCAGCACGCGCTCGCGGTCGATGGCGTTGCGCGGCACGTCGGTAAAGTCTTCCGGCTTGACATAGCTGACGCTGACATCGGCCCAGGCTGCGCCGGCCAGCAGCGCCAGCGAGGCGGCCAGCATGGTACGGGTGAGTACTCGCATTTGCTTCTCCTTCACGGTTGATGCTTTCAATATAGCCTTTTTCGCCGGCGCGGGCCTCGTTTGAAGCGCTTTGTTACCAAACTTACTTGGGCCCCATGTCACGCCCCTGTCATATCAAATCCTTAATATTACGCCCGTCGAGGTGCAGCCACCACCTCGCATGATGCCGCGCCCGGCGCCGGCACATGGAATGGCCACAACTACAACAGGATTTCCCCATGACCGAGTCCCTCGATCTGTCCCGCCGCAGCATCCTCAAGTTCCTGTCCAGCGCGCCGCTGTTGCCGCTGGCAGGCGGCAGCGCGACCGCCGCCCTGCTGTCGGCCTGCGGCGGCGGCGACACCGCCGCGCAAGCACCGCAACTGCTGTCCGTCACCTTCACCGGCATGGCCGCGCCATCGCTGGCCAACGCCGCCGCCATGGCCACCACCACGGTCGGCTCGACGCTGAACCTGAGCTATTCCGACGGCAAGACCCAGCCCTACTCGCTGGCCTACCAGACCTTCTTCATCACCGGCGCCAACGTGCCCAACGGCAGCGGCGGCACCATCCTGGCCGGCGGCTACTACGACATCAACAACCAGCCCATCGTCGACAAGACCGACGCCGGCGGCCGCCAGTTCTTCTCGGACTGCCCGGACGGCACCTCGCTGCTCAAGCTGGCCGCGCCCACCGTGGCCGGCGTCAAGGGCAACACCGTGTTCGCCGTGGTGCAGTTCGAATACACCACCCGCAACGTCAAGGGCGACTCGATGTACGGCATGCTGCCGTCGCCGATCGCCGTGCTGACGCTGGACCAGGACAAGACCACCGGCGCGCTGTCGCTGGTCAAGTACCACAACGTCAACACCGCCGGCGTCAACGGCCTGTGGATCACCTGCGGCGCCAGCCGCTCGCCGTGGAACACCCACCTGTCGAGCGAGGAATACGAGCCGGACGCGACCAGCATCGACAAGAACACCCAGTTCGCCAACTTCAGCACCAACCTGTTCGGCGACGCCACCAAGGCCAACCCCTACCACTACGGCCACATGCCGGAAATCACCGTCAACCCGGACGGCACCGGCAGCATCAAGAAGCACTACTGCATGGGCCGCATCTCGCACGAACTGGTGCAGGTGATGCCGGACGAGCGCACCGCGCTGATGGGCGACGACGCCACCAACGGCGGCCTGTTCATGTTCGTGGCCGACAAGGCGCAGGACCTGTCGAGCGGCACCCTGTACGTGGCCAAGTGGGCGCAGAAGACCGCCGAGAACGGCGGCTCGGCCACGCTGTCGTGGATCAAGCTGGGCAGCGCCACCAGCGCCGAGATCAAGGCCCTGGCCGATTCGCTCAAGGCGGCCGACATCCTCAGCGTCAAGACCAGCGATCCATCGGACGCCACGTACACCAAGATCCCGTTCAGCGGCAAGACCAACTGGATCAAAATCGTGCCGGGCAAGGAAAAGGCCGCGGCCTTCCTCGAGACCCACCGCTACGCCGCGTTCAAGGGCGGCAGCATGGGCTTCACCAAGATGGAGGGCACGACCGTCAACGCCAAGGACAAGATCGCCTACTCGGCGATGAGCTACATCAACGGCGCCATGAAGGACGGTTCCGGCGGCATCAAGATCCAGGGCCCGAGCGCCGGCATCGTGTACGCGCTGAACCTGAAGGCCGGGCAGGTGGACGACAGCGGCGCCGCCATCAATAGCGAATGGGTGCCGGTCGACATGGCCGCCGTGCCGGCGCTGGTCGGCGAGGACCTGGCCACGCCCGACGCGCTGGGCAACCTGGCCAATCCGGACAAGATCGCCAATCCGGACAACATCAAGTTCTCGGAAAAGCTGCGCACCCTGTTCATCGGCGAGGACAGCGGCCTGCACGTCAACAACTTCCTGTGGGCCTACAACGTCGACACCAAGGCGCTCACGCGCGTGCTGTCGACGCCGGCCGGCGCGGAGTCGACCGGCCTGCACGCGGTCGACGACATGAACGGCTTCGCCTACATCATGAGCAACTTCCAGCATCCGGGCGACTGGGAAGCGGCGCTGCACGGCAAGGTGCAGCCTACGCTGGACCCGCTGATCCGCGCCAACTACCGCGACCGCTTCGGCGCCGCCGTCGGCTACCTGACCGGTTTCCCGACGCTGAACTAAGTCACCCCAGCTGTCCCGGCCCGCAACGAGCGTCACGCTCCTTGCGGGCTTTTTTGCGTCCAGCGCTCAAGCCGGGCGACCAGCAGGCGCTCGTCGGGCAGCAGCATCTGGTATTCGGCGGCGATGATTTTGTTGGGCAGGCTGTCGAGCGCATAGCGCGCCTCGGCCGCGCCCTTGGCTGCGCACAGTATCAGGCCCACCGGCGGATTTTCTTCCGGCTTGGTCCAGTGCTCGCGGGCGTAGTTCAGATAGAGGTGCATCTGGCCGGCATCGCCAGCGCCGAACTTGCCGGTCTTCAGATCGATCACCACCAGGCACTTCAGGCGGCGATGGAAAAACAGCAGGTCGATGCGGAACCAGGTGTCGTCGAGCCGCAGGCGGCGCTGGCGGCCGACGAAGGCGAAATCGTCGCCCAGTTCCAGCAGGAAGTCGGCCATGTGCTGGATCAGGGCGTCCTCCAGATCGGACTCAGAATATTCGTCCTTCAAATCGAGGAACTCCAGCACGAAGGGGTCTTTGATCGCCTGTTCCGGCGTGAGGACATCGTCCGCTTGCGGCTGGGCGCCCTGCGCCAGCATCTTGGCCTGATTCCTGGAAAGCACGGTGCGCTCATAAAACTGGCTGTTCACCTGACGGTCCAACTGCCGAACCGACCAGCCACCACGCAGCGCCTCCGTTTCGTAGAACAATCTGGCGTCGGCGGTCTTGACGGACATCAGGCGCACATAGGCGGACCAGGGCAAAGTGAATTTGCCAGACACCGTCTGGTGAATTTCCGGCCAGAATAAATAAAAATTACGCATTTGCTGCAGATTTTGCCTGCTGAAACCACGACCAAAGCGGCTGCCAAGATCGGCCGAAAGGCGCAACATGAGTTCGTCGCCATACGCGGCGCGGTTCGCCCCCTCCTGCTCGCACTCGACAATCCTCCGTCCTATTTCCCAATAAGCCGCGGTCATCAGGGCATTCACGCTGCGCGCGGCGGCCCGGCGCGAGGATTCCAGCAATTCGACGATCTGCGTGTGGATGTCGGCATAGTTGGCGATTAGCATGTTTTCGCGCTCCGGACATGAGGATGCTTAAATCGTAGCCCCCATTACTTGCGCGCCTTTGGACCGGCGTCAAAGTAAGCGCAGCATGCCCCGCCGCCGGCTTGTTGCACACCCCGATAAAATATTTCTCACAGAGATAGCAATATTGCCAAAAACGAAGTATTGTTTCGGTTGCACAAAGGCGTTACAGAAGACTAACGCTGCGCCGCCGCCGAACAACGCGCCGTACAATAAGACCGCCCGCGGACATCACGGGAGTGTTGTGCAAAGCAACAGGAATTTTTGTTGCCTGTTGTTAATATCTTTGGGTAAGACTACAATCGAAAAACTCATTCAGTAGTGCCATTTTGCGGAACTCGTCCCTATGTCTTTTTTGTCTGCTGCCTCGCCTAAGCTAGCGCCCTGGAAAGTCCTGTTGGTCGACGACGAACCGGACATCCACGACATCACGAAGCTGACCCTGAGCCGCTTCCGTCTCGACGGCCGCGCCCTCAGTTTCGTGCACGCCTACAGCGGCGCCGAGGCCAAGGAGGTGCTGGCGCGCGAGGCCGACGTGGCCCTGGTGTTCCTCGACGTCGTGATGGAAAAAGAGGACAGCGGCCTGGAAGTGGCGCGCTGGATGCGCGAGGACCTCGACAACCAGTTCACCCGCATCGTGCTGCGCACCGGCCAGCCCGGCCAGGCCCCCGAGGAGCGCGTGATCGTCAACTACGACATCAACGACTACAAGGAAAAGACCGAGCTCGACCGCACCAAGCTGTTCACCACCACCTTCGCCGCGCTGCGCGCCTACCGCGACATCATGAAGGTCGAGGAGGCCCGCCGCCAGCAGCTCAACTACCGCGAGGGCCTGGAGCGCGTGATCGCCGCCTCGGCCCACATCTTCCAGCAGCGCAACCTGAAGGACTTCGCCAACGGCCTGCTGCAGCAGGTGGTGGCGCTGCTGCGGCTCGAGCACAGCATGCTGCTGCGCCTGCGCGGCGCCACCGCCATCACCGGCGAGAACGACTACGAGATCCTGGCCCAGATCGGCGACGAGGACGGCACCCTGCTCAGCCCCGACGTGCTGGCCCAGCTCGACGCCGCCAAGAGCAACAAGATCTCGCGCGTCGAGGGCGACACCTACATCGGCTACTTCCCCAACAGCAGCGGCAAGGCCTCGCTGCTGGTGCTCAAGGGCGTCGACGAAATCTCCGAGATCGACACCAAGCTGCTGGAAGTGTTCTGCTCCGGCGTCGCGATCGCCTTCGATAATATTTTGCTGACCCAGGAGATCACCGATACCCAGGCCGAGCTGATCCTGCGCCTGGGCGACGTGGTCGAGTCGCGCTCCAACGAGGCGGGCAACCACGTGCGCCGCATGTCCGAGGTGTGCCACCTGCTGGCCCAGGCCTCCGGCATGCCGGAGGACGAGACCGCCGTGCTGCGCCACGCCGCGCCGATGCACGACATCGGCAAGATCGCCACGCCGGACGCGGTGCTGCTCAAGCCGGGCAAGCTCGACGCGGCCGAATGGGAGATCATGAAGCAGCACCCGACCGTCGGCCTGTCCATCCTGGACGGCTCGCAGCGCCCCATCCTCAAGGCGGCCGCCGTGATCGCCCACCAGCACCACGAGAAGTTCGACGGCAGCGGCTATCCGCAAGGCCTCAAGGGCCACGACATCCACCTGTACGCGCGCATCGTCGCCGTGGCCGACGTGTTCGACGCGCTGATGCACAAGCGCTGCTACAAGGAAGCCTGGCCGATCGACCAGGTGGTGGCCCATCTGCGCGAAGTGGCCGGCCATCACCTCGACCCGCTGTACGTCGACCTGCTGTGCCAAAACATCGACAAGGCGGTCGCCATCAACGAGCGCTTCCCGGACTAGACCGACATAAGCATATGCGCAATAGGTTGTTGTTAAACTGAATTCCTTGCCATTAAGATCGTGGTCCGGTCCAGACCACGCAAGGAATCCACGATGCCACACACCCCGCGTCCGCACGCCCTCCCTCCATTGCCTTTGCGCCGCAGCGTGCTCGCCTGCGCGTTGCTGCTGACAGCGCAGTCCGAGCTGCACGCGCAGCAGGCCGCCGACGCGGCCATCGACCAGGTCACCGTGGTCGGCTCGCGCGCGCGCAACCGCACCGTGTACGACAGCGCCGTGCCGATCGACCGCTTCGGCGCGCGCGAGGTGGAGAACGCGCTGGCCAGCGGCGAACTGGGCGCGGCCCTGCAGAACCTGGCGCCGTCGATCAACTTCCCGCGCATCGAATCGAGCGGCGCCTCCGACTCGGTGCGCGGCGTGCAGCTGCGCGGCCTGGCGCCGGACCAGGTGCTGGTGCTGATCAACGGCAAGCGCCGCCACGCCAGCGCCGTGCTCGACACCGAGAGCAGCTTCGCCGGCACCGTGCCGGTCGACATCAACGCCATCCCGCCCGGCGCCATCGACCACATCGAGATCCTGCGCGACGGCGCCGGCGCCCAGTACGGCAGCGACGCCGTGGCCGGCGTCATCAACATCGTGCTCAAGAACGCCCGCAGCGGCGGCTCGGCCGCGCTCGGCTACGGCGCCAACCACACCGACTTCCAGCCCACCAACGAGACCAAGACCGACGGCCAGACCAAGACCGCCAGCGCCGACTACGGCGTACCGCTGGGCGACGCCGGCTTCCTGCGCTTCGGCTTCGACACCCGCAGCCGCGCGCCGACCCAGCGCGCCGGCTTCAGCGACGCCGGCTGGACCTCGTGGAATTCCACGCCGGCCGACCTGGCGCTGGACGGCAAGGTGGTGTTCAAGTCCGGCGACTCGCACCAGAACAACAACTACCTGTTCTACAACGCCCTGCTGCCGCTGGCCGGCGGCGTCGACGCCTATTCCTTCGCCACCGTCAACCAGCGCAAGTCCGACGGCAGCGCCTACTTCCGCTATCCGGGCGACCCGTCCAATGTGCCGGCGCTGTACCCGGCCGGCTACCGTCCGGTGACCAAGGGCGACATGAGCGACGTCAGCCTGGTGGCCGGCGCGCGCTTCACCCGCGCCGGCTGGAACTGGGACCTGAGCGCCCGCCACGGCGCCAACCTGTTCCGCTACGACCTCGACCACTCGGCCAACGCCTCGCTGGGCGCGCAAAGCCCGACCAGCTTCCACCTGGCCGGCTTCGACTTCCGCCAGAACGCGCTCAACGCCGACCTCACGCGCGAGCTCGACCTGGGCCTTGGGGCGCCGCTCAACCTGGCGCTGGGCGCCGAGGTCATGCACGAGACCTACCGCAGCTCGCCGGGCGACGCCGCCTCCTACGCGGCAGGCCCCGTCACGGACGCGCCGCCGGGCGCGCAGGCCGGCCCCGGCCTGCGCCCGCAGGACGCCTTCGACGGCGGCCGGGCTATCCGCTCGGTATACGCCGACGCCGAAACCGACCTCACCAGCCGCCTGCTGCTGGGCGCGGCCGCCCGCTACGCGCACTACAGCGATTTCGGCAGCGCCAGCACCGGCAAGCTGTCGGCGCGCTACAAGCTCAGCGAGTCCTTCCTGCTGCGCGGCTCGCTGTCCAACAGCTTCCGCGCGCCGGCGCTGGTGCAGACCGGCTTCCGCTTCTCCACGCTCAACTTCAACAGCGACGGCAGCGGCCTGCAGACCGCCTCGCTGCTGCCGGCCAGCGATCCGCTGGCGCGCAGCTTCGGCGCCGAGGCACTGAAGCCCGAGAAATCCACCAACCTGTCGCTGGGCCTGGCATGGCGTCCGCAGCGCAACACCAGCTTCACGCTGGACGCCTACCGCATCAAGATCCGCGACCGCATCACCCGCAGCAGCGACCTGCAAAGCGACGCCGCCACCGCCTACCTGGCCGGCATCGGCCGCGGCGACATCCAGTCGGTGGCCTACCTGGCCAACCTGCTCGACACCAGCACCACCGGCCTGGACGCGGTGCTCAACCACGACCTGGCCTTCGCCGGCGGCAAGCTGGACCTGAACGCCGCGCTCAACCTGAACAAGACCCGCCTGGACCGCGTGCGCCAGGGCTCGGCCGCGCTGGCCGCCATCGATCCGTCGCTGACCTTGCTGACCGACGCCAGCCTGTACCGCATCCGCCACGCCTCGCCCACCAGCAAGCTGGTGCTGAGCGCCGACTGGCAGGCCGCGCGCTGGAGCGTGCTGGCGCGCGCCACGCGCTTCGGCCCGCTCAAGGACTTCTCGTACGACAGCGAGGCGCCGCTCGACGACGGCGTGCACGCGCAAGCGTTCGGCGCGGTGTGGTCGGTGGACCTGGAGGCGCAGTACAAGCTGAGCAAGCAACTGACCGTGGCGGTCGGCGGCGACAACCTGCTCGACCGCTATCCGGAGCGCGTGCGCCAGACCAACAACGCCACCTACGGCGGCGCGCTGCCGTACAACTTCATCAACCCGATCGGCGTCAACGGCGCGTATTTCTACGGCCGCCTGCGCTACACCTTCTAAGCTGAGGAACCCATGAAGCTCAACCGCATCTCCACCCTGTTCGCCGCCGTCTGCCTCAGCTCGCTGATGGCCGTGCAAGCCCAAGCCAGCAACGCCCTGGTGCTGCTGACCGACTTCGGCACCTCGGACGGCGCCGTCTCCGCCATGCACGGCGTGGCCTTCGGCGTCGATCCCAAGCTGAGCGTGTCCGACCTGACCCACAACATCCCCGACTACGACATCTGGCTGGGCGCCTACCGCCTGTACCAGACCGCCAACTACTGGCCGCAGGGCAGCGTGTTCGTGGCCGTGGTCGATCCGGGCGTGGGCACGGCGCGCAAGTCGGTGGTGCTCAAGACCAGGGAGGGCCGCTACTTCGTCGGCCCCGACAACGGCCTGTTCACGCTGATCGCCGAGCGCGACGGCGTGGCCGAGCTGCGCGAGATCGACGAGAAGGTCAACCGCCTGGCCGGCTCCGGCGAGTCCTACACCTTCCACGGCCGCGACGTGTACGCCTACGTCGGCGCTCGCCTGGCCTCGGGCGCGATCAGCTTCGAGCAGGTCGGCCCGGTGCTGCCGAGCGAATCGGTGGTGAAGATCCCGTACCAGAAGGCTGTCCGCCAGGGCAAGGTGGTGCGCGGCATCATCCCTGTGCTGGACATCAAGTACGGCAACGTCTGGACCAACATCCCGAAAGCGCTGTTCAACGAACTGAACATCGGCGAGCACGAGCGCGTGCAGGTGCGCATCCTGCACAAGGGCAAGCAGGTGGACCAGGTGGTGGCGCCGTTCGAGCACACCTTCGGCGGCGTCGCGCAGGGCAAGCCGCTGGTCTACCTGAACAGCCTGCTGGACGTGGCGGTGGCCGTCAGCCAGGGCAACTACGCCAAGCAGCACCACATCGATTCCGGCGTGGATTGGGAAGTGGAGATCAGCAAGGCATCCAAGTAACCCGGTACGGCGGGGTCAGACCCCGTACGGGGTCTGACCCCAGTGGTTCATCGCCGTGCGGGGTAGGTCTTACTTGCGCCGCACCTTGGGGAAGCGCAGCTTGTAGTGCAAGCCCATGCCCGGCGCGCTGACCACCTTGACGGTGCCGCCCAGCGCGCCCGTCACCAGGTTGTACAGGATGTGCGCGCCCAGCCCACTGCCGCCCGAGCCGCGCTTGGTGGTGAAGAAGGGATCGAACAGCTGCGCCAGCGTGGCGCTGTCCATGCCGGCGCCGTCGTCGCCGTAGTCGAAGTCGACGAAGTCGCCGTCGACCTTGCCGCGTATCGTGATCTTGCCGGACTGCCCCTCCTCGAAGCCGTGCACCAGCGAGTTGACCACCATGTTGGTGACGATCTGCGACACCGCGCCGGGGAAGCTGGCCATGTTGATGTGCTCGTCGCAATCGATCTCCACGGCGATGGGCTTGCCCTTGAGCTTGGGCTGCAGCGACAGCAGCACCTCGTCCAGGTATTTGCGCAGATTGAAGCTGCGGATATCGTCGGACGACTGGTCCACCGCCACCTGCTTGAAGCTGCGCACCAGCGCCGCCGCGCGCTGGGTGTTGGTGGTCATGATGCGCAGCGATTGCGAGATGATGTCGAAGAACTGGTTCAGGCCGTCCTCGTCCAGCGTGCCGTTGGCCATGTCCTCGCGCGTGAGCTTGAGCTCCTCCACCAGATGGCTGGTGGCCGTCACGCAGATGCCCAGCGGCGTGTTGATCTCGTGCGCCACGCCGGCCACCAGCCGGCCCAGCGAGGCCAGCTTCTCCTGCCGCACCAGCTCGCCCTGCGCGTCCCTGAGCGAGGTCAGCGCGTTCTCCAGCGCCGCGTTCTGTTCCTCCAGCGCCTCCTTGGCGCGGCGGATCTCGCGGTCGGCCTGCATGCGCGCGATCGCCACCGCCACGTGGCTGGCCATGAAGGCCAGGATGTCGAGGTCGGCCTGGGTGTAGGTCACCGACTCGTCATAGCTCTGCACGATGATCACGCCGTAAGCCACGTCGCCCAGCAGCATCGGCGCGCCCATCCAGCTGGCGATGTCGGTGTTGCCCAGCGGGTGCTCCATCTCGCCGCTGTCGACCAGCGCGGTGAAGCCGGCGCGGTCGAGCAGCATGGCCTGCTTGCGCTGCAGGATGTAGGAGGACATGCCGACCCCGTAGTCGAAGCGCTTGACCGGCGCATGCTCGTCCTTCTGGTCGACGAAATACGGGATGGAGATTTCCTTGGTGTCCGGGTGGTACAGCGCCATCAGGAAGTTCTGCGCCGGCACCAGTTCGCTGATGATCTGGTGCAGCCGCATGTTCAGGCGGCTGCCGCCGGTGGCCGTGGCCGACAGGTTGGCCAGCTCGTACAGCGCGCGCTGGATGGCCTCGGCGCGGCGCCGCTCGGCCACCTCGTGCGACAGCTGGGCGGTGCGCTCCTGCACCGCGCGCTCCAGCCGGTCCATGCTCTGCAGGCCCTGCAGCGCGCCCGACACGTGGTTGGCGATCAGCGCGAACAGCGCCTGGTCTTCCTCGCTGAAGGTGTGTTGCTTGTCGTAGCTCTGGATCACGATGGCGCCCAGCACCTGGTGGTTCTGGTCCAGCAGCGGACAACCCATCCAGTGCTCGGCGATGGTGCCGATGCCGAAGCCGGCGTTCGCCTCGCGCCGCGACTGGTGCTCGGCCGCCGTCATCACCATGCGCTCGCGGGTGGCGATCACGGTCGCGGTCGGCGACTCGCCCTCGACCAGCTCGAACAACGCGTCGCGGCTGGGCGGATCGTCCACCTCGTCGACGAAATACACGAAGCGCACCTGGTTGACCGGGCCGTCGCGGTCGCTCAACGCCACGAAGAAATTGGCGGCGTACATGATGCGTCCCAGCGCCGCGTGCACGGCCTGCAGGAACTCGCTGATATCGGTGCAGCTGCTCGACTTCTGCCCGATTTCAAGCAGCATGGTTTGGACGGCTTCCAGACGGGTGAGGCGACTTTCCATCGATTTTCCTATAGTGGGCTGATGCGCATAGGAAATACTAGCAGTTCCGGCCCGGCCCGGCCACAGAAACAAAAACAGCCAGGCCGTCCTGCGACGGCCTGGCTGTTCGCACGCGCGGCGAAAGCTTACGCGTTGCCGGCTTGCTTGCGGCGGCGGACCACCGCGCCGATCAGGCCCAGGCCACCGAGCAGCATGGCATAGGTTTCCGGTTCCGGCACGGCCGAAACCGACACGCCGGACGAGTACGAACCGGACGACTTCGACACGGCGCTGCCGCTCACCAGCAGGTAGTAGCTGCCGGCGCCCAGGACGGCCGAGTCGAGCTGCCACTGGTCGGTGGCGCCGGTCGACAGCTGGGTGCCGGCCAACAGCAGGCCGCTGCCGTTGAACAGCGACAGGCCGGTGATGTCCAGGCCGTTTTTCGCATTGCCGGTATGCGAATAGACGTCGGCCGAAATGGTCGACGCGCCGGTCAGGGTGAAGGTGTACTTGTCGGCGAAGGTATTGCCTTGGTTGTTGCCGGCGATAAAGTGGCCGACGAAGTCCGCACCGCTGCTCAGATCGAGCGGGGTGTCGGGATTGCTGATGTCGGCCGCCATCGCGCCCTGCGACAGGAAGGCGGCGCCGGTCATGACCAGAATGCCGGCCAGTGCTTTGATTTTAATCATATCGAACTCCTAAAAAAAGGGAGTCCAAAATGTAGCAGCCTCGTCCTTGCCAGCCGGCCCCGCACAATTGAATGTTACATTCACTTACACGTTTATTTAACGAAATCTTAATTCTAGTAAAGAACTAATGATGTAGGTAACTATGGCTTACGATAGCCACTGTCGATCCACGCCGAGGCGCTGGCCACGCTCAGCTTGAAGGTGGGCGCCACCCGCACCCGCGCCAGTTCCTCGCCGTACGGGTCGAAGGCGCTCAGCGTGGCGTAGGGGTCGTCCTCGTCGGGCACGATGTCCAGGTTGACCTTGACCTGGCCCTGCTCGCCGTTGACGAAGACATTCTTGTGCAGCTGCGCGTGCAGCTGCTGCTCGTGGCGGCGGATCACCTCGTTGGCGGTCTTGACCAGCGTGTTGAAGGCGTTGACGTCGAGCGGCTTGGGGTTCTTCTTGTCGCGGCCCATGGTCCAGGGGCCGACCAGCGCCGGTTCCGGCTCGCCATCCTTGATCATCGCCACCGCCCAGCCCTCGTCGTCGTCGTTCTTGATGACGCGCGCGGTCCAGCCGTTCCCCTGCCATACGCGCGCCTCCTGGATCGGGGCGTCGTCGTCCTGGTGCTGTTCGGTATCGGGGTAGTCTGCGCTCATGCTGATGGCTCGTCTGGAATGGTGGGTGGGGGTGGAATGATAAGCGCACGGCCCCGTAACAACAATAGAAACACATAGATCAAGCGCAAAACCGCGGATTCCGGGCCGATGCGGCCAGTGTTTGTTTTTCGCACCCAATTGTGACATCTGCACAGAGGTGCGTTTGACTAGTCTGTGCGCGGCGGACCCGGCGCTTCCGAGGAGAGGACGAAATTTCCAATTCCCCTCGGCATCTATTGTTAACACTTCCACGCGGCAGTTCACAAAAACCGACGAAACATTCTAAATGCAAGGAAGCGTTAACAGAGAATTATGATTATTATCAATCTTGAATCACCAGTTTCCAGTTGTTAATAAAAGTGAAAGCCGGGCGCAAGCGCTCACCGGCTACTACAAAGGAACGTCAGATGATCGCTAAAACCCTGCTGGGCCTTGGCCTGGCCGGCGCAGCATTGACCTGCGGCGCCGCCGTCACCTACACCGCAACCGGCGGCATCACTTCCGGTGTCGCAGGCGTGACCACCAACACGTTTGACGACGGCTTGCTGCCGGTCGGCTTCGCCACCTATGACCAGGTTGGCGCGCTGATCCCGTCGCCGGGCAATCCCGGCTACGCGGCACAACCGCCGGGAGACCCCACCGCCTTCTTCTCGGTGGGCGTGAGCAACGGCCAACCTTCGTCATCGAGCGTGACGTTCGGCGGCCTCGGCGTGAGCTACTTTGGCTATTACATGGGCTCACCGGACAACTACAACATCGTCACCATGTACAGCGGCAATACGATGGTGTTGCAGATCAACGGCAACGACATGGCTTCCGCCGCCAGCCAGTTAGCGAACGGCAATCAGCAAACCGGCTTCTACCTGAATTTCTTCACCGACAGTGGCACGACCATCACCAAGGTCACGTTCTCGTCCAACCAGAACGCCTTCGAGTCGGACAACCATTCTTACATCGCGGTGGTCCCTGAACCCCGCACCTATGCGATGTTTTTAACCGGCCTCGGTCTGCTGGGTCTAGCCAGCCGCCGTAGCAACCACAAGACTAACCCGCGTTTCTACTAAACATAGGCTCCATATGAAAAACTTACTTCCAAAAATTGCCGCAGCAGCGCTGCTGTCGGTCTCCGGCCTGGCGTCGGCGGCCACCTGCAGCCTGACCGATATCTATTTCGATGTGCCCGGCGTCACGGTGTCGAGCTGCTTCGGCTTCGTGCCGGGCAACCTGATCAACAATTCGCCGGCCGACAAAGCCACCGTCAGCGGCATCCTGGCGACGGATTTCTTCTTCCTCGGCCAGAGCGGCGCGCCGATCGAGTCGATCAACGTCGCCCCCGATCCGATCAGCCACATCACGACCTATGACTTCGCCCAGCTGCTGGTCGGCGACGTCATCGTCGGCCTGCACTTCGGCAAGGGCAAGGGCGGGCCAGGCGTGGAAGGCACGGCCTTCTACGAGTTCAACGCCGGCTCCGGCGTGGACAAGTTCTACACCGCCCTGCAAGCGACCTCGAACGCCGGCCTGTATCGGGTCGAAACGCCGGTTCCGGAACCGGAAACCTACGCCATGATGGTGGCCGGCCTGGGCCTGGTGAGCTTCATCGCCCGCCGCCGCAAGACACGGGCATAAGCACCCCGCCCAGCACGAAAGCCCGCGCAAAGCGGGCTTTTTTTTCGTCTGGCGGAAGGCCGCTCAGCCGGCCGTCATCAGCACGAGATGCACGGCCGCGGCGGCGGCACGATGGGCGGACGCAGCGGCGTCACACGCGGATCGATGGCCGGGTCCGGCATGTGGTAGCTGTACGGCGTGATGATGATGGGCGGTATCGTCGGCGGCGCCGATGGCGGGCCCTTGGGGCCTCCGCCGGAAAGGTGCTGGGCGCTACGCTGGCGCCAGGTCCGCTTGCACATCGAGGATAGCGATTGACCCTCGCTCAATTCTAGCCAAGCCATGTTAAAGCCCTCCCTGCAATGGTCAGGTTAACAGTATAGGCAGGCATAACTTTAATTCAAGGAACATTCCGGCTCGTCGCGCCGGACAGGCATTCCATCCCGCCAATTTGCCGGTCTGTCGCAATCCGCTGGCCGCTGCCGGGCGCCATCGCTACAGTTCAACCATGCCTTAACGGCACAGGAAAAACAGAACCACCCAACCACCGAGGTCAGCCATGAAAATCACTGCTAAAAAACTGGTATTTGCCGCCTTCGTCACGCTGCTGGCTGTCGCCGCATGGCAGTCGATCTTCGGTGACGGCATGCACGTCAACATCGACGGCGACGAGATCGACGGCCCGCTGGGCTTCCTGCTCGGCACCCTGTTCGCCGGCGGCGGCCTGCTGATCGCCACCGTCGCCATCACCTGCGCCGCCGTGTTCGTCGGCCTGCTGTTCGCCGGCCTGGGCATCCTGATGATCAGCGGCATGGTGCTGCTGGCCGTGGTGGTGGCGGCGGCGGCCTCGCCCCTGCTGCTGCCGCTGCTGATCCCGGTCGGCCTGTACCTGGTGTTCCGCTCGCGCTCCCGCAAGCAGCAGCTGCGCGCCACGCTGGAACACGCCGTCTAAGCAAACTCCACAGTTTCAATCGGAAGCGGCCGGGACCTGAACTCCCGGCCGATCCGCCTCTTCCCCCGCAGCTTCCCCCGCCAGCGCCACCCGGTTGCGGCCGCCGCGCTTGGCGCAGTACAGCGCCTGGTCGGCGCGCCGCAAGGCCGCGTCGCCGCCGCCGTCCATCGCGCCCAGCGCGGCGATGCCGATACTCACCGTCACCGCCAGCGCCGCGCCGTCGTCGCGCCGCACCGCCGTCTCCGCCACGCGCTGGCGCAGGCGTTCGGCCAGCACCGCCGCCGCGTCCAGCGCCGTGCCCGGCAGCAGCAGCGCGAATTCCTCGCCGCCGATGCGGCCCAGCATGTCGATCTGGCGCTGGCCCTCGCGCATCACCTCGGCCAGCCGGCGCAGCACCGCGTCCCCGGCCGCATGGCCGTGCTCATCGTTGATGCGCTTGAAATGGTCGACGTCGAGCAGCAGCACGGCGGCGCAGGCGGTGACGTCGCGCCGCAGCCGCGCGTGCTCGTGGTCCAGCCGGCGCATGAACTCGCCCCGGTTCGGCAGGCCGGTGAGGAAATCGGTGGTGGCCAGCATGCGCAGCTCGTCGTGCATGCGGCGCCGCTCCGTCACGTCCAGCGTCGAGACGATGACGAAATCGAGGCTGTGCGTGTGGCCCGGCATCACCAGCAGGGTCAGCTCGTTGAGCCGGGCCGTGCCGTCGAGGCGCTCGAAGCTGCCCTCGCAGGCGAAGAAGTGCTGGCCCTGCGCCAGCGCGGTCAGCGCCAGCGCGAAGCTGGGCATGGCGGCCTGGTCGAAGTTTTGCGCCAGGCTCAGCTGCGGCGCCTGCTGGCGGCCCGGCGCCGCGCCCACCTGCGCCAGCGCGGCGGCGTTGCAGTCGACGATGCGCACCAGCGCCGCCAGGCGCCGCAGCTGGCCGGCGTTGGCCTGCAGGTGGCGGCCCAGGTCGTCGACGCCGGACAGTTCCAGCTCGGCCAGCGCGGCCCGCACCGCCGACCAGTCCTGCTCCCACAGCGCCACCGGCGCGTGGTCGTACAGGCTGCGGAAGCGGGCCTCGCCGGCGCGCAGCGCCACCGCCGCCTGCGCCTGCTCGATGGCGATGCCGGCCAGCCGCGCGGCCTGCTCGATCAGCGCGATATTGGCCGCGCTGGGCAGGCGGGCGTCGCGGTGGAAGATGGCGAAGGTGCCCAGCACGATGCCGCCGGCGCCGAAGATCGGGTCGGACCAGCACGACCCCAGCCGTGCCTGCAGGGCCAGCTCGCGGTACTCGCCCAGGCCGGGCGCGTTGCGGATATCCTCGACGATCACGCGGCTGCGCGTGAGCACCGCCTGGGCGCAGGCGCTCTGGCCGCCGCGCACCGGGCGGCCGTGCACGGCCGCGTTGAAAAAGTCCGGCAGGCTGGGCGCCGCGCCCACCAGCAGGTGTTCGCCCTCCTCGTCCAGCAGCAGGATGCAGCACAACATCTCCTCGTTGCCCGCCTCGACGCCCAGCACCACGCTCTCCAGGATGGTCTGCAGCGGCGCGCCGGTGGCCAGCAGCTCCAGCACCTGGCGCCGGGTCTGCTCGCGCTGCTCGCCCCGGGTGCGCTCGGTGATATCGCGGAACGACCACAGCCGCGCAGGTTCGCTGCCCAGCTGCAGGCTGCGCGTGTGCTGCTCGATCACGCGGCCGTCCTTCAGGTGCAGCAGCGCCAGCGGGCCGGCCGGCTGCAAGCCCTGCGGCGCCAGCGGCGTCGCTTGGCCCGGATGGAGCAGCTGCCGCGCCATGAGCTCCATCAGCGCGCCGCCGTCGGTCTGCCAGTCCAGATGCTCGGGCAGGTTCCACAGTTCGCGGAAGCGGCGGTTGGCGTTCAGCACCCGGCCTTTCAGGTTGTCGACCAGGATGCCGTCGACGGTCGAATCGAGAATGCTGCGCAACATGGCCTGGCTGCGCTGGGCGCCGTCGGCCAGCACGCGCAGCGTGGCCTGGCCCTCCCGCAGCTCGCCGGCCAGCCCCTCGGCGCGCGCCTGCGCGTCGCGGGCCAGCACGCGGCCGCGCGCCAGCAGCCAGGTCAGGCCGGCCAGCAAGGCGCTCAACAACGCGCCGCCCAGCGCGACCTGCTGCGCCTGGTCGCGCTCCGGCGCCGCGCCCGGCCGCGCGGCGATTTGCAGCGTCCAGCGGTGGCCGCCGGCGCTGATCTGCTGCAAGCTGCTGCGCCGGCCGGCCGCGCGGCCCGGATGGCTGTCGTACATCAGCGCCGCCGGCGCGCTGCCGTCGCCGTCGTAGATCTTCACCGCCAGCGCGGCGGCGCGCGCCCCGCCCAGCCCCGCCATCAGGTCGCCGACGCGGAACGGCGCGTACACCCAGCCCTCGATGGCGGCCCGGCGCGCCGCCGGCGTGTCGGCCGCCTGGCCGCGCCGGTACACCGGCAGCAGCATCAGGAAGCCGGACTGGGCCGGCTCGACCTCCTCCTGCACCAGCCGTATCTTGCCGCTCATGGCCGGCAGGCCGGTATCGCGCGCCTGCTCCAGCGCGGCGCGCCGCACCGCCTCAGACGCGGCATCGTAGCCGAACGCGTGCCGGTTGCTGCCGCCGGACGGCTCCAGATACACCACCGGCGCATACCAGTCGCGCGCGCCGTCCGGCCGCACCCGGTAGTCGGGCAGGCCGTCCAGCCTGACCAGGCGTTCGTGCTCGGCGCGTCGGGCCGGCGTCACCATCGCCATGTAGCCGACCCCGTGGATGCCGGGAAAATGCAGGTTCATGTTCTGTCCGGCCAGATAGGTGCGGAACTCGCCGCGGTCGACCGCGACGGAGCTGGCGAACAAGCCCTGCACGCCGTACAGCACCTGCACGTAAGTCTGCATGCGGCGGTCGAGGTTGTTGACCAGTTCGCGCACGCGGCTGTGGAAATCGGCCTCCAACTCCTGCTCGGCATGCTGGCGCGCGCCCAGCCACAGCACGCCGGTCGCGCCCAGGCAGCCGGCCAGCACCAGCAGCGGCAGCACGCCCGGCGAGAGCGAGTCCTGCAGCAGCCGGCGCAGCCGTGCCTGGGGGTCGGGAGGCATCTACACCTCGGTACCCGCGAACTGGCGGTAGCCGCGCGCGCGCAGCGCGCACGCCGGACAGGTGCCGCAGCCGTAGCCCCAGTCGTGCAGCGCGCCGCGCTCGCCCAGGTAGCAGGTGTGCGTGCCGTCGCGGATCAGGTCGACCAGCGCCTGGCCGCCCAGCTCCTGCGCCAGCTCCCAGGTCTGGCGCTTGTCGCGCCACATCAGCGGGGTCTCCAGCTTGAGGCGGGTGTCCATGCCCAGGTTGAGCGCCACCTGCAGCGCCTTCATGGTGTCGTCGCGGCAGTCCGGATAGCCGGAGAAATCGGTCTCGCACATGCCGCCCACCAGCACCGTCAGGCCGCGGCGGTAGGCCACGGTGGCGGCCACCGTCATGAACAGCAGGTTGCGGCCGGGGACGAAGGTGTTGGGCAGGCCGTTGGCCTGGGTTTCGATGGCGATGTCGTGCGTCATCGCGGTCTGCGAGATTTCGGAAATGAGCGACAGGTCGATCATGTGGTCGTCGCCCAGCTTGGCGTTCCACTCGGACGAGTGGGCGCGCAGGCGCTCGATCACGGAAGGGCGCACGGTCAGCTCGACAGCGTGGCGCTGGCCGTAGTCGAAGCCTATGGTCTCCACGCGCGCGTAGTGCTTCAGCGCCCAGGCCAGGCAGGTGGTGGAATCTTGGCCACCGCTAAACAGGACCAGGGCGGAATCGGTAGGCAGCATTGCTATGTTCTTTCAAGGACTTGCAGGGCGTTGCAACGTTATAAGTACGCCATCTTTTAGGGCAATCCGGTAACATGTCAGCTAGCGTACACCCAGATGGAGTCTCATGTTACCGGCATCGCCAGCAAAAATAATGGCAGGATCACGAATTTTGGCACAAGTTGTGGCAAAAGTATCCGGCCGCCTCGCCACGGCCGGCGCCATGGCCGCCGTCACGGCCACCCTGGCGCTGCCCGCCGCCGCCCAGGGCCTGAAGTACGACGTCCACATCGACGCCCCCGGCCCGCTGCAGGAACTGCTGGAACAAAACCTCGACCTGCTGCGTTTTCGCGGCAACGCGCGCATGGACCGCGAACAGCTGGTGCGCCTGGTGCGCGCCGCGCCGGCCCAGGTCAAGACGCTGGTGGCCACCGACGGCTACTACTCGCCGGTGGTGACCGCCCGGCTCGACCGCGACGGCGACACGCCCAAGGTCGAGATCAGCGTGCAGCCTGGCGAGCCGGTGCGGGTCGGCGAGATCGACCTGGAACTGCGCGGCTTCGCGCCGGTGCCCGGGCTGGCGGCCGACCAGCAGTTCGACACCGCCGCGCTGAAAGCCGGCTGGACGCTCAAGCAGGGCCAGGTGTTCCGCCAGACCGACTGGGAACAGGCCAAGCGCGGCCTGCTGCGCCAGGTGGTGCAGACGCGCTACCCGCGCGCGCAGCTGAGCGACAGCCAGGCCACGGTGGACCCGGACAACCATCTGGCCGCGCTGCGCGTGGTGCTCGACAGCGGCCCGGAGCTGCGCTTCGGCGAGCTGCGCGTCGAAGGCCTGAAGCGCTACCCGGCCGCCATCGTGCGCAACCTGAACCCCATCCATCCGGGCGACTACTACAGCGAGGCGGCGCTGCAGTCCTACCAGGCGCGCCTGCAGGACACCGGCTACTTCAGCAGCGTGGAAGTGAGCGCCGACATGGGCGCGGTCCTCAACGAACAGCTGGAGGCCGGCGCCGCCACCCCGGCGCAAAACGCCGACGCCGCGATGGCGCCGCTGCCGCTGCTGGTGCGCGTGAGCGAGAACAAGCGCCGCAACGTCAGCGCCGGCCTGGGTTTCAGCACCAACACCGGCAACCGCGCCTCGCTGACCTACGACGACCTGTCGGTGTTCGGCCTGCGCATGAAAAGCGCACTGACGCTGGAGACCAAGAAGCAGACCGCGCGCAGCGATTTCTACTTCCCCACCACGGCCGACGGCTACAACGACAGCTTCGGCGCCTCGTTCGAGCGCAGCGACATTTCGGGCGAGGTGACCAGCGTGGCCAGCGTGGCCGGCAAGCGCGCCTGGGGCACGCCGCTGCTCGAGCGCAGCCTGTCGCTGGAGCTGCTGACCGAGACCAAGACCATCGACGGCATCCCGTCCAGCACCAGCAAGAGTTTGCCGCTGACCTACGGCGTCACCTGGCGCAAGCTGGACAACCTGCTGTTCCCGACCAAGGGCTACGCGCTCAACGCGCAGCTGGGCGGCGCGCTGCTGCCCATCCTGACCGACGAGGCCTTCGTGCGCGGCTATGCGCGCGCCGTGTGGTACCGGCCGCTGACCGCCAGCACCAACCTGATACTGCGGGCCGAACTCGGCGCGCTGGCCTCGCGCGACAAGAACGGCGTGCCGGCCGTGTACCTGTTCCGCGCCGGCGGCGACCAGTCGGTGCGCGGCTACGCCTTCCAGGAGCTGGGCGTGCACGAAGGCGACGCGACCACCGGCGGCCGCTACCTGGCCACCGGCAGCGCCGAGTTCCAGTACTGGTTCAAGCCCGCGTACGGCATGGCGCTGTTCTACGACGCCGGCAACGCCGGCGACACCTTCAGCGCGCTGCATCCGAAATCCGGCTACGGCGCCGGCGGACGCTGGAAAAGCCCCGTCGGGCCGATCAACGTGGACGTCGCCTACGGCCACGCGGTCCATAAATACCGATTGCACTTCTCGCTGGGATTCACCTTCTGATGGCCGACAACCAAGACAAAACCGCACCTGCAACCCCGGCACAGCCGCCGCGCCGCCGCTGGCCGCGGCGCGTGCTCGTCTCGCTCGGCGTGGTGGTGGCGCTGCTGGCTGGCGCCTTCTGGCTGCTGGGCCGCGAATCGACCTTGCAGCAGCTGGTGCAGCGCATCGCCAACGCCAGCGGCGGACAGGTCGCCGTCAGCGGCGTGAGCGGATCGCTGTACCACCGCATGCACATTGTGCGGCTGGTCTATCGCAGCAAGGACAGCGTCATCACCGCCGACAACATCGACATCAACTGGTCGCCGCTGCAGTATTTTTCCGAAGGCCTGGCCATCAGCGAGCTGCATGTGGCCGCGCTGACGGTGCAGAGCATCGGCCCGTCGGAGCCGCCCAAGATACCCGCGTCGCTGGCCGCGCCCTTCCGTCTCAGCCTGTCCGACGCGCGGCTCGACAAGCTGACCCTGACCAGCGCCACCGGCAGCAACGTGATCGAACGCCTGCGCTTCCAGCTGTACGGCGACCGCACCAGCTGGCACCTGCAGGACGCCAGCGCCCACACCGCCTTCGGCGACGCCAAGGCCGACCTGACCCTGGGCGCCAACAAGCCGTTCGCGCTGCAAGGCAAGGCCGCGCTGGCGCAGACCGGCGGCGCCGCGCGGCTGTCGCTGGAAGCCGGCGGCAACCTGGCCCTGGTGACGCTCAAGGCGCAGGGCAGCGCCAACGGCGCGAGCGGCAAGGCCAATGTGGCGCTGGCGCCGTTCGATCCCATCATCCTGCGCGCGCTGGACCTGAACGCCGGCGACCTCGATCCGGCCGGCTTCGATCCGGGTTGGCCGCAGGCGAAATTCAGCCTGCAAGTCAGCGCCGCCATCGCGGCCGATCAAAAACTGTCCGGCCAGTTCTCCCTGCTCAACCAGGGCAAGGCCGCGCCGCTCGACCAGCAAGGCTTGCCGCTGCAAGCGTTCAGCGGCAAGCTGGCGGGCACGCTGACCGCCTCCCTGCTGGAAAACGTGGTGCTCGACCTGGGCGCGGCGGGACGCTTCACCGGCGGCGGCCACGTCAAGCGCAGCGCCCCCGACGCGGGCGTGGACGCCGCGCAGTTCGCGCTGCACACCGACCGTCTCGACCTGAAGAACATCCACAGCAGCATCAACCAGACCAGCGTGGCCGGCGACATCGCGCTGGGCAGCACGCCAAGCCAACAAACGCTGAGCGCCAAGCTGGCGCAGGACGGCCTGCGCCTGGACCTGCAAGCCTCGCTGGCCGACGCGCTGCTCCAGCTGCACGAAGCGCGCCTGCTGGCCAAGAAAGGCAGCATCAGCGCCACCGGCCAGGCCAGCCTCCAGGGCAAGCAGGAATTCAGCGCCAGGCTGCGCGCCGAGCACTTCGATCCGTCCACGCTGGGCTCCGGCTATCCGGTGGCAGACCTCAATGCCGACATCAACGCCAACGGCCGCATCGCCCCCGCATGGCAGGTGGCGGCGGGCTTCGAGCTGAAGGCCAGCAAGCTCGCGGGCCAGACCCTGTCCGGCAGCGGCAAGCTGAATGCGGACGCGCAGCACGTCAGCGGCGTCGACGCCCATCTGGCGATGGCGCAAAACACCGCCGACATCAACGGCAGCTTCGGCGCGCCGGGCGAACAGCTGCGCTGGAAGATCGACGCGCGCCAGTTGTCGGCGCTGGCCTCGGACTTGATCGGCGCCGTCAACGCCAGCGGCATCGTCAGCGGCAGCATGGCCGCGCCGCGCACCACGTTCGAAGCCGACGCCAGGGGATTGGGCCTGGCCTCCGCCAAGCGCCCCGCGCCCGATAGCCTGATCCACGCGGCCGGCGACATCGCGCTGGCCGGGCCGAAGAAAACGCCCGAGCTGAAAATGAACGGGACCATACAGCGACTGAATCCCGCTGCCTTCGGCGCGCCGCAGGCGGGCTCGGTCAACGCCGGCTTCACCGCCGACGCGCGCCTGGCCGCCGACTGGCGCGCAGGCGTGAACCTGACCTTGCAACCGTCCACCTTCGCCAACGCGCCGCTGAGCGGCTACGCCAAACTGAACGCGGACAAGGACAGCGTCGACAACGCCGACATCGACCTGCGGCTGGCGTCCAACAGCCTGCAGGCCAAGGGCAGCTTCGGCAGCCCGCGCGACAAGCTCGATTGGAAACTCAGCGCGCCGCAACTGGCCGCGCTGGGTCCGCAGTTCGCGGGCGCGCTGCAGGCCAGCGGCAGCCTGTCCGGCTCCACCGCCAAGCCGGCGCTGACGCTCACGCTGGACGGCGCCAACCTGCGCATGCCCGGCCAGCAGCAGATCGGCACGATACGCGGCAGCGCCACGCTGGGCAGCACCGCAGCACTGGCGGCCGGCACGCCGCCATCCATCTCGTCGACCATCTCGGCGGTCACGTCGGCCGTCACGTCGGCGGTTAAATCGGCGCCTAAATCGGCGGCCACTTCGGCGGCAGCACCAGCCGCTGCCACGGCATCGGATCGCCACGCGGCCACCGGCGCCAACGCCCGCGCCACTGCCCGCGCCAACGCAGCACGCGGTGGCGACGCCGACACCTACGCCGACGTGCCGCTGGTGAGCGACATCGAAATCACCCGCTACGTCTCGCCTTCCCTGTCGCTGGACAAGGCACGCCTGCAAACGAGCGGCACGCGCAGCAGCCACACGCTGCAGGTCAGCGCCAGCAACGCCGACTTCGACGCCGCCGTGCGCGTCAAGGGCGGCTGGGCAAACGACACCTGGACCGGCGCCATCGACACGCTGCAAAACCGTGGCCGCTACGCCTTCACGCTGGCCGCGCCGGCGCCGCTGAAACTGGCCGCGCCGGCCGGCCGCGGCGTCGCCGGCCTGCTGCATCCGGAGCAGATCGCCCTGGGCGGCACCACCATCAAGCTCCCCGACGGCAGCATCCGCATCGACAGCCTGGAAAAAACCGGTCCCGCCTGGCGCAGCAAGGGCATGGCCGCCGGCGTGCCGGTCAACTACCTGGCCCAGTTCTCCGACGCCTGGCGCGACAACGTCCGCAGCACCATGACCGTCGGCGCGGAATGGAGCCTGCAGCTGCAGGCGGCCAGCAAGGGCAGCCCGCCGGTGTTGGGCGGCATGCTGCACGCCTACCGCGAACAGGGCGACCTGACCATCACCGGCGCCGACCTGCCGCAGCCGCTCGGCCTGCGCACGCTGGACGGCCGGGTCGATGTCAACGACGGCACGCTGCGCCTGCAGCTGAAGGTGGACGGCACCCGCGCCGGCCAGGCCCGCATCGACGCCAGCGCGCAGCTGCACGACGGCCGCCTGGCGGAAAGCAGCGCCATCACCGTGAGCGGCAACGCCAATATGGGCTCGCTGGCCTGGCTGGCGCCGCTGACCGGCCAGCCGGGACTGGAGATCGACGGCGCGCTCAAGCTGGCCGTCAGCGGCGGCGGCACCCTCGGCGCGCCGCAGCTGGACGGCGACATCAGCGGCGACAAGCTGGTGCTGAACTGGGTGGACCAGGGCATCAAGCTGCGCAACGGCCAGTTGCAGGCGCGCCTGGCCGGCGACCAGCTGCAGCTGCAAAAGCTGGCCTTCGACGGCAACGAGGGCCACGCCCAGGCCGACGGCTGGATACGCTACGCCGGCAACGAAGCGACCATGAACCTGCGGCTCGGCGCCGACAAGCTGGAAGTGCTGTCGCGGCCCGACCGCATCCTGGTCGTCAGCGGCCAGAGCACGCTGGTGCGCGACGCCAAACGCTTCCAGCTGGACGGCAAATTCCGCGCCGACCGCGCCAACATCGAACTGGCCGGCGAGAACACGCCCACGCTCAGCGACGACGTGGTCATCATCGGCAAGGGCGCGCCGCCGGCCAGGACGCCGCAAGGCCAGCCGCTCAACATCGACCTCGAGGCCGACCTGGGCGACGCCTTCAACCTCAAAGGCAAGGGCCTGGACGCCCAGCTGGCCGGCGCGCTGCGCATCCACGTGGCCGACCGCCGGCCGCCGCGCATCAACGGCAGCATCCGCGTGGTCAGCGGCACGTATGCGGCGTATGGACAGAAACTGGCGATCGACCGCGGCGTGATCAACTTCACCGGCGCCTACGACAACCCGGGCCTGAGCATCCTCGCCGTGCGCCGCCGGCCGGAGGGCGAGGCGCTCACCGAGACCAATGTGGAGGCGGGCGTGGAAGTGCGCGGCACGGCGCTGGCGCCGGTGGCCAAGCTGGTGTCCACGCCGGCCGTGTCGGACAGCGACAAGCTGGCCTGGCTGGTGCTGGGCCATGGCATCGACAACACCGCCGGCAACGACATGGCGCTGCTCAGCGCGGCGGCGGGCGCGCTGTTCGGCGGCGGCCAGGGCAAGCTGGCCAATGCCTTGGGAGTGGATGAACTGGGCGTGAGCCAGGCCGCCGGCACCTCGGCCGGCGCGGCCACGGGCTTGCAGACCACGGTGGTCACGGTGGGCAAGCGGCTGTCGTCGCGCGCCTACCTGAGCTTCGAGCAGGGTGCGGGCACGGCGACCAGCCTGGTCAAGCTGAAGTACAAGCTGAACCCGCGCATCTCGCTGCAGTTCCAGACCGGCACCAACAACGCGCTGGACGTGCTCTACACCTGGGCCTTCGACTAACTGGGATTATGGTCCGGCACCGGGTCGTCCTGCGGCACGGGATGGGGGATGGCCGGCGGCGCCGGATCATCCACCGGGACAGGGTCGGGGGCGCGGTGAGTGAGGTGCATGGTCGGTACTCCTTGAGCGGACTCGATCCCCCATTCTACGCCGCTCTACCCCGGTTTCGCGTGCTTGACGTATTTATCGAGCCACGCATTGGTCTCGTACAGCATGTGCAGGATCGATTCGCGCGCCCGGTAGGCGTGCGATTCGTTCGGCAGCATCACCAGCCGCGCCGTGCCGCCCAGCCCCTTGATGGCCTGGAACATGCGCTCGCTCTGCAGGGGGAAGGTGCCGGAGTTGCTGTCCTCCGCGCCATGGATCAGCAACATCGCATCCTTGATCTTGTCGGCGTTATTGAACGGCGACATGGCCTGGTACACCTCCTGCGCCTGCCAGAACGCCCGCTCCTCGGACTGGAAGCCGAACGGCGTCAGCGTGCGGTTGTAGGCGCCGCTGCGCGCTATCCCCGCGCGGAACAGCCGCGTGTGCGCCAGCAGGTTGCCGGTCATGAAGGCGCCGTAGGAATGGCCGCCGATGGCGATGCGGTGGCGGTCGGCCACGCCGCGCCGCACCACCTCGTCCACCGCCGCCTGCGCGTCCGCCACCAGCTGCGGCAGATAGCTGTCGTTCGGCTCCGCGTCGCCGGCGCCGATAATGGGGAAGGATGGATTGTCCAGCACCGCGTAGCCCATCGCCAGGAAGGCCGCCGGCCCCCAGTAGCTGACCGCGTTGAAGCGGTAGGGCGAGCCGGTGGTCTGGCTGGCCGCGCCGGCCGATTTGAATTCCTGCGGATAGGCCCACATCAGCAGCGGCAGCGGGCCGTCGCGCACCGCGTCGTACCCCGGCGGCAGCATCAGCGTGGCCGTCAGCTCGACGCCGTCGTTGCGCGGGTAGCGGATCTGCTCCTTGCGCACGTCCCTCAGCTGCGGGGTCGGATGCGGATAGTTGGTCAGCGCCTTGAGCTGCAGGCCCTCCGGCCGCGTCAAGTCGCGCAGGTAGTAGTTGGGCCGCTCGGTCGGCGATTCGCGCGTCGTCAGCAGCAGCGTGCCCTCGTCGTTGAGCACCGCCGCCACGTTCTCGAAATACGGCGCCTCGCTCTGGAACAGACGCACCTTCTCCTTGGTGGTCAGGCTTAGACGGTCGATGAAGGGACGGTCGCCCTCCGGCGTGGCGCCGGCGCCGTCCAGCAGCACCGTGGTGCCGGGGCCGATCAGCAGGCGCGGGAAGCCGCTGGCGTCGGCCCGCATCACCGGCGAGCCGGGGCTGTTGTAGCGGTCCTCGTACGAGCCGGCGTAGATCAGCTCCGGCGGCGTGGACAGGTGTTCCGGCTCGATCATCCACTGCTTGTAGTCGCGCGTCTTGTGCCAGCGCTCGTTGATCAGGGCGACGTCGCCGCGCCCCCAGGCCACGCCGGCGTAGCGCATCGTCAGCCGCGCCAGCACCAGCGGCGGCGCGTTGAACGGCGCCGCGTGCAGGTAGACCAGGTCGCGGATGTTGTCGATCACCGGACGCGCCGGGTCGCCGCCGTCCTGCGCCTCGGTCCACACCAGCGTGGCCGGCACGTCGGCCCGCCACGACACGTGGCGCACGCCTTCGGACACCGCGTCGTTCCCCGGCGGCAGGCCCTCCTCCAGCGGCAGCGTGGCCACCGTGTGCAGCACCTCGCCGTTCAGGTCGCGCACGTCCACCCGCTCGCCGAAGCTGGACGCGGGCACGATGTAGGAATACGGCCGCGTCACGCTTTGCGTCAGCAGGTACTGGCCGCCCGGCGCGATCGAGGTGCGCGAGAACTGCCCCGGCGCGCCTATCATGCGCGGCTTGCCGTGCAGGTCCAGCAGCACCATCTGCACCGTGACGTAGTACTCGAACAGGCGCGCGTCGTCCTCGTTCTTCAGCAGGTCCTGATAGGTGCGCAGCTGGCGCGGCGCGCCTCCCGGTTCGCTATCCTGCAGCATCGGGCCGGCCGGCACGCCGTCCGACTGCGGCGCCTTGCCGATGCCGGCGGGACGCCAGTGCACCAGCAGGCCGCTGCTGTCGGGCAGCCAGTTGAAGCCGCGCGTGAGCACCGCCGACAGCGGCTGCGCCGACAGCCGCCTGGCCTTGCGCGCCTCGATATCGACCAGCCACAACTCCACCGCGCCGCTCGCGCCCTTGTAGCTCACGTGCGAGAACGCCAGGTGGCGCTGGTCCGGCGACCAGGCCAGGTCCGCCAGGCGCAGCGCGCGCGGCAGGCCCTTGATGCGGCTTTCCTTTTGCGTGGCGATGTCCAGCAGTCCGAGGTCGGTGCCGAACGAGAAGCGCGACGAGGAACAGGTACGCGGGTTGATGCGCAGGCCGGCCAGCTTGAGCTCCGGCTGCGCCACTTCGGCGATGCCCGGCAGCGGCGGCGTCTGCACCACGGCGGCCAGGTTGCGTTGGGGGCTGAGGCTGAGGGCCGGCGCGCGCGGCGCGTCGACGATGTCCATCAGCGCGGCGGGCGGCAGGCGGTAGCCGTTCTCCTGCGCGCCGGCTTGCGGCGAGGCGGCCATCAATCCCAGGTTCAGGGGCAGCATGGTTAACGGTTTGTTCATGGATATCCTTTCGGTCCAGAAGCGAGGCTGCTGCGGACCAGTTTGCTTATGCTATCCGCGAATGTCAATCACTGCCGGATTTTCCGTGACAATCTGTAACGCTGTGGCGCGCAGGCGGAGTGGCGTACAATCGCGGTTCTTCGAATCACGCCGTTGGAATCGTCTATGGATATGCCTACTCTCGTCCTGTTGCTGCTGGTGCCCCTGGCCATCTGGCGCATCTATTCGCGCCTGAAGCGTCTGATGGGCCGCACCAAATCGGAACTGTGGCGCCACTACACGGCCGCCGTCGGCATGGCCGGCGTGCTGGGCGTGCTGGCCGCCACGCTGCTGGGCAAGTGGGACGCCATCGCCGCGCTGGCGGTGGGCGCCGCTGTCGGCGCCGCGCTGGGCTACCGCAACATGCAACTGACCCGCCTGGAGAACACGCAGGAGGGCTTCTTCTACACGCCCAACCGCCGACTGGGCCTGCTGGTGGCGATGCTGTTCATCAGCCGCCTGATCTACCGCCTGTTCGAGGCCTACCTGCACATGCACGACCATCTGCCGCTGGACCCTGACTTCGTCGGCAATCCGCTGACGGCCGTGCTGTTTGGTTTGCTGGCCGGTTTCTACGCCTGCTACAGCGTGCTGCTGATCCGCTGGCGCCGCACCCAGGTGCCGGTGCCGCGCCCGATCGACATCTTCGATATCAAATAAACTATTTGGCCGCCAGCTGCCGCACGAACTCGCAGTAGGCCGGCCGCACCGCGGCGTTGGACAGCACGCCATTGTGTCCGGCGCCCGGCACCATCACCATGCGCTTCGCCGTTGACGGCAAGGCGTCGTACACCTGCCGCGCCAGGCGCGGCGGCGTGACCTTGTCGTCGCTCCCCTCCAGCACCAGCGCCGGCCCGGCGTAGCCCGACGCCGCCGCCACGTTGTCTATTCCCTGCAGCGATGCGCCCAACTCCACCCGCACGAACGGCCACACATACCAGGGCATCATGCTGTTGGCCCAGTCGCGCGCATTGGTGGTGGTCGATTCCAGCACCAGCCCGCGCACGGCCGGCCGCTGCTGCGCCACATAGGCGGCGATGAAGCTGCCCAGCGACTGTCCGTGCACGATCACCCTGCCCGGCGCCTGCGCGTTGACCAGGTCGAACTCGCGCAGCGCGTCCTCCTTCAGCGCGGCGATGGTCGGCACGCCGGTGCTGCGGCCGTAGCCACGATAATCGATCATCACCACGTCCGCGCGGCACGGGCCGACGGCGGCCAGCACATGGTCGCCATGCTGGTCCAGGTGGAAGGCGTTGCCGCCGAAGTAAAGCACCGTCAGCGCGTTACCCTCACCGCCGGCGGCGCTGGCGCTCACGCCATTGAGTTGCGCATCGTCCGCGGCCAGCGACACCGGCGCCAGCTTGTAGTCCGCCGCGCCGCCGTCGCCGATGCGCCCCGCGGGCCGCGCCTCGCCCGCGCGGTCGGGATGCACCACGTTGCCCTCGCCGATCTGCACCGCGCAACCGGACAACATCGCCACCATCAGCATCAGTATGAATTTCATTATCGCCTCCAATAAAGGTACAATATATAACAACAAAATCTTAATGTAAAACGATAATTTTTTACTGTATTACGATAAATATGAAAATCACCCTGATCCGCGCGTTGCTGTGGCTGTGCGTGGCCGTGCAAGCGGCCTTCTTCGTGCTGGCCTGGACCACCTACGTGCCCAGCATCGGCTCCATGACCATCGACATGACCGCCATCGGCATGCCCTTCGGCGCCCGCCTCGCGCTGTCGCCGTCCGCGCGCCTGCTGGGCGCCGCGCTGGCGCTGCCCACCACGCTGGTGCTGGTGTATGGCCTGTGGCGGCTGGACCGGCTGCTGCTCAACTTCCACCGCAGCGATTTGTTCAGCGCCCAGTCGATCGGCCACCTGCGCGCCTTCGCCGGCGCCACGCTGCTGTCCACCATGCTGTCCATCGTTGAAGCGCCGGTGCGCACGCTGGCGCTGCGCCTGGCCGGCGAAGGCACGCAGCACTTCGCGGTCGGCGTCAATTCCGAGCAGCTGATGCTGATGCTGGTGTGCGGCATGTTCTACCTGATCACGCGCCTGATGCAGGAAGGCCGCCGCCTGCGCGAAGAGAACGAGGGCTTTGTCTGATGGCGATCCTCATCAACCTCGATCTGATGCTGGCCAAGCGCAAGCTCAAGTCGCGCGAGCTGGCGGCCTATGTCGGCATCACAGAGCAGAATCTGTCGCTGCTCAAGTCGGGCAAGGTGAAGGGCATGCGCTTTTCCACGCTGGAGAAAATCTGCGAGCGCCTGGCCTGCCAGCCGGGCGACATCCTGAGCTGGGTGCCGGATGAAGGCGAGGCGGATGCCGACGCCGGCGAGCTGCTATAGCGGCGACGTCGTTTTCGCGACAGTGCTATCGTAATTGATGTGGAGGGGTGTGCATTTGGTGGTATGCTGAATGTATCCCTAGTGCAATCTTCTTGCGCTGTAATCACAGTTATGAATACGTCCATCTACGACAAAACAGGCAAAGGCCGGGAAGAGATCGCGACACGCAAGCATCAGCTGGCGCCGCGTCTGCGCACTTTGCTGGTCTTGATCGACGGCCGCAAGACCGAAGAAGAACTGCTGCGCAACGTGGCGGGATTGGGTCTGACCGCCAGCGCGCTGAGCGAACTGCTGGCGGGGGAATTCATCGTGCTGTCGACCAGCTACGCATCGCTGGCGGAAGCGCCGCTGGAGGAACCGCTGAAGGAGCCGCCCGCGCCGGAACCCGAGCCGGCGCCGGTGCAGCCGCTGGCCGCCCAGGTCCAGCAATTCCAGTCGCTTTACAATTTCTACAACAAGACCATCAAGAGCACGATAGGCCTGCGCGGCTTCACCTTGCAGCTGAAGGTGGAAAAAGCCAGCTCGGTCGACGACTTCCGCGAGCTGCGCATGCCCTATCTGGAGGCGGTACAAAAAGCCAAGGGCAACGACACCGCCGCCGCCCTGGCCCTGCAGCTGGACCGGCTGCTGGGCACCGCCCCCGCCGCCGACAGCCTGACCTTCGACTGACGCTCAGGCCACCTTGGCCGCTTCGGCCGGACGGCGCTGCAGCACGAAGATGGGCTGCGCCCACTCCGTGTCCTTCTTCTTCTTGCTCGTGATGAGCGTCAGCTCCGAAGGATCGTAGACGTCGGTGTTGTGCGTCAGCGGCGTCGTCATCAGGTACTGCGCCTCGGTGTTCTTCAGGAACTCGCCGACCAGCTGGATGTTGCGGATGTCCAGGTGGGCAAACGGCTCGTCGATGAACACGAAGCCGCCGGAGCCGTCTTCCGACTTCAGCAAGCCAATCAGCAGCACCAGCGATTTCATCACCTGCTGGCCGCCCGACGCTTCGCCGTCGTTCATGCCGATGATGCCCTTGCCGTCGAACTTAAAGCGCACGTGCAGGCCCGCCTGCGACAACTGCGTATCGTCGTTCTCCAGCCGCACCGGGTCCGAGTGAACCTCGATGCCCGCCAGCTCGCCCAGCTCCTTGATGTTCTTGGAGTAGGTCTTGATGGTGTAGCGCAGCCGCTCCATGTAGGCGCCGCGCGCGTTGCCGGTGGCCTCGATGGCGCGGTTGTTCTGGTAGCGGCGTTCCTCGGTTTCCGACTGGCGGCCATGCAGCTGCTCGTTCAGGCGCTGGTACTGGTCGATCACGGTGGCGTCCAGTTCCCAGTCGCTGCGGGCCAGGCTGGCCTCCAGCGAGTGGACGCGCAACACCACCTGGTGCGAGTTCTGGTGCTCGCTGACCAGCGCCGTGCGGCGCGCCGGACGACGCCAGCTCTTCGGCAGGTGACGCCAGGCCTTGCGCAGCGCGAGCAAGGCGCGCGCGTGGTCGGCGCGCTGCTCGATCTGGCGCTTGTTGTTCAGACGCAGACCGGCTTCCGATTCCGACAGCGCAAAGCGCGCGTTCTGCCACGTCGTGTCGGCACGGGTGCGCGTGACGACGGCGTTCTTGATCAGCGTTTGCAGCTCGCCCAGACGGGTGCCGACTTCGGTGCGTTCCTCCTTCAGCGGCACGGCGTTGCGCGCCGCCTCGTCGAATTCCTCCTGGCGCGCGGCCAGTTCCTTGGCGGCGTCCACACCGGCCAGGCGCGATTTCAACGAACTGATTTCCGTCGCCAGCTTGGAGACGATCAAGGTCAGTGCATCCTCCTGCGCCTCCAGCGCCGGCAGCGATTTCTGGATCGCTTCCATACGCTGCGTGCGGCCGGCGGAACCGAAGCGGTAGCGCGAAGCTTCCACGAACAGCGAGCGTCCACCACGACGTTCGCGGTGGTAGGCGTCCGGCGTGATCCACTCGTCGTGGCTACCCAGCTTGGCGCCGGCGTCCACGGTGTCCACGCGGGTGATGCGCGAGAGCTGCTCCACCAGCCACGATGGCACCTTGGCCGAAAACTTCACCACCGACATCAGAGTATCGTCCTTGACCGTCGGCGCATGCACCAGGTCCGGCACGATGAAGTGGCGATAGCGCTCCTTCTCCGCCAGGCGGTAGGCTGCCGAGGCATCGGACGCTTTATCCAGCAGCACCACGGAGGCATAGCCACCCAGCACGCCCTCGATCGCGCCCTGCCAGCGCGCATCGGTCACCTCGACGATATCGGACAGCATGGCGTGGCCAATGCCGGCGTCGTTCAGCGCGCGACGCATGCTGCGCTGCGCCTCCGGTTCCGGCATCGCGGTCTTGCCCTGCAGGGCGGCGATGGTCGACAGCTCGCCGGCGATCTTGGCGGCGACGGCGTCGCGCGCCATGCGCTGGCGCGCCAGTTCGATTTCCTTCTCCTGCAGCTGCTGCGCCACTTCGGCCAGGTCGGCGCCGGCGTCGGCGGCCAGCTTCTGCAGGCGCGCCTTCTGTTCCAGCAGGCTGTCGAGCGGCTTGAGTTTGCCGTTGATCTGATTCAGGCGGCTTTGCAGCGCGGTAGATTCCTGCTCCAGCACCGTCTCGTGCTGTTGCGCGTCGCTCAACGCCTTGGCCTGCGCGGCCAGCGCGTTGCGCTTGTCGGTCAGCTGCTGGTCCGCCTGCATCAGCGGCTTGCGGGCATCGCGCAGCTGGCGGCTGATGTTGGCGTGCTTCTCGCGCGCCTCGTGGTACTCCAGCGTCGGCAGCACTTCTTCCTGCAGGTTGCGGCGTTCCTTGTTCAGGTCTTCCCACTGATGGTAGTTGGCCACGCGCAGGCGCAGGCCCTCCAGGTTGGTCTTGGAGGCTTCCAGTTCGGTCTCGAAGCGTTTCAGCTCGATCTCGGTGTCGCGCTGATGGCGCTTGGCTTCGTCGTAGGCGTCCAGCACCTCCTTGTCGCCGAAGACCTGGAACACCAGGTCCAGCAACTGGCGCGGCGCGTATTCGCACAGTTTATCGGTTTCGCCCTGCTCGAGCGCCAGCACTTTCGCCATCGCCGGCGACAGGCCGGCGTTGGCCAGGCGCTTGCGGTAGTTCTCGACGCCGAGCCAGTCGTTGCCGGCCTCGCCGATGTCCTCGATCTGCACGTTACCGGGACGCATAAGGTACTGGCGCTTCCAGTCGCCGCCGTTCTTCTGGATCTGGCAGAACAGCGTGACCTCGTCGTCGCTGAAGAAGCCGGAGCTGCGGAACGGACGGTTGGACAGCTGCTTGCCGACGTTCTTGTTGTCCACCACGGCGCGCAGCCAGGCGGTCTGCTGGCCGCTGTGGCGGGCGTAGTGCTTGTAGGTGCGGCCCATCGAGCAATCGAGGCCGAACAGCGTGCGCAGGGCGTCCAGCAAGGTGGTCTTGCCGGAACCGTTCTGGCCCGCGATGGTGATGATCTTGGCGTCCAGCGGGATGTTCTTGATGCGCTGCCAGTAATCCCAGTGGACCAGCTCTAACGATTTAATGTGAAACATGGCTTAGTCCTAGTCTGGAAGTTCGGTGTCGGGCGATTCGGGCAGCGGCGCCGGCGGCGGAGCTTCGAAGGCCGGGATGATCTCTTCTTCCTCTGGCTGCGCCTCTTCCTCAGGCAATGCCTCGTCGTTGGCGGCGGCCGGCGGCGCGCTGCGCGGCACCGGGATGATCTGCGCCGGCGAGCGTTTGAACACGTCGGCCAGCGCGCCGTTGATGATGCGCTCCTTCAGCAGGTCGGTGTCCATCATCAGGTCCAGCAGCGGGCCTTCGACGATGATGTCACCGCGGCGCTCGATGAAGCCCAGCTTGGCCAGGATACCGAGGTTCATGTCCAGGCGGGTCTTCTTGCCCAACTTGTCACCGAAGTCGGCCAGCAGCGCCTTGTAGGCGATGCCGATCGAGGTGTCCTCCGCGCGCGGCAGCGGCTTCTCCACGCCGAACATGTCGTTCTGGTCGTCGTCCGCGTGCTGGTGGGTCTCCTGGCGTTCGCGCTTGGGCAGGATGATCTGCGCCCACAGCACCACCAGCAGGGCCACGCCGTCGCGCGACAGGCCGAAGTTATTGTTTTGCCAGACGTCGCGCGCGCCGAAGATCTTCGGCTCGATGGCGCGGTGCAGCGCGATCGTCACGTGGTCGGCGTAGACGTTGTCCAGCAGTTTGAGGCCGGTGGCCAGCAGGCGCGCGTCCACTTCGGCGCGGAACAACTCGTCCGACAGCACGCGCTTGACCAGTTTATCGTCGCGGCGCAGGGTTTGATGCGTCAGCAGGCGCGCGATCAGGATTTGGGAATCGTCATTCATCTGACTTGTCGCCTTCCGTATTCAAAGACAGTGAGAGGGAGGCCAGGGACATCGCCGCCACGTGCAAATCGGGCAGCTGTATCATTTCGTCGGTTGGGGTGAACTTGACCGGCAGGCGCGCCAGTTCGGCGGTGGCGCCTTGCAGGCGGGCCTCGTCGGCGTCGCCCAGCAGCGGCAGCATCGAGGCGCGGTAGGAGGCCACGGCGAACGACGCCGGCAGCAGCGAATCCTGCACCGGGATCGATTTCGGGCCCTCGTCGGCGATGCTGGGGAAGTTGCCCAGCGCGGCGAAGTCGGACAGGCGCGCCAGCCAGTCATCGAGCTCGCGCTGCATCTGCGGGCCGTCGCTGATGGTGGTCGGGGCGTCGGTGCCGGTCGGCAGGCCGGTGGAGACGGCGCTGACGGCGCGGTCCTGCAGCAGCTCGGTCTCGGCCACGTCGATCATCTCGGCCGGCGTGATAAACAGCGGCACCACCGGCTGGTCGATGGCGTCGGTCGCCAGCGAGGCCAGGTCTTCGTGCAGCAGCAGCCAGCGCTTGATGTCGGTGGTGGACAGGCCGGACTGGCCCAGGTGCACGCGCTGACGTTCGATCTGGTTGAGCGCGCGCGAGAACATGCCCTGCATGTTGAGCAGCGCCGATTGCGCGCGGCCGATGGCCTGCGCCGCCTTGTGCGTGGCGCCGTCGGCGTTTTCGTCGGACAGGATGGCGCGCAGGATCTCGGAGCCCTTCTCCACCCAGTCGCAGGCGGTGTGCCACTTGGCCTGCGAGGCGCGCAGGCGGAACTCGGAGCCGGAGGCGATGGCGTCCGAGAACTCCTCGGTCAGGTCGACCAGGCGGCCCAGCAGGTGGTTCAGCTGTTCGACGGTGACGCCGCCCATCACCTGGGCGCCGGCCACCTGCGACAGCAGGAAGCCCATGTCGGCGTTGTCCTCTTCCTTGCCCAGCGCGAGCAGGCCGTCGATGGCCGACAGCACGTTGCGCGCCATCGGCGTGACGCGGTACACGGCTTGCTGCGCGTCCCAGGCCAGCAGCTGGTTGGTGCGCAGGCGCATCAGCACCGTCTCCAGCGATTCGGGCAGCAGGTAGGCCAGGCGGGTGTTGATGTCGGCGCGCGAGAAGGTGGACGAAGCGGCGTCGGAGGCCAGCTCGCGCAGCACCAGCAGGCGCACCAGGACGCCGTCGAAGCCGCCGTGGAACAGCGCGGTGAACACCTGCAGCAGCGGCTGCGCGCGTTTCAGGTGGTAGACCTGCTCGATCTCGTCGGCCGAAAAATTCGGCTGGAAGTGGGCTTGCAGGCTGTCCTGCTGCTGTTGCTGATCCAGCTCACTTGTTATAATTTCTATCATTCTTTGCCATTCTGTACGCATCGCAACGACTAGATTGCGGGGGCGTCAGTATAGCAGGAGCTCACTTTTTCACGGCCTTTTCCAGTGTCTGGTCGACGAAGTCGCCGTCGGCGTCGTTGAAGCGCACCCGCACCGGGTACCAGTCCATCGACGGCGCCAGCCACAGGTCGACCTGCTGCCCCTGCGCGTCCGGCGGCGGCGCCTTGACCAGGTGGACCGCGTTGACCTCGTTCGCGCCGATCTGCACCGGCTCGTTCTTCATCACCTTGAAGGTCCACGCCTCGGCGTCGCGGCGGCCGGCCACGAAGTATTTCCACTCGCTGCCCGGCTTGAACTTGTCCGGCGCGGCGTGCGCCTGCGCCGCCAGCTGCCACTGGATGCTGGTGCGATCCTGCTCGCCGCCCTTGATCGGATAGCTTTCGTCGCCTTCGCTGAAGGTGATGGTCCTGGCGTCGCGCTGGAAGGTGGTGGTGCTCGGGTCCTTGCGGAAGCGCTTCTCGTAGAAGATGGCCGGCGCCAGGCCGAAGTCGTCGACCGCGCCTTCGCTGCGGTTGTCGAGGATTTTACCCAGCAGCGAAACGCGGCTTTCGGTGGCCACCGAATATTTGCCGTCGCCGGCGCGCCACTGCACGGTGGCGGCGCCGCCCAGGCTCAAGCCGTGCTGCTTGGCCTTGATGACGTAACTCAGGTCGGCCGACGGCGGCAGGCTGTATGGCCGCTTGACGCTGGGGTGCTCGCCGGCCGGGACGTCGGCGGCGCGCGCCGCGCAGCTCAGCAAAATGGCGGCGCTCATGCCCAGCAGGCGCGCGGTGTAAGAACTATGCATATTATTTTCCTGTTTCTGTCATCGTGATTTTGGAGACGGTCTGCGTGGTCAGCGCGCCGCTTGCTTCGGTGTTGCGCAGCTGGACCGGGTACCAGTTCAGTCCCGGCGCCAGCCAGATGTCCAGCCGCGACGAGTAGCTGCCGGGGCGCGGCGGCCGGCTCAGATGCCAGGTCACCACCTTGCCCATCTTGGTTTCCAGCTCCTCCTCGCCCACCAGCTGGAAGCGGAACATATTCGCCTCCTTGTCCTCGCCGACCTGCATGTCGATATCGCTGCTGAACTGGTTGACGTCGGCGCGGCCGATGCCGCCCAGCTGGAACGGCACCGTCGTCATGTCCTGCGCGCCCACCATCAGCGGGTAGCTGCGCTCGGACGCCGAGAACGTGATGGTGCCGGCGTCGCGGTTGAAATGGGTCGCCGTCTCGGCCCTGCGGGCGCGCTTCTGCGTGCTGGTGGACGGCGCGATGCCGTAGTCGTCGATGGTGCCGGCGCTGCGCATCACCAGCAGGTTCAATCGCGTCACCAGCAGGCTGATGCCCGCTTCGGCCGAGGCCTGATAGTTGCTGCCGTCGGTCTGCCAGCTCATGTTGGCGGAGCCGGTCCATTTGGTGCCGTCGGCGTCGACCCGGGCCACGTCCATGTCAAGTTTGGCCGACGGCGGCAGGTTGACCTTGTAGCGGCGCGCGCCCTGCGGCGGCGCCTCCACCGGCACGGCGGCGGCCGGAGTGGGGCCGGTGGTGTCGGGCGGCGACGGCGTGCCGGTCTGCGCCTGCGCGGCGCCGGCCTGCGCGCCCGCCGCGTTTGCGTTCGCGCTGGCGTCGGCGGCCGGCGCCGTCGTTGGCGTGGCCGATGGCGCTTCGGACGGCGCGCTGTCGGCCACCGGCGGCGCGGCCGGTTCGGGCGCCGGCTCAGGCACGGGCGCGGGCTTGCGCTTGCGGGGCGGCTTGGCGGCCGGCGGCAAAGGCTGGACCTCTTCCGCTGGCGGCGTTTCCACATGCTTGGGCAAGGCCAGGCGCAGTTGCGCCGTCATCAGCGACGGCGGCAGCGGCGACGGCCGGTGCGATTGCGCGGCAAGGCGGTCGCCCACCCAATCGATCGCCAGATAATGCAGCGCCAGCGTGGCTGCACATAAAACCAGCAGGCGTCGGCGTGGGAATAGATGGGTGGGTAAGCGCATGCCGCTAGTTTAACGTGTTCGGCCCGAGCCTGCGCCCACGCAGAAATGTTGTCAAAATCTTTTGAAGCATGCGCCGTTATCTGCTACGCTGGACGTTATTCTTATAGGAGACCGCCATGGCCCACCCACAAATGCCGAACATCCCAGGTGCAGCAGTGATGACCGATACGCTGGATTTCGTCAAAAGCCTGTGGGGCAGCATGAGCGTGCCCGGCCTGACGGCGCCCACCCTGTCGGTGGAAGAGCTGGACAAGAAGATCAACGACCTGAAAGCGGTCGAGACCTGGCTGAACCTCAACATGAGCATGCTGCGCGGTAGTATCCAGGCGCTGGAAGTGCAGCGCGGGACCATCGCCACGCTCAAATCGGTCGGCGCCAGCCTGGCGGCGGCCGTCAACCAGCCGCAGAGCGGCGACCACAAATCCATCTTCGACGCCAATCCTTACGCCTCGGCCTTCTTCCACCATGCGCGCGAGGCGGACAAGGACAAGGCCGCAGCGCCGACGCCGGCAGCAGCACCGGCCGCCCCCGCAGCAGCAGCCGAAAAGCCGGCAGCCGCGGCAGAGGCCAAGCCGGCCACCGCTCCGATGGCCAATCCGGCGATCTGGTGGAATATGCTGCAGGATCAATTCAAGCAGGCCGTGTCGACGGCCATGGCGTCCGAATCGATGATGGCCACCGCAGCCGCCCGCGCCACCGATACGGCGGCCAAGTTCGCGGCGGCGGCCTCGCAGCCGGCCGCCAAGGCCAAGCAAACCGCGGCCGCAACCCCAGCCACGGCCTCCAGCGCCGCCGCGCCGAAGAAGGCGCCGGCCAAAAAACGCGCGCCGGCCAAGAAACCGGCCGCCGACAAGGTCTAGCGGCCCGCCGCGCCGCTCACGCCAGCCGCTGGATGCGGATGGCGTCGATCAGGCCATCGGCCTGGCGCTGCACCTTCTCGATATCGATCAAGCCCTCTTCTTCCAGCACCTTGGCGCTGGCGTGGGCGGCCTGAAAACTGTCCAGCGTATCTCCCTTGGCGGCGACCGGACGTATCCAGGCCACGCTGCCGATTTTCATTTTTGTATAAACTTCTTTTGCGATATCGCGCATAGATTGGTGCCCTTTATTTGCCCTCAATATTGACAGCGAATCAAGGCGCAGACAGGGCTGCGCCGCGATTCAGTGTAATCATTTGCCGTCCCCGAAACAAGGCTGCCGCAGGCCCCGTTGTTGCGCCCAGCCGTCACTCGCGCTGGTCCGGTATGGCGCCGTTGGCGGCCTCGTACTCGCTGGCGGCGGCCGCCGCCACCACGCCCGACATCGGCGCCAGCATGGCCAGTTGTTCCATCAGCTGGGCGAAGCGCTGCTGGCCCGGCGCGATGGCGTCGACATGCATCAGCACCGCGATCGCCTCGTCGGCCAGCTCGCGCACGTAGCCGGTCTGCTGCAGCTGCGAGATCAGGATCTGCGCGGAGTTGAACAGGATGCGCATATTGTGCGGCAGCGCCTTGCGCGCCACCCGCATCCACTCGACCGCCTCGACCAGCTTGCCGGTCTTCCACAGCAGCACGCCCTTGTTCATCATGTCCGCCGCTTCCTTGCGCGAAGCCTTGATCAGCTCCACGCCCTCGTCGGTCATGCGCGCCTTGTCGAAGATCTTCTGCACGTCCTCCAGCAGCGGCGCGTTGTCGTGGTTGTTGCGGGTGACGTAGCACAGCAGCCCCACCGGCGCTTCCTTCACGCCCACCGCGAACAGCAGCGTCGCCATGTCGAGGCAGGTGTCGGTGTCGGGACGCTGCTTGCTCTCGTCGGCCAGCATCGCCTCCAGCTCGTCGCCGGACTTGCGCGCGCGCCGGTAGTCGCCGGTCTCGTGGTACACCAGCCCCTCGGTGATCTTGGCGCGCAGCTCCACCTGGTCACCGCCGAACTGGTGGACCGCCGCGTTCAACAGGCGTATGGCTTCCTTGGTGTCGTTCTTCTGCGCGCATACGCGCGCCAGGCCGAAGAAGGCGTCCACCGTCTTCATCACCGAATACTCGCCGATCTCGATGCACTTGCGGAAGGCCTTCTCCGCCACCGGGATGTTGCCCAGCTTGAGCGCAGTCTGGCCCAGCGCGCGCTGGCGCGGCACCGAATTGGGCGACAGCTTGGCGGCCTTTTCCAGCACGCCGAAGGCTTCCTCGGTCTTGCCCTGCAACTGGTAGGTCTTGGCCAGCTGGTCGAAGGCGTCGATGTAGAAGCGGTTGTCGGTGATCACCGCCTGGAACATGGTCAGCGCCGCATCGAGCTCGCCGTTGTTCATCAGGATCTTGGCCAGGCCGCAGCGCGCCCAGTTGTAGTCGCGCTCCTCCAGCACCTGCTCGTAGACCTTGCGCGCCTGTTCCGGCTCGCCGCTCTTGAGCAGCAACGCGGCCTTCATGCGCAGCAGGTCGATCTCGTGCAGCGGATTGTGGGCGATCTGCTCGTCGCACAAACGCGCCGCGCGCAGGTAGTCCTTGTCGGCGAAGGCCTGGTCGATTTCGCGGAATATCTGCTTCTTGTTCCACACGCGGTTCAGGCGCGTCAACAGCACGCCCTCGGTGATCGGCTTGATGATGTAGGCGTCCGGCTGATGCTCGGCCGCGCCCATCACCGACTCCACGCTCTTCTCGGCGGACACCATCAGCCACACGCTGCTGGGCAGCATCAGGTTGCGGATGCGCGCCTCCTCCAGCACCTGCTGGCCGTTCTTGCCGTCGCCCAGGTTGTAATCGCACAGCACCACGTCGTAGCGGGTCTTCGACAGCAGCATCATCGCCTCGCCGCCGCTGGCCGCCTGGTCGATGTGCTTGGCGCCGAGGTTGCGCAGCGATTCGCGCAGCAGCTGGCGGATGCCGACGAAATCGTCCACCAGCAGGTAGCGCTTCTCCGCCCAATCGACGTCGCCGTCGGCGGCCGAGGCGATCGCTTCGACGCCGCTCATGGCAAGCGCAGCACGAAACAGCCGCCGCCCAGTGTGCCGCCGTTCTCCAGCGCGATGCCGCCGCTGCGCTGGCGGTACTTGTGCATCTTCGCCACTTCGCTGGAGAAGTAGAGACCGAGGCCGCTGCTGTTGTTGAGGAAGTTGATCGCGCTGCGCTGGCTGTTCATGGCGCTGGCGCCGGCCTCCAGCAGCGCTGGCGGGAAGCCGTCGCCGTTGTCTTCGACGCGCAGTTCGAGGTAGTCGCCATCGATGCGAATCGCCACGCGCAGGCGGTCGCGCGTGTAGCGAATGGCGTTGTTGATGGCGTGGACCAGCACCCCGATGATCAGGTCCTCGTCCAGCGTCCAGATGGCGTCCGGCGGAAAGTCCAGGTCCAGCGCGATGCCGCGCGATTGCAGCAGGATGCGCGCCTGCGCCGCCACCTGCTCGACCAACTCGCTGACGCGGCAGGCGGCGGGGTCGAACGGGTAGCCCGGCTTGCCGACATCCTTGTACAGCGCCAGCAGCTGGATCAGGTTGTCGTTGAGGCGTTTGGTCTGGTACAGCATCTGCGCCAGCTGGCCGTAGCCCGGCTGCTCGGGCGACGTGGGCGCCGCGGCCAGCAGGTTCTCCAGCGTGCCATTGAGGACGCCGATCGAATTCTTCATGTCGTGCACAGTCGACGCCAGGAACATGAACAGCTCCGGCGAACCTTCGTGGTGCTGCGCTTCTTCTTCATCCATCGTTCGGTTCTCCATGGACGGCGCGAGTCGGGATGGTTATTTGTGCCGCAATTATAGCCTGTTGATATAGCAGCGCCAACGCGGCGTTGGCGCGCATGCAACGGCTGCCTGTCCCCGGCTACTGGCTGCGGCGGCGCTGCTTGAGCAGGAAGCGGCCGGGATCGAGGGCGTCGACCAGCATCGCCTCCAGCGGCGGCGGCGCGTTTTCCAGCTGCGACACCAGCAGTTCGGCCATCAGCGGCGCCCAGATCAAGCCGCGCGAGGCGTAGCCCAGCAGGCCATACAGGCCGGGATGGCGCGGCACGTCGCGCAGGCGTTCGAGCCGGCCGGCGGACGGATAGTCGGGCAAGGCGCCCGCCAGCGGCAGGCGATCCGGCGCGGCGCAGCGGAAGCCTACCCGTCCCGCCAGCGGCGCGGTGGCGGCCAGCGCGGCGACGGCCTCGCCGGGCACGATCTCGGCGAGGCGGGTCAGGTTTTCCAGCTGGCTGTCGGCGCGCAGTTCGGGGTCGTCGTCGTTGTCGTAGGTGGCGCCGGCGCAGACGATGCCGCCGGACGGCGGTGTGACATAGGCCTCGCGGCAGACCACCAGCGGCAGCACCGGCGGCATCGGCGCGGGTGCGGGCGTGGCGCTGGCAGCATTGGACATCGACGGCGCCGGCGCGGCGGCGGCGCGGGTGGCATCCGGCACCGGCAGGTGCGTGACCTGGCCGCGCAACCGGGTCAGCGGCAGTTCCGCCGCCTGCGCGATGTTGACGGCGCTGGTGCCGTTGGCCAGCACCACCGTGGGCGCCTGCGCGATCAAGGCGCCGTCGCCGCCGCGCACCTGCCATTCGCCGTCCACGCGCCGCAGCTCCAGCGCCTCAGTGGTGAACACGCGCCGCAGGCGCTCGCCGCACGCGTCCAGCATCGCCGCGCACAGCGACGCGGGACGCGCCCAGCCGCCCTGCCCGAACAGCCAGCCGCCGTGCGGCGTGGCGCCGCCCAGCAGTTCGCCGGCGGCTGCGGCGTCCAGCCAGCGCACGTATTCGTCGGGATAGCCCCATGCCGCCACCACGTCCCGCTGCACCGTCGCGTGCTCGGCGTCGCGCGCCAGTTGCAGCACGCCGCAGCTGGCGCCGTCGAACACGCGGCCCACACCGCCCAGCCGCCGCCACTCGCGCAGCGCGAAGGTGTAGGCGGCGCGGCTCAGGCGCGTGGGGATGTTGTCGTCCTTCGACAGCAGCGGCATGAAGATGCCGGCCAGGTTGCCGGACGCCTCCTGCGCCGGCGCCGCGTGGCGTTCGATCAGCGTGACCTCCCAGCCGCTGGCGCACAGGCGTTGGCTGGCCGCCGATCCGGCCACGCCGGCGCCGATCACGATCGCGCGGCGCACCGGTTCCGCTGGCGGCGCGGCTTGCGGCTTGCGGCTTTGGTAGACCGCGTTGATGTCGCGCGTGGCGTCGATGGCCTTGCAGGCGAAACCTGCCGCCGTCAGCGCCCACGCCAGTTCCTCGTCCGGCGCCTGCGCGTGCAGGGTGGCGCCCAGCACGGCCAATTTCGCCAGCCCGCGCGCATGCGCTGCGGGGAACGACGCGGCGACATGGAAGGCATCGACCCGCGCGGCGATCTGCGGCAGCACGGCGTCCAGCGCGCCGGCCAGCAGGTCCAGCGTGACGCGGCCGTCGTCGAGCAGGATGCGGTGGAAGCCCGGCACGTCCAGCGGCCACAGGGCGCGCAGCTGCGGGTCGGCGATGATGTCAGCGCTGGGGACGCGCGGCGTCACCGCCAGGTAGTGCAGCACGCCCAGCGGCGGCAAGGCGCGCCACTCGGCCATGAAGCGTTCGCCGTGGCCGAAATCGGTGTCCAGCACCACGCGCCGCGTCATCGCTTGCGCGCCCGGCAGAAGCAGTCCGGCGCATGGTCGTTCACCATGCCGATGCCCTGCATGTAGGCGTAGATGATGGTCGAGCCGACGAACTTGAAACCCAGCTTGGCCAGGTCCTTGGAAATGCGATCCGACAGCCCGGTCTTGGCCGGACGCGGCCCCTCGGCGGCATCGAGCGGCTTGCCGCCGACGTAGGCCCACAGCCACTGGTCCAGCGTGGTGCCGCTGGCGCGCAGGCGCAGGTAGGCCTGCGCGTTGGTGATGGCCGCCGCCACCTTCAGGCGGTTGCGCACGATGCCGGCATCGGCCAGCAGCGCGGCCACCTTGTCGGCGTCGTAGGCGGCGATCTTCTCCGCGTCCCACTGGTCGAAGGCGGCGCGGTAGTTCTCGCGCTTGTTGAGGATCGTCTCCCAGCTCAAGCCAGCCTGCGCGCCCTCCAGGTTCAGCATCTCGAACAGACGGCGCTCGTCGTGGCAAGGCACGCCCCATTCCTTGTCGTGGTATTCGAGGTAGAGTGGATTGGCGGGATTGGCCCAGCTGCAGCGCGTCTTGGTCATGGCGGAGTGAGATCGGGGAGAAGCCGACAGTATAGCAAGCGGTGGGCTATCATATGGGCCCCTCACCTCGACGGAGCTTGGCATGCAATTCGAAGCGAAGATTGAATGGAACCGCAACGGGCAGGACTTTCTGGGGCAGCGCTACAGCCGCGCCCACGCATGGCAGTTCGACGGCGGCGCCACCGTGCCCGCCTCGTCGTCGCCGCTGTCGGTGCCGCTGCCGATGTCGGACGCCGCCGCCGTCGATCCCGAGGAGGCGCTGGTGGCCGCCACCTCCAGCTGCCACATGCTGTTCTTCCTGTCGATCGCCGCCAAGCGGGGGCACACGGTCGACAGTTATCGCGACCACGCCGTCGGCCAGATGGGCAAGAACGCAGCGGGGAAAATGGCGATGACGCGCATCGCGCTGCGGCCGGTGATCGCCTTCGCCGGCACCGCGCCGCCGGGCGCCGACGAGCTGGAAGCCATCCACCACGAGGCGCACGACAAGTGCTACATCGCCAATACGCTCAACTGCGAGGTGGTGGTCGAAGCGGTCTAGGTTTCGAGGTCGCTGGACAGGCCCACGCGGCGGCGCTCGCCGCCCAGCACCAGCGGCCCGGTCAGATTGCTGACCAGCCGCACCTCGCCGTCCGCCACCGCCTGGTCCAGCTGCTGCATCAGGCGCGGGAAGATGCCGTCCGGGCGCGTGGCGGCGGTGCTGTACAGCGCCGCCCAGGCATTGCGGCCGGAGCGCTTGGCGATGTACAGCCCCTGGTCGGCCAGCTCCACCACCTGCGACCATGACAGCAAGCGCGGTTGCTCCGTCAGGAAGGGGAAGCAGGCAAACCCGATCGAACAGGTCTTGGACAGGCGCGCGCCATCCGGCAGCAGGAAATCGCGGTCGGCCACGGCGCGGCGCATGCGCTCGGCCACCACATGGGCCTCGTCGCGGTGCGTGGCGCGCGCCAGCACCAGGAATTCCTCGCCGCCCCAGCGGATCACATAGTCCGATTCGCGGAACACTTCGCGCAGGCGCTCCTGCATCTGCACCAGGATGGAATCGCCGGCCGCATGGCCGTAACGGTCGTTGACCTCCTTGAAGTGGTCCAGGTCGACCATGAAGAACACCAGGTCGTTGGGCGCCAGCAGGTCGCACTCGGTCAGCTCGCGATGCTGGCAGGTGTCGTAGCCGCGCAGGCTCATGGCCACGTCGGCGTCGACGTTCTGCAGGAAGAAGCGGCGGTTGCGCAGGCCGGTCAGCTGGTCGGTCAGGCTGACCTCCTCCAGCGCCTTGTAGGCCTGCTCCAGTTCCAGGTTCTTTTCCAGCAGCTGCTCCTGGGTCGCGCTCAGGGTCTTGAGCGTGGCCGCCACCTGGCGGTAGGCGCTGGCGTTGTCGAGCGCGATCGCGCCGTAGGCGCACAGCGTGCGGAAGATCAGCCGTTCGCGCTCGCCGTAGGCGCGTTCGTGCAGCGACTGCACCGTCATCACGCCCAGCACGCGCTCGCCCACGCGCAGCGGCGCGAAGATCAGGCTCAGGGTCGGCAGCGTGCCGGGGATCAGGTTGGGCGTGAGGTCGGCCTCGCCCAGTTCGAGCAGGATCTCGCGCCGCTCGCGCACGCAGCGCGCCGAGTTGGCGTTCGGGTCCGACAGCGGCACCCGCACCGGCGGCACCGGATTGCCGGCCTCCACGCCGAAGGCGCAGGCCAGCCACTCGCCGCCCGGCTCCAGCAGGAACACCGAGAAGTGCGTGGCGTCGAGCAGGCCGTGCACGTGGCGGTCCAGCGCGCGGAACACCGCCGCCGCGTCCAGGTGGGCGGTGATCTCCTGGCCGATGGCGCTCAGGTGCTCCAGCGTGGCGCTGGTCTGCTGCAGCACCTCGGCGCGCTGGGCCTCGGCGGCGGCCAGCTGGCGGTGGTGCTCGCCCTCGGTCTGCGCGCGCTCGGTCTGGTACTGCACCTGCATCGCGATGGCGCGGTTGGTGGCCTGCTGGCTGTGGGTTTGGTCGCGCGCGGCGCTGGCCTGCAGCGCGATCGCGTAGGCGCGCGCGTGGTCGCCGATGGCCGCGTACTCGCGCGCGGTGGCGTCGAGCAGCGCACCGGGCACGGTGTAGCCCTCGATGGTGGCGGCGATCTCCAGCGCCAGCTGCAGGTAGTGCAGCACCGGATTGGCCGCCTTCATGTCGGCCGGCGGCGGCAGCCGGTGGCGCGCGTGGATGTCGGCCAGCACATTGAGCGCGGCGATCTGGCTGGAGGCGTCGGCGTGTTCGCGCGCCAGCGCCAGCGCGCCCTGCGCGGCGGCCAGCGCCTCCTCGGGCCGCGCCAGGTGCGACAGCGCGTGCGCCTGGCCGCGCCGCGCGCTGCTGCGGAAGTCGGTCTGGCCCAGCGCGTCGCCGCGCGAGGCCAGGCGGGTGAAGCTCTCCAGCGCGGCCGCGTGGTTGCCCAGGTCCAGCGCCAGGTCGCCCTGGTATTCCAGCGCCACCGCGTAGGCGCGCGAGCCGGACAAGGGCGCCAAGGTGTGGAGCGCCTCGCGCAGCAGCGTCTGCGCCGCCTCGCGCTGGCCCAGCTGGCGCAGCGTTTCGGCCGTCTGCATCAGGCACATGCCGATGCTCAGCGGCCAGCCGGTGGGGCGCGCCAGATCCAGGCCGCGCTGCATCCAGTCCAGCGCCGCCTCGTGCGCGTTCAGGCTGGTGAAGCCGTTGCCGATGTTGGTGGCGACGATGATGGCGCGCCGTATCTGCCCGGTCGCCAGCGCGGTTTCGTAGCTGAGCATGAGGTGGCCGATGGCGCGGCCGTAGTCGCTGCGCTGGAAGGCGCAGGTGCCGAAGAAGTCGCTGATCCAGCCGGCCGCGACCGGCGGGACGTCGCTCAGGTCGGTGCCGAAGCGCCCGCTCCAGCGCTGCTGCGCGGCCTTCCAGTCGCAAAAGGTGTCGCAGATGCCGGAGGCGGCGTCGATGACGTCGATGCGCACCGGGTCGCCGGCGGCGCGGGCGGCCAGCGCGGCCTGCTCCAGCCAGCGGTCGCCGGCGCTGCTGCTGCCGCGGTCGTTGGACACCCAGGCCAGCACCCAGCAGGCGTCGGCGCGCACGCGGTTGGCCCTGGCCGGCAGCGCGGCGGCCTGCTCCAACAGCTGCAGGGCTTGTTCGGCCTGGTATTGGGCGGGATCGAGCCGGCCGTTCAGCCATTCGGCCTCGGCGCCGATCAGCAGCAGGCGGGCGCGCTGCAGCGCGGCCTCGGCCTCGGGCAGCACGGCCAGCAGCGGCGCGAGCTCGGCGGCCAGGATTTGCGCACGCGACGGGTCGCGCTGGCGCAGATGCCAGGCCAGCGCCGACAACAGGGGCAGACGCGACGAGCCTTGCGCTTCAGACAACTCCGCCTGCCAGCGCGCCAGCTCCACATCGTGCGCAAACATATTCACCAAATAACTTCCCTTTACTGTGTGCTACCCGCTCCCGGTCGGAGCGGCAGGCGCCATTGCCTTAGCGCATGTAGGCGCTGTTACAGCATTATTCCACAGTTTACGGACTGCCCTGCCAGCCCTTTTTAAGTCCCTGAAATCAAAGGGATTTTAGTTCCCAGTGGAAATTATTTTAACCCAGAGAAATGTTGCGGCGTGCCGACAGCCGTGGCTCGCGGTTTGGGCGTAGGATGGCAAGGTTCGCCGATCGGAAATTTATTTTACGGTCGAGGGAATAATCCGGTCGTACCTTACGTATACGCAATGACAGCGCCGCTTTGCGCCGCCGTTCCACCCAACCGTAAAGGACCCATGCCATGAAGATCGCCATCCGCCTGTCCACCCTCGTCGCCGCCGCGCTGCTGGCCGGCGCCGCCCACGCCGACACCGTCATGAAAAAAGACGGCATCCTGGTCAACTCGGCCGGCATGACCGTGTACACCTTCGACAAGGACGCGGCCGGCGGCGGCACCAGCGCCTGCAACGGCCCGTGCAGCGAGAACTGGCCGGCCGTGGCGCCGTCCACCAGCGTGGCCCCGCCGTATTCCGTGATCACCCGCGAGGACGGCGCCAAGCAGCTGGCCTACAAGGGCAAGCCGCTGTACCTGTTCAAGAAGGACGCCAAGCCGGGCGACCGCAACGGCGACAACTTCAAGGACATCTGGCACGTGGTCAAGGACTAAGCGCCGCCCATGCAAGACGAGCGCGACCGCCTGATCGCCTGCATCCCGCGCCTGCGCCGCTATGCGCGGGCGCTGCTGGGCGGCCGCGCCGACGCCGACGACCTGGTGCAGGACACCGTCGAGCGCGGCTGGGACAGGCTGGCCAGCTGGCGGCGCGGCAGCGACATGCGCGCCTGGCTGTTCGGCATCATGCACAATCTGCACGCGGACCAGCAGCGCCGGCCGGCGCTGGCCACCGAGCCGCTGGACGACGCGCTGGCGCCGGCCATGGCCGACACCACCTCGCACGGCCTGGCCCTGCGCGACATGGACAAGGCGCTGCGACAGCTGCCGCCGGAACAGCGCGAGGTGCTGCTGATGGTGGCGCTGGAAGAGATGCGCTACGACGAGGTGGCGGCCGCCCTCGATATTCCGCTCGGCACGGTGATGTCGCGCCTGTCCCGCGCCCGCGAGCGGCTGCGCCTGATCCTGCAGGGCCAGCCCCTGCCCTCCACGCTGAAGGTCGTCAAATGAATCGCCCTGTTACCGAAGCCGAACTGCAAGCCTGGGTCGACGGCCGCCTGCCGCCCGAACGGCGCGGCGCGGTCGACGACCACCTGGCCCGGCATCCGGCCGACGCGGCGCGGCTGCAAGCCTACCGCGAGCACGGCGCCGCGCTGCGCGCGCTGTACCAGCCGGTGCTGGAGCAGCCGGTGCCGCCGGCCCTGACCGCGCGCATGACGCCGCCCGTCCAGCGCCAAGGCTGGCGCGGCTGGCTGGCCCCGGGCCCCGGCCCGGCCTGGCCGCCGGCGCTGCGCGCGACCGCCATGCTGGCGCTGAGCGTGGCCGCCGGCGGCGCCGGCTGGCTGCTGCGCGGCGCCGCCGGCGACGACGGCGCCCTGGGCGCCAACGCCGGCCTGGCCGCGCTGCCGCGCCGCGCCGCGCTGGCGCACGTGGTCTACACGCCGGAGATCCGCCACCCGGTCGAGGTGGGCGCCGACCAGCAGGCGCACCTGGTGGCCTGGCTGTCGAAACGGCTGGGGGCGCAACTGAAGCCGCCGCAGCTGGCGGCGCTGGGCTACGCGCTGGAGGGGGGCAGGCTGCTGCCCGGCCAGAGCGGGCCGGTGGCGCAGTTCATGTACCGCGACGGCGCCGGCGCGCGCCTGACGCTGTACGTGTCGACCGAACAGACCCACAACCAGGAAACCGGCTTCCGTTTCGCGCAGGAGGGGCAGGTGGGGGTGTTTTACTGGATAGACGGGCGCTTCGGCTACGCCCTGTCCGGCAACCTGGACAAGGCGGCGCTGGCCACCTTGTCCAGCGCCGTCTATGCCCAGCTGGAACCGGCGCAGTGAACGCTTACGAAGCGTGCTTGCTGATCTCGATCAGGCGCGTGCGCATGACGTCGGTGGCGGCGGGGCCGGGCGCGAACATATAGTCCTCGTCGTTGATGGCCAGGCCGCTGTTGGCGTCGACCAGCACCTGGTCGGCCGGCTTGCCGGTCTCGCGGCTGACCACCAGCAGGCTGGCGCCCTCCGGTGCCAGGTGGTCGTTGCCCCAGGCGATGAAGGCCAGCAGCACCGGCTTGAAGGCGCGGCCGGACTTGGTCAGCACGTACTCGTAGCGCGGCGGACGGGCGCTGTACTGGCGGCGCTCCATCAAGCCCCCTTCGACCAGGCCGGCCAGGCGGCGGGTCAGCATATTGGGGGCGATCTTCAGGCTCTTTTCAAATTCGTCAAACCGCGACAGGCCGTAGAACGCATCGCGCAGGATCAAGATACTCCACCACTCCCCCACCTTCCCCAGGCTGCGGGCGATAGGGCAAGGCATACGGCCAAAATCGGTATGTTTCATTTTTCGACTCCTCGGTTCCAGGGTTAGCACATCAGAGCGGACTTGCTGCACCCGCGTCACGGCTGAATTCATTATTATCTATCCAAGAAACATGTGCTTTTGCTATAGGAGACTACAGTTTTGATTGCGTAGAAATCTATTAAAAAAATTGTGAACATAGGAAAAATATGCAACAGCCTTGCAAGCCGGACGGACCAATCCCGTACCGCCGCCTGTGTCGCGGCGGCGGCTAAATCTATTAAAAATTTTTAAAAGATAGGCATAATGCTCACAGGCGTGATAAAACCTTATCAACCCGGTATCGAAGGTGGGACCATGACTGCCAGCGACACACAACAGAGCATCTTGATCGTGGACGACTCCGCGTTCGAACAGCGCATGCTGGTCGACCTGCTGAGCGAACTGCCGTACAAGGTGTCGGTGGCCGTCAACGGCCTGCAAGGCTACCAGCTGGCGCTGGCCCAGCATCCCGACCTGATCCTGCTCGACGTGCGCATGCCCAATATGGACGGCTACACCGCCTGCCGCCTGCTCAAGGCCAATCCCGTCACCGAGGACATCCCCATCATCTTCCTCAGCGGCGCCGACGCCGACGAGGAGCGCATCATGGGCCTGTCGATCGGCGGCGTGGATTTCGTCGCCAAGCCGTTTTCGCCGGGCGAGCTGGCGGCGCGCATCCAGGTCCACCTGAAGCTGGCCCGGCGCGCCAGCCGCCAGCGCGCGGCCCCGGCCGCCGCGCCGGCGCCGGCCCTGGGCCGTCCGGCCGAGGCCGATCCCGACGCGGTGCTGGTCAACGCCGCCAGGCGCCTGATCGCCGACAACCTGGCCTCGCTGCCCGGCCTGGCCGAGATCGCCCGCAGCGTCGGCACCTACCGCGAGAAGCTGTCGCAGGTGTTCCGCGAGCACACCGGCATGACGGTGTTCGCCTACATCCGCGAGGCGCGCATCCGGCGCGGCGAGGAGCTGCTGCGCGACACCGACATCGACGTGCAGGACATCGCCCTGATGATAGGCTTTAACAACGCCGGCAATTTCGCCACCGCCTTCCGCGAGCGCCTGGGCGTGACGCCGAGCGCCTTCCGGCTGTCGATCCAGCATAAAAAAACGCCGCACGGCTGAGGCCGGCGGCGTGGTCGGGCGAGGCGGGCGCCCGTCAGCGCAGGCGGAATACCGCCACCACGCCGGCCAGCTTGGCGGCCTGGTCCTGCAGCGAACCGGCCGCGGCGGCGGCCTGCTCGACCAGCGCGGCGTTCTGCTGGGTCACCTCGTCCATCTGCACGATGGCCTGGTTGACCTCCTCGATGCCGGTGCTCTGCTCGCTGCTGGCGGCGGAGATCTCCGCCACCACGTCGCTGACCCGGCGCACGCTGGCCACCACCTGCTCCATCGTGCTGCCGGCCTGCTGCACCAGCGCCGTGCCGTTGTCGACCTGCTGCACCGAATCGTCGATCAGGCCCTTGATCTCCCTGGCCGCCGCCGCGCTGCGCTGGGCCAGGTTGCGCACCTCGGACGCCACCACCGCGAAGCCGCGGCCCTGCTCGCCCGCGCGCGCCGCCTCCACCGCCGCGTTCAGCGCCAGGATGTTGGTCTGGAAGGCGATGCCGTCGATGACGGAGATGATGTCGACGATCTTGCGCGACGAGGCGCTGATCGATTCCATGGTGGCGATCACCTCGCCCACCACCTTGCCGCCGTCGGCCGCCGTGCCGGACGCCGACTGCGCCAGCTGGTTGGCCTGGCGCGCGTTGTCGGCGTTCTGCTTGACGGTCGAGGTCAGCTCCTCCATCGCCGACGCGGTCTGCTCCAGCGAGCTGGCCTGGCCCTCGGTGCGGGCCGACAGGTCCAGGTTGCCGCTGGCGATCTGCGCCGACGCCGTGGCGATGGTGTCGGTGCCGCCGCGCACCTCGCCCACCACCCGCAGCAGGCTGTCGTTCATGGCCTTGAGCGAATGCATCAGCTGGCCCGTCTCGTCCTTGCCGTGGCTGACGATGTGGCCGGTCAGGTCGCCCTCGGCCACGCGGCGGGCGATGCCCACCGCCTCCTCCAGCGGCCCGGCCACGATGCGCGCCACCATGGTCGCCAGCACGCCGCTGACCACGATCAGCAGCGCCAGCGTGCCCAGCACCATCTTGCGCGACATCGCATAGGTGTCGGAGGCCGACTTGTCGGCGGCGGCGCTGCCGTCGTCGTTGATCTTGACCAGCGCGTCGAGCTGCTCGTTGACCTGCCGGAACAGCTTGTTGGAGCCGGCGCGGAACAGCGCGCGCGCCTCGTCCTTCTTGCCCTCGCGCGACAGCGCCGCCAGCTTGTTGCTGGTGGCCAGGTAATCGTCGAGCGACTTCTGCAGCTCGGCGTAGATGCGCTTCTCGTCCGGCTCGGACACCAGCGCCGCGTACGACGCCTGCTGTTTGCGCAGGGTGTCCAGGCGGGTCGCCATCGACTTCTCGGTGGCGACCATTTCAGCGTCTTCGGCCAGCAGGATGTGGGTGGCCTCGGAGATGCGGTAGCGCGACAGCGAGGCCTGCATCTGCCCCAGGTAGCGCACCGCCGGCAGCCAGTTGGTGGCGATGTCGGTCGACGCCTGGTTCACCCGCGCCAGCTGGCTGAGCGTGAACACGCCCAGCACGCAGGTCAGCGCGATCACCACACCAAACGATACGATCAGCTTCTTGCCGATTCTTAAATCATAAAACCATTGCATGGTATCTCCTCAGGTCATTCCTTATGGAAATATCATCATAGATCGGGTGCCGGTGAATGTCACCCTTTCATTGCATGCAGGGTGGCGGGCTCGCCGGCCCGGCGCATCTGGCGCTGCCAGAAAAACCACGACACCAGCGCGTTGACCCAGTAGGCCGCGTACAGCAAGGCGGTCAGGCGCAGGCCGCGGCTGGCGTACAGCGGCACCGAGATGGTGTTGACCAGCAGCCAGAACGGCCAGGTGTCGAGGCGCCGCCCCATCAGCAGCAGCTGGGCCACGATGCTGAACATCAGCACCGCCGAATCGATGAAGGGCGCGTAGGCGTTGGTGTAGGCCTGCAGCATCAGCCCGTAGCCGACGGTGGCCGCGGCGCCGACCCCGACCATCCAGCCCAGCGCGCCCAGCCTGGCGCGGCTGATCGGCAGCGCGCCGCCGGCGTCGCCGCGCAGCCAGCGCAGCCAGCCGATCAGACAGGTGACGATGAAGAACAGCTGCAGCGCCACGTCGGCGTACAGCTTGACGCTGTAGAACAGCGCGGCGAACATCGCGCAGCCCAGCACGCCCAGCCACCACGAATGCACGTTGTTGCGTCCGGCCAGGACGATGGAGACCGTCATGACGGCGTTGGCGGCGATTTCAAGGGATGAGGTCAACAGGGGCTTCCAGTCCGGCGCTTGGTGGTGCTAGTTGCGGCAGTCCGCCGGCAGCACGCGGGCGGGGATGTCTTCGCTGCCGCAGTGCCAGGCAACGCGCTTATTCTCGTCCAGCCTGGGCGTGAACGCAATAGCCTTGCCGCGATAGCCGGGGTCGGACGGGAACACGCGCACCACGCCGTTGCCCGGATCGACGGTGATCTCCTGCACCACGTGGCTGGGATCGTCCATCGCATAGCCGGCCTGCGCCAGCGTGACCGGGCTGCGGCCGTTGGCGTAGATGTAGCGCTCGACCGCCGCCGCCGCGTCCTGGCCGACGCCGGCCGCCTGGGCCATGCGGGCGCGCGCCAGGTAGTCGTTGTAGGCCGGCAGCGCCACCGCCGCCAGCATGCCGACCAGCGCCGCCACGGCGACCAGCGAACCGAGGCCGCCGCCGCCCAGGCGCGGCACGCACAGCGCCAGCGCATAGGCCAGGCCGTGGCGGGCCGGCGGGTTGGCCTCGTGGCCGGCCGCCAGCGCCCTGACCGCCGCCATGCGCTTGACCAGCCACGGCCGGTCGCCCACCAGCTCGTGGAACGACATCCAGAATCCGGACGCGGCGCGCGCCTGGTCGGCATACGCCGCCGTGTTCATCTGGCGCCAGCGCTGGCCGCCGGCCGCCAGCGCGGCCAGTCCGTGCTGGGCGCTCTGGAGGTCGTCGCAGGCGTGGAAGCCGTGGCGGTCGCAGGTGTACTCGCGGGCGCGCGCATACGCCGCGCCCAGCAGCGGCATCAGCGCGGCCGGCGCCAGCAGCGCCGACCAGCGCAGGTGGCGCCGCTTGATATGGCCGAGCTCATGGCCGATGTGAAAATTGATCGCGTCCGGCTGCGCCGCCAGCGCCTCGACCAGGTCGGCGTCCAGCACGATGATGTCGGCGCCGAGGAAGCGGGTGGCGCAGCTGTTAAAGCGCCCGCCCGCCCGCAGCAGATAGGCTTCCGGCGCGGCGTCCAGCGCCAGCCGCTGGCGGCACAGCTCGACGCGCTGGTGCAGGTCGGGAAACTGCCGCGGCGTGATGCGCACCGCCGTGCCGCGCAGCCGGGACGCCAGCGACGCTTGCGCCAGGCACCAGGACAGCAGGAGCAGCAGCAGATAGGCCAGCGCCAGGCCCCGGATGGCCAGCAGCAGCGCGGCCCAGATCAGCAGCGCCACCGCCAGCATGATGCCGAACAAGGCACTTTCGTTCTTATAAACCAGTTCCACCGCGCTCCCGGATAAAAAGTTTCCACGCGGCTATTTTAATGGCTGGTTTGAGAAAAACATAACTATTTATGATAACTTTACACCGGCATCCATCTGTAACACGGCTTGCAGCTCGGCCAGATCGAGCGGCTTGACCAGATGGGCGGCGAAGCCGGCCTGGCGGCTGCGCGCCTTGTCGCGCGGCTGGCCGTAGCCCGACAGCGCGACCAGCTTGACGCCGGCGCCGCCGGGCAGGCGGCGCAGGTGGGCGGCCAGCTCGTAGCCGTCCATGCCCGGCAGGCCGATGTCGAGGATGGCCACCTGCGGCATGGCGGCGGCGGCGGCGGCGATGGCCTCGGCCGGATCGTAGGCCACGGCGGCGCGGTAATCCAGCACGCCCAGCAGCTCGCTGAGCGCGTCGGCGGCGTCCCGGTTGTCGTCCACCACCAGCACGCTGGCGCCGGCGCGCTGCGCTGCGGCCGCCTCGGCCGCCCCGGCGGCATCGGCCGCCAGCGCGTCCGGCAGCGTGACGGTGAAGGTGCTGCCGCGTCCTTCGCCGTCGCTGTGGGCGCTGACCGTGCCGCCGTGCATCTGCACCAGGTTGCGCACCAGCGCCAGCCCGATGCCCAGCCCACCCCGGGCGCGGTCCAGCTGGCGCTTGCCCTGCACGAACAGGTCGAAGACATGCGGCAGCAGGGCCGGCCCGATGCCGCAGCCGTCGTCCGTCACCTGGATCTGGATGGCCTGCTGCTGCAGCCGGGTGTTGAGCGTGATGTGGCCGCCGGCCGGCGTGTAGCGCGCCGCGTTGCTCAGCAGATTGGACACCACCTGCGCCAGCCGCGCCGGATCGCCATGCCAGCGCACGGCCGGCACCTCGACCAGCAGGTGGTGGCGCTTTTGCTCCAGCAGGGGGCTGGCCATGTCGACCGCCCGGTAGATCACGTCCGACAGCAGCACCGATTGCTTGCGCAGCTCCACCCTGCCGCTGGCGATGCGCGAGACGTCGAGCAGATCGTCGACCAGCCGCACCAGGTGCTCGACCTGGCGCTCGATCACGGCCTGCTCCTGGCCGGTGTCGGCGCCGCGCAGCTTCATCAGCTTGAGCGCGGTGACGATGGGCGCCAGCGGATTGCGCAGCTCGTGCCCCAGCAGCGCCAGGAATTCATCCTTGATGCGCGCCGACAGGTGGAGGTCGACGTTCAGGCGTGCGCTTTCGGCCATCGCCAGCGCCAGCGCGCGGTCGCTTTCGAGCCGGCTCAGCGCGGCGCACACGGCGCCGGTGATCTGTTCCAGGAACTGGCGGTAGGCGTGGTCCAGCGGCAGGCGCGGCGACAGGCGGAACGCCAGCGCCAGCTCGGCGCACAGTTGCAGCTCGGCGCCGTGGATGACGACCTGGCCGCCGTCGGCGCCGGCCAGGTCCGCCGCCGCGCCGCGCTGCATCCGCACCCCGGCCAGGTCGTGCGGATGGTCGGCCGCCCACAGCGCCAGGCAGTCGGCCACCTGCGACGCGTCGCCGCAGTCCAGCAGGCTGCGCGCCAGCCGGTCCAGCGCCTGGCGGCGGCGCGCGGCCAGCACCTGGGCGGTGGTCTCGGTGCACACGGCCAGCACTCCGCCCACGCGGTCGTGGTCGTCGAACACCGGGGTGTAGGCGTAGCTCCAGTAGACGTCTTCGATGCGGCCGTTGCGCCACACCGGCAGCAGATGGTCGGCATGCCATTGCGGCTCGCCGCCGCCCAGCACGCGCTCGATCTGCGGGCCGATCGCGGCCCAGTGCTCCTGCCAGCACGCCGGCCCGGCCTGGCCCAGCGCGGCCGGATGGCGGCCCTCGCCGAAACACGGCACGGCGGCGTCGTTGTAGATTTGCGCCAGCTGCTCGCCCCACCACAGGAACATCGGCTGGGCCGCGTGCAGCACCAGGCCGACCGCGGTGCGCAGCGAGGCCGGCCAGTCGGCCACCGCGCCCAGCGGCGTGTGTTCCCATGCGTGGCGCCGCACCATGTCGCGCATCGGCGTGCCGGCGCCGATGAAGCGCCAGGCGGGTTCGCACATGACGGGGGACAGGGCGGGGAAAGATTGCGCCGGCATAAAGATTCCAGATGCAGAAAGCCAGAGTGTAGCAACTGTGCCGTACAGCGGCGCACAATAGCGCGCCGGCGCGGAAGCGGGCTTGACATTCCCGTTGCATCTGGCAAATTGTAGCCATAGAACTAGAAAGGGTTACGCCATGCAAGCGCGTTGCATCGGTTCCGTCATGGCGTTCATGGTCGCCTCCGCGTTGCCGGCGGGGGCCGCGCCATGCCAGATGAAGATGGCGCTGGAACAATGGCCGCCCTATGTGTACACCAGGCCCAACGGCCCGCCGTCCGGGCTGGACCTGGAGCTGACGCAGGCGATCTTCAAGGAGGCCGGCTGTGTGCTGCAACTGATGCCCGAGCTGCCGACCGCGCGCCGCCAGCGCGAATTCGAACAGGGCGGGCTGGACTTGCTGCTGGCCGCGTCCGACACCGCCGAGCGGCGCAAGTACGCGCGCTTCAGCCTGGCCTACCGTTATGAATCGGTGAGCGTGTTCACCCGCGCCGCCAACCTGGCGCGCTACCGCGGCGTGCGCAGCGTCGATGCGCTGGCCGGAAAAAAACTGTCGCTGCTGGCGCCCAAGCTGGGCTGGTATGGCGCGGCCTACGCGCGGGTGCAGCCGCAGCTGCTCGAAGCGGGCCTGCTGAGCACCTTCCACAGCTTCCAGCAAGGCTTGCGCATGCTGGACGCCGGGCGGGCCGAGCTGATCCTCGGCGACACCGCCGCCCTGCGCCACGAGGCGCGGGAACAGGGCATCGCCATCGCGCCGCTGCCGTTCACGGTGTTGCGCGCGCCGGTGCATCTGATGCTCAACAAGCACAGCACGACCCAGGCCGAGCTCGACCTGCTCAACGGCGCCATCGAGCGCCTGGAGAGGCAAGGCGTGCTGGCGGAAATCCGCAGCCGCTACGGCGTGTCGTAGGCGCCGCGCCGGGGGCGGCTATTCGCGTTTGCCTTCCTGGTTCGGATCGTGGCGCGCGGCCTCGCGATGCGGCGGCGCTTTGGGCTGCGCTTGCGGCGGCGCATGCGCCTCGGCCTGCGGATGCGGCGCCGGTTGCGGATGGACTTGCGCTTGCGGCGGCGGCGCAGGCTGTGGCCGGGCCTCGGCCTGCGGGTGCGGCGCCGGCTGCGGACGAGCCTCCACCTGCGGACGTGGCGCCGGTTGCGGATGGGCTTGCGCTTGCGGCGGCGCTGCCGGCTGCGAACGAGCCTCGGCCTGCGGATGCGGCGCCGGCTGCGGACGAGCCTCGGCTTGCGGGTGTGGCGCCGGTTGCGGATGGACCAGCGCTTGCGGCGGCGCTGCCGGCTGCGAACGAGCCTCGGCCTGCGGATGCGGCGCAGGACGCGCTTCCATCGGCCCATGCTGCGCGGCAGGCGGCTGCGCCTCAGGCCGTGGAGGCTGTGGCTGTGGCTGTAGCTGCGGCCTCGGTTGCGGATGCAAGGCGGCCTGCGGAGGGATCTGCGCCGGATTCGCGGGCCGCGCCGTCAGCGGCATGACCGGCGGCGCTGGCTGCGTGGCCGGCCCCGGAGCATGCGCCCCGCCCTGCTGCGCCAGGCGCGGCGGTGCGGCCGGCACCGGCAGCGTCGGCCGCGCCGCGTGCGCCATGCGCAACTGCGCGGAGGCCTGCGCAGCGTCCCGCAGCGGCGCGCCACCGCGCGCCACCGGCGGCGCAGCAGCCACCGCGGGCGCGGTCTTCGCCACCACCGGCCGCGCCAGGATGGCCGGCGCCGGACGCGGGCCGGCATGCCCGCCAAGCGGCGCCGGATGCGGCGGCACCGCCGGCGCGGCGGCCAGCCGCGCGGCCGCCAGGGCTTGCGGCGCCACCCGCACCGCGTTCTGCCGCACCGGCTGCGCCTGGGCGAACGCCGCGCTCGGCATCGCCGTCACCGCCTGGCGGTTCACATAACGGACGTTGTTGATCTGGACGTTGTTGTAGACGTTGGTGATCTGCGTCTTGTTGATCACCGTGTTGCTGGTATTGATGTTGGTGACATAAGCCGGACTGGCCCGGTACGACGGCCGGTACACCTCGCGCGGCCCCAGCGGGAACCAGGCCACGCCGGGATTGCGGTCGGCCAGCATCAGCGTCGCCGCGCCCACGAACACCACCAGCGCCGGCGCGTACACCGGCCGCTGCACCACCGGCCCCGGCACCCAGCCCCAGCCGGCCGGCGTCTGCGCCCAGCGGCCGTAGTGCGACACCGCGAACCCCCAGGGCGCGTCGTCGACCCAGGTCCAGCCCCAGGGATCGACCCAGGCCCAGTGGCCGTCGCGATACGGGGCCCAGTCCGGCGCCACCCGCGCCGGCATCCACACATGGCCGTAGCCCGGCACGTCGCGCCAGTCGCCATTGTCGTCCAGGTCCTCGTAGCCGACCACGTCGCTCGACACATAGCGCGCCGCCACCGGATGCTCCAGCCGGCGGTCGCGCTGCGCCGCCCAGCGGTCGAAGTCGTCGGCCGGCGGCAGCTGGTTCACGCTGAAATCCTGCAGGCCGGTGCCGGTGAAGCGATAGGCCTGGCCGGGATCGACCAGGTAGGACGTGTTGTCGCCATACGCCTCGCCCTGGCCGTCGATCACCGCCACCTCGGTGGCGTTGCCGGAGGCGTCCACCTGCAGCCGGTAGTGGCCCGGCTTGCGGATGCTGAACGCCAGGTTGGGCGTGTCGATCTCCAGCACCTCGCCCGGACGCAGCTGGCGCACGCGCAGGTTCAGCCGCCCTTGCGACAGCTGCAGCTGGGTGGTGCTGTCGTTGGCGTTGAGCAGCGTGACCAGCGTCTCGCCGCCCATGCGCACGGCGGCCGGGCCGGCCTGCACCTCGTCGCGCGCGCCGGCCGCGGTCCACAGGCGGTCGCCCGCCACCAGCGGACGGTTGATGCCGGCCGTTTGCCAGTCGTCGGCGCCGGCGGCGGCATAGCTCACGGGACCGGCGACATAGGCCAGGCGCGCCACGCGCGCCGGCGGGTCGGCCAGCGCGGCGCCGCTGTACCAGCAGGCGGCGCCACCCAGCGCCAGCAGGAATCGGGATCGGAGGTGCATGATGGACTCGCATAAAATCAGCAATGAGCCCAACATAAACCATCGGCGCGGCGGCCACCGTTCGCTGCCGCACATCCGCGCGCGGCGCGCCCTCGCTGCCGCAAGCCGAGGGCGCGGCCGATGCCGGTTCAGGAACGGCGCTGCTTGCGGCGCGCGGTCCAGCCCAGCAGCGCCAGGCCGGCGCCCAGCATGGCATAGGCGGACGGCTCCGGCACCACGCTGCCGATCGCTTCGAACTCGGACACGGCGAAGTGGTTGTCGCCGTCGCCGGCGGCGCCGCTGATCATGAAGGCCGTGGCCACCACCGGCGCGCCCAGCACCGTGCTGCCGTTGTCCATGCCCCACGAGCGGTTCGGCATCATCACCGCCAGGTCGTGCCAGACGTTGGCCAGGTCGCGGTACTGGATGCGGTAGTCGTTGTCGTTGTCGGCCTGGATGTTCAGCTGCTTCACCAGCGCGGCCTGGTTGAGGGTGATGGTCACAGCATCGGCGCCATAGTCGCCGGTCCAGAACACCGTGCCCAGGTTCCACTGCGTCTGGACCGGCAGGTAGACGCCGTCCGTTACCGTCGACGGCAGGGCCGGCGCGCCGGGACCCCAGCTGCCGCCATCCCAGAATCCGCTGCCGGTCAGGGAGACGCCGCCGCCCAGGGCGACATTGGTATCGGCTACGGCGGAGCCGGCACAGGCCAGGCAGGCCAGCGCAATCGCGAGTGTCTTCATCTCTTCTCCTTAAGCAATATAAGATTGATAAGATAAAAAATCAGGATAGCACCAGCTCGCTTTTGTGCAAGCCGGGCTTGTCTCGCGTGCGCGACAGTGGGCGCCGGCCGCGGATCAGGATGTCATGGCGGCGCGCTGCGTGAACAGGCGCACGCCGAACACCGGCCCGGCGCTGTGGCCCGGCTCCGGATCGAAGCGCACCAGCACGCTGTCCTTGCCGTGGGTGATGCGCTCCGGCACCGGATATTCCTCGTCGACAAACACGCCCGGATGGCCGCCATCGAGCTTGACGCGGGCGATCCGTTCGCCGTCGACGCTGATGTGGAAATCGCGGTTGCTTTCCTCGCCCCAGTAGCTGGCCTGCAGCAGCAGCGGGCCGTCGGCGCACTTCATGCGGAAGCTGAAGTAGCCGCCGGTGCGGGCGTCGCGGCCGTTGCGGCCGCGGTAGGCAACCGGATAGGAGATCGCCGACTGCAGGTCGTGGTCGCGCTCCGGCTGCATCTCGCCCAGGTGCATCACATCCACCGAGCGCGCGGCCAGGTCCTTGAGGCGCGCCTCCTCCTTGCGGAAGGTCACCTCCGACGCCGCCCATTCGGCCTCGGTGTAGACGTTGAAGTACACCGCCGCGCGCCGCTCGTACTGCGAAAAGAACGGCGTGAACTTCATGTCGCCGGGGCGGCCGCTGCCCACGCTGCGGTACACGGCCCGGTCCTTGTCCGCCGCCGCGAACGAGGCCAGCACGTCGGCGCCCACCAGCGCCGGCGCCAGTCCGCCGAACGGCTTGTCGGCCGCGCCCAGGTCCGCCGCCAGCACCATCGGGCCGCGCAGCAGCGCCACCACATGGTCGTTGCCGGCCGCCGCCTCCAGCCGCAGCGCCAGCGGCAGCGACAGGCGCACGCTGTCGCCCGCGCGCCAGCGCCGGCGTATCAGCAGGTAGCCCTTTTGTTTGCTGGCGGTCTGCGGTTTGCCGTTGACCAGCAACGTATGCCCGCCGGCCCACGACGGCACGCGCAAGGCCAGCGTGAACTGGCGCGGCCCCGCCAGCCGGCGCACCTTCAGCTCGATCTCGCCCTCGTAGGGATAGCGCGTGTTCAGCTCCAGCCGCGCGGCCTGCCACTCCAACGTCGACGGGATGTAGAGATTGACGAACAGCGTGTCGCCGTTCTCCCAGTAGATCGAATCGCCATGCTTGGCGTGGCTCTCCATGCCGGACAGGACGCAGCACCAGAAGTCGTTGTCCTCGCTGGAGTATTCGCGCGCCATGCCCGACATCAGCGGCGTCATGTAGGTGAACATGCCGGTGCGCGGGTTCTGGTGCGCGAGGATGTGGTTCAGGTGGGTGCGCTCGTAGTAGTCGAAGTAGGCGGCGTCCGGCGCCCAGCTGTAGAGATGGCGCGTCATCTTCAGCATGTTGTAGCTGGCGCAGGCCTCGCAGGTCTGCTCGGTGATGTGGGCGGCGATGCTGTCCGGCGCGGAGAAGTATTCGCGGTCGCCGTTGCCGCCGATGACGTAGCTGTGGTGCTGCGTGACGCGCCTCCAGAAGAAGTCCACGGCGTCGGCGTCGCTGCGGCGGCCGGTCAGTTCGCTCAGGCGCGCGAGGCCGATCAGTTTGGGGATCTGCGTGTTGGCGTGCAGATTGGCCAGTTCGTCGCGGCCCTGCGTCAGCGGCGCCAGCACCTTGGTGTGGTACAGCCGCCGCGCCAGCAGCAGCCAGCGCTGGTCGCCGGTGCGCGCATAGAGTTCGGCGAAGCTTTCGTTGATGCCGCCATGCTCGCAGGCCAGCACCTGCTGCACCTGCTCGTCGCTGAGCGCGGCGAACACCTGGTCGATATAGCCCGCCAGGCCCAGCGCCACCGGCAGCGCCTGGGCGTTGCCGGCATGGGTCTGCGCGTCGAACAGGCCGGCGAACACCTTGTGCCAGTTGTACAGCGGCACCCAGCAGCCATTCAGGTCGAAGCCCGCCGACTTGATCTCGCCGCGCACGATCTCGGGGAAGATCTCCTTGCCATCGACCACCGTGCCGTCCGCGCGCTTGCGCATGAAGCCTGCCACGTAGCCGTCGCCATGCGCCTGCTGCACGCGCGCCAGCTCGGCCACGATGTAGTCGATGCGCGGCCTCAGCGCCGCATTGCCGGTTTGCGCGTGCATCAGCGACAGCGCGGACAGATAGTGGCCCAGTCCCTCGCCCGCGATGGTGTCGGACTCCCAGCCGCCGTAGATGGCGCCCTTGGTCGGCAGGCCGGCGAAGCGGTGATAGTTGTGCAGGAAGCGGTCGGCGCTCAGGCGCAGCAGGTAGGCCTGGTTGGCCTGCAGCGCGTCGGCGTAGAGCGAGGGCAGCAGGCGGACGGACGACAGCGGCAGCGCCTGCGCGGTGGATGGAAAACCGGCGGCGGCCGTGTCCGCGCTGACGGCGCCGGGCCAGCCCGAAAGCAGTCCCAGTCCGGCGGCGCCCTGTAGTAGCTGTCGACGATGCATGCTTACCCCATGATGGATGGCCATCCTCTAATGTACGTGCGGGGCCGGCCGCCGTCTTGTGGCGGCGCCGCTAAAAGGATGACGAAATCTGCACAATCGGGCGCTCACCAGCCCATTTTCCGGCGGATGAAGGCGGTCAGCTGCGCGGCGTTGGCCTGGTGCTGCTTGATGCGCGGATGGCCGCCGAAGCCGGTCCACGGGAACACGATGGTATCGATCCGCTGGTCGCCGCCCTGCCGCAGCTGGTCCACCGCCGTGCGGACGTAGCCCGGCCACTTGGAGCCTTCCTGCACCGCGTCCATGCTGCCCAGCGCGCACACGATGTAGGCCTGCGGATACAGTGCGCGGATCTTCTGCACGAAGCCGCGGTAGGCCTGCACGCGCTGCGCATCGTCTGGCGCCGGCGACAGGCGATGCTCGCGGTCGATCAGCCAGCGGTCGTTCTGGAACAGGTTGATGACCACCACGTCCGGCGTCCACGAGCGGAAGTCCCAGCGGGTGTCGTTGTTGCCGACGGCGCTCAGCTGGTCGTAGAAATCCGGCATGGTGAACGGGAACCAGCTGATCATCACGCCGATGCCGCTTTGCGAGATGATGTGCGCCTCCGCGTCCAGCGCGCGCGCCGTGATGGACGAATAGGACATGAAGTTGTTCTTGTCCTTCAGCAGATGATCGGGCCCGTCGTCCGGCGACTCGTTGCCCATGCCGGTGGTGATGGAGTCGCCGAAGAACTCGATGCGGCGCTGCTTGGGCGCCGGCGGCGGCAGCAGCTTGCCGCCGTCCGCCAGCTCCAGTCCCTGGAAGACGGTGCCGCCCTCCTCGCCCTCGGTGCGCTTGGTGATCAGGAAGCGGTGCGGGCCCGGGCCCAGGCCGCTGGCCACCGCGTAGCTCTTGCCGCCCTGCGCGGCCTCGATGACGGCCGCCGGCCTGGCCAGGTCGCCGTCGATGAAGACGTTGAAGAAGTTCTTGCCCAACTGGTCGTCCAGCTTGACCGTCAGGCTGGCGCCGGTGAAGTTCCCTTCGATGCTGGTGCCGGGCCACGACAACATGGGCCGCGCGCGGTCGGCAAAATCGATGCGCCCGGTGTAGCGCAACTGCGCATCGTCCGGTGCAACCGCCACCCCGGCAAACGCCTGCCCGGCCAACAACAAGGCCGCCAATCCTGCTCTGAACTTCATCAATACGTCTCCTGTCCGATACTCGTCAAATCGAGCTGTACCGGAATAGTAAACGATTAACCGACCATCAATCTATAGAAACAGATGCCTCAGGCATGTGCGGGGCGGGGTCTATTTTTTCGGCTTTTACTAAAACCCGCTAACCACTACTACCCAATGCTAACCATCGATATTTCGTGCGACTCCGCGCTATTTTCAGAACTAAAAAATACTAATCGCCGCTAACCCGCCCGGCCGAAGGCGCCCGGTAATCCGTGAAGAACAAAAAACACCGGGCCAGAATCGAGCCCTACGAGAACTTGGTGAAATCCGGCTTGCGCTTCTCGAAGAAGGCGGTGAACGCTTCCTTGGCTTCCGGCGCGGCCAGCATGGCGCCGAAGAATTTGTTTTCGGCGGCGATGGCTTCCGTCACCGGAGCTTTGCGCGCGGCCTTCATCAGCTGCTTGGTGGCGCGGATCGAGCTGGCCGGCAGGGCGACCAGCTTGGCGGCCTGGCCTTCGGCGAAGGCACGCAATTCGGCGGCGGGAACGATCTTCGATACCAGACCCATCTCCAGCGCTTCCTGCGCCAGGAAGGCTTCGCCCAGCATCAGCTTCTCGGCGGCGCGCGGGTAGCCGGCGATCTGCGTCAGCAGCAGGCTGGACGCGAACTCAGGGCACAGGCCCAGCTGCACGAACGGCATCGAGAACTTGGCGTTGTCGGCAGCGTAGACCAGGTCGCAATGCATCAGCAGCGTGGTGCCGATGCCCACCGCCGCGCCGGCCACGGCCGCCACCACCGGCTTGGTCGAACCGCTCAGCGCCATCATGAACTTGTACACCGAACGCTCCTCGATGCCCGAGCCGTCGGCCGGACGCGAGGTCTTCATGAAGTCTTCCAGGTCGTTACCGGCGGTGAAGATCTCCGGCTTGCCGACGATCAGGATGGCGCGCACGGCGGCGTCCTGCTCCGCGTCGTTGATGGCGTCGGCCATGCTCTGGTACATCGCCGAGGTGATCGCGTTCTTGCGCTCCGGGCGGTTGAATTCCAGCGTCAGCACGCCGTTGGTCTTGCTGCTCAAAATATCCATGTGATCTCCAAATGATTAAAGGGCGCCGTGGTTGAACCGCAGCGCCCTTCTTTATGATTCCGTGCTCAGTTTACACGCGTTCGATAATGCCCGCAGCACCCATGCCGGCGCCGACGCACATCGTCACCATGCCGTACTTCAGGTTGTTGCGGCGCAGTGCGTGCACCACGGTCGCGGCGCGGATCGCGCCGGTCGCGCCCAGCGGGTGGCCCAGGGCGATCGCGCCGCCCATCGGGTTGACCTTGGCCGGATCCAGACCCAGGTCGCCGATGACGGCCAGCGCTTGTGCAGCGAACGCTTCGTTCAGTTCGATCCAGTCCAGCTGGTCCTGGGTGATGCCGGCGGCCTTGCACGCATCAGGAATCGCGAACTTGGGACCGATGCCCATGATTTCCGGCGGCACGCCCTTGACGGCGAACGACGAGAACTTGGCCAGCGGGGTCAGGTTGTGCTCGCGCAGGAATTTCTCCGACACGACCAGCAGCGCGCCGGCGCCGTCGGACATCTGCGACGAGTTGGCGGCGGTGACCGAACCCTTGGCCGCGAACACAGGCTTCAGCTTGCCCAGCGATTCCACGGTCGAATCGCCACGCGCGCCTTCGTCGGTGTCGACGGTGCGGGTCTTGATCTTGATCTCGCCGGTCGCCAGGTCGGGCGTGCGGGTGATAATCTCGACCGGGGTGGTCTCGTCCTTGAAGAAACCGGCCTGCTGCGCGGCGATGGCGCGGCGGTGCGATTCCACGGCGAACGCGTCCTGCGCTTCGCGCGAGATCTTCCATTGGGTCGCCACTTTTTCAGCGGTCAGGCCCATGCCGTAGGCCATGCCGACGTTGTCGTCGGTGAACATGTTCAGGTTCATCGATGGGTGGTGGCCCATCATCGGCACCATCGACATCGACTCGACGCCGCCGGCGATCATCGCATCGGCCTCGCCCACGCGGATGCGGTCGGCGGCCATGGCCAGCGCGGTGATGCCCGATGCGCAGTAGCGGTTGACGGTGACGCCGCCGATGGTCTTAGGCAGGCCGGCCAGCAGCACCGCCTGACGGGCGATGTTGAAGCCCTGTTCCGCTTCCGGGAACGAGCAGCCGATGATGGCGTCGGTGATAAGCGCCGGGTCCAGACCAGGCGCCTGCGCCAGGGCCGATTGCAGCACGCGCACCAGCAGGTCGTCCGGGCGGGTCTTGTTGAACATGCCGCGCGGCGCCTTGCCGATCGGGGTGCGGGTGGCAGAGACGATGTATGCGTCTTGAATTTGTTTGCTCATTTTGTTCTTTCGAAAATTTTTGATCGAAGACTTAGCGGGACGATTACGCCCGCTTCTCGGATAAATACCAATCCACTTGAACCTGTGCGGCCAGCGTGCCGGCGGCGTCGAAGATGTCGACCTCCACCGGGAACGCCACCTTGCCCTGCTCTTTCAGCTCGGCCTTCAGCGCGGCCAGATCGCCAGGGACGCGGCCTTCGGCGCGGGTGGCGCCCTTGGCTACTTTCTGGTACTGGATGCGCGATTCCTTGGCGACCGGCCGCAAGCCCAGGATCAGCTCCGCGAAGCCGCCAGCCATGGCCGCGCCGGAAGCCGTTTCGGCCAGCGTGAACAAGGCCCCGGCGTGCTGCGTGCCCAGGTGGTTGTTGAGCTTCGGGTCCTCCGGCATCGACACTTTCGAAGTGCCGCTGCCGATCTCGTCGATCCTGATCCCCAGCAGGCGCACGAAGGGCAAGGTGTCCATCATTTGTTGCTTGATACGGTCATACACCATGCTCGGCCTCACGCGCAGTAGAACTTTAAAGACAAGTTTCAGGATCGACATACCGATTAATTGCGGACTGGCTTACCGGTCTGCATCATGCCCATGATGCGTTCCTGGGTCTTCGGATGGTTCAGCAGTTCCAGGAAGGCTTTACGCTCCATGTCCAGGAACCACTGCTCGTTCACGAACGAACCCTGGTCGATATCGCCGCCCGACACGATCTCGGCGATCATCTCGCCCAGCTTGAAGTCGTGCGCGGAGATGAAGCCGCCGTCGCGCATATTGACCAGCTGCGCCTTGATGGTGCCGTAGCCGTAGCGGCCGGTCACCTGCACCGGGGTCTTCAGCGGCGGACGATAGCCCTTGTCGAACATGGCGCGCGCTTCCACCTTGGCCACGTGCAGCAGCTCGTAAGGGTTGAACACGATCACGTCGTCTTCCTTCAGGTAGCCCATGGCCTGCGCTTCCAGTGCCGACTTCGACACGTTGGCGGTGGCGGCGTTGGTGAAGCCGGCTTTCAGGAATTGCAGGATGTCGTTGCCCTTGGCTTCCTTGAATGCGCGCACTGCCGCTTCCTTCAGGCCGCCGCCGGCAGGGATCAGGCCCACGCCCACTTCCACCAGGCCGATGTAGGATTCGATCGAGGCCACGCGCTTCGACGCGTGCAGCGCCATTTCGCAGCCGCCGCCCAGCGCCAGGCCAGCCACAGCAGCCACCACCGGCACGTTCGAATATTTCATCGCCATGAAGGTGTCTTGCAGTTCGCGGATGATCGGGTCGACCGCCTTGGCGCCGCCCTGCATGAACGCAGGCAGTGCCGATTGCAGGTCGGCGCCGGCCGAGAACGCGCCGCCGTCGGCCGCGTCCGCGCTCCAGATCACCAGACCCTTGAAGTTCTTCTCGGCTTCGGCCAGTGCCTTCTTGAAGCCGGCGATCACGCCAGGGCTGATCACGTGCATCTTGGTCTTCAGCGAGATCACCAGCACGTCGTCGCCCGAGTGCCACAGGCGCACGTCGTCGTCTTCATGCACGGTGGTGCCGGCGGTGCGGCCGTCGATCGCGCCGCTGCCCAGCACCGGCGCGCGGAACGCCTGGCGGTCGTACACGGCCAGCGACGAGCGCGGCACGAACGATTTCGACACTGCGGACCACGAACCTTCGGCGGTGTGGACGCCGCCTTTTTCAGCGACCGGACCTTCGAACACCCAGGCCGGCAGCGGTGCGTTGCACAGCGCGTGGCCGGCTTCGATGTCTTCCTTGACCCACTGGGCCACTTGCGACCAGCCGGCCGCCTGCCACGTTTCGAACGGGCCGACGTTCCAGCCGAAGCCCCAGCGCATGGCGAAGTCGATGTCGCGCGCGTTGTCGGCCACGGTGTCCAGGTGGATCGCGATGTAGTGGAAAGCGTCGCGGAAGATCGCCCACAGGAACTGGCCTTGTGGGTTGGTCGATTCGCGCAGGGCCTTCATCTTCTTGACCGGATCTTTTTCCTTCAGGATGCGGGCGACGATGTCGGCAGCCTTGGCGCCGCCTGCCACGTATTCACCGGTGGCGAAGTCCAGGCGCTGGATTTCCTTGCCCACTTTTTTGTAGAAGCCGGCGCCGGTCTTCTGGCCCAGCGCGCCTTTTTCCACCAGGCCAGCCAGCACGGCCGGGGTCTTGTAGACGGCGGCGAACGGATCGTTCGGCAGGTAGTCCTGCATGGTCTTGATCACATGGCCCATGGTGTCCAGGCCGACCACGTCCGCGGTGCGGAAGGTGCCCGACTTGGCGCGGCCCAGCTTGGAACCGGTCAGGTCGTCGACCACGTCGCACGACAGGCCGAATTTCTCGGCTTCGTGCACGATCGCCAGGATGCCGAACACACCGACGCGGTTGGCGATGAAGTTAGGCGTGTCTTTCGCGCGGACCACGCCCTTGCCCAGGGTGGTGGTCAGGAAGCCTTCCAGCTGGTCGGAAATTTCCGGCTTGGTGAACTCGGTCGGGATGATCTCGACCAGGTGCATATAGCGCGGCGGGTTGAAGAAGTGCACGCCGCAGTAGCGCGATTTCAGGTCGGCGTCGAAGCCTTCGGACAGCTTGGTGATCGACAGGCCCGAGGTGTTCGAGGCGAAGATCGCGTTGGCGCCGATGTGCGGAGCGACCTTCTTGTACAGGTCGTGCTTCCAGTCCATGCGCTCGGCGATGGCTTCGATGATCAGGTCGCACTCGGCCAGCTTGGCCAGGTCGTCCTCGTAGTTGGCCACTTCGATCAGCGCGGCGTGGTCCTTGTTGCCCAGTGGTGCAGGCGACAGCTTCTTCAGGTTCTCGATGGCGCGCAGCACGATGCCGTTCTTCGGACCTTCTTTTGCAGGCAAGTCGAACAGTACGACTGGCACTTTGGCGTTGACGCAATGAGCGGCGATTTGCGCGCCCATCACGCCGGCGCCCAGCACGGCTACTTTTTTAACGATGAAATTGGTCATGTCGTTTCCTCTAGGTTCTTAGAACAGGTCGGCGTCGAGTGCCATCAGGTTGGCGGAACCCGAACGAGCCTGGCGAATCAGGGTTGCAGTTTCTGGCTGCAGGCGCGCGAAGTAGAAGCGCGCCGTGGCCAGCTTGGCTTTGTAGAAATTGTCGCCGCTGTCTTCTTTGGCCAGGGCGATTTTCGCCATCTGTGCGAAGAAGTAGCTGTACACCATGTGGCCGACCACGCGCAGGTAAGGCACGCATGCCGCGCCCACTTCGTCCGGATTCTGGAAGGCTTTCATGCCGATTTCCATGGTCAGCTTGGTGACCTTGTCGCCCAGGTCGCCCAGCGGGGTGACGAATTCGCTCATCGCCTCGTCGGTGCCGTTCTCTTCCACGAAGGCCTTGATCTTCTCGCCGAACTTGCGCAGCTTGGCGCCGTTGTCGCCCAGGATCTTGCGGCCCAGCAGGTCCAGCGACTGGATGGTGTTGGTGCCTTCGTAGATCAGGTTGATGCGGGCGTCGCGCACATACTGCTCCATGCCCCACTCCGAGATGTAGCCGTGGCCGCCGAACACTTGCATCGCTTCCGAGGTGGCGATCCAGGCGTTGTCGGTGATGAAGGCCTTGACGATAGGGGTCAGCAGCGCGACTTCGTCGGCCGCTTCCTTGCGCACTTCTTCGTCAGGGTGGTGCAGTTCGCGGTCGATCTGCAGCGCGACGTAGGAGGTGAAGGCGCGCGCGCCCTCGGCGTAGGCCTTGCCGGTCAACAGCATGCGGCGCACGTCGGGGTGGACGATGATCGGATCGGCCGGCTGGTCGGGGTTCTTCACGCCCGACAGCGAACGCATCTGGATGCGGTCCTTGGCGTAGATCAGCGCGTTCTGGTAGGCGATCTCGGTCAGGCCCAGCGACTGCATGCCCACGCCCAGACGGGCCGCGTTCATGAACACGAACATGGCGTTCAGGCCCTTGTTCGGCTGGCCGATGATCCAGCCACGGGCGCCGTCCAGGTTCATCTGGCAGGTCGAGTTGCCGTGGATGCCCATCTTCTCTTCGATGGCGCCGCAGGTGATCGGATTGCGTTCGCCGACCGAGCCGTCTTCCTTCGGCAGGTACTTAGGCACCAGGAACAGCGAGATGCCTTTCGAGCCTTCCGGCGCGTCCGGCACGCGGGCCAGCACCAGGTGCAGGATGTTTTCCGACATGTCATGCTCACCGGCCGAGATGAAGATCTTGTTGCCGGTGATCAGCCAGGAGCCGTCGGCCTGTGGCAGCGCCTTCGAGCGCAGCATGCCCAGGTCGGTGCCGCAGTGCGGTTCGGTCAGGCACATGGTGCCGGTCCATTCGCCCGACACCAGCTTAGGCAGGTAGACTTTCTTTTGTTCGTCGGTGCCGTGTTCCTTCAGGCACTCGTAGGCGCCGTGCGACAGGCCGGGGTACATGGTCCACGCCTGGTTGGCCGAGTTCAGCATCTCGTAGAACGAGTTGTTCAGCACCACCGGCAGGCCCTGGCCGCCGAATTCAGGATCGCAGGCCAGCGCCGCCCAGCCGCCTTCGACGTACTGCTTGTACGCTTCCTTGAAGCCCTTGGGCGTGGTCACGGTGTGGGTCGTGGCGTCGTGCTTGCAGCCTTCGCGGTCGCCCGAGTGGTTCAGCGGGAACAGCACCTCGGCGGTGAACTTGCCGCCTTCTTCCAGCACCTGATTGATGATGTCGGCATCGACTTCGGAATAGTCCGGCAGCGATTTCAGTTCCTCTTCCACCTTCAGGAACTCGTGCAGAACGAATTGCATATCCCGGATTGGCGCGACGTATTGACCCATGATTTTCTCCTGATGACTTTTGTAGTGACTACGATGTGAATTAGTGTGTTTTACGTTATTGCTGCGCCACCACCGCGGACGGCGATTGCGGATTGCGGTACGTTTCGATCAAGCGTTCGAAGCCGACGCCGGCCCGGCCCAGGCTGCCCGGTATGCGCAGGAAGCGCGCATCGTGGTGCAATGCCAGGATCAGGCCGTACATTTCGTACACCAGCTGCTGCGGATCGGTGTCGGCCTTGAGGTCGCCGCATTCGATGCACTGCTTCACGCAGCGCAGCAGCGCGCCCTGCCAGGCGCCGACCATCGCCATCAGCTCTTCGCGGATCGGACCTGGTCGGTCGTCATACTCCACCGCGCCGCTGATGTAGATGCAGCCCGAGGCCACCTCCACGCTGACCCGCTTGACCCAGCGCGCAAACATCGACTTGAGCCGCTGGATGCCGCGCGCTTCCTTCACGCTGGGGAAAAACACTTCCTGTTCGAAACGATGGTGGTACAGCTTGAGGACTTCCAACTGCAAATCTTCGCGCGAGCCGAAGTGCGCGAACACGCCGGACTTGCTCATGTTCATCTTATCCGCGAGCAATCCGATGGTCAGGCCTTCCAGACCATCACGGCTGGCCAGGTCCAGCGCCACATCCAGGATTGCCGCGCGGGTCAGTTCGCCTTTGCGCATAAATTTAGTTGAGGTATTAATAAGATTGCGTCCCAAGGTAACATTCATGGAGGAGAAAAGAGTATTCTGCTCCAGTTGAATTTACTCCGTGTGAAAAGAATTGCGAACGCTCGTACTATTATCCAGCGAGGGGTAAATGTCAAACAGTACCGTTAGAGGTGGCGTTCTATTGTTGGGGAGCAACGAGAGCTGTTGCCGCAGGGGACTTCGGGCGGCAACAGCGTGGGCTTATGGCAGGGGGCGGAGCTGGATGGACACGGGCGCGCCCAAGCGGGCGGCGAAGGCGGTGACGCGGCGCTGCCAGGCGGCAGCGTCGCCCACCTCGCCCGACCAGCTGGCGATGGCGCCCACGTAATAGCGCAGCGGCTGGCCGGGGCGCAGCGGCGCCAGGATCAGCTCGTTGGCGGCGTCGGCCGCGTAGGCCGGCTCGCCTGACGGCAGCACGATGGCCACGCCGAAATCGCCGGCGCTGCGCTGGGTCACCCACTGCGTCAGCGCGCGTGCCGCCGGCAGCGGCGTGGCCGCCACCTTGGGCTCCTGCTGCGCGTAGGCCGGAGTTTTGTTGAGGCCGATGGCGGCGGTCAGGCTTGCCGGGCCGCCGAAGCTGAAGGTGCTGTCGATCTGGTCGAAGTCGTGTCCGGCGTCGACGGTGAAGCGCTTCACTTCCGAGACCTTGGCTCCGGCGGCGTCCCAGGCGTCGTAGCTCAGCTCGAAGATGGCGCGGATCGGGCCGTTGGCGATGACTTTCCACTTGGCGTAGTTGCGGCTGGTGTAGAGCTGCTTGCCGTCCCATATGCCGGTACCGCCGGCGCCGCGCGTGGTGCCCACGCCGTACATGTCCAGTCCCTCGCCCTCGTCCTTGTGGTAATGGTCGTGGCCCTTGTTGTACCAGCGGTCCACGATGGGATAGCGCACCCGCTTGAACCAGATGTCCAGCCCGCTCGTCACCAGCACCTCCTTGCCGCTGCCCTGCGTGTCGGGCGCGGCCAGCGCCTGGCCGTAGGTGCGGTGGGCGATGCGGTCGTTTTCCCACGCGAAGTCGTCCAGCCGCTCCGGCACGTAGCGGGCGTAGGCCTGCACCGGGAACGGCGGCGCCACGGCATCGCTCTTCTCCACCGTGAAGCTGGCGCTGTGCTCGCCGGCGGCGAAGTCGTGCTGGAAGATCAGCTCGCCGTAGGCGATGCCCTTGCCTTGCGGGTCCTTGGCTTCCGGCGCTACGTTGGTCACCTGGTACGGCAAGCTGTGGCCGGCCGCGTCCCGCACGGTCAGGCGCTGCAGCAGCGCGCCCGGCAGGGCCTGGTTGACCTGGGCCCACGGGATGGCGATGGTTTCGGCCGACCGCGCCGCGTCGAGCTCGTGAGTGGCCGTGACGGCCAGCCGTTCCGCCGCGCCGGCGGATGTGCCGGCCAAGGTCGGGAGCAATGCGAGCAAAAGTATGTAGCGTGGGCGCATGTCAGTATTTCACCGGATAGTCTTTGGGGAATTGGCGGCCCGAGTAGGCCAGCTTCTGGGTCCAGTCCTGCGCCGGCGCGGTCCAGTAGGCGTCGTTCTCTGGCAGGCCCAGCGACAGGAAACCTTCGGAGGCGATGTACATGCTGCCGTTGTTGGAGTACCAGTCGCCCAGCTCCGGATGGTGGCCGACGAAGCCGATGTTGAGGAAGCCGTCGCGGGTGAAGTTGCTCGGGCCCGACCACACCGTCTGGTGCACGGCGTGCAGCGCGGCCCGCACCTGCCCCGCCGGCAGGCTGGCCGGCAGCTGCTTGCGCCAGGCCAGCAGGCCCAGCGGCTGGAACACGGCGGTGCGGTAGGTCAGCGAGCGGCCTATCGGCGGGTAGGTGCCGGTCGGCGAGATGAAGCGCTCCAGGTGTTCGCAATAGCGCTGCGTGCGCTGCAGCGCCTGCGCCAGCAGCTCCTCCGGCTTGGCGTTCCAGAACGGTCCCTTGCAGCGCACCAGCACCTCCAGGATCTCCAGCAGCATCGGGTACATCACGTACGAGCAGTAGTAGTCAAAGTGGAAGGACTCGCCGTCCTTGATCCAGCCGTCGCCCACGTACCACTCGTTGATCTTGCGGATGGCCAGGTTCATGCGCAGCGGATCGGCCTCCTCGCCGATGGACAGCAGCCACGCCTCGTTCATCGCGGCGAACAGCAGCCAGTTGATGTACGGCGGCTCGATCCGCCGCAGGCTCTTGATCTCGGCGATGATGCGCTGCTTGGTGACGCGGTCCAGCGGCTCCCACAGCGCCTGCGGCGCGCGCATCAGCGCGTTGGTGAAGTAGGCCGAATCGACCAGCGTCTGGCCCGGCCCCTTCCACAGCAGGTAGTCCGGGTTCTTCGGGTCGACCGAGTTGGTGTAGCTTTGCAGCGCCAGCTGACGCAGGCGGTGGCGCGTCTTGCCCTCGGCCGTGCCGTCGTCAGGCAGCGCCAGCCAGGGCGCCGCGCCGGCGATCAGGCGGCCGAAGCACTCAAGGTAGGCCACGCCGGAGTCGCGGCCGTCCCACGTCGGGCTCAGTTCGAGCGGGAAGTTTTTCTTCAGCTTGCCCTGCGCCATATTCGACAGCACCGGCTCGGCCATCTGCTGCAACAGGCCGGCCATGTAGGCGCGCTCGCCGCCGGCGGCCGGCGCGCTGTCGGCGGCGGCTGCGGCGCCGGCGTTCATCAAACCGGGGGCGGCCAGCACCGCCTGCATAAAGTTGCGACGTTCCATCGTGTCTCCTTATTTTTGATCGAGCAAGCGTACCAGTTCCGCCGACGCCAGCAGGAAAGCGCCGACGCCGAAATCGGCGGTCGAATTCTGGTCCACCACCTGGCCTGGTATCGCGCGGTCACCGATCGGCTGGACGTAGCCGACCCGGCCGTCAGGTTGCAGCGCCACCTTGCTCAGGTAATGCCAGCCCTTGCGCACCACCGGCAGGTATTCGTCACGCGCCAGCACTCCGTGGTTGATGCCCCACAGGTAGCCGTAGGTGAAGAAGGCGGTGCCGCTGGTCTCAGGCCCCGGCGCGTGTTGCGGATCGAGCAGGCTGCGGGTCCAGTAGCCTTCCGGTTGCTGGGCGCGCTTGAGCGCCTGCGCCATGTCCTTGAAGCGGGCCACGTACTCGGCGCGATGCGGATCGTCGGCCGGCAGTTCATCCAGCACGCGGGCCAGCGCGGCGAACACCCAGCCGTCGCCGCGCGACCAGAAGTCCTTCTTGCCGTTGACGCTGGCGTGCGCGGGATAGACGTACTTGGCGTCGCGGTAGTACAGGTGTTCGACCGGGTCGTACATGATGCGGTTAGCGTACTCGAAATACTGGTGCAGCTTTTCCAGGTAGCGGCGGTCGCCTGTCACACCGTACAGCTTGGTCATCACCGGCATCACCATGTACAGGCCGTCGGACCACCACCAGTAATCGTCACGCGCGGTGCCCATCTCGTATTCCATCACCTCGCGGGCGCGGGCGATCTTGCGCGGATCGGGGGCCAGCTTGTACAGGTCGGTGTAGGTCTGGAAGCAGATCTGCCAGTCGCCGAACAGCACGTGATCGTCGGTCTCGCCGTAAGTGTGTTGCCAGCGGCTCTTGTCCGGCGAGCGGGCGCCCATCCACTGGTTGTGCTCGGCCCAGGCTTCGGCGTAGCGCCGGTAGGCCTCGTTGTGCGTGACCTGGTAGGCCGCCATATTCCCCGTCTGGTAGGCCGCCACGTGCCAGAACGCCCACTGCTGCACAGGGGTGCTGCGCTGCCAGTGTCCGTTGACCTGGTCGATGATGGCGACCACCTCCGCCCTGCTGGCGTCGATGGCGGCGCCGTCCTTTGCCGGCGTGGCGCAGCCGCCCAGTGTGACGGCCAGCAGCAACAGCAATCCTTGCGCGTATTTTTTTAGGTTCATGGTGTCATTTAAAAAAGGGCCGAAGGCGCGGGACCGCCACCTTCGGCATAAATGCCCGGAACCATGACGTGGCTCCGGTCTGGAGTGCTCGGGTCATCACAACATCATTCAAGGCTTCCACTGCCACACCTGCACCGGCGACGACGCACCGGCGGACGCGCCCTCGCCGTCCAGCTGCGGCACGTCCTGCACGAACAGGTGCAGCTCGCCGCGTCGCCGCCACAGCTCGGTGTCGAACGACGGTTCCCACGCGCCCACCGGCGCCGTGCCGAGATCGCGCACGGTCCAGCGCGGCTGGTGCAGGTCGGCGATGGTGGCCACCGAGACCTTGTTGCCGCGTTCGGCGTCGCGGAACACCAGCAGGGCGCGCTGATGGTCCACCATGATCTGCGGCCGCGAAATCGGTATCGCCTTCGTGCCGAGACCGCCCAGCGAGAACGGCGTGCGGCGGAAATCCAGATCGAGTTGCCGCCAGGCGCCGCCGTCGCGGTACAGCAGGTGGTACTGCGGCACCGTCGAGCCGGACACTCGCCAGTAGCTGGCGATCACCGGCTCGCCGTCGGCGCCCGCCGCCATCGAGGTCTGGTTGATCAGCTCGCTGTTCTGCGGGATGTGCGCGGCGTACTCGGCACTGCTCGCGGTGATCGGCAGCGCGTAGCGTTCGCCGCCGCTGTGCTCCCACGTCAGGCCGCCGTCGCGCGAGCGGGCGTAGGCCATGTCGTGGTTGCTCGCCACGTCCGGCGATTCGCGCCACACCCACGACAGGTGGATGACGCCGGCGCCATCGACGAAGGCTTGCCAGTAGGCGCTACGCTGCCCTTCCCCGTCGATCAGCTTGCTGTGCAGCCGGGTCCAGCTGGCGCTCGCCACATCGTAGCGGTTCATCACCAGGTTGCCGTGGCCGGAGCCACCGTCGCGGTACAGGAACAGCAGGCCGCCGTCCGGGCAGCGGAAGAACTCGGGATAGGTGGCCGAGTCCTCGTCCCTGCCCAGCATCTGCGTTTCCGGCCCCAGCTCCAGCGCGCCGGGCCGCGTGCCGCGTGCGTAGCGCAGGCGCTGGTTGTGCGCGTCCCACGCCAGGTGCAGGTAGCCGGCGCCGTCCATCATGATGCTGATGCTGTTGTGCGCGTCGGCCGCGTTGCCGCGATACGGCGTGCGCCGCAGCGTCCAGCGCGTGCCGCCCAGCTTGCGCTTGCCCAGCACCACGGCCGCGTCCTTGTCGTAGAAGGCGATGTACTGCGTGCCGCCGTCCGACACCAGCGAGTTCTTGCGGAACACCACGGCGTTGACCGAATTGTTGGCCCAGCCCGGCGCGACGTCGACCACGCGCGCGGGACCGGCCCACGCGGCGCAGGCCACGCAGGCCAGCAGCACTAGCAGATGCTTAGAACTTGCCACGCAATCCAACCTTGATGGTGCGGCCGTCGTACTTGGCGTAGTCCATGCGCGTCTTCTTGCCGCTGCCGTACTGGCCGCTGGCGTCCTCGAAGTAGTCGTAGGCCAGCGTGTTGGACAGGTTCATGCCGTCGATGCGCAGCTCCAGTTGCTCGTTGATCTTGTAGCTGACGTTGGCGTCCAGGTAGCCGCGTCCCGCGTGCCAGCGGATCAGGTCGTCGCCGAGGTTGCGCGGATTGTCCGAGTGCAGCGAGCGGCCCTTGTAGTTGTAGGACATGCGCAGCGCCAGCGGTCCACGCTCGTAGTAGGCGGTGGTGCTGTAGGCATACTTGGGCACCGAGTTGACCTCGATCTCCTTGCCGGCGTTGGTGATCCACTTGGCGCTGTTGAACGGATCGATATGCGTGTAGCTGGCCAGCGCGCCGAAGCCCTTGAACGGTTCCGGCAGGAAGGTGAACGCCTGCTGGTAGGCCAGCTCGTAACCCTTCAGCGTCTGCTCGCCGGCGTTGGTGTAGCTGCGCAGGGTCATCGGCAGGTTGGGATCGACGTGGCCATTGGCATCCTGGAAGATCGCGCCCAGCGCCGTGTCCGGCAAGCCCAGCGCGCCGAAGGTGGTGTTGGTGGTGTTGGCCACGGTGGCGTCGGTCAGCTTCTTCCTGAACACGGCGCCCGACAGCAGGCTGCCCGGCTGGAAGTACCACTCCAGGCTGGTGTCCAGGTTCTTCGATTGCTGCGGCTTCAGGCTGGCGTTGCCGGCGGTGGCCGAGTTGTCGAAGGGATTCGGGATGACGGTCTGCGCCGCGATGATCGACAGCGAGGCCCGGCTCACGGTCTTGCCCCACGAGGCGCGCCACATCAGGTTCTCGGTCAGGTCCAGCGCCGCGCTGAAGGCCGGCAGCACGTTGCTGTAGGTGCCCTGCTCGTGGTTGGCGGCGTAGGTGAGGCTGGCGCCCTGCTGCTTGAAGTTGTCGATGCCGGTCTCGGTGCGCGAGTAGCGCACGCCGGCGTTGAAGCGCAGCTCATGGCCGCCGACCTCGCCCTTGAAGTCGGACTGGATGAAGCCGGTCGACACCTTCTCCGTCGCGCTGAAGCTCTGCGCCGGCGTGAACGTGGCCTCGGTGTTGTAGGCCAGCGGATCGAAGGCCGAGTAGGTCGAAGAGCGGGTGAAGGTGCCCCAGGCGTGCGGCCAGCCGGCGCCCATGTCGAGGTTGTCGACCGGCAGCGAGGTGGTCATCAGCCCGCGCATGCCGGCGTTGCCCAGGCCGTTGAGCTTGGCCGTGGCGGCGGCCGTGCCGTTGCGCTTGGCGATGCCCTTGGTGGTCTCCACGTACACCACGCCGGTCTTCAGGTGGCCGGTCCAGTCGCCGGGCAGGTCGTAGTCCCAGTCGGCCACCAGCCGGCCCTGCTTGCCCTTGTCGGTCTCGCGGGTCCAGGTGGTGCCGACGCCGAAGCCCTGGTAGTTGTTCAGGTCGGTGTAGCTGGTGGTGGACGACAGCGATGGATAGACGTGGTCGCTGCCGTAGTCGATGGTGGAGTCGACGCCGAAGATCTGGCCCGACAGCGTGTCCTGGTAAGTGAGCGCGTTGCTGTTGTTGGCGCTCAGCTGGCCGGTCAGCGCCAGCTTGCTGGTGGCGGCCCAGCGGCCGTTCAAGGCGGCGTAGCCGAACTTGGTCTCGTCCTCGCTGTAGGTGACGCCGCTGCTGTACGAGGTGTTGCCGAAAGTGCCGGTCAGCAGGTTGGAATCGGGATCGATGTGCACGTTCAGCGGCACCAGGCCGTTGTGGCCGTTCTGGCCGGCCGGCGCGGCGCGGTTGGTGGTCTTGCTGTTGCGGATCAGCAGGCCCATGTACATCTCGTCGCGGTGGTTGCTCAGCTTGGAGCCCAGCACGTCCAGGCTCAGGTTCAGGTCGGCCGTCTTGTATTGCAGCGACGACACCAGGCCGTCGCGGGTGCGCTCGTTGGCCGAGCCGTAGAAGCGGTAGATGCGCGGCAGCAGTGCGTTGTCGATCTGGCTGCGGGTGTAGCCGCTCAGGTTGGCGCGCGGATCGTCATAGTCCAGCTGCATCGCGAAGTTGCCCTTGACCGGGTTCTGGCTGCCGCGCGCCGAGCTGTTGTAGCCGCCGGTGGCCTCGAAGCCGGAGCGGTTGTTGGTGCTGGCCGAATGCGAGACGCCGGCCAGGAAGCCCCAGTTTCCCCAAGTGTTGGAGTACAGCGCGAAGCCCATCGGGTCGGCGTTCTTGGACATGGTGTTGTACGCCTCGGACACGGCGTAGCGGATGGTGCGCTTGGGATTGTCGAACGGACGCGGCGTCTGCAGGTCCACCACGCCGCCCAGGCCGCCTTCGCTCAACTCGGCCAGCGGCGACTTGTAGAAATCGACCCGGCCGAACAGTTCCGACGCGAACACGTCGTAGTTGAAGCCGCGCGCCGCGCTGCCGATGGTGCTGGTGGAGGTGGTGTTGACCGGCGCGCCGTTGAGCGTGGTCACCGAGTATTCGGTCGGCAGGCCGCGGATCGAGATGCGCTGGCCCTCGGCCGAGCTCTCGTCGCGGTTGAGGATGATGCCGGGCACCCGCTGCAGCGATTCAGCGATGTTCGCCTCGGGGAACTTGCCGATGTCCTCGGCCACGATGGAATCGCGCACGCCGATCGCCTGCTGCTTCAGGTTCAAGGCTTTCTGCAGGCTGGAGCGGAAGCCGGTGACCACCACCGTGGTCGGCTCGGCGGCGGCGCCCTCTGCCGGCGCGGCCGGCGCGGCCGCCTGCTGGGCGGCGGCGTCGTTGCCGTAGGCCGCTGCCAATGCCAGCGGCAGCAGCGTGGCGAGTAATTTTTTATGCATTATTTCCCCCGTTGTTGTGTGCAACAATCTAAAGATTCACTGTGTAGTTTTTTTCACGGCGCGCCGGTGTCTCCCGAAAAGCGCGCCACGTTGCCTGATTTTTCGGCATGTGGTCACGTTACCACCCCTTAAACTCATCGTACAACTGAAATCTTCAACGGCCACAGCGGATGTGGTATCGTAACCACATGACAAAAGCCAGCAAACTTAGCGAAGTGGCGAAAATCGCCGGGGTCTCGCCGATCACCGCCTCGCGGGCGATCCGCGGCAATGGTTACGTGTCGGAAGCGGCGCGCACGCGCGTGCTGGCCGCCGCCGCGCAGCTGAACTACACGCCCGACATGCTGGCGCGCCGCATGCGCGGCGACAAAAGCAAACTGATCGGCGTATTCGTCAACCACTACGGCTCGCTGGTGCTGCACGAGATCACCAAGGCCATCAGCGACGAGGCGCGGCGCCAGGGCTACGACATCCTGCTGTACAACGCCGAGCGCTTCGACCTGCCCAGCCGCATGGAGACCTGCGCCATGCTGAGCCAGCTGTGCGCCGGCCTGGTGCTGCTGTTGCCGAACGCGGCCGACGGCTACCTCGACGTGCTCGAGCGCCAGCGCCTGCCCTGCGTGTTCGTCGGCTTCGACGCGCGCCCGGTCGAGCTGCCGGTGGTGGTGGTGGAAAACCGCCTCGGCGCCCGCACCGCCGTCGAGCACCTGCTGTCGCTGGGCCACCGCCGCATCGCCTTCATCGGCGGCACGGCCGGCACCGGCCAGGGCGCCGAGCGGCTCAAGGGCTACAACGACGCCCTGCTGGCGGCCGGCGTCACGCCCGATCCGGCGCTGGCGGTGGACGGCAACTTCTCGCAGACGGGCGGCTACGCGGCCACCGAGAAACTACTGTCGCTGGCGGCGCCGCCGACCGCCATCTTCGCCGCCAACGACGAGACCGGCTTTGGCGCGATCGACGCCATCCACAGCCGCGGCCTGAAGGTGCCGGACGATATCTCGGTGATCGGCTTCGACGATATCGCGACGTCCAGCTTTGTGCATCCGCCGCTGACCACGATGCGCCAGCCCAACGCCGAGATGGCGGTGCGCACCGTCAGCGAGCTGCTGGCGCAGATAGAGGGCGGCGAGGTGCGGGCCAAGCGCATCGGCTTCCCGATGGACCTGGTGCAACGCAGCTCCACCGGGCCGCTGCGCCGGCCGGACTGATGAACAAGGGCGGCGCCGTGGCCGGACAGCGCGCCGCCTGGGGCGTGGCCTCGGCCGGCCTGCTGGCGGTGCTGTTCTGGCTGCTGGTGGGCGACCTGGCGATCTCGATCCGCGAACGGGCCGCGCTGCCCAGCGGCCTGGAACTGCTGCGCCGCAACGGCGCCTCCGACACCACCACCTCGCTCCTGATGTCGACCGTGCCGGCGCTGCTGAGCGTGCTGCTGGTGCCGCTGCTCGGCTATCACTCGGATCGCTTGCGCAGCCGCTGGGGCCGGCGCCGGCCCTTCCTGCTGGTGGTGGCGCCGGCCGGCTGCGCCGCCATGCTGGGCCTGGCCTGCTCGCCCACGCTGGGGGCGCTGGCCGACGCCGCGCTGGGCGCCTGGTCGCCGGGCCGCCGGCCGTGCAACCTGGCCGCCTTCAGCCTGTTCTGGACCGTCTTCGAATGCGCCGGCATCAGCGCCGTGTCGCTGTTCACCGGCCTGGTCAACGATGTCGTGCCGCAGGGCTTGCTGGGGCGCTTCTACGCCGCCTTCCGCATCGTCGGGCTGGGCGTGGGCATAGGCTACAACACCTGGGTGTTCGCGCTGACCGACCTGTATCTGGGCCAGATCCTGGTGGCCATCGGCCTGGTGTTCGGCGTGGCGCTGCTGCTGGTGTGCCTGATGGTCAAGGAAGCGCCCGGCGCCGCCGCCGACGCCCCTCCCCGCCCGGCCGGCTGGCGCGCGCTGGCCGTGCCGCGCGCCCACGTGCTGGCCTGCTTCGCCCACCGCCCCTTCCTGTGGGCGGTGGCGGCCTTCATGCTGGCCAGCGTCACCTTCAGTCCGTTCAACACCTTTTACCAGTACTACGCCCACCTGTCCGGCATCCCGAAGGCGACGCTGGGTACGCTGACGGCGTACGGCTACGCGGTGTCGATCGCCTCCGCCTTCGGCATCGGCTGGCTGGTGGACCACTATGGCGCGCTGCGCGTGTCCAGCCTGATCATGGGCGCGTATGGCTGCGCCGCCGCGCTCGGCTACCTGAGCCTGGGCAACCCGGCCTGCTTCCCGTGGTTCTACCTGGCCCATGTGGTGGTGTCCGGCGCCTGGTTCACGGCGGCGGCGTCGATGCCGATGGCGCTGTTTCCCAAGGCCCGCTTCGTGCAGTACAACTCGACCAAGGACTTGATGGTCGTGCTGGGCAATATCGTGGTCAGCGGCGCGCAGGGGCCGGTGCTCGACCTGTCCGGCCACGACTACCGCCTGACCCTGCTCAGCGGCGCCGTGTTCGCGCTGCTGTGCCTGCTCTGCCTGGCGCGCCTGCGGCCGCGGCCCTAGTCGTAGCCGCCCGCCTTGCCCAGCTGGCGCCGGTCGCGCTTGGTGGGGCGGCCCTTGAAGTCCGCGCTCGGTTCGCGGAACATGCGGCGGTTCTCGGCCACGGCGGCGCGGCGCGCCACGCTGGCGTCGGTTTCCTCGTACAGGTTGCGGGCGATGGGCGCGGCGGCCCGCACGTCGGACAGGTTCATCACGTCGACCTCCCAGCGATCCGAACCGTTGTCGATGTCCAGCGTGTCGCCGATGCGCAGCGCGCGCGCCGGCTTGACCTTGTCGCCGCCCAGCTTGACCTTGCCGCTGTCGACCGCCTCGGTGGCCAGCGAGCGGGTCTTAAAGAAGCGCGCGGCCCACAACCATTTGTCCAGTCTGACACTCTCGCTCAAGCGTATTTCTCCACTGCGAAGACCCGCATCGCCATCTTGTACGCGAAAAACGCGATCTCGTAGCCGATGCGGCGGAAGCGGCCGACGTGCTTGATGTCGGCCGGGTTGATCACCACGCCCTCGGCGATGGCGGCCTCGATGTGCCGGCGCAGGTTGTGCGCGAACACCTCGTCCTTGATCACCACGTTCGCTTCCTGGTTCAAAAACAGGCTCAAGCCATCCACATTGCTTGAACCCACGGTGGCCCAGTCGTCGTCCACCACGGCCACCTTGGCGTGCAACTGGGTCTTGTGATATTCCACCACTTTGACGCCGGCCGCCAGCAGTTTCGGATAGAAGGAATGCGCGACCGCGTCCTGCAGCCAGATCTCGCCGACGCCGATCAACAGCGTGACCTCGACGCCGCGCTGGGCGGCGGCGGCCAGCGCGTGGCGGAACTTGGCGCCCGGCGCGAAATACGGATTGGCCAGCAGCACGCTCTTGCGCGCGCGCCCCAGCGCCTGCAGGTAGGCGCGCTGGATGGTGCGGCGGTTGCGGAAATTGTCGCGCACCACAAAGCCGGCCTGCACCATGTTTTGCGCCGCGATCTTGTTCACCTTGCGCATGTCGCGGAACAGGCCGATCCGCTTGATGATGCCCAGCTTGCCCAGCCGGCGCCACTGGGTCAGCGCCTCCAGGTGGATGGACGCCACCAGCGGCCCGCGCACCTGCACCGCGAAATCCCAGCGCGGCGCGGCCAGCTCGATGGAGTGGTTGTGGTCGCAGAACATGTCGTCGTTGATGTTGATGCCGCCCACGTAGGCCACCTCGCGGTCGGCCACGCAGATCTTGCGGTGGGTGCGGGTGACGCCGCGCTTGAACCACGGATTGAACACCCGGTGTTCGACGCCGGCCTCGACCAGCTGCAGGTGCATGCTGTTGACCTGGCGCCGGCCGGTGCCCCACCAGTCGGTGATCATGCGCACCTGCACGCCGCGCCGGGCCGCGTTCATCAGCGCCGCCAGCACCGCCTGGCCGGTGTCGTCGCCGGCGAAGATGTAGGTCTCGAAATACACTTCGTAGCTGGCGGCGTCGATGGCGGCTATCAGCGCCGGAAAGAAGTCGGCGCCCGTGTGGAGCAAGGTGACTTCATTATCGGCGAGGAAATTAACTGTGCGCATGGCTGGATTCTACCCTTGAGTTCCCGAATACGGCGCGAAACAAGTCTATGAAAATTTGCAAGCCCTGGGCGACAGCGCGTCGCCGCTGCGCCAAGCACTCAGGCCAGCGCCAGGCCGGCGACGATGGGCGCGTGGTCGGACAGCTTGGCCCACAGGCTGCCGTGCATCACCTCGGCCGTCTCGACCCGGAAGCCGCGCACGTAGATGCGGTCCAGCCGGAAGAACGGCAGCGCGGCCGGAAAGGTGCGGGCCGGGGTGACGCTGGCCTTGCGGCGCAGTGTGCGCACCAGCTCGTCGAGGGTGGAGTTGGAACCGATCTGGTCGAAGGCCTCGACCACGCCGAGCGCGTTGCGCAGCTCGCCGCCGAGGGTGTTGCGCCAGTCGTTGAAATCGCCGGCGATGATGACCGGCTCGCCGTCCGGCGCCGACGCCCGCACGGCCGAGATCAGCGCCTGGGTCTGGCGGCGCCGTCCCGCCTCGAACAACCCCAGGTGGACCACGTAGCAATGCACCGCGCCCTTGGGCGTGTTGAGCACGCAGTGCAGGATGCCGCGCTGCTCGTAGGCGTGGTCGGAGACGTCGTGGTTGGCCATGTTGGCGATCGGGAAGGCGCTCAGCAGCGCGTTGCCGTGGTGGCCGTGGTCGTACACCGCGTTCATGCCGTAGGCGGCGTGGGCATGGCGCGACTCGCCGGCGAAATACTCGTGCTGCGCCGCGGCCGGCCAGTGCTTGTGGCCCAGGTGTTCGGCGCCGTACTTGGCCGCGTTCAGGTCGTGCTTGCCCTGCACCTCCTGCAGGAACACCACGTCGGCGTCGAACAGGCCGATCGCCTGCTTGAGCGCCAGCACCCGCGGCTCGCTGCGGATGGCGGACACGCCCTTGTGGATGTTGTAGGTCGCGACTCGGATTTTCATCCGTCTATTCTAACCCTGAGTCCGGGATCGCGGCGTATGCTGCCGCACACAAGGCAGTCCGCTCAGGCGTAGGCCCAAGCGTGCTCTACCGTACCGGTGCCGACCAGCACCACTTCCTGCGCCCCTGCCGCGGCGGCGCCCGACAGCGAGGCCGCCGTCTGGATCACCGTCGATTCGTAGGCCAGCACATTGGTCGCCTGGGTGACGCCGTCGAGCATCGTGCGCGCGGTCGCCGAGGCCGCGTGGCCGACATAGCTGGATTGTTCGGCCGGCGTATCGAGCAGCGCCGTGAAGTTGGCGGCCACCACCAGCCGGCTGTTGACCAGCGCGGCGTCCAGCAAGCCCTGCGGCGTGGCCGTGGTTTCGGCGCCGGCCATGATGCCTAGCGCCGCGATGCCGCGCGACCAACCCGCATCCAGCGCGCCGGACCAGAAGTTCAAGCCGCCGATGGCCGGCGCGCGGCTCAGCAGGTGCGCATAAATCGCGGTGACGAAGTCCTGGTTGCTGCCGTGGTAAAGCGCGGCCGACTCGGTGCTGTTGCCGAAGCTGTCGACCAGGGCCTTGATGGTGGCGTCGGTGTTGTAGGCGCTGACGAAGGCGGAGGTCGAGGTCGGCGCGTGGGCGGCGATCAGCAGGTTGGCCACCGCGTTCAATCCGCCTGGATCGGCCGGACGGCCGAAGTAAGCCACGTAGATTTTCTGCGCCAGCGCGACATACGGAGCCCGCCCGGGATCGTCGTCCACGCTGGCCAGGTTCAGCGACATGGTGCCGTCGGCAAAGCTCAGGCGCTCGATATTGCTCAGCGTATCGCTCAGGCCCGGATCGCTGCGCGAAGTCACCGAATAGCCGGCGCCGCTGGCGGCCACCGCGTAACTGCTGAAGGCGCCCGTGTAGACCGCGGTGTCGATGCCGGCGCCGCCGTCGATGATGTTGTGGCCGCCGTTGCCCTGCAGGTGGTTGCTGCCGCTGTTGCCGATCAGCGTGTCGTCGCCGCTGCCGCCGATGGCGTTCTCGATCACCGTGCCGTAGGCGATGGCCAGGTTGTCGGTGCCGTCGTAGGTGCCCACCGGCGGATCGGTCTGCCAGTTGATGCCGGCGCCGGTGTCGGACGGGATATGGATGGACGAGAAATGCCCCTGCTGCAGGTCGATCAGCGAGCCGTTGCTGAAGTTGGCGATCGAGATGGTGTCGTTGCCGCCCGCGTCCCAGATGGTGGTCAGGAACGGCGTGGACGGGTCGAAGGTGTAGGTGTCGTTGCCGGTGTGGTAGGTGGTGTTGGCGCCGTACAGGTATTGCATCGCCGCGATATCGTCCAGCATCGGCGAGTTCGGCACCACCGTGTAGGATTTCCACGAGGCCGAATTGGCGCTCTGGGTGACGTCGACGAACAGGCTGTGCGGCGCGTCGTCGTAGGCCATCAGCGAATACTTGCGGGTGGCGCGCGCGGGATCGACCGGGAAATCTTCGAACGGATGCTTGAGGCCCAAGGCGTGGCCCAGCTCGTGGACCAGCGACATGTAGTTGTACGAACCCACCGACCAGTCACTATTGCTGAGGGCGCCGTCCGGGTCGGTGCTGATCCAGACGTCGCCGCCGGACGGGTAGTAACTGCTGGGGAAACTGGCCCAGCCCCAGGCGCCGCCGCCGGTGCTGGTGCTCTCGCTGGCCGAAGTCCAGGTCAGGCGGATATCGCCGACCGAGGTGATGGTGTCGGCCACCAGCACCGGCTTGACGTTGGCGACATTGGCCCAGGCTTGCAGGGCCGACTGCGCTGCGGCCTGCTGGGTCGCATCGAGCCCGTAGTGCTGGCTGGCATGGGGTTCGTCCAGATCGGAATAGCTGGTGCCGCCCGGCCCGCTGAAGACCGCCGAGCCGGTGGAAAACGGGAAGCTGTAGGTGACCGTGGCGCCGGTGCCGGCGCCGCCGCCCCATTTGTAGCCGCTCAACAAGGCGTCGATGGTCAATGTGCCGCTGTCGCTCACGAAGGTGGCGGGGCTGGACGTGGTGGGGCTGGTCATGCTGGTTCTCCTGGAGCTGGCCGTCAGGCGGGCCTATATCTTGATTCTATGCAGAAATAATCGCGATGAACAGGAAACCCGCAACTGAAAAGTTATGCCGTGTGGCAATGTTTCTTCAATTGTAATATAGCTTCGGCGTTGGAGGAAGAGAAGCAGCGGTCGGCCGCCTCCAGCCAGGGCAGCCAGACGTGGTTCAGGTGCTCGCGCGGGGCCAGCGTGATGGCGATGTCGCGCGGCACTTCGACGCTGAACACGTGCTCGGTGTTTTCCGTCACGCCGGGTGCGTAGCGGTGGCGCCACACCGGGTAGATGGTGTAGACGTTGGACAGCCGCCAGTCGCGCAGCACGATGTGCTGGCCGTCGGCGACGATGCCGGTTTCCTCGAACAGTTCGCGGCGCGCGGTGTCGAGCAGCGGCTCGTCGGGCGCGTCCAGCGAGCCGGTCACCGACTGCCAGTAGCCGGGCCGGTCGGCGCGCTCGATCAGCAGCACCTGCAGGTCGGCCGTGTGGATCACCACCAGCACCGACTCGGGAATCTTGTAAGGCTTCATGGTTCGGATAAAAGAAAAGGCGCCGTAGCGCCCTTTCCATTGCAAAGATTTAGCTTGCCACTTTCGGCTCGGCGGCGCGCAGACGGATGTGCAGCTCTTTCAACTGCTTCTCGTCCACTTCCGACGGCGCCTGGGTCAGCAGGCACTGGGCGCGCTGGGTTTTCGGGAAGGCGATCACGTCGCGGATCGAATCGGACTTGGTCATCAAGGTCACGATACGGTCCAGGCCGAACGCCAGGCCGCCGTGCGGCGGCGCGCCGTATTGCAGCGCGTCGAGCAGGAAGCCGAACTTCAGGCGGGCTTCGTCGGCGTCGATCTTGAGCGCGCGGAACACCTTCGACTGCACTTCCTCGCGGTGGATACGGATCGAACCGCCGCCCAGTTCCCAGCCGTTCAAGACCATGTCGTAGGCCTTGGCGATGCAAGCGCCCGGATTGGTTTCCAGCATGTCTTCGTGGCCGTCTTTCGGCGCGGTGAACGGATGGTGGGTCGCGGTCCAGCGATCCGACTCTTCGTCGTATTCGAACATCGGGAAGTCCACCACCCACAGCGGCGACCAGACGTCGTCGAACAGGCCGGCCTTCTTGCCGAATTCCGAATGGCCGATCTTGACGCGCAGCGCGCCGATCGCATCGTTGACCACCTTGGCCTTGTCGGCGCCGAAGAAGATCAGGTCGCCGTCCTCGGCGCCGGTCAGTTCCAGCACCTTGGCCAGCGCGGCGTCGTGCAGGTTCTTGACGATAGGCGATTGCAGGCCGTCGCGGCCCTTGGCCTTCTCGTTGACCTTGATGTAGGCCAGGCCACGCGCGCCGTAGATGGCGACGAACTGGGTGTAGGCGTCGATTTCCGAGCGTGGCATGTCGCCGCCCTTCGGCACGCGCAGACCCACCACACGGCCGTTAGGCATGTTGGCGGCGCCCGAGAACACCTTGAAGTCGACATCCTTCATCACCTCGGTCAGGTCGGTGAAGGCCAGCTTGACGCGCATGTCCGGCTTGTCCGAACCGTACTTGCCCATCGCTTCGGCGTAGTCCATCACCGGGAAGGGGTTGGGCAGTTCGACGTTCATGGTGTTGCGGAACACCTTGCGGATCATGTCCTCGAACAGGTCGCGGATTTCCTGTTCGGTCAGGAACGAGGTCTCGCAGTCGATCTGGGTGAATTCCGGCTGGCGGTCGGCGCGCAGGTCTTCGTCGCGGAAGCACTTGGTGATCTGGTAGTAGCGGTCGAAGTTGGCCACCATCAGCAGCTGCTTGAACAGCTGCGGCGATTGCGGCAGCGCGAAGAAGTTGCCGGCGTTGACGCGCGACGGCACCAGGTAGTCGCGCGCGCCTTCCGGGGTCGACTTGGTCAGCATCGGGGTCTCGATGTCGATGAAGCCCAGCTCGTCGAGGTACTTGCGCACTTCCATCGTGACCTTGTAGCGCAGGCGCAGGTTGTTCTGCATCTGCGGACGGCGCAGGTCCAGCACACGGTGGGTCAGGCGGGTGGTCTCGGACAGGTTGTCGTCGTCCAGCTGGAACGGCACGGCCACGGAGGCGTTCAGCACTTCCAGCTGCGAGCAGACCACTTCGATCTTGCCCGACTTCAGGTTGGCGTTGACGGTGCCGGCCAGGCGGTCCTTGACCACGCCGGTGACGCGCAGGCAGAACTCGTTACGCACGGCTTCGGCGGCCTTGAATACTTCGGCCTGCTCCGGATTGCACACGATCTGCACCAGGCCTTCGCGGTCGCGCAGGTCGATGAAGATCACGCCACCGTGGTCGCGGCGACGATGTACCCAGCCGCACAGGCTGACAGTTTGGCCGAGCAGCGCTTCAGTGGTGAGGCCGCAGTAGTGAGTACGCATTGAGGACATGTTTATTTCTCGGTTCAGGTTAGGTTACTCAGTTAATCTTTTATTTGCTGGCGGTCTCGATGGCCTTGGGCGTCTCTTCCGGCGCCACCACACCCATCGACACGATGTACTTCAGGGCCGCGTCCACGGACATGTCGAGCTCGACCACGTCCTTGCGCGCCATCATCAGGAAAAAGCCCGACGTCGGGTTCGGCGTGGTCGGGATGTAGACGCTGACATAGTCGCCCACCAGATGGTTCTTGACGTCGCCGCCGGGGGTGCCGGTGAGGAAGGCGATGGTGTAGGAGTTCTGGTGCGGATACGGGATCAGCACCGCCTTGCGGAAGGCGTTGCCGGACGACGAGAACAGCGTGTCGGACACCTGCTTGACGCTGGAATACAGCGAACTGACGACCGGAATGCGGGTCAGCAGTTTTTCCCACAGCTTGACCACGTAGTTGCCGACCAGGTTGTTGGTCAGCAGGCCGGTCACGAACACGATGAGCACCGTCAGCAGCGTGCCCAGGCCGGGAATATCGAAGCCGATCAGGGTACGCGGCTGCCAGCGCTCCGGCACGAACAGCAGGGACTGGTCCATGGTGCTGATGACCAGGTTCAGCACCCAGGCGGTAATCGCCAGGGGCACCAGGATCAGCAAGCCGGTAATGAAATATTTACGCATCGATTACTCTTGAAGTGGGTGTGGCTGCGTTGGATACGCGTTTCAGTCCGACTTCGTGCCGGTGGCCGGCGCGGCAGGCGCGGCGGCCGGCGTTTCCGTCGGTGCAGGCGTCGCCGGCCCGGTCGCGGTGCCGGTCGCCGGCGGCGTGCCGCCGCGGAAATCGGTCACGTACCAGCCCGAACCCTTCAACTGGAAGCCGGCTGCGGTCAATTGTTTCTTAAACGTTTCTTTGCCGCACGACAGGCAAACAGTCAGCTGCGGGTCGGAAATCTTCTGCAAGACATCCTTGGCAAAACCACATGCCTCGCAGCGGTAGGCGTAGATCGGCATCTATTACTCCGCAAAAATCATCAAAACCCTGAATTATAAAGCTTTTTGCCGGCAAGCTGCCTGTTTCCGATGGACAAGGACCGTCAGGCGCCGATTTCGCCCCGGCGGCGCCAGACCATCCAGCGTTCCTTGCCCGCGAACACGGGGATGGAATCGCCGACGGCCTCATCGGCCACGCACTCGAAACCGGCCTGCAGCAAGGCGTCCAGCTCGGGGCGCGTGATGCCGAACGGCGGGCCCTTGGGGGCGTCGTCGAAGAAGAAGTAGCCGGCCAGCAGCGCGCCCGGCGCCAGCAAGTCCGCCCAGCGCGCCGCCACCTGCGGCCGCATCGCGCGCGGCAGGGCGCACAGGAAGGCGCGCTCGTAGATCAGTTGCAGCGGCCGTTGCGGCTGCCAGGCGAAGAAATCGGCCTCGACCACGCGCGCCGCGTGCGGGCCGGCCGCCGCCTTGCCGGCCGCCACCGCCGCCGGCGAGAAATCGATGGCCGTCGCGTCCCAGCCGGCGTCGGCCAGGAAAGCCAGCTCGTAGGCCGCGCCGCAGCCCGGGATCAAGGTGGTCAGCGGCGCGCTGGCGGCGGCGAACGCGCGCAGCGCCTGCGGCACGCCGCCCCGGTCCCAGGGCGTGAAGCGGCGCTCGAAGCGCTCGTCCCAGAACGCCGGCGACATCGGATCGCGCTGTGTAAAGTCCACCATGGTCAGACGAAGTGATGCCAGCGCAGGTACAGCTGGTAGCCGGCCACGCCGAGGCCGAAGGCGCCGGCAAAGTAGATCACCAGGCTCAGCAGGCGGTTGGTGCGCTGCTGTTCGTGGATCAGCACCTTGATCAGCTCGGCGTTGTCGGATGGCTTCTCGCCCTGCTGCTCCAGCGCGCGGTGCAGCAGGCGCGGCAGCTGCGGCAGCACGTGGGTGTAGCGCGGCGCCTCCGCCTTCAGGCGCTGCCACATGCCCTGCCAACCGACCTGCTCAGCCATCCAGTTCTCCAGGTAGGGCTTGGCGGTCTTCCACAGGTCCAGGTCGGGATCGAGCTGGCGGCCCAGGCCTTCGATGTTGAGCAGCGTCTTTTGCAGCAGCACCAGCTGCGGCTGCACTTCGACGTTGAAGCGGCGCGAGGTCTGGAACAGGCGCAACAGGATCTGGCCGAAGGAAATGTCCTTCAGCGGGCGATCGAAGATCGGCTCGCAGCAGGCGCGCACGGCCGACTCCAGCTCGTCGACGCGGGTCTCCTTGGGCGCCCAGCCGGACTCGATGTGGGCCTCGGCCACGCGCTTGTAGTCGCGGCGGAAGAAGGCCAGGAAGTTCTGCGACAGGTAGTCCTTGTCGAAGTCGTTCAAGGTGCCGACGATGCCGAAGTCGAGCGCGATGTAGCGCCCGAAGCTCTGCGGGTCGATCGACACCAGGATGTTCCCCGGATGCATATCGGCGTGGAAGAAGCCGTCGCGGAACACCTGCGTGAAGAAGATCTCGACGCCGTCGCTGGACAGCTTTTTCAGGTCCACGCCGGCCGCCTCCAGGCGGTCGATCTGCGACACCGGGATGCCGTGCATGCGCTCCATGACGATCACGCTGTTGGAGCAGTAGTCCCAGTACATCTCCGGCACCAGCAGCAGCTTGGACTCGGCGAAGTTGCGGCGCAGCTGGCTGGCGTTGGCGGCCTCGCGCATCAGGTCCAGCTCGTCGTGCAGGTATTTGTCGAACTCGGCGACCACCTCCCTCGGCTTCAAGCGCTTGCTGTCGGCCCAGATGCGGCCTATCCACTCGGCCGCGATGTGCATCAGCGCGACGTCCTCGTCGATGGACTTCTTCATGCCGGGACGCAGCACCTTGACCGCCACCTGCTTGCCATCCTTGAGCGTGGCGAAGTGCACCTGCGCGATCGAGGCCGACGCCACCGGCGTGCGCTCGAAGCTGGCGAACAGCTGGTCGGGATGGGCGCCCAGCGACTTGCGGATCTGCGCGATGGCCAGGTCGGAATCGAACGGCGGCACGCGGTCCTGCAGGCGCGACAGTTCCTCGACCAGGTCGGCCGGGATCAGGTCGCGGCGGGTCGACAGCACCTGGCCGAACTTGACGAAGATCGGGCCCAGGTCTTCCAGCGCCATGCGCAGGCGCACGCCGCGCGGCGCCGACAGGTCGCGCCAGAAGAACACGGTGTCGATCAGCTTGGCGATGCGCGGCTTTTTCAGGCCGGAGATGGCGATCTCGTCGAGGCCGTACTGCACCGATACCCGCAGAATCTTCAGCAGGCGTAAGAATTTCAACATCATTTTTTGGAGTCCAGTTTCTGTTCCAGTTTGGCCAGGCGCTTGGCGGCGCGTTCGACGTCGTCGCGCAGGCGCACCACGTCGGCCGAGAAGGCTTCCACCGTTTGCGGGCGGATCAGCACGGGTTTTTCATCGAGCAGGAATTCGGCGACGTTCTCGGCCAGCTTCTGGTGGCCGTTGCGGATCGCCTCGAACGCGGCGCGCGCGCCGGACACCATGCGCACGGCGGCGATCGGGCCCACCACTTTTTCCAGGTCGTGCTCGGCTTCCCAGCGCAGCGACTTGCTCAGGTTGGAGATGGCGTTGGCGAATTCGGCGTCGCCCTCGATCTGCACGTAGGAAAAGGCGCGCTCGCGGTTCTGCGCGATCAGCGGCAGGTCGGACAGCTTGACGCGGATGGTGACGCGCGCCGGCTCCTCGGGCGGCGCGGCCTCGAGCATGCCGTCGGCCGTCACGCGCAGGCGCAGCACGACGGCGCCGGTGTCGATGGCGGCGATCTTGCCGGCGTGGCGCTGCAGTTCCCTGCGCGCCCACGGCTCCTGCGCCAGCAGGTGGTTGATGGCGGCGCTGGCCGGCGCCGCGGCGGAGAAATTCGGTGGTGTCATTCGTTTACCGTGAAAACAAAAACCGCAAAACAAAACCGCCCGGAAATACGGGCGGTCTTGATCTTACCAGCTTGCCGCGAATTTACGGCAATTACGCAAGTTGTTGGATCCCGGCCAGCATCCAGCCGGATGCGCCGGACACCGGCTTGGACAGGTTCCACACCTCGTTGAACGGCTCGGCCAGCGCGTCCGGCGCGGGCTTGATGGTGCCGGTGAACTTGACGCTGGCCAGGTAGTCGTGGTCGCCGGTCTCGATGCCCAGCAGCTCGGCGTCGATGGTGACGACGTCGGTGTAATCCTTCTGCGCGCCGCGCTCGCTGATCTGCATCTTCAGCTCGGCGAACACCTCGGGGGTGGTGAATTCGCGGATGTCGGCCGAATCGCCCTTGTCCCAGGCCGCCTGCAGGCGGATGAAATTGCTCTTGGCCACGCGCAGGAAGGACGGCGCGTCGAAGTCGGCCGGCACACCCCACGGCGTGTGGGCGACCGGCGCGGCGGCCTGCTGCACCGGCTCGGGCTGCAGGTGCGAGCCGATCTCCGGCGTGCCGCCCTGCGGCATCGCGTACACATTGTTGCCGCCCCGGTTGCCGCCGAACGCGGCCGGTGCTGGCTGCGCGCGGCCACGGATCAGGCGCACGATGAGGAACACCACGCCGCCCAGCAGCGCCAGCATGATCAACGAACCGAACAGGCCGCCCATGGCGCCGCCCAGGCCGAAGTGCGAGAACAAGGCGCCGATGCCCAGGCCCAGCAACGCGCCGCCCAGAATGCCCTTCCACGGGCTGGCCGGCTTGGGCGGGATCGCGGCCGGCGGCGCGGCCGGCGCCGGCGCGGGTGCGGCCTGGCGCGGCGCCTGCTGAGGCGCGGCGGCCGGCGGCATGCGGCTGACGTTTTGCGATTGACGTCCGATCGAGCGGCCGCCGCCCATCGGACGGGCGCTCGCCTCGGCCAACATCGACAGCGCGGAGACGGCCAGTACGGCGCCGATCAGGATTTTCTTGATGTACATGCTACTCCTCAGACTACAGTTTGATACCGGTGTGTAAAGCGGCCACACCTGCCGTCAGGTTGTAATAGGTGACGCGTTCCAGGCCCGCCTCCTCCATCATGGTCTTCAGCGTTTCCTGGTCCGGGTGCATGCGGATCGATTCGGCCAGGTAGCGATAGCTTTCGGCGTCGCCGGCGATCTTCTGGCCCATCCACGGCAGCACCTTGAACGAATAGATGTCGTAGGGCTTTTGCAGCGGTTCCGCCACCTTGGAGAATTCCAGCACCAGCAGCTTGCCGCCCGGCTTGAGCACGCGGCGCATTTCCGCCAGCGCCTGGTCCTTGTGGGTCATGTTGCGCAGGCCGAAGGCGACGCTGACACGGTCGAAATAATTGTCCGGGAACGGCAGCTTCTCGGCGTCGCACAACAAGGTGGGGGTCAACAGGCCGCGATTCAAGAGGCGGTCGCGGCCGACGCGCAGCATCGACTCGTTGATGTCGGTGAGCCAGACTTCGCCGGTCGGGCCGGCTTGTTTGGCGAACACCTTGGCCAGGTCGCCGGTGCCGCCGGCGATGTCCAGGCACTTGAAACCGGGACGCACGGCGGCGTTGGCAATGGTGAAGGTCTTCCACAGGCGGTGCAGGCCGGCCGACATGACGTCGTTCATGATGTCGTACTTGGCGGCGACAGAATGGAAAACCTTGGCGACTTCGCGGACCTTCTGGTCTTCCGCGACGGTTTTGTAACCGAAGTGAGTGGTATTGGTCATGATAGGCAGGCCTGTTAGTTTGCCTGCATTATACAAGACGCTACTGCGCCGGCAGGTGGCGCCACTCCAGTCCCAGCGCGGCCCGCTTGGGGAAGCCCTTCCACAGGCCGGGATCGGGCTTGATGGTGCCGTCCGCGCCCAGCGGCGGCAGGTCCAGGTAGGGCTGGAACGGCTGCTGCTTGAGGTGGATGCCGAGGAAGGCCGTGACGAAATGCTGGTTGATGTTGTTGATGCGGCGGCTGTCCCACACCGGCTCGGCATAGGACATGAAGTCGTCGAAATTGCCCAGCATGGCCGGCGACGGCGGGTTGGGCGCCGAGTTGTGGCGGCCGCCCTGGTAGGTCAGCAGGTAGCGGTCGGCGTGGATGGCGCCGTCGAACAGGCGCAGCACGCCGTCATGGTAGCCGGCCACGTCGTCCTGGTCGCCGCTGACGAACAGCATGGGCGTGCGCACGCCGGCCAGGCCGGCCGGCTCCCACACCTTGTGCGCGCCGCCCCACGGCGCGAACGCCACCACCGCCTTGATGCGCGGATCGCGCCGCGCCTCGTACTGCGCGTTGCCCTGCTGGTTGACGGCCAGCTTGCCGCCGGGGACGAACGCCACCGCCGCCGGGCCGACGCCGGCGCCCACCGTGTTGAGCGCGCCGTAGCCGCCCATCGAGTAGCCGACCAGGGCGGTGCTGTCGGCGTCGACCAGGCCGGACAGGAAGTGGCCGCTGCCCGGCTTGCCCCACGCGGCCACGGTTTGCAGCACGAACAGGTCGTCCTGGGCGCGGTTCAGCAGCGTGCTGGCGAAGCCGGCCTTGTCGGCGCGGGTCGATTCGGGATGGTCGATCGCCACCACGATGTAGCCTTTGGAGGCGAGGTTCTCGGTCAGGTAGCTCATCTGCATGCGCGAGCCGGGATAGCCGTGCGAGACGATCACCAGCGGATAGCCGCCAGCCGGCGCGGTGGCGGCCGGGGCCTGCGGGGCGGCGTCGCGCGCGGCGCGGCCGTTGAAGGTGAACGGGGTGTTGGGGCGGGCCGGGTCGTTCGGGCCGGAGCCGAGCACATCGGTATAAACCGTATGTTCTTTTTGGCCGGGCTGGAGCTGGGCCGGATACCAGATTTCGAGCGTCAGCTTGCGGCTGTAGCGCGGGTTGGGATTGGTGTCGCTGTAGTGCAGGATGTCGAGCTGGTCCGCATGCTCGGCCGTCAGCGTGCGCACGCCGACCGGCAGCTGGCCGCGCGCAGCCAGTTCCGGCGCATCGGGCCGCGCATCGCCGAAGTATTCCTGGGCGCTTAAAGGCGCGGCGACCAAGGCCAGCGCCAGCATCAACCCTTTGCAAACATCCCTCATGCCAACTCCCATCAAACGAAACCGCCAACTATCGCACGGCGCTGTGACAGCTTGATGAAATCCGTTTGATTTAGCCGAAACCGCAGCCAACTGGACGGGCTAATCTGGCTGGAGCCATCAGAGGTCCCATCATGTCTCCAACCATCTATCTCGATACGTCCGTCATTCTGCACTTGACCGATCCGCCAAGTCCCAATCCGGTCACCCGTGCCTGCCAGCAGTTGACGCAGCTCTGGTGGCATACCCGCCGCGTGCCGGGCACGACTTATGTCTCCGATCAGGTCGCCGATGAATTGGAACAAGGCGATCCGCTACGACTAGCGATGCGCTTAAAAACAATTGCGCCTTTGATCCGTCTGCGCGACAGCGCTCAGATTAAGAGCCTCGCTGAACTTCTGATTTTGGGCGGTGGTCTAAAGGCTGTGGCGGGCGGCCCCTCTCAGCACATCGCTTACGCCGCGCACAACCGCAATGATATTTTACTTACCTGGAATTGCCAGGACATTGCTAACGCGACCAAGCTGCCGCTGCTTCGCTTTCTGATGGTGGCAAACGACTTGATCCTGCCAGAACTTGTAACGCCTTTTGAGCTAATGGAGAACAGTCATGAAAATTTATGGCAAGGAGATCCCGGCCGATTTGGAATTTCCTGAACTGGATAAGCAAACCAAATCGGAAATAGACGAGCTACATGCGCAAATGCTGCGCGATGAGCAAAGACGGGCGGAATTCAGGGAGCGTCACAGGGATTGGTGCAGCCAGTCTTTGACATCGGAAGAAGTGTGGCAGCATATGCATCCGGGCGCCGGGCCACGGCCCGCACCCAGTGTGAACGTGGATGCACTCAGGAAGTTCTCACCACGCCTGCGCGCCATCTTTGCCTACATCTATCGCGAAGAGATCACTGACTGACTCAATGCTTGTGGCCGCAGCCCTTGTGGTTCTGCGCACCCGGGCCGGTCAGCGTGACGCCAGTTTCGCGGCCGCTGTCGCCTTCGAAGCCTGATGCGTGCAGGCGGTCCATGTAGTTGGCCCACAAGGCGTCTTTCTCGTTGCCCAGCTTGTACAAGTAGTCCCAGGTGTACAAGCCCGTGTTGTGGCCGTCCGTGAAGGTCGGCTGTACCGCGTAGTTGCCCACAGGGTCCATCGCAGCGATGCCCACTTCGCGCTTGCCCACTTGCAGCACCTCCTGCCCTTCCCCGTGGCCCTTCACCTCGGCCGACGGCGAATACACGCGCAGCAGTTCGAACGGAATCGAGAACGAGGCGCCGTCGTCGAATTCGATGTCCAGCACTTTGGATTTGTTGTGGACGGTCAGGCCGGTCGGTTGCTTGCTCATGATTTATGCTTTCAAACGTTCGATGATCGCGGCGTGCAGGGCCGGCAGTAGCGCGCGGCGCGCGGCCAGCACTTCCGGCGCCGACGCGCGCTGTGCGACAGCCCAGGTCGGATTCGGGAAGTGCGCGTCGTCCACGTAGCGCGGTATCACATGCCAGTGCACATGCGGCGTCATATTGCCAAAGCTGGCCAGGTTGATCTTTTCAGGCGCCATCACCGCGCGCTGTGCGGACTCGACCGCCCACACCACCTCCATCACGCGGCCGCGTTCAGCCGGCGACAGGTCGGTCATTTCCTTGACGTGGGCGTTCCACACCACGCGGGTGAAGCCCGGATACTCGGCCTCGTCCACGGCGACCACCGACAGCTGATGATCGCCCCAGACCAGCGCCGCGCCCGGCGCCGCCAGCAGCTTGCACAGGTCGCAGGCCATTACACCAGCACCCGCTCGATGCCGCCGTCGTTGGCGCGCTTGACGTAGTCGGCCATCCAGTTCTCGCCCAGCAGGTGCTTGGCGATCTCGACCACGATGTAGTCCGCCGTCGTGCCCGCGTCCTCGCCGTAGCGCGACACACCGCCCAGGCAGGCCGGGCAGCTAGTCAGAATCTTCACCTCGCCGTCGAAGCCGTCGGCGCGCAGCTTGTCCGCGCCCTTGATGACTTCCTCTTCCTTGCGGAAGCGCACCTGCGTCGAGATGTCGGGACGCGCGATCATCAGCGTGCCCGAATCGCCGCAGCAGCGATCGTTCTTCTCGATCTTGACGTTGTCGTGCGTCTGGATCAGCGAGTTGACGGTCTTGGTAGCCTCCTGCATCTTCATCGGCGTGTGGCAAGGCTCGTGGTACATATAGCGCGTGCCGGTCACGCCTTCCAGCTTGACCTGCTTCTCCATCAGGTACTCATGGATGTCCATGATGCGGCAGCCGGGGAAGATCTTGTCGAACTCGTAGGTCGCCAGCTGGTCGTAGCAGGTGCCGCACGAGACCAGCACGGTCTTGATGTCCAGATAGTTGAGCGTGTTGGCCATGCGGTGGAACAGCACGCGGTTATCGGTCATCATCTTCTCGGCCTTGTCGTACTCGCCCGAGCCGCGCTGCGGATAGCCGCAGCACAGGTAGCCCGGCGGCAGCACGGTCTGCACGCCCACTTCCCACAGCATGGCCTGCGTGGCCAGGCCCACCTGCGAGAACAGGCGTTCCGAGCCGCAGCCCGGGAAGTAGAACACCGCTTCCGTATCGGCGTTGGTGGCCTTGGGATTGCGGATGATAGGAATGACCTTGTCGTCCTCGATGTCCAACAGGGCGCGCGCCGTCTTCTTCGGCAGGCCGCCCGGCATCTTCTTGTTGATGAAGTGGATCACCTGCTCGCGCACCTTGGGCTTGCCCACGCTCGGCGGCGGCGCCTTGGTCTGCTTCTTGGCGAACTTCTTCAGCAAGTCGTTGCCCAGGCGCTGGGCCTTGTAGCCAATGCCGACCATCGCCGCGCGGGTAGCGTTGATGGTGGCCGGATCGGTGGCGTTGAGGAAGAACATCGCCGCCGACTTGCCGGGATTGAAGCTCTTCTTGTCCATCTTGCGCAGCAGGTTGCGCATGTTCATCGACACGTCGCCGAAGTCGATGTTGACCGGACATGGGGTCACGCATTTATGGCAGATCGTGCAGTGGTCGGCCACGTCCTCGAATTCTTCCCAGTGCTTGATCGAGATGCCGCGGCGGGTCTGCTCTTCGTACAGGAAGGCTTCGATCAGCGACGAGGTCGCCAGGATCTTGTCGCGCGGCGAGTACAGCAGGTTGGCGCGCGGAACGTGGGTCGAGCACACGGGCTTGCACTTGCCGCAGCGCAGGCAGTCCTTGACGCTGTTGGCGATCTCGCCGATATCGCTTTGCTGCATGATCAGCGACTCGTGGCCCATCAGGCCGAACGACGGCGTGTAGGCGTTGGACAAGTCGGCTTCCATGCCGGCCAGGTTCAGCAGCTTGCCCTTGTTGAAGCGGCCTTCCGGGTCGACGCGCAGCTTGTAGTCGCGGAACGGGCCGATCTCTTCCTCGGTCAGGAACTCCAGCTTGGTGATGCCGATGCCGTGCTCGCCCGAGATCACGCCGTTGAGCGAACGCGCCAAGGTCATGATGCGGGCGACGGCCTGGTGCGCCAGTTGCAGCATCTCGTAGTGGTCCGAATTGACCGGCAGGTTGGTGTGGACGTTGCCGTCGCCGGCGTGCATGTGCAGCGCCACGAACACGCGGCCGCGCAGCACGCGCTTGTGGATGGCGGTCGCCTCGTCCAGGATCAGCTTGTAGGCTGCGCCGTTGAAGATCTGGCGCAGCTGGGCGCGGATTTCCTGCTTCCACGTGACGCGGATGGTGCGGTCCTGCACCACGTCGAACAAGGTCGCGTCCGGCTGGGTCTTCAGGCGCTCCTCGAACACCGGCAACAGGCGGTCCAGGCCCAGCTCGGCCAGTTGCGCGGTGACGGCAGTCAGCGGCTTGTCGAGCTCGGCCAGCAGGAAGGTCCAGCGCGCCTTCACCTGGGTCAGCAAGGCTTGCGCCTGCTGCTCGCGGTCGCCCAGCATTTCAGCGTCGCCGACGGCGTCGTCTGCGTCGTCGCTCTTGCCGATCGGCAGATTGCCGGCGGCGAAGAACTGCTGCAGCTCGTCGGTCAGCTGCAGCTTGTTCTTGATCGACAGTTCGATGTTGATGCGCTCGATGCCGTCGGTGTACTCGCCCATGCGGTTGAGCGGGATCACCACGTCCTCGTTGATCTTGAAGGCGTTGGTGTGCTTGGCGATGGCGGCGGTGCGGGCGCGGTCCAGCCAGAATTTCTTGCGCGCTTCCGGGCTGACGGCCACGAAGCCTTCACCCACGCGGGTGTTGGCGATGCGCACCACCTCGGAGGCGGCCATGGCGACGGCGTTCTCATCGTCGCCGACGATGTCGCCGAACAGCGCCATCTTCGGCAGCACGCCGCGCTTGGACTTGGTGGCGTAGCCGACCGCGCGCAGGTAGCGCTCGTCCAGATGCTCCAGGCCGGCCAGGCGCAGCGTGCTGAACTGCTCGCCCTTGGCCGGCAGGCCGTCCAGGTAGTCCTTGATCTCGACGATCGATGGAATCGCGTCGCGCGCCTGGCCGAAGAACTCCAGGCAAACGGTGCGAGCGAACTTCGGCATCTTGTGCAGGATCCAGCGGCCCGAGGTGATCAGGCCGTCGCAGCCCTCCTTCTGGATGCCCGGCAGGCCGGCCAGGAATTTGTCGGTGACGTCCTTGCCCAGGCCTTCCTTGCGGAACTTGCGGCCTTCGATTTCCAGCAGCTCGGTCTTGAACGGCTCGCCTTTCGACTCGCCGCGCGCGGTCGGATGGGTCCACTCCAGCTTGAAGCGGGCCAGCGGCGTGTCGTGGATCTTCGACAGGTTGTGGTCGAGGCGGGTCACTTCCAGCCAGTCGCCGTTCGGGTCGACCATGCGCCACGAGGCCAGGTTGTCCAGCGCCGTGCCCCACAGCACGGCCTTCTTGCCGCCCGCGTTCATCGCGATGTTGCCGCCGATGCAGGAGGCGTGAGCCGAGGTCGGATCGACCGCGAACACGAAGCCGGCCTTCTCGGCAGCCTCGGACACCTTGTTGGTGATGACGCCGGCGCCGGTGTGGATGGTCGCGTATTCGCGGTCCAGGCCGGGCAGCACCTTCATTTCCACCGGGCCCATGTTAAGCAGCTTCTCGGTGTTGATCACGGCCGACATCGGCGTCAGCGGGATCGCGCCGCCGGTGTAGCCGGTGCCGCCGCCGCGCGGGATGATGGTCAGCCCCAGCTCGATGCAGCCCTTGACCAGGCCGGCCATTTCTTCCTCGCTGTCCGGGGTCAGCACCACGAACGGGTACTCGACGCGCCAGTCGGTGGCGTCGGTCACGTGCGAGATCCGCTTCATGCCGTCGAAGCAGATGTTGTGCTTGTCGGTGTAGCGGCCCAGCACCTTGTAGGTGCGCTTGCGCAGATCGTAGACCTGCTTGAATTCCTCGCCGAAGTCGGCCACGGCCTTGCCGGCGGCGCGCAGCAGCTTGGCGACGTTGGTGCTGCGCTCGCGCGCGGCCTCATCGCCGGTGTCGTCGACCGTCAGGCGGCGCTTGTCCACCTCGGCCAGACGGTGATGCAGCGCGTCGATCAATTCCTGGCGGCGCTTGGGGTTGTCCAGCATGTCGTCCTGCAGGTAGGGATTGCGGCGGACGGCCCAGATATCGCCCAGCACCTCGTACAGCATGCGCGCCGAACGGCCGGTCTGGCGGGCGCCGCGCAAGGCATCCAGCAAGCTCCACGACTCCTCGCCCAGCAGCCGGATGACGATCTCGCGATCGGAAAACGACGTGTAGTTGTAAGGAATTTCACGAAGGCGCGTGGCCTCGGGACCGTGGGGCGTTTCCGCCAGCAAAGCTTGGATTTGTGCAGGGGCATTCATTGTGAGATTGGACTTGTAGACTGAACCCGGGAGGGTCATTTTAGCGTATTGCGGCGCACCACGCCGGAACAGCCTTAGACGGCCAAGGGGCTATCGAGCTGTCGACAACCCACCAAAAATTTGCAAATTCCGGATTTTCTTGGCAATAACGGATAAATAGCCGGTATAAAACTGAACGAAATTCACACGCCGAGGCTTATGGCAATATGATAGCTTGCACCAAATTAGCCGAGCAATTGGCCGATCCGGTGCCAAACCCCGTCCGGCACGTACAACAGCAGCGAGGTCATGGTCAGGTAGCGCAGCAGTTTCCCGACCGCCATGTAGGCGATGCTGGGCCAAAACGGCAGCTTGAGCCAGCCGCCCAGCGTGCACAGCGGATCGCCGATACCGGGCAGCCAGGCCAGCAGCATGGTCTTGGCGCCGTAGCGTTCCAGCCAGTGGAACCAGCGGCTCTTGCGTTCCCTGGCGAAGGATTGCTTGGCCTGGTAGCCCATCCAGTAATCGATGGCGCCGCCCAGCGTGTTGCCGATGGTGGCGACGCCGATCACGCTCCAGAACATGGCCGGGTTGGCCTTGACGACGGCAAACACCGCCGGTTCCGATCCCAGCGGGACCAAGGTGGCCGAGACCAGGCTGATGATGAAGACCGATGTCAGGCCCACTTCCGGCGCCGCCAACAGGTGCAGCAGCCAGGCGATTGCAGATTCGATCATCGGTTTCTTTGAGCGGAAGGAAAGGTGTCCATTATAATGAGTCGCACACCGCATGATTGAACAGTCCGGTCGCCCGCCCATCCGCGCGCGGCCCGCGCCCCTGCTTCACCCGGTCACACGCCGGATAGTTAGCACTGAATGAGCAAAGCTTGTGGGGTCAAGTCTGACATTCGGACACGGGCTCTTCCGTAACGTTCCCGTTACAGAAGAGCCCGTGTCCGAATGTCAGACTTGACCCCAGCCCCCGGAATGACTACGTTTGCAGACCATGACTATCGACTATCTGAAGAAAATCCTGACCGCGCGCGTCTATGACGTCGCTACTGAAACCCCGCTGGAACTCGCGCCGACGCTGTCGCAGCGCTTCGAGAACCGAATTTACTTCAAGCGCGAGGACATGCAGAGCGTGTTCAGCTTCAAGATCCGCGGCGCCTACAACAAGATGGCCCACCTGAGCGAGGCCCAGCGCAAGCGCGGCGTGATCTGCGCTTCGGCCGGCAACCACGCCCAGGGCGTGGCGCTGTCGGCGGCCCGCATGGGCTGCCGCGCGGTCATCGTGATGCCCACCACCACCCCGCAGGTGAAGGTGGAGGCGGTCAAGGCGCGCGGCGGCGCCGATGTCGAGGTGGTGCTGCACGGCGAGTCCTATACCGATGCCTACAACCACGCGCTGCTGCTGGAGCAGGAACAGAAACTGACCTTCGTCCATCCGTTCGACGATCCCGATGTGATCGCCGGCCAGGGCACCATCGGCATGGAAATCCTGCGCCAGCATTCCGGCCCCATCCACGCGATCTTCGTGCCGATCGGCGGCGGCGGCCTGATCTCGGGCATCGCCGCCTACGTCAAGCAGATCCGCCCGGACATCAAGATCATCGGCGTGCAGAGCCTGGACTCCGACGCCATGGCGCGCAGCGTCAAGGCCGGCGAGCGCGTGACGCTGGCCGACGTCGGCCTGTTCGCCGACGGCACGGCGGTGCGCCTGGCCGGCGAGGAAACCTTCCGCCTGGTGCAGCAGTATGTGGACGACATCATCCTGGTCGACACCGACGCCATCAGCGCGGCCATCAAGGATGTGTTCAGCGACACCCGCTCCATCCTGGAGCCGTCCGGCGCGCTGGCCATCGCCGGCGCCAAGGCCTATGTCGAGCGCGCTGCGCTGACCAAGGATCCGGTCAAGAACGAGACGCTGATCACCATCGCCAGCGGCGCCAATATGAACTTCGACCGCCTGCGCTTCGTGGCCGAGCGCGCCGAGCTGGGAGAGGCGCGCGAGGCGGTGTTCGCCGTCACGCTGCCGGAACAGCGCGGCAGCTTCAAGCGCTTCTGCGCGCTGGTCGGCCCGCGCAACGTCACCGAGTTCAACTACCGCATCAGCGACAAGGACGAGGCCCATGTGTTCTGCGGCGTGCAGATCGCCGACCGCGGCGAGTCGGGCGCGCTGGCGCGCACCTTCGAACAGCACGATTTCAAGACGCTGGACCTGACCCACGACGAGCTGGCCAAGGCCCACATCCGCCATCTGGTGGGCGGCAAGAGCGCGCTGGCCAAGGACGAGTTGCTGTATCGTTTCGAATTCCCCGAGCGTCCGGGCGCGCTGATGCGCTTCCTCAATTCGATGGCGCCGAACTGGAACATCTCGCTGTGCCACTACCGCAGCCAGGGCGGCGACGTCGGCCGCATCCTGATCGGCCTGCAGGTGCCGCCGGAGGAAATGGACCAGTTCGCGCAATTCCTCACCACGCTGGGCTACCGCTACTGGGACGAGAGCGCCAATCCCGTGTACAAGCTGTTCCTGGGCTAAGCGCAGCACGACGGCATGGTTTGCGCTACCATGCCGTCCTTCACCGAATCACACAGACCGCCATGACCAACACCGTCGACTTGTCCCCGCTGGGAAAAACCTCCGCCTACCGCACCGACTACGCGCCGGAGCTGCTGTTCCCGATCGCGCGCCAGGGCAAGCGCGACGAACTGGGCCTGACCGGCACCCTGCCCTTCTTCGGCGTCGACATCTGGAACGCCTACGAAATCTCGTGGCTCAACGCGCGCGGCAAGCCGCAGGTGGCGATCGCCCGCATCACGGTGCCGGCCGATTCGCCCAACATCATCGAGTCGAAGTCCTTCAAGCTGTATCTGAACTCCTTCAACCAAACCCGCCTCGACAGCGTGGTCGCGCTGAAGAGCCTGCTGCAGCAGGATTTGTCGAACGGCTTCGGCGCCACCGTCCACCTGTCGCTGACCCAGCCGGAGGAATTCGGCATGGTGGAGATGGGCGAGCTCGACGGCCTGCTGCTGGACCGGCTGGACATCGACGTCGACCACTACAGCCCGGCGCCCGAGCTGCTCAAGGCGGCGCTGGACGAGGAGCCGGTCGAGGAGAAGCTGATCTCGCACCTGCTCAAGTCGAACTGCCTGGTCACCGGCCAGCCGGACTGGGCCAGCGTGCAGATCCACTACGCCGGCCCGCAGATCGACCAGGAAAGCCTGCTGCGCTACCTGATCGGCTTCCGCGAGCACAACGAGTTCCACGAGCAGTGCGTCGAGCGCATCTTCACCGACATCCTGCGCCAGTGCCAGCCCCAGCAGCTGTCGGTGTACGCCCGCTACACGCGGCGCGGCGGGCTCGACATCAACCCCTGGCGCAGCAACTTCAGCAGCGCCCAGAAGCCGTCCAATCTTCGTGGCGCACGTCAATAGGTCTGGCACTTTTTCCAATCAAACCGGAAAAATCAGGCGTATGATATACAGATGGCGTCCGGTCTGGCGCCATACGGCCACACCGGCCTGAAAACGCGCAAATAATCGGAAATTCGCCCCAGACCCTGGCGAAAAACCGGCGTTTTCCGTGATTTCTATTCAGAAATAGCGATTCCTTTCTTTGCTGCAAATACAGCCCAGCCCGCGCGCCGGCTGGCTGACATAAACACAACGACCGGCGCGAGCGATTTCATGTTACATGGCGCAGAAACAAGCCTATAATTCTGCTCGCATGCCACCTTTGTGCGTTGCAACATTTTATGTCGCGTTATGAATAACCTTAGCAAAATACTCTCACTGGAAAACGTGCAGCTCGATCTGGAAGTGTCCAGCAAGAAGCGCGCTTTCGAGCAGGCCGGCCTGATCTTCGAAAACAACTGCGGCATCGCCCGCTCCACCGTGTCGGACAACCTGTTCGCGCGCGAGCGCCTGGGTTCGACCGGACTGGGCCATGGCGTCGCCGTGCCGCACGGCCGCATCAAGGGCATGAAGAGCCTGAAGACGCCGCTGGCCGCCTTCGTGCGCCTGGCCGAGCCGATTCCGTTCGAATCGCCCGACGGCAAGCCGGTCAACCTGCTGTTCTTCCTGCTGATCCCGGACCACGTCACCCAGCAGCACCTGGAGATCCTGTCCGAGATCGCCGAGATGTTCTCCGACGACGCCTTCCGCACCGCGCTGAGCACGGATGCCGATCCGAAATCGGTGCATGCGCGCATCATCAACTGGGTGCCCAGCCTGCAAGCGGCAGGTTGAGATTTTCTTGGTCGTCAGACAATAGGTTAAACTAAGCTCCAGTTCATCCTCCTGTAAAGACGACCCATGCTGCAAACTCCGCTGACGATACAACGCCTCTACGACGACAATCGCGAAAGTTTGCAGCTAGGCTGGTTCGCCGGCTTCCCCGGCGGCGAACGCCTGATCTCCGGCGACGTGGCCTCGGCCGCCGATCAGGTCGGCCACCTGAACACCATCCACCCGGGCCGCATCCAGGTCTTCGGGCACCAGGAAATCAACTACTACCAGCGCCTGAAGTCGCTCACGCGCGCCCACGTCATCGGCGAGCTGATCGCCGGCGGCCCGCCGGCGCTGATCATCGCCCAGGGGCTGGAGACGCCGCCCGACATCCTCGCCATCTGCGACGAGAAAAACATCCCGCTGTTCTCCACGCCGCTGCCGGCCGCGCAGGTGATCGACTTCCTGCGCGTCTACCTGTCCAAGAAGCTGGCCCAGCGCATCATCATGCACGGCGTGTTCATGGACGTGCTGGGCGTGGGCGTGCTGATCACCGGCGACTCAGGCCTGGGCAAGAGCGAGCTGGGCCTGGAGCTGATCTCGCGTTCGCACGGCCTGGTGGCCGACGACGCGGTGGAGTTTTCGCGCATCGCGCCCAACATGATCGAGGGCCGCTGCCCGGCGCTGCTGCAGAACCTGCTGGAGGTGCGCGGGCTGGGGCTGCTGGACATCAAGGCCATCTTCGGCGAGACCGCCGTGCGCCGCAAGATGCGGCTGAAGCTGATCGTGCACCTGGTGCGGCGCGGCGCGGCCGACGAGGAGGTGGAGCGCCTGCCGTTCCAGTTCCCGACCGAGGACGTGCTGGGCCTGCCGATCCGCAAGGTGGTGATCCCGGTGGCGGCCGGCCGCAACATCGCGGTGCTGCTGGAGGCCGCCGTGCGCAACACCATCCTGCAACTGCGCGGCATCGACACGCTGCAGGAGTTCATGGAACGGCAACGGCAGGCCATGAGCGGCGATTGATGGCGCCAAGGAGCCTGCCCATGCATGGGCAGGCCGTTCCGCAGGCTCGGGGCGATGCCCCGCGAATTCCCTGCTCCACCGCCAGCGACAAGCGATGAGCGGCGACTAAGCCCCATGGCTTTTTCGCATCATTGCGAAAACTAAAAGCGCTCAGGATGGGCAAGCTTCGCCGGCCTGCGGTATCATCCCGGGCTATGCGCATCGTACTCATTACCGGTATTTCCGGCTCCGGCAAGTCCGTCGCCCTGAACGTCCTGGAGGACACGGGACACTATTGCGTCGACAACCTGCCGCCCGCCCTGCTCGCCAGCCTGGTGGACACCCTGGTCGAGGACGGCCTGGAGGCGCTGGCCGTGGCGGTCGATGCGCGCAGCGCCCAATCGCTGGCCACGCTGCCGGCCGCCGTCGAACGCCTGCGCGCACAGGGCCACGACGTCAAGGTCATGTTCCTTACCGCGAACACGCATTCGCTGGTGGCGCGCTTTTCGGAAACGCGGCGCAGCCATCCGCTGTCGCACGAGCTGCGGCCGGGGCAGAACCCGGCGGCGCGCCGCACGCTGATCGAGTGCATCTCGGAAGAGCGCGAGCGGCTCTCGGCCATCGAGCAGCTGGGCCATGTGATCGACACCTCGGAGCTGAGCGCCAACAAACTGCGCGCCTGGGTCAAGGACCTGGTGGCGATCGAGCGCGCGCCGCTGATCCTGTTCTTTGAATCGTTCGCCTTCAAGCTGGGCGTGCCGCTGGACGCGGACTTCGTGTTCGACGTGCGGGCGCTGCCCAACCCCTACTACGACCTGACCCTGCGCCCGCTGACCGGGCGCGACGCGCCGGTGATCGAGTTCCTCAACGCCCAGCCAAGCGCGCTGGACCTGATGAACGACATCCGCGTGTTCATCGAAAAATGGCTGCCGTCCTTCAAGACCGACAACCGCAGCTACCTGACGGTGGCGGTGGGCTGCACCGGCGGCCAGCACCGCTCGGTCTACATGGCCGAGCAGCTGGCGGCCTACTTCCAGCAATCCGAACGCGTCATCCTGCGCCACCGCGAGCAGTAGTCCTGGTCATCGGCTCCAGTGCACCACTTCGATGGTGTGGCCGTCCGGGTCTTTGATCATGGTGCCGAAATAGCGCTCGTTGATGTCCGGCCTCGGGCCGGGCTCGCGCAGTGCGGTCGCGCCCGATCCCATCGCCGCGTCGAAGAATTCCCGCGCAGCCTGCTGGCTGGGCGCCGTGACCGCGACATGGCTGCGGTCGCCGGCCAGCGCGCCCTCGCCTGCCGACGGGTACAGGCAGAAACTCCAGACGCCGTCTGCGCCGTAGATCACCTGCGTGGCGTCGCTGTGCTGCAAGGTATAGCCCAGCGGCGCGAAGCAGGCTGTATAGAAATCCGTGGCGCGCGGGAGTGCGCGGGTGCCGATGGAAACATGGTCGATCATGATGCGGTCCTCCTGAATTGGGAAGGCCCATCATACCCAGCGGCCGTGAGACAAAATTGCAAAATCGCCCGCTCCGGTGCAAGAATTATTCTATCTTCACAAAGGCACTTTGGTCTCGAACTTGGCGCAGTTCATGGCCAGCAAACTCTTGTAGTTGCTGACGTTGTTATTCGACGTGAACACGCGCCGTGTGAACGCCTGGAACGCTTCCATCGACACCGCCGTCACCACCAGCATGAAGTCGAACTCGCCCGCCACCTCGTAGCAGGCCATGACGTCGGCCTCCTCGCGCATCAGCGATTCGAACATCTTCAGCAGCGAGGTGTTCTGCTGCTCCAGCTGCACCGTGACGAAGGCGGTCAGCGGACGGCCGGCGCGCACGCGGTCCACCAGCGCCACCTCCTTGACCAGCACGCCGCTGGCGCGCAGCTGGGCGATGCGGCGCTGGCAGGTGGCGGCGGACGCGTGCACCTGCTCGGCGATGCGCCGCAGCGGGATCGCCGCATCCTCCTGCAGCAGGTTCAATATCTGGATATCGAGTCGGTCCAGTTCGACGGTCATCGGCGCTCAGTCCAGGTGGCGCAGCGGGTGGGCGTAGTCGGGCCACACCGGCTCGAAGAAACGCCGCACCATGGCGGCGTCCACCTCGTCCAGCGACGCCGGCTTCCACTGCGGCGCGTTGTCCTTGTCGATGACCAGCGCGCGCACGCCTTCGATCACTTCGCCGTCCTCGAAGTTGTGGCGCACCAGCGTGCGCTCCATGCGCAGACAGCCGGCGACGTCCAGCGCGGCGCCGCGCTCGATGAGCTCGTGGGTCACGCACATCATCAGCGGCGAGCGCGTGGCCATCACCTGCAGCGTTTTTTGCGCGAAGGCGCTGTCGTCCGTCTTGAGCGAGGCGACGATGGCCGGCACCGAGCCGGCGCCGAAGTGGCGGTCGATGGCGGCGCGTTCGGCGGCCAGCTTGCTGTCGCCCGCCGCGTCCTTGAACGGCGCGGCGAAGGCGGCGATGGCGGCCCGCAAGCCGGCGCCCGGCGTCGCGTCAAGCAGGGCCGACAGCGCCGCCATCTCACTGCCCGGCACGAAGTGGTCGGCCAGGCCCGCGTGCAGCGCGTCGGCCGCGCCGATGGTCACGCCGGTCACGCCCAGATAGCAGCCCAGCTTGCCCGGCGCGCGCGACAGGAAGTAGCTGCCGCCCACGTCCGGGAACAGGCCGATGTTCACTTCCGGCATGGCCATCTTGGTCCGCTCGGTGACGATGCGCACGCGGCAATCGGGGCCGCCCTGCGCCACGCCCATGCCGCCGCCCATGACCACGCCGTCCATCAGCGCGATGTAGGGCTTGGGATAAAAATGGATCAGGTGGTTGAGCGCGTACTCCTCGGTGAAGAAATCCTCCACCAGCGCGCTGCCGCCCTGCGGCGTGGCGCGGCCGGCGTCGTAGAAGAAGCGGATGTCGCCGCCGGCGCAGAAGGCCTTCTCGCTGCTGCTGCGGATGACGACGGCCGCGATGCCGCTGTCGTCGCGCCACGCCATCAGCGCCTGCGTGATATCGCGCACCATCGCCAGCGATAAAGAGTTCAAGGCCTTGGGCCGGTCCAGCGTGATGTAGCCGGTTCCGTTGCTGACGCTGGTGTGGACGTATTCGCTCATGAGGTCGCAGGATAGTGGTGAAAACCCTATTCTATGCGGGCGCAAAAAAGGGCGCCAGTGCGCCCTTAGTTTGATGGTGCCGAGGCCGTTGTTATAGGGCGGCGGCAGCGGGTTCGTAGCTATCCGGGAGATGCTTGATCGCATCGTGGCCGTGCTCTTGGACCTTGGCTTTGTACTTCATGACCTGCCGATCCAGCTTGTCGACCAAGGTGTCGATGGCGGCGTACAGGTCCTGGGACAGGCTTTCCACGTAGACGGTCTTGCCCGACATGCGCAGGTTGATTTCAGCCTTCTGGCGTTTCTCTTTCTCTTTAAGGTTATCTACAGTCAGGATGACAGCAATATCAATCACTTGATCAAAGTGGCGGGTGACGCGTTCCAGCTTGCTCTGCACGTATTCACGGATGGCCGAGGTCACTTCGAGATGATGTCCACTGATGGTGAGATTCATACACACTCCTAAAGATGATGTCGCTTCTTACGGTTAGTGCGGGGCCCATTGCTACCGGGCGCGCAGGAACCAAGGAACTACAAAGACTTGCGGAGACTGACTGGCGGGATCTTCAACGCTTCGCGATATTTGGCAACAGTTCGTCGCGCAATCACCATGCCTTGTTCTCCCAGCATGTCCGCAATCTTACTGTCGGATAAAGGATTTTTCGGGTCTTCTGCTCCTGTCAATTGCACAATGAGTGCGCGTATCGCCGTCGAACTTGCTTCCCCCCCCGCTTCGGTGGCGACATGGCTACCAAAGAAATATTTCAACTCAAACATGCCATGCGGGGTCAGCATATATTTTTGAGTTGTTACGCGAGAAATAGTGCTCTCGTGTAGACCCAGTGTATCAGCAATTTCGCGAAGCACAAGGGGGCGCATGGCAACCGCGCCATGGGAGAAAAAGTTCTTTTGTCGTTCTACTATCGCTTGTGCGACGCGCAAAATCGTGTCGAAACGCTGGCGCATATTCTTGATCAGCCACTTCGCTTCCTGCAGCTGCGCGCCCATCGCGCCCTCGCCTTTTCCCTGCTTGAGCAGGTTGGCGTACATGGCGTTCACGCGCAGGCGCGGCATGACGTCGTTGTTGAGGCTGACCTGCCAGCCGTTGCGCGCTTTTTTGACGATCACGTCCGGCACCACGTAGTCCGACACGTCCGACGCGAACGCCGAGCCCGGATGCGGATTACACTGGCGGATGACGGTTTGTGCTTCGCGCAAATCCTCGTCGTCGCACACCAACGCCTTCTTCAATTTGTTGAAGTCGCGCTGGGCGAACCAGGTCAAATGATTTTCCACGATGGCCAGCGCCATGCGCCGCGTCACCATCGGTATGCCCGGCAGGCGCTTGATCTGCAGCGCCAGGCATTCGGACGCGTTGCGCGCGCCCACGCCCATCGGGTCGAAGCTTTGCAGCAGCGACAAGGCGGTGCGCAGCTCGTCGAGGTCCACCTCCAGCTCCTCCGGCAGGCGGGCGTGGATCTCGTCCAGCGATTCCTCCAGGTAGCCGTTCTCGTCCAGCGCGTCGATGATCAGCTCGACCAGCGCGCGGTCGCGCATCTCCAGCACCGTCACGCGCATCTGCTCCATCAGGTGCTCGCGCAGCGTGCAGTGGCTGGCCTCCAGTTGCGGGCGCGAATCCTCGTCGTCGGGCGCCTTGCTGCGGCCGGCGTCGCTCCAGTCGACGTCGGCGTCGCTGCTGGTGCTTTCGGTGTCGGCGGCCGGGCCGTCGTAGTTGTCGGCGTCGGCGGCAGGGGCTTCCTGGGCGTTGGGCGGGCCTTCGGGCGGCGCGTCGCCGACCGGGGCTTGTTGGCTGATGGCGCCGTCCGACAGCAGCCGCAGCGAGCGGTCCAGCGGGTCGTCGAGGCGCTCCAGCAGCGGATTATCGGTCAGCAGCTGTTCCAGTTCCTGATGCAGCTCCAGCGTCGACAGTTGCAGCAGCCGGATCGACTGCTGCAGCTGAGGCGTCAGCGCGAGGTGCTGCGACGTGCGCAGTTGCAAAGACTGTTTCATGGGTTTTACATACGGAAGTGTTCACCCAGATACACGCGACGCACCGATTCGTTGGCGATGATGTCGTCTGGCCGGCCTGAAGCCAATACCGTGCCCTGGTTGATGATATATGCGCGGTCGCAGATGCCCAGCGTCTCGCGCACATTGTGATCGGTAATGAGGACGCCGATGCCGCGTTCCTTGAGGAAGCGCACGATGCGCTGGATCTCAATCACGGCGATCGGGTCGACCCCGGCGAATGGTTCGTCGAGCAGCACGAAGCGCGGGTTGGTCGCCAGTGCGCGCGCGATCTCCACGCGGCGGCGCTCGCCGCCCGAGAGCGACAGCGCCTGGTTCTCGCGCAGCTTTTCGATCTGCAAATCGGCCAGCAGGGTATTGAGCCGTTCATCAATGGCAGCCTTGGATAAAGGCTTGCCGTCCACTTTCTGGATTTCGAGGACGGCGCGGATATTTTCTTCCACCGTCAGCTTGCGGAACACCGACGCTTCCTGCGGCAGGTAGGACAAGCCGAGCGAGGCGCGGCGGTGGATGGGCAGCGAGGAGATGTCGGTGCCGCTGATGTCGATGCTGCCGGCGTCCGACGGCACCAGGCCGACGATCATGTAGAACGAGGTGGTCTTGCCGGCGCCGTTGGGGCCGAGCAGGCCCACCACTTCGCCGCATTCGACCTGCAGCGAGACGTCATGCACGACCTGGCGCTTGCCGTAGGTCTTTTGCAGGCCGCGTACGATCAGGGTGCTACCGCAGGATGGTTCCATGCTCACTTCTCCGTGGCCGGCGGCGTGGACGCGGCCGGCGTGCTTGCAGGCGCGGTGGCCGGCGCGGCCGGGCGGATGGTCGGCTGGATCACCATGGTGCCGCGGCCGGCGCCCGGCTTGCTCTCGCCGGTGACGGTGTTCTTCACGGCGAACTGTTCCTTGCGGCTGTCGTAGGAGATGAACTCGCCGTTGACCTCGTCGCTGAGGCGGCCCGCTTCGAGGCGGCGCACCTTGGCCTTGGAGAACAGTTTGACCAGGTCGGTCTTGTTGCTGTACTCGATACGTTCGGCCTCGCCCTCGACCCACTGGTCGCCGGCGCCGTCGCGCTTCTGGCGGAAGGTGGCGGGCGTGCCGGGCGTGCTGGTCAGCACGACGAAGTCGTAGCCTTCGGGGTCGGTGGTCATCACCGCCTTGGGCGACTTCAGCAGCAGCGTGCCGCGCGTCAGGATCACATTGCCGATCAGCGTCTTGACCTGCTTGACGTCGTCGATCTGCAGATCGTCGTACTGGATCGTGGTCGGCTTGGTGGAGTCGGCCTTTTCCGCGTGGGCGGCGCAGGCCGCCATCAGCAGCACGGCGGCCGAGAACATCAATTTTTTCATCATCATTCCATTCATCATCGTTGGTTCTTCAATGGCCGGGGCGCGGCGGCAGCACCAGCTGCCCGCGTCCGCCCAGCTGCACTTCGCGGGTGGCGTTGTTGGCCTTCATGCCGACGCCGTTGGCGGTGGCGTTGCCGATTTCCAGCGCCACCGGCGCGGTGGTTTCCATCCGTTCCTCGTCCGGGTACACCGTCAAGGTCGAGGTCGTCATGCGCAGCGCCTGCGCCTTCGGCGTGGCCGGGCGCACCACGTCCACATTACCATTGAGCTTGACGCGCGTATTGCCCTGGTCGACATGGGCGGTGTCGGCATGCATATTCATCGGCGGCTGGTCGGCGGACAGGCTGTGCACATAGGGCTTGTCGATGTCGGAGGCGTCGTCGATCGGCCGGTGGGTCAGCTTTTCGCCGGAGATGATGTAGGCCGGCTGGCCGGTCTTGTTCATGCGTACCAGGCTGAAGCGGTCGATGATGTAGTCCGGCTCGTTGCGGTGCTGGTCGGCCTGCGCTTCCTGGCCGGCCTGGTTGACCACCTGCACCAGCCAGAAGCTGCCGACGGCGACAAACACGCCGACCACCATCACGATGGTCAACTGCCAGCGGTGGGCTGTTCGCTTATGCATGCTCGCTCCCCGTCAAACCAGGAACTGCGCCATCACGCGCTCGTAGCTGCCCTGCGCGTGCAGCAGCAGCTCGCACACCTCGCGCACCGCGCCGCGGCCGCCGGCGGCCACCGTGGTGTGGTGGGCGCGCTCCAGCACCTCGGCGCGGCCGTTCGGCACGGCCACCGCGAAGCCGACGCGCGTGAGGATGGGCAGGTCGACCACGTCGTCGCCGATGAAACCGACCTGCTCGGCGGTGAGGCCGGTCTTTTCCAGCAGCGCGTTGAACGGCGTCAGCTTGTCGTGGCCGCCCTGGTGCAGGAAGCCGATGCCGAGGTCGGCCGCGCGCCTGATCACCTGCGGCGAGGTGCGCGCGCTGATGATGGCGGTCTGCACGCCGGACTCCTGCAGCAGCTTGATGCCCAGGCCGTCGTGCACGTTGAAGGTCTTGAGCGCCTCGCCGTCGGCGCCGTAGTGCAGGCTGCCGTCGGTCAGCACGCCGTCGACGTCGAAGATCATCAGCTTGACGCGCGCGGCGCGTTCCACATACGTTAAGTCCGTCATCAGATCACCTTGGCGCGGGTCAGGTCGTGGATGTGCAATGCGCCGACCAGCTTGCCGTCGGCGTCGGTCACCAGCATCTGGTTGATGCGGAACTGTTCCATGACGGCGACCGCGTCGACCGCCAGCTTTTCCGGCGAGATGCTGCGCGGGTTGGCGTGCATGACGTCGCGGATCACGACCTTGGTGAAGTCCTGAACCTTCTCGATCATGCGGCGCAGGTCGCCGTCGGTGAACACGCCGATCGGCTTGTCGTCGGCGTCGACCACGGCGGTCATGCCCATGCCCTTCTGCGTGATCTCCAGCAGCGCGTCGGTCAGCTTGACGTCGGCGGTAACCTTGGGCACGGCGTCGCCGCTGCGCATGACGTCGCGCACGTGGGTCAGCAGGCGGCGGCCCAGCGCGCCGCCAGGATGGGAGCGCGCGAAGTCCTCCTCCTTGAAGCCGCGCAGGTCCAGCAGCGCGACCGCGATGGCGTCGCCCAGCGCCAGCGTGACGGTGGTGGAGGTGGTCGGCGCCAGATTCATCGGGCAGGCTTCCTTGGCCACGGCCACGTTCAGGTGGACGTCGGCGATGTCGGCCAGGCTGGAGCCGGGCTTGCCGGTCATGGCGATGACCTTGCTGCCCATGCGCTTGACCACCGGCAGGATGGTCATCAGCTCGGCGCTTTCGCCGGAATAGGAAATGGCGATGAAGGCATCGTCGGCGGTGACCATGCCGAGGTCGCCGTGGGCGGCCTCGGCCGGATGCACGAACAGCGCCGGCGTGCCGGTCGAGGCCAGCGTGGCGGCGATCTTGCGGCCGATGTGGCCGGACTTGCCGATGCCGGACACGACCACGCGGCCCTTGCAGTTCAGCAGCAGCTCGATGGCTTGCACCACGCTGTCGTCGGCGTCCAGGCGGGCGTTGAGGGCGGCGATGGCCTCGGCCTCGTTCTGCAGGGTGTCGCGGGCAAGGCGCAACGCATGCGCGGCCATATTTGCGTCAAAAGCTTTCAGCATTGTTTTTTCATGGGTTACACTCATGCCCAAGTATAGCCGAATTGAGAAAGCAAAAAACTTGCCAGTAACAACATAAGGGCCGCTACAGCCCACAAACAACGAAATAATATTTTCTGGCTATGTTGATATGACGTTTACACCTTTGGAATTGACCTTGTTGCTGCTGGGCAGCGCGGTGCTGGGCGTGGTGGCCTTCCGCATGATGCATCTGCCGCCCATGCTGGGCTATCTGGCGGTCGGCATCCTGATCGGCCCGCACGCGCTGGGCCTGGCCGAGTCGAGCGAGGCCTTCCACTCGCTGGCCGAGTTCGGCGTGGTGTTCCTGATGTTCTCCATCGGGCTGGAATTCTCCCTGCCCAAACTCATGGCCATGCGCCGCATCGTGTTCGGGCTGGGCATGGCGCAGGTGGTGCTGACCATCGCCGCCACCATGGTGTTCGGCTGGGCCATCGCGACCCAGCTGCCGCCGGCCATCCACATCGGCTGGCAAGCCTCGTTCGCGCTGGGCGGCGCGCTGGCCATGTCGTCCACCGCCATCGTCTCCAAGATGCTGACCGAGCGGCTGGAGCTGGAAAGCGCGCACGGCCGCAAGATCATCGGCATCCTGCTGTTCCAGGACCTGGCCGTGGTGCCGCTGCTGATTTTGATCCCGTCGCTGGGCCAGCGGCCGGACGCGCTGGTCGAGACGCTGGCCTGGGCCGGCCTCAAGGCCGTGATCGTGCTGGCCTTGCTGCTGTTCTTCGGCCAAAAGCTGGTGCGCGGCTGGTTCACGGTGGTGGTCAAGCGGCGCTCGCAGGAACTGTTCATGCTCAACCTGCTGCTGATCACGCTGGGCGCGGCCTGGATCACCGAGCGCGCCGGCCTGTCGCTCGCGCTGGGCGCCTTCGTGGCCGGCATGCTGATCTCCGAGACCGAATACAAGCACCAGGTGGAGGAGGACATCAAGCCCTTCCGCGACGTGCTGCTGGGGCTGTTCTTCATCACCATCGGCATGCTGCTCAACGTGCGGCTGGTGATGACGCACTGGTGGCTGGTGCTGGTGCTGCTGGCGGGGCCGGTGCTGCTCAAGTTCGCGCTGATCGCCGGGCTGGCCAAGCTGTTCGGCGCCTCGGACGGCGTGTCGATGCGCACCGGCCTGGCGCTGGCGCAGGCCGGCGAGTTCGGCTTCGTGCTGCTGAACCTGGCGGGCGGCAGCCATCTGATGGATCCGCTCATCATCCAGGTGGTGCTGGCGTCGATGGTGCTGTCGATGCTGGTGGCGCCGTTCATCATCGCCAAGTCGGACCGGATCGTGATGAAGGTCTCCAGCAACGAATGGATGATGCAGTCGCTGGCGCTGACCAAGATCGCCAGCCGCACCATGTCCACCAACAAGCACGTGATCGTGTGCGGCTTCGGCCGCAGCGGGCAGAGCCTGGCGACCTTGCTGGCCGAGGAAAACATCGACTACCACGCGCTGGACCTGGATCCGGAGCGGGTGCAGGAGGCGCAGACGGCAGGCCGCAACGTCTCCTACGGCGACGCCGCGCGGCGCGAGAGCCTGGTGGCGGCCGGCATCTACCGCGCCAGCGCGGTGGTGATCACCTACGCCAGCACGCCGTCGGCGCTGAAGGTGCTGCACCTGGTGCACGAGCTGGCGCCGACCTTGCCGGTGATCGTGCGCTCGCACGACGATACCGACCTCGACCGCCTGAAGGCGGCCGGCGCGGCGGAGGTGGTGCCGGAGCTGATGGAGGGCAGCCTGATGCTGGCCTCGCACGCGCTGGTAATGCTGGGCGTGCCGTTGCGGCGGGTGGTGCACCGGGTGCAGACGGCGCGCGAGGAGCGCTACGCCTCGCTGCGCGGCTACTTCCACGGCGCCAGCGACGCCGGCGAGGAGGCGGATATGGAGCGGCTGCACTCGGTCACGCTGCGCGATAGCGCGGCCGGCGTGGGCAAGTCGCTGGGCGAGATCGACGTGGCCGGCGCGGGTGCCGAGGTGAGCGGCATCCGGCGCGGCAAGGGCCGGCTGGAGGTGGCGCCGGAGCTGGTGCTGGAGGCGGGCGACGTGGTGGTGCTGCGCGGCACGGCCGAGGCCGTCAACCGCGCCGAGCAGCGCCTGCTGCGCTAAAACAGTGGGGTCAAAACAGTGGGGTCAAGTCTGACATTCGGACACGGGCTCTGCCGTTGGCTGGGGGTCAAGTCTGACATTCGGACACGAGCTCTGCCCTAGCACAGCGCTACGGCAGAGCTCGTGTCCGAATGTCAGACTTGACCCCAGCTTTGTGGCGGCGCTACGGCAGAGGCCGTGTCCGAATGTCAGACTTGACCCCCGCCTTCGGCGCGGCTCACTACGCGGTTGCGGCCGGTTTCCTTGGCGACGTACAGCAGCGTGTCGGCCTGCGCCACCCAGGCGCGCGCGACGGCCGCCGGGTCGCCCTCGGCTTCGCCGGGATTCAGGCAGGCCACGCCGATCGATACCGTGACCGACAATTGCAATTCCTGCGACAGCGCGATCATGCTGCCGGCCACGCTGGCGCGGATGCGCTCGGCCACGAAGGCGGCGCTTTCAAGGTTGGCGTCGATCAGCAGCACGACGAACTCCTCGCCGCCGAAACGCGCCAGCGCGTCCGAGGTGCGCAGCTCGCTCTTGATGCGGGTCGCCACTTCGCGCAGCACGTCGTCGCCGCCGCCGTGGCCGACCGTGTCGTTGACGCGCTTGAAGTGGTCGATGTCGATGTACATGAACGAGATCGGATACTGCTGGCGCCGCGCACGGGCGATCTCTTCCAACAGACGCCGGTCGATGTAGCGCCGGTTGTACACCCCCGTCAGCGAATCGGTCAGGCCGATGTACTTGAGCATCTCGTTGCTGATGACGTTTTCCAGGCAGATGGCGATGATCGACGCCATGTGCTCGATGAAGTCCGTACCCAGGCTCGGCGTGAAACGGGTCGGGTCGCAGCTGCCCAGGTTCAGGCTGCCGATGATGCGCTTGTTGCGCAGCAGCGGCACCAGCGCCACGCTTTGCAGCCCGGCCGGCGGCTGCGGGAACGGCGTCGCATGGCGCTGCGCGTCGTACATGCCCAGCAGCGGCTTGGGCGCCGGCGTGTAGACGGTGCGCTGGCCCAGGTCGAAGCCGAGACCGTCCAGCGATTCCACAAAGATCAGCTCGGGGAATTCCTCGAACACCACGTCCAGCTTGAGCATGACGGTGCGGATGTCGGCGTCCTCGTCGACCAGGGTCAGGGTCACGCTGTCGAGCTCGGAGATCACCGGCAGCACGCGGAAGATGGTGCCTATCAGTTCGGGAAAATTGGCGGCGCTGACGATGTCCAGGTCGAAGGCCTGGTGGCGCGTCATGATGGAGTGGTTGCGCTCGGCCTGCTCCAGCAGGTAAGCCATGCGCGCCCGCAGGGCCTGGTTTTCGGCCGCCAGATCCACCGCGCGCGCGGCGTGGTCAGTCTGCGGCGATAACTTGCCTGTTGCAGTTTGCGTCATATTTACCCTTACCCATCAGCTGGTTTCATATCCATTGCCACATTACGCCAACTTTTGCTGATTGGGAATGCCTGGCCGCGTTAAAACGCCAGCGTGACGACGATTTCCTGCCCCACCCGCACCTGCTGGCCCTCGCCGGCGATCAGGATGCTGTTCATGCCGAAACACAGGGCGCCGTCCAGCTCGGCCTTGGCGCGGTAGCTTTGCATGATGTCCAGCGGATCGGGACCGAACTGGCCGGTGGCCTGGTCGACCGACGGCATCGGGCAGCGCGAGCAGGGCTTGACCGGTTTCAGCAAGGCGTCGCCCAGCTGGAACGATTCGACGTAGTCTTCCTCGAACGCTTCGATGCCGGCCACGACCAGGTTGGGGCGGAAGCGGTTCATCGGCAGGGGATCGCGGCCGGCGCGGCGCAGCTTGTCGTTCAGGTCGTCCAGCGAGGCGGCGCCGGCCACCAGCAGCGGGTAGCCGTCCGAGAACATGGTGGTGGCGGCCACGCCGTTGGTCCACTTCTGGCTGACGGCGCGCTCGGCCTTGGCGTGGAAGCGCGCCAGCCGGCACGGCACGCCGATCGCCTGGCTGAACCATTCGGCGGTCAGGTCGTCGCAGTCGTAGGCCAGCACGGTGTCGTCCCAGACCTGGGTGGTGAGGGTGGGCGCCAGATAGGGGTCGGGCAGGTCGAGCGGGATTTCCAGCCGCAGCATGCCGGGCGCGCGCAGTTCCAGCGTGCTGCCCTTGAGGCTGGGCGTGATCAGCGCCATGCGCGGATGGTCGCGCTGGGTCAGGCAGACGCCGGCGCCGTCGACCACCATCCATTCGCGGTCGTAGATTTGTCCGGTCATCAGGCCGGTGACGGTCAGCGTGGCCTCCTGCAGCGGGATGCCGGCGCAGGATTTGATCGGATACAGCGTGATTTCGGAGAGAATAGGCATGCTCGGCACCGTCGTTAGGCAGATGAAAACATTGCCATTATACGATCAGCCGGGGCGGGCCGCTGACGGCCCGCCCTGCCCGTCCGGGATTACTCCTCGGCCTTGGCTGCCGCGGCCTTGGGCGGACGCGGCGCGCGTGGCGCCGCCGGCTTGCGGGCCGGCTTGGCGGCCGCCTTGGCCTTGGCAGGCTTGGCGGCCGGCGCGGCTTCGGCGTCGGCCGGTGCCGGGGCTGGCGCCGGGGCTTCGACCGCCGCCGCCGCGGGCGCTGCCGGCTGCTCGCCGGCCGCCGCCACGCCCTTGCCGCCGCGCGCATTCTTGCCGCCCTTGGCGCCCTTGGCCGAAGCGGCCTCCTCGGCCTTCGGCTTGGCCGCCTCTTTCAGCTTGCGTGCAGGCGGTTTCTGGCCGCTTTTCTTCTTGGCCGGCGCCTCGATGGCGACCACCGGCTCGCTGGCCGCGACCGGCAACTCAACAGCCGCCTCGATGACCACCGGCGCCTCGGCGACAGGCTCGGCGCGCTCCTGGCGCTCAGCCTGCTTGCGTCCGCCACGATTGCCGCGTCCACGGCCACGGCCGCGCTCGGACTCTGCCGCCGGTTCCGCCGCCGCTTCCTGCTGACCAGCCACTTGTTCCGGCTCGACATAGGCCGGCGCTTCCTGTTCGGCCTCGTCCTCGGCAGGCTGGGCGACGCGCGCCTGCTGCGCCAGGCGCTCGGCCTGACGTTCGGCAAAGCGCTCGGCCGCCGTGCGGCCACGGCCACGGCTGCGGCGCGATTCCTGCTTGCCGCCATCCTGCGCCTCGCCCTGCGCGCCGTCCGCCGGCGCCTCGCTCACCTGCAGGCCCGGGGTCGGCACGCCGGTGCCGCGGTACACATACGCGCCGGACTTTTCATCGCGGCCGAATTCCAGCAGGCCGCGCGCCTTGCATTCCTCGATCAGGTTGCCGAAGGTGCGGAAGCCATAGTAGGACTCGCTGAAGTCCGGCTTGCGGCGCTTGATCGCCTCCTTCAGCACGGAGGCCCAGATCTTGCCGCTGTCGCCGCGCTCGGACACCAGCGCCTCGAAGGTGTTGGCGGCGATTTCCACCGCCTGGTTGCGGCGCTTGTCCATTTCTTCGCGGCGCATGCGCTCCTCTTCCGGCGAACGCTTGACCACCGGCTTGGCCTCGTTGTTCGCTTCGCGCTTGGCGCGGCGGCTCTCGCGCACCAGGTCGTCGTAGAAGATGAACTCGTCGCAGTTGGCCACCAGCAGGTCCGAGGTCGACTGCTTGACGCCGACGCCGATCACCTTCTTGGCGTTCTCGCGCAGCTTGGACACCAGCGGCGAGAAATCGGAATCGCCGGAAATGATGACGAAGGTGTCGACGTGCGACTTGGTGTAGCACAGGTCGAGCGCGTCGACCACCATGCGGATGTCGGCCGAGTTCTTGCCGGACTGGCGCACGTGCGGGATTTCGATCAGCTCGAAGTTGGCCTCGTGCATGGGCGCCTTGAACGCCTTGTAGCGGTCCCAGTCGCAGTACGCCTTCTTGACCACGATGCTGCCCTTGAGCAGCAAACGTTCCAGCACCGGCTTGATGTCGAACTTGTCGTAATTGGCGTCGCGCACACCGAGCGCCACGTTTTCAAAATCGCAGAACAGCGCCATGCTGACGTTATCGTTGGAAGATGCCATGAAGAGTATTTTTCTAGTGAGGAGTGAGGCGGGTGCGGAAGGCAGACGCTTGCAATCCGACGATTATACCCAACAAAGCCCCGCGCGCGACTAAGCGCACGGCCCGCGCCTATTTTCGGGTGAACATGGCCGCCATCGCGGTGACGTCGCGGCCGACGCCGCGGTAGCCGGCGAAGCGGCCCGTGTCGTCGAACATGGGTTCGCCGCTCACCTGCAGATATTGCACCACGCCGCCCAGGGTGCGGCTGTAGACGAAGTCCAGGAAGGCCTTGCGCTCGGCGATGTTCGACTCCAGCAGCGCGCGCTCGGCGACGTCCCAGCCGCCGGCATCGCCGCCGCCTATGCCCACCATGTCCGCCACCGGCCCGGCCCAGTGGCTGAGCACGCCGTCGGCGTCCTGTTCCCAGTACCAGTCGCTCGACAGTTCGGCAAAGCGCTGGAAGCGCGCCTCGCTGGCGCGCAGCTGCGCCGTGCGCTCCAGCACCGTGTATTCGAGCTGCTGGTTGTAGCGCTGCAGCTGGCGATGCAGCAGGCGCACTTCCAGCAGGTTGCGGATGCGCGTCTCCACCTCGACCAGCTCGAACGGCTTGCCGACGAAGTCCTTGGCGCCGGCCTGCAGCGCGCGCAGCTTGTGGTTGGGCTGGGCCGTCACCACCAGCACCGGCACGTAGCCGTCCGGCTCGACATCCTTGAGCGCCTCCAGCACGGCGAAGCCGTCCATGCCGGGCATTTGCAGGTCCAGCAGGATCAGGTCGTAGTGGTGCTGCTGGTGCAGCCCGCACACGGCGAACGGGTCCATCGTGCTGCTCACGCGGGTGTAGCCGGCGTTGGCCAGCATCCGTTCCAGCAGCAGCACGTTGGTTTCCTGGTCGTCGACGATCAGGATCTCGGCGCCAAGTATTTCAGAGGGGTCTATCATGATGCGCTTCCGTTGGTGCTGGGGTGATGGTGGCCGTGTTCGGTGGCAAACGCCAGCGCCAGGTCCAGCGCGCCCATGAACTCGACCACATTGATCGGCTTGGTCAGATAGCGGAAGAAGCCCGCTTCCACGCCTTTTTCTATGTCGCGCGGCATGGCGTTGGCAGACAGCGCCATCACCGGGATGTGCGCCGTGGCGGCGTCGTCCTGCAGGATCTTCAGGCAGCCGTAGCCGCTCACGCCGGGCAGGTTGATGTCCATCAGGATCACGTCCGGCTGGTAGGCGCGCGCCAGCTGGATGCCGCCGTGGCCGTCGATCGCGGTCAGCAGCTTGAGGTCGCTGCGGCGCTGGATCAGCTGCTCCACCAGGCTCAGGTTGGCCGGGTTGTCCTCGATGTACAGCAGCGTCTTCTGCGTCACGCCGTCCTGGCCGTCCAGCGCGGCCGACGCGCCGTAGGCCGCGGTCTCGAGCACCGGCTCGTTGCTGGCGGCCAGTTCGATCCAGAACGTGGTGCCGACGCCGATCTCGCTGTGCACGCCGATGGCCCCGCCCATCAGTTCCGTCAGCTGCTTGGTCACCACCAGGCCGATGCCGGTGCCCTCTTCCGCGCCGTCCTCCTGCCCCAGCCGGTTGAAAGGCTGGAACAGCTGCGCCATCTGTTCCGTGCTCAGGCCGGCCCCGGTATCGCTCACGCTGATGCGCACCATGCCCTCGCTGCCGGCCGCGCATTCCACCGTCACCTTGCCGCCGCGCCGGTTGTACTTGATGGCGTTGGACAGCAGGTTGATCATCACCTGCTTGACCCGCGTGCGATCCGCGTGCACGAAGAACGGCTCGCTGAGCGAGGCGAAGAACAGGCGGATGCCGCGCTTTTCCGCCTGCGGGCCGATCAGCGCCTGGCAATCCCGCAGCACCTCGGACAAGCCCATCGATTCCTGCGACATGGTCACCTTGCCCGATTCGATCATCGCCAGGTCGAGGATTTCATTGATCAGTTGCAGCAGGTACCAGCCGCCCTTGAGGATCTGGTCCAGCGAGCGCTGCTGCGAGGGGCTGGGCGGCGGCTTGTCCGACGCCAGCAGTTGCGCAAAGCCCAGCACCGCGTTGAGCGGCGTGCGCAGTTCATGGCTCATCGCCGACAGGAATTCCGACTTGGCGCGGTTGGCCGTTTCCGCCAGCGCGCGCGCGGCCTCCAGCTCCACATTGGTTTCCTGCAGCGCCAGCTGCTGCTCGCGCAGGCGCTGATCCAGCAGCGCCTGTTCGTGCTCGACCTGCTTGCGGGCCGTGTTGTCGGTCCCCATCAGCAGATAGCCGATGACTTTTTCCTCGGCGTCGCGCAGCGGGCTGACCGAGACGATGGCGGGAAAGCGGCTGCCATCCTTGCGGATATAGGTCAGCTCGTAAATATCCTCGATGCCGCGCGAGGCCTTGAACACCAGCGCCTCGAAGCCCGGCAGGATGGTCACGCCGGCCTCGATGCTGAGCGCGGCGGCGCGCGCGATCACTTCCTGCGCGTCGGAGATGCCGGCCGGCGTGATCTGGTTCACCACCTCGGCCGCGCTGTAGCCCAGCATGCGCTCGGCGCCGACGTTGAAGATCTGGATCACGCCCTGCGCGTCGGTGGCGATGCTGGAGAAATTGGCGCTGTTGTGGATCGCCATCTGCAGCGCGTCGGCCTTGAGCAGCGGGCCCTCGGAATGTGGGATGACGGTCATTGCGCCCCCTGGCGTTGGCGCACGTCCGACATCAGACGGGCGAATTCCTTTTTGACGACGTCATAGCATTCGCAGACGTCGCCTTCCAGGCCGATGCGGTCCAGCACCGAGATATGGCCGCGCCGGTTGCTGATGTAGCCCTTGGCCTGCAGGCGGCCGGCCGCCACCGTCACCCCTTCGCGCCGCACGCCCAGCATGGTGGCGATCAACTCCTGGGTCATGGTCAGCTCGCTGGTGGGCAGGCGGTCCAGCGTCAGCAGCAGCCAGCGGCACAGTTGCTGCTCCAGCGTGTGATGGCGGTTGCAGATCGCCGTCTGCGACATCTGCGTGATCAGCGCCTGGGTGTAGCGCAGCAGCAGGCGCATGACCGGGCCGGCGCGGTTGAACTCTTCCATCAGGATGTGCGACTTGAGGCGGTAGCCATGGCCCGCGGTCTGCACCACGGCACGGCTGGGCGTGGTGTTGCCGCCCATGAACAGGGAGATGCCGAGGATGCCCTCGTTGCCGACGCCGGCGATCTCGGACGAGCTGCCGTTCTCCAGCACATAGTGCAGCGAGACGATGGCCGAGGTCGGGAAATACACGTGATCGAGCTTGCCGCCGGATTCATACAGCACGTCGCCCAGCCGCATCATGATCGGTTCAAGGTAGGGCGACAGGCGGGCGAACTCCGCGTCCAGCAGCGCGGCCAGCAGGTGGTTCTGGTTGGGGTCGTTGAGACGCATGAAACGGTCCTTGTTCCAGTCGTCAACTAGGCGGGGGCGGGGACGGCTAACGAAGGCCGTCACACAGGGTAACACAGTAGGGCGAAAAACCCGGCCGGGCAGGCGATTCAATAGTGCCCGGCTATGCCGTCCGGGCTCACCGTAGAAAGCGGCTGCGGGGCGCGAACCGCAATCGTGCTAGTCTGAGGCCACCGACCCATTCGAAAAAGGCTATATGTCAACCTATCGTCCCGAGGGACTGGAAGCATTCCGCGACTACGAAGCCGCGCTGGCGGAAGAGCATGCGATGGCGCACGAACTGGCGCAATGCGCGAAGGTCGAGGTGTACAACCTGCTGGCCGCGGACCTGTTCGACCGCGTGACGGCGGCGCGCGCCAAGACGCAGGCGGCGTTCAAGATCGTCGAGGGATACAAGAGCTGAGGCGGATCGCCTCGGCGGAGGGTGCGCTGGATGCCGCGCTTGATGAACACCTGGGTAATCAGCCCTTCGCAGGGTGTGCGCGGTGTGCCGTCGGGATTCTTGTCGCCGCGCGGCCCCCACATTTGATGGTCAATGGCGACGTCCGGCCTGAGCAAGCGGATATCGCATGGCTACTCTCCGGCTATCGTTGCAAATAACGCTACATTGATAGCCTGGTCAGTATCTTGCGTTAGTCAAGCGCGATGAGTCGAAAAAAAGCCCTGTATCGACAGGGCTTCTTCAGATTGCTGCGGTAGCTTAGACGTTGAACAGGAAGTTCAGCACATCGCCATCCTTGACCACGTATTCCTTGCCCTCGGCGCGCATCTTGCCCGCTTCCTTGGCGCCGCTCTCGCCCTTGTAGTGGATGAAGTCGTCATACGCGATGGTTTGCGCGCGGATGAAGCCGCGCTCGAAGTCGGTGTGGATCACGCCGGCCGCTTGCGGCGCGGTGTCGCCCACGTGGATGGTCCAGGCGCGCACTTCCTTCACGCCGGCGGTGAAGTAGGTTTGCAGGCCCAGCAGCTTGTAGGCGGCGCGGATCAGACGGTCCAGGCCCGGCTCTTCCATGCCCATGTCGGCCAGGAAGGCGGTCTTGTCGGCGTCGTCCAGGTCGGCGATCTCAGCTTCGATCGACGCGCAGATGGCGACGATGGGTGCGTTCTGGGTGGCGGCGTAGGCGGTCAGCTGGTCCAGCAGCGGGTTGTCCTTGAAGCCGGAATCCGACACGTTGGCCACGTACATGGCCGGCTTGGCGGTGATCAGGCACAGCGGCTTGATCAGGGCCATTTCGTCGGCGTCCAGGCCCATGGCGCGCACCGGCTTGGCTTCGTTCAGGTGCGGCACGATGCGCTCCATGATGGCCAGCAGCTTGGCGGCGTCCTTGTCGCCGGAACGGGCTTTCTTGTTTTCGCGGTGGATGGCTTTCTCCACGGTGCCCAGGTCGGCCAGCGCCAGCTCGGTCTGGATCACTTCGATGTCGTCCAGCGGGCTGACCTTGCCGGCCACGTGGATCACGTTGTCGTCCTCGAAGCAGCGCACCACGTTGACGATGGCGTCGGTTTCGCGGATGTGCGACAGGAACTGGTTGCCCAGGCCCTCGCCCTGCGACGCGCCCGCCACCAGGCCGGCGATGTCGACGAACTCGACGATGGCGTTGACCATGCGTTCCGGCTTGACGATCTCGGCCAGGCCAGCCATGCGCGGATCCGGCACTTCGACCACGCCGACGTTAGGCTCGATGGTGCAGAACGGATAATTCTCGGCCGGGATGCCGGCCTTGGTCAGGGCGTTGAAGAGGGTGGACTTGCCGACGTTGGGCAGGCCGACGATGCCGCATTGGAGACTCATGAAAAACCTTTAATTATCAATTTCGCCGGCAAGCGGCTGATGAAAAACGGCCAGCGAGGGGCGTTTTCTGGATATTCGTGCTTTTTAAAGCGTTCAAGGGTCAATTGTACCTCCCTCGCACCGACTCTTCAAAAAAACCGGCCATGTACTGGCATTCCGTCGGCAATACCGTCGATCCATCGCATTCCCCTCCAGCCCGCGCCGTTCTCCCGGCTACAATGGCCGCCATGAATACCAGCTCCCCTTTCCAACTGGCCTGGCGCTCGTTCTGGACCTTTAAAAAGCAGCGCCCCGAACCGCTCTGGGCGCAACTGGCGGTCGGCGCCGCCCTGGCGCTGCCGATCGGCTTCTGCATGATGCTCATTAACGGCCTGCTGACCGGCCGGGTCGGCGACCCCGGCTGGTGGCGCGCCTCGCTGCCGTTCAACCTGTTCATCTGCCTGGCCGTGGCCTACAGCATGCTGGCCATCACCCGCGCCGTCGAAAAGCTGCTGCCGGCCGCCACCATCGAGCAACTAGCCAAGGCCGCCGACTGGCGCGCCGCGCTGGTGATCAACGCCATCGCCGTCGGTGGCGTGGTGTGCGGCGCCGCGTTCAGCCTGAGCCTGTATGCCCGCTTCACCGGCTGGGACGCCTGGGGCGCCTTCCTGGGCGCCAGCGTGGCCCAGACCGAGTTCCTGGCCTTCGTCATGGTGGTGGCTGCGGCCAACTGGTTCTGGTGGCGCCTGCGGGTCAGGCAGGACACGCTGCTGCGCCAGGCGATGGAGGCCCAGCTGCGCCTGCTGCAGGCGCAGATCGAGCCGCACTTCCTGTTCAACACGCTGGCCAATGTGCAAAGCCTGCTCGAGCGCGACACCCCGCGCGCCCGGCTGATGCTGGAAACCTTCACCGACTACCTGCGCGCCAGCCTGGGCCAGCTGCGCCACACCGACAGCACGCTGGCCGCCGAGCTGGCGATGGTGCGCGACTACCTGACCCTGCTCCAGATCCGCATGGAGGACCGGCTGCGCTTCGAGATCGACGCCAGCGACGAGGCGCTGGCGGCCACCCTGCCGACCCTGCTGCTGCAGCCGCTGGTGGAGAACGCCATCGAGCACGGGCTGGAACCGAAGATCGAAGGCGGCCGGGTGCTCGTGCGCGCCCGCGTGGCGGACGGCCAGCTCACCATCTGCGTCGACGACGACGGCCTCGGCCTCGACGCGCCGCGCCGCCCGCGCCAGCGCGCCGGCGGCATGGCCCTGCCCAACATCCGCGAGCGGCTGCGCACGCGCTACGGCGCCGAAGCCACGCTGACGCTGACGCCGCAGGCGGCCGGCGTGCTGGCCTCGCTGTCCCTGCCCTACCGGACGCTGGCATGACGCGCGCCCTGATCGCCGACGACGAGCCGCACCTGGCGCTGTACCTGAAGGAGCAGCTGGAGCTGCTATGGCCGGAACTGGAGATCGTCCACCTCGCCCGCAACGGCGTCGAGGCGGCCGCGCGCATCGAGGAGCTGGAGCCGGAGCTGGCCTTCCTCGACATCCAGATGCCGGGCCTGAGCGGGCTGGAAGTGGCGCAGGGCATCGAGGGCGACACCCGCGTGGTGTTCGTCACCGCTTACGACACCTACGCGGTGCAGGCCTTCGACCATTGCGCGCTGGACTACCTGCTCAAGCCGCTGAAGACGGAACGGCTGGCGCGCACGATCGAGCGCGTCAAGGCGACGCTGGCGGCGCCGCCGGACGCCCGCCTGTCGCAGGCGCTGCAGCAGTTGACGCGCGGGCCGGCCGCGCCGGCGCGGCTGCGCTTCGTGCGCGCCGGCCAGGGCGAGTTCGTGCACCAGATCGCCGTCGGCGACGTGCTGTACTTCCACGCCGACGACAAGTACACCGTGGTGCAGACCGCCGGCGCCGAACATTTGATCCGCACCACCATCGCCGAGCTGTCCGAGCAGCTTGATCCGGAACAGTTCTGGCAGGTGCACCGCTCGACGCTGGTCAACCTGGACTACCTGGCCGGCACCCGCCGCGACGAGGGCAGCCGCCTGTTCCTGCGCATCAAGGGGCACGGACGCGAGCTGCGCGTCAGCCGCGCCTACGTGCACCTGTTCCGGGCGATGTAGGCGGTTCGTCGCGTGGCGCGCGCCGCGCTCGCTGTGCCACGGGTCGCGCCGGAGCGGCCCTTCCTGGCGCTGCGCGACCGCGCGTCCGCCGCCGCGGTCACACCTCCTCCGACAACTCCTTGACGAACAAGGCCGCCACCATGCCGATGCCGCACACGGCGATGACATAGTAGGCCGGCGCCAGCGGATTATTCTTCAGCATCAGCGCCACCACCACCGGCGTCAGGCCGCCGAAGATGGCGTACGCCAGGTTGTACGAGAACGACAGTCCCGAGAAGCGCACCTGCGCCGGGAAGGCCTTGACCAGCACGCAAGGCACGGCGCCGACCACGCCGACGGTGAAGCCGACCAGCGCATACAGCGGCAGCAGCAGGTCCGGCCGCGCGTGCAGCGTGGTGTAGAACGCATAGGTGCTGATCGCCAGCAGCAAGGCGCCGCCGAACAGCGTGACGCGCGAGCCGATGCGGTCGGCCAGCACGCCGGCCACCACGCAGCCGACCGCCAGGCAGAAGGTCGCCACGGTGTTGGCCACCAGCGAGGTGTGCGGGTCGAAGCCGTAGATTTTCTGCAGCAGCGTCGGCGTCATCAGGATGACCACGACGATGCCGGCCGACAGCATCCACGTCAGCAGCATCGACACCACGACCGCGCCGCGATGGCTGCGCAGCACGCTCTTGAGCGGCATCTCGGCGGCCAGCGCCTTGCGCTGCTGCAGCTCGGCAAACACCGGCGTCTCGTGCAGCCAGCGGCGCAGGTACATCGCGCCCAGGCCGAACACGCCGCCCAGCAGGAACGGCAGGCGCCAGGCGCCGTCGGCCACCTGCTCCGGCGTGAAGGCGGTGTTGACGCCGGTCGCCACCACCGAGCCGAGCAGGATGCCGAAGGTCAGGCCGGCCGTCAGCGTGCCGCAGGCGTAGCCGATGTGGCGCGCCGGCACGTGCTCGGACACGAACACCCAGGCGCCCGGCACCTCGCCGCCCACCGCCGCGCCCTGCATCACGCGCAGCAGCAACAGCAGCAGCGGCGCGGCCAGGCCGATGCTGGCGTAGGTCGGCAGCGCGCCCATCAGCAGGGTCGGCACCGCCATCAGCAGGATGGACATGGTGAACATGCGCTTGCGGCCCAGCAGGTCGCCGAAGTGGGCCATGATGATGCCGCCCAGCGGACGCACCACATAGCCGGCGGCGAAAATGCCGAAGGTTTGCAGCATGCTCAGCCAGCCCGGCATCGAGGGCGGGAAGAACAGCTTGCCGATCACGGCGGTGAAGAACACAAAAATAACGAAGTCGTAGAACTCCAGCGCGCCGCCCAGCGCGGCCAGCGACAGGGTCTTGTAATCCTGGCGGGTGAGCGGGCGGGCCGGCGCGGCGCGGTGATCCATGCCGGGGCTGGGGGCGATGGCTGCTGCGTGTTCGTTTATCTGCATGTCTGGTCTCGCTTTTGTTGGCGTTTTTATGGGCTGCCGGTTCGCGGCATCCATAGAATACGCAATTTTTCCGGCGCTGAGTAAACCGGATCGACAAGTGCTAGACTGCTGGGCGAAATTCCATCTCAACCTCGAGGACACCATGCCATCTGCCCGCCCGCTCGCCGCGCTGACCACCACCACCCTGATTGCCGCATTGCTGATGGGAGCGCCGCCGGTGCTGGCGGCCGCCAGGCCCGCGTCCACGCAGCAGGCGGCGCAGGCGCAGAAGCAGCTGGCCAGGCTGGCGGCGGCCTTCCACACGGCGCGCTGCAAATACGACCCGCTGCTGTTCGCCACCGCCAACGGCGACGGCCGCTACGACGACCAGCTCGGCATGAGCATCTCGCCCAAGGTGCGCGCGCAGCAGTTCACGCTGTACCGCCAGATGCAGAAGCAGCTGATGACGGTGCGCCGCGACCAGCTCGGCCAGCAGGACCAGCTGACCTACGACCTGCTGTCGTACGAACTGAACAACGCGCTGCAGCTGGAGTCCTTCCCGGAACACCTGCTGCCGCTGAACCAGCTCGACAACGTGCCCAGCGTGCTGGCCAACTACGCCGACGGCACCGGCTCGCAGCCGCTGGGCACGGTCAAACAATACCAGGCCTACCTGAGCCGCCTGAACCAGTTGCCGGCGTGGATAGACCAGGCCATCGCCAACATGAAGCTGGGCATGCGCAGCGGCGTGGTGCAGCCGAAGGCGATCACGGTGGCGATGCTGCCGCAGTTCCAGAACCTGCGCAGCGCGACGCCGGAGACCAGCATCTACTACTCGCCGGTGACGCGCTTCCCGGCCGGCTTCTCCGACGCCGACAAGCAGAAGCTGAGCGCCGCCTACCTGCACACGGTGGAGGCGAAGATCGCGCCGGCGCTGAACCGCCTGGTCAGCTTCCTGGAGCACGAATACCTGCCGGCCAGCCGCGCCAGCAGCGGCTGGAGCGCGCTGCCGAACGGCGCCGCTTGGTACGCCGCGCGCATCAAGGACAGCACCAACCTGCCGCTGACGCCGGACGCGGTGCACGCGCTGGGCCTGAAGGAAGTGGCGCGCATCCAGCAGCAGCTGGCCGCGCTCGGTCCCAAGCTGGGCTACGACGGTCCCGAAAAGCAGTTGCCGCAATGGGTGGCGGCGCAGGAGAAGTTCAGGATCTTCACGACCGACGAGCAGGTGCTGGACGCCTACCGCGACATTTACGCCACCGTGCAAACCAAGCTGCCGACCTACTTCAGCCTGATCCCGAAAGCCAAGCTGGAGCTGCACCTGGAGCCCGAGCTGACGCGCGCCACCGCGTCCGACCACTACACGCCGTCGGCGGCGGACGGCTCGCATCCGGGCGTGTTCTGGCCGGTGGTGAACGATCCGAAGAAATACAGCCGGGTCGACATGGTCAGCCTGTTCCTGCACGAAGGCGTGCCCGGCCACCACCTGCACGCGGCGCTGCTGAAGGAACTGGACTTGCCGGACTTCCGCAAATTCAGCACCGAGAATCCGAACAGCGCGGCCTACACCGAAGGCTGGGCGCTGTATTCGGAGACGCTGGGGCGCGAGATGGGTTTGTATGAAGATCCGGTGGCCTACTACGGCCACCTGAACGCGGAGATGCTGCGCGCCGCGCGGCTGGTGGTCGACACCGGCATCCACGCCAAGGGCTGGAGCCGCGAGCAAGCCATCGCCTACCTGTCCGACACGCTGGGCTGGAGCGAAGCGCGCGCCCGGAACCAGATCGAGCGCTACATGGTGTGGCCGGCACAGGCGCTGAGCTACAAGATCGGCTCGTTGAAGATCCTGGAACTGCGTGCGCGCGCGCAGCAGGCGCTGGGCGACAAGTTCAGCTACCAGAAATTCCACGAAGTCGTCATCGGCGACGGCACGCTGCCGCTGCCCATCCTCGAAGCCCGCGTCGACCGCTGGATCGCCAAATAAAATTGGGGTCAAGTCTGACATTCGGACACGGCCTCTGCCGTAGCGGGCCGCTACGGCAGAGGCCGTGTCCGAATGTCAGACTTGACCCCCGTGTTTATTTGAGGACGTTCATGACGGCCAAGGTCATCGCCTGGGCGGCGGTCTTGATCGACGGTTCCGGCACCGGCGCGTAGTACGGCGAGTGGTTGAAGGCAATCGGCTTGCCGCCCGGCTTGGCCGCCTCGGCCACCGCCTTCGGATCGTACACGCCGGTGAAGAAGAACATGCCCGGCACGCCCTCGTTGACGTAGGCCGAGAAATCCTCGCTGGCCGTCATCGCCGGCATGCGCGCGACATTGGCGTCGCCGAAGGCTTTTTTCAGCACGCCCTCGGTGCGCTTGACCAGCGCGTCGCTGTTGTCGATGGCGGCGCCGCCTGCGATCAGCTCGACATCGGGCGCTGGCGCTTCGGCCATCGCGGCCGAGGCGTTGGCGACGCGGCGCACGCCGGCCAGCAGTTTCGCCCGTACTTCCGGGCTGTACGAGCGTATCGTGCCGCGCACGCGCACCGAGTCGGGGATGATGTTGCCGACCGTGCCGCCGTTGATCGCGCCGATGGTGACCACGCCGAATTCCTTGGGATCCTTCTCGCGGCTGATGACGGTCTGCACATCGACCACGAAGCGGGCGGCGATGGCGATCGGGTCGAGCGCCTTGTCCGGCGCCGAGCCGTGGCCGCCGCGGCCCTTGAAGGTGATCTCGAGCGAGTCCGAGTTCGACGACACCGGCCCGCTGTTGTAGCCGATGGTGCCGTAGGCCAGCGGCCAGCTGTGCAGCGCGAAGGCGTAGCCCGGCTTGGGGAAGCGTTTGAACAGGCCGTCGTCCAGCATGGCCTTGGCGCCGCTGACGGTTTCCTCGGCCGGCTGGCCGATGAACATCAGGGTGCCCTTCCACTGCGACTTGAGCGCCACCAGCGCGCGCGCCGCGCCCAGCCATGCGGTCATGTGGACGTCGTGGCCGCAGCTGTGGGCCACCATCGTATCCTTGCCGTCCAACAGCGCGTGCGCCTTGCTGGCATAGGCGTAGCCGGATTTCTCCTCCATCGGCAGGCCGTCGAGCTCGGTGCGCACCAGCACGGTCGGGCCGGCGCCGTTCTTGTAGAGCGCGACGATGCCGGTCTTGCCGACCTTCTCCGTCACCTCGAAGCCGATCGCGCGCATCTCGGCGGCCAGCTTGGCGGCCGTGCGTTCTTCCTGGAAGGCGATTTCGGGATGGGCGTGCAGATCCTTGTAGATCGCGTCGAGTTTGGGATACATGCCGTTGATCTGGCTGGAGACGGCGGAGGCGTCCTGCGCCTGGGCGGCGTGGACGAGCAGTAAGGCGGCAAGCGGGAGCAGCTTCATCGGCGGTTTCCTTGGTGGTTGGACTGGGGTCAAGTCTGACATTCGGACACGAGCTCAGCGGCGTCACGCGGGACCACGGCAGAGGCCGTGTCCGAATGTCAGACTTGACCCCAGAGTCTACACCGGCTCAGGCTGTATGCAACTTCATCGTGGCCGCTTCGAACTTGCCTTCGACGATATGCGGCATCACCAGCAGCGACTTGTCGATCGCTTGCTCGATCAGTTCCTGGTCTTCGCGCCGTGGACGGTGCAGCACGAAGTCCGCCACCTGCTGCTGCAGGCTCAAGGTGCGCGGGTGGCCGATGCCCAGCCGCAGCCGCCAATAATCCTGCGTGCCGAGCGCGGCGGTGATGTCCTTCAGGCCGTTGTGGCCGCCCGACGAGCCCCCTTTCTTCAGGCGCGCCGTGCCGGGCATCAGGTCCAGCTCGTCGTGCACGACCAGCACCTGGTCCGGCGTGATCTTGAAGAAGCGGCACAGCCCGCCCACCGACTGGCCGGAGCGGTTCATATACGTCTGCGGCTCCAGCAGGTAGACTTCCTGCCCGGCGATGACGCCCTTGGCCATCAGCGCGTTGTATTTGGTCTCGCGCTGCAGGCGCGCGCCGATGTCGTTGGCGAGATTGTCCACCAGCCAGAAGCCGGCGTTGTGGCGGGTTTGTTCGTATTCGGGGCCTGGATTGCCGAGGCCGACGATGAGACGTATAGGCATGACGTGTGGTCGGTAAAAGAGAGACTTGATTATCGCTGAAAACACTTGAAATAAAAAAACCCGCCTGCACTGAGCGCGATCTTGAGCGCGTTCAGGCTGGCGGGTTTTTGCCATGCTGCCGCCCGAAGGCGGCGTCAGTGATTACTTCTTGGCCTTGGCGGCTGGCTTGGCTTCAGCAGCTGGAGCTTCAGCGGTAGCAGCGGCTTCAGCAGCAACGTGGCCGGCCGGTACCGAAGCGGTAGCGATGGTCAGGTTGGCGCCGTGGGTCACAGCGGTCACGCCGGCTGGCAGGGTCAGTTCGCCGATGTGCAGCGAGTGGCCGACGTCGATGTTCGACAGGTCGACGGTGATGAACTCTGGCAGGTCTTTTGGCAGGCACGAAACTTCGATTTCGTTCAGCACGTGGCTGATGGTGGCGCCGTGCAGTTTGACTGCTGGGGACACGTCAGCGTTGGCGAAGTGCAGAGCCACTTTCATGTGCACTTTCTTCGAAGCGTCAACGCGCTGGAAGTCAGCGTGCAGAACCAGTTGCTTGTATGCGTGGACTTGGAAGTCGCGCAGCAGCACTTGCTGGGTCTTGCCGTCGATTTCCAGATCCAGGATCGACGAGTGGAAGGCTTCTTTTTTCAGCGCGTGGTACAGCGCGTTGTGGTCCAGCGAGATGGTCACTGGCGCTTCGGTACCGCCGTAGATGATGCCTGGGGTTTGGCCCGAATTGCGCAGGCGGCGGCTCGCTCCGGAACCTTGCAATTCGCGTTTGAATGCAACAACTTTCATGTGTAACTCCAAAAATAACAGGGCTCGCGCCCCGTGTTATGAAGCCCCCGCGACCAGGGTGCTTCGAAAATGAGCTGACTGCGCTCATGAAACCGGGAAGTACAACGGCGCGCAGGGCATTTTTCGCCCGGCGCGCCGTTAAAAACTAGCTAAATCGTTTATCTCAGTCGATAAACAGGGAGATCACGGAATCGCCCTTGATGATGCGTTTGAACGTCTCGGCCAGCAGCGGTGCGCAGGTCAGCTGGCGGATCTTGCCGCAAGCCTTGGCCGCGTCGGACAACGGGATCGTGTCGGTCACGACCAGCTCGTCCAGCGACGAATTGGTGATGCGCTCGATCGCCGGGCCGGACAGCACCGGGTGCGTGCAGTACGCGATGACTTTCTGTGCGCCGCGCTCTTTCAGCACTTCGGCGGCCTTGACCAGCGTGCCCGCGGTGTCGACCATGTCATCCATGATCACGCAGTTGCGGCCTTCGACTTCACCGATGATGTTCATCACTTCGGACACATTGGCCTTCGGACGGCGCTTGTCGATGATGGCCAGGTCGCAGCCCAGGCGTTTTGCCAGGGCGCGCGCGCGCACCACACCGCCGACGTCCGGCGACACCACCAGCAGATCCTGGTAGTTCTTCTTCTGCAGGTCGCCCAGCAGAATCGGCGAAGCGTAAATATTGTCAACCGGGATATCGAAGAAGCCCTGGATCTGGTCTGCGTGCAGATCCATGATCAGGACGCGCTCGACGCCCGCTTCTTCCAGCATGTTGGCGACCACCTTGGCCGAGATCGCGACGCGCGCCGAACGCGGGCGGCGGTCTTGACGGGCATAGCCGAAGTAAGGAATGGCAGCGGTGATACGGCCAGCGGACGCGCGTTTCAGGGCGTCGACCATCAGGATCAACTCCATCAGGCTGTCGTTGGTTGGAGCACAAGTCGATTGCAGAACGAAGACGTCTTTACCGCGGACGTTTTCGTTAATCTCAACCATCACTTCGCCGTCCGAGAATTTCGAAACGTTTGCCTTGCCGAGAGGGATGCCGAGATTTTTAGCGACCCCTTCTGCCAATGCAGGATTAGCGTTGCCGGTAAAAACCATCAGGTTTTCGAAAGCCATTGGGAGTCCCAGAGATAGTCGATGAAAATTTTTGAAAAGTCGCCAGCGGAAGCCGCGTGGCGCTGTACTTGAAACTTAGTTGAATGGTTCGCTCTGGGGCGATGCCATCTTTGCCTTATCCGGCCGGAGACAAACTACGCCTCGACGGGTCCAGATACAAACGAATGGCAGGGGAACAAGGATTCGAACCTTGGTATGCTGGAATCAAAATCCAGTGCCTTAACCAGCTTGGCGATTCCCCTACGCAACTGACTGCTTGTCGTTACATGGCCGGTATTTTACAGCCATTTTCACGCTAAGCCAAATTTTTTTACCGCCTCACAACTTTGCGATGATCGGGTGGCGATCCAGCGCTTTGGCCTTCCAGGATTTCCACTTCGCCGGCACTTTTTCAAGCACCGCATCCGCTTCTTCCTCGGTTGCCACCGCACTGAACACGCAAGCACCGGAGCCAGTCATCCTGGCATCACCGTAAGCACTGAGCCATTCTATCGCCTCTGCCACCGGCGGGAATAACTTCGTTGCTACCTGCTGCAAGTCGTTCTTTCCAAACCCTTTAAAACCGTTTCGTTTTTCGAGGTGGCTGGAAAAGTCCGTTATTATGACGACCGGAGTGTCCCTTGTCAAATGTTCTGAGCAAAAAATTGCAGCCGTCGGCACGGCGACGCCCGGTTCGATGACGACATACCAACAATCCGGCGCCCGCACCGGCCGCAGGGCCTCGCCCACGCCCTCGGCAAACGCGGTCTGGCCGAAGATGAAGAACGGGATGTCCGCGCCCAGCGGCAGGCCCAGCGCCATCAACTCCTCCTTGCTTAGACCGGCCTGCCACAAATAGTTCAACGCCATCAGCGTGGTGGCCGCGTCGGACGAGCCGCCCCCCAGGCCGCCGCCCATGGGCAGCACCTTGTCGATGGCGATGTCCACGCCGCGCGGCAGCGCGCCTTGGCGGCGCAGCACCTCGGCCTGCAGCAGGCGGGCGGCGCGGATGATCAGGTCGCTGTCCTCCGGCACGCCGGGCAGGTCCGTCACGCGGCGGATCTGCTGGTCGTCGCGCAGGTCGAAGTGCAGCGTGTCGCCGTGGTCGATCAGCTGGAACACGGTTTGCAGCAGATGGTAGCCGTCGGCGCGGCGGCCGTTCACGTGCAGGAAAAGGTTGAGCTTGGCCGGAGCCGGGCAATTCTTCAGAGAGTTCATGGTGCTTCTTATTCTGTGGCCGGACGGATGGCGATGCGTATCGTCAAATCATCCACCTGCCCCGCGCCCAGGCGCGTGAGGTCGATGCGTTTCGGTTGCGGCACGGGGGCTTTGTCGTCTTGCCAGGTGACGTATTCGACCTTCCAGCCGTCGCGCGTGACCACCGTGTCGTTGGCCGGCGAGGCGACGAAGCGCTTGCCGCCGGCGTCGGTGGCGTAGCCTTGCAGCCATTCGCGCAGGCCGGACACCGGCAGCGTCCAGCCCAGCGTCTGCGTGGTCAGCGCGTCGAGGTCGGGCGCGGTGCGCGGCGGCTTGCCGGCTTGCTTGAGCGTGGCCGCTGCCGGCGTGACGCTGATGACGGCGATGATCTGGCCGAGCGGCGAGATCAGCGTGACCTCGGTGGCGGCCCTGCTCTGCTGCCAGGTGAAGCTGCCGGTCATCGGTTCGCGCTTGCCGTCGCGGGTGTAATTGATGGCGATGCCGCCGCCCAGTTCGATGTTGTCGCGATATGGCGCGACCACCGCGGCCGAGCGCGGCGCGGAGGTGGTGGCGCAGCCGGCCAGCACGGACGCGGCCAGCGCGGCGGCCAGCACGGCGGCCGGGGCGCGGCGGCGCAGGTTCAATAAAGTCATCGGGTATCGCTTACAGGCTTTGGTTCAAACGGGCGAGCGTGCTTTTCAGCGCGTCGTTCTTCGGGTCTTTGGTCTGGGCTTCCTGCCACATCTTCTGGGCGCCGGCCTTGTCGCCCTTGACGAACAGCACCTCGCCCAGATGCACGGCGATCTCGGGATCGCTGCGCAGGGCGTAGGCGCGGCGCAGCATCGCCTCGGCCTCGTTCAGGTTGCCCATGCGGTACTGCACCCAGCCCATGCTGTCCATGATGAAGGGATCGCCCGGCGCCATCTTCATGGCCTTGTCGATCAGCGAGTACGCCTCCGGCAGGCGCTCGTTGCGCTCGGCCAGCGAGTAGCCCAGCGCGTTGTAGGCGTGCTGGTTGTCGGGCGCGGCGATCATCACCTGGCGCAGCGCCTTTTCCATCAGCTCCAGCTGGCCCAATTTCTCGGCCACCAGCGCGAAGTCGTACAGCAGGTCGGGATTGTCCGGGTAGCGCTTGACGGCGTTTTCCAGCACCGCGTAGGCGGCGCGGTGGTCGCCGGCGTCGCGCAGGATCTGCGCGTCGGCCTGGAATATCTGCGCCTGGTCGGCGGCCTCGGATGGCTTCAGCTCGGCCAGCTGCTTGCGGGCTGCGTCGACGTCGCCCTTGCGGGCCGTCAGCTGCGCCATCTTCATGCGCGCGGCCAGGTAGATTTTCTCGTCGGCGCCGTCGACCTTGTCCAGCCAGTTGTAGGCCGCGTCCAGGTCGTTGCGCTGCTCGGCGATCTGCGACAGTATCATCAGCACCTTGGACGGATCGCGCTCGTCGTTCGGATGGTCGGCCAGCACCTTGACGAAGTCGGTGAAATACTTCTCCGCGTTCGGGACGTCGTTGGCCTGCATCGCCATCACGCCCAGCGCGTACAGCGTGGCCATATTGTCCGGCTGGTCCTTCAGCAGGATCAGGAACTGCTGGCGGGCCAGCTCGGTCTGCTTGGCGTCGGCCAGGATGCGGGCGTAGGCGGCGCGCACCTCGCGCGACTTCGGATACTTGTCCAGGAAGGTGGACAGCACCTTGAGCGCGGCGTCGATATCGCCCGACACCTGCGCCGTGGTCAGGATGGCCAGCTCGGAATCGGGCTTGATGCGCAGCGCCTGTCCGGCCTCGGTGCGGGAGCGCTCGGCGTCGCCCAGCGCGAAGGCACCCTGCGCCAGGATCAGGTGGCTTTCCAGCGTGTCGCTGTACGGCGCCAGCACGCGGTCCTCCAGCGCGAAGGCGGCGGCCTTGTCCTTGGCGCGCAGCAGGAACTGCTGCATCTGGAACATGGCCAGCGGCCGCGCCTGCACCGGCGCGGCCTTCAGCCGTTCGACGAAGATCTGCTCCGCCTCGCTCAGATCGTCGTTGACGACGGCGAAGCCGAGGAAGTATTGGGTGGCCTCGTCCGAGTCCGGTGCCAGGCCGCGCCACAGGCGGATGGCCGACAGCGCTTCCGGTCCCTGCTTGGCGGTCAGCGCCATCTCGGCGGCGCGGCGCGCCAGGCGCGGATCGCGCGTCTGCTGGGCCAGCGCCAGCATGGTGATGTACGGCCCCTGCCAATTGCCCTGCTTGAATTCCAGCTCGGCCTTGGTGATGCGGAACAGCATGTCGCTGGTGAGATCGACATTGGGCAGCGCCTCCTCGGCCGGCGCCGGTGCGGCGGCGACCGGCGCGGCGCCCTCCCCGGCCGCATCGGCAGGCGCGGCGGCGGCTGGCTCCGCCTGTTTTTGCGGCGCGACGGCGCACGCGGACAGCAAGGCAGAGAGGGTTACAATGGCGAAAGCGTTTTTCAAGGGAAGATCCTGGCAAGTCGGCAAAAGGTACGGAAGCAATCGGATTTTACGCTCAACACACCGATCGCGTCTTTTGACTAGTGTAACCAAATATTCCGCCGCAGCCAGAGTGTGTCCGCTCATTATTTCGACTCATAACCATCCAGATGCCAGAATTACCAGAAGTTGAAGTCACCCGGCGCGGCGTCGCGCCGCACATCGAGGGACGCACCGTGCATCAGGTGGTGCTGCGCCGCGAGGGCCTGCGCTGGCCGTTTCCGGCGCAGCTGCCGCAGCTGCTGGCCGGCCACCAGGTGCTGCGCACCGGCCGCCGCGGCAAGTACCTGCTGCTGCATTTCGACCATGGCACGCTGATCATCCACCTCGGCATGTCGGGCCACCTGCGCATCATGCCGGGCGGGATAGTCCCGGAGAAACATGATCATTTCGACCTCGTGGTCGAGACCCCGGACGGCCTGCAAGTGCTGCGCATGAAGGACCCGCGCCGCTTCGGCGCGGTGCTGTGGCACGACCACGCCGACGGCCTGCTGGAGCACCACGCGCTGCTGCGCGAGCTGGGCGTGGAGCCGCTGGAGGCGGGCTTCACCGGCAAATTGCTGTACGATCAAACCCGGCAGCGCAGCGCGCCGGTCAAGCAGGTGCTGCTGGCCGGCGACATCGTCGTCGGCGTCGGCAATATTTATGCTTCGGAAAGCTTGTTCCGGGCCGGCATCAACCCGAAGACGCCGGCCAGGCGCATCAGCCTGGCCCGCTACGAGAAGCTGGCGCAGGCCGTGCGCGAGATCCTGGCCGAAGCCATCGTCCAGGGCGGCAGCACGCTGCGCGATTTTATTAGCGTCAACGGGCAGTCCGGGTATTTCCAGCAGAGTTATTTCGTCTATGATCGTGCGGGTGTCCCCTGCAAGGTGTGTGCGGCGCCGATACGGCAGATCAAGCAGGGGCAGCGGTCCACGTTCTACTGTGTGAATTGCCAAAAATAAGGGCGGAACATGATGGCCAGGGATTTCGAACAGTACAGCGCCTGGAGGCAGGGCGTGGTCACCGCGTTGAAAAATTATCAATCGTGGGTGGCCGGAGCGTCCCTGACCGACGCCGCCACCGACCAGCGCATCGTGCGCACCTTGGCGCGCCTGGCCGACGATAAATTGTCGGTGGCCTTCGTCGCCGAATTCTCGCGCGGCAAATCGGAATTGATCAACGCCATTTTCTTCGCCGACTACGGCCAGCGCATCCTGCCGTCCGCCGCCGGCCGCACCACCATGTGCCCGACCGAGCTGATGTACGACGCCAGCTACGCGCCGTCGATCCGCCTGCTGCCCATCGAGACGCGGGCCGAGAACCTGTCCACCAGCGACTACCGCGACCAGCCGGCCGCCTGGACCGTGCTGCCGCTGAACCTGGACGCGGGCACGGACATGCACGAGGTGTTCAAGCAGGTCAGCATGACGCGCCACGTGCCGGTGGAGGAAGCCAAGCGCTACGGCCTGTACGACGAGGAAGACCCCGACATGCCGGTCACGCTGGACGACGCCGGCATGGTCGAGATTTCGCTGTGGCGCCACGCCATCATCAACTTCCCGCATCCGCTGTTGAAGCAGGGCCTGGTGATCCTCGACACGCCCGGCCTGAACGCGATCGGCACCGAGCCCGAGCTCACGCTCAACCTGATCCCGAACGCGCACGCGGTGCTGTTCATCCTGGCCGCCGACACCGGCGTGACCAAGAGCGACATCGAGGTCTGGCGCAACCACATCGGCGCCGGCGCCGGCCGGCTGGTGGTGCTCAACAAGATCGACAGCATGTGGGACGAGCTGCGCAGCGAGGCCGAGGTCAACGTCGAGATCGAGCGCCAGCAGGCCAACGTGGCGCACGTGCTGGCGCTGGAGCCGCGCCAGGTGTTCCCGGTGTCGGCGCAGAAGGCGCTGGTGGCCAAGATCACGCAGGACGCTGCGCTGCTGGAACGCAGCCGCCTGCAAACGCTGGAGGATGCGCTGTTCAACGAGCTGATCCCGGCCAAGAAGGAAATCGTGCGCAAGCAGCTGGGCGAGGAACTGCAGGCGCTGAGCGCGGCGCAGCTGGCGATGGTGAACGCGCGCAGCCGCGGCATCGTCGAGCAGCTGCACGAGCTCAAGAGCCTGCGCGGCAAGAACCAGAGCGTGATCGCCCACATGATGCGCCGCATCGACGTCGAGAAAAAGGAATTCGACGCCAGCCTGTTCAAGCTGCAGGCCACGCGCGCCGTGTTCACGCGGCTGTCGACCGAGCTGTACACCTGCATGGGCATGGACATTGTGCGCGACGACATCGAGCAGGTGCGCGAGGAGATGCAGCGCAGCCGCTTCTTCACCGGCGTGCGCGAGGCGGTGCGCAACTACTTCGAACGCATCCGCGCCAGCCTGGGCGCGGCCGAGCACAAGACGCTGGAAATCAGCGAGATGATGGGCGTGATGTACCGCCGCTTCTCCAACGAGCACGGGCTGACGCTGGCGCTGCCGATGCCGTTTTCGCTGGACCATTACCGCGACGAGATCGCGTCCATCGAGGCCATCTACTACAAGCAGTTCGGCACGGCGACCCTGCTGACCACCAGCCGCGTGGTGCTGATGGAGAAGTTCTTCGACACCATCGCCTCGCGCGTGCGCGGCTGCTTCCGCGCCGCCAACAATGACGCCGAGGCGTGGCTGAAGGTGATCATGGCGCCGCTGGAGGCGCAGATCCGCCAGCACAAGGATCAGTTGAAACACCGGCTGGCGTCGATCCAGCGCATCCACGATGCGACCGACAGCCTGGAACAGAAAATCGACGCGTTTGAAGGCAGCCAGCAGGAGCTGGAGGAGCAGAAGGCGCGGCTCAATGAATTGGCGGGGCAGATCAGCATCGCCATCAACGCGGAATTCGTGGCGCTGGACGCCGCCGCTTAAAGTACGGGAACAGAATGAAGGTTGTGGAAGTAGAGAATTTTGCGGACCCCAGTTTCTCGGCCGATCTGATCGGCTGGCAAAAAGTGCATGGACGCCATGTGCTGCCGTGGCAGAACACGCGCGACGCGTATCTGATCTGGCTGTCGGAAATCATGTTGCAGCAAACGCAGGTGTCGGCGGTGCTGGGCTATTACGCGCGCTTCCTGGAGCGCTTCCCCACCCTGCGCGATTTGGCGGCGGCGCCGGTCGAGGATGTGATGGCGCAATGGAGCGGACTGGGCTACTACACGCGGGCGCGCAACCTGCACAAGTGCGCGCAGCGGGTGGTGGCGGAGTATGACGGCGTTTTTCCTTCCGATCCGTCGCTGCTGGCGGAGTTGCCCGGCATAGGCCGTTCGACGGCGGCGGCGATCTCGGCGTTTTCCAGCGGCACGCGGGCGGCCATCATGGACGGCAACGTCAAGCGGGTGTTCGCGCGCGTGTTCGGCATCGACACGTATCCCGGTGAGCGCAAGACCGAGGAGGCGATGTGGCGCCGCGCCGAGGCGCTGTTGCCGGAGCAAGGCATCGAATCGTACACGCAGGGCTTGATGGACATGGGCGCGACGCTGTGCACGCGCAGCAGTCCGTCGTGCGAGCGTTGCCCGATGCAGGCGCGCTGCGTGGCGTTTTCCACCAACCGCACCAGGGACCTGCCGGTGCGCAAGCCTAAGAAGGCCAGCCCCGAGAAACACGCGGTGATGCTGGCGATTATCGACGGCGGCCAGGTGCTGCTGGAGCAGCGTCCGCCAAGCGGGATATGGGGCGGTTTGTTGTCGCTGCCGGAATTGGATGGCCATCTGCTGGCCGAGGATGACGAGGTGGAGGCGGTCGATGACGATGCATTGATGCTGGCGGTGGGCAAGTTCGGCGAGATGGAATCGCACGAGCGGCTGTCGACGGTGACGCATGTGTTCACGCACTACAAGCTGCACATCGCGCCCTACCGCGTGACCTTGGCGCGGCGGCAGGCGATGGCCGCCGAGTCCGGCCACGTCTGGTACGACGCCGCCAAAATCCCCGACGCCCCGCTGCCGGCGCCGATCAAGAAACTGCTATTGGAATTGGTAGGCGACAGCAAGGCCGCGCAGCAAAGGATGTTCTAAGGCCAGAGTTTAACGACACTAACCACCACGCTGGAAATTGAAACGAACGCAGCGACGGCCCATACCGTCATGCGCGTTTCCAACTTCGCCAAATACAACTTCAAATCGGCGATATCCCCCTTGGTCGCGTAATTGGCCTGGATGGCGGAGACCTTGGCCTCAAGTTTGGCCAAGTCATCCTTGGTCGCAAAAATGGACTGAAAGGCGGAAACCTGGGCCTCAAGTTTGACAAGGTCTTCCTTGGTAGCGTAATTTGACTGGATGACCGAGACCCTAACCTCAACCTTGGCAACGTCTTCCTTCGTGGCGTGACGCGGCAGCGTGGATGCCGTGTCCGCGACAAGGACGGCGACCTCTTTTTCCACCGAGGTCAGCCGCCGATCCAGTTGGGTGATTTGCTCGTCCATCCATCCATCATGCGCCGAACACCGTTGATGCTCAAGACCGCACGATTGAGCCCACTCAAAGCTCTTCGAGCGAGAAAAGCCGGCGGTGTTCGCGGATGGCGTAGCGGTCGGTCATGCCGGCGATGTAGTCGGCGATCTTGCGCGCCTGCTTGCCGACGTCGCCCGATCTTTCCTGATAATCCGGCGGCAGCAGCACCGGCTCGGCCATGAAGGCGTGGTACAGCTCGCGCACGATGCGGCTGGCCTTCACCCGCATCCGGTTGACCTTGTAGTGACGGTAGAGATTCTCGCGCAGGAAGCGCTTGAGCTCGGTCGCGTCCTTGCGCATCGGATCGGAAAAACGGATCAGCGGCGGCGCCGCGCGCACCTCGTCCAGACTCTTCGGCGCGGCATCCGCCAGCAGCGCGCTGGAGGTGACGATCAAATCGTCGGCCAGCGCGGTGATCAGGCGGCGCAAGGTCTCGTAGATCGCGCGCCGTCCCGACAGGCCCGGGAAGGTCTGTTGCACGTCGCGCCACAGCCGCTCAAAGAACGCCACCTGCTCCAGCTGCTCGATGCTGATCAGGCCGGAACGCAGGCCGTCGTCGATGTCGTGGCTGTTGTAGGCGATCTCGTCGGCGAGGTTGGTCAGCTGCGCCTCCAGCGACGGCTGGGTGCGGTCGATGAAGCGCTGCGCCACCGGCCCCAGCAGGCGCGCATTGTTCAGCGAGCAGTGCTTGAGGATGCCCTCGCGGGTCTCGAACATCAGGTTCAGGCCGTTGTAGGCGCCGTAGTGCTCCTCCAGCTCGTCCACCACGCGCAGGCTCTGCAGGTTGTGCTCGAAGCCGCCGTGGTCCTGCATGCATTCGTTGAGCACGTCCTGGCCGACGTGGCCGAAGGGCGTGTGGCCCAGGTCGTGCGCCAGCGAGATGGCCTCCACCAGGTCCTCGTTCAGGCGCAGGTTGCGCGCCAGCGAGCGGCCGATCTGCGCCACCTCCAGGCTGTGCGTCAGCCGGGTGCGGAACAGGTCGCCCTCGTGGTTGAGGAACACCTGGGTCTTGTATTCCAGCCGGCGGAAGGCCGAGGAATGGATGATGCGGTCGCGGTCGCGCTGGAACTGGCTGCGCGAGGCGTGCGCGGTCTCGTCGAAGCGGCGCCCCACGCCGCCCGCCGAATGGGCCGCGTACGGGGCGAGGAATTCGTCGGGCAGCATGGCGGCCCCCGCTTAGACGCAGGCGGCCAGCGTGGCCAGCAGCAGCGCTTGCGGCGCGTTGGTGATGCTGGGCGCGCCCAGCGGCTTCAACAGGATGAACTTGATGGCGCCGCCCTCGTTCTTCTTGTCCACCTCCATCAGCTCCAGCCAGCGCGCCACGCCCAGGTCGGGCGCCTTGACCGGCAGGCCGGCCGCCGCCACCAGCGCGCGCATGCGCGCCACAGTGGCCTCGTCGACCAGGCCCATGCGGTGGGACAGGTCGGCCGCCATCACCATGCCGCAGCCGACCGCCTCGCCGTGCAGCCATTCGCCGTAGCCCAGGCCGTTCTCGATGGCGTGGCCGAAGGTGTGGCCGAAGTTCAGGATGGCGCGCAGGCCGCCCTCGCGTTCGTCCTGGCGCACCACGTCGGACTTGATCTCGCACGAGCGGGCGATGGCGTAGGCCAGCGCGCCCTTGTCGCGCGCCATCAGCTTGCCGATGTTGGCCTCGATCCAGTCGAAGAAGGCGGCGTCGATGATGGCGCCGTGCTTGATCACCTCGGCCAGGCCGGCCGACAGCTCGCGCGCCGGCAGGGTTTCCAGCGTGGCCGTGTCGGCGATCACCGCGCGCGGCTGGTAGAACGCGCCGATCATGTTCTTGCCCATCGGATGGTTGATGCCGGTCTTGCCGCCCACCGAGGAGTCGACCTGCGACAGCAGCGTGGTCGGCACCTGGATGAAGTCGACGCCGCGCATATAGCTGGCAGCCGCGTAGCCGGTCAGGTCGCCGATGACGCCGCCGCCCAGCGCGACCAGCGTGGTCTTGCGGTCGGCCTTGGCGGCCAGCAGCGCGTCGAAGATCTGCATCAGGCTGGACCAGTTCTTGTACTCCTCGCCGTCCGGCAGCACGATGGAGGTGACCTGCTTGCCGGCCTGGCGCAGGCCGGCCTCGACGCGCTCCAGGTACAGCGGCGCGATGGTGGTGTTGGTGACGATGGCGACCTTGTCGCCGTGCACGTGACGGGCCAGCAGCGCGCTGTCCTGCAGCAGCGCCGGGCCGATCGAGATGGGATAGCTGCGCTCGCCCAGCTCGACGTTTAACAGGATGGTGGATTCTTCGTTCATCGTTGGTTCGGCTTGTGTGACGCAGTTGGGCGAAGCCTCGCAGGCCCGGGTCTCCAACTGGGTCAGGATGGATTGAACCATCGATTGTACGTTAGGTCGCCCGGTATCGATGACGATATCGGCGATTTCCATGTACAGGGGATCGCGGGCCGCCATCAGCTCTTCGAGTTTTTTGCGCGGATCGGCCGTCTGCAGCAATGGCCGGTTCTTGTCGTGCGCGGTGCGCTGCAGGATGCTGTTGACGGTGGCGCGCAGGTAGATCACGGTGCCGCGCGCCTTCAGGTAGGCGCGGTTGTCCGGGTTCAGGATGGCGCCGCCGCCGGTGGCCAGCACCAGTTCCTGCTGGGCGGTCAGCTCGCGGATGACGTCCGCCTCCCGCCGGCGAAAGCTTTGCTCGCCTTCAATTTCGAAGATCCACGGGATCGAGGCGCCGGTGCGGGCTTCGATCTCGTGGTCGGAATCGATGAAACGCAAACCCAGCTTGCGGGCCAGGATGCGGCCGATGGTGGTTTTTCCTGCCCCCATCAGGCCGACTAGAAACACATTTGGCATGAACGTTAATTGGAGTTGCTACACGAAGTTGAGGTGCCGTACGGGCTGCTGACGCCCGGCGGCGGCTGTGTTTTGGTCGCGTAATCCACCGCGGCGCCCGGCAAGTGTACCAGAGCCGTGTAGGAAGACTCAGTGCCATTTGCCTGGCCGCGGATGGTCAGGTTCAGATCGAGCCAGTTGGCGCGGTCCTTGAAGTAGGTCAGCGAGACCAGGCCCTGGCCCTTGGCGTCGGTGGTCACGCTCGGCGTGACGGTGACCGGTATGCCCGGGGTGAGCTTGCCGTCGCCGTTGAAATCCTCGCCCGGGTCCAGGATGCCGTTGTTGTTGAGGTCTTCGTTGGCGCAGCCCAGGTGGGTCAGCGGCTGCCAAGGCCCCTGCGGATCGGGGTAGAACAAGGTGCCCTTGAAATACGCCAGCGGCAACGCCGAGGCCGTCAGCTTGACGCCGGGCACCGCGTTGCCGGCCGCGTCGGTCACCAGCACGGCAAAGTCGAGCTGGTACAGCGTGGTGTTATCGGGCGGAATGATCACGGTGTTGCCGGTGCCGGCGCTGATGAACAGCGATTTCTGCGACACCGTCAGATTGGCGACGGCGCTGGCGCCGGAACCGCCGATCAGCTTGGCCTGCACCTGCACGCCGTTGAGCGCCGACGGATTGCTGCCGGCGACAAAGCTGACGGTGGCCGCGCCGTCGGCGCCGGTGATCACCACGTTCGGCTGGGTCAGCGTGCCGCCGCTCGGATCGGCAACGATGGAGAACGCCACGGTGGCGTTCTTGACCACGTTGTTTTGCGCGGTGCCGTCGCGCACCACCGCGCGCAGCGTGGTCTGCTGGGAGGTGCTGCCGGCCGGATTGACGCCGATCACGGCCGGATCGGCCTGCACCGAGACGGTGGCGATATTGGTCAGCGGGGCGACAAACTCCAGGTCGGTCTGGGTGTTGAGGATGCCGGAGGTGGCCGTCAGCGTGGCCACGCCGGGGCCGTTGGCGTTGACGTAGGCGGTGGCGGCGCCGTTGACCAACGGCATGGTCCCGCTGAGCTTGGTGGTGCAGCGGGCATCGCTGTACACGTCGCCGCGCGAGGTGTTGACCGTGACGTTGCCGACCGGGCCGCCGCTCACGGCGACCTGTTGGCAGCCGCCGATGTCCGCGACGGTCTCCACGTTGCCGTTGAGGTCGAGCACCTTGATGGCGAAGGTCGAGGAGTTGATGACGATGCCGACCGTGGCGATCTCGCCGCCGGCGCGCACGGTGATCTGGTCGGCCGAGCCGCCGGCCGCGGCGTAGGTCAGCACCAACTGGCCGGCCGAGTTGGTGACGGCGCTGCCGCCGCCCTTGACGGTGAGCGCGTTGGCGTTGGAGCCGAAGGTCACCGCCTTGCCGCTCAAGCCGTTGCCGGCCGAGTCGACCAGCTTGACGGTGACGTCGGCGCTGGCGCCGACGTTGATGGTCGGCTGGGCGTTGATGGTCAGCTTGTTGCCGGCCACGTTGACCACCGCCGTCACCGGCGTCGCCCCCGGCGCGCTGGCCGTGACCTTGATCGCGCGCGAGGTCGGATCGCCGCCCGTGCCCAGCTTCTCGGTCACCAGGCCCTGGGCGTTGGACACCCGGTTGGTCACGGACAGGCTGCCCGAGTCGGCCTTGAGGTCGACCGTCACGCCGGCCATGGCGGCGTTGTTGGAGTCGCGCACCAGCACGATCACATCGACTTCATTGCCGGCCGTGCCGACCGAGGCCAGCGTGCCGGCGGAGGTGGTCAGGGTCAGACTGGGCACCGCGCTGACCACGTCGACCTTGATCTCGCTCGACTTGACCGCGCCGCCGTTGGCGCTGGCGGTGATGGTGATGGTGCGCGGGGTGGAATCGCCCTTCACGCTGAGCTTTTCGACCACTTGGCCGGAGGCGTTGGTCACCCGGTTGGTGCTGCTGATGGTGCCGGAGCTGGCCGTGAAGTTGACCGTCTCGTTCGGCAGCGCATTGCCGCCGGCATCCTTGACGATGGCCGTCAGGGTGACCTCGGTGCCGTCCAGGCCGGACGAGGCGATGGTGGCCGCGCTGGCCGTCAGCACCACGCTGGCCGCCTTGGACGGCGTCACGCCGTTGCCGTTGGCGCCGGCCGAGCCGCCGCCGCCGCCGCAGGCGGACAAAACACTGGCGCACGCCAGCATGGCCAGCCATCCGGTGATTTTTTTCATAATGCGAGTTCCCATAGTGTGCGTAAAGTAAGCCTGCGATGCGGTGCTGCGGCCTAGCGGGTCGACAGCCGCTCGGCGACGATCTTCGGCGTGATAAAGACCAGCAGTTCCGTCTTGTCGTTGGTGCGGCTGTTGCTGCGGAACAGATAGCCGAGCACCGGCACGTCGCCCAGCAGCGGCACCTTGTCGGTGGTGTTGCGCTCGGTCTGCTGGTAGATCCCGCCCAGCACCACCGTGCCGCCGTTCTCGACCATGACCTGGGTCTTGACGTGCTTGGTGTCGATGGCGAAGCCGGCGCGGGTTTCCTGCCCCACGCTGTCCTTGTTGACGTCGACGTCGATGACGACGTTGCCGTCCGGCGTGATCTGCGGCGTCACCTCCAGCCGCAGGTTGGCCTTGCGGAACATGATCGAGGTGGCGCCGCTGCTGGTGGCCACCTGGTAGGGCAGCTCGATGCCCTGCTCGATCAGCGCGATGGCCTTGTCGGCGGTGATCACGCGCGGGCTGGAGATAATCTTGCCGGTGCCGTCCGCCTCCAGCGCGGACAGCTCGAGGTTGAGGAAGCGGTTGGCGGCCGACGAGAACAGGCTGACCGCCAGGTTGCCGGCCTGGGCGCCGTTGATGGCGCCGGCCGGCAGGTTGATGAACTGGGTGTTGGTGTAGCTGTCGTTGCCGGCCTTGATCTGGCCGGTCGTCTCGCCCACGCCGGTGATGTTGCCGCCGATGGCCACGCGGGTGTTGCTGGTGCCGAGCTGGTAGCCGGAGTCGCCGCCGCGCTGGGTGCGCAGGTCGGCAAAGCCCAGCTTGGCGCCGAGGTTGCGGGTGAAGGTGTCGCTGGCCTCGACGATGCGGGCCTCGATCAGCACCTGCTTGGAGGCGATGTCGGTCTTGGCGATCAGCTTGCGGATGTCCTCCAGCTTGGAGGCGATGTCGGTGATGAACAGCTGGTTGGTGCGCGGCTCGATGATGGCGCTGCCGCGCTTGGACAGGATGCGGTTCTTGCTGTCGCCGCCGCCCTCCAGCCCGAACACGGTCTTGAAGGCGTCGGCCTTCTGGTAGTTCAGCTGGAAGATTTCGGACTTGAGCGGCTCCAGGTCGGCGATCTGGGCGCGCTGCTCCAGCTCCAGCTTTTCCTTGGTCAGCAGTTCCTCCTTGGGCGCGATCCACAGCACCGAGCCGTTCTTGCGCATGTCCAGGCCCTTGGCCTGCAGCACCACGTCCAGCGCCTGGTCCCACGGCACCTCCTTCAGGCGCAAGGTCAGGTTGCCGCTGACGCTGTCGCTGGTGATGATGTTCAGGCCGGAGATGTCGGCGATCGCCTGCAGCGCCGCGCGCACCTCGACGTTCTGGAAGTTGAACGACAGCTTCTCGCCGCGGTAGCCCTGGGTGCCCTGGGTCAGCTTGTTCGGGTCCTCCTTGATCGGCTTGACGTCGATCACCAGCTGGGTGTCGCTCTGGTAGACGGTCTGTTCCCACAGGCCGCGCGCCTCGATCGTCATGCGCGTGTTGTCGCCCTGCGGCACGGTGGTCACCAGCGCCACCGGGGTGCCGAAGTCGCTCACGTCGAGCCGGCGGCGCAGGCTTTCCGGCACGCCGGTCTTGAGGAAGTCCACCACCACCCCGGTCGGGGTCTGGCGCACGTCCACCGCCACCTGGCTGTTGGGCAGGTCGACCACCACCCGGCCCTCGCCGTTGGCGCCGCGGCGGAAGTCCATGTCGCGCAGCAGTTGACGGCCGGCCGGCGCGGCGCCCGAGCTCGCGCTCGGGCCCACCGGCAGGCCCTTGGCGTCGACCGCCTGGGCCAGGCCGCCGGAGCCGTCGATGGTCAGGATGACGGCGTTGCCGTCGATGGCGGTGGCGTAGTTCAGGCTGCGCTTCAGGTTGAACACCAGGCGCGAGCGCTCGCCGGCCTGCACCACGTTCACGCCGCGCAGCTCGCCCAGGTTGAGGTCCTGCACGGTCTTGCCGGTGGCGTTGGCGGTGGCGCCGAAGTCCAGCGCGATGCGCGGCGGATTGGTGATGGCAAAGCCGATCGGCAGTCTGGCCGGCGGGTTCTTCAGCGCGATCTTGACGATCACGTTGGAACCCTGCTGGTTGGCGGTGATCGCTTCGATGGCGTTGGACGGCGGCGCTTCCGGCGCGCCCTGGGCACGGGCGGCGCCGGCCAGCTGCATGAGGAGGGCGAGCACCGCCATCCAGCTGGCGACGGCCAGGGCGCGCCGGGGCGTGATGTGAGCGGTCATTTGGTGTTCTCCTTGCTTTCCTGCAGTTCCAACTTGGACATGCGTTCGACCCAGTCGCCGCCCGCATCCTGTACGATTTCCTTGACGCTGACGCTGTTGTCGTTGATGGCGGTGATCAGGCCGAAGTTCTGGCCCACGTGCTGGCCCGCCACCACGTGGTACAGGCCGCGGTCCACCTGCAGCAGCGCGTACAGCACGCCCTTCTGCTGCACGGTGCCGACCATCTTGACGGTGTCGAGCGGGAAGCTCTCCAGCAATTCCTTGCGCCGCTCCACGTCCGGCTTGATGCCGTTGCTGCCCCTGGCCGAGGCCTTGGCCAGCTCGGCGAGCAGCTTGTTGGGGTTGAAGGGGTCGATGGCGTCGGCCTGGGCGTAGGCGAAGGGGATGAAGGTCTTGGGTTCGGCCAGGGGCGGCACCGCCACCTTGGCTTGCGCGTCGACCTGCTTCATCCACGCGCGCACTTCCTGCACATCGCTGTCGCCGCAGCCGGCCAGCAGCGCCAGCAAGGGGGCCAGCAACATCGCGGGGGTCAGGGTTCTCATGATTTTTTCGCCGCTTTTTTCTTGTCGGCGGCGGCCTTGCGCTGCGCGCTGACCTCCTCCGGATCCAGGTAGCGGAAGGTCTTGACCACCGCCTCCAAGGTCAGCACGCCGTCCTTGCCGGCGTTCAGGCTCATGTTGTTGAGCGTGACGATGCGCGACAGGTTGGCCATGTTGCCGGCGAAGGCGCCGATGTCGTGGTAGCTGCCGGTGACGCGGATGTCGATCGGCAGCTCGGCGTAGTAGTCCTTGACCACCACCTGGGCCGGCTTGAAGGACTCGAACTGCAGGCCGCTGCCGGTGCCGGCGCGGCCGATGTCCTTGAGCAGCGCGTCCATCTCGGCCTTGCTCGGCAGCTGTTTCTGCAGGCGCTCGACATACTGGTCGACCTGCACCTTCTGCGCCCGCAGCGCCTCCAGGTTGACCGCCTGGGCGGTCTTGAACTTGTACTGGTCGCGCAGCTTGATCTCGGCCTGGGCGCCGGCCTCCTGTTCGTCGAACTGCGAGCTCCAGTAGCCGAAATAACCGGCCGCCACCACGGCGGCCATCACGCCCACGCTGCACAGCACGCGCGGCGCCAGCGGCCACTGGCCCGGATGGCGCCCGCCGAGGTTGCGGAACTGGCCGGCCAGCTGCTCGCCCAGCGCGTTGATGTCGAGCCTGGCCATATTATCCGCGCTCCTGGCTCTTGGCCTGTTGTGCGGCGGCCGGGACGCCGCCCTTGCCCTTGGCGCCGGTGGCGGCCGCATCCTTGTCGCGCGGGCGCTTGATGTTGACCGACAGGTTGAACTCCACCACCTTCTTGGCGGTCTTGCCCTGGCCCAGTCCGGTGGACTTGACTTCGATCAGTTCCGGCCGCTCCAGCCATGGCGACACGCCGGCCAGGTTGCCCAGCAGTTCGGACACCCGCTCCTGCGATTGCGCGTAGCCGCCGATGGCCACCTTCTGGCCCTCCTGCTTGAAGCCCTTGAGGTAGACGCCGGCCGGGATCTGCTTGACCAGTTCGTCGAGCAGGTAGACCGGCTGGTTGCGGTCGCCCTGCAAGTCCTCCACCGCCTGCTGGCGCGCCTTGAGCGCCTCGATCTCCTGCTTCAGCGTGGCGATCTCGGCGATCTTCTTGTCGAGGCCGGAGATGGCGGTCTTGATCACCTGGTTGCGTTCGTTCTGGATGGAGATTTCGCGGGCGTTGTAGCCCCCCACCAGCAGCACCACGCCGACGCCGACGATGGCGCCCAGCGCCAGCAGCGCGAAGAAGGCGGCCTTCTTCTGCTTGCGCTTTTCTTCGCGGTGGGGCAGCAGATTAATTTTGATCATCAGCCGAACCTCCGCAGGGCCAGGCCGCAGGCGACCAGGTAGGCCGGGGCGTCGCTGCGCAGCTGCGACTCGCGCACCGTCGAGCCCAGCTGCATGCCCTTGAACGGCGAGATCACGGCGCTGGAGATCTTGGTGCGGCTGGCCACCATTTCCAGCAGGCCCGGCAGCAGCGCGCAGCCGCCGGCCAGGAACAGCTGGTCGACCCGCGTGTACGGCGTCGAGGTGTAGAAGAACTGGATGGCGCGCGTCACTTCCAGCGCCGCGCTTTCCAGGAAGGGCGTCAGCAGCTCGGCGTGGTAGTTGTCGGGCAGGTCGCCGGATTTCTTGCGGGCCTCGGCCTCGTCGTAGCTCAGGCCGTAGGTGCGCACGATGTCCTGGGTCAGCGCGTTGCCGCCGAAGGGCTGCTCGCGCTCGTAGACGGTGGCGCCGTCGAGCATCACGGAGATGTGCGTGACCTGGGCGCCGATCTGGAACAGCGCCACCACCTGGCCGGCGCCGGCCTCCGGCAGCTGGGCGGTCACGCGGTCGAGCGCGGCGCGGGCGGCGTAGGATTCGATGTCCATCACGGTGGCCTTCAGGCCCGAGGCCTCGGCGATGGCCACGCGGTCCTCGACCTTTTCGCGGCGCGAGGCGGCCAGCATCACCTCGATGTCCTCGGCCGAGTTGGCGGCCGGGCCGATGACGTCGAAGTCCAGGCTGACCTCGTCGAGCGCGAACGGGATGTACTGGCTGGCCTCGGATTCGACCTGCACTTCCAGCTGGTCTTCCGACATGCCGGCCGGCAGGATGATTTTCTTGGTGATGACGGAAGCGGGCGGCATGCCCAGCGCCACCAGCTTGGTGCGGGTGCCGCTTTTCTTCCAGACCCGGCGCACGGCGTCGACCACCTGGTCCATGTTCTCGATATTGCCGTCGACCACGGCGCCGCGCGGCAGCGGTTCGGCGGCGTAGCGCTCCAGCCGGATCTCGCCCTTGCCGCCCTGCGCCAGCTCGACCAGGCGCACGCTGGAGGTGCTGATGTCGATGCCCACCAGCGGCGGATTGCCCTGTCCCAGCAGCGCCTTGACAGCTATCATACGAGCCACCCGGCGCCATGGCAGGCGCCCGTGCTTCTTTGCCGCCGAATCAATATTCGAACAGTATGCATTTAGGAACTCGTTTGAAAACCAGCGTTTAGACCGCTTATCTATGACCGTACATTAAATCCTGCCTATATAAGTGTAAAGGTATTTCTATTGTGCACAATTGCATGGGTGTGAGGGTTTCACCACACTTTTCCGGCGCCGCGTGGCCGCAAAAACAACTCAGTTGCTTTGTTGCTTACGGGTAAAGATTCCTGTCCACGGGCAGTGCGCGCCGCGACCCTTGCCTCGCTTATAATGGCCCGCAAACATAAACTGAGAGATCGCACTGCATGGCTTCTTCTTCCAATTCGGCTCCTCCCCCCTCGAATCCGCCCGGCGCCGCCGGCAAACCGGCGGGCAAACCCGCCACCCGCTTCTTCCTGCTGGCCGGCCTGTCCGTGGTCGGCCTCGGGCTGGTGGGCCTGCTGCTGGTGGTGTTCGGCCTGGCGATGGCCTACCCCAACCTGCCCGAGCTCGACACGCTGACCGACTACCGTCCGAAGATGCCGCTGCGTATCTTCTCGGCCGACAACGTGCTGATCGGCGAGTTCGGCGAGGAGCGCCGCAACCTGGTGCGCATCAAGGACATCCCCGACGTGATGAAGAAGGCCGTGCTGGCCATCGAGGACGACCGCTTCTACGAGCACGGCGGCGTCGACTACACCGGCATCCTGCGCGCGGCCGTGCACAACGCCACCGGCGGCGCCAAGCAGGGCGCGTCCACCATCACCCAGCAGGTGGCGCGCAACTTCTTCCTGTCGAGCGAACAGACGCTCAAGCGCAAGGCCTACGAGGTGCTGCTGGCCTGGAAGATCGAGAAAAACCTCAGCAAGGACCAGATCCTCGAGGTGTATATGAACCAGATCTACCTGGGCCAGCGCGCCTATGGTTTCTCGTCGGCCGCACAAATCTATTTCGGCAAGAACCTGAAAGACATTAGCGTGGCCGAGGCGGCCATGCTGGCCGGCCTGCCGAAGGCGCCGTCCGCCTACAACCCGGTGGTCAATCCCAAGCGCGCGCGCACCCGCCAGCAGTACATCCTGCAGCGCATGCACGAGCTCGGCTACATCACCGACAAGCAGTTCGAGGAGGCCAAGGCCGAGCCGCTGAAGGTCAAGACCGACAGCAGCGAGTTCGGCGTGCACGCCGAGTACGTGGCCGAGATGGCGCGCCAGCTGGTGTACGAGCAGTTCAAGGAGGACACCTACACGCGCGGCCTGAACGTGTTCACCACCATCACCAAGGCCGACCAGGACGCCGCCTACCTGGCGCTGCGCAAGGGCGTGATGGACTACGAGAAGCGCCACGCCTATCGCGGCCCGGAAGCCTACATCGACATCCCGCAGAACAAGGAGGAGGCGGACGACGCCATCGAGACCGAGCTGGCCGACCATCCGGACAGCGACGACATCGTGGCCGCCATGGTGCTGGCCGCCACGCCGCAGCTGATCACCGCCGTCACCGCCACCGGCGAGGAAATCAAGATCAGCGGGCCGGGGCTGGAGATGGGCCGCTCGTGGCTGTCCGACAAGGCCGCGCCGAACAAGCGCATCCGCCGCGGCGCGGTGATCCGCGTCATGCAGGAGGGTAAGGACTGGCAAGTGACGCAGCTGCCGGAAATCGAATCGGCGTTTGTCGCGGCCGACACCCACGACGGCGCCATCAAGGCCATGGTGGGCGGCTTCGACTACAACCGCAGCAAGTTCAACCACGTGACCCAGGCCTGGCGCCAGCCGGGCTCGTCGTTCAAGCCCTTCATCTACTCGGCCTCGCTCGAGCGCGGGCTGTCGCCGGCCACCATCATCAACGACGCGCCGATCTCGTTCGACGCCGGCCAGACCGGCGGCCAGGCCTGGGAGCCGAAGAACTACGACGGCAAGTACGAAGGCCCGATGACCATGCGGCGCGGCCTGACCAAGTCCAAGAACATGATCTCGATCCGCATCCTGCACAAGATCGGCGCCAAGTACGGCCAGGAGTACACCACCCGCTTCGGCTTCGACGCCGACAAGAACCCGCCCTACCTGACGCTGGCGCTGGGCGCGGGCAACGTCACGCCGCTGCAGATGGCCGGCGCCTACGCGGTGTTCGCCAACGGCGGCTACAAGGTCAGCCCCTACCTGATCTCCAAGGTGACCGACGCCGACGGCAAGATCCTGTCGCAGGCCAATCCGGACAAGGCCGGCGACGAGAAGAACCGCGTCATCGACGAGCGCAACGCCTTCCTGATGGACAGCATGCTGAAGGACGTGGTGCGCTTCGGCACGGCGACCAAGGCGCTGGTGCTCAAGCGGCCCGACCTGTCGGGCAAGACCGGCACCACCAACGATTCGATCGACGCCTGGTTCGCCGGCTACCAGCCGCACCTGGTGGGCATCGCCTGGATCGGCTACGACCAGCCCAAGAACCTGGGCAACCGCGAAACCGGCGGCGGCCTGGCGCTGCCGATCTGGATCGGCTACATGCAGAAGGCGCTGAAGAATATCCCGATCGAGGAAAGGGCGGTGCCGGAAGGCGTGATGCTGGTGGGCGACGAGTACTACTATGCGGAGAATCCGCCGGGCACCGGCGTGCACAATATCGACGGCGCCTCGCACGGCACGCCGGCGGAAGAGAAAGCCAAGGACGCCGTCAAGAACGAACTGTTCTGACGACGGCGCCCGGCCGGCGGCATCAGGGCTTGATGTCGCCGGTGATCACCTTGGCCAGCAGCTGCTTGCCGAGCAGGTCGGAGGCCTGCGGCATCAGGTGGCCGTAGTCGTAGCTGGTGATGCCGGTCATCGGATCATCGCCCAGATAGGTCATGCAGCCGTCCTGGTTGCAGAAGAAATCCATCAGATTGACGAACACCGCGTGCTCGCTCTGCGGGAAGCCGGCCTGCAGCGCCGCGTTCTTCGCCATCAGCTCGCGGTCGATGCCGTGGAAGGTGCGGCGCGGCTTGGTCAGCCACAGGTCGGTCATCATCAGCTTGGGCAGGTTTTCGGTCCAGTGCGGATCGGGGCCGGTGAACACCACCTTGGGCACGCCCATGGCCTGCAGGCGGTCGGCGATCCGCTTCATGCCCTCCAGCGTGTGGCCGAGGTTTTGCGCCACCACCACCACGTCGGGATGGGTGTCGGCGATGGTCTTGAGCGCGAACCAGCTGTTCTGCGTGCACTGGTCGACGCCCGAGGGCTCGGTCGCGTCCAGGGTCGGCACGCAGCCGGAGCTGGCCACCTGCAGCACCTGCCAGTCGGCCGGCAGGTTGTTGCGGATGCCGAAGGACAGCTGCTCGGCGTGCGAATCGCCCCACAGCAGCACCGCCTTGGGCTTGGACGGATCGCGCCGGTAGCAGCGCTCGTCGATGGCCGGACGCGGCACCGAATCGATGCGGCCGGCGCGGTACTTGGCGATGTCGAAGAATTCGCATTCGACGTGGTACTTGTCGGGGATGCCGACGCGGAAGAAGAAACGCCACTCGGCCGGGTTGTTTTCAAAATACGCGGCATACGCCTGGCGGTCCTTCATGCGGAAGCCCAGGCCGTCGCGCTGATAGGTCTTGTAGCCGACGCCGGCCACGGCCAGCATCAGCACCACCAGCACCACGGTCTTGACGCGCTGGCGCCCGCCGGCGCGGATCGGCCGCTCCAGCAGGCGATAGCTGAGCCAGGCCAGCGCGATGGCGGCCGCCACGGCGCCGGCGCGCAGCGCGGCCGACGGCGCGGCACGCTCGACCATGCGGGCAAACACCAGCAGCGGCCAGTGCCACAAGTACAGCGGGAAGCTGATCAGGCCGAACCACACCAGCACGCGGCTGCCCAGCACCACGCGGTTGAACCAGGCGCGGCTGCCGGCGGCGATGATCATGGCCGCGCCCAGCGTCGGCAGCAGCGCCCACCAGCCGGGGAAGGCGCGCTCCTGCGTGATGCGCAGCAGGCCAACCAGGATCAGGCCGGCACCCAGCAGCGACTGCACGTCGCGCCAGACGGTGCCGTCGCGCGGCTGCGCTTGGGCATAGATCACTTTGCCCAGCCAGCCGTCCAGCGCCGGCTGCCAGCGGCCCAGCAAGGTGTGGCCGCGCAGGGTCAGCGCCGCCAGCGCCGAGCCGGTCAGCATCTGCCAGAAGCGCGTCTGCGGCGAGTAGAAGGCGCGCACGGCGTCGCCATGCACGGCGGCCACGTTCAGGCCGAAGGAAAGCAGGCCCAGCACGATGGAGGCGGTGAGCAGGTTGAAGCCGCGCCGCGCCGCGAACCACAGCAGCGCCGGCCAGACGATGTAAAACTGCTCCTCCACGCCGAGCGACCACAGGTGCAACAGCGGCTTGGTGTGGGCGGCGTTGTCGAAATAGCCGCTTTCGCCCCACAGCACGTAGTTGGCGACGAAACCGGCGCCGCCGGCCATGTGCTTGCCCAGCTGCTTGTATTCGTCGGCCAGCAGCACGAACCAGCCGGCCACGAAGCAGGCCGCCAGCACCAGCAGCAGCACCGGGAAAATGCGGCGCACGCGGCGGCCGTAGAAGTCGGCAAAGCTGAAGCTGCCACGCTCGAGGTTGCTGATGATGATGGTGCTGATCAGGAAGCCGGAGATGACAAAAAAGATGTCGACGCCGATGAAACCGCCCTTGAGCGCATCGGGGAAGGCGTGGAAGATGACCACGCACAGCACGGCGACGGCGCGCAGGCCGTCAATGTCCGGGCGGTACTTGGGGTGGACCGGCGCGCCGCCGTGCAACGCGGCGGCCTCGTGGTGGACTTGCTTTTGAAAGTGATTCATTAACAGTGGGCAGAATGGACTGGATAGCAATTTTACTATAGCCCTGCCGCACCACCGTCCTGCGGGCGCCGCCGGTCAGCCCAGCACGACCGGGCTGCCGCCCTGCGCGCTGACCATCTCGGACAGCGAGTAGAACAGCTCGGAACCGTCGCGGGTGTTGAGCCACTTGCCGTCCTTCTGCTTGTAATGATAGCCGCCCGAACGGGAGGCCACCCACAGCTCCTGCATCGCTGCCTGGCTGTTTACGATGATCTTGGAACCATTGTCGATAAACTCGATTTCCAGCACGTTGCCGCTGCGGCTGCACTCGACGTCGACCATGTCCTCGTCGTTCAGACGGTCCAACGCGGCCTCGATGGCGCTAAGGGTGGCTTCTGCCTGCGCCAGGAATTCTGATTCGCCCATGCTACACTCCAGTATCTATAGTCAATCCGTGATTTTATCGTGAAGTCCACATTCCGTTTATTTATCGGCACCGTTTGCGGCACAACCGCCCTGTGCCTGACCGTCTTGTTGAGCGGCTGCGGCCAACCCGGCCCGTTGTACCTGCCCAAGGCTCCACCGGCCAAGCCTGCCAAGAGCACTGAAGCTGCCCCGGTTCCATCCACTCCAGTACCTCAACAATAATCCTTATGTCGCAATTTTCCTATGTAAATGGCGTGCTGCACGCCGAGGGCGCCTCGCTGGCCGCCATCGCCGCGCAGTTCGGCACCCCGACCTATGTGTACTCGAAGGCGCAGCTGCTGGCCAATTTCGCCTCCTACGCCGACGCCTGCGCCGGCCGCGACGCGCTGGTCTGCTACGCCATGAAGGCCAACTCCAACCTGGCCATCCTGGACCTGCTGGCGCGCCAGGGGGCCGGTTTCGACATCGTCTCCGGCGGCGAGCTGCTGCGCGTGCTGGCGGCCGGCGGCGATCCGCGCAAGGTGATCTTCTCCGGCGTCGGCAAGAGCGTCGACGAAATGCGCCTGGCGCTGTCGCACGACATCCTGTGTTTCAACGTCGAATCGATCCCCGAGCTGCACCGCCTCAACGAAGTGGCCGGCGCCATGGGCAAGACCGCGCGCGTGTCGCTGCGCGTGAACCCCAACGTGGACGCCAAGACCCATCCCTACATCGCGACCGGCCTGAAGGCCAACAAGTTCGGCGTGGCCTTCGACGACGCGCTGGACACCTACCGCGCCGCGGCCAAGCTGCCGCACCTGGAAGTGGCCGGCATCGACTGCCACATCGGCTCGCAGCTGCTGGACGACGCGCCGCTGCTGGAGGCGCTGGACCGCCTGATCGAGCTGATCGACAAGCTGGGCGACGAAGGCATCGTGCTGCACCATCTGGACATCGGCGGCGGCATCGGCATCAACTACGGCGAGGCGGGCGAGGCGCCGCCGGTGCCGGTGGGCGACTACCTGGGCCGCCTGTTCGCCCGCGTCGACGCCTGGCGCGCGGCGCGCTACGACGGCAAGCCGATCAAGGTGATCTTCGAGCCGGGCCGCTCGATCGTCGGCGACACCGGCGTGCTGCTGACCAAGGTGGAATTCATCAAGCACGGCGAGGAAAAGAATTTCTGCGTGGTCGATGCGGCCATGAACGACATGGCGCGTCCGGCGCTGTACCACGCGTGGATGGACATGCAGCCTGTGGTACAGGGCAAGGCTGGCGCGCTGGCCTACGACGTGGTGGGGCCGATCTGCGAATCGGGCGACTGGCTGGCGCGCGACCGCGAACTGGCGGTGGAAGCGGGCGACCTGCTGGTGATGCACAGCGCGGGCGCGTATGGCATGACGATGGCGTCGAACTACAACACGCGTGGCCGGGCGGCGGAGATCATCGTCGACGGCGAGGTGTGCCATGTGGTGCGCCAGCGCGAGAATCCGGCCGACCTGTACGCGCTGGAATCGCTGATCAAGTAAGCCGGTCAGCCAGCAAACCAAAGCCGCCCGCCTCGCCGCCGGCGGCTTTTTTCATGCGGGCTGAGGGTCGGCAAAGATATCCTGAATGCTATGGGCATCAAAAATACGATCAAACCAACGATCCAGGTCGTCTATTTCGGCCCATTCAATGCGCTTATTCAGTTTTCGCGGCAGCGTGCCAAACCGCTTAACAAGCAGCTTTTTCAAGCACTCGCGCTGCACATAGAGTTCAGCCTCATAACGCCATGCATCCGCAAAACTCTTGATTTCAGGAACAGCCATAGCCCGCCCCTCCATGACGATGCGATCAAATTCGATAATACGCTCACGCGCAAGGCCCTGCAAACGACGCGCGGCCCAGCGGCTTAACAGCGGCAAAATTTGCGGGCTCGACTTAAATTCCGACAGACCTGACCACCGCTCGATTTCTTCGATAACATCCGCTCCAGTTTGCATGCGCTCAACGCGGAATGCCATGGCGGCAAAATTCTTGATGGCCGCCAGAGCGACATCGGGCAATCGCGATTGGTCTATCAGCAGATATCGCTGAAATGCTTGCAGCGGCTGAAGATCGGACGGCACCGCAACAATCAACTCTGCCAAACTCAGGTTGGCTCGCCAAGGTTTGGCGCCGTTGTACAGCACCAAGGGAAACACTGGAGGCAGTCTTCCCGGTTGAGGCAACTCGTGGCGCTTGATCAGGTCTTGATAAAGCAAGCCGATATAGACCTGCATGCGCAGCGCCATCCAGTGATCGGAGCGGGATTGGAATTCGAGCAGCAGGTAAATGTAAATCCACTCGCCGGCCAGGCGCACACGCCAAACCATGTCGCTGTGGCGGTGGTGACCGCCGTCGCTGACGTAGCTGCCGTTGACGCGCTCGAAGCTGTCGAGGTCCAGCTGCCGCACCCACTCGCCCGGCACGAAGCCCAGCAGCAGGTCGCGCACCATCTCTGGATACGCGAACAGTTGCTTGTATGCGGTATCGTCCTCGCTGGCCATCGGCCCAGTGTAGCGAGGCGCAGCGCGCCGCTGTTGGGCGCGCTCAAAGGGGCGCTAGCGTGCCGCCGCGGCCGACAGCGCCTTGCCGCGCGCCCAGTACACCCGCATCAGCAGCAGCGCCCCGAGGATCAGGCCGAAGATGATGGGCTGCGTGAAATTGTGCTTGCCCGCCTTCATCCACCAGAAGTGCAGGATGGCCAGCGGCGCGATCACATAGATCAGCCGGTGCAGCCACTGCCAGCGCTTGCTGCCCAGCCGTTTCACCATGCCGTTGGTGCTGGTCGCGGCAAGCGGTATCAGCAGCACGAAGGCGATGAAGCCCACCGTGATGAACGGCCGCTTCAGCACGTCCTTCCACATCTCCTGCACGTCGAAGAAATGGTCGAACCACAGGAAGGTCATGAAGTGCAGCAGACCGTAGAAGAACATGTACAGCCCCATCATGCGGCGCAGCTTGATCAGCCAGTTCCATTTGCTCAGCTTGCGCAGCGGCGTCACCGCCAGCGTGAAGCACAGAAAGTACAGGGTCCAGTCGCCGGTGCCGCGCGTGATGAATTCCAGCGGCTCGACCAGTTGCCCGGTCACCGTCAGATACACCATGCGCGCCAGGGGCACCAGCGCCAGCACGAAAAGCGCAGCCTTGATCAGCCCGGTCTGCCGGGCGGTGGGATTGAACGCCATACGCTTAGAAGAACTTCTTCAGGTCCATGCCCGCGTACAGCGGCGCGACGTCGGCATAGCCGTTGAACATCAGCGTCTTGCGCTTGCGGGCCAGGAAGCCGTCCTCGCCGATGCGGCGCTCGGACGCCTGCGACCAGCGCGGATGGTCCACGTCCGGATTGACGTTCGAATAGAAACCGTACTCGTTCGGCGCCGACAGATTCCACGACGTGCGCGGCTGCTCCTTGAGGAAGCGGATCTTGACGATGGACTTGGCCGACTTGAAGCCGTACTTCCATGGCAGCGCCATGCGCACCGGCGCGCCGTTCTGGTTGGCCAGCGTTTCGCCGTACATGCCCAGCGTCAGCAAGGCCAGCGGATGGTTGGCCTCGTCGATGCGCAAGCCTTCGGTGTACGGCCATTGCAGCACGCGGCTGCCTACGCCCGGCATCTGCTTCTTGTCGGCCAGCGAGACGAACTCCACATACTTGGCGTTGCCGGTCGGCTCGACCTTCTTGATGATCTCGGAGAACGAATAGCCGATCCACGGAATGACCATCGACCAACCCTCGACGCAGCGCAGGCGGTAGACGCGCTCCTCCAGCGGCGCCAGCTTGAGCAGCGCGTCGATGTCCAAGGTCATCGGCTTGTTCACCTCGCCCTCGATGGACACCGTCCACGGACGGGTCTTGAGCGTGCCGGCGTACATGGCCGGTTCGCTCTTGTCGGTGCCGAATTCGTAGAAGTTGTTGTAGCTGGTGGCGTCCTTGTACGGCGTGTGCTTGTCGAGCGCCGAATAGGAGGGATTGAGCTTGGCCGCCAGCTTGGGATTGACGCCTTGCGCGAATGCTTCGCGGTTGGCCATCTCCAGCAGCGCGGCGCCGCCGAGCGCGCCGGTGGCGATCTGCTTCATGAAGCTGCGGCGCGATTCGTACACCTCGCGCGGCGTGATTTCTGATGAAAACGGCAACTCGATGCCGTTGGGGCTACGCTTGATCAGCATGCTGACTCCAAAGATTGTGCAAGGTTGAGACTTGGTCGCGGCTATAGCCTGAACCTTACACCAATCTGGGCCAGCAAAAGTTCACATCGCGTTTACAACTTGCCGTAGGAGTGCAGGCCGGACAGGAACATGTTCACGCCCAGGAAGGCGAAGGTGGTCACCAGCAGGCCCACCAGCGCCCACCAGGCCGCCGGACGGCCGCGCAGGCCCGTCATCAGGCGCATGTGCAGCCAGGCCGCGTAGTTGAGCCAGACGATCAGCGCCCAGGTTTCCTTCGGATCCCACGACCAGTAGCCGCCCCACGCCTCGGCCGCCCACAGCGCGCCGAGGATGGTGGCGATGGTGAAGAAGGCGAAGCCGGCCGAGATGGCCTTGTACATGACGTCGTCCAGCACCTCCTCCGACGGCAGGCGGTCCACCAGCCGGCCCGAGGTCTTCAGCAGATAGGCCGCCGCCACCATCGCGGCCAGCGCGAAATTGCCGTAGCCGATGAAGTTGGCCGGCACGTGGATCTTCATCCACCAGCTTTGCAGCGCCGGCAGCAGCGGCTGGATGTCGGCGGCGTCGCGCGAGGTGGTGTACCAGAACAGGAAGCCGATCGCGGCAGTGATGACCAGCGTGACGAAGGCGCCCAGCTGGCGGGTGGCGTAGCGCTGCTCGAAGTACAGGTAGAACATCGCGGTGATCAGCGAAAACAGGATAAACACTTCATACAGATTCGACACCGGAATGTGGCCGACGTCGGCGCCGATCAGGTAGGACTCGTACCAGCGCACCATCATGCCGGTCAGGCCCAGCACCACGGCGGCCCAGCACAGTTTGGAGCCGATGCTGAAGGCCGATTCGGAACGGGCCGCCGAGCCGATCACGTAGAACAAGGTCGACAGGCAGAACATCACGCTCATCCACAGGATCGCGGACTGGCTCGACAGCATCATGCGCAGCCAGAATTTCTTGGTGCCGTTGTCGAGCTCGCCGGCGTACATGGCGATCGCGCCCAGCGCCAGCAGGGCCACCAGCGGCATCAGCCAGCGCGCCGGCTTCCAGTGCCAGCCCAGCGCGGCGAACGCCGGCGCGGCGGCCAGCAGGATGCCCTTCTCGTAGACGTCCATGTAGTGACCGTAGCGGTTCAGGCCGAACAGCGAGCCCGCCAGCAGCGCCAGCGCGAACACCCAGTCGAACGCGGTCAGGCGCTTGAAGTAGCCGGGCGCCTGGGTATAGGTTTGGGTCGATTGCGTCAGTTCCATCATTTCTCTCCGTGGCCGCTACAGCTTACGCCGATTGCGGCAGCTTTTCTTTCAAAGTTTCAAACTCGCGTTCGAAGTCCAGCGTCTTGCGCTGGGTGCTCATGGCCATCAGCGCCTCGGCGCCGGCGCCGTCGTCCTTGATCCACACCCACAGGCGGCGTTCGCGGATATAAAACATCGAGAATACACCCAGCACCAGGAATACGCAGCCCAGGTAGACCACCTTCTTGCCCGGCGAGCGCGTGACCTGGAACACCGAGGCCTGGATCTGTGTGAAGTCGTCCAGCTGCAGGTAGACCGGCGCGCCGTAGAAGTAGGCGTCCGACAGGGCGTTGGTGGACAGTTGCAGGAAGCGGGCGTGGGCCTCGTCGGCGCTGACCGGCTCCAGGCCGTCCTTGGCGCGGGCGGCCTGCCACAGGTCCCACAGGCTGCCGTTGAGGATCTTCATGAACACGTCGGCGGCCTTTTCCTGCTCGGCGGCCGGGATCTTCTCCAGGAAGCGCGAGATGGCGACGAAGCCGGCCGCCTTGTCGTTGCCGGCGAAGATGGTCAGGCTCTTCTCGGCCGAGGCTTGCAACTGGCCGCGCAGCGCGTCGCCGTTGGGCGACTGCGGCGTGGCGCGCTCGGCGTAGCGCTTGGCGGCGGCGGCGCGCAGGGCCGGGTCGCTGAGGGCGGCGCGCAGGCGCATCCATTCGGTCACGCTGTGGGCGTCGTCGGCGGGAATGCGCAGGAAGCTGAACGGGTCCGACGGGTTGACGCGCATGCCGGCCAGGAAGACGGTCGCGCCGTCCACCGTCACCGGTTGCATATAGTTCTGGTATTCGCGCGCCTGGCCGGTCTTGTCGCGCAGCTTGTAGGTCACGCTGGGGCCGACGTTCTTCAAGTCCTTGTTGTGGGCGTTGCGGCCGGCCGAGCCGGTGTGCTTGTCGAGGCTGTTGGCGAACTGCTCCTCCAGGCTCTTGCCCTTGGTGACGGCGCGCGCGTCCTGCGAGGCGGCCAGGTTCTCGACGTTGAACGGACGGAAGCCCGACCATTCGACGGTGTAGGCGTCGCCCATGGCGGTGCTGCCGCCGACCTCGCCGGCGATGTCGAACTTGGCGGTGCTGCCGCCCACCATCGGGTAGCCGCTCAGCTTGAGCTTGCTGCCGCCGTCGTCAAAGCTGGACTGGTAGATCGCCAGGCCCTTGTACAGCAGCGGCTTATTGACCTCGATGACGGCCTTGACCACCTCGCCGCTGGCGTGGTCGCGCACCTCGACCTCGCTGGCGAACAGCTTGGGCATGCCGGTGGTGTAAAAATCAATATTGAATTTTTTCAGCTTGATGGTGAACGGCAGGTCCTGGATCAGCACGCCGTCGGGACGGGTGATGATGGCGCTGTCGCTGGTCGAGCCTTCCGGGATCATGGTGTTGCCGCGGAAGGTGGGATTGCCCAGGCCCAGGCGGCTCTGCGCCGGCACCGCCGAGATCAAGCCGCTGCCGTTGAACGGTACTTTGCCGAGGAACCATTCCTGCAGGCGGATCGGCACGTCCGAATCGAGCAGGCCGCCGATGCAGATGACCACGATGGCGGTGTGCGCGAAGATGTAGCCGAACTTGTTGGCCGCGCCCTGCTTGGCCGCCACCAGCGTGCCGTTGTCCTTGTCGACCAGCTTGACCTTGTAGCCGGTGTCGGCCAGGCGGGCGGCGGTCTGCTGCGCCAGCGCGGCGCGCGCCAGCGACGAGCGCCACTGCATCTTGTGGTGGAAATTCAGCAGCGAATTCTCGCGCACGTTCTCGCGCCAGCTGCGCATGTCCTTGAGCATCTTGGGCGCGTTGCGGATGATGCACAGCGAGGTCGACGTCACCAGCGTGGTCATCAGCAGCAGGAACCACCAGGCCGAGTACACGGTGTACAGGCCCAGCTTGCCGAACACCTCGAACCAGAACGGCCCGAACTGGTTGATGTAGTTGTTGGTGGCCTCGCCCTGCTTCATCACGGTGCCGACGATGGCGGCGATGGCGATCATCGCCAGCAGCGCGATGGCGAAGCGCATGGAGGAAATCAGTTCGACCAGTTCGCCGACGAGGGGGCGGCGGGTCTTCAGTTCGATGCCGGTGGTGCTGGGGCTGCTGCTCATGCTGGAACGATCTCAAAAAAATATGCTGGGGGCAGCATAACAACAAAAAGGGCAGCCCGCTTACGCTGCCGCCCTCTATGCACTATCAGTTGCACCGCAACCCAAGGGCGCGGCCAGCTGTTCTTATTTCAAGCCGGCGACGTAATCGGCCACGGCTTTCATTTCCTCATCCGACATGCGCTTGGCGATGGTGGTCATCTGCGCGCTGTTCTTGCGGCCGTTGGCCTTGAACAGGCCCAGCTGGGCCACCGTGTAGTCCTGGTGCTGGCCGGCGATGCGTGGATATTGCACCGGGATGCCGGCGCCGGTGGCGCCATGGCAGCTTGCGCAGGCCGGGACGTTTTTCTCGGCGATGCCGCCGCGATAAATCTTCTTGCCCATCTCAACCGTTTCCTTGTTCTTCGCGGCACCCGGCTTTTGCGCCTGGGTGGCCAGCCAGGCCGAGATGTTGTGCTTTTCCTCGTCGGTCAGCATCTTGGCGAAGCCGGTCATGACCGGTTGATTCCGCTCATCGCCGGAAAAGTTCACCAACTGCTTGTAAATGTAGCCTTCGTGCTGGCCGGCCAGTTTGGGATTGACGGTGATGGTGGAGTTGCCGCCCGCGCCGTGGCAGGAGACGCAGGCCGGCAGGCCGCGCGCGGTGTCGCCGTTTTCAAACAGGGTGCCGCCTTTGGCCGCATCGACTTTGGGCGCTGCCGCTTCGGCGTGGGCCGGTTTTTTTTCTTCGGCGGCGGATGCGGTGCCGGCAACGGCCAGCAGGGCTACCAACAGGGATTTTACAAACGGTGAAAACGCACGATTCATTCAAGCACCCTCAAAAAAGTTTGTCGAACGTATGCCGCAGGCTAGTAGCTATCGGCTATGGCAACACTTCGTAACCACTCATTGTACAATAGCTTTCCAGCATATTTGCTCCCTTTTGTTGCATTTCCCCCATCTCATGTCCAAACTCTGGCAAGCCCGCTTCTTTACGACCGTCAACCAATTGCGCGATCTGCCCGACACCACGGTGCCGGAAATCGCCTTTGCAGGTCGCTCCAACGCCGGCAAATCGACCGCCATCAACATCCTGTGCAACCAGAAAGGGCTGGCGTTCGCGTCCAAGACCCCTGGCCGCACCCAGCACATCAACTACTTCTCGATCGGCGGCGCCCACGTGGCGCAGCACCGCAAGGACCCGACCATCGTCGACGAGATCGAATGCCTGCTGGTCGACCTGCCGGGCTACGGCTACGCGGAGGTGTCCGGCTCGGCCAAGCTGCACTGGCAGCGCCTGCTGGGCGACTATGTCCAGCGCCGCGAGCAACTGGCGGCCTTGATCTTGATCATGGATTCGCGCCGCCCGTTCACCGAGCTGGACATCCAGATGCTGGAATGGTTCGCCCCGACCGGCAAGCCGATCCATTGCATCCTTACCAAGGTTGACAAATTGAACCGCAACGAATCCGTCAACGTGCTGCGCCAGGCCAAGGCCAAGCTCGACAGCTACGTCGACGAAGACGGCGAAGGTTTCCCCTTCACCGTGCAACTGTTCTCCGCGCTCAAGCGCATCGGCATCGAAGAAGCCAACGACAAGATCCTGGAACTGGCCGGCGTCACCGATGACGAAGCCGCCGCCCAGGTCGATCTGATCGAAATGGAAGACGACGCCGAGCCCGACGAGCAATAACCCCACAGCATAGGAAAGTTTTAGCGATGCACAATCCACACGTTTCCGCCCAATTCCCCGCCATCCGCATGCGCCGCATGCGCCGCGACCCGTTCTCGCGCGCCCTGATGCGCGAAAACAACGTCACCGCCGCGGACTTGATCTACCCGGTGTTTATCCTGGAAGGCACGCAGCAGCGCGAGCCGGTGGCGTCGATGCCGGGCGTGGAGCGGGTGTCGGTGGACTTGCTGCTGAAGGTGGCGCAGGAATGCGTGGAGCTGGGCATTCCGGTGCTGGCGCTGTTCCCGGTGATCGACGCGTCGAAGAAGACGCCGGACGGCATCGAAGCGACCAACCCGGACGGGCTGGTGCCGCGCGCCGTGCGCACCTTGAAGCAAGCCTTCCCCGAGCTGGGCATCCTGACCGACGTCGCGCTGGACCCGTACACCAGCCACGGCCAGGACGGCCTGATCGATGAGAACGGTTATGTGATCAACGACCTGACCACCGACATGCTGGTGCGCCAGGCCCTGTGCCAGGCCGATGCGGGCGTGGACGTGGTGGCGCCATCGGACATGATGGACGGGCGCATCGGTGCGGTGCGGGCGGCGCTGGAGGCCAAGGGGCACATCCACACGCGCATCATGGCGTACTCGGCCAAGTACGCGTCGGCGTTCTACGGCCCGTTCCGCGACGCGGTCGGCTCGGCCAAGAATTTGGGCAAGAGCGACAAGAACACCTACCAGATGGACCCGGCCAACAGCGACGAGGCCCTGCGCGAAGTCGGGCTGGACCTGGCCGAAGGCGCGGACATGGTGATGGTCAAGCCTGGCATGCCGTACCTGGATATTGTGCGCAGGGTCAAGGACGAGTTCAAGGTACCGACTTTTGCGTACCAGGTCAGTGGCGAATACGCGATGATCAAGGCGGCCGCGCAAAACGGCTGGTTGGACCACGACAAGGTGATGATGGAATCGATGCTGGCCTTCAAGCGCGCCGGCGCCGACGCCGTGCTGACCTACTTCGCGCTGGACGTCGCCCGCCTGCTCAAAGCATCAAAATAACCCCTGGGGTCAAGTCTGACATTCGGACACGAGCTCTGCACTAGGCACGCGCCTACTGCAGAGCTCGTGTCCGAATGTCAGACTTGACCCCAATTTTATTTAGTCGCTGCGCAGGGCGGCGATGGGATCGAGGGCGGCGGCCTGGCGGGCAGGGAAGACGCCGAAGGCCAACCCGACGCCGACACATAGCAACACCGCTACGATCAAACTCAACGGCGACCAGGCGACCGACCAGCCGGCCAGCGCGGCGATGCTGTAGGCGGCGATCGCGCCCAGCGCCACGCCCAGCAGGGCGCCGCTGACGGCGATCACCAGCGCCTCGGCCAGGAACTGCTCGATCACGTCCCGCCGCCGCGCGCCCAGCGCCCGCTTCAAGCCCACTTCACGCCGCCGCTCCAGCACGTTGGCCAGCATGATGTTCATGATGCCGATGCCGCCCACCAGCAACGATACCGCCGCGATCGAACTCATGACGATGGTGAAGATCCGCTGCGTCTGCTGGTTCTGGCGATACAGGCCCATCGGTACGATCAGGTTGGTGTCGTCGGCGACGCCGTGGCGCTGCGTGATCAATGCCTGCAGCACGCGGGCGGCGCTGTCGGGCGCGACGCCGCCGCCCAGGCGCACGCTGATGCCGTCCACCTCGTCCTCGATGCGCTTGAAACTGAAGCGCGCGCGCCCCGTCTCCCACGCCACGAACAGGCGCTCGTCATCCAGTCCCAGCTTGACGCCTTCGAAGTCGGACTTGCTTTGCGCGCGGTCGGCCAGCACGCCGACCACTTCCAGCCACACATGGTTGAGCTTGACCCGCTGGCCGACCGCAGCGCCATCGCCGAACAGGGTGCGCGCCAGCCGCGCGCCGACCACGCATACCGGCGCCAGCGTGGCGCCATCCTGCGCCGCCAGCCAGCGGCCGCTGGCCACCTGCAGGCCGCCGTGCGCCGCGTACGACGGCGACACCGCATAGGCGCGCCCCGCCACCACCTTGTCCCCCAGCACCAGCTGGTCGACCTTGATCTCCTTTTTCAGCGCCACCGTCTGCGCGCCCGGCACCACCGACAGCGCGGCCTCGGCGTCGGCGGCGGACAGGCCCAGCGAACGCGTGCGGATTTCCTTCAGCTGCTCGGGCTCGATGGCCTTGCTTTCGATGAGCACGTTGTCCAGGCCCAGCTCGGCCACCAGCCGCAGCGCCTCGCGCTTGCTGCCCTCGCCCACCGCCAGCATGGCGACGATGGCGGCCACGCCGAAGATCATGCCCAGCAGTGTGAGCCCGGTGCGCAGCTTGCGCCGCAACAGTTCGGTCACGGCCTCCCGTATCAATGGCAGGTTCATGATTTCTCCGTGGACGACGGCGGCAGCAGCACGATGCGCGCGCCGGCCGTCAATCCGCTTTTGAGTTCGCTGCGCACCGGGCCGCGCTGGCCCAGCTCGATCTTGTGCCGCACCGGCTTGCCCTGCTCGTCCGTGTACACCGCGTAGCCCGCGCCATCCTGCACCAGCGCCAGGTTGGGCACGGTCAGCGCGGCCGGCCGTGTCACCAGCTGCACGGTGCCGCGCAGCGCCTGGCCGGGCTTGAGGCCCAGCTTGACCGCGGCGTCGTTGGGGATGGCGGCGTCGAAGTCGCTGTACTTGACGGGCGACTCGGTGGAGGTGGTGCTGGCGCTGTTGCCGACGCGGGTCACGGTCAATGTCAGCGCGGTGCCGGTGCCGGCCAGGCGCACCTGCACCGGCAGCCCGGCCTTCAGGCCGAAGGCCCGGCCCTCGGCCACGGTGAAGTGCGCCACCAGCTGGCGCAGGTCCGGCAAGGTGCCGAACTCCTGCCCGGCCGACTGGCTGGCGCCGATCTCCGGCTTGGCGCCGTCCCAGCGCGGCACCAGCAGGAACACGCCGTCGTGCGGCGCCACCAGTTCCAGCGCGTCCAGGCTGTCGCGGTTGCGCTTGGCCGTCTGCGCCACGCTGTCGCGCTGCGAGTGCAGCACCGCGTCCTGCGCGGCCGTGCGCGCCTTGGCCTGGCCGCCCTTCCAGTCCAGGTAGCCGCGCTTGGTGCTGAGGAAGCCGACGTCGGCCAGCGCGTCGAGGATGGTGTTGCGGGCGAAGATGGTCAGATCGACCTTGGCGTAGCGCTGGCTCAGGCCGAGGTCGTCCTCGACCTTGGCGCGCTCGCCGGCCAGCGTGCTGCGCTCGACGGAGGCGTTGCCCGCGTTGCCGGCTTCGGCGATGGTCTTGCGCAGCAGTTCCATCTCGGCCTGCGACAGTTCCATGCGCGCCTGCGGCGCGTCGAAGCGCGCCACCACGTCGCCCTTGCGCACGGCGCTGCCGTCGGCCACCATGTCCACCAGCACGCGGCTGCTCCATCCGCTGCCGGGCACGGTCAGCGCGGTGCTGGCGGCGGCCTTGATTTCGCCGTCCACCGTCAGCGTTTCGGCCCACGGCCGCGCGGCCAGGGTTTCGACGGCGCCGGGCGCGGTCGAGGCCTCGCCGCCGCAGCCGGCCAGCGCCAGCAGCATCAATGCCATGCAGGGTTTGTTCATTGCTTGTGTTCCTTGCCGCGCGCGTCGGCCACCAGCACCGCCTGCACGGCGGCGCCCGGTTTGAGCCCGGCGGGCGCGCCGTCAAACTGCAGTTCGAGATCGCGCACGATGGTCGATTGCGCGGTGGATTTGCCGTGGAAGGCGCGGCCCAGCGCCACCACGTGCGCGCTCAACGCCTGGTTGGCGCCCGGCACGGTCACGCGCGCCCGCTGGCCGATGCGCACGTTCGACGCCTGCGCCTCCGGCACGGTGGCGTTGATGTACAGCTGGTCCGGGTCGGCCAGCGTGGCCACCGACAAGCCCATCCACACCTGGCTGCCGACGGTGACCTTCTCGCCCGAGAAGGTGGTGCGGTACATCACCAGTCCCTTGCGCGGCGCCAGCACCGTCATCGCCGCCTGGCCCTTGGTCAGCGCGGCCAGTTGCCGCTGCAGGTCCGCCACTTCCGCCTGCAGGCCGGTGAGCTCGGCCCGGCGCGCGCGGATCTGCACGGCGCGCTGCTCCACCGCCAGCCTGGCCAGCGCCAGCTTCTCCGTGCGTTCGATGACCAGCTTGTCGTAGTCGACGCGGCGTATCAATTCCTTCGGCTGCGTGGCCTTGCGCTCGGCCTTCTCGGCGTTGCTTTGCGCCTCGGCCACGGCCAGCTCGCCGGCGCGGTCGGCCTCGGCCTGGTCGAGTTGCAGCTTTTCCAGCGCGCGCTGCTTTTCGCGCAGCTGGCCTTGCTGCTGCATCAGCTGGGTGGTCACCTCGCCCGATTCGAATTGCGCGATCGGCTGGCCGGCGTTGACCAGCGAGCCCTCGGGCGCGATGCTGGCCAGCTTGTACTGCCACACATACGGGATGGTCGGCGGCGACACCGGCAGCGCCTGGCGCGAGGCGATCTCGCCCTCGATGGCCGGCGGCTCGGCGGCGATGGCCGGCTGGTGCGCGGCGTTCGCAACTGCCCCGGCGGCGCGCGGTTCGGCGAAGACGCTCATGCCCGCCACCAGCGGCAGGCCGTGCCCTTCCGGCAGGCCGATCTTGACGCGGAAGTAGCGTCCGCTGCCCCAGCTGGCGCGCGCTTCCGGCGCGCTGGTGATCGACTTGATCGTGCCGGTCAGCGCGGCGCCGGGCAGCGCATCGAAGCGCAGGCTGAGGTCCTGGCCTTCGCTCAGGTAGGGACGGTCGGCCTCCAGCACCCAGGCCGTGACCGCCATCTGGCCGCCGCCCTGCACCACGCCGGCGGCGTTGCCCGGCCAGGCCGACGAGCCTTCCTCGAAGCGTTCGCCCTTCCACGGGCTGTAGCCGTGCACCACCACGCCGTCGCGCGCGGCGCGCACTTCGGACTGCTTGAGCTGGACGGTCTGGAAGGCCAGGTTGATCTGCATTTTCTTCACTTCCAGCTCGCCGTCCTCGCGCCGGCGCAGCACCGACTGCCGGTAGTTGTCGCGCGCTTCGAGCTTGATCGCCAGGTCGCGGGTGGCGCGGTCCAGCTCGGCCTGGTAGCGGTCGTAGTTCAGCGCGGTGATCTGTAGCTTGGGCAGCGCGGCATCCACCTTGGCCTTGGCCAGCGCGGCCTCAGCGCTGATCAGCGCTTTCTCGGTGTCGATGGCGCCCGCTTCGAGGGTGGCGGTGTCGCGCTCGACCCGGGCGATGGCGCGGTCCAGCTCGGTCTTCAGGCGGTCGATGTTGGCGGCGCCGCCGGTCTCGATGCGCAGCACCAGGTCGCCGGCCTTGACCTGCGTGCCCTCGGCCACGAAGTTGCGCAGCACCAGCGGCGACGAATTCGATGGCGGCACCACGATGGTCTGCGTGTCCAGCGCTTCGACTTCGCCGGTCAGCAGCACGGGGCGCGCGGCCGGGGTCTGCACGGCGCCGGCTTCACCCGGCGTGGCGCGGCCAGACGCGGCGCTGGTGGACGAGGCGGCGCCAGCGATGCCGTGCGATGAGACGGCGGCGGCGATGCCGGCCGCCAGCAGCGGCACGGCGCACAGCACGGCGATGGAGGAGCCCGGCTTCATGCGGCCACCTCGTCGATGCGGCCGTCGCGCAGGTGGATGGTGCGCTGGGCGCCGGCGGCGATGGCCGGATCGTGCGTGACCAGCACCAGCGTCTGGCCGCCGGCGTGCAGCTCCTTCAGCAGCGCCAGCACGTCGGCGGCGCTTTTGGAATCGAGATTGCCGGTGGGTTCGTCGGCCAGCAGCAACGCCGGGCGGTTGAGCAGCGCGCGGGCGATCGCGGCGCGTTGCAGCTGGCCGCCGGACAGCTGGCCCGGCAGGTGGCCGGTGCGCTCGCCCAGGCCGATGCGCTCCAGCAGCGCGACCGCGCGGGCGGCCGCCTCCGGATCGGCGGCGCGGGCGTAGCGCTGCGGCAGCAGCACGTTTTCCAGCACCGTCAGGCGCGGCAGCAGGTGGAAGGACTGGAACACGAAGCCGATGCGGCGGTTGCGCACCTCGGAGGCGGCGTCGTCGTCGAGGGCGCTGATCTCGTGGTCGGCCAGGCGGTAGCGGCCGCTGTCGGGACGGTCCAGCGCGCCGAGCACGTTGAGCAAGGTGGATTTGCCGGAGCCGGACGGCCCCATGATGGCGACGAACTCGCCGGGCGCGATGTGCAGGTCGATGCCGTCGAGGGCACGGATGTCGTTGCCGCCCTGGCGGTAGGTCTTGCGGATCTCGCGGAGTTCTATCATCGGGGAAGTATCTCCGCCGATGATAGTTTTGTCAATTCACTAATTTGTCTTTTAGTGTAACAATTTTTGCCACGCTTAGTCGAGCGTGACCTCCATGCGGTTGTCGCGCGAGACGCGGTCGATCATCTTGTTGTACGGGTCGACGCCGACCTCGAACGGCTGTTCCTTGACCGTGACCGTCACCACCGGATCGCTGCCCTGCAGCACGCGCTTGTCGGTGTACAGCACGCGCTCGTCGCGCTCCTTGGCGCCCTTGGCGCGCGCGAACACGGCGATCTCCACCGGCTCGTCGTAGACGCGCGGCGTCTCCTTGCCCTTGCCGTCGGCCTCCATCTTGGCCAGGTGCAGCGTCATGGTCACGTCCCACTGGCCGTCGGCGCGCTTGCGGGCCTTGGCCTCGGTCACGCGGTTGTCGTAGAAGACGATCTTCTCGAACAGGTCGGTGATCAGCGCCTGCTTGTCCTGCGGCGCCTCGGCGCGGATGTAGGACAGCAACTCGCGGCTGGTGGTGTACGGCGGCTGCTGATAGGCCTTGTCGTTCAGGAAGCGCTTGAGCGCGCGGTTGAGCGCTTCCTCGCCGATCTCGTCGCGCAGGCGGTAGAACACCAGGCTGCCCTTGCGGTAGTGGATGTACTGCTGGTTCTCCACGCGCAGCAGCGGCTGCTCCTCGACCAGCTCGCCGCCACGGTCGCGCAGGTAGTGGTCCAGCTCGAAGCGCAGGAAGCGGCGCAGCTTGTCGCGGCCGTAGGCCTTCTCCATCACCATCATCGCCGAATATTGCGCCAGCGATTCGATCAGCATGGTCGAGCCCTGCATGTTGGCGCTGACCGCCTGGTGGCCCCACCACTGGTGCGCCATCTCGTGCGCGGTGACGTAGTAGACGTAGTCGATGTCGTCCTTGTCGCGCAGGTCGGCGATGAAGCCTATCGACTCCGAATACGGGATGGTGTTGGCGAACGATTGCGCGAAGCCCTGGTAGTTCGGGAACTCCAGCACCCGCACCTGCTTGTGCTGGTAGGGCGTGAAGTTGGCCTCGAAGTAGTCGAGCGATTTCTGCGCCGAGGTGATCATGCGGTCGACGTTGTAGGCGTGCTTGCTGTCGTAGTAGATCTCGATCGGCAGGCCGTGCCACTCGCCCTTGCGCACTTCCCAGCGGGCCGACAGGTAGGCGAAGAACGGCACCATCGGCCGGTCCATCTTGTAGTGGAAGTAGCGGCGGCCGTTCTGCTCCCAGCGCTTCTGCAAATAGCCGGGGGCGATGGCGATCTGGTCGGCGCTGGTGGAGACGGTGGTCTCGAAGTTGATCCAGTCCGCCTCGTCGCTGAAGATGGCGTTGCCGCGCGCCTTCTCGTCCTCCAGCTTGGCCATGCGCACCGGCTCGCCCAGGCCGCGCTTGCGGCGTTCGTTGCGGTCGGTCAGCTCGCCCTGGTGGTTGTAGCCGAAGTGCGGGAAGAACGTGAAGTTGTCGAAGAAGGTGCCGTTCAGGTTGACCCGGTCGGCCGCGCCGCTGTTGGTGAAGCCCTGGTTGCGCACGTCGACGTGGAAGGCCAGGTCAAGCTTGGCGCCGGGCGCCAGCGGCTGCGCTAGCTTGACGATGCTGAAGCCGGCCTCCTTGTCGTCCAGCTCCACCTTGTGCGGCGGCAGGTTGTCGAAGCGCGTTTCAAGGTCGGGATTGACCTGGATGCGCAGCACGTCGAGCGGCGCGCCGGTCTTGTTCTCCATCTGGTAGCGGCCGCGGATCGCCACCCGGCGCTCGGCCGGGTAGATGTCGACGTCGGCGCTGATGTCGGTCACGCGCGGCTGCGGCAGGTCGATATAGCGGCGGTACAGCTTTTCGTAGCGGGCCTGCTTGTCCATCGCCACATCGGACGCCTCGTACTTGTTGAGCACGTTGGTGTTGTAGAAGATCCAGGCGCCGCTGCCCGCGAAGCCGGCCAGCAGCGTGGCCAGCGCGACGCCGGACGGCCCCTTCAGGCGCGCCGCCGCCAGTTGCACGCGCTGGCGCCACGGACGCGCCAGTCCGCGCACCCAGAAGGCCTGCGCCAGCACCAGCAGCGCCAGCGTGAACAAGCCCCAGTAGACGCCGAACCACGACCAGCCCTTGAGGAAGTGGCCGTAGCCGTTCATGTCCGAATAGCGCAGGCCGGGCAGCGAGGCGAAGTTGTACAGGTTGTGGTCGAAGTGCATGACGCCCAGCACGATCTGCGACACCATCAGCACGATCACCAGCAGATAGCCGAGGAACTTGTTGTTGGTCAGCACCTGCAGCACCAGCGCCATCAGGCCCATCAGCACGAAGAACGCCGATTCCAGCAGCACGCCTTTCAGGTACAGGCCCACTTCGATCGGCGTGCCGCCCTTGACCAGCTGGAAGCACGCGGCCGCCACCACGCCGGTCAGCAGGAAACCGAAGATGACGCCCATCAGCGCGATGCTCTTGGCCAGCAGCGGCGCCCAATCCGGCACCGGCATGGCGTCGCTAACGTCGGCGATTTTGGCCTGGCGTTCCTTGAAGATCAACTCGCCCGCGTAGAAGGTCAGCACGATGATCAGCATGAAGTTGAAGGTGCCGGCCAGCGTGCGCAGCATCAGCCCGGTGACCGGATACACGGTGGTGCCGAAATTGGCCCCGGCCTGGCTGCCGGCGCCGATAAAGTTAAGCACACCGAACAGCAGCATCACCAGGAAGGGCACGCTCTTGAACACGCCCACCGCGTCGAAGCGCAGGATGTGCCAGCACTGGCGCCAGCCGGTCGAGGCGCTGAAGCGCGCGACCGTGCGCGGCAGCGCCACGTTGGACGGCGTCGGCGCGGCCACCGCCGCGGCGGCCTTGGCCTTGCCGAACAGGCGGCGGCCGGTGCCGGCGCGCTGCGGCTTGAACAGCGCCAGCGTGGCGCCGAAGAACACCAGCGCCACCGCCAGCCACAGCGCGCGGTTGGCCAGCAGGAAGCCGCTGAACGGCGGCAGGCTGGCGTTCGAATCGGCGGTCGAGAAGTAGCGGGTGGCGCGGCCGAAGGCGCGCACGCCGAACGGGTCGAGCAGCACGGCGGTCCATTCGTTGTTGATGTCGCGGGTGAACACGCCGGCCACGATCCACAGCACGAAGAAGCCCAGCACGCCGACATAGACCAACATCATCGAGCGGGTGGTGGCCGCCAGCAGCATCAGCAAGGCGCCGACGAACACCAGGTTGGGAATGACGAAGAAGCCGAAACCCCACAGGTAGGCGAACAGCGGCTGCGGCCCGATGCGGGCGGTGTCGACCCACGGCATGACCGAACCGAGCAGCATGCCGGCGGCGATCAGCACGAAGATGCTCACGCAGGCCGTCAGGCCGGCCAGGAAGCGCCCGGCCAGGTACTGGTACTTGCGCATCGGCGTGGCGAACAGCATGTCGGAGATGCCGACCTCGCTGTCGCGCAGCACGGTGCCGGCGATGAAGACGGTGACGATGAAAGTGGCCACCACGGTGAACGAGCCCAGCATCTGAGCCACGACCACCGGCGCGTTGCGGTGCACATTGCCGATGGCGCCGCCGACCTGGATGGCGTCGCTGGTGGCGGCGCCGAAGGCCAGCAGGCCCAGGATCAGGCCGGTAACCCACAGCAGCGGCTGGCGCAACTGGAAGCGTAAATCGAATTTAAAGAATTCCATCAACATGGCGCGCCCCTCAGACCGTGGCGGCCGCGTTGGCGGCGGCGCCGCGCACGTGCAGGAAGTAGACGTCCTCCAGGTCCGGCTCGACCTGGATGAAGCCGTCGTCCGGCTGGCCGTCGGCGTACACATTGATCTGCGGCTTGCCGCCGACCAGGCGGGTGTGCAGCACGCTCATGCGCTGCTGGTATTCCGGCAGCGCCTCGGCGCTGACGCTGCGGCGCCAGACCTTGCCGCGCAGCGTGTCGATGGTGGCCTGCGGCTCGCCCTGCAGCCGCACCTCGCCCTTGACGATCAGCGCCATGCGCGGGCACAGGTCGGTGACGTCGGCCACGATGTGGGTCGACAGGATCACCACCACCTGCTCGCCGATCTTGGCCAGCAGGTTGAGGAAGCGGTTGCGTTCGTCGGGGTCGAGGCCGGCGGTGGGCTCATCGACGATCACCAGGCGCGGCGCGCCGAGCAGCGCCTGGGCGATGCCGAAGCGCTGGCGCATGCCGCCCGAGTAGGTGCCCAGGCCGCGCTTGCGCGCTTCCCACAGATTGGTCTGTTGCAGCAGCGCCTCGACCGCCTCCTTGCGCTCGCCGCGCGCGGTCAGGCCCTTGAGCACGGCGAAGTGGTTCAGCAGCACCTCGGCCGTGACCTTGGGGTAGACGCCGAAGTCCTGCGGCAGGTAGCCGAGCTGGCGGCGCAGTGCCTCGGGCTGGGCCAGCACGTCGAGGCCGTCGAAATGGATGGAGCCGCTATCGGGGTCCTGCAGCGTGGCGATGGTGCGCATCAGCGACGATTTGCCGGCGCCGTTGGGGCCGAGCAGGCCGAACATGCCGTTCGGGATGTCGAGCGTGACGTCGTTGATGGCCTTGACGCCGTTGGCGTAGGTCTTACTCAGCTGTTTGATCGATAGCATGGAACACATTCTCCTGATAGGGGACGGACACAGTCCGCGACAACTTTACTTTAAGGTAAAGTTGTCAAGCTATCAGGGATTTGCGACCGACTGCGGAATTCGGGGAATGAAACGTAGTTTTTTGGCAAAATCAGCGGCCGGCGCCGCGCGTGTATTCGGGGAACATTTCCTTGAGCAGGAAGGCGATCAATTCCTTCTCGTCCTCCTTGCGCGCGCTCAGCGTCACGACCTTGCCCAGGCGGCGCGAATCCCACTCGAAGTCGCCCGGCTTTTCCTTGCGGATGATCTTGACCATTTCCTTGGCCACGGCGGTTTCGATGTCCTGCTCGGCGCCCTGCTCGACGTGGATCTGCTGCAGCCAGCGGCGCTTGAAGTTGGTGTTCCAGCCGCGGAACTTGACGTCGGCGCTGTGGTAGCTCTTGTCGACCGAGAAGATGCCGCCGGTGTCGTCCTTGTCGGCGCCGCTGGTGCGGCCCTGCGCGCCGGCGATGTTGGCCTTGGCGATGCGCAGCGAACGTTCGCTGTCGCTCTCGGCCGGGGCCGGCGGCGCCGGTTGCGGGTTGTTGGCCTCGCGCGCGGCGCGGCGCTTGGCGATCATCTCGGACATGTCCTGCTCGGGCGGCGGCGTCATGGTCGCCTGCACCGGCGGCACATAGGTTTCCAGCTTGGGGCGGATAGCGGCCGGCGCGTCCTTGGAGGCGACCTGCTTGCGCGGCGGCGGCGGCTTGACGGCCTTGGCCACCTCGGTCTTCTTGGGCTCGGGCTTGGGCTTCTTGGCCGCCTTGTCCGGCAACGGCGCGATGTAGACCATCACCCCGCCCTTGGGCGGCGCGGCATGGGTGTTCTTGGGCGTGGGCGACAGGAAGTAGTACAGCACGCCCAGCAGGTGCAGCGCGATCGAGATGCCGACGCCGATGCGGTTGGACTGCGATTTGCGATCCCATGCGGCGTACCGCTCCCCGGCCTCAGGCAAACGCTGGCCGCACGTTTCGCAATATTCGGAATTTGCAGAAAGTATATGGGAATCGTGATGCAAAATAGCAAACCTTGAATGGAACGACGTCGACAAAATGCGGCCATAGTGCCAGAGTCCCGCATTTTTGGGAACCGCTGTGCAAGGCCATGATAACGCGCCGGACGGCGGCGCGTGCGCTCCAGGGAATTTAACAGGAATAGCTTACAAGTTCCGCGTCTTGACGGGTGTTACCGTATGTATCAAGGGTCTTGCAAAGTGACGTGCGGCAACACCGTGGAGGAGGATGCGGCGATGGTCTGGCGGGTGCCGGGCTGGGCGGCGGCGTCCATGCGGGCCAGCATGGCGTGCACGCAGCGGTCGGCGTCCAGCACCTGGCGCGAGCGCATCTGCGGCCTTGGCAGGGCGTGCGTGTAGTAGTGCGCGCCCTCGACCAGATAGCCCAGCGCCCACAGGTCGCGCGACGGCTGGCCGAAGTCGTCGCGCGGCTGGCCGGCGCTGTCGATGTCGAGCCCGCCGGGGTGGTAGGCGCCGTTGTAATACGGCCGCACCAGCCCCCGCTTCAGCACATTACGGATGAGTAAGGAATCGTCGAGTTCGGGCAAAAAGGCGTCCAGGCGGGCGATCACCAGCACATCGGCCTGGTGTTGGACCACCTTTTCGCCGAAGGTGGTGCTCAGCACGTAGCGCGCGTTCTGCCCGTCGAGCCCGATGGTGCAGCCGGGTCCGGCGGCGATGTCGATCACGCCCGCGTCCAGCAGCGCCAGCAGCTCCTGGTTGCGCCGCAGCGGCGGCCCGAAGGCGATGCGGTTGATGGCCGGGTGGTAGACGTCGAGGAAGCGGCGGTGCGAGGCCGGCGTCAGGCCGCCGTGCTCGACCGCCGCCTGCAGGGTGGCGCGGGCGTCGCGCAGCACGTCGGTGGCGGCCTTGACGGCGCTGCCGACGTTGCCCAGCCTGGCCTCGGCCAGGTCGTCGCGCAGCCAGCCGCAGAAGAACTGGCGGAACTCGTCCAGCGAGCCGAACTCGCGTCCGTGCAGCGGGAACAGCAGCTGGTCGATCAGCGCGCTGTCTTCCGCCGTCAGCAGGTATTTGGCGGGATCGATGGCGGCGCCGTCCGGCGCTGCCGTGGCCAGCGTGCTGCGGTAGACCCACCCCATCTCGCGCTTGAGCAAGGGCAGCAGTTCGCGTTCGAAGTCCAGCTGGCGGCTGCCGCGCGCGGCCAGCGCCAGGCGGCGCAGCGCGTCCACCGCGTCCGGCGTGAAGTAGTGCGGCTGGTGGCGGCCGTCCAGCCCCTTCTGGTTGACGCCGCGCGCGGCGGCCGGCAGGCAGTTGCGCGAGCACAGCGTCAGGCGCGGCTCGGCGCCCGAGGGTTGGTAGCGCAGGCCGTCCTCGCCCTGCACGAAGGCGCCGCCCCGCCCCACCGTCAGCTCGGCGATGATGTCGTGCGCGCTCAGGCCCAGGCCCTGGATGGCGACCCGGGTGCCGGCGCCGATGCCGTCGAGCTGGGTCAGCGGATAGGCGTGGCGCACGAAGGCCAGCCGGCTGTTGTGGCGCGCGTGCTCCTGCGCGAAGCCGGCCAGCTTCGCGTCCAGCTCGCTGGGCTGGTTGCGGCCGTGGCCGGTGGTCAGCACGACGAAGTCGCTGTGCACCAGGTAGCCGGTTTCCAGCTCGACGGTGTGGCGGCCGTCGGCCTGGCGCCACAGGTCGGTGGCGCGCAGGCGGTGGTGGCTCAGGCGCACGCTGGACGGCAGCGCGGCGGCGATCTGGCGGTAGGCCCAGGCCAGGTATTCGCCCAGCAGGCTGCGCGGCAGGTAGTCGGCCTCGGTGATCTCGGCGCCGCCGTGCTCGCCCAGCAGGTAGTAGCGCTCGCCGACGCGGCGGTAGCCGGCCTGGCGCGCCCACGCGGTCAGCGAGGGCGTGGCGCACACCGGCGCGTGCTGCACCGCGCTGGGGGCGGGAAACAGCGTGACCTGGCTGGCGATGGTGTTGATCAGCAGATGCTGCGGCTGGCGCGTGCTGTGCACGCCGGGGCCGCAATCGCCGGGCTCGATCAGGTTGATGTCGAGCGGCAGCTGGCGGCTGACGGCGGCCGCTGCCAGGCGTTCAAAAGCGCTGAGCCCGCGCGGGCCCATGCCGACGATGGTGACACTGTAGCGTTTCATCTTCAACCGTCCTTTATCGTGGTCAACTTGCCCATGATAAAGAGACGGTCTTCAGATCAACTTGTCACCGCTCAATGCTTGACGGTGTTCACGGCCTTCAGTGGCACGGCGTGCACACCTTGGGCGGCCGGCGCATCGCCGGCGACCAGTTCGGCGTCGCTCATCGGGCCGGTGCCGCTGTACTTGTCGAGGAACAGGTAGATGACCGGCGTGATGTACAGCGTGATCACCTGCGAGAAGATCAGGCCGCCCACCACGGCCAGGCCCAGCGGCTGGCGCAGCTCGGCGCCGGCGCCCAGGCCCAGCGCGATCGGCAAGGCGCCCATCAGCGCGGCCATGGTGGTCATCATGATCGGGCGGAAGCGCAGCACGCAGGCTTCGCGGATCGCCTCGGCCGGCGTGCGGCCCTCGTTGCGCTGCACGTGCAGCGCGAAGTCGATCATCATGATGGCGTTCTTCTTGACGATACCGATCAGCATCAGGATGCCGATGATGGCGATCATCGTCAGGTCCAGGTTGAACAGGCGCAGGGTCAGCAAGGCGCCCACGGCGGCCGACGGCAGGCCGGCCAGGATGGTCAGCGGGTGGATGTAGCTCTCGTACAGCACGCCCAGCAGCACGTAGATCACGCCCAGCGCGGCGATGATCAGGATCAGCTGGCTGCCCTGCGAACTCTGGAACACGGCCGCGTCGCCGCCGTAGTTGGTGATGATGGACGGCGGCAGGTGCATGTCGGCCCCCATCTGGTCGATCTTGGCGGTGGCCTTGCCCAGCGGGACGTCCGGCGCCAGGTTGAACGACAGCGTGATCGCCTGCAGCTGGCCCTGGTGGTTGACGGCGGTCGGGCCGATGGTGCGCTCGACCGTGGCAAAGCTGGACAGCTGCACCAGGTTGCCGCTCTTGTTGCGCACCGAGATGCGGGTCAGCGCGTCGTCGAACTGGCGGTCGGCGGTGGCCGCCTCCAGGATCACGTAGTAGCTGGCGGCCGGCGAGTAGATGGTCGACACTTGCCGCTCGCCGAAGGCCAGGTAGAGCGCGGTGCGGACGTCGCCGATGGCCACGCCGAGGTTGTTGGCCTTGTCGCGGTCGATCTTCAGCGAGGCCTGCAAGCCCTTGTTCTGCGAATCGCTGGTGACGTCGCGGAAGTCGGGATCGGCGCGCAGCTTGTCGAGGTATTTCTGCGCCCAGTCGTTGAGCGCGCCGGGGCTGACCGATTGCAGCGTGTACTGGTAGCGGCTCTTGGACTGGCGCCCGCCCAACTGCAGGTTCTGCACCGGGCTCAGGTAGACGGAGATGCCGGCCACGGACTTGGTGGCCTTGCGCAGGCTGTCTAGCACCTGCGGCATCTTCTGGCGCTGGTCGCGCGGCTTGAGCACCAGGAACATGCGGCCGCTGTTGCCGCCGCCGACAAACGAGGTCACGTCCTGCACATTGGGGTCGGCCTTGATGACGGCCGCCACGCGCTCCTGCAAGTCCATCAGCGAGGACGAGGAGATGTCCTCCGAGGCCTCGGTGTTGACGCGGATCTGGCCCAGGTCCTCCTCGGGGAAGAAGCCTTTCGGGATGGTCACGTACAGCACCGCCGTCAGCGCGAAGGTGCCGACCGCTGCCAGCAGCACGATGTAGCGGTGGTGCAGCGCGATGTCGAGCGTGCGGACATAGCCGTTGCGCAGCGCGGTGAAGCCGGTCTCGAACCAGCGGCCGATGAAGCCGCCCTTGTCGTGCTCGGGATCGATGGCGTCGGCCGGCAGCAGGCGGCTGGCCAGCATCGGCACCAGCATCAGCGACACCGCCGCCGACACCAGCACCGACAGCGCCACCACCACGGCGAATTCATGGAACATCAGCCCGATCACGCCGGGCATGAAGAAGATCGGGATGAACACGGCCACCAGCGAGACCGAGATCGAGACGATGGTGAAGCCCATCTCCTTGGCGCCCACCAGCGAGGCCTGCAGCGGCTTCTTGCCGAGCTCGATGTGGCGCACGATGTTCTCCAGCACCACGATGGCGTCGTCCACCACCAGGCCGACCGCCAGCGTGATGCCGAGCAGGGAGACGTTGTCGAGGCTGTAGCCGAAGGCGTACAACAAGGCCAGCGCGCCCAGCAGCGAGATCGGCATCGTGATGGCCGGGATGAAGGTGGCGGCCGCGCGGCGCAGGAACAGGAAGATCACCAGCACCACCAGGAAGATGGTCAGCAGCAGGGTCAGATTGACGTCGTGGATGGCTTCGCGGATCGACACCGAGCGGTCGTTGACCAGGTTGATGTTGATCGACGCCGGCAGCTGGTTCTTGAAGCGCGGCAGCAGCCGGCGCACGCCGTCGACCACCTGCACGGTGTTGGCGTCCGGCTGGCGCTGCACCAGCAGCACGATGGAGCGCTCGCCGTTGTAGCTGCCGGCGGTCTTGACCGACTGGAAGCTGTCCTCGACGGTCGCCACGTCCTTCAGGCGCACCGGCTGGCCGTTGCGCTGGGCGACGATGAGCTCGGCGAATTCGGACGCCTTCATCAGCTGGGCGTTGCCCTGGATGGTCAGCGTCTGGCTCGGGCCGTCGAGGATGCCCAGCGGCGTGTTGGCGTTGGCCGACTTGATCGCCTGCTGCAATTCATCGAGCGTCAGGTTGCGGGCGTTCATCAGCTCGGACTTGGCGCGCACGCGCACGGCGAAACGCTTCTGGCCGTTGACGCTGACCTGGGCCACGCCGGGCAGGGTCGACAGGCTGGGGGCGATCAGGTTCTCGGCGTAGTCGTTCAGCTCGGCCAGCGTCAGCGACGGCGAGTTCATCGTCATGAACAGCACCGGCGCGTCGGCCGGGTTGACCTTGCGGTAGGACGGCAGGTCGGTCATCTCGATCGGCAACTGGCGCTGGGCGCGCAGCAGCGCCGCCTGCACGTCCACCGCCGCCTCGTTGACGTTGACGCTGGGGTCGAACTCCAGGGTCAGCGAGGAATTGCCCAGCGTGTTGGTGGAGGTGATCAGCGACAGGCCGGCGATGGTGGAGAACTGCTTCTCCAGCGGCAGCGCGACGGACGAGGCCATTGTGTCCGGCGCGGCGCCCGGCAGGTCGGCCGAGACGTTGATGACCGGCGTGTTGTAGCTCGGCAGCGCGGCCACCGGAATGTAGAAGTACGACAGCACGCCGGCCAGGATCAGGGTCAGCGACAGCAGCACCACCATCACCGGCCGGCGGATGCACAACTCGGAGAGGTTCATCGCTCAGCCTTTCTGCTTGGTCGTGTCGGCGGGCTTGTCGGCGCCGGCGACGCGCACCTTGCCGCCCGGCCGCAGGTTCTGCTTGCCGTCGACGATGACCTGCTCGCTGCCGCTCAGGCCGGACACGGCGGCGTTCTCGCCGAACGAATACAGGCGCTTGATGTTGACCACCTTGGCGGCGTGCTCGGCGTCGACCGCGTAGATGAAGGTGCCGCGCGTGTTGCTGATGATGGCGTTCTGCGGGATCACCATCGCGTCCTTCAACACCTGCGAGACCAGTTTGGTGTTGACGTACTGGCCCGGCCACAGTTTGGTGTCCTTGTTGTCGAACTGGGCCTTCACGCGGATCACGCCGGCGACCGGGTCGACCGTGTTGTCGATGAAGCTGAGCGCGCCGCTGATCTCCTGGCCGCCGCCCTGCACCACCGTGACCGGTACCGCGCCCTCACGCTGCGCCTGCAGCAGGCCGGACAGCGCCGACTCCGGCAGCGTGAAGGAGACGTTGATCGGATCGAGCTGGGTGACGGTGGTGAGCGACGTGGCCAGCTGCACCAGGCTGCCCGGATAGACGTTGATGGCGCCGACGCGGCCGTTCATCGGCGAGCGGATCGCGGTGTAGCTGGCGTCCACGCCCACCGAGCGGGCGGCGGCGACGTCGGCCTGCAGCAGCGCGCGCGCCGAGTCGACCTGGCTCTTCAGGGTGTCGACCGCGCCCTGGGCGATGAAGCTCTTGGCCAGCAGTTCCTGGGCGCGCTTGTACTGGCGCTCGTAGTCGGCCAGCGCGGCCTGGTCGCGCGCGACCTGGGCCTGCGCCTTGTCGAGGTTGGCGCGCTCGCTGCGGTCGTCCAGCGTGAACATCAGCTCGCCCGATTTGACGAACTGCCCTTCCTTGATGTGCACCTTGGCGATGGTGCTGGTGGTTTGCGGATGCAGGTCCACCGTGCTGATCGGCGTGACGGTGCCGTTGGCCTGCAGCACCACGGGCACATCCTGGCGCACCGGCGCGATCACGCTGACGGTGGTCGGGCCCTGCTGGCCCTGGCCCTGCCCTTTCGGCGCGTCAGCCGTTTGATGCGTCGCGTACCAGACGCCACCGCCGACCACGGCAATGGCGCCGACCAGAAAAGCTAAGGAAGATTTTTTCATTATTTTTTAAACTAGGTTTACTGTCGAAAAACATTGCCGCCGTGCATAAGGCGGAATATTGTCGCACAGTATTTACTGGAAAAACCGCGCCTTGCGGCGATCAGGCGCCGGCGTAGTATTCCGGCACGATCAGCGTCACCTCCAGGCCACCCTCGGCGTGGTTGGCCAGCATGACGTTGGCGCCGTGTTGTTCGGCGATGTTGCGGGCGATGGTCAGCCCCAGGCCGGTGCCGCCGGACTCGCGCGAGCGCGAGGTTTCGATGCGGTAGAACGGTTCGAACACGCGCGCCATCTGGTCCTGGTCGATGCCGGGGCCGCCGTCGCGGATGCGGATGCGCGCCGCGCCCACCATGCGTTCGACGCTGACGTTGGCGTAGTGGCCGTACTTGACGGCGTTGTCGATCAGGTTGACCAGGCAGCGGCGTATCGCCAGCGGCCGGCCCATCAGCGCCATCGCCGCGCGCCCGCGCAGTTCGACCTGCTGGCCGCCGTCGGTGGCGTCGCTGCAGACGCTGTCGAGCAGCGCGTCCAGGTCGAGCGCCTGCATGGTCTCGGTGGTGTCCATGCTGCGCGCCAGGTCCAGGCCTTCCTTGACCATCTGCTGCATGGCCGACAGGTCGTCGATCAGGCGCTGCTGCAGCTCCTGGTCGCTGACTTTTTCCAGCCGCAGGCGCAGGCGGGTCAGCGGCGTCTGCAGGTCGTGGGTGATGGCGGCCAGCATCTGCGTGCGCTGCATGATGTGCTGGCGGATGCGCGCCTGCATGGCGTTGAAGGCGGCGCTGGCCTGGCGGATCTCGACCGCGCCGCTCAGCGCGACCGGCGCGTGGTTGATGTCGTTGCCCAGGTCCTTGGCGGCCTGCGCCAGCCGCTTGAGCGGACGCACCGTCATGCGCGTGACCAGGTAGGCCAGCGCGGCGATGCAGAACAGGAAGGGCAGGATGGCCAGCAGTTCGCTATGGCCGGACGGCGGCGGCGCGCGCGGCGGCAGCACCGACAGCTTGAGCACCTGGCCGTCGTGCAGGCGCACGTTCATGGTCTCGCAGGTGCCGCGCCATTGGCTGGGCGCGAAGATGTTGCTGCTCTTGCGCGGCAGGTCGCACGCGGCCGGGTGCTCGGCCAGCGGGGCCAGCTTGTAGCCGTCGCCCAGGCGCTGCTGCAAGGTGGCGGAGAATTCGGACGGCGGCAAGGCGGCGGCGGCCCATGGCGCATCGGTGGCCTGCAGCTTGACGGTGCCGCGGGTGGCCATGCGCAGGTAGGTCGGGCGCGAGGCCTCGGGCAGCACGTCGGCGGTGGTGATCAATTGTTCGGCGCGCTCGAGCGCGTGGAAGTCGCGGTAGCGCTCCAGCGCGCGCACGCGCTCGCCCACCGCCAGCCACTGGGTCAGCGCCGCCGAGGCGACAATGCCGAGCAGCAGGATCAGGAACACGCGCCCTGTCATCGAGCCGAAAAAAGCTTTCACGCCTGCGGCTCCACGGTGACGGTGCCGGCCAGCACGTAGCCGCCGTTGCGCACGGTCTTGATGATTTGCGGCAGGCGCGCGTCCTCGCCCAGCTTCTGGCGCAGGCGGCTGATCTGGATGTCGATCGAGCGGTCGAAGGGATCGGCGTCGCGGCCCTGGGTCAGGTTGAGCAGCTGGTCGCGGTTGAGCACGCGGTTCGGATGCTCGAGGAAGACCTTGAGCAGACGGAACTCGGCGCCCGACAGCATGATGACGATGCCGTCCGGGTTGAGCAGGTGGCGCGCGGTCAGGTCCAGCGTCCAGCCGGAGAAGCGCATCTGCTGCGCCTTCTCGGCGCCGCTGCCGACCGGCATGGCGTTGCTGCGCCGCAGGACGCTGCGGATGCGCGCCAGCAGCTCGCGCGGCTCGAACGGTTTGGGCAGGTAGTCGTCGGCGCCCATTTCCAGGCCGAGGATGCGGTCCAGCGGCTCGTTGCGGGCGGTGAGCATGATGACCGGCAGCGTGGAGTGGGCGCGCAGTTTGCGGCACAGGGTCAGGCCGTCGTCGCCGGGCAGGTTGAGGTCGAGCACGACCAGTTCGGGCCGGCCTTCGTCCAGCAGCTTCCACATGGCGGCGCCGTCGGCCGCGCACAGGGCGCGGTAGCCGTTCGATTCGAGGTAGTCGGCCAGCAGGGTGCGGATGTCGCGATCGTCGTCGACGATCAAGATAGTTGATGTGGGTTCCATGCGCTAATTATCCCCAGTTAGCCGGTGCGTGACCAATCACCAATTGTATCGTCTTGTATATCCCCCCAGTGGCGAAACATCTGGATACAAAATCCGCAAACTGCGAAACTTGGTGGCAACCTTGCGCTGCCACTATGGGGTCAAGCGCGCTGCCGGCGGCATCGCGATATTCAACTTTCAACAATAGAGGAACGACCATGAACGTCTTACGCAAAAGCATATTGATCGGTTTTACCGTTCTGGGCATGGCGGCCACGCAGGCGCAAGCGCAGGCCGACAACGCGGCGCCTCCGGCCGGCCGCCACGGCGCCGCCGTCAACCGCGAGCAGATGCAGGCGAAGATGGCGGAGATGTTCGCCAAGCGCCAGGCCAAGCTGCATGACCTGCTGAAGCTGACGGCGCAGCAGGAGTCGGCATGGGCCACCTATCAGGCCGCCATCGCGCCGGCCGCGACCGGCGGCATGCTGCCGGATCGCGAGGCCATCGCCAAGATGTCGGCGCCTGACCGGCTGGCCAAGATGCTCGACCTGAGCAAGCAGCGCCAGGCCAAAATGGAAGCACACCTGGCCGCGCTGACGGCCTTCTACAGCCAGCTGACGGCCGAGCAGAAAGCCATCTTCGACGACCATACGCGGGGCGGCGCGCATGGCGGCCAAGCGGGTCCGCGCGGCGGCTGGCACAGCCACCAGGGCTGAGCCGATCAGTTCAGCCGCGCCAGCGATGCGCTGAACCTGGCCGCATCCTGGAAGCCGATGACGCGGGCGCCGTCGATTTCCCTGCCCTGCTGGTCGAACAGGATGATGCCCGGCGGGCCGAACAGGCCGAAGCGCTTCAGCATGGCCTTGTCGTCGGCGTCGTTGGCGGTCACGTCCACCTGCAGCAGCAGGCTGTTGGCCAGCTTGGCGCGCACCTGCGGATCGACGAAGGTCAGCTTTTCCATTTCCTTGCAGGACACGCACCAGTCGGCATAGAAGTCCAGCATGACGGTGCGGCCGTTGGTCTGCGCCAGCAGCGTATCGAGCTGCTGCACGGTCTTGATGCGCTGGAACGGCAGCGTTTCATGCTTGCCGCGCAGGTGAGCCAGCGGCGCCAGCGGATCGCGTCCGCCGCTGGCCACGCCCACCAGCTGCATCAGGCCCAGCACGGCGGCGATGACGCCAACCGACTTGGCCATCCACTTGCCGCGGTGCGCCAGCAGGTAGACGCCGTAGCCGGTCAGCAGCACCACCCAGCCCATCATCTGCACGGCGGGCGGCAGCACCGGCGAAACCAGCCACCAGCCCATCGCCAGCATCAGCACGCCGAAGAAGCGCTTGACGGCGTCCATCCACATGCCGGCGCGCGGCAGCAAGGTACCGGCCGACACGCCGACCAGCATCAGGGGCACGCTCATGCCGACCGCCATCGCGAACAGCGCGCTGCCGCCGATGACGACGTCGCGGCTTTGGCTGATGTACAGCAGCGCGGCGGCCAGCGGCGCGGCCACGCACGGGCCGACGATCAGCGCGGAGATCGCGCCCATCACGAACACGCCGGCCAGCTTGCCGGAAGCCTGGCGGTTCGACACGGTGCTCAGTTTCGATTGCAGCGCGGCCGGCACCTGCAGCTCGTAGTAGCCGAACATCGACAGCGACAGCCCGCCCATCAGCAAGGCGAAGGCGCCCAGCACCCAGGCGTTCTGCAGCGCGGCGGCCAGGCCTGCGCCCGCCAGGCCGGCGCCCACGCCCAGCGCGGTGTAGACGATGGCCATGCCGAGCGAGTACGCCACCGACAGCAGCAGCCCGCGCCCGCGGCTGGTGTTGGCCCCTTCGCCGACGATGATGGACGACAGGATGGGCACCATCGGCAGCACGCATGGGGTGAACGACAGACCCAGGCCCAGCAGGGCGAACAGCGGCAGGATCAGCAACAGCCGGCCGGACTTGAGCGCCGCTTCAAGGCGGCCGGCATCGTCGGCCGGCGCCGCGGCGGCGGGCGGCGGATTCAGCGGCGGCAGGATGGTGGTGGCCGGCACGGGAATGGCGCGGATGGTGACGCCCGGCGTCAGCGGCGCGGGTTTGCCCTCGCCGACCGCCACGGTCGCTGCGGGGCTTGCGCTGACGGCCGGCGCAGCCGGAGCCGCTGCGGCGGCCACGGCCGCTGGCGCGTTGACGGCGGGGCTGGCGGTAGTCGCGGCAGCCGGCGCGGCAGACTTGGCGGCTGCCGGCGCGGTGGGCGCTGCGGGCAGCGGCACCGATCCGCTGCCGACCAGCGAGGCCTTGTAATCCTGGGGCGCGTAGCACAAGCCCTTGTCCGAGCAGCCCTGGCCGACGGCCATCAGCGTGAACGGTCCATCGGCCTCGACCGGCATGGTCATGGTGACGGTCTTGCGGTAGGTTTCCACGTTCTTCTGGAACGTCTCGTCGAAGTGCACGGTGCCGGCCGGGATGGACAGCGCGCCCAGCCTGGCGCCGGCGGCGCTGAACTTGAAGCGCTCGCGGTACATATAGTAGCCGTCGGCGATCTGGAAGCTGACCGACAGCGTGTGGCCGTCGACCATGCGGGCCGAGAAGCGGAAGGCGGCATCGGGCTCCAGGAAGCCGTCGTCGGCCAGCGCGGGGCGCGCCATCAACAGGGCGATCAGCGACAGCAAGGGCATGAGTAGGCGGGCAATACGCAGCATGGGTTTTCTTTCGACGAAACGAGCACCAGCATAGTACACCTGGCTTAGTTTTTGCGCCTGAGGGCCGCCTTAAGCCCGGCCATAAAAAAAGCCAGGCAGAGCCTGGCTTCTTCGTAACGCGGTGACAACTGCGAAGATTACTCTTCTGCGGTTGGTGCTGCGTCGATGTCGGTGACTTCTGGACGGTCCATCAGCTCAACGTAAGCCATAGGAGCGTTGTCGCCAACACGGAAACCCATTTTCAGGATGCGCAGGTAGCCGCCGTTGCGGTTTGCGTAGCGTGGGCCCAGTTCTGCGAACAGCTTCAGAACCATTTCACGATCGCGCAGGCGGGAGAATGCCAGACGCTTGTTAGCCAGGGTGTCGGTCTTGCCCAGGGTCAGGATAGGCTCGACTACGCGGCGCAGTTCTTTAGCTTTTGGCAGCGTGGTCTTGATGGCTTCATGACGCAGCAGGGAAACGGTCATGTTGCGCAGCATTGCCAGACGGTGGGACGAGGTACGATTCAGTTTACGGAGGCCGTGACGGTGACGCATGGTACTTCCTTTCAGGTGTTTAAATCCGAGTTCTTCGATCGCTCACGTTTGACGGCGAGCGCGGACCGGTTCTAGGGATATACGCCCGCTACGACATGTAGCGGGCGGGTACAGCAAATCAGTTGGCAACAGGGCAGAACATCGCTGCGCGATGTCCAGCACTGTCGCCCAATCTGTTATTTTTCCAGACCAGCAGGCGGCCAGTTTTCCAGCTTCATGCCCAGGGTCAGGCCGCGGGAAGCCAGCACTTCCTTGATTTCGTTCAGGGACTTGCGGCCCAGGTTCGGCGTCTTCAGCAGTTCGTTTTCCGAACGCTGGATCAGGTCGCCGATGTAGTAGATGTTTTCCGCTTTCAGGCAGTTGGCCGAACGCACGGTCAGTTCCAGGTCGTCCACTGGACGCAGCAGGATAGGATCGACCAGCGGTGCGCGCGAAGGCGCTTCGGCGGCGGCTTCGGTGCCTTCCAGGGCGGCGAACACGTTCAGTTGATCGACCAGCACGCGGGCCGATTGACGGATCGCTTCTTCCGGCGAGATGACGCCGTTGGTTTCGATGTTGATGATCAGCTTGTCCAGGTCGGTACGCTGTTCCACGCGAGCGGACTCGACGAAGTAGGAAACGCGGCGCACCGGCGAGAACGACGCATCCAGAATGATGCGGCCGATGGTCTTGTTGGTGTCTTCGGACAGGCGGCGAACGTTACCTGGCACATAGCCACGGCCTTTTTCGACTTTGATCTGCATGTCCAGCTTGCCGCCGGCGGTCAGGTGGGCGATCACGTGGTCCGGGTTGATCAGTTCCACGTCGTGTGGCAGATCGATGTCCGAAGCCAGGATGGCGCCTTCGCCTTCCTTTTTCAGGGTCAGGGTGACGGAGTCACGGTTGTGGACTTTGAAGACCACGCCCTTCAGGTTCAGCAGCAGGTCAACGACGTCTTCCTGGACGCCGTCGAGCGACGAGTATTCGTGTACAACGCCCGCGATCGTCACTTCGGTCGGCGCGTAGCCCACCATCGACGACAGCAGCACGCGGCGCAGCGCATTACCCAATGTATGGCCATAGCCGCGTTCGAACGGCTCCATCACTACTTTAGCGTGGCCGGCGCCCAGCGCCTCTACATCGATAATACGTGGCTTCAACAGACTGTTTTGCATGTAAATGTCCTTTTCAATACCCTCGGCGCGTTAGGCCGATAAGGCTGATGGCATTAGTGAAAACGCCCGCTGGTCACAGCGGGCGGGTTTTGGTGCTACTTAGACTACAGATTAACGCGAGTACAGTTCGACGATCAGCGATTCGTTGACGTCGTTGGCGATCTCGTTGCGCTCTGGCAGGGACTTGAAGGTGCCTTCCATTTTCTTGGCATCGACCGACACCCAAGCTGGCATGCCAACTTGTTCAGCCAGCGACAGCGCTTCCAGGATACGCACTTGCTTCTTCGACTTTTCGCGCACGGCGATGACGTCGCCAACCTTAACGGCGTACGAAGCGATGTTCACGACCTGGCCGTTCACGGTGAAGGCCTTGTGCGATACCAGCTGACGCGCTTCAGCGCGGGTCGAGCCGAAGCCCATGCGGTATGCAACGTTGTCCAGGCGGGTTTCCAGCAGCTTCAGCAGGGTTTCGCCGGTGTTGCCCTTGCGGCGGTCGGCTTCTGCGAAGTAGCGACGGAACTGACGTTCCAGCACGCCGTACATACGCTTGACTTTTTGCTTTTCGCGCAGCTGGTTGCCGTAGTCCGAGGTGCGGGCACCCGACTTGACGCCGTGCTGGCCTGGCTTGACGTCCAGTTTGCACTTGCTGTCCAGCGAGCGGCGTGCGCTCTTCAGGAACAGGTCAGTACCTTCACGGCGGGAGAGTTTTGCTTTAGGTCCGATATAACGTGCCACGATGCTTCCTTTTTTTAAATAATAACGCCCCAGCCACGGTGACATGGTTAGGCGCTAGTCTGATCCTCAGGGTGGGCCAGACGGTGGCTAAAATGCGAATAACCCGCCGAACTGCGTTCGACAGGCGACAACAGCCGGGCAGTATAACCGTTTCCGGTCTCCTGCTCCAGCGATTTCTGCAAGTCGGAAGGAGGCGAAGCAAGCTTCGCCGCCGACCGGACTCTTAGATACGACGACGTTTTGGAGGACGGCAGCCGTTGTGCGGAACTGGGGTAACGTCCTGGATCTCGGTGATCTTGATGCCCAGGTTGTTCAGTGCGCGCACTGCGGATTCACGACCAGGACCAGGGCCCTTGATACGCACTTCCAGGTTCTTCACGCCGCATTCGACTGCGACTTTACCAGCTGCTTCGGCCGCAACCTGCGCTGCGAACGGGGTCGATTTACGCGAACCCTTGAAGCCAGCACCACCGGAGGTCGCCCACGACAGAGCGTTGCCCTGACGGTCGGTGATGGTAATGATGGTGTTGTTGAAGGAAGCGTGAACGTGCGCGATACCTTCGGCAACGTTCTTCTTGACCTTCTTGCGTACGCGCGCTGCTGCTGCGCTGCTTTGTTGCTTAGCCATGTGATTTCCCTAGATTATTTCTTGAGCGATTGAGCGGCTTTGCGCGGGCCCTTGCGGGTACGTGCATTGGTGCGGGTGCGTTGGCCGCGGACCGGCAGGCCCTTACGGTGACGCATACCGCGGTAGCAACCCAGATCCATCAAACGCTTGATGTTCATGGACAGCTCACGACGCAGATCGCCTTCGACGATGAATTTAGCTACTTCATCGCGCAGTTTTTCCAGTTCGCTGTCGTCCAGATCTTTGACCTTTTTATCGGTCGCAATACCCGTCGCGGCGCAGATGAACTTTGCGCGTGGACGGCCTACACCGTAGATGGCCGTCAGGCCGATAACGGTGTGCTGATGATTTGGGATATTAACCCCTGCAATACGTGCCATTCGTTATTCCTCGATAAATAACGGTTATTAACCTTGACGCTGCTTGTGACGTGGTTCGACGCAGATTACGCGAACAACGCCCTTGCGCTTGATGATCTTGCAGTTGCGGCAGATCCGCTTGACTGAGGCGTTAACTTTCATTTTGCTCTCTCTTCTTGGTTCGATTATCTATAGTTACTTGGTCCGGAACACGATGCGTGCGCGGCTCAGGTCGTAAGGTGTCAGCTCTACCGTCACCTTGTCGCCAGGAAGAATGCGGATATAGTTCATCCGCATTTTACCCGAAATATGCCCGAGCACCACGTGTCCGTTTTCCAGCTTCACTCGAAATGTTGCATTCGGGAGATTCTCAAGAATCTCGCCCTGCATCTGTATGACGTCGTCTTTTGCCATTCGGTATGTTTACCGCGCTTATCGCGTCGGAATTCCGCCCTTGAAATTTGCTTTGCGCAGCAGCGATTCATATTGCTGCGACATCACGTAGTTTTGCACTTGCGCCATGAAATCCATGGTAACAACCACAATAATCAACAGAGAAGTGCCGCCGAAATAGAACGGTACTTTCCACTCGGCTTGCATGAATTCCGGCAACAAACACACCAAAGTGATGTAGATGGCGCCAGCCAGTGTCAAACGTGTCAGGATCTTGTCGATGTAGCGGGCAGTCTGCTCACCGGGACGTATCCCTGGCACAAAGGCCCCGCTCTTCTTCAAGTTGTCCGCTGTTTCCTTGCTGTTGAAGACCAGCGCTGTATAGAAGAAACAGAAAAACACGATCGCAATGGCGTACAACAGTGCGTGGATGGGCTCGCCTGGCCCCATCGATGCAGCCAAATCTTTCAGGAACCGGACCACCGGGTTGGCCGTATCGGCGCCCGCCGTAAACCAGCCCACGATCGTGGCCGGGAACAAGATAATCGACGAAGCGAAGATCGGTGGGATCACGCCGGCCATATTCAACTTCAATGGCAGGTGCGACGTTTGTCCACCGTAAATCTTGTTACCCACCTGGCGTTTCGCGTAGTTCACCAGAATCTTGCGTTGGCCACGTTCGACAAACACTACGAAGAACGTCACCGCCACAACCAGGATCATGATGATGATCGCGGACAAGGCACCGATCGAACCGTTGCTCACCGACGAGGCCAGGCCTCCCAGCGCGCCCGGCAGACCGGCGGCGATACCCGCGAAGATGATGATCGAGATGCCGTTACCGAGACCGCGCTCGGTAATCTGCTCGCCCAACCACATCACGAACATGGTTCCGGTCAACAGCGTAACGACCGTCACGAAACGGAATGCATAGCCTGGATCCAGCACCAGACCTGCTTGCGACTCCAGTGCGACTGCAATGCCCAGCGCTTGGAACGTTGCCAGCACCACCGTGAAATACCGGGTGTACTGGGTGATCTTGCGACGGCCTGCTTCGCCTTCTTTTTTGAGCGCTTCCATCTGCGGCGAGACGATCGACACCAGTTGCATGATGATCGAGGCCGAGATGTAAGGCGTGATACCCAGCGCAAAGACTGTGAAGCGCGCCAGAGCGCCACCGCTGAACATGTTCAACATGCCCAGGATGCCGCCCTCTTGCGACTTGAACAGCGAGGCCAATTGTACCGGATCGATCCCGGGAACCGGGATGTGAGCGCCGATACGATAAACCACCAATGCGCCAAGCAAGAACCAGAGCCGGCCCCAAGGGAAACCAGCTGCTGCACTTTTAGCCAATTGTGGATTAGTCGCCAATTTTCGCTCCGATCAAGCTGTTAGCGGTCAACTCAGGCTACCGAGCCGCCGGCTGCTTCGATGGCGGCTTTCGCGCCAGCGGTCACTTTCAGGCCTTTGAGGTTCACCGCTTTGGTGATCTCGCCGGACAGAATGACGCGCACGTCGCGTGCCAGCACGCTCAGTACGCCAGCTTGCTTGAGCACCAGGATGTCGACATCGCCGACGGCCAGGTTGTTCAGGTCGGACAGGCGCACTTCAGCTTTGAAGGTGGCGTTGAGCGACTTGAAACCGCGCTTAGGCAGACGGCGTTGCAGAGGCATCTGACCGCCTTCGAAACCGACTTTGTGGAAGCCGCCCGAACGCGATTTTTGACCCTTGTGACCACGGCCCGAGGTTTTACCCAGACCGGAGCCGATACCGCGGCCGACGCGACGCTTGTAGTGCTTGGCGCCATCGGCTGGTTGTATGGTATTCAGTTCCATGATTTCTCCGTGTGTAAGCCCGAGGGCTTACGCAACTACTTTAACGAGGTACGAGACTTTGTTGATCATGCCGCGCACGGACGGGGTGTCTTGCAGCTCGGAGACCGAGTTGACGCGACGCAGGCCCAGACCGCGAACGGTGGCACGGTGGTCTTCACGCGTGCCGATCAAGCCCTTGACCAATTGTACTTTGACGGTTTTAGTTGTCATAATGTCCACCTTAGCCCAGGATCTCTTCTACCGACTTGCCGCGCTTGGCAGCAATCTCAGCAGGAGTACTCATTTTTGCCAGACCATCCAGCGTGGCGCGCACCAGGTTGTAAGGGTTGCTCGAGCCGGTGGATTTCGCCACGACGTCGGTCACGCCCATTACTTCGAAGATCGCCCGCATTGCGCCGCCAGCGATGACGCCGGTACCTGGTTTCGCAGGCGACATCATCACTTTCGATGCGCCGTGACGGCCGGTAACGGTGTGCTGCAGGGTGCCGTTCTTCAGGGAGACCTTGATCAGGTTGCGGCGGGCTTCTTCCATTGCCTTCTGCACACCCACTGGGACTTCCTTCGACTTGCCCTTGCCCATGCCGATGCGGCCATCGCCGTCACCAACTACGGTCAGCGCGGCGAAACCCATGATACGACCACCCTTGACCACTTTGGTCACGCGGTTGATCGCGATCATTTTTTCGCGCATGCCGTCATCCGGCTTGTCGCTTGCCATTTTTGCTTGCATTTTTGCCATGATCGTTCCTTAGAACTTCAGACCGGCTTCGCGCGCGGCTTCTGCCAGCGCCTTCACACGGCCGTGGTAACGGAAACCGGAGCGGTCGAACGCGACTTCGGTAATCCCTGCTTTCAGTGCTTTCTCTGCGACGCGCTTGCCGACGATCGCGGCAGCAGCGGCGTTGCCGCCCTTGCCCGATTTGCCAGCCAGTTCGTTGCGCACTTCGACTTCTGCCGTGGAGGCCGATACCAGTACTTTGGCATCCGGCGAGATCAGGTTCGCGTAGATATGCAGATTGGTGCGGTGTACCGACAGGCGGTTCACTTTCTGTTGCGCGATCTTGATCCGGGTTTGGCGTCCGCGGCGCAGACGTGATTCTTTCTTGTCCATCGTCAGCCCCTAGTTACTTCTTCTTGGTTTCTTTAATCTTAACCACTTCGTCCGAATAACGGACGCCCTTGCCCTTGTAAGGCTCAGGGGAGCGGTAAGCGCGAACTTCAGCAGCCACTTGGCCCACTTGCTGACGGTCGATCCCTTTGATGATGATCTCCGTCGGCGTTGCGGTAGCGCAGGTGACGCCGGCTGGCATGGCGTGCACGACAGGGTGCGAGAAGCCCAGCGACAGATTCAGCTTGTCGCCTTGCGCTTGCGCCTTGTAACCCACACCGACCAGGTTCAGCTTTTTCTCGAAACCCTTGGTGACGCCGGTAACCATGTTGTTGACCAGGGCGCGCAGCGTGCCGGACATGGCATTGGCTTCGCGGCTGTCGTTAGCCGGTTCGAAATTCAGGGTTCCTGCATTGTTTTCCACCTTGACCAGGCCGTTCAGGGCCTGGGTCAGGACGCCCAGCGGGCCCTTGACGGTGATCGCTTGCGCGGAGATGGCGACATCAGCGCCAGCTGGCACAGCGATTGGCATTTTAGCTACACGAGACATGTCTAACTCCTTATGCGACGTAGCAAATAACTTCGCCGCCGACACCGGTAGCGCGTGCTTTGCGGTCAGTCATGACGCCTTGCGGAGTCGACACGATCGCCACACCCAAGCCATTCATCACAGTAGGGATCTCGTCTTTGCCCTTGTACACGCGCAGGCCCGGACGGGACACGCGCTCAAGGCGCTCAATGACGGGACGGCCAACATAATACTTCAAACCGATTTTCAGTTCCGCTTTGCCACCAGCTTCGGCTACGGCGAAATCTTCAATGTAACCCTCGTCCTTGAGGACGTTGGCAATCGCAATTTTAACTTTCGACGATGGCATGGCCACGGTCGTCTTTTGCACGCCTTGGGCGTTACGAATGCGGGTCAGCATATCGGCGATAGGATCGCTCATACTCATTGCATATTCTCCTATTACCAGCTTGCTTTAGTCATACCCGGGATCTCACCACGCATGGCGAATTCACGGAGCTTGATACGGCCCAGACCGAATTTACGGAAGGTGCCGCGTGGACGACCGGTGACGGCGCAGCGGTTACGCTGGCGGGTCGGAGCCGAGTTACGTGGCAGCGCTTGCAGCTTCAGGCGCGCTTCGTAACGTTCTTCTTCCGACTTCGACTGGTCATCAATGATGGCCTTCAGCGAGGCGCGCTTGGCGGCAAACTTGTTTGCCAGGTCGACGCGTTTCTGCTCACGGTTAATCAGTGCGAGTTTTGCCATGATCTTCTTAGTTCCTGAACGGGAATTTAAAGGCGGCGAGCAGAGCTTTCGCTTCGTCGTCGGTCTTGGCGGTGGTGGTGATCGAAATGTTCATACCACGCAGCGCATCGATCTTGTCGTACTCGATTTCCGGGAAGATGATCTGCTCTTTCACGCCGATGTTGTAGTTACCACGACCATCGAACGAACGGCCATTGACACCACGGAAATCGCGCACGCGCGGCAGAGCCACGGTGATGAAGCGATCCAGGAACTCGTACATGCGAGCGCCGCGCAGGGTCACCATGGTACCGATCGGGTAGCCTTCACGGATCTTGAAACCCGCGATAGCTTTGCGCGACTTGGTGGTCACTGGCTTCTGGCCGGCGATCTTGGTCAGATCGCCAACAGCGTGCTCAAGGACTTTCTTGTCCGCGATGGCCTCACCCACACCCATGTTCAGGGTGATCTTGGTCAGACGTGGAACTTCCATCACCGACTTGTAACCGAATTTCGCGGTCAGGTCGGCGACGACTTTTTCTTTATAGAATTCTTGGAGACGTGCCATGATTTCTTAAGCCTTCACTACTTCGCCGGACGATTTGAAGACGCGGACTTTTTTGCCATCCACTTCTTTGAAACCGACACGGTCTGCCTTGCCAGTCGCTGCATTGAACAATGCAACGTTGGACACGTGAATCGGCATAGTCTTATCGACGATACCACCTTGTACGCCAGTCATTGGGTTAGGCTTGGTCGCTTTTTTAGCGACGTTGACGCCTTCAACCACGACGTGCTCAGCATCGATACGCTGCTGAACGACGCCACGCTTGCCCTTGTCTTTCCCGGTCAGAACGATGACTTCGTCGTTTTTACGAATCTTATCCATTACGACTCCTTACAGGACTTCCGGTGCCAGGGACACGATCTTCATGAACTTTTCAGTGCGCAGCTCGCGCGTCACTGGTCCAAAAATACGGGTACCGATCGGTTCCAGCTTGGCGTTCAACAGAACGGCGGCATTGCCGTCGAACTTCACCAGGGAACCGTCTTGGCGGCGAACACCTTTAGCGGTGCGCACTACCACGGCGTTATAAATTTCACCTTTTTTGACACGACCACGTGGGGCAGCAACCTTAACGGTTACCTTGATCACGTCGCCGATGCCAGCATAACGGCGCTTGGAGCCGCCCAATACCTTGATGCACATGACTTCTTTGGCACCGGTATTGTCAGCCACTTCGAGCCGGCTTTCAGTTTGAATCATAGTATTCTCTTTCCCAACTTAAGCCGAAGAATCCACACAATGCGGACCCGCGGTCAGTCTTGGTCCCGCCAGAACGCTCAAGCAGAGCGCACTGTTTGGGTGCTTGACCTTCGTACTGCTACTGACCGCACGGTTCTGCGTCTGTGGCCAGACACTTTGCGGCGTTACATGAACGAAGCCCGCAAGTATTACATACAACTCGCGGGCTTGCAAGAACTAATTGAAAATCGCCCCCGGCCCGGGGACCGGAGGCGACGACTTCAATTAAACGATTTGCGCGGCTTGCACCACGCGCGTCACGGTCCATGCCTTCGTTTTGGAGATCGGACGACCTTCCACGATTTCCACCGTGTCACCGGCTTTCACCTGGTTGGTCTCGTCGTGCGCGTGATACTTGTTCGAGCGGACGATGATCTTGCCGTACAAAGGATGTTTCACGTGACGTTCGATCAGAACGGTAACGGTCTTGTCCATCTTGTCGGACACCACTTTACCGATCAGGGTGCGCTTGAGCGACTTTACTGGTTCGGTCATTTGGCTTCCTTCGTGTTCATTACCGTTTTTACACGTGCGATATCGCGACGTACCTTCTTGAGCTGCGAAGTGTTGCTCAGCTGTTGCGTAGCGATTTGCATACGCAGGCCGAACTGTGCCTTCAACAGGTCATTCAGCTCTTTTTGCAGAGCTACCTGGTCTTTGCCGCGGAGTTCAGATGCTTTCATAGTTCACTCCTGTTATTGGCCGACTTGACGGACCACGAAGGTGGTCGCCAGTGGCAGTTTGGCAGCGGCCAGGCGGAATGCTTCGCGCGCCAGTTCTTCTGCGACGCCATCCATTTCGTACAGGACTTTGCCCGGACGGATTTCAGCGACGTAGTACTCCGGATTACCTTTACCGTTACCCATACGGACTTCGGCAGGCTTGTTCGAGATCGGTTTGTCCGGGAACACGCGAATCCAGATACGGCCGCCACGTTTGATGTGACGGGTCATGGCGCGACGTGCTGCCTCGATCTGGCGTGCCGTGATACGACCACGGGCAACGGCCTTCAGACCGAACTCGCCGAACGACACCGAAGTGCCGGCGGTGTGCGAAATGCCGGTGTTACGGCCTTTCTGCTCTTTACGATACTTTCTGCGTGCTGGTTGCAGCATGATTATTCTCCTGCTTTCTCGGCCGGCTTGGCGGCAGTGCGTACACGAGCGCCTGGAGCGGCTGGCTTGGCGCCGGCGCCGGCTGGGCGCGGACGGCCAGCTGGTTTGCCGTCGTCACGACGTGGGCCACGTGGCTTCTTCTCGTCCGGTGGGGTATCGATGACTGGTGCGTCGCCGTTCGGCGCGCGGTCACCCTTGTAGACCCACACCTTGACACCGATGATGCCGTAGGTGGTCGAAGCTTCGCTGGTGCCGTAGTCGATATCGGCGCGCAGGGTGTGCAGTGGCACACGGCCTTCGCGATACCACTCTTTACGAGCGATTTCGATACCGTTCAGACGACCCGACGACATGATCTTGATGCCCAGGGCACCCAGACGCATGGCGTTTTGCATCGCACGCTTCATCGCGCGGCGGAACATGATGCGCTTTTCCAGCTGCTGGGCGATCGAATCGGCGATCAGCTGCGAGTCGATTTCCGGCTTGCGGATTTCTTCGATGTTCACGTGGACAGGCACGCCCATGATCTTGGTCAGCGCCGACTTCAGAACTTCGATGTCTTCGCCTTTCTTACCAATGACCACGCCCGGACGCGAGCTGTAGATCGTGAAGCGCGCGTTCTTGGCAGGACGCTCGATGACGATGCGGCCGACCGAAGCGTTCTTCAGCTTGGTCTTCAGGTAGGCGCGCGCCTTCAGATCTTCGTTCAGCATCGAAGCGAAGTTGCTGTTGCCAGCGTACCAACGCGATGCCCAGTTACGGGTAACCGACAGGCGGAAGCCGGTTGGGTGAATTTTTTGACCCATTTTTAGCTCCTTAGTTGCCGACGGTCACGTAGATGTGACACGATTGTTTCGAGATACGATCGCCCCGGCCTTTAGCGCGTGCAGTGAAGCGCTTCAGGATCGGGCCCTTTTCGACGTAGATCGTTTTCACGAACAGCTCGTCGATGTCGGCGCCATCATTGTGCTCGGCGTTGGCGATAGCCGACTCCAGCACTTTCTTGATGATGGTCGCGCCCTTTTTAGGGCTGAATTGCAGAATGTTGAGTGCAGCGTCAACTTTCTTGCCGCGGATCTGGTCAGCCACGAGGCGACCTTTTTGATCCGACAAGCGCACACCCTTGAGGATAGCTTTGGTTTCCATTATTTCTTCGCCTTCTTGTCAGCGGCATGGCCCTTGAACGTGCGGGTCAGCGCGAATTCACCGAGCTTGTGACCAACCATGTTCTCGGAAACGTACACAGGCACGTGCAGCTTGCCATTGTGGACGGCGATCGTCAGGCCGATGAAGTCAGGCATGATGGTCGAACGACGGGACCAGGTTTTGATTGGCTTCTTGTCTTTGGCAGCTTGCGCGGCTTCGACTTTTTTCACCAGGTGGGCGTCACAGAACGGCCCTTTTTTCAATGAACGAGTCATGTGCTACCCCTTATTTCTTGCCGCGGCGCGAGACGATCATGGAAGAAGTACGCTTGTTGCTGCGGGTCTTCTTACCCTTAGTCTGTTGGCCCCAAGGCGACACTGGATGACGACCAGCTGCAGTTTTACCTTCACCACCACCGTGCGGGTGATCGACCGGGTTCATGACCACACCGCGAACGGTAGGACGAACACCGCGCCAGCGCATCGCACCGGCCTTACCGATTTTACGCAGGCTGTGCTCGGCGTTGCCGACTTCACCCACGGTTGCACGGCACTCGATGTGCACGCGACGCACTTCGCCCGAGCGCAGACGCACTTGAGCGTAGGTGCCTTCGCGGGCCATCAGGACCACGCCGGCGCCGGCGGTACGGGCCATCTGGGCACCCTTACCTGGCAGCATTTCGACGCAGTGCATGACGGTACCGACCGGAATGTTGCGGATCGGCAGGCAGTTGCCCGACTTGATCGGCGCTTCCGAACCGTTCATCACGGTGTCGCCAACGCTCATGCCTTTGGTGGCGATGATGTACTGGCGCTCGCCGTCGGCGTAGCACAGCAGGGCGATATTCGCGGTGCGGTTAGGATCGTATTCGATACGTTCCACTTTCGCTGGAATGCCATCCTTCTGACGCTTGAAGTCGATCAGGCGATAGTGCTGCTTGTGGCCACCGCCGATGTGGCGGGTGGTGATGTGACCGTTGTTGTTACGGCCAGCGGTTTTCGATTTTTTCTCAACCAGGGCTGCGAACGGACGGCCTTTGTACAGGTCCGGGTTCACAACTTTCACCATGCCGCGACGGCCTGGGGAGGTTGGCTTCATCTTAACGAGTGCCATTATTTAGCCTCCTCGGAGAAATTGATTTCCTGGCCAGGTTTCAGGCACACGAAAGCACGCTTGGTATGGTTGCGGCGGCCGGTGTGGGCACCGGAACGCTTCTGCTTACCTTCGCGGTTGACGGTCTGCACCGATTCCACTTCCACTTTGAACAGCAGTTCAACAGCGGCCTTGATTTCTGGCTTGGTCGCGTCGGTGGTGACGCGGAACACGATCTGCTCGTTCTTTTCCGCGACCATGGTGGCCTTCTCGGAAATGACCGGAGCCACCAGCACCTTCATCAGGCGCTCTTCGCTAAATTTCAATGCGCTCATGCCAGCATCTCCTCAATCTTAGCCAGTGCAGCTTTGGTGACCAGGATCTTCTTGTAGAACACCAGGGACATTGGATCTGCGTGACGTGGTTCAACAACCAGTACGTTAGGCAGGTTGCGCGATGCCAGTTCCAGGTTTTCGTTGGCGACGTCGGTGATGATCAGAACCGAGTCAAAGCCCATGCCGGTCAGCTTTTGCGACAGCAGCTTGGTCTTTGGCGCTTCGATCGTCAGGTCTTCGATAACCGTCAGACGGTCTTCGCGGGCCAGCTGGGACAGGATCGAGCAGATACCTGCGCGATACATCTTCTTGTTCACTTTGTGGGTGAAGTTCTCGTCAGGCGAGTTCGGGAAGATGCGACCACCGCCGCGCCACAGTGGCGACGACGACATACCAGCACGAGCGCGGCCGGTGCCTTTTTGGCGCCATGGCTTCTTGGTCGTGTGGTGGACTTCTTCACGGTCTTTTTGTTTACGGTTGCCGCTGCGAGCATTGGCTTGGTAAGCAACGACGACTTGGTGGATCAGGGCTTCGTTGTAGTCACGGCCGAAAATGGTATCGGCGGCGGCAACGTTAGAGGCGGCTTGACCTTGAGCGTTCAAGAGCTTGAGTTCCATCGTTTAAGCTCCCTTCTTTGCTTTAACTTTGACAGCAGGCGACACCACAACCTGGCCGTTTTTCGCGCCTGGGATCGCGCCTTTGACCAGCAGCAGCTGACGGTCGGCGTCGATACGGGCGATTTCGAGGTTCTGCACAGTGCGGGTGACGTCACCGAGGTGACCGGTCATGCGCTTACCTGGGAACACGCGGCCTGGATCTTGCGCCATACCGATGGAACCTGGAACATTGTGCGAACGGGAGTTACCGTGGGTAGCACGGCCCGAAGCAAAGTGGTGACGCTTGATGGTACCGGCGTAGCCTTTACCGATCGTGACGCCTTGAACGTCGATCTTCTGACCGACTTCGAACAGGGAAGCGGCAACTACGTCGCCAGCTTTCAGTTCAGCAGCTTTGGCTGCGTCAACGCGGAACTCTTTCAGCAGAGTACCAGCTTCGACACCGGCTTTAGCGTGGTGACCAGCAACAGCCTTCGTTACGCGGGAAGCGCGACGTTGACCGAATGCGACCTGAACCGCGGTGTAACCATCGGTTTCAGGAGTTTTGATTTGCGCAACACGGTTGTTCGATACGTCCAACACGGTGACTGGGATCGAATCCCCGTCATCGGTGAAGATGCGCATCATACCAACCTTGCGACCGAGAAGGCCAAGGCTCATTTTTTCTCCAATTCCCACCTACGATTGGGCGGGGATATGTTGAACTACTAAAATTAGTATGGACCAATAAAAAGGCGAATCCATACCGAAGCCGGCTAGTGTAGCGCGAAAAGACCCTTGACGCAACAACTTAATACGAGGTATGTCGGGTTTGTGGGCCACTGAATTTCTCCGCCGCGACGGGCGCTTACAGCAGGCACGGCGAAGCATTGTTCAGTTGAGTATATTTTCTTTTTTATAATTCAAATATGATAACATTGCTGAGCGCTGGCATGAAAGGCGCGCCCCTCCGCTTCCCCCTAGAAAGGACACCATGCATCCCCTCTCACGCTTGACCAGGCCATTGCTGGCCAGCGCATTATTGCTGTGCTGCTTCAGCGCGTCCGCCAACAACGCCAGTGCCAGCGGCACTGCCGCATTCAGCCACTTGCAACTGGGCGTCATCGACCTCACGCCTCACGACAGCCAGGCCGCCCAGTACACCCTGACATCGACCGATACCTGGCTGGCCGGCGCCACTGTCAGCGCCAACGCCGACGGCATACTGGACGCCATCAAGGTCCAGGGTGGCCAGGCTTCCAGCGAACCGCCGGGCCAGAACGTCAGCTACGGCAGCATCTTCTATCATGTGAACCTGAGCGCGCATTCGGCGCTGACGCTGGGCGGCCATGTGCTGACTTCCGATAGCCGCTTCGGCGACCCCGATCCCGACCGCATCTACGGCACGGTCAGCGCCGACGTCTTCATCAGCCCTGCCGGCGGGCCGCCATACCCGCATTATCTGTTCGAGCAGTACAGCTCTGCGTGGGGCGGCAACACCGTGGCCAGCAAGGAGCGCGACTTTATGGTGGCGTTCGCCAATACCGGCGACGGCGCCCAGGATCTGATAGTGGAAGTGCGCGGCTACACCTACTATCAACACGCGCTGCAGGTTCCCGAGCCACACACCTATGCGCTCCTCCTGGCCGGACTGATGGCAGTGCCGCTGGTGCGCCGCCGCCAAGCCCGGCGCCAGGCCCAAGGCCAGAGCCCGACCTAATCCCCGACTGATCCAAAGGACACCATGAAAGCCATACGACTCGCCATATCCGGCGCGCTGCTGACGCTGACCGCGCTCCACGCCGCCGCAACACCCAGCGCCGCCGCCGGCGCCAGCTTCACCAATATCGCGGTTGACGTGATCGACCTCACCCCCTCCGACGGCGTCGCTGCCTGGTACCAGAGCAGCTTCATGTCTGCCAACGCTCGTGGCGGCATCTACAGCGCCACCTTCAACCAGACCAGCTGGAAATCCATCAAACAAGCGGGAGCGGTCACGGCGGCGGTCAGCCACGGCGCCGACAGCGCCTCCGCCCAAGTGGGCCTGCTGGGCGAGATGGCCGCGCAGTCCGACCTCCATAGCGACCTGGGACCGCGCGCCGAGGCCTATGCTTCTGCGGGCCAGTGGTATGTCATCACCGTCGGCGCCCACTCGATGTTCACCGTCAGCGGTCAGGCAGCTGCCTGGTCCAGCAAGTCCGCCGACGCCGACGCGCTGTTCAAAGCATCCAGCCGCGCCTCCGTCGAGCTCACTGACGACCGCTTGTGGAGCGGCTATCACCTGGACTCCGGCTTCGACGGCGCCGCCCCCGCCAACAGCAGCAGCCTGCCTTTCTGGCTCGCTTACGCCAACGTCAGCGATACCGCAATGACGGTCAATCTGAGATTTGACATCAACGGCGGCTCCACTGTCATCGACACGGCGCCGCCACTACCGGTCCCGGAACCGGCCAGCTACGCCATGCTGGGCGCTGGACTGGCATTGATCGGATTGATGGCCCGGCGTCGCCAGGCCCGGCGCCAAGGCTGAGGACCAGACCGGGATTCCGGCTGCGGCACCGCTGCAGCCCCTACCCGTCCGTCAAGCACGTGCAGTTTCACGTGGCTGCCCTCCCGCCGGCGATGGCCACTCCTGTGCCGAACCCGGAGGGTTATGCGATGCTGGCGACGGCCCTGCTGCTCGGGCACGTGGACGCTGGCCTTGATGTGCTTGAGGTGGGCGACGATGGTGAAGGTCATCACCACCAGCAGCGACCAGGAGCTCCATTTGTTCACGTGCACCGCCGACCACGCGCCCAGCTGGTTGGGATAGCGCCACACGCCCCAGAAGGTGCTGAGGTTCTCGGCCAGCCAGATGAAGAAGCCGATCAGCACGAAGGCCAGCAGCATCGGCATGCGGCGCTCGCGGTCCAGCGGCCGGAACACCACCGTGGTGCGGGCGTACAGCCCCAGCGCGCAGGCCGCCAGGTACCAGCGGTAGTCGCCGATATAATGGTGGGTGAAGAAGTTCACGTAGATCAGCACCGCGATCAGCACCGCCATCCAGCACGGCGGATGATGGCGGATGCGCAGGTCGAACAGGCGCCACGCCTGGATGATGTAGCTGCCCACCGCCGCATACATGAAGCCGGAAAACAGCGGTACGCCCCACAGCTTGGTGTAGGCGAAGTCGGGATAGCTCCACGACTGGATCGCCCCGGACACCTTGAACACTTCCAGCCCGAAGCCGACCGCGTGGAACAGGCTGACCGCCTTGAGCTCGTCCCAGGTCTCCAGCCCGGCCCACACCATCCCCAGCTGGATGGCCAGCGCCGCCACCAGCAGCAGGTCGTAGCGGGGCAAGCCCAGCACGCCGGCGCGCGGCACCAGCAGCACCGCACTGAAGAACAGCGCGACGAACAGGCAGGCCCTCGCCTCCTTCACACCGAAGTACAGGAATTCGCGCACCAGGCGCGGCCAGCCGCGCAAGCCGGGACGGGCGGAGTGGTCGAGCAGGTGGTGGTCCAGCGCAGCGAGCATGGTGATTACGGTTGAGTTTTTGGCAAGCGACTCTACCGCTGCGGCGCAGCGCTGTCCAGCCGCCACGGACGAAAAAAAACCAGGCACGGATGCCTGGTTTTTCACACTACAGGTTCTAAGCGATTAGAACGTGTAGGAAGCGCTCGCGCCGAAGGTGCGGAACAGCGGCAGCGGATTGCCCGCAACAGCGTAGCCGTCGCGATAGTTGATCGGCGAATCCTGGTTCAGCAAGTTGTTGATGAACAGGCTCAGCTTCACGTTCTTGATGCCGGTGTAAGCCAGGTTGTAGTCCACGGTGGTGGTGCTACGCACGCGGCTGCAAGCAGCCATGTTCTCCGGCGCCACCTTGTTGGCGGCGCAGTAGTCCGGCGTATCGTCGCTGTTCAGGCTGTAGCCGCCGGAGTAGTTCAGCGTAGCGCCGTGGTCGAACTGCCCCAATTTCATCGATGCACGCAGCTTGGTGCGCAGACGTGGGCCGCCGGTACCGCCGCCGGAGTCATAGTTGCCCGCCGCATTCATGCCGTAGGCGTTGTCGGCCACCAAGAAGGACTTGTAGCTCAGCGCGTAGGTGCCGTCCAGCTTCAGGCGCAGATCGCCCACGTTCGGGATCTTCACTTTACCGGACATGTCGAAGTCGAAGCCCGATGCCTTGGTCTTGCCACTGTTGACGTACGGGTTGTAGACCAGGCCCAGCTTGCCGATGCCCTGGAAGTTGGTGGTGTTGCCCGGCACGTATTTCTTGACCAGGGCCAGGAACTCGCTGTCGGCAGCGGTGTTATCCGTGCGCAGCAGCTGGCCGGCTGGCAGCGAAGCTTCGCCTTTCAGAATGTCGCCGGTGGTACGGGTGCCGATTTCGTCCTTGCGCTCGATATTGTAGTAATCGAGTGCCAGGGTCCAGTTCTTGACCGGCTCGAACACCATGCCCAGCGTGTACGAACGCGAGGTTTCAGGCTTCAGGTCGGGATTCGACTTCACGAAGCTCGGCAGCGCTGCCTTGCAATCGTTATTCAGGAAGGTGTTGGCGATCGCCTTGTCTGAAGTGGTCGCGGTCGGCGAATTCTGGACCAGATTGTTCAGCGTGGTGGCGATCGGGCAGCGACGCAGGTCGTTGACGTTGGTGGCGACCGAGCTGCGGCCAAGGCCGTTACCGGATTCGACGATATTCGGCGCGCGGAAGCCACCCGATGCCGTAGCGCGCAGCAGCAGGGTTTCGGTCGGGTTGAACTTCAGGCCGACCTTGGGCGAAACGTGCGCGTCCGAGCCGCTGTTCTTGTCGGCGCGCAGCGCGGCGCTCAGTTCCAGCTTCTTGACGACCGGGACGGTCGCTTCGGTGAAGACCGCGTAATGGCTGATGGTGTCCTTGACCTGCAGGCCGAAGACGCCAACCACATCGCCGTGCAGGACGTTGTCCGAGCTCGACATCTCATACGACTCGCGGCGCAGGTCGGTACCCACGGCCAGGCTCAGCGGACCAGCCGGCAGCTGAGCGACCGAACCGGACACGGTGGCGTCGAAGAACGAGATCTTCGATTTACCCTTGGTGGTACGAACCGGGAACATCGATTCCAGCAGCGCCGTATCGTTCTTCTGGCCAAACTTGTAGGTGTTGTTGAGGATCGCGTTGGTGTAGCCGTCCTTGCTCACCGCACGGGTGGACTTGGTAGCCGACGAGGTCATGTAACCGGCCGCCGATTTCCAGTCGAAGTCGCCGACGCTGCCGGTCAGTGCCAGCATGACGCGGGTCTGGTCGGACTCGGTGCGGTTGAAGTTGAAGCCGTCGCCGGTGTCCATCAGGCGCGCGCGCAGTTCAGTCGGCTGCGAGTTGATATTGCCGTTGTTACCGACTGGCAGTTTCGGATAGAAGTATGGACCGACCATCTTGCCGTCGATCGCGTTATACCAGACATTGGACGTGCTGGTCGCCACGCCATTGCTGACGCTCAGCGGCGCAACGATGTAGTCGTTGGTGGCACCGGCGTTGGTGATTTCGAAGTTGGCGTCGATGTTGGCGCCGATCTTGAAATGGGTGTTGCTGACCGCGGCATAACGCTTGGCATTGGTCGCCAGGCCGGAATACGGCAGCGCGTCCCATTTGCACAGTTTGTCGGTCGGGTCGATCTGGTCGGCCGGGCAGCCAGGCGCGGCGACGATCTTGGCGCTGTTGAAGAAGTAGTTGCCGGTCGGCGAGTAGGTGCTCTTGGCATCCCAGGTCGAGCGGCCGGGAGTCTGACGGTGCCAGGCAGGAACCTTGTCGCGCAGTTCGCCGAGCGTGAAGCCATCGCTCTTGTAACCTTCGAAGGTCAGGTAGGTGTTGAAGCCCTGCTTGTCGATGTCGCCGTAGCCGTAGATCGCCGAAGCGCTGCGGTTGCGGTTGTCCTGGAAGCCGTCGGCGGTGTCGTAGTTGACCGTGACTTTGCCGCCTTCGTAGTCTTTGCGCAGAATGATGTTGATCACACCGGCGACCGCGTCGGAGCCGTAGATCGCGGACGCGCCGTCCTTCAGGATCTCGATGCGTTCGATGGCTTCGGTGGCGATCGCGTCCAGGTTGGTGAAGTTTTCCTGCGCGCCGTCGGCCAGGCCGTACTGGGCGATGCGGCGGCCGTTAACCAGGATCAGCGTCGATGCCTTGCCCAGGCCGCGCATGCTGACGCCGGACGAACCGGTGGCGAAGCTGCCCGAGCTGCTCGTTGCCGAGCTGATGCTGGTGTTGGTGGCGGAGGCGGAGCGCAGCAGGCCCAGCGCGGTGTGCTCGCCGGTGCGCTCGATGTCGTCGCGGCTCATGATCTGCACCGAGCCGGCCGCTTCTAGCGTGGTCCGCTTGATGCTGGAACCGGTGATCTCGACGCGTTGGAGTTTAGGTTCGGCTTCAGCGGCTTGCTGAGCGTAGGCGTGCTGTGAGTAAGCGACGGTCAATGCGAGTGCGATCGCACTTTTTTTAAAAAGTGTGTTTTTCAAGAACTGCTCCCAGATGTGGTGTATTTAATCTGCGCGTTCGCTATCGCTCATCGGGGGTGGAGATGAACCTAGCTTTTCACGTCTGGCGTAAATTTCGCACATCATTGGTGCATGCACAAGCGATACAGAACGTTACATTACCGTTTAGTTAGTTTATTGCTGGGTTTGTTGTTTTTCGGAACAGTTGCCGCGCGAATGGTGGCATAAACGACAATGGGGCCGGGCGCGCTCGCGATTGCGAACAGGCCCGGCCCCATCATCAGCTGGCGGCGGAAAAACAGCTCCGCCGGCCGGCTTGAAAGCGATTATTGCAGCTTGATTTCGACGTCGACGCCAGCTGGCAGGTCCAGCTTCATCAGTGCGTCAACGGTCTTGTCGGTTGGGTCGACGATGTCCATCAGGCGCTGGTGGGTGCGGATTTCGAACTGGTCGCGCGAGGTCTTGTTGACGTGTGGCGAACGCAGAACGTCGAAACGCTGGATGCGGGTTGGCAGTGGGACTGGGCCCTTGACCACGGCGCCGGTGCGCTTGGCGGTGTCAACGATTTCCAGTGCGGACTGGTCGATCAGCTTGTAGTCGAAAGCCTTCAGGCGGATACGGATTTTTTGATTGGTAACGGACATGATATTTCCTCGAAAGAGCGAACTGACAACTATGTAGCGTCAGCAATATTTAAAAGAACGGTTTTCGTACAACAGGGCCGACATGGTATCACACCATGCCGGCCCTGTTTCAATCACGCTTAAAAATTAAGCGATGATCTTGGCTACAACGCCAGCACCAACGGTACGGCCGCCTTCGCGGATTGCGAAGCGCAGACCTTCTTCCATCGCGATCGGGTTGATCAGCTTGACGGTGATCGACACGTTATCGCCTGGCATAACCATTTCTTTGTCCGCTGGCAGTTCGATCGAACCGGTCACGTCAGTCGTACGGAAGTAGAACTGTGGACGATAGTTGTTGAAGAACGGGGTGTGACGACCGCCTTCGTCTTTCGACAGAACATAGATCTCGCCGGTGAAGTGGTTGTGCGGCTTGATCGAGCCTGGCTTGGCCAGAACTTGACCACGTTCCACGTCTTCACGCTTGGTGCCGCGCAGCAGCAGACCAACGTTGTCGCCAGCTTGACCCTGGTCCAGCAGCTTGCGGAACATTTCCACGCCGGTGCAGGTGGTCTTGACGGTGTCTTTGATGCCGACGATTTCGATCTCTTCGCCGACCTTGATGATGCCGCGCTCGATACGACCGGTCACCACAGTGCCGCGACCCGAGATCGAGAACACGTCTTCCACTGGCATCAGGAAGGCGCCGTCCACTGCGCGCTCTGGCGTAGGGATGTAGCTGTCCAGTGCTTCGGCCAGAGCCATGATGGCCTGCTCGCCCATTGGGCCGGTGTCGCCGTCCAGCGCCATACGGGCCGAACCTTTAACGATAGGCAGGTCGTCGCCTGGGAAGTCGTACTTCGACAGCAACTCGCGCACTTCCATTTCAACCAGTTCCAGCAGCTCTGCGTCGTCGACCAGGTCGCACTTGTTCAGGAACACGATGATGTATGGAACGCCAACCTGACGGGCCAGCAGGATGTGCTCGCGGGTCTGTGGCATTGGGCCGTCGGCTGCGGAGCAAACCAGGATCGCGCCGTCCATCTGTGCCGCGCCGGTGATCATGTTTTTGATGTAGTCGGCGTGGCCTGGGCAGTCAACGTGAGCGTAGTGACGGCCAGCGGTTTCGTACTCGACGTGTGCGGTGTTGATGGTGATGCCGCGTGCTTTTTCTTCTGGAGCAGCGTCGATCTGGTCGTAGGCTTTAGCTTCGCCGCCGAATTTCTTCGACAGAACGGTTGCGATCGCAGCGGTCAGGGTGGTCTTGCCGTGGTCGACGTGGCCGATGGTGCCGACGTTGACGTGCGGCTTGGTCCGTTCGAATTTCTCTTTTGCCATTTTATTCTTCCTTAGAACAATGTTTTAAATTTGCCGCCGGAGGATCTCCCCGGCGGCAATAGATACCAATTACTTAGCTTTAGCGGTAACGATCGCGTCGATAACGTGCTTAGGCGCTTCCGAGTAGTGCTTGAATTCCATCGTGTAGGTCGCACGGCCTTGCGTTGCGGAACGCAGGGTGGTCGAGTAACCGAACATTTCCGACAGAGGCACTTCAGCTTTGATGATCTTGCCACCGCCGCCTGGGATTTCGTCCATGCCCTGCACCATACCGCGGCGGGACGACAGGTCGCCCATCACGGTACCGGCGTAGTCTTCCGGCGTTTCCACTTCCACAGCCATCATCGGCTCCAGAATGACTGGCGACGCTTTGCGGCAGCCTTCTTTGAATGCCATCGAAGCGGCCATCTGGAACGCGTTTTCGTTCGAGTCCACGTCGTGGTACGAACCGAAGAACAGCGTGACCTTGACGTCGACCACTGGGTAGCCAGCCAGAACGCCGGTGTTCAGGGTGCCGCGCACGCCTTTTTCCACCGCAGGGATGTATTCGCGAGGAACGGTACCGCCCTTGATCGCGTCAACGAATTCGAAGCCCTTGCCTGGTTCTTGCGGTTCGATCTTCAGAACCACGTGACCGTATTGACCACGACCACCCGACTGCTTGACGAACTTGCCTTCGGATTCTTCGCAGGTCTTGCGGATCGTTTCGCGGTACGCAACCTGTGGCTTGCCGACGGTCGCTTCCACGCCAAATTCGCGCTTCATGCGGTCGACGATAATTTCCAGGTGCAGCTCGCCCATACCACCGATGATGGTCTGGCCCGACTCTTCGTCGGTCTTGACGCGGAACGAAGGATCTTCCTGAGCCAGACGGTTCAGTGCCAGACCCATTTTTTCCTGGTCAGCCTTGGTTTTTGGTTCCACAGCCTGTTGAATCACTGGCTCTGGGAAGACCATTTTTTCCAGGGTGATGATCGAGGTCGGATCGCACAGGGTTTCGCCGGTGGTCACGTCTTTCAGACCAACCGCGGCGGCGATGTCGCCGGCGCGCACTTCTTTGATCTCTTCGCGCTGGTTGGCGTGCATCTGCAGAATACGACCCAGACGCTCTTTACGGCCTTTGACCGAGTTGTACACGGTGTCGCCCGAGTTGATCATGCCGGAGTACACGCGGAAGAAGGCCAGCTGGCCAACGAACGGGTCGGTCATGATCTTGAACGCCAGCGCCGAGAATTTCTCCTCGTCGGAAGCTTTACGGGTGGCAGGCTCGTCGTGCTCGTCGGTACCCTTGACGTCGTCGATGTCCAGCGGCGATGGCAGGAACTCGATGACCGCGTCCAGCATGGCCTGTACGCCCTTGTTCTTGAAAGCGGTACCGCACATCATCGGCACGATCTCGGAAGCGATGGTGCGGTCGCGCAGCGCTTTCTTGATTTCGGCTTCGGACAGGTCGCCCTCTTCCAGGTACTTGTTCATCAGGTCTTCGTTCGCTTCAGCAGCGGCTTCAACCATCTTCTCGCGCCACTCGGCGGCCGAATCGGCCAGCTCTGCAGGGATATCGACGTAGTCGAACTTCATGCCCTGGGAAGCGTCGTCCCAGATGATGGCTTTCATCTTGACCAGGTCGATCACGCCCTTGAAGTTTTCTTCAGCGCCGATCGGGATCTGGATCAGAACCGGGTTGGCCTTCAGGCGAGCGCGCATCTGCTCGTAGACCTTGAAGAAGTTGGCGCCGGTACGGTCCATCTTGTTGACGAAGGCCAGACGTGGCACCTTGTACTTGTTGGCCTGACGCCATACGGTTTCCGACTGAGGCTGTACACCGCCCACTGCGCAGTAAACCATGCAAGCGCCATCCAGCACGCGCATCGAGCGTTCAACTTCAATGGTGAAGTCAACGTGGCCCGGGGTGTCGATGATGTTGATGTGGTGCTCAGGGAAGTTGTTAGCCATACCCTTCCAGAAGCAGGTGGTCGCTGCCGAGGTAATGGTAATGCCGCGCTCTTGTTCCTGCTCCATCCAGTCCATGGTGGCGGCGCCATCGTGAACTTCACCGATCTTGTGGTTCACGCCCGTGTAGAACAGAACGCGCTCGGTGGTGGTGGTCTTACCTGCATCGATGTGAGCGGAGATACCGATATTGCGGTAGCGCTCGATGGGGGTCTTGCGGGCCATAATTAATCCTAAATCGTTTAATGGACAAAACCGAGCGCCATTTTTGCTGACAAAAATGAGCCCGGCCTCGAACAACGGATAACAGCCAGGCCACGACGGGCCTGGCCGATTTTATTAGAAGCGGAAGTGCGAGAACGCCTTGTTCGCTTCAGCCATGCGGTGAACTTCGTCACGCTTCTTCATTGCACCGCCACGGCCTTCGGCCGCTTCCATCAGCTCACCGCCGAGGCGTTGTGGCATGGATTTTTCGCTGCGCTTGTTGGCAGCTTCACGCAGCCAGCGCATGGACAGGGCCATACGACGCACTGGGCGCACTTCGACCGGCACCTGGTAGTTTGCACCACCGACGCGACGGGATTTGACTTCAACCAGTGGCTTGGCGTTGTTGATCGCGGTAGCGAACACTTCCAGCGGGTCTTTGCCCGACTTGGCGGCGATGTGCTCGAAGGCACCGTAGATGATGTTTTCTGCGACCGATTTTTTACCGGACAGCATCAGAACGTTCACGAACTTGGCGACATCCGTGTTGCCGAATTTTGGATCCGGCAGAATCTCGCGCTTGGGTACTTCACGACGACGTGGCATATCAATTCCTTTCAATCTTCAGTTGAGGTGCGCAGATATGGGATTCGCACTCTCGCGGAGGGCCATCATAGCCATCCACTTACTCGACCACTGCGGTCGATTACATTCACTTAGTTAGCTGCCACTGAGCGAAAACTTTTAATGCAGATTACTTCTTGGCTTGCTTGGCACGCTTGGTACCGTACTTCGAGCGAGCTTGCTTACGGTCTTTAACGCCCTGGGTATCCAGTGCACCGCGAACCATGTGGTAACGCACACCTGGCAAGTCTTTTACACGACCGCCGCGCAGCAGAACAACGCTGTGCTCTTGCAGGTTGTGGCCTTCACCGCCGATGTACGAAATGACTTCGAAACCGTTGGTCAGACGCACTTTGGCCACTTTACGCAGAGCCGAGTTAGGCTTCTTAGGAGTGGTGGTGTACACACGGGTGCAAACACCGCGCTTTTGCGGGCTGTTTTCCAGCGCCGGCGATTTGCTTTTCACGGTCAGGGCGACGCGTGGATTGCGAATCAGTTGATTGATGGTTGGCATCGTTATAAACCCAACAAAATTACAACATTAATAACCCGGACAGCTGTCCGGCGACTAAAACCTCGTCCCGATCTACGGGCACAACGGAGGCGCGAATAGCCACTCGCAAGGAGCGGCCTGAAACAGCGTATACGATGTGCAGAATAAATTGAGAACTCGCGAGTATAGACGTGGTTGGGACACCAGTCAATCTATTTCGCGGCGGAATGCGGCCTCGGCAGGCATGCAAACACTAGCTGAAAGGTCGGGAAACACTTGATAATAGCAGACTGTCTCTCATTATTCTTCCCTATGCGATCTTTGCTGCGCCCCGCCCCGCTGTTTGTCCTTGCCAGTTATCTGCTGCTGTCGCTGGTGCCCTGCGTGCCGCTGCTGCTGGGACGGCAGGTGCCGGAACTGGGCCACATCCTGCTGGTCGAGCTGCTGGCCTGGGTCGCGGTGTGGGGCGTGCTGCAGCGCCCGGCCTGGTTCCACTGGCTGCTGATCCCGGCCTTCCTGGCGCTGCCCACCGAGATCTACCTGTTCATCTACTACGGCCAGGGCATCTCCACCCACCACCTGGGCATCATCGCCGAGACCAGCCCCAGGGAGGCGATGGAATTCCTCGGCCGCAAAGTGTGGCTGATGGGCGCGGTGATGCTGGCCGTGATCGCCTGGTGGATCGCGGTGCAGGTGGCCGCGCGCCGCAGCCCCATGCTGGCCTGGCGCGGCAAGTCGCGCTGGATCGCGCTGCTGATCTTGGCGGCCATCACCGCGCTGTGGCTCTACGGCTGGGAGTTCGGCGTGCGCGCCAAGCCGGCGCAGAAGGCCGTCCCCGCTGGCGCGTCCAAGCCGGCCAGCGCCGGGCCGGCCGGCTCGGCGCCGGGTTCGGCCATCGGTTCGGCGACCGGCTCGGCGCCCAGCCAGGCCGGCGTCACCGCCTCGGTTGACGCCAGCGATGCCCCGGGCAGCGACGACGCCTCCGCCGAGGAAGAGGAAGACGCCGAAGAGGACAGCTCGCCCGAGCACGCCGCCATTGCCGGCGCCGGCCGCAGCGGCTGGACGCTGGCGCAGCTGCCCTGGTGGATGCGCTCGCCGCTGGGCTTCGACGACTTCGCCTCGTCGTGGCCGTTCGGCCTGAGCGCGCGCGGCGTCGACTTTTACAAGGAGCGCGCATACCTGGCCGACCTGGGCCGGCGCAGCAGCAGCTTCACCTTCAAGGCGCACCAGCCGCAAAAGAACGACACGCCGGAAATCGTCATCATGGTGATCGGCGAATCGTCGCGCTACGACCGCTGGGGCATCAACGGCTACGCGCGCGACACCACCCCGCTGCTCAAGCAGGAAGCCAACCTGGTCACGCTGCCGGACGTGATCACGGCGGTGTCGGCCACGCGGCTGTCGGTGCCGGTGATCATCTCGCGCAAGCCTTCGATGCAGAGCCTGAAGGACGGCTTCTCGGAAAAGTCCTTCCTGACCGCCTATAAGGAAGCCGGCTTCAAGACCTGGTGGCTGTCCAACCAGATCTCGTTCGGCCAGTTCGACACGCCGGTGTCGGTGTTCGCCAAGGAGGCGGACGTAATCCAGTTCATGAACCTGGGCGGCTTCACCAACAACTCCAACTTCGACCAGATCCTGTTGGAGCCGCTGCAGCACGCCATCGCCGACCCGGCGCCGAAAAAGCTGATCGTGCTGCACACGCTGGGCAACCACTGGAACTACAGCCAGCGCTACCCGAAGGCCTTCGACAAATGGCAGCCGTCGCTGTTCGGCGTCGACAAGCCGGTCTACACCGACACCAAGATCAAGCCGCAGCTCAACAACAGCTACGACAACTCCATACTCTACACCGACTGGTTCCTGTCGCAGGTGATCCGCCAGCTGAAGGACACGCAGCAGCTGGGCGCCATGGTCTACGTGGCCGACCACGGCCAGACGCTGTACGACAACAGCTGCAACCTCGCCTTCCACGGCCACAACACGCAGTTCGAATTCCACGTGCCGGCGATGGTGTGGTACTCGGACGAATACAAGGACCGCTACCCCGAGAAGGTCAAGCAGCTGGTGCGCCACCGCAAGGCGCGGCTGGCGACGGAGAACATCTTCCACACGCTGCTGGACCTGGGCGACATCGCGTACGACGACGAGCGGCTGGAGTGGAGCTTCGTCAACAAACAGTTCAAGCAGCACAAGCGCTACGTCGACAGCTACGGCTGGAGCAACTACGACAACGCCAGCTTCAAGGGCGACTGCCGCGAGGTGATCGACAAGGGCAAGCCGCTGAAGCAGGAGAAGTGATGGGCCGGCGCCGGCCTGATCATCGCGGGCGATGAAAAAACCGGCGCGGACGTGGCGTGCCGGTTGAAATTCAAGAGCCCCCACGCGTGGTAACTCAGAATTGACCTGACAAGCGTTGTTAGATGGGTTACAGTTTTCTCCAAGGTGCATGGCCCCGGAACCAGGGAAGATATCTTGTTTGGCGCTGCTGGATGATCGACTTATGGAACAGACAGTTCAAAGTGAAGAGTTCATCAGGTTGAATTTTCCCAGGCTGGCCGCTGCGTTGGAATACATGCCGGTCGGGGTCACCATCGTCGACAGCGACTTGACCATCCGCTTTTGGAATCCCGCCTTCTGTCAATTGCAGGGGTTTCCGGTCGAGGTGATGCATCCCGGCGTCACCATGGCCGAAGTGTTCCGTTACATCGCCCTGCGCGGTGACTATGGCCCGGACGATGTCGACCAGCTGGTGGCCGCCCGGGTGGAACTGTGCCTGAAGTTCCAGCCCCACAATTTCACCCGGGCCAGGGTCGATGGCGTGGTGCTGAACATCATCGGCCGCCCCATCTTTGGCGTGGACGGCGCGATCAGCGGTTTCGTCACTATCTATCACGATGTCACCTCCGAACGGCACTACGAGGAACAGCTCGAGGCCAAGAACAAGGAACTGCAGCAGGCCAAGCAACTGGCCGAGGCGGCCAGCATGGCCAAGGGGCAGTTCCTGTCGAATATGAGCCACGAAATCCGCACGCCGCTGAACTGCGTCATCGGCATGGCCCACCTGGCGCTGAAGACCGAGCTGGACCCGCGCCAGCGCGACTACCTGGAAAAAATCCGCTTCGCCGGCGAGCACCTGCTGGGCATCGTCGACGACATCCTCGACATCTCCAAGATCGAAGCCGGCAAGATGGATATCCAGCACGTCGCCTTCTCGCTCGACCAAGTGGTGCAAACGCTGACCACGGTGGTGGCGCCGAAGGCGGCCACCCGCAACCTGGAACTGGTGTTCGACCTCGACCCCACCCTGCCGCCGGTGCTGGTGGGCGATCCGCTGCGGCTGGGGCAGGTGCTGATCAACTACGCCAACAACGCCATCAAGTTCAGCGAGCAAGGCCGGATCGAGATCCGCGTGCGCAAGATGGTCGGCGACGCCAACGATTGCCTGGTGCGTTTCGAAGTGAGCGACCAGGGCATCGGCCTGTCCAAAGCGGAAATGGCCAAGTTATTTGTCTCGTTCCAGCAAGCCGACACCTCGACCACGCGCGAATTCGGCGGCACCGGCCTCGGCTTGGCCATCTGCAAGGAACTGGCCCAGCTGATGGGCGGCGATGTCGGCGTCCACAGCCAGCCAGGGGTGGGCAGCACCTTCTGGTTCACCGCCCTGCTCGGCGTGTCGTACCAGACCGTGCCCGCGCTCATCAGCCAGATCGGCGACGCCGCCGGCGAGCTGCTGGCCAGCGCCCACACCTCGGCCCTGATGGCGACGCTGAGGGCGGCCCGCATCCTGCTAGTCGAGGACAATATCTTCAACCAGCAGATCGCCCAGGAAATGCTGGAGGAGGCCGGCGTCACGGTCAGCCTCGCCAGCAACGGCGCCGACGCGCTGGAACAGATGCGCAAGTCCGAATTCGACTGCGTTTTGATGGACTTGCAAATGCCGCTCATGGATGGGCTGGAAGCGACCCGCCTGATCCGCGCCGATCCGCAACTGACCCATATCCCGGTGTTGGCGATGACCGCCACCGCCACCACCGAAGCACGGATGCGCTGCATCGACGCCGGCATGAACGGCTTCATTTCCAAGCCGGTCCAGCCGGCCCTGATGTACCAGACCGTGGCCAACTGGCTGCCGCCGCGCGCGGCGACGGGCGAGCCGCGGCGGCCGCCGTTGCCGCAGCCGGCCTTCGCGCCCACGGCCGGCGCCGACCCGGCCGTGCTGGACTTGTCGGTGCTGGCCACGCTGCTCGGCTACGATCCGCTGAAGGTGCGCAAATTCGCCTTTAAATTCCTGCTCAGTTCGCAGGAGGGGGTGCGCGACATCGAGGCTGCGCTGGCGCGCGGCGAGGTGCAGCGGGTGCGCGAACTGGGCCACCGCATCAAATCGGCGGCGCGCAGTGTCGGCGCTTTCCGCATGGCCGACCTGTGCCAGGATCTGGAGCACCTGGCGCAGGCCGAGGCGGCCAGCGAGGTGGCGGACGCCCTCCCCATCGTCGCGCAGCTGAAAGACGTGTTGCAACAAGTGTCGCAGCAAGTCATGTTGAACACCGTCTGTGCCGCCGGCGATTAAGCCGGTTTGTGCACCATCAGCCAATAAACCACCAGCAAACCGGCGAAGGCCGGGAAGCCCAGCGCGGTCCAGATTTTCTCGTAGCGCCAGTAGCGCGCCGGCAGCGCCTCGCCGCTGTGGGCGGCGGCCAGCGCCATGTCGCGCATCCGCAATTGCAACCAGACCACCGGCAGCCAGCAGGCGCCGGCCAAAACGTACAACGCTATCGACCAGACTATCCATGTCGAGGCAAACGGGAAACCTGCCAGGTGTATCATCCACAGGCCCGACAGCGGCTGAATAATGACGGCCGGCGTGGTGAACCACCAGTCGGCTTTGGCCACCAGCCGCGTCACCACCGCCATGGCCTGCACATTGCCGCTGCGATTAACAAAAAACATGTAGAACGCCGTGCCGAAGCCGGTGCCGAACATCAGCGTGGCCGACAGGATGTGCAGCCATTTGATCGCCAGGTAGTCCATTATTTACTCACTCTCCACATCAGGAACATCAACGCCAGCAAGGGCAAGTTCTTGCTCAGCGGGCCGAACGGATGCAGCCAGAACCGCGGCAGGCAAACGCTCATGATGACGGTGTAGCCGCCGGCCAGCGCCAGCTGCGCCGCCCATAGCCAGCGGCGCGGACACAGCAACAGCAGCACGCCCATGCCCGCATCCATGGCGCTGGCCGCCAGCAGCATCGGCTCCTGCAAGCCGGCCGGCACGCCGCAGGCCGCCAGCCACGCCCGGCTGTCGGCATGCGGCCAGCCGAACCACGAGACCCATGCGGTGATCAGCCACAGCAGGGCAACCACGCACGTCAGCAGCGGCTCGGCCCACGACCACGCGGCGGCAATGCGCAGCGCCGGCCGCGTGAAGCGCACCGGATCGCGCAGCGCGCGGCCCAGCATGCCGCCAACGGGACCGGCATCCGCGGTGTTGCCGCCGTCGGCGCTCAGCTCCAGCATCCGCAGCGATTCCGGCGTCAACGCGCTCGATGGCATCCGCGCCGCCAAGCGCGCGGCCAGGCGCGCCATCGGCAGCGGCAGGTCCAGCACCAGCGACGGCGGCGCCCGCATGCCCGTGCGCAGCGCATCGAGATAGCCGGCCATCGTCATCGCGCGCGGGCCGACCGCCGCCAGCTCGCGCGGCACCGCTCCCGCCGTCGTCACCAGCTGGCATACCGCCTCCGCCAGGTCGTCAACGTGGATCGGCTGCACCTTGGCCTCGTGCGCCATCGGCAGCAGCAACGCCGGCAGCGTGGCCAGCATGCGGAACATCACGCTGCTGGCGCCCTCCTCGCCATACACCAGCGACGGCCGGACGACGGTGGCGCTGAGCGCACGCGCCAGCAGATCGGCATCCGCCGCTCCCTTGCTGCGCCAGTAGGCGGTGGCCGCGTCGGGATGGCTGCCGAGCGCCGACACCTGCACCACGCGCCGCACGCCGGCACGCTCGCAAGCCGCGAACAGCGCCACCGGCGCGGCGCGGTGCAGGCGATCGAAATCGCCGGCGTCCACTTCGCGGATGATGCCGACGCAATTAACCACCGCATCCACACCGGCCAGCAACGGCAACCAGTCGTCTTCATCGACCATGCGGCCGAAGTCCATTTCGATCCAGTCTTCGCGGCGCTCATCGGCCGGACGGCGGCGGCTGGCGCCGATCACGGTACAGCCGGCGGCGCGCAAGGCCTGCAGGACATGGCTGCCAATCAGTCCTGTCGCTCCCGGTATCAATATTTTCATGTGTGTTCCGTCGCTCATACGAGGCTGCGCAGCGCGCCTTCCAGTTGCGGATGGCGGAACGCGTAGCCGCCGGCCAGCAGCCGCGCGGGTGCGACCCGCTGGCCTTCCAGCAGCAAGTCCGCTTGTTCGCCCAGCATCAGCCGCATCGGCCAGCCCGGCGTGGGGAAGCCGTACGGGCGGCGCAGCACACCCGCCGCCACGCGGTTGAACTGCGCCTGCGTAAGGTTCTCCGGCGCGGTGAAGTTGAAGGCGCCCGACTCGCCCGAGCGGCACAGGTGGGCGATGCCGCCGATCACGTCGTCGACATGGATCCACGACAGCCATTGCGTGCCGCCACCCAGCGGCCCGCCCAGCCCCAGCTTGATCGGCAACAGCATCATCGGCAGCGCGCCCTGCGTGCCCAGCACCAGCCCGAAACGCGTGCACGCCACGCGCACGCCGTGAGCCGCCGCGCCTTGCGCCGCCTGCTCCCATTCGCGGCACAGGTCGGACATGAACATGGGCTGCGGGCCGTCGCCCTCCATCAGCACGGTGGCGTCGCCGCGCCGCTGCGTGCCGTAGTAGCCGACGGCGGAGGCCGATATCAACTGCGCCGGCTTGTGCTCGGCCGCAGCGATCCAGGCCACCAGATTATTCGTCAGCGCCACACGGCTGGCGCGCAGCGCGGCGCGGCGGGCGGCGGTCCAGCGCCAGCCCAGGATGCGCGCTCCGGCCAGGTTGATCACGACATCGATGCGGCGCGACGCCGGCAGGTTCGTCATGCTGTCCACGCAATCGACGCGGCCGTCGAACAGCCATGCGGCTTGCCGCGGCTGGCGGGTCAGCACCGTCACGCGATGGCCGTCGCGCAGCAGGGCGCGCACCAGGCGCTGGCCGATAAAGCCGGTGGCGCCGGTCACCAGGAAGCTGCGCTGCGGCGCGCCGAAACCCGGTTCCGGCGCGCCGCCGTCGCGCTGCGCCAGCTTGCCGATGGCCCGCGCGGCAAAGGCGTCGCGCACGCCGGACAAGCCCACGCCCACGCCGCACAGCGCCAGGAACACGCTCAAGCCGCCGTGCGGTTGCCAGGCCAGCGCGGTCGGCATGGCCCACCATGCGGGCGTGTTCAGCGCCAGCAGCGCGATGAAGGCGCCGCCGTTCATCGCCAGCACCGTGTGGGTGACGCGCTCGGTCGCCGGCAGCAGGCGGGTGCGGTCCTCCACCACGAAGTCCCACAAGGTCAGCACGATCTCGACCGAGAACACGGCCAGCAGCAGCGGCGCCCACGCGCCGTGAAACGCCCAGCCGGCAAGGCCGATGAACAGGGCGCTGTAGATCAGCGCGCGCACGGCGTGAATGGACAGCTCGCGCCGGGCCGAGGCGCGGCCGGGCAGCGCCTCGGTCAGCTCGTGGTGGTACAGGGTGTCGAACGCGCCGAGGCAGCCCTGGAAGGCCATCAACTGCAAGGCCAGCAGGTGGGTGTTCATGCCGCCACCTCGCGGAACACGCCGGCCTGCGTGAAGGTGGTGCCGAACAGCGCGTGCCGGATCTCGATGCGGATGTCGAACTGGTTGGCGCTGTTGTTGCGGTGGCAGAGGAAGGTCTTGCCCGGCGTGAGCACGTCCGGCAGCGGTATGCGCACGCCCAGCACTTGCCAGAAATAGCCGTCGCTTTCGAAGTGCAGGTTGCCGTCGCGGACGTCCAGCAACAGCTTCATGCCCAGGCCCATGCCGACGTATTCGAGCACTTCGCCTTTGCTGCTCTCGGCCATGAAGGAGGTGAACATGACCGGCTTGCGGCCATTGAGCCGGTAGATGCGCTGCTTGAAGATCGCCGCGCAATCGGGCTTGGAATAGACCTGGATATCGACCGGGAAATCGGCGTCGTTGTAGGGCATCAGCGCGCCCTGGATCAGCGGCATGGTCAGGTAGCCCAGCAGCCGGCCAATCCGCGAGCAGGTCAGCTCCGACAGGCTGCCGCGGTAGTTGAGCGGCTTGCCCGGCAGCGGATTCTTGTCGAAGCGTGCCTGGATGTCGGGATGCAGCCGGCGCCATTCCGGCCCCAGGATTTTCTTGAACAGTTCACCTTCGGAAGGGATCTTCATGGCACAGCCTTGTCAGTGTTTTCTGCAAAGACAGAAATATCGCGTGAAAAAAAAGGTCAGTCTCCGCCCAGCAGCCGCGCCACTTTGCCGCCCATCTTCAGGAAGCGCTGCATGGTGGCGGGCGGCAGGTGCTTGTAGTCGCCGTAGGTGGCGGTCAGCATTTCGAGGAAGTCCAGCACCTGGTCCATCTTGACCTTGGTGGCCTGCTCCAGCGCCGCATCGTTTTCAGCCTCGGCCGCGCATTCGCGCAGCACGGCCAGCGTGGGGTCGATCTCGCGCTTCTTGCGCTCCTCGACGATGACGCGGAAGATTTCCCACACGTCCTGCAGGGCGACGAAGTGGTCGCGGCGGTCGCCGGCCACATGGCTGATGCGCACCAGTCCCCAGCTCTGCAACTCCTTCAGGCTGTTGCTGACGTTGGAGCGCGCCACGCCCAGCGTGTCGGCGATCTCCTCGGCCGGCAGCGGCCGGTTGGACAGGAACAGCAGCGCGTGGATCTGCGCCACCGTGCGGTTGACGCCCCAGCGCGTGCCCATCTCCCCCCAGTGCAGGATGTATTTCTGGATGGTCGGCGCGAGTGTCATGGAATTTCCTTAATTTCTGTCATTACAGAAATCATAGGCCAAATTTTCTAAGAAATCAACTCCGTGGCCGGCTTACCTGGGCCCGGCCACGGATGACATCCTCTGCTTAGGCGAGGACGATGTGCTGCACTTCGTGGGACTGCACGCCGACCAGTTGAACCGGCAGGGCGTCCGTGACTTTTTGCATCAGGTGCTGCAGATCGGCGCCGGTGGCGGCATCGCCGATTTGCATGATCACGTCCGAGGTCGGGGTGTGCTCCACCAGGGCGCCGTAGAATTTCACGCCCCAGTTGGTCAGCTCCGCTGCGGTGGCATGGCGGTCAAACATGTTCATGAAGGCGTGGTCGACGCTGGTCGGAACACCGCTGCTCCAGGTCTGGGTGAAGGCGGCCTTGTACTCAGCCGAGTTCTCCATGCTGTGAGCGATCTGGGTAATGGTGGCGCCGTTATTGGCTATGTTGCTCCAGAACTGCAGGCCGGCTGTCTCGGCGGGACGATTAAAGAATTCAATGTACAGCTTCTCGATTTCGAAAGTCGTGGACGACATCTTATTGCTCCAAAAAGTGCGGTGGAATTTAATTCTTGAAAATCAACTCCGTGGCCGGCTTATCAGGACCCGGCCACGGATGCCAGCCTCTGCTTAGGCGAGGACGACGTGTTGTACGTCGTGGGACTGCACGCCGACCAGTTGAACCGGCAGGGCGTTGGTGACTTTTTGCATCAGGTGCTGCAGATCGGCGCCGGTGGCGGCATCGGCGATTTGCATGATCACGTCCGAGGTCGGGGTGTGATTGACCAGGGCGTCCATGAATTTGTAGCCCCAGGCATCCAGCTGTTGCATGCTGGCGTGGTGGTCAAACATGTTCATGAAAGCGTTATCGACGCTGGCATCCACCCCGTAGGACCACTGGTTCGTGAAGTGCGTTTGGTACTCGACCGAGTTTTCCATCGCATGCGCGATCTGGGTGATGGTGGCGCCGTTATTGGCCGCGTTGCTCCAGAACTGCAGCCCGCCTGCGTCAGCAGGACGATTAAAGAATTCAATGTACAGCTTTTCAATTTCAAAAGTCGTAGACGACATCGTATTGCCCTCAAAAAGTGTGGTTGAGTTTAAATGGCACTGCATACATCAGCATCTTCTCAAGATGCTAATTTTTACTTATATGCAATTCAAATATACTAACCTTACTTTTTATTTAACTCAACAAAAATGTTGCATGGGGTCATCTGCCCATAGAACGCTGGCGGCGGGCTGCCGCAGCTGCGGGCTGTGCGCCTGCGCGCTCAGCCAGTCGAACACGCGGCCGGCCTTCAGCGAGATGGCGTGGTCGAATCCGCGCGCCGCCAGCAGGGCGATGCCATTCGTATCGGCCAGCACGCCCGGCGCCACCCGCAGGCCCTCGCCCACGCGGCTGACGCACCACGGCGTCAGGCGATCCGCCAGCAGCGGCGCCAGCACCAGGTTGTGCGAGGAGACGATCACCGTGCCCTGCTGCGACAGCGTGTGCAGCACCGCCGCCGCCGCCGAGATCGATTCCAGGTGGTTGGTGCCGCGGAAGATCTCGTCGATGATGAACACGGCCGGCGCGCATTCGGCCAGCGCCAGCAGCTCGCGCGCCCGGCGCAGCTCGGCGATGTACAGGCTCTCGCCGCCCTCGAGCGCGTCCTCGCTCTGCATGCTGGAGTACACCGGCAGCTGCGGCGTGACCGCCCGCTCGGCGTAGCAGAAGCCGAAGGCGCGCGCGACGATCAGGTTCAGGCCCACCGTGCGCAGCAGCGTGCTCTTGCCGATGCCGTTCTGCCCCGAGATGAAGGCGCCCTGCCCCGCCAGCGTGAACGACAGCGGCTCGGCCCGTTCCAGCAGCGGATGCACCACCCGCTCCAGCGCGACGTCGCCGCCCTGCTGCGCCCAGCAGTGGCGCGGGGTCTGCGCCAGGTGCCGCGCCAGCGCCAGGTCGGCCTCCAGCGCCGCCACGCGCTGGAAGCTGGCGCGCAGGAACTCCAGCCGGGCGCGCACCGCGTCGCGGCTGGCGAAGTAGTGGCGCACGTTCATCAGCCACAGCCAGTCGCGGTACTCGCGCACGCCGGGCAGGTTGCCGGCCGCCGACTGGCTGAGCTGGCGATTGAGCTTGCCTGCCTGCGCGGCGTCGTCGCGCAGGCAGGCCGTCAGCGGATCGTCCAGCGCGGCCAGCAGGCTGTGGCTGCGCAGCAGCTGCTGCAGCGTGGCGCGGACGCGGTCCCATTCCTCGATCGCCTCGTGGTAGCGCACCTGCACCGCCATCAGCGCCAGCCACAGCGTCACGACCACGCCCCACAGCGCCACCACGCCGGTGGCCAGCGCCAGCACCACCGTCAGCAACAGCGCCGGCGGCAGCCACGGCAGCAGCGCCACCCAGCGCGGCGATGGCGCCGGCGCGGCGCCGAACAGGGTGGCGCTGACCTCGCGGTCGGCGCGGCGCAGGCCGGTGCAAGCCGTGTGCAGGCGCTGCCGCTGTCCGGCGTCCTGCGCCAGTGTCCGCACCCGGACGGCGGACGCCGCCCCGCCGCCGCCGTCCGCGTGCAGGCGCCGGTGCAGCTCCTGCTGGCCGAAGATGCTGGTCTCGCGCGCCAGTTGCGCGCTGTATTGCGGCAGCAGCATGTCGTCCCAGGTCTGGTCGTCCAGCACGCTGGCGTCGGCGTGGGCGGTGCGCCGGTACAGCGCGACGTCGCTGGCGACAAAGGGGTAATCGGCTACCGGCGCTTCGGCGGGCAGCAGGATGCGGCTCAGGCGGTCAAACAGGGTCATGTGGAACTCGGTTGGGGGCGACAGCGCCACACATGGTCACGCTTGCCGTTTTATCAAGCGCGGCCGGACACGGCGGACGACCGGACAGGCGGGCGGACAGCGGACGGCGTGCGACATTGTCAATCAAATCAATCACTTAACCACTGGCACGGTTTCTGCATAACGTTGCCTGTCTCTACACTTTTACACGATCATGATACGCGACACCTCCAATCAAGACGCCGTCATCGCCGCCCCCAAGGGGCAAGCCACCAAGCGCCGCCTGCTGATCGCGGTCGGCGCCGTGGCCGTGGCGGCGGCGGCCTATTCCGTGCTCCACGCGTGGCGCGGCAGCGACCACTCGGTCAATATGTCGCGCCTGCGCATCGCCGAGGTGGGCCGCGGCACGCTGATCCGCGACGCCGCCGTCAACGGCCGCATCGTCGCCGCCATCAGCCCGACGCTGTACTCGGCCTCGCCGGCCACGGTGACGCTGAAGGCGGCCGCCGGCGACACGGTCAAGAAGGGCGACATCCTGGCGGTGCTGGAATCGCCCGACCTGACCGACGCGCTCAAGCGCGAGCAGTCCAGCTATCTGCAACTGGAGGCCGAGGTGGCGCGCCAGCAGATCCTGGCCCGCAAGCAGAAGCTGCTGGCCCGGCGCGACGCCGACACCGCCGAGATCGAGCGCGTCTCCGCGCTGCGCACGCTGGAGCGCTACAACGCCGTCTCCAACGAGGGCATCATCGCCAAGATCGAATACCAGAAGGCCAAGGACGCGCTGAACTCGGCCGAGATCCGCGCCAAGCACGCCGGCCAGGCGGCCGAGCTGGAAAGCGACAACGTGGCGCTGGAACTGAAGACCAAGATCAACGAGCTGGACCGCCAACGCCTGTCGCTGGCCAACGCCCAGCGCCGCGTCGACGAGCTCACCGTGCGCGCGCCGGTGGACGGCTTCATCGGCACGCTGTCGGTGGCCAACCGCAGCGTGGTGCCGGCCAACGCGCCCTTGATGACGCTGGTCGACCTGTCGCGCCTGGAGGTCGAGCTGGAGGTGCCGGAGACCTATGTGTCCGACATCGGCCTGGGCATGAACGCCGAGGTCAACTTCGGCACCGGCACCGGCACCGCCAACGCCAAGCTGTCGGCGCTGTCGCCGGAGGTGGTCAAGAACCAGGTGCTGGCGCGGGTGCGCTTCACCGCCGCCCAGCCGGCCGGCCTGCGCCAGAACCAGCGCGTCACCGCCCGCCTGCTGATCGACGAAAAACCCAACACGCTGATGCTGCAGCGCGGCCCGTTCGTCGAGTCCGAGGGCGGCCGCTACGCTTATGTCGTCCGCGACGGCATCGCCATCCGCACCCCGATCAAGATGGGCGCCACCAGCGTCTCCGCGGTGGAAGTCCTGGGCGGTTTGAAACAGGGCGACAAGGTCGTCATCTCCGGCACCGAAACCTTCGAGAACGCCGAGCGCGTCTCGATCAATCCCTAATTTTTCTGAAGAGGCCCTCCATGCTGCGCATGCAAAACCTGAGCAAAGTCTACCGCACCCACATGATCGAAACCCACGCGCTGCGCGGCTTCGAGATCAACGTCAAGCAGGGCGAGTTCGTCACCGTGACCGGCCCCTCCGGCTCCGGCAAGACCAGCTTCCTCAACATCGCCGGCCTGCTCGAGGAGTTCACCGACGGCGAGTACATCCTCGACGGCATCAACGTCAAGGGCATGGACGACAACGCCCGCTCGCGCCTGCGCAACGAGAAGCTGGGCTTCATCTTCCAGGGCTTCAACCTGATCCCCGACCTGTCGCTGTTCGACAATGTCGATGTGCCGCTGCGCTACCGCGGCTTCAACGCGGCCGAGCGCAAGGAGCGCATCGAGGACGCGCTGTCCAAGGTCGGGCTGGCCTCGCGCATGAAGCACTATCCGGCCGAGCTGTCGGGCGGGCAACAGCAGCGGGTGGCGATCGCGCGCGCGCTGGCCGGCTCGCCCAAGCTGCTGCTGGCCGACGAGCCGACCGGCAACCTCGACACCCAGATGGCGCGCGGCGTGATGGAGCTGCTGGAGGAGATCAACGCCCAGGGCACGACCATCCTGATGGTGACCCACGACCCGGAGCTGGCGGTGCGCTCGCAGCGCAACGTCCACATCATCGACGGCCAGGTGTCGGACCTGGTGCGCAAGGCGCCGACCTTGTTCGATGCGAACTCCCACGCCAACGCCGACGGCAAAACCCATGTCGCATAAGGAGCGCCGCATGTTCCACTACTACTTCCTGCTGGGCCTGCGCAGCCTGCGCCGCAACCCGGCCCTGACCGCGCTGATGGTGCTGACCCTGGCCGTCGGCGTGGCCGCCAGCGTGGCCACGCTGACCATCCTGCACGTGATGTCGGGCGACCCGATCCCGTCCAAGAGCGACCGCCTGTTCGTGCCGCTGGTCGACAACGGCCCGGTCGAAGGCTACAAGCCGGGCGACGCGCCCGGCGACCGCCAGCTCAGCTACCGCGACGCCGTCAACCTGGTCAACAGCAAGGTCGGCGAGCGCCGCACCGCGATCTACGGCATCGCCGTGCCGGTCGAGCCGCAGCGCAAGGATGTCGGCGTGTTCACCGCGCACGGCCTGGCGCCGTACGGCGACTTCTTCAACATGTTCGAGGCGCCCTTCCTGCACGGCCAGGGCTGGAGCCCGGCCGACGACAAGGCCGGCGCCGACGTCGTCGTACTGAGCCGCAGGCTGGCGGAAAAACTGTACGGCAGCACCGACCCGGTCGGCCAGCGCATGACGCTGGCCGGCCTGCAGTACCAGATCGTCGGCGTGCTCGACGCCTGGAACGTGGTGCCGCGCTTCCACCGCATCCTCGGCAGCCCGGACGGCGCCTTCAGCGAGGAGGACGAGCTGTACATTCCGTTCACCAGCGCCATCCGCCACGAGATGCAGCGCAACGGCAGCACCACCTGCAACGAGGACGTGGCGCCCGGCTTCCAGGCCTTCATCGACTCGGAGTGCACCTGGATCCAGGGCTGGATCGAGACCCGCGGCGCCGGCGACCGCGCCGAGCTGCAGAGCTTCCTCGACAGCTACGCCATCGAGCAGCGCAAGCTGGGCCGGCTCAAGCGCAATGCCCCCAACAAGCTGTACGACGTGCGCGAGTGGCTGGACTACATGAAGGTGGTCGGCAACGACAACAAGCTGTCGGCCTGGCTGGCGTTCGGCTTCCTGGTGCTGTGCCTGGTCAACACGATAGGCCTGCTGCTGGCCAAGTTCTCGGTGCGCGCCGCCGAGGTCGGCATCCGCCGCGCGCTGGGCGCCTCGCGCCGCGAGATCTTCCACCAGTTCCTGATCGAGACCACGGTGGTCGGCCTGGTCGGCGGCGCGCTCGGTCTGGTGCTGGCCTTCGGCGCGCTGGCGCTGATCGCCATGCAGTCGAAGGCGCTGACGGTGGTGGCCCACATGGACTGGATCATGCTGGTGACCACCTTCGCGCTGGCGGTGCTGGCGGCCGTGCTGGCCGGCCTGCTGCCGACCTGGCGCGCCTGCCAGGTCACGCCGGCGCTGCAACTCAAATCTCAATAACGGAGCCGCACCATGGAAATCCGCCCCATCCTTTCCGCGCTGTTGCGCAACAAGACCGGCCCGGTGCTGGTCGCCGTCCAGGTCGCGCTGAGCCTGGCGATCCTGGCCAACGCGCTGCACATCGTGCAGGTGCGCCAGGCCGTGTCGGCCCGCACCAGCGGCCTGGAACGCGAGCAGGACGTGTTCGCCCTGCAGATCCGCCACCTGAAGAACGGCGGCCACCAGGACCAGCTGGCGGTGCAGCACCGCGAGACGGCGCTGATGCGCGCCGTGCCTGGCGTGCTGTCGGTGGCCATGGTCTCGCAGATGCCGCTGTCGCGCTCGGGCAACTACACCGGCCTGGCCCTGGACCGCAAGCAGGTCAAATCGACCGTGCAATCGACCACCTACTACGGTCCCGATTCGCTGATACAGACCTGGGGCTTGCACCTGGTCGAGGGGCGCGATTTCCTGCCGGGCGAAATCCCGGAGATCGACCAGAACACCAGCGATGAAATGCCCAAGGTGGTCATCGTCAGCCGCAAGCTGGCCGAGAAGATGTGGCCGGGCCAGGCCAGCGTGATCGGCAAGACCGTCTACTTCGGCACCGGCGAGAAGGCCAAGGACGCGCGCGTGGTCGGCGTGGTCGACCAGTTGCAGACACCCAGCGCCCAGATCGACGAAACCGGCGAGTTCTCCACGCTGGTGCCGGTGCGCCTGACCGGCGACGACGCCGACGGCTACACGCTGCGCGCCGAGCCGGGCCAGCTGGACCGCGTGATCAAGGAGGCCGAGGCGGCGCTGCGCGCCGCCTCGCCGACCCCAATCATCGTCAGGACCCGCACCATGGTCGACATGCGCACCAACCGCTACCGCGCCGACAAGGCGCTGGCCTGGATGCTGGTGACGGTCAGCGTGCTGCTGCTGCTGATCACCGCCAGCGGCATCGTCGGCATGGCCAGCCTGTGGGTCACGCAGCGGCGCAAGCAGATCGGCGTGCGGCGCGCGCTGGGGGCGCGCCGGCTCGACATCCTGCGCTACTTCGTCACCGAGAACTTCATGATCACCAGCGTCGGCGTGGCGGCCGGCGTGCTGCTGGCGCTGGGCCTGAACCAGCTGCTGGTGAGCCAGCTGGAGATGGCGCGCCTGCCGGCCGGCTACCTGGTCGCCGGCGCCGCCGTGTTCTGGGCGCTGGGCGTGATCGCCGTGTACGGCCCGGCCTGGCGTGCGGCCAGCATCTCGCCGGCCACCGCCACCCGCAGCGCCTGACGATGTTGGCCGCACCGGGCATGCCGCGACAATGTTATGCTTACGGCATGCCTACCGTATTGATCATCGACGACAACGCCGCCGTCGCCATCGCGCTTGAAGTGCTGTTCTCGCTGCACGACATCGACGCGCTGCGCGCGGCCTCCCCCGAAGCCGGCCTGGCGCTGCTGGAACAGCACAGCGTCGACCTGGTGCTGCAGGACATGAACTTCTCGGCCGACACCACCTCGGGCGAGGAGGGCACGGCGCTGTTCCGCGCCATCCGCGAGCGCCATCCCGAGCTGCCGGTGATCCTGCTGACCGCCTGGACCCACCTGGACGCGGCGGTCGACCTGGTCAAGGCCGGCGCGGCCGACTACCTGGCCAAGCCGTGGGACGACAACCGCCTGATCGCCACGGTGCACAATCTGATCGAGCTGGGCCAGGCCAAGCGGGCCCTGCAGCAGCGCCTGCAGACCGAGCTGCGCCAGCGGCGCGAGCTCGAACGCGGCTACGACCTGCGCGGCATGGTGTGGCAGGACCCGGCCACCGAGCGCGTGGTGCACCTGGCCTGCCAGGTGGCGCGCGCCGACGTCCCGGTCCTGATCTCCGGGCCGAACGGCACCGGCAAGGAGCGCATCGCCGAGATCATACAGGCCAACTCCGCCGTGCGCGACGGCCCCTTCGTGGTGTTGAATTGCGGCGCGCTGCCGGCCGAGCTGATCGAGGCCGAGCTGTTCGGCGCCGACGCCGGCGCCTACACCGGCGCGTCCAAGGCGCGCGAGGGCAAGTTCGAGGCTGCCGACGGCGGCACGCTGTTCCTCGACGAGATCGGCAACCTGCCGCTGGCCGGACAGATGAAGCTGCTGCGGGTGCTGGAGACCGGCCGCTTCGAGCGGCTCGGCTCGAACCGCGAGCGCCAGGTCAAGGTGCGCGTGGTCAGCGCCACCAACGCCGACCTGCAGGCCATGATACGGGCCGGCAGCTTCCGCGAGGACCTGTTCTACCGCCTCAACGTGATCGAGCTGCGGCTGCCGCCGCTGGCCGGGCGGCCGGCCGACATCCTGCCGCTGGCCCGGCACTTCCTCGGCGCCCACCAGCAGCTGCAGCTGCACCCGTCGGCGCAGGCCGCGCTGCTGGCCCACCCGTGGCCGGGCAATGTGCGCGAACTGAAGAACGTGATGGCGCGCGCCGGCCTGCTGGCCACGGGCGACGTCATCAAGGCCGCCGACCTGGGCCTGCCGGCGGCCGCCGCCAGCGCCCTCGCCGAGGACGGCGCGCGCGAGCCCGACCGCGACACCATCGGCCTGGCGCTGAGCCGCGCCGGCGGCGTGGTGGCGCAGGCCGCCGCCGAGCTGGGCCTGTCGCGCCAGGCGCTGTACCGCCGCATGGAGCGGCTGGGCATCGCCCGCCCCTGATGCGCGCCGCCGGCCAGGGCATGCGCCTTTCGCTGCTCACGCGCTGGACCGCGCTGGTCGGCACGCTGCTGACGGTCGGCATCCTGATCGCGCTGACGCTGACCCATTTCTTCCCCAGCCATCCGGGCCTGGTGCTGGCGGTGTGCCTGCTGTGCGTGCTGCCGATCTCCATCATCACCATCCGCGCCCAGCTGGAGTACATGCTGTCGCTGTTCCGCGCGCTGACCGGCACCGTGACCAGCTACCAGGACGGCGACTTTTCGTTCAGCCTGCACTGGCCGCAGAACGACGAGCTGAGCGACCTGGTGGCGGCCCACAACGCGCTGGGCGACGTGCTGCGCCAGCAGCGCCTGGACCTGGTGCAGCGCGAGCTGCTGCTCGACACCATGGTGCAGAACACGCCGGTGGCGATGCTGCTGGTGAGCGAGGCCGGCCCCATCGTGTACGCCAACGTGGCGGCGCGCCAGCTGCTCCACCAGGGCCGCAAGCTGGAGGGCCACCGGCTCGACGACATCCTGGCGCACGCCTCGCCGGCGCTGCTGGAGGCGCTGGCGCGCGGCGGCGACGGCCTGTTCACCACCCGCGAGGCCGGCGCCGAGGGGGACGAGGAGGAGGTCTACCACCTGGCGCGCCGCAGCTTCAACCTCAACGGCCGCAAGCACGAGCTGCTGCTGCTGCGCCAGCTGACCATGGAGCTGCGCCGGCAGGAGGTGCAGACCTGGAAAAAAGTCATCCGCGTGATCAGCCACGAACTGAACAATTCGCTCGCCCCGCTGACCTCGCTGGCCCACTCCGGCGCCGAGCTGGTGCGGCGCGGCCAGACCGAGCGCCTGCCGCAAATCCTCGCCACCATCGAGGAGCGCACCCGCCACCTGGAAAGCTTCATCCTCGGCTATGCGCGCTTCGCCAAGCTGCCGACGCCGCGGCTGGAGCTGCAGGCCTGGCCGGCCTTCCTGGCCCAGCTGGCGGCCCAGGTCGATTTCACGGTGAGCGGCACGCCGCCCGAGGAGGCGTGCGCCTTCGATCCCTCGCAGCTGGAGCAGGCGCTGCTGAACCTGCTCAAGAACGCCCACGAGTCCGGCTCGCCGGCCGCCGACGTCAGCCTGGAGGTGCGGCGCCTGCACGGCGCGGTGCGCATCGACGTGCACGACCGCGGCCCCGGCATGAGCGACACGGTGCTGACCAACGCGCTGGTGCCGTTCTACTCGACCAAACGCAGCGGCACCGGCCTGGGCTTGGCGCTGGCGCGCGAGATCGCCGAGGCGCACGGCGGCCGCATCACGCTGGCCAACCGCGACGGCGGCGGCCTGAGCGTGACCTTGATCCTGCCGGTGTCGTCAGCCAACAACTAATCCATCATTACAAATTTGAAATTGTGTTGATAATTTGCATAACAGAAATTGATTAGTAGAAATTATTTATTGTCCAGCCCGTGTGGTAGGAAAGCGCTATCGGAGCTCGCAGCACGATCAGAAAATAGCCAATTGACATCGAAAATTGCCGGGCGTACTTTGCATGGGTAGCACCGGGTTTCATGTATTTAGTCTGATATTTCGCGGGGATAATATGAAATTAAAATCAATATTGGCAGCCGGGATCATGGCCGCAGCGGCAGGAGGCGCTCTGGCCAACAACTATACGCCGGCAGTCGTTGCCATGGCGGGCGGGCCGAGCGACTGGAGCATCTCGTTCGGCACCACGCACAAGGATGGACTGGCGTTCACCGACACCTATACGTTCTCGTACTCCGGCTTGCCGGGCACGGCGCAGGGCTTCTTTGCCAACTTCGTCAACTTCTCGGCCTCGCCGCCGACCATGTTGAACTTCACCGGGGCCGATATCAACGGCAACCCGCTGACCGTCACCAACGGCTTTGTCTCGGGCAGCGCCTTCTTCGGCGTGCCGGTGAGCGGCCTGATCACGCTGACCATCAAGGGCATGGATTTCGGCACGGCCAGCTATGCCGGCACGCTGGACGTCACCTCGGCGGTGCCGGAGCCGGCCACCTACGGCATGCTGCTGGGCGGCCTCGCGCTGATGGGCCTGGTGGCGCGCCGGCGCCGATCCTGATTCCCCTCCCCTCAAAAAGACGCTGCGGCGTCTTTTTTTTATCCCGCGCGGGCTGGTAAACTATGCCATGTCCAAGATCCCCGCCTCCGCCGCCCGCTTCGACGCGCCCGGCCACCCTCCCGCCACCATCACCGAATACCAGGGCGTGCGCAGCCTGCACCTGGGCACCTCCTGGGTGCAGGGCGCCATGCGCCTGGCCAAGCCGGACAACATCGAGCTCGAATACGTGCAGATGATGATGATGTGGCTGCTCTTCAACGACCAGCCGCGCCACATCGTGCAGCTGGGCCTGGGCAGCGCCGCGCTGACCAAGTTCTGCTACCGCCGCCTGCCCGGCGCGCGCGTGACGGCGGTCGAGCTCAACCCCAACGTGATCGCCATCTGCCACGCGCAGTTCGGCCTGCCGCCCAACGACGAGCGCCTGAACGTGCTGGAAATGAACGCCATGGATTTCGTGCTCGACCCGGCCAACCACGGCAGCGTCGACATCCTGCAGGTGGACTTGTACGACGAGGAGGCGCGCGGCCCGGTGCTCGACACGCCCGAGTTCTACCAGGCCTGCTTCGACTGCCTGCGCGACGGCGGCATGATGACCACCAATGTGTTCGGCGACTTCGCCAACTACGACAAGAACCTGCAGGCGATGGAACTGGTGTTCGACGCCGTGGTCTGGCTGCCCGAGGTGCACGACGCCAACATCGTGGTGATCGCCTTCAAGCACTCGCCGGTGCTGGACTTCAGCGTGCTGTACGAGCGCGCCGGCGCCATCAAGAAGAGCCTGAACCTGCCGGCCAAGTCCTGGGTCAACGGCTTGAAGGGCTGGATGCTGGACCAGCAGTAAAGCACCATAATGATGCACCCGCGCCACAGTTTGGCGCGCTTTTGCCGTGGCCCGTCGGTCAGATTACGACAAGTTGTCAGATAACGCACGCAATATTGTCGAATGTGCAGAATTTGCAACATGATGGTGCATGCCGCGTTGCCGCTCAGTTCGCCGCCACGCTAGTATTTTTCTCGCCCGTGCTATCCGCGCGCGTCCACAACAACGAGAGAGATACATGACAAGAGCACCGCACTTCAAACGAACACTGGTCGCCAGCGCGATCCTGCTGCTGGCCGCAGGCCAGGGCAGCGCCCAAACCGCCTCCGCCGACACCGCGGCGGCCCCCGAACAAACCGTGGTTGTGCTGGGCTCGCGCTCGGTCGCCAAGACCGCGCTCGACACCTCGGCCCCGGTCGGCCTGATCAGCCTGAAGGACATGCAGACCGCCGGCCCGCTGGAGCTGGGCAAGCTGCTGCAGACGCTGGACCCGTCGTTCAACTTCTCCAGCACCTTCATCAGCGACGGCACCGACTCGATCCGCCCCGCCACGCTGCGCTCGCTCGGCCCCGACCAGGTCCTGGTGCTGGTCAACGGCAAGCGCCGCCACCAGCAGGCGCTGGTTAACGTGCAGCAGACCATCGGCCGCGGCTCGGCCGGCACCGACATCAACGCCATCCCGCTGGGCGCCATCCACCACATCGAGGTGCTGCGCGACGGCGCCGCCGCCCAGTACGGCTCGGACGCGATCGCCGGCGTGATCAACATCGTGCTCAAGTCGCAGGTCAACGAGACCCAGCTGAGCGGCAGCTACGGCACCACCTCCGAAGGCGACGGCGACCTGTACTCGGGCACCGCCAACACCGGCTTCGCGCTGGGCCAGGACGGCGGCTTCATCAACCTGACCGCCGAGGCGCGCAAGCGCGGCGAGACCAACCGCGCCGGCCCGGATTCGCTGCGCGTCAATCCGCCGCGCGTGACCCAGCACATCGGCGACAGCAACACCAAGGACGGCTACCTGTGGTGGAACGCCGGCCTGCCGATCGACAAGGCCAGCGAGTTCTACGCCTTCGGCGGCGTCTCCAAGCGCAAGAGCGATTCGTACGGCTTCTTCCGCTCGGCCGGCGACGACCGCACCATCCCGTCGATCGCGCCGAACGGCTACCTGCCGGCCATCCACACCGACATCAAGGACGCCTCGTTCGCCTTCGGCTACCGCCGCGACCTGGCCAACGACTGGAAGGCCGACGTCAGCATCAACTACGGCGCCAGCGAGCTCGGTTTCCACGAGTCGGACAGCGTCAACGTCAGCTACTGGTGGGAGAAGAAGGCCGACGGCAGCATCTACGGCGAATCGCCGCGCGACGCCAACACCGGCACGCTGAAGTTCAACCAGCTGACCTTCAACGCCGACGTCAAGGGCCCGGTCAAGGTCGGCGACGGCAGCATCTTCCTGGCCACCGGCTTCGAATACCGCGCCGACAACTACCAGATCGTCGCCGGCGACCCGGTCTCCTACCAGTACGGCCGCACCAACAACCCGGCCATCGTCATCAAGACCCCGAGCGGCGCCACGGCCGCCTCCGGCATCCAGGGCTTCCCCGGCTACACGCCGGCCACCGCGGTCGACTCGGGCCGCCACAACATCGCGCTGTTCCTGGACGCCGAACACAAGCCGGTCGACAACCTGACCCTGGCCGGCGCCGTGCGCTACGAAAAATACTCGGACTTCGGCAGCACCGTCACCGGCAAGCTGAGCGCCCGTTTCGACCCGACCAAGCAAATCGGCTTCCGCGGCAGCCTGTCGACCGGCTTCCGCGCGCCGAGCGTGCAGCAGGAGTTCTACAGCTCCGTGTCGACCAACCTGAACAACGGCGTGCTGACCGAAACCCTGACCGCGCGCCAGGGCAGCGCCGTCACCCGGGCTTTCGGCATCGCGCCGCTGAAAGAGGAGACCTCGACCAGCGGCAGCGTCGGCATGGTGCTGCGTCCGGCGAAGAACATGTCGCTGACCGCCGACCTGTACGAGATCAAGATCAAGGACCGCATCGTGTTCTCGAGCGAGATCGCACCTGAGGCCAACGGCGGCCCGATCGCCAACATCCTCAAGCCGCTGGGCGTGGGCCAGGCGCAGTTCTTCACCAACGCGGTCGACACCCGCACGCGCGGCCTGGACATCGTGGCCGAGCACACCTCGAAGTTCGCGGCGTCGACCCTGGTGCTGTCCGGCCAGCTGGGCTTCAACAAGACCGAAGTCACCAAGCGTCATTCGACGTCGTCGGTGCTGACCGGCGAGCAGCTGTTCGACAAGTCGCAGGTGACCCTGATCGAACACGGCCAGCCGCGCAAGCACCACGTGGTGGCGGCCGACTACACCGCCGGCCAGTGGAACCTGAACACCCGCGCCAACTACTACGGCGAGGTGGAAGCGGAGAACTTCAGCCCCCTGCAGAAGTGGGACGCCAAGTGGCTGGTGGACGCCTCGGTGCGCTACGCCTACACCAAGCGCACCTTCTTCAGCATCGGCGTGAACAATATGTTCAACCAGCTGCCGTCCGAGTGGACCAACGGCGGCAACTTCCCGAAACTGGGCTTCACCCGCTGCTGGGAAACCTGCCCGATCGGCGTGAACGGCCGCTCGATGTACGTGCGCGCCGACACCGCGTTCTAATGTCGTCCTGAACGGTTGGCGGCGAAGGCCGCCAGGTGCAGTATCGCCGCCAACTGTTTGACCAGTCCCTCCATTTGCTCGGCCGGCACTTGTGCGTAGCCGAGCATCAGGCCCCTCCAGCCCGACGTTCCCTGCGTGTCCTTGCCGCTCAGCGCCTCGGCCACGATGCCGTGCTCCAGCGCCTGCGCGCTGATCGCGTGGTCGTCCAGGTGCGCCTGCGTGAAGCGCAGCGCCAGGTGCATGCCGGCCGAACCGCCGTGCACCGTCGCCACCGATCCCAGATGCCGCTCCAGCGCCGCCACCAGCGCGTCGCGCCGCTGCCGGTACAGCCGCCGCATGCGGCGCAGGTGCAGCGCGAACTGGCCGCTGCGCAGGAACTCCGCCAGCGCCAGCTGCTCGGCCACACGCCCGCGCGCGGACGACTGCGCGCGCATGCGGGCGAAGTCGTCGGCCAGCCACGGCGGCACCACCACGAAGCCGATCCGCAGCGACGGGAACATGGTCTTGCTGAAGGTGCCCAGGTAGACCACCGGCGCGTCCGGCGCCAGGCCCTGCATGGCCGACAGCGGCGCGCCGTCGTGGCGGAATTCGCTGTCGTAGTCGTCCTCGATGATCAGGGCGCCGGCGTCGCGCGCGGCGGCGATCAGCGCCATGCGGCGGCGCAGACTGAGCACGCTGCCCACCGGGTACTGGTGCGACGGCGTGGTGTAGACCAGGCGCGGTGGCCGCAGCAGCCAGTCGGCGGCGGTGGGCGCGATGCCCTCGTCGTCGACCTCGATGCCGGCCACGTTCAGGCTGGCCGCGCGCGCCGCCGCCAGCGCGCCGCCGTAGCCGGGGCTCTCGATCCAGATGGTGTCGCCGACGTCGGCCAGCGCGCGCACGCACAGATCCAGGCTGCTCTGGGTGCCGTCGGTGATGAACACCTGCGCCGCCTCGCACACCACGCCGCGCGCGGCGCGCAGATGGTCGGCGATGGCTTCGCGCAGCTGCGGCTCGCCGGCCGGGTCGCCGTAGTTGAGCTGCTCCACGGTCAGCGCGCGCCATGCGCGTTCCAGCATGCGGCGCCACAGCGTCAGCGGAAAATGGTCGAGCGCCGGCACGCCGGGCACGAAGGCGCCCATCATCTCGGCCGGTCCCTGCGGCGGGCGCAGGGACCGCGCCCGCTGCGACAGGCCGGCTTGCGGCGCGGCCGCCTGCCGCTGCGCGGCGGGCTTGCGGTCGGGCGCCACGGCGGCCACCACGGTGCCGCGCCGGTCGGTGGTGACGAAGCCTTCGCTGGCCAGCTGCTCGTAGGCGTACAGCACGGTGTTGCGGGCCAGGCCCAGCTCCTCGGCCAGCGCGCGCGACGCGGCCAGCCGCGTGCCCGCCGCCAGCGTGCCGTTGCGGATCGCCGCGCGCAGGCATTCGTGCAGCATGCGCTGGCGCGGCCAGCCGCGATGGCGGTTCTGCGCGGCGTAGCCGTCGATCAGCAAGGCAAAGTCCATTCGTGGCTCCATGAAAATGATGGTTGCTGGACCTGTTTAAGGAGCCAGCCAGCCATTATATTGCGGCTTCAACCTTTTTGGATGGAGATCATGACCGAACCAGCAAGCCACGCCGCACCGAGCGAACGCACCCGCGTCCGCCGCATTCCGACCAACGCGCATTACGACACCGCGACCCTGCACGCGATCATCGACGACGCCTACCTGTGCCACATCGCCTTCGCCGACGACAAGGGTGCGCACTGCATTCCAACCGCCTGCTGGCGCGAGGGGAACCACCTGTACATCCACGGTTCCAACGGCAGCCGCATGCTCAAGCGATTGACGGAGAGCGAGACCTGCGTGACCATCACGCACCTCGACGGCCTGGTGCTGGCGCGTTCGGCGTTCAACCATTCGATGAACTACCGCTCGGCGATGGTCTACGGCCGCTTCGAGGTCGTGGCGGACGAGGGCGAGCGTCGCCGCACGATGGAAGCGTTCATGGAGAAGCTGGCGCCGGGCCGCCAGGCCGATATCCGCCCGGGGTCGGACAAGGAATACGCGGCCACCACCATCATGCGCGTCGCGCTCGACGAGGCGGCCTGCAAGATGCGCGCCGGCGGCCCGGAGGACGACGAGGAGGACATGAGCTGGCCGGTGTGGGCGGGCGTGCTGCCGTTCGAGCGCGTGGCGATGAAGCCTATCGCCGATCCAGCCTGCGGCCATGCGGCGCCGGCCTATGTGGTGGGCTGGCAGAAGTGGTAACGAAATCTGTTTGACTCTAACGTGACGTGATACTTCAGTCTTGGTGCTTTACCAGGAAAGGATCATCATGCGTAAGCTCCAACAGATTGCGAAGGCCGCCCTCGCCGGTGCGCTCGCCATGTCCATCGTCGCGCCGGCCGCCGGTGCCGGCGCTGCGTCGCTGCGCGAGCGGGACGAAGTCGTCACCGTCGCCGGCGTGGAAATCGTCTGCCGCCTCACCTTCCCGGCCGGGAAGGCACAGGGCGCGGTGCTTTTGCTGCCGGGTTCACTTTTCAGCGACGTGGACGGCAACTACCCCACCATGAACATCAAGCCGCATCTGTATGCGGACCTGGCGGCGCAACTGAGCCAGCGCGGCTTCGCGGTGCTGAGGATGGCGAAGATCGGGCCGGGCACCGGCTCGCGCACGGTGGACCCGCAGGCCGCCGCCCGCCATGCGGACTTCGCGACCCGCACCGACGTGGCGGCGGCCGGCCTGGTGTTGCTGCGCAGGGCCGCGCCGGCGCATCCCGTCATCGTGGCCGGCCACAGCGAGGGCGCGCTGGTGGCGTCCATGCTGGCCAGCGGGCCGGATGGACAGGCCATCGACGGCGTGGTGATGCTGTCCGGACCTTCCTCGCCCATCTTCGATCTGATGCGCGAACAGCTGGTGGCGATGACGCCTGCTGGAGCCGGCGCCGACATGACCATGTACGACCAGACCATCGCTGCCATCCGCGCCGGCGAGCCGCTGCCGACCGGCGCGCAAACGAATCCGCAAACGGCCATGCTGGCGTCCATGCCCACTTTCAGCGTGGCCTACCTGCGCAGCACGGATCGCGTCGATCCGGCGGCCGAGCTGGCGCGCGTGCGCCAGCCGGTGCTGATCGTCCAGGGCGGAAGGGATGCGTCGGTGTCGCCGGTGCACGCGGATCGCCTGTACGCGGCGCGCGGCGCCGCGCCGACCGAGCTGGCGCGCTTCCCCGAGCTGACCCACTTCTACAAAGTCGCGCCGCCCGGCATGCCGCCGATGCAGTCGATGGCGCTCGACACCGTCAGCGATCCGGCTGTCGCCGAGCGCATCGTGCAGTGGGCGCACCGGCTGCGGTGAGGAACGGCTTGCGTCAGCTGCGCTGCTCGCGCCACCAGAGTCCCAGCATGGAAAGCGCGAACAAGATCGCGAACGGCGCGGCCGGCAGCGGACGGCCCGGCGTATCGGCCGCTGCGCCGGCGGTGGCGCCGGCGGCGCGCGCGGCGTAAAGCGTCGTGGCTTCGCGGCGCAGCGCCTTCTGCCAGTCAGGCCAGTCGGAACGGCTGTAGACGTACTCCCTGCCCTGTTCCGGCATCCCGGCCGCCGTGAACGTCATCCAGCCGGCCTTCTGCGGCCACACGCCGGCGCATGCCGCTTCCGCCTTGTCGGCACGCGCCTGCAACTGCAGCTGCGCGGCTCCCGCTACATCCAACGCCGCGCCGGGCTTCACGCCCTGCGCGCAGATCTCGTTGCGCAAGCCGGGCAGCGGCATCGGATCGGTTATCTGCCAGCCGGCCTTCTGCACGCTGGCCAGCGCGATCTTGTCCATCGCGCCCTGCCACCACAAGGCCAGCGCTTGCGGCGCGGCGATGGCATAACGGTGCCAATCCGATACGCCTATCCACACCACGCGGCCTTGCTGCAAATCGCGCTGCCAGAGCCAGGGCTGCTTCCTGCTGTCGCGTGCGGCGACGGACCATGGCGCGGCGGCATTATCGTCGGGATTCAAGGCGGCCGGCGGCATCGCCAGCACGGCGCCGGCGATGGTGAACTGGCGCGTGTCCTCCTTCTCCGTGGTGGGCGATTGCGGATGCAGGCGCAGGCCGAACTCGCGCTGCCACATGCCGGCATCGGCGGCGTTCGCGCCCAGCACCACCAGCGGTATGCCTTGCCGGGTCTGCGCCAGCAGCGCGCCGCGCGCGGAAGGATTCATGTGTTCCACGTAGGCGGCATCGACAAACACCGCGCTCGGCGCCGTCAATGGCGCGCGCGCGGTTTCGCTGCGTGCCACGGCCTTGCCCAGCGTGACGCTCCAGTCCAGCACCGCGTTTCCGTCGGCCAGCAGCTGGTTCAGTGCGCGCGCGTCGAACGATGGTGCGTCGAAGCGGCCCTGTATCTGCAAAGGTGTCGGCTCTTTTACCTGCAATGGTATCGGACCTTGGGCGATGACCTTGCCGGCGGCGTCCAGCAGGCGCGCCTGCAACACCATGGCTTCCGTCACGGGCGGCAGCCATTGCACGCTTAGTGACGACGTGTTCACGCCGGAGAGATTGGAATCCGCCAGCACCTGCTTGTTCTCGGCCAGCAGCTGCAAGCGCCATCCCGCCTGCGCCTGTGCGCGGCGCACCGTCAATGTGAAGACGCGGCCCAGCGATATCGAACGAGGGAAGTCCAGCCAGAGCAGGTCCGCTGCGGCTGGGGTCCACTGCACGCGGCGCGCTGGCAGGTCGCGCCACTCCGCATCGCGCAGGCCGTCGCCGCTCAGGGCGATGGTGTGGGCGCGTGTGATCGCCAACAGCGATGCTTCGCTGATGCCGCCGGATGCGTCGGTCGTCACCTTCGCGATATTCTCGCCAGACTCCGGCAAACGGATGTCGGCCAATGCGACCGCCAGCGACGACGATGCCACCACCACCAGCGCGGCATTGATCCACTTGCGCTTGCGGCCATACAGCACGGCGCTGACTGCGCCGGCGATCAGCGACGCCGCAGGTACGGCGATGGCCGTCAACTCCATGTTCATCATTTCGACGGCTCCTTACCGCTCCAGGCCTGACGGAACGGCGTGTCCGTCGATGGCCGCGCTTGCAGCAGCACCGGGGCGTCCGTCAGCGTGCCGCGCAGCCATGCGCGCAATTCGCCGCGACAGGCGGCGCAGCCATCCTGCACGTCCTGCACCGCGCGTTGTGCGCTCAGTTTCTGTTCCGGGTCGGCGATGCGGGTGGCGATGGTGTCGCGCGCGGTCTTGCTCCACAGGGCCGGCAGCGCGCCGTCCTGCGACAGGGCTTGCACCAGTTCGCGCACTTCGGCCGGCACCGTGTCGCCGGCGGTGCCCTGTGCGCGCTTGTAGCTCAACACGCCGACGATGTCGCCGCTCATGCGTTTCTCTTCCTTCAGCGCCGGCGGAACGAAGGCGGTGCGGTGCAGGTAGATGCGCTCCGCTGCCTGCAATTCCTTGATCGCGTCCAGCGCCTTGTACTCGGGCGGCAGCGCGGGCTTGGGCGATATCGCCCGCAGCGACTTTTCCGCGTCCCACATGGCGGACAGTGCGCGTTTCAGTATCGCCTTGGTTTTGGGATCGAAGATGGTGGCGTTGTCCTCCTGATCGTGCGCGTGGCCGTACTCCTTCAGCACCGACATCTCGCTGCCGAAGGCCGCCTTGCCGCCGTGGTGTTCTTCGCCTTCGTGGTCGTGCTCATCGCCGAACAGGCTGGATTCTTCGCCGAGGAACTGACCGTAACGCAGGCGCAGGCTGGCCTGATCCGACGCGATGGATTCGCTGCGCGCGCGCACCGTGGCCGCCGGCATGTTGGGGTGGGCCTGCATGTCGGCCACCAGCTGTTCGGTGTCGATGATGATCTGGCGCTGGCTGCGCAGGTTTTCCGGTTTGGCCAGCGATGGCAGCGCTGTGGCATCCAGGCTTTCCGCTTCCGGCGCGGGCAGGCGCAGCGTGTAGGTCGGCGATTGGGTGGTATGCGGGTTGTCCGGCGAGTTGTCGGTGGCGCGCACGAAGAAATACAGTTCATCGCCCGGCTCCATGCCCAGCTCCGACAGCGTCCATTGTTTTTTCCAGTTGCGGATTTTCGGATCGACCGATTGCGGCAGCGGCACTTCGCGGTCGCTGAAGCGGATGTTCTCGCCGCTGCCGCGCGCCAGCGTCATATGCAGGCTGGCGCGGACGATGGCGTAATCGTCGCGGGCGTTGACGGAGATTTGCACGGCCTTCGCATCCTTGGAGAGGATGTGTATCAATTCGTTCGGCTCGACGATGGTCACTTGCGGCGCCTGGTCGGGCGTGACGCGGACGTTGTAGCGAGCGCCGTTCTTGCCGCGTGCGCGCCAGAACAGCGATTCTTCCACGCGCTTCATCGCGCAAGCTTCGGTGACGGGCAGGCTGACGCCGTCGCCCAGTTCCACCGCCGGTTGCGCGCCGCTGGGGTTGCGCACGCACCAGCGCACCTCGGAAAATTGCGGCACCTGGATGTCGCGGGCGGCGGTTTCAAATGTCTTGGCGCCGGTGTAGGCCGGCGGCGTTACGCGCAGGTAGATTTCACCGTCGACGATGGGTTTTGCGGCCTGGCTGGCTGCGGCGGGCACGCTGGCGGCGGTCTGCTTGCCGTGGTAGCCCCATGCGGCGCCTGCTGCGGCAAGGCTGAGCAGGATGGGCAGGAAGCCGATGCGCACGCGCTTGCGGGCGATGCGGCGGTAGTCTTCGTCGCCCAGCACGGAGGCGAGGCGGGCTTGCAGGCGTTGCTGCTGCAGCCTGGCGATAGGGGTGGTGGCGTCGGCGGCCAGCAAAGTGCTGCTGTCTTCCAGTGCGGGGATGGCGGCGTTCAGCCAGGAGGCCCATTCGCGCTTGATGCGCTGGCGCCAGCGGTAGATGTCGACGGCCAGCCAGACAGCCCACGGCAGCAGGGCCGCGATTACCAGCGGGCGGGCTGCATGCAGCAGGAGCAGTGCGGCGGCCAGCGGCGCCAGTGTCGCCAGCCATTGGGGGGCGCGGCGGCGCAGGATGGCGGCCCACAAGTGGCGGCGCAGGGTGTCAGCTTCGCCGTGCATGGCTCAGTATCCGTTCGAGTAAAAACAGCGCCAGCAAGGCAAGCGCGAGCCAGGCGGCGGGCTTGGCGTCGGTAATGGCGGGCAGCGCGCTGCGGGCGACGCCCAGTGTTTGCGATGGCATCGGGTAGGCCGGCGCGGGGGCTGGGCTTAGCTGCTGCCAGGCTTCGTAGAGGGCGCGCGCGGTATCGGCGTCGCGTGGAGGGAAGGCGTCGGAGGTCCACAGGCGGCCACGCGGGGAGTCGGCGTATTTCAGTGTGAGGCCGTTGATGGTCAGTGTGGAGGCGTTTGCCAGTTCGGGGAACGCGGCGCTTGGCGCAGTGAGCCACCAGTGCGGGGTGTGCCAGCCGGCGGGCGGCGCGGCTGGGGATTCCCATACGATCAGCTCTGTCGTGGCGGTTGGTTCAGCGGCGAGCGTGTAGCGATCGGCGCCATCGCCGGCGCGATCAAAGGCGGCGAACAACGAGCGCCAGGCGGCGCCCTGCTCCTGCGCGCCGGCCAGCACGATGTGGCGCCCGGCCCGCAGCGGCACAACAGGTGCGGCCGGCGCGGCGGTGGCGACGGCGGAGGTATCTGGCGCGGAGGCTGCGGCGGTGGAGGCGCCCGGCGTGACTGTGGCCATGACCGCAGGCGACAGCTTGGTGCGCAGGTCGATCTGGTGGCTGAACGGCGGCACGCGCGCAGGCATCGCCACCTGCCCGTCACGGGCAACGATCAGCAAGCGCGCGCCAGGGCGCCAATCGCGCTCGTGCTGGCGCAGCCATTGCAGGCCGTTCTGCGGCAGTTCTATGCGCTGCGCGGCGCTCATGCCGGCGGCGGCGATCTGCTGCTCTGCCCAGGCCTTGTCGGCGCCGGCGTCCAGCAGCACGGTGTCGCCGCGCCAGGGGAAGATGGTCGCGGCCAGCCAGGCGATAAGCGCCACCAACATCAGACAGCGCACCAGCAGCAACAAGCGGTCGCGCCATCTCCAGACGCGTAGCTGCTCCGGCGCGGCCGGTGGCAGGAAGCGCGCCGTCGCCAGCGGCTCCGCCTTCAAACGCTGGCGCTTCTGCCGATGCCACCACACCGGCAGCAGCAGCACCGGCAACGCCAGCCACCACAAGGGATAAGAACTCAGCATCATCTTGCGCGTGCTCCGGCCAGCTGCAACCAGCTGCGCAGCACGCCGCCCAGAGGCTGCTCGATGCGCGCCTCGTAGTGGACGATATTGTTTTGACGGCAGCTGGTCGCCACCGCGTCGAAATGCGCGCGGCTCTGCTGCCTGTAGCTTTCGCGATCGGCGTTCGTCATGCGGTGCAGGCCATCGCTCCGCTCCGGATCGCGGTAGGCCGCGCCGGCCTTGAAGCTGGCATCGACTTCCGCCTGCGTGCGCAAGGTCAGCAGCCGCACGTCATGCCGCAGCCTGCGCAGGCGCAGCAGCGCTTCGCTCAGCGGCGATGGCCAGTCGAGGAAATCGCTGGCGGCGAAAATCAGACTTGGCGCACGGGCGAAGTGCAGGTTCGCCTTCAGCACCTCGGCGCTGGGCAGGCCGCCTTCAGGCCTGGCCTTGGCCAGCTGCGCCAGCACGCGCTGCAACTGGCGCGGCCCGCGCGAGGCTTGCGTGAATTCGACCTTGCCGCCGCTGCACACCACCAGTCCGAAGGCATCGCCCTGCCGCTGCGCGATGGCCGCCACACAGGCCAGCACCGTGCGCGCGAACCACAGCTTGTCGACACCGTTGATCTCGCGGCTGGGCTCCGCCATCGACGCGCTGGCATCCAGCCACAACCAGGTGGCGACGTGGCTGTCGCGCTCCGCCTCGCGGACGAAGTAGCGGTCGGCCCGCGCCAGCAGTTTCCAGTCGACGCGGCGCCACTCGTCGCCCGGCGCATAGGCGCGGTACTCGGAGAACTCGACGCCGGCGCCGCGCTCGCGGCCCGCGTGCAGGCCGTGGCCCAGCCCCGCCAGCACGTGGCGGATCACCAGGTCCAGGTCCTTGGTCTGCGCCATCATCGCCGTCATGGCGGCGGCAGGTGAGGACGTCCCCGGCGCGGACGGTTTGAAAGTCGATTGCATCGCGGCTTAATCGGGGCGGATATGCTCGCGCAGCGCCAGCAGGATGTCGGCGATCGCCACGCCGTCCGCCTCTGCCTCGAAGTTGCGGATCACGCGATGCGCCAGCACCGGCAGCAGCATCTCGCCGATGTCCTCGCGCGTAACCGCCAGGCGGTTGTGCATCAGCGCGCGCGCCTTGGAGGCCAGCACCAGCGCCTGCCCCGCGCGCGGTCCCGCGCCCCAGCCCACATGCTTCTTCACCGCTGGCACCGTCGTCAATGCAGGCCGCGTGGCGCGCACCAAGCGCGTGGCGTAGGCCAGCAGGTGGTCGCCGATTTCGATGTCGCGCACCAGCTGCTGCAGGCGCAGAAGCGTCGCCACGTCCATCACCGGGTCCGCGTCTTTGAGGCCGGCGTGGGTGGTGGCGGAGACCATCGCGATCTCCTCTTCCTCGGTCGGATACACCACGTCGATGCGCAGCAGGAAGCGGTCCAGCTGCGCTTCCGGCAGCGGATAGGTGCCGGCCTGCTCGATTGGATTCTGCGTCGCCAGCACGAAGAAAGGCTTGGGCAGCCTGTGCGTCTGGCCGGCGAAGGTCACGCTGCGTTCCTGCATCGCCTCCAGCAGCGCCGATTGCGTCTTCGGCGGTGCGCGGTTGATCTCGTCGGCCAGCAGCACCTGCGTGAACACCGGCCCTTGCTGGAAGCGGAATTCGCGCTTGCGCGTGGCATGGTCCTCTTCCAATATCTCGGTGCCGACGATATCGGACGGCATCAGGTCCGGCGTGAACTGCACGCGATGGAAGTCCATGTCGGTCGCCTGCGACAGCGATTTGACCAGCAGCGTCTTGCCCAATCCCGGCACGCCTTCCACCAGCGCGTGGCCGCCGGCCAGCAGGCAAATGATCAGCGAATCGATCACGTTTTCCTGGCCGATGATCACACGGGACATGCTCGCCTTCAGCGCCGCCACCTTGGCGCTCAACGCGCCGATTTCATTTTCGCTCCAGGCGATTGCACTATCCAAGATCAGGCTCCCAACGCATATTGAATGATATTGACCGCGAAGCGGGTGTTGTCGACCACCAGCCAGCGCTTGTTGCGGAAGTCGTAGTCCCACTCGCAGCCGTAGTCCTTGTTACTGTACAAAAGCCGCACGCGGCCACCGACTTCCACCGCCTTCAGGTAGTCGTGCACCAGATCGTCGCCCCAGCCGTTGAGCTCCACACTGGTGTTGGGCGGGCCGTCGAAATGAAAGAAGCTCGAATACACCGGATGCGTATTCGGGATCTTGTGCAGCGCCTTCGGCCCGAAGATGCGGGCGATTTCGGCCTCGAACGATTTGGCGAACAGGCCGTCGATGTCGTGGTTGCAGTCGTCCACGAACAGGAAGCCGCCGCCTTTGATGTAGCGCTCCAGATTCTTGCGCTCGGCCGGCGTGAACTGCACCAGCTTGTGGCCGGCGAAGTAGCAAAACGGCGCCTCCAGCATCTTCGCGTCCGACAGCGCGACGATGCGCTCGACGGGATCGACCCGCAAGGTCGTGTATTCGACCAGCGAGTTAAGCACGTTGCTCGGCATGCGGATATCGACATCCCAGTCGCCCGACTCGTAGGTCAGGCGGGTGAAGTAGAAATCGTAGTTGGCCACGGCCCTGCCTTACACCGCGTCCGACAGGGAGGTGAAGTTAAAGTCGCGCACCTTCATCGGCGGGATCAGCATCTGGAACCGCACCTCGTCGCCGCCGATCACCACCGGCTTGCCCAGTTCATCGATATTGTTCAGCATCGACACCGGGCTTTCGTTGAAGCGGAAGTTCTTGATCGGATGCTTGATCTTGCCGTTCTCGATGTAGAAGGTGCCGTCGCGCGTGAGGCCCGTCAGCAGCAGCGACTGCGGATCGACCATGCGGATGTACCAGGTGCGCGTGACCAGCACGCCCTTCTTGGTCGACGCGATCAGTTCCTCGGTCGACTTGCCGCCGCCGGCCATGATCATGTTACCGTGGCGGCCCGACGCGCGCTGGCCTTGTTTCTCGGCCCAGTAGCGCGTGTAGTCGAGCGACGCCACCTTGCCGCCCTTGATCACGTCCGTACGCTCGCGCGCCAGCATCGAGGCGTCGTCCCACGCCAGCACCGGCACGTCCTTGTCCCACGGGTCGGCCCATACGTTGACCTGCTCGTCGAACAGCTTCTCACCCAGGCGGTTGCCGCCGCCCTTCTTCGACAGGAAGCTGCGGCCCTCATCGGCGCGGCGCGCGTCGAAGGCGCCGAACATGCGGCCGATGATTTCCGACGTCGCCGCCGGCTCCAGGATCACCGTGTAGCGGCCCGGCTCCAGCGCCTTGGCCTCCACCGATTTCAGCGCCTTCTCGATCGCGATCTCGGACGCTTCGCGGGCGTCGAATTTCCTGGCATCGGTGGCCGAGCGTGTGGCCCAGCCGGAACCGCGGCCGTCCTCGGTGCGGGTGGTCACGGTGAAGCCAAGATTGCTCAAGGTCTGGTAGCCGAACACGCCGTTCGAGTTGGCCACCGTTTCAAAGCCGGTGGTGTCGCTGAAGAAGCCCGCCGCCACCAGCCCCTGCTTGCGGCAGGCGTTGATGCTGACGGCCGCCACTTCGGCGCGGTACTCCGGATCGATGGCGGCGGTGGCCTCGTTGTAGGTGGCCGATGACTTGTACTCCTGCTTCTTGATCGCCGGCAGAAATTCGGGATTCTCCGGCGCCAGGCGGGCCACGTCCTCGGCGCGGCGCACGGCGCGCTCCAGCGCCTTGTCGTCGAACTCATTGATCGAGGCCGTGCCCTGGCGCTTGCCGAAGGCGACGCTGACGGTCAGCTGCGTGTTCTCGGTCAGGCCGGCGGTCGACACAGCGTTGCGCGCGTAGCGGATATTGCCATTGCGGCTGCCGCTGAGCTGCACGCGGCACTCGTCGGCCTTGGACAGCGACATCACCTTGTCGCAAATGCGTTTTGCTTCTTCCTGATTCAGCATCTTCATTGTTTATCCTATCTTGCGAGCGGTGTTGATGACGTTGATGCCGTTGAAGCGCGTGGTCGGCGACCCGTGCGACACGGCGCTGACTTGCGAAGGCTGCCCCTTCCCGTCGAAGAAGGAACCACCCATGCGCCAGTCGCGTTCATCGCACAGCGCCGAGCAGGCGGTCCAGAACTCCTGGGTGTTCGACTGGTAGGCCACGTCCTCCAGCTGGTTGGTGATTTTGCCGTTCTTGATTTCGAAATACAGCTGGCCGCCGAACTGGAAGTTGTAGCGCTGCTGGTCGATCGAGTACGAGCCGCGACCCAGGATGTAGATGCCCTTCTTGATGTCCTTGACCATCTCGTCCGGCGTGAGCGGCTTCTTGCCCGCCTCCAGCGACACGTTGGGCATGCGCTGGAACTGCACGCTGCTCCAGCTGTCCGCGTACGAGCAGCCGTGCGATGCCTTCTCGCCGATGATGGCCGCCTGGTCGCGCGTGGCCTGGTAGTTGACCAGGATGCCGTTGCGGATCAGGTCCCAGCGCTTCGACGCCACGCCTTCGTCGTCGTAGCCCACGCAGCCCAGCGAGCCTGGCGTGGTCTTGTCGGCGACGATGTTGACCAGCTCCGAGCCGTACTTGAAGTTCTTGCTCTTCCACTTGTCCAGCGTGGCGAAGCTGGTGCCGGCGTAATTGGCCTCGTAGCCCAGCACGCGATCGAGTTCGGTGGCGTGGCCAACCGATTCGTGGATGGTCAGGAACAGGTGTTCCGGCGACAGCACCAGATCGTACTTGCCCGGTTCGACGGTTTTCGCGCTCAGCTTCTCGCGGGCCTGGCGGCCGGCGGCGCGCGCGTCCTCGATCAAATCGTAGGCGCCCTTGTACAGCGTGGTGACGTTGCCGGCGGCCTTGATCTTGTTGGCTCCAGACGCGTCGAAGAATTCGTAGCCCATGCTGGCCGGCGACGACAGCCCGTCGCGCGTGCGGAAGCGGTTGGTGGCCTTGTCGACGGCGGTGGCGGTCAGCGGCGCCCACAGGCGATGGATGTCCTGGTCGATGTAGGAGCCGTCGGTGGAGGCGAAGTACTTCTGCTGGTTCACCTGGAACAGGTTGGACGACATGAAGCTGGCGCCGGCGTCCAGGCCGGCCTTGTTGGCGGCGATCAGCATCTCGGCCTTTTCCTTGACCGGCACGGTGCGCCAGTCCTTTTTGAACTGCGTGGCCCACGCCACTTCGCCCACGCCCTTGACGGGGGCCAGTACCACAGGCTCGGTTTGCAGCTTGGCGTTGGCACGCGCGATGGCGACCGCCTGGCGCGCGGCGGCGGCCACCGAGTCCGGCGTCATGACGTTGGTCGAGCAGAAGCCGTAGGCGCCGTTGGCGATCACGCGCACGCCGACGCCGGACGATTCGGTGTTGACGATGTTTTCCACGTTCAGGTCGCGCGTGGTGACGAACTGGTTCAGGTAGCGGCCGATGCGCACGTCGCAGTAGCTGGCGCCGGCCTGGGTGGCGGCGTTCATCGCGGCGTCGGCCAGCGATTTCTTGAACTGCACGGCCACGGGGTTGAGCAGCTCTTCGGCCGCGATGGCGTTGCCGAAGACCGGTATCAGCAGGCTGCCGCCTGCCGCCGCGCTAATTTTTAGAAATGAACGTCGTTCCACTTTGACTCCCTGATGTATGTAACAGGGCCGGAATCCCTTCCGGCCCCTGATGCCTTACACCGCGTCCGACAACGAGGTGAAGTTGAAGTCGCGCACCCGCATCGCTGGGATCAGCAGCTGGTACTGCGACTCGTCACCCGACAATATCTCCGGCCGGCCCAGTTCCTCGATGTTGTTCAACATCGTCACCGGGCTTTCGTTGAAGCGGAAGTTCTTGATCGGATGCTTGATCTTGCCGTTCTCGATGTAGAAGGTGCCGTCGCGCGTCAAGCCGGTCAGCAGCACCGACTGCGGATCGACCATGCGGATGTACCAGGTGCGCGTGACCAGCACGCCCTTCTTGGTGTTGGCGATCAGCTCCTCGGTCGACTTGTTGGTGCCGGCCATGATGATGTTGCCCGGCGAGCCCACGGCGCGCTTGCCCTGCTTCTTGGCCCAATAGGTCGAGTAATCGAGGTTGGCGATCTTGCCGCCCTTGATGATGTCCTGGCGCTCGCGGGCCAGCATGTTCTGGCCGTCCCACGGCAGCACCGCCACGTCCTTGTCCCACGGGTCGGCCCAGACGTTGACCTGCTCGTCGAACAGCTTCTCGCCCATGCGGTTGCCGCCGCCCTTCTTCGACAGGAAGCTACGGCCCTCGTCGGCCTGGCGCGCGTCGAAGCCGTTGAACATGTAGGCCAGCAGGTCCGAAGTGGCCGCCGGCTCCAGGATCACGGTGTAGCGGCCCGGCTCCAGCGCCTTGGCCTCCACCGATTTCAACGCCTTCTCGATCGCCACGTTGGACGCTTCGCGCGCGTCGAACTTGCTGACGTCGCCCACGCTGCGCTTGACCCAGCCCGAACCACGGCCATCCTCGGTGCGCACGGTGACGGTGAAGTCCAGCCCCGTGTCCTGCTGGTAGCCGAACACGCCGTTGGAGTTGGCGATGGTGGTGAACTGCGAGCTGTCGCTGAAGAAGCCGGCAGCCACCAGCTTGTTCTTCCTGCTGTTCTCGATACTGTAGGCCGCGACCTGCGCGCGGAATTCGGGATCGATGTCGGCGGTCTTCTGGAAGAAGGTCTGGCTGGCCTTGTATTCCTGCTTGGTCGGCGTCGGCATGAACTCCGGGTTTTCCGGCGCCAGGCGTGCCAGGTCTTCCGCGCGGCGCACCACTTTTTCCAGCGACTTGTCGTCAAACTCGTTGATGGTGGCCGTGCCCTGCTTCTTGCCGAAGGCGACCGACACGCTCAGCTGCGTGTCTTCGATCAAACCGGCGGTCGACACGGCGTTGCGGGCGTAGCGGATATTGCCCTTGCGGCTGCCGGTGATGTTCACTTCGCACTGGTCGCCCTTGGAAAAGGACAGGACCTTGTCGCTGATGCGTTTTGCTTCGTCTTGACTCAAATTCTTCATCTTGTGGTCTCCAGGGCTTAGCCGATTTTGCGTGCGGTGTTGATGACGTTGATGCCGTTGAAGCGCGCCGTACTGGCGCCGTGCGACACCACCGACACCTGCGAAGGCTGCCCTTTGCCGTCGAAGAAGGAGCCGCCCATGCGCCAGTCGCGCTCGTCGCACAAACCTGCGCAGGCGTTCCAGAACTCCTGGGTGTTCGATTGATAGGCCACGTCCTCCAGCATCTCGCCGATCTTGCCGTTCTTGATTTCGTAGAACAGCTGGCCGCCGAACTGGAAGTTGTAGCGCTGCTGGTCGATCGAGAAGGAACCGTCGCCGACGATGTAGATGCCCTTCTTGACGTCCTTGACCATCTCGTCCGGGGTCATCTTCTTCTTGCCCGCTTGCAGCGAGACGTTGGGCATGCGCTGGAACTGCACGCTGCTCCAGTTGTCCGCGTATGAGCAGCCGTGCGATTCCTTCTCGCCGATGATGTGGGCCTGGTCGCGCGTGGCCTGGTAGTTGACCAGGATGCCGTCCTTGATGAGGTCCCAGCGCTTGCACTGCACGCCCTCGTCGTCGTAGCCGACGTTGGCCAGCGAGCCCGGCGTGGTCTTGTCGGCCACGATGTTGACCAGCTCCGAACCGTACTTGAATTTCTTCGACTGCCATTTGTCCAGCGTGGCGAAGCTGGTGCCGGCGAAGTTGGCCTCGTAGCCCAGCACGCGATCGAGCTCGGTCGGGTGGCCGACCGATTCGTGGATGGTCAGCCACAGGTGTTCCGGCGACAGCACCAGGTCGTACTTGCCCGGCTCGACCGACTTGGCGGTCAGCTTCTGCTTGGCCTGCTTGCCGGCCGCGCGCGCGTCCTCGATCAGGTCGTAGGACTTGGTGTACAGCGTGGTCACGCCGCCGGCCGCCTTGATCTTGTGCTCGGGGCGCGCGTCCAGGTATTCGTAGCCCATGCCGACCGGCGCCGACAGGCCCTGGCGCGAGCGGAACTTGTTGGTCTTCTGGTCGACGGCGGTGGCGAACACCGGCATCCACAGGCGGTGCATGTCCTGGTCGATGTAGGAGCCGTCGGTGGAGGCGAAGTACTTCTGTTGGTTCACCTGGAACAGCAGCGACTGCATGAAGCTGGCGCCGCCCTCCATGCCGGCCTTGTTGGCGGCGATCAGCAGCTCGGCCTTGTCCTTGATGGCGACGGTGCGCCAGTCCTTGACGATGGGCGTGGCCCACGCCACCTCGCCCACGCCCTTGACCGGGGCCAGGATCACCGGCTCGGTCTGCAGCTTGGCGTTGGCCTTGGCGATGGCGACCGCCTGGCGCGCCGCGGCGGCCACGCCGTCAGGGGTCATGTCGTTGGTGGCGGCGAAGCCGTAGGCGCCGCCGGCGATCACGCGCACGCCGACGCCGGCCGATTCGGTGTTGACCACGTTTTCGACGTTCAGGTCGCGGGTGGTGATGAACTGGTTCAGATAGCGTCCCACCCGCACGTCGCAGTAGGAGGCGCCGGCCTGGGTCGCCGCGGTCATCGCGGTGTCGGCCAGCATTTTCTTGAATTGAAGGGCGACTGGCTTGAGCAGCTCTTCCGCCGCGATTGCGCGGCCGAAGGCGGGCAGCAGCATCGTGCCCAGGGCCAGACTACTAATATTGAGGAATGCACGTCGTTCCATCGTATCTCCAAAAACGTAACAGCAAGGATTAGATTGCGGGCCGGTCGCCCGGGGTTCTGCTTTTTATTTGCTCTTCCAGCTGGAACTACTTCGTTACCGCTCGTTGCTTCGCACTACACCTGAATATCCGCCGCCGTTTCCGCGGGTTTTGCAATATTAGCGCCGGATGAAGGAAGGAGATAGGCAAAATGTGTGCCACGGGTTCTCATGTTGCAAGTTGGTGCATTTGCCATGTTTGCCGCGCCCAGGGTGTCCGCCGGACTGTCCGTTCGGCTGTCCGCGAGTGTCCGCGAGTGTCCGGCCGCTGTCCGGTGGCGGCGCACGATCGCATGCTGCACTGCGGCAGTGCGGCGGTGGCGATCACAGCCGGACGGAGCGCCGCCCCGATTCGCTTGACCTGCCCGTCCGCGTGGCCGATGATCGCGCTGGGCGAGCGGCTGCGCATCGCCCCCCACCACGATTCCTCTGGAGACTTTGCATGAAACGAAACGTACTTGCCGTCCTCGCCGCCACCATGCTGATCGCCGGCGGCGCCCACGCCGCCGACGACGCCGCGCTCAAGGCCGCCATCGCGGCGCCGTCGCGCACGCCGGCCAATGTGGAGCGCGACGTCTACCGCCATCCGTATGAAACGCTGAGCTTTTTCGGCATCAAGCCGGGCATGACGGTGGTCGAGCTGGCGCCGGGCGGCGGCTGGTACACCGAGATCCTGGCGCCCTATCTGCGCGACCACGGCAAGCTGATCGCCGCAGGCAACGAGCTGGCCTCGCCCAACGCCAACGAGCGCAAGGCGGCCGAGCGCTTCATCGCGTACCTGAACACCAAGCCCGAGGTGTACAACAAGGTGGCGCTGGGCGTGTTCTCGCCGCCGCGCAACAAGTACGAGTTCGCGCCGGCCGGCAGCGTCGATCTGGTGCTCACCTTCCGCAACATCCACAACTGGATGGCGGGCGGGCCGGACACGCTGAAGCCGCTGTTCGCCAGCGTCTACACCAGCCTGAAGAAGGGCGGCGTGTTCGGCGTGGTGGAGCACCGACTGCCGGCCTCGAAGACGCAGGACAAGGAAGCCAGCACCGGCTACATGCATGAGCAGTATGTGATCGGCCTGGCCGAGGCGGCCGGCTTCAAGCTGGCGGCGAAGTCCGAGATCAACGCCAACGCCAAGGACAACGCCGAGCACAAGGGCGGTGTCTGGGCGCTGCCGCCGACCTACGCCAACAAGGACGAGGACCGCGCCATGTACCAGGCCATCGGCGAGAGCGACCGCATGACGCTGAAGTTCGTCAAGCCGTAGTTCAGAAGCGCGTGAACTTGGTCTCGTCCGGCGCGCCCTCGGCCACCAGGTCGAGCTTGCGGGACGGACGCGCCGGCGCCGGCTTGGCGCCCGGCTTGAGCACGGCGGTGCGCCGCGCCGCACTGCGCGGCGCGGCGGGGTTGACCGCGTACTGCTTGAACACCGCCATCAGCAGGCCGAGCTGCTCGGCCTGCGCGCTCATCTCCTCCGACGTGGCCGCCAGTTCCTCCGAGCTGGCCGCGTTGACCTGGGTGGTCTGGCTCAGCTGACTCACCGCGCTGTTAATCTGCCGCACGCCCGAGCTCTGCTCCTCCGATGCCGCCGCGATCTCCTGCACCAGCTCGGACGTCTTGCGGATGTTGGGCGCCAGCGCGTCGAACATCTGGCCGGCCTGCTCGGCCAGCTCCACGCTGTCGGCCGCCACCTTGCCGATCTCCTGCGCCGCCACCTGGCTGCGCTCGGCCAGCTTGCGCACCTCGGCCGCCACCACGGCGAAACCCTTGCCGTGCTCGTGCGCGCGCGCCGCCTCGATGGCCGCGTTCAGCGCCAGCAGGTTGGTCTGGTAGGCGATGTCGTCGATGATGCCGATCTTGCTGGCGATCTGTTTCATCGCCATCGCCGTGGCCTTGACCACCTCGCCGCCGCGCGCCGCGTCCACCGCCGCCTGCGTGGCGATGCCGTCGGTGACCTTGGCGTTCTCGGTGTTCTGCGCGATCGACGCCGTCATCTGCTCGATCGAGGCGCTGGTCTCTTCCACGCCGGCCGCCTGCTCGCTGGCCGCCTGCGACAGCGATTGCGCGGTCGAACGCACCTCCTCGGAGGCGCTGGCCAGGCTGCCCACCACCATCTGCACCTCGCGCACGATGGCCGACAGGCTGCGCGCCAGCCACACCGCCAGCACGCAGCCCAGCAGCGAGATCGCGATGTCCATGCCCAGTATCAGCCGCTTGGCCGAGTCGGTCACTTCCGTCATGGCGGCCGATTCGCCCTGGGTCTCGCTGTCGTTGACCTTGAGGAGCTTGCGGAAGGCGGTGGAGATGGCCTCGTCCGCGCCCTTGATGGCCTTGTCCATCTCCTGCGCCGACTGGCCTTTCTCGTGCATGGCCTCCAGCTGGGTCATGCTGTCGCTGTAGCTGCGGGTGGCGGCCACGATGTCGCCCAGCAGCGTCTGCTCCTCGGAGGTGAGGCTCCCGGCCGCCTTGTAGCCGGCCATGTGCTTGTCGATGTCGGCCAGGTCGGCGCGGAACTTGCTGTTGTTGTCGCCACCGCGCAGGATGTAATTCTTGAAATGGTGCACCGCCTGGCCGTGCGCGATGACGCCTTCCAGCACGGCGTTCTTGCGCGCCAGCGTCACGGTCTCGAACTCGTCCCAGCGCTGATGCAGCGTGCTGAGCTTGGCGAAGGCGATCACGCCCATCAGCACCACCAGCAGCACGATGCCGCCAACGCCGGCATGCAGCCGGGTCTCCATTTTCATCTGTTTGAACATGAGCGGTTTCTCCAGTCGGCAGGCAGGGTCACGAGCCATTGTGAACCAATCCGCCGCTGCAAATCTCACCAATATTCACATGTGGCATACTCCCCACGCGGACTGCCGGACGGGCTCGCTAGTTGGCCAGCGGCAGCGCGCCGCCCTCGGCCAGCGCGGCCAGTTCGCTGGCCGCCACCACGTGCTGCACGTTGAGCAGCAGCACGAAACGCCCGTGCACCTTGCCTATGCCCTGCAGCATCTCGGCGCGCACCTGGGCGCCGAAGCTGGGCGCCGGCTCGATCTCGGACGGCGGGATGTCGAGCACGGCATTGACGGCGTCGACCAGGATGCCGATCACGAAGGCGCCGTCCTCGCCGCTGTCGACCTCCACCACGATGATGCAGGTGCGCTTGCCGATCGGCGACGGCGCGCGCTCGAGCCGGCGCGCCAGGTCCAGCACCGGCACCGCCGTGCCGCGCAGGTTGATCACGCCGCTGATGCAGGCCGGCATCTGCGGCACCGGCGTCACGCCGGCGTATTCGAGGATCTCGCGCACCGCCAGGATGCCGATGGCGAACATGTCCTGGCCCAGCATGAAGCTGAGGAATTGCGCCGGCGTGGCGCCGGCCAGTTGCTTGGTATCCGCTACGCTCAAGGTATTCATCGCCGCCTCGCTCAGAATTTAACAAAATGCGATTCGTCCGGTTCGCTCATTTCCGCCATGCGGTGGTTGCCGCCCAGGCCGCCGCGCTGGCGCGCCGGCGGCTTGTTCGGCTGGCCGGGCTTGCCGGGCTTGCGCACCACGGCCGCGCGCACCGGCCGCGCGCCGCCGGCCAGCGTGAAGAAGGCCATGGTCTGCTGCAGCTGCTCGGCCTGGCCGCTCATCTCCTCGGCGGTGGCGGCCAGCTCCTCGGAACTGGAGGCGTTCTGCTGGGTGGTCTGGCTCAGCTGGGTGACGGCGGCGTTGATCTGGCCGACGCCGGCCGACTGCTCCTCGGACGCCGCCGTGATCTCCTGCACCAGGTTGGAGGTGCGGCGGATATTGGGCACCATCTCGCCGAGCAGGCGGCCGGCCTTCTCGGCCAGCTCCACGCTGCTGGACGCCACCTGCTCGATTTCCTGCGCCGCCACCTGGCTGCGCTCGGCCAGCTTGCGCACCTCGGCCGCCACCACCGCGAAGCCCTTGCCATGGTCGCCGGCGCGCGCCGCCTCGATGGCCGCGTTCAGCGCCAGCAGATTGGTCTGGTAGGCGATATCGTCGATGATGCTGATCTTCTTGGCGATCTGCTGCATCGCCGCCACCGTCGACTTGACCGCCTCGCCGCCCTCGGCCGCCTCCACCGCCGCCTTGCTGGCGATGCCGTCGGTGACCTTGGCGTTTTCCGTGTTCTGCGAGATCGACGCCGTCATCTGCTCGACCGAGGCGCTGGTCTCCTCGGTGCCGGCGGCCTGTTCGCTGGCCGCCTGCGACAGCGCCTGCGCGGTCGCGCTGACCTCCTCGGAGGCGCTGGCCAGCGCCTCGGCGCCGTTGTTCACCTCCTGCACCACGTGCGACAGTTTTTCTATCATGCCCTTCATCGCCGCCAGCAGGCTGGTGGTGTCGCCGTTCCTGAGCGCGACGTCGGCGCTGAGGTCGCCGTCGGCCACCTGGCGCACGATCTCGGCCGCGTAGGCGGGATCGCCGCCCAGCTGGCGCATGATGCCGTTCAGGATCAGCAGGCCGATCGCCACCAGCAGCGCCAGCGCCACGCCGCCGGTGCCGTACATCAGGTTGAGCGCGTGCGCGGACGAGGCGTCGGCCTGGCGCACCGCCGCGTCGCCGTAGCCGACGTTCAGCGCCACCAGCTTGTTCAGGCTTTCCTCGGCTTCGTGGAAGAAGGGACGGGCCTCGCCGACGGCCTTGTGCAGCGCCGCGAACAGCTCCTTGCGCTTGCCGGGGTCGGCCCGCACGATCTGCCCGGCCGCGTCGCTGATGACGGCGTCGCGCGCCTTCCAGGCATCCCACTGCTTGACGAACACCTTCCACAGCGCCTCCTCCTCGGGCTCCTGGGGCAGCGGCTCGTAGATCTTCCAGGCCTTGTCGATCTCGCTCCAGATTTCCTGCTTGCGCTTGATTTCGTGCGCGAAATTGCCGAAGTCCTCCGGGTAGGCCGCCACCGTGTCCATCGAGCGGTTGGCCGACCGTATCGCGGTCTGGCCCTCGCTCACCTGCAGCAGGCCCTGCACCGATGGCAGGCGGTTTCTGCCGACCTCGGCCAGCATGGCCGCTTCCTGCTTCAGCCCGAGGAAGGCGATGATGACCACCGCCGCCAGCGCCAACACCGCCACCGACAACAGCATGATGATCTTGGATCTGACCGTTAATGTAGACAGCATATGGACTCCCTGGTGGTAAAACTCATCAGACTACTTTCGACTACGGTTGTTCCGCCAGCGCGCGCAAGCGGCGACGTTCGTGGCGTATCCATCCCACCAATTCCTCGGCCGGCATCGGCTTGGCCAGCAAATAGCCCTGCGCCATGTTGCAGCCCAGCGCGCGCAGCAGCTTCCAGTCGGCCAGCGTCTCCACGCCCTCGGCCACGGTGGCCACGCCCAGGCTCTGGCCGAGGTCCAGCGCGCTCTTGAGCACCATGTGGCGGTTCGGCCACTGCCAGGCGCCGTTGACGAAGGCGCGGTCGATCTTCAGTTCGGTGAACGGGCAGCGGGCGAACTGCTGCATCGACGAATAGCCGATGCCGAAGTCGTCCATCGCCAGCCCGTAGCCCATCAGCCGCAAGCGTCCCATATTGGTCAGCGCCTGCGACAGCTGGCGCATCACGCTGGTCTCGGTCACCTCCCACACCAGCGCCGACGGCGGCACGCCCGACGCGCCCACCAGCGCCATCAGGCGGTCGATGAAGCCGCGCTCGGCCAGGTTGTCGGCCGACAGGTTGACCGACACCGTCAGCGGCGGCAGGCCGGCCTGCTTCCATTCCAGCAGCCGGTCCAGCACCTGGCGCACCATGCCCAGCGTGAACTCCTCCATCAGCGGCGTGCCTTCCAGCGCCTCGATGAAGCACAGCGGCGGCAGCAGGCCGCGGGTCGGATGCTGCCAGCGCGCCAGCGCTTCCAGGCCCTTCAGGTGGCCGTTCTGGATGGTCACCTTGGGCTGGAAGTGGGGCAGGAATTGCTGCCGTTCGATGGCGAGCGCCAGCTCGTCCACGCCCGGCAATTCCGGCTGCGCCTGGACCGGGCTGGCGATCGCCTTCTTGCCGGCGCGGTCGAGCAGCATGGCCAGCGCGTCCAGCTGCACCGGCTTGAGCAGGGTGCCCAGCAGGTCCAGGCAGGCGTCCTCGAAGTTCATGCTTTCGATGATCTCCAGCAGGCGCGGGTCGCGCGCACTGACCACGATCAGGTTCTGCGCCAGCTGCCGCTCGCGCAGCTGACAGGTCAGCTCGATGCCGTCCATGCCCGGCATCTCCAGGTCGGTCAGCACCAGGAACACGCCGTCGCCGCCCAGGCGCTCGAGCACCTGCAAGGCTTCGACGCCGTCGGCCGCCTCCAGCACCTCGCCGAAATCGAGCTGGCGCAGCAGGCCGACCAGGTAGCCGCGCTGCACCAGGCTGTCCTCCACCACCAGCACGCGCTGGCCGCTCCAGACATGGGCCGGCGCGGCGTGGCTGGCGGAGAGGATGGAGGTGCTCACGGTGGCCGCCTTCGGTATCAGTAGGAAAGCTGTTGCAGGATTTCGCGGTAGATCGCGTTCAGCGGCAGCGACCTCTCCACCCCGCCGCGCTTGACCGCTTCCTTGGGCATGCCGTACACCACGCAGCTGGCCTCGTCCTGGGCCACGGTGCGGGCACCGGCCTTGTGCATCTCCAGCATGCCGGCCGCGCCGTCGTCGCCCATGCCGGTCATGATCACGCCCAGCGCGTTGGCGCCGGCCGCGCGCGCGGCCGAGCGGAACAGCACGTCCACCGACGGCCGGTGGCGGTTCACCAGCGGCCCGTCCACCACCTCGACATAGTACTGGGCGCCGGTGCGGCGCAGCAGCATGTGCTTGCCGCCGGGCGCGATCAGCACCAGCCCCTGCAGCACGCGGTCGTTGTTGGCCGCCTCCTTGACCCGCACCTGGCACACGCTGTCCAGGCGCGCGGCGAAGGCGGCGGTGAACTTCTCCGGCATGTGCTGCACCACCACGATGCCGGGCGAGACCCGCGGCAGCGCCGTCAGCACCTCCTCCAGCGCCTGGGTGCCGCCGGTCGAGGTGCCGATCGCCACCACCCGCTCGGTGGTGGCGGTCATCGGCCGGTATTCGGACGGCGGCAGCACGGCGTCCGCGTTGAGTTTGGCGGTGACCGGCGGCGGCGCCGGGCGGTTGACCAGCTTGCCGACGCGGGCGCCGGCCGCCGCCCGCACCGCCGACACCAGCTCGTCGGCGGAATCATGCAGGAACTGCTTGAGGTCCAGGCGCGGCTTGGTGATGATGGCCACCGCGCCGGCCGACAGCGCCTCGACCGAGGTCTGGGCGCCCTTCTCGGTCAGCGTCGAGCAGATCACCACCGGGGTCGGCCGCTCGCTCATGATCTTGCGCAGGAAGGTGATGCCGTCCATCTTGGGCATCTCGACGTCGAGCACGATCACGTCCGGCCACTCGACCTTCATGCGCTCCATCGCCAGCAGCGGATTGGCCACCGCGTGGCCGACCTTGATGCCGGGCGCGGCGTTCAGCAGGCTGCTGAGCACCTGGCGCACCACGGCCGAATCGTCGACGATCATCACGTTAATCGCGCTCATGCCTTCTCCTTGTCCGGCCGCGCCGGGCCGCCGGCCAGCTCCGGCGGCACCTGCCGGCTCAATACCTCGCCGCTGCGGATGGTGAAGATCAGCTGCCGGTGGCCCTCGCCGAACAGGCTCTCGGACACCACCCGTATGCCCTGCTGCTGCAGCAGGCTGCGCGCGTAGTCGCCGTTCTGCAGGCCGATGTCGCGCACCTTGACGTTGCGCGGGAACATGGCGGCGCCGCCGAAGATCTTGCCCTGGCACTGGGCCAGCGGCACGCCGCGCCGCGCCATGCCGCGCAACAGCAGCTCCATGGCGTCGGCGCCGTACATGCCGGGCTTGTCGTGGCTTTTCCGGCGGCCGCTGCCCGGCAGCAGGAAGTGCGACATGGCGCCGATGCGCAGGCCCGGATGCCACAGCGTGACCGACACGCAGGACCCCAGCAGCGTGCGCACGCGGAACTGCTCGTCGCCGACGAAATAGTCGCCGGGCATCAGAAAAATATCGATGAGCTTGGAGTCGGGCATGGTCGGCGTCTCGATCATGGTTTGCGGTAGATCGAGGGCGCCACGGCGGCCAGGGTGTCGTTGATGTCGTTCAGCGTTTCCGAGTGGCCGATCAGGAAGTAGCCGCCCGGGCGCAGCAGCGTCAACAGGCGCGCCACCACCTGGCGCTTGGTCGCCAGGTTGAAGTAGATCATCACGTTGCGCAGGAAGATGACGTCGAAGCTGCCCAGCTTGGGCAGGGGTTCGTTCAGGTTCAGGTGGCGGAACTGCACCCGCTCGCGCAGCGGCCGCTCGATCAGCAGCGTGCCGGCCTCGCTGCCCTGGCCCTTGAGGCAGTAGCGCTTCAGATAGGGCAGCGGCATCTGGCTGGCGCGCTCGACCGGATAGTGGCCGCAGCGGGCGCGCTCCAGCACGCGGGTGCTGATGTCGGTGCCCAGCACTTCCCACGGTGCATCGTCCAGCACGTCGGCCAGCACCATGGCCACGCTGTAGGCCTCCTCGCCGCTGGAGCTGGCCGCGCTCCACACGCGCAGCGTGTGGCGCTTGTCGCGCGCCTGCTGCGCCAGCTCGCGCAGCAGCGCGAAGTGCTTGGGCTCGCGGAAGAAATACGTCTCGTTGGTGGTCAGCAGGTCGACCGCCACCTGCAGTTCGGCCGGCTGCACGCGGCTCTCCAGCAGGCGCAGATAGTCGCTATAGCTCTCCAGCTGGTAGTGGGCCAGGCGCTTGGCCAGCCGGCCGCTCACCAGCGCCTGCTTGCCGTTGGCCATGCAGATGCCCGCCGCCTCGTAGATGAAGCGCTGGAATTGCGAAAACTCGCGGTCGGTGATGGTGACGACTGCCATGGTGCGCGCCGTTTCAGCTGTGGTGCATGGCCACGGTGCCGCGCGCCAGCTCGACGATCTCCTCGCTCGACAGCACGCGCCCGATGTCGAGCAGGATCACGAACTTGCCGTTGACCTTGCCGATGCCGGCGATGAAGTCGGGCCGGATGCGGGTGCCGAAGGACGGCGCCGGCTCGATGTCGCCGGCGGCGATCTCCACCACCGCGTTGACCGCGTCGACCAGCATGCCCAGCACCTGCTTGCCGTCGCCGCTGTCGACCTCGACGATGACGATGCAGCTGCGCTTGCCGATCGCGCTGGGGCCGCGCTCGAAGCGCGCCGACAGGTCCATCACCGGCACCACCGCGCCGCGCAGGTTGATCACGCCGCGCACGCAGGGCGGCATCATTGGCACCGTGGCCAGCGCGCCGTATTCGATGATCTCCTTGATGTGCAGGATGCCAACCGCGTACGGGTCGTCGCCCAGCATGAAGGTCAGGAACTGGCTGGGCAGGGCGGCGCCGCTTTGCAGGGCCACGATCGCGCTGCTGCCGTAGGTGACCACGTGGTCGGCCCCGTTGTTCGCTGCTGTGTACATATCGTCCTCTCCGCGGTTAGGCTGCCAGCGCCGGCACGGCGCCCTTGCCGCTGACGGTGTGCATCAGCGCCGAGACGTCCAGGATCAGCGCCACCTCGCCGCTGCCCAGGATGGTGGAGCCGCTGATGCACTTGACTTCGCTGAACATCGGGCTGAGCGGCTTGATGACGGTCTGGAACTCGCCCAGCAGGGTGTCGACCACCAGCCCGGCGCGGTGGTTGCCCAGCTTGAGCACGACGATGCTCTCGCGCCGCGTGCAGGCGCCGTCGATGCGGAACAGCTCGCGCAGCCGCACGAAGGGCAGCACCTGGCCCCGCAGATTGCAGTAGTCCTGGCCCGGCTCGGTGGCGTACTCGATGCACTCCTCGATCATGTCGAGCGGGATCACGAACACCGAGCCGCCCACCTGCACCAGGAAGCCGTCGATGATGGCCAGGGTCAGCGGCAGGCGCACGGTGACGGTGGTGCCGGCGCCCTCGCGGCTGGAGACGTCGACGCTGCCGCGCAGCGCCGTGATGTTGCGCTTGACCACGTCCATGCCGACCCCGCGCCCGGACAGGTTGGTGATCTTTTCCGCGGTGGAGAAGCCGGCCTCGAAGATCAGGTTGTAGATCTCGCTGTCGCTGAGCTTGCGCTCGGGGTCGACCAGGCCGCGCTCGACCGCCTTGGCCAGGATCTTCTCCTTGCGCAGGCCGCCGCCGTCGTCGCTGACCTCGATGACGATGCTGCCCGACTCGTGGAAGGCGTTCAGCTTGATCATGCCCTTGGCCGGCTTGCCGGCCGCCACCCGCGCCTCGCCCGGCTCGATGCCGTGGTCCATGGCGTTGCGCACCAGGTGCATCAGCGGGTCGCCGATCTTTTCCACCACCGTCTTGTCCAGTTCGGCGTCCTCGCCGTCGACGATCAGGCCGATGTCCTTGCCCAGCTCGCGCGCGACGTCGTGCACCACGCGCTGGAAGCGGTTGAAGGTGGCGCCGATCTTGACCATGCGCAGCTCCAGCGCGGCGTCGCGCACCTCCTCCACCAGGCCCGACAGCGTGGAGGTGCATTCCTGCAGCTCGGTGTTCTGGATGTGCTGGCCGATCATGTCGGCGCGCGCGCCGGCGATGATGAGCTCGCCCACCAGGTCGATCAGGCGGTCGAGCTTGTCGGAATCGACGCGGATCGAGCGGCTCTCCTGCGCCTTCTGCTCGCTGACCTGCTTCTGCTTGGCCAGCGCGGCCTCCACCACCACCGGCGGCACGTTGCCGGCGCCCACCAGGATGCTGCCCAGCTGCTGCGGCGGCGTGTCCTCGGCGCGGTTGCCGGGATTCGATTGCTGCTGCAGCGCGCCCTCCAGCTCGTGCGCGGTGACGCTGCCGCAGCGCACCAGGATCTCGCCCAGCCGCGCGGCCTGCTCCGGCAGCGCGCGGATCAGGTCGACGTAGTGCGACACCTTGCTGTGGGGCGGGATGATGCGGATCTCGCAGTCGTCCTGCACGAACTCGAACACGCCGGCGATGGCCTCGCGGTCGGCCGTGCTGTCGAAGGCGATCTCGAAGCCCAGGTAGCACAGCTCGGCGTCCATGTCGTCGGCGGCCGGCAGCGCGTCGGGCACGGTGGCGATGCCGACGATCTTGCCCAGCTTGGCCAGGTAGCGCAGGAAGGCGATCGGGTCCATGCCGTTCTGCAGCACGCCGCGGCCGAAGCGCAGCGAGATGTGCCAGTAGTCGCTGTCGCCCCGTTGCTGGTCGATGCGCTCGACGCCCGGCTCGGCGTGCACCGCCAGCGGCGCCTCCGGCGGCGGCGCGTGCGTCTCGGCCGAGCCGCCGGCCATGTGGCGGCGCAGCTGCTGCAGCAGCATCTCGCCCTCGGGCGCGGTGTCGGGGTCGGCCTCCAGCTGGCCGGCGGCCAGCGCGTCGGTCATGCCGGACAGGTAGTCGCAGCACGACAGCAGCAGCACGATCATCTCGTCGTAGAGCGTGACGCGGCCGTCGCGCACCTCGTCGAGCAGGCTCTCGACCACGTGAGTGAAGGCGACGATGTGGTCCAGGCTGAACAGCCCGGCCGAGCCCTTGATGGTGTGCGCCGCGCGGAAGATGGCGTTGATCGCCTCGCCCTGGTCGCCGGCGATGTCGACGTTGAGCAGCGCGTTCTCCATGTCTTCCAGCAGCTCGCGGCTCTCGGTGATGAAGGTCTGTAGTGCTTCGTCCAGGTTCATGGTCATGCCCTCGGAACAAAAATAGACAGATGAATGGTTCAGGCGTGTATCAGCAGGGCGTCGCCGAAGAAGGCGCCCAGGTCCAGCATTTGGAAGATCTCCACCACCGCCGGGCTGTGCTTGACCAGGCGCAGCTCGCGCTGGTGGGCGTTGGCGGTCTGCTTGGCCAGCATCAGCACCTGCAGGCCGGCCGTGTCGAGCTCGGTCACGCCGGACAGGTCGATCTCCAGCACCTGGGTCTTGCGCAGCGCGTCCAGCACGGCCGTCTTCAGGTCGGCCGCGCGGTAGATGGTCAACTCGCCGTCGAGGGCGAGGCGGGCGACGGCGCCGCCGCTTGCATCGGACATGGCGTCCTCCGTTTGGTTAGGGCATCACAAGTTTGGCCACCGCGCCCAGCAGCACCTCGGGCTTGAACGGCTTGACCACCCAGGCCTTGGCGCCGGCCGCCTTGCCCTCCTCCTTCTTGCTCTCCTGCGACTCGGTGGTGAGCATGATGACCGGGGTGAATTTGTACAGCGGCAGCTGCTTGAATTCGCGCACGAAGGTGATGCCGTCCATATTCGGCATGTTGACGTCGCACACCACCAGGTGGATCTTCTGGCCGGTGCATTTGGACAGCGCATCGACGCCGTCGCGCCCTTCGATGACATCGTAGCCGGCGCCCTTGAGCGCGATGCCGACCACTTGGCGCAGGGAGGCCGAATCGTCGACCACCATGATGGTTTTAGCCATGTTCCGTCCCTCGTTTAAACGTCAGAAAAAGGTGATCTCGTCGGCCGCCGCGGCCACCGGCGCGGCGTGGCTGGAACCGCTGTGCACCGCGTGCTCCTCGGCCATGGCATAGGTCTTCTGCAGATCGCTCAGCAGCGGCTGGGCGTCCAGCGGCTCCAGCACCTGGGCCGCGTGGTAGCGCTCGCGGTTGTCGCGCAGCAGCGCCGGCAGCTGCTCCATGTTCTCGCGCACATGCGCCATCACCTGGCTGACGCGGTCCTGGAACTGCAGCTGCACCAGCGCCTCGCCCACCTCGCCCTGGATGCCGATGCTGTCCTGCTTGAGCTTGTCGGCCGACTGCACCAGCGCGTCGGTCATGGCGCGGAAGTCCTGCAGCACCGAGACGATCATGCCCTCGGCCGACTGCATGGACTTGTCCTCCTGCTCGCTCGACTGCTCGGCCGCCTGGCTGGCGGCCAGGATGGCGCTGCTGATCAGGCCGACGCGGTTGGAGATGTTGCGGCCGGTCTCGGCCGAGCGGCTCGACAGGTTGCGCACCTCGGTGGCCACCACCGCGAAGCCGCGCCCGGCCGGGCCGGCGCGCGCCGCCTCGATGGCGGCGTTGAGCGCCAGCAGATTGGTCTGGGCGGCGATGCTGGCCACGCCCTCGGCCATGTCGCGCAGCTCGCGCGTGAAGCGTTCCAGGTCCTTGATCTGCGCCAGCATCGCGTGCTTGGACGACATGGCCGACTTCATCGACGTCACCACCGAGCCGAGCTGGGTTTCGCTGCGCGCGAAGATTTCCGTCATGGCGTTGCCGCCGCCCTGGCCGCGGTCGTGGCTGGAGACGTGGACCGCGTCGTCGAGCTTGTCGACGATGCTGGAGAAGCGCCCGGCCAGGTCGGCCACCGCCTCCTCCATCTGGCTGCGGGAATTCTCGATGTGGCGGCACCAGATCGGCAGCACGGCGTCGCCGAAGCGTTCGCGCGCGGCCAGGTAGTCCTCGATCATGGCGCGCTCGCCGCCGCCGGCGCCGCCGGCACCGCGCACGCTCCAGGCCGCGGCGGCCAGCAGCAGCGCCGCCCACAGCACGGTGTACCAGCCCCACGCGCTCCAGCCGGCCGCGATCGTCCCCAGGGCGCCCCCGCCGGCCAGACCGAAGGGGACCAGCATCTTACTGTCGAATCCGCTATTGTTCTTCACTGGACGCCACCCCACTGTAGTCTCCCGGCGCCTCGTTCGGGGGACGCCGTGAATCCAACTGTATCTCAGAAACAAAGCCCGCGCCACAATGTAGGTGGCGATTTAATTGTATCGGTTGTTTTACGCGACAGCACTCTAAATTGCTTCCGAAGAGAAATAATTTAACGTTAAGATGTGGGCCTGTGCGCCCGCTCCCGCGCCCCTGTTGCACCCGCGCAACCGCCTGCCGGACGGCGTCCGCCGGACCACTCACTATCACGTTGGAACCTGCCTATGCCCGCCTTGAATATCGATCCCTCGCTGCCGCTGCTGGTGGTGGACGACAACCAGCAGATGCGCTCCGTGGTCAAGGGCATCCTGGCCGACCTCGGCTTCGTCAACGTGTTCCTGGCCGGCAGCGGCGAGGAAGCCTGCCGCATCCTGGCCGAGCGGCCGATCGCCGCCGTCATCTCCGACCTCGACATGCCGGGCATGAGCGGCCTGCAACTGCTGCAGTGGGTGCGCGCCAGGCTGGCCGACGCCGAGCTGCCCTTCCTGCTGCTGCCGAGCGAGGCCAACCGCGAAGGCTTGCGCGCGGCGGCCCAGGCCGGCGTGACCGATTGCCTGATCAAGCCCTTCACCTTGGCCACCTTCCACAGCAAGCTGCAGGCGATGTTCCAGTCGCGCGGCGACGCCGCGGCGCGGCGCGCGGCGCTGCGGCGCGCCGCCATGGCGGCCGAGCCGGCGCCGCTGATCGGCCTGGAGCGGCCGCTGGAGGAGCGCCTGCGCGAGGCCACCGTGCTGGTGGTGGACGACATCGCCAGCAACATCAAGGTGATCGCCGGCATGCTGGCCGAGGACGGCTACGGCGTGAAGGTGGCGATCTCCGGCAAGAAGGCGCTGGAGATCATCCCGGCGCACCGGCCCGACCTGATCCTGCTCGACGTGATGATGCCGGAGATGGACGGCTTCGAGGTGTGCCGCCGGCTCAAGGCCGACCCGGCCACGGCCGACATCCCGGTGATCTTCCTGTCGGCCAAGGACCAGGCGGACGACATCGTCGGCGGGCTGGAGCTGGGCGCGGTGGACTACGTGACCAAGCCGGTCGATCCGGCCATCCTGAGGGCGCGCCTGCGCACCCACCTGCGCCTGGCCGGCACCATGGCCGAGCTGCGGCGGCAGAACTGCGCGGTGGACGACAACGCCCGGCTGCGCGAGGAAGTCGAGCGCCTGAGCCGCTACGACCTGGCCACGCCGCTGGCCGAGGTGCTGGACGCCAGCGCCCGGCTGCTGGCCGATCCGGCGCTGGCGGCCAGCCCGGCGCAGCGCGTCCAGCTCGACGCGCTGGACCAGGCGGCGCGGCGCGCGCTGCGGCTGGCCGGGCTGTCGCTGGAACTGTGCCGCATCGAACAGGGCGCCTGCCAGCCGCGGGCGGTGCCGGTGGCGCTCAACCCGCTGCTGGCGCGCGCCACCGCCGCCGTCGCCCACAGCCATCCGGTGATGCTGCCGGCCGCGGCCGCCACGCTGCTGGGCGACCCGGCGCTGTGCCACCTGCTGTTCGAGCACCTGCTGCTGAACGCGGCGGCGCAGACCCCGGCCGGCACCTCGATCGTGCTGGGCGCCACGCTGGAGGACGGCGGCTGGGCGCTGACGCTGGAATACGCCGGCGTGCTGCCGGCCGCGCAGCGCGCCTGCCTGCACGGCCTGGCCGAGCGCCCGGCCGCCGAGGGCGCGCTGCCGATGTACGCGGCGCGCCTGCTGGCGCAGGTGCAGGGCGGCGCGCTGGGCGCCCAGGACGACGGCGCGCGCACCCGTTTGCTGCTGCGCTTGCCGTCCGCTTGAAAACTCTGCACTCGACATTTGCGCGCTTCCCGGTTAGATTGCCAACGTTGCATGGAAATGATGCAAATTTGACTATCAAATTTATGGGGAATCAAATGAAACAATATGGCGCGGAATTTTTTGGAACGTTTTGGCTGGTGCTCGGCGGCTGCGGCAGCGCGGTGCTGGCGGCGGCTTTTCCCGGCGTGGGCATCGGCCTGCTGGGCGTCTCGCTGGCCTTCGGCCTGACGGTGCTGACCATGGCCTACGCCATCGGCCACATCTCGGGCTGCCACCTGAACCCGGCGGTGTCGATCGGCCTGTGGGCCGGCGGCCGCTTCCCGGCCAATAAGCTGGTGCCCTACATCGTGGCGCAGGTGCTGGGCGCCATCGTCGCCGGCGGCGTGCTGTACACCATCGCCAGCGGCAAGGCCGGCTTCGACGTCATGGGCGGCTTCGCCTCCAACGGCTACGGCGCCCATTCGCCGGGCGGCTACTCGCTGCTGGCCGCGCTGGTGACCGAGGTGGTGATGACCATGATGTTCCTGCTGATCATCCTGGGCGCCACCGACGAGCGCGCACCGAAGGGCTTCGCGCCGCTGCCGATCGGCCTGGGCCTGACGCTGATCCACCTGATCAGCATCCCGGTCACCAACACCTCGGTCAACCCGGCGCGCAGCACCGGCGTGGCGCTGTACGTGGGCGACTGGGCCACCAGCCAGCTGTGGCTGTTCTGGGTCGCGCCCATCGTGGGCGCGCTGCTGGGCGCCGCGATCTACCGCTACATCGGCGCGCCGGAAAAGGCGTAAACCGTTTAGACCGTTCCGGCCAGCGCGGGGCGCGCGCCGCCGCAGCCCCGCGGCGCCGGCCGCCCCGGCCCGGCGCCGTCCAGCTTGAAGATGCTGACGGCCGCCGCCAGCTGGGCCGCCTGCTCCTGCATGGCGTCGGCCGCGGCGGCGGCCTGCTCCACCAGCGCGGCGTTCTGCTGCGTCACCTGATCCATCTGCGTGATCGAGCTGTTGATCTGCTCGATGCCGTTGGTCTGCTCGCCGCTGGCGGTGCTGATCTCGGCCATGATGGCGGTCACCCGGCCGATGCTGCTGACCACCTCCTCCATCGTGCTGCCCGCCTGGCCCACCAGGCGCGTGCCGGCCGCCACCTTGCCGACCGAATCGTCGATCAGCGCCTTGATCTCCTTGGCCGCGCCAGCCGAGCGCTGCGCCAGGTTGCGCACCTCGGACGCCACCACCGCGAAGCCGCGCCCCTGCTCGCCCGCGCGCGCCGCCTCGACCGCCGCGTTCAGGGCCAGGATGTTGGTCTGGAAGGCGATGCCGTCGATGACGCCGATGATGTCGACGATCTTCTTGGACGAGGCGTCGATCGAGGCCATGGTCTGCACCACGTCCGACACCACGGCGCCGCCGCGCTGCGCCACGTCCGAGGCCGACGCCGCCAGCACGTTGGCCTGGCGCGCGTTGTCGGCGTTCTGCTTGACGGTGGCGGTGAGCTGCTCCATCGACGAGGCGGTCTCCTCCAGCGAGCTGGCCTGCTGCTCGGTGCGCGCGGACAGGTCCAGGTTGCCGGCGGCGATCTGCGAGGAGGCGGTGGAGATGGCGTCGGTGCCGCTGCGCACGTCGCTGACGATGCGCACCAGGCCGCCCGACATGCGGTGCAGCGCCTGCAGCAGCTTGCCCGGCTCGTCCTGGCTGTAGCTGGCGGCGCTGCGTCCGCGCTCGACCAGGTCGCCGCCGGCCACGCACTCGGCCAGCGCCACCGCCTCGTTGATGGGACGGGTGATGCCGGTCGTCAGCCACCAGGCGAACGCCACGCTGAAGGCCACCACCAGCGCCGCCATCGCCATCAGCAGCAGGCGGCTGTCCTTGGCCACCTGGTCGATGCGGGCGGCGGAAGCGTCGATTTCCTTGCGCTGGTGGTCCAGCATTTTCTGCAGCATCGCCTCGTAGGTCTTGGCGGCCGGGAGGTAGACGTTGTCGAGCAGGCGGGTGGCCTCGTCGGCGTCGCCGGCGGCCTTGGACTTCATGACGCCGTCGCGCGCGGCCACGTAGGCCTTGCGGGTGTTGACCAGGTCGGCCATGAGGGCCTTGTCGTCGTCGGTGGCCAGCTCCTCGATCTTCTTGATCAGGCCCTGGGCGTAGGCGGTCGTGGTCTTGGCCTCGTCGGCGAAGAAGGTGGCCAGCACCGGATCGGCGCTCTTGGCCACGGCGGTGGTGCGGCGGATGCCGGCGAACACCAGGCGGTACCAGTCGGCGATCAGGCGCTCCTTGGCCAGCGGCAGCTCCATCATGGCGCGGGTGGACTCGGCCACGCCCTGCAGGCGGTAGATGCCCAAGCCGGTGTTGAGGATCAGGATAGCCAGGATGACGGCGAATCCCAGCGATAAACGCCGCCCGATGCTGAGGTCACTTATCTTCATTCCAGTCTCCGTTCGCTTGAAATGGGGGCCGGCCTGACCCTGCCGGCCGGCGTTTTATCAGTCTATGGTAACGCCGATTCCAGCAGCCGTTCAACTAGTTGAAGTCTGAAATATATTTTCGATTTACATTCCAATTCACAACAAAACTTGCGTTACGGACTGAGAAAACGTTTACACTTCCGGTGTTATGTACGGCCAATTCCATGCCGGGACGAAGACCACCACCAAAAATGAACCAGGCATTCTTAGAACACAGAGCAAAGTACCGGGAGATCGTGGCCCGGCGTTTCAAAGTCACGCCGGACATGTATGACGAGGTGACGCGCCTGCTGGCGCCGCTGGCGGTGGCGGCCAGCCTGCGCAAGGGCGAGTATCTGCAACGCATCGGCACGGTGGCGGGCAGCGTGTACTGGCTGCACAGCGGGGTGGCGCGCACCGGCTTCATCACCGAGACCGGCAACGAGGTGACGCTGCATTTCCTGACCGACGGCGAGACGGCGGCCGCGCACGACGACCTGCTGCGCGCGCGCGACGACGAGCCGGCGCTCAATTTCGTGGTGGCGGAGACGGCGGTGCACGGCTATCGGCTGGACTGGCTGGAGATCAGCCGGCTGGCGCACAGCAACGGCCTGCTGCGCGATTACTACCTGAAGGTGTCGGAGCGCGGCATCATCGACCAGAGCCGGCGGCGCTACCTGAGCGCCTCGCCGGCGCAGGGCAGGCTGAGCGCGTTCCGGCGCGAGTATCCGGGGCTGGAGCAGCGCATCTCGCAGAAGGTGGTGGCGTCCTTCCTGGGCATCACGCCGCAGTACATGTCGCAACTGCTGCGCAACGACGAGAACAAGATCGGGGGTCAAGTCTGACATTCGGACACGAGCCCGGCTGTCGCACGGGGGTCAAGTCTGACATTCGGACACGAGCTCAACCGTAGGCGCCGCCTACGGTTGAGCTCGTGTCCGAATGTCAGACTTGACCCCCAGCCCACGGCGCAGTTCGTGTCCGAATGTCAGACTTGACCCCAGTCGTTTATTTCATGCCCTTGATCTTGTTCTTGTCGTCGACGAACACGACCTTCGGCTTGTAGTCCCTGGCCTGCTCTTCGCTCATCGGCGCGTAGGTGCAGATGATCAGCAGGTCGCCCAGCTGGGCGCGGCGCGCGGCGGCGCCGTTGAGCGAAATCTCGCCGGTGCCGCGCAGGCCCGGGATCGCATACGTGGCGAAGCGCTCGCCATTGTTCACGTTGTACAGCTCGATCTTCTCGTTGACCCAGATATCGGCCGCGTCCAGCAGATCCTGGTCGATCCCGCACGAACCCTCGTAATTCAAATCCGCCTGCGTGACCGTCACCCGGTGCAGCTTGGAGCGCAGCATAACTCGTTGCATAGACATCTTCTTCTTCCCTCAATTATTAAACATTCAAGCTTTGCATCCACACAAACCGCCGTGCCGTGACGCGAGGCCGCCATCCTACCATTAGCCGCACGCCGCCGTCTCATTTCGCGCCGAGGCCGCCCTCAACAACCACAGCGGCCGCGCTTTGTGGCATATTGCCAACTAGCAAATAGGAATGCAGGTTGGCAGCAATGAGATTAACCCGATTATTCGCCCTCACCGGCGCGGTGCTGGCGTTGCTGGTATGCGGCATGCTGGGACGGCTGTTGTGGGGCGAGTGGGTACACTACCGCGCCGCCGGCACCGGTCACCAGACGCTGCAACTGATGCGGCGCGCCATGATCGCCGCAGAAAAACTCTCCTTCGAACGCGGCCCGGTCAACGCCGTGCTGGGCGACGGCGTGCCGGCCGACCCGGCCTACCGCGAGCGGCTGCGGCGCGCCCGCGCCGACACCGACCTGGCGCTGGCCCGGCTGCGCGACGAGCTGGCCGTAGACAGCGGCCCCGGCATCCCCGCCACCGCGCTGGCGCCGCTGCGCGCGGCGCTGGCCACGGCGCGCCTGACGGTGGACCAGCTGGCCGCGCAGCCGCCGCCCGAGCGCACGCCGGAACGCCTGAGCGCGGCCGTCGAACGCATGTTCGCGCTGGTGCCGCTGGCGCTCGACGCCGTGACCGGCTACACGCGCGCCTCGGAGCAAGTCTATCCCAGCATCGCCCGCATCCTGATGAAGGCGCGCCTGACGGTCGAGCTGCGCGAGTACGCCGGCCGCCTCGGCTCGGCGCTGACGGTGCCGCTGGCGGCCGGCAGCCCGCTGGCCGAGAGCGACCACCAGCGCCTGCAGTTCCTGCGCGGCCGCATCGAGCAGCTGCGCCAGCTGATCAAGATCCCCGGCAGCGACAGCGACAGCGAGCCGCGCGTGCTGGCGGCGCTGGCGCGCATGGACCAGGCCTATTTCGAGGCCGGCCTGCGGCTGGTGGCCGACATCGAGCAGGCCAGCCGCGCGGGCCGTCCCTACGGCATGAACACCGGCCAGTTCGCGCAGCGCTACGTGCCGTGCATGGGGCCCATCCTGGCGCTGCGCGACGTGCTGCTGGACGAGGCCCAGGCCCAGGCGCTGCGCGACTTCGAGGCGGCGCGGCGCGAGCTGATGCTGGCCGTGATGGTGGGCGCGGCCATCCTGCTGGCGCTCACGCTGCTGCTGCTGATCGTGCGGCGGCGCGTGGTGATCCCGCTGCTGCGCGCCACGCGCGCCGTGGTCCGGCTGGGCAACGGCGACTTCTCGCCGCCGCCCACCGGCGCCCGCCGCGACGACGAGATCGGCGACATGCTGCGCGCGCTGGCCACGCTGCGCGCCAACAGCATGGACCGCCAGCGGCTGGAACTGGAGCGCGTGCGCCTGATCGAGGAACTCAAGCTGCGCGCCGACACCGACTATCTGACCGGCATCCTGAACCGGCGCGCCTTCACCGCGGCCGGCAACCTGCGCCTGCGCGGCGCGCGCGAGCACGACGAATCGCTGGCAGTGATCCTGTTCGACGTCGACCACTTCAAGTCAGTCAACGACTCCTACGGCCACGACGCCGGCGACCAGGTGCTGATCCGCATCGCCGAGGTGGTGCGCGACAGCCTGCGCGACGGCGAGATCGTGGCGCGCTACGGCGGCGAGGAGTTCGTGGTGATGCCGGCCTACTGCGGCATGGAGGCAGCACGCGCGCTGGCCGAGCGGCTGCGCGAGGCCATCGCGCGCGAGCCGCTGACGCTGAGCGACGGCCATATCCTGCGCGTGACGGCCAGCTTCGGCGTGGCCGTGGCGCACGGCCCGTACGCGGCGCTCGACGACCTGTTCCACTCGGCCGACCTGGCGCTGTACCGCGCCAAGCACAATGGCCGCAACCGGGTCGAGAGCCAGGTCTAGCCTACTTCGCGACCTTGTCGGCCTTGGCCGGCTTGACCGGCGTGAAATTGAGGTCGCGGAAGTCGTAGCTGAAGTCCGTCTCCATCGACACCGGCTCCATCTTCATGCGCTCGATGCTGGCGTCCGGATTGAGCGCGAACGTGACGTAGGCGTCGGCGTTGAAGTTGCGCTCCTTCCAGCGCACGATGAAGGTGTCGTGCTGGAAGTGCTCCAGCTCCCCCGTCAGGTCCGGCGTGCGGCTGAAGCGCATGATGTGCTTCCCGCCTTCGGCGCGTATGGTCGCCTTGCCGTACCACGGGTCTTCATACTCGCCGTCGTAGGACGCCAGCGGCAGCGACGGCGTCGACTTGGCGGTGCGCGCGCTGACCTCCTTGCCCTGCCGTTCCAGCTCCTCCTTGTGCGCGGCCGCTTCCTGCTCGGCGTACAGCTTGATCCAGTCGCTGGCCGGCACGTCCAGGTACTGGTCCAGGATGCGCCAGTACAGCGACGCCATCGCCGGACTGTTCTCGGCGTTGGTCAGGATGGCGATGCCCAGCCTCTCTTCCGGCACCATCAGCACCGTCGAATAAAAGCCCTGCAGCGCGCCGCCGTGCATGGCGATCTTGCGGCCCTTGTAGTCGCGCAGGCTGAAGCCCAGGCCATAGGCCGAGAAATTGGGCTTGGTCGCGGCCAGCGCGGGCTTCGGTTCGCGGATGCGCATCGGCGTCTGCTCGGACCACAGCTCGCCCAGCTGCTTGGCGCTGATCAGCTGCGTGCCGTTTTCCAGCTTGCCGCCGCCCAGCAGCATCGTCATCCAGCGCGCCATGTCTTCCGCGCTGGTGTTGATGCCGACCGCGCCCACCGCGTTCTCCACCGGCATGGGCTTGACCACCGCGGCCTTGTCGTTGATCTTGCTGTGCGGCGCGGAGTAGTCGGCGCTGGCCAGCATTTCGGCCACGCTGGTGGTGGTGCTGTTCATGCCCAGCGGCGCCAGGATGCGCTCGCGGATGGCCGCGCCCCACGGCTTGCCGGCCTTGGCGGCGACGATCTTGCCGGCCACGATGTAGAGCAGGTTGTCGTAGGCGTAGCTGTTGCGGAAGCTGGTGGCCGGCTTCACGTAGCGCAGCCGCGCGATGATCTCGTCGGTGCTGAAATTGGTGGTCGGCCACCACAGCAGATCGCCCGCGCCCAGACCCAGGCCGCTGCGGTGCGTGAGCAGGTCGCGCACCGTCATCGCGCCGGTGACGTAGGAGTCGTACATCTGGAAGTCCGGCAGGTGCTTGGTGACCGGATCGTCCCAGGCGATCTTGCCCTCGTCGACCAGCATCGCCAGCGCGGCGGCGGTGAAGGCCTTGGAGTTGGACGCCACTTCGAACAGCGTCTTGCCGTCCACCGGCGCCGGGTCGCCCAGCTTGCGCACGCCGTAACCCTGGGCGGAGATTACCTTGCCGTCCTTGACGATGGCGATCGCCATGCCGGGCACGTCGAAGGTTTTCAGCGCGAGCTTGACGTCGGCGTCGAGGTTGTAGGCCGGCGCGGCGGCCAGCGCCGGGACGGAGACCGCCAGCACCAGCAGCGCGGCGCTCAGGGTACGTGAGATTTTCAGCATCGTTATTTTTTGAATTGTTTGTCGACCGATCCCTGGGTGACCGGATGATAGTGCTCGCGCGCCTTGGCGTAGACCGACTTGGCCCATTCCCGGTCGCCCGGATTCTTCAGCAGCGCGGTGTACAGCGGCACCACGAACTTCTGGCGGCCCACGCTCATCAGGAAGGTGTTGAGCGGCTCGCGCACGTTGTAGCCGGCCTTGATCGACGCCAGGTAGAAGCGGTAGGCGATTTCGTTGTTGCCGCTCTTGCCCAGCGCGAAGGCCTGGTCCAGCTCCTGCAGCTGCGTGGCGTTGGCCTTGCCGTCGATATCGTTCAGAAAGTGCATCCACTCCAGCGCGATCCAGTTCTTGCCGTTCAAGTCCCTGGTCGGCAACTCGCCCTTGAGCCACGCGGTGCGCTGCGCGTCCAATGCGGCCAGGCGCGGCGAGGCCGCGTGCTTCGCGCTGGCCGGAATGCCGGCGCCGTACAGCCACTCGTCGAGCTCCGCCTGCGGCATCACGTCGGGATGCGCGTCCAGCAGGTTCTTCTTCAGGTAGGCCACGAATTCGTCGGTGGTGGCGGACTTGAACGCGTGCTGGTCGAACCAGCCGCGCAGGAAGGGATCGAACACCTCGCGGCCGGCGCGCTGCTCCAGGGTGCGCAGCAGCCACGCGCCCTTGGGATAAACCAGGCCGCTGTCGGTGTAGCTGGCGGAGCTGGTGTCGGCATCGCGCGTGACCAGGGCCTGTTTGGCGGCCGGGATGGACGGCAGCGAGGCCATGGCCTCCTCCTGCTCCACCTGCAGGTTCATCTCCGCCACTTCCTCGCCGTACAGCTTCTCGACGATGCGGGTGGTGACGTAGGTGGTGAAGCCCTCGTTGAGCCAGAAGTGCTTCCACGAGGCGTTGGTCACCAGGTTGCCGGACCAGGAGTGCGCCAGCTCGTGCGCGATCAGGTCCACCAGGCTGCGGTCGCCGGCGATCATGGTCGGCGTGAGGAAGGTCAGGCGCGGGTTCTCCATGCCGCCGATCGGGAACGACGGCGGCAGCACGATCATGTCGTAGCGCTCCCACCGGTACGGGCCGTACAGGCCCTCGGCTGCGCTGATCATCTTCTCGGTGTCGGCCAGCTCGTAGGCGGCGGCGTCGATGCGCGCCGGCTCGGCGTAGACGGCCGAGCGCGGGCCGAGGTTGCGCACGTCGATCTCGCCGATGGCGATCGCCAGCAGGTAGGATGGAATCGGCTGCGCCATCTTGAATTTCCAGCCGCCGGCGCCGGTCGATTGCTGGTCGTTCTCGGCGCTCATCACCACCCGCATGCCGGCCGGCGCCTCGATGCGGGCGCTGTAGGTGAAGCGCACGGCCGGCGTGTCCTGCACCGGCGCCCACGAGCGGGCGTTGATCTCCTCGGACTGGCTGAACATGAACGGACGCTTGCCGGACATGGTCTGCTGCGGTGACATCCACTGCAGCGCGGCGGCCGACGGCGCGGTGCGGTAGTACACGCGCACCTTCTGCGGCTGGAACGACAGCGCGATGCGCAGCGCCCGGCCCTTCTCGGCGTCCGGCTTGTCGAGCATGAAGGAGGCGGCGCTCCAGCGGCCGTTCGGATTGAGCACCTGCACCTTGGCGATATTGAGTTCGTTCGTGTCCAGCACCAGCGTGCGGGCGGACGGATCGATCCAGGACAGCGTCAGCTCGGCGTAGCCGGCCAGCGTCTTGTGGCCGAAGTCGGCCTTCAGGTCCAGATACAGGTCGCTGGTGCGCACCTGGTCGTAGCGGGCGTAGCTCAGCGGGTCGGCATGGGCGGCGCCCAGCGCCGCCAGGGCGGCCAGGACGAACGCGGACAGTTTTTTCTTGATAGGCATGGCGGTCTTTTCAATGTTGGCTGAAGCGCCAAGCAGAATAGCATAGCCATGTATCGGCGATGTGTACTCGGATGCGCCTTATGCTATCATTCGGGCCGTAAGTGGGGAGTAGTCGGCTTGCGCCGCCACGGCGCAAGAACCTGTGTCAACATAATCGGTCCACAGACCGTGGTGCAGGTGGTTGAAAAACTTGACGAGACCATGATCGAGGTGCGGCCATGATGGGCCGGAGTCGCGCCTGGATCATTGGTTAATCGTTTCCGGCCCGCGTACTACATACACTATCCCATGGAAGCCTTCCTCGTCTCTACCGGCATCGTCGCCCTCGCAGAAATCGGCGACAAAACCCAGCTGCTCGCCTTCTGCCTGGCCGCCAAGTTCCGCCGTCCGCTGCCCATCGTCGCCGCGATCTTCGTCGCCACCATCGCCAACCATGCATTCGCCGCCGCCGTCGGCGCCTGGATTACCAGCCTGCTGGGACCCGACATCCTGCGCTGGGTGCTGGGCGCGTCCTTCCTGGCGATGGCCGCGTGGACGCTGGTGCCGGACAAGATCGACGACGACGACATGCCGCTGGCGAAGTACGGCGTGTTCCTGACCACGCTGATCGCCTTCTTCGTCGCCGAGATGGGCGACAAGACCCAGGTGGCCACGGTGGCGCTGGCGGCGCGCTATCACAGCCTGGTGGCGGTGGTGTGCGGCACCACGTTCGGCATGATGCTGGCCAATGTGCCGGCGGTCTACCTGGGCGACCGCATCGCCCACCGCATCTCGCTCAAACTGGTGCACGGCATCGCCGCGCTGGTGTTCGCCGTGCTGGGCGTGGCGACGCTGCTGGGCGCAGGGTCCGGCCTCGGCGCGTAAGGCCGGGTGATTATGCGGCGCTGCGTGTGTTACCGCACGGATGCGCGAGAATTAACAATCTATTATACTTGTCACTTGATTATTGGCAGGGGCAAGGAATGCGATTGATGAGCAAAATAGCGGCGCTCTGTTTGAGCGCCTCCGCGTTGACCGTTCACGCTTATGCAGCCGAACCGGCGCCGGTGGCCGTACACGCCACCAGCGCCACCGGCATCGCCAAACCGGTCAAGCCGGCGGCCCGGAAGGCCGACATGGTGTCGGTGCCGGAGCCGGTCAACTACAAGCTGATACTGCTCGGTATCGTGGTCCTGCTGCTGTTCGCGCGCAACAGCAGGAAGCGCGAACAGCCGTGGACCAAGTAAGCGGGCTTACTGCACGTTGAGCGTGACGTCGTCGATCAGGAACGCCGTCGATGCCGACGTATCCTCCACTCCCTCAAAGTATATCCTCACCGTCTGGCCTTTGTAGGCCGACAGGTCGAAACTCTTCTGCACATACGTGCTGCCCTTGTTCAGGTTCGAATAGGTCGCCAGCGTCGCCAGCACCGCGTTGGCGCCGCTGCGCACCTGCACCTTGAGCGTGTCGTAGGCGGTGCTCGTGGTGGTCTCGTCGGACACCACCTTGAGCCAGAACGCCAGCGTGGCGCTGGTGGCGTCGGCCGGTATCGTCACGGTCTGGTACAGCGTGTCCGTGTGGGCGCTGCCGTAGCCGTCCAGCCAGGCCTTGTAGCTGCCGCCATGCGCGGCCTGGCTGGCATCGTTGCTGATGACACCCGACGTCGCGGTCCATGACGAGGCGCCCGATTCGAAGTCGCCGTTGACGATCAGCTGCGTGGCGGCCGGCGGCGTGGTGGTACCGCCGCCGCTGGTCTGCGTGACCCACACCGGCGCCGACCACAGGATGTTGCCGTCGTTCTGGGTGATCTTGGCGTAGTAGAAGTGCTCGCCCACGGCCGGCGTGACGGTGGTGCTGGCGGTGGCCGACAGCTGCGTCACCGTGCCGTTGCGGCCCGGTACACCCTCGTACATCTTCACCGACGATACCGTCTTGCCGCTGCTGCTGGCGAAGTTGGCCACCAGGTTCAAGGCGCCGCTGTTGGTGAAACGCTCGCCCATCACATGGCCGTTGGCGGTCAGGATCAGCTGCGAGGTCTTGTCCATGGTGGCGAACACGCGGCGCGCCTTGATGGCGGCGATCATGCTGGCGGTGGTCAGCGGCGTGCCGGTCGGCAGCAGCACGCCGGTGCGGTTGGTGTAGGACGCGCCCCAGTTGGCGCAGTGGTTGTCCTGGTCGCTGGAGAAGGCGACGTGGTAGCCCGCCTCCAGCGCCTTGTTGCAGGCGCCTTCGTAGGTGCTGCGGCCGGTCTCGCTCTCGCTGGTGTTGGTGGAGAAGGCCGAGGTGTTGAGCACTTCGCACAGCGCCATCGCCTGGTCGCCGTCGGCGGTGTAGCCCAGCGGCGTGCCGTTGACCAGGAACTGGCCGGACGCTTCGGGATGGTTGAACTGGCCGATGTAGCCGCGCTGGCGCATCAGCGTGTACAGCGAAGCGTAGTCGCTCTTCGGCGTCAGCGTGTCGGCGATCAGCTGGCCGCTGCTGTTGCTCTCCCATCCCAGCAGCTCGGTGGTGTTGAAGATGTTCATATGGCCGCCGTTGTTGATCACGCCCCACTCCAGCCCATACATGCCGAGGAAGCTGGCGTGCGCGCTGTTGAAGTTGGCGGCTGCGGCCAGGCCGGATTGGAACAGCGCCTTGGCGGCGGCCGGATCGGCCGAGGCGTTGGTGCCGTCGGAGCCGTCGTACATGTGATTGTGCTCGGAGGCCATCAGGAAATCGAGGCCCTTGTTCATCGCGTACTGGTAGGCGTCGGCCGGTCCCAGGGCCGCGCTTTGCGGCGCCTGCGCGCCGGTGCAGCTGCCCAGCGGGCCGCCGCCGTCGCTGTGGTTGGTCTGGCTGTGCAGGTTGCCGAGGTAGACGGTGTAAGGCAGCGCTGATGTCGCGGCCACCGCGCCCTGCACCATGCGGCCGGCGCGCGCGGCGCGCACCGGCGCGGCGTTGGTCGGCAGCGCCTTGAAGGCCGGCATGGCCTGCGCCGGATTACGGCCCACCGAGATGTCCCAGCTTTGTTCGACCGTCTCGTCGCCGGTGACGGCCTGCATGCGCGCCAGGTAGACGCCGTCGGTCAGGATCAAGCCGTCGGCGCGGCCGTCCCACGCGATGCTGACGTCGACCGGCTTGCCGGCGATGCGCTGCAGGCCCTGCCACTGCTGGACCACCACGCCGTCCGGGCTGACCAGCTCCAGGCGCCAGCGCACATCCTGCTCGCGCTCCAGCAGCGGGAAATCGAAGGCCAGCTTGAAGGTGCGGGCTTCGGGGCGGTCCTGGTCGGCGCCGTCGGCGGCGAAGGGCGCGTGCAGCGTGGCCTCGAACTCGTGGTGGTCGGCCTTGGACGCGTGGACCGCGCCCATCACGCCGGAGGACAGCATCAACATCATCGCAAGCCGGGACAGCATCTTAGATTTGTTCATCGGGTTCTTTCTCTCTGCGGTTGGGAAGCCAAAATATTGGCAACTATGCATGACAGGAAGATGACGAATCAATTCGAATTTGCTTGGCTATTCAGAGGTCTTTTGAATAAATGCGGTGGCGACTGGGGGCGTGCGCTACAACGGCGCGAAACTTTATTTTCGCGCCGTTGTACCGATGATGAAAATGTCCAGAATGGGACACTCTGTTAAGAATTTAACTTGGCCGGCAGGTACAGTTCGACCTTATGGATGCTGGCGGTATCGTGCAGGTCGATCGCCAGCGCCAGCTGGCGCACGCCGTCTATCGTCATGACCGGCGCGCCCGCTTCCGCCGACTTCATCACGCGGATCACATACGATCCGGCGCCGTAGCGATAGGTCAGCGTGAAGTGATCCCACTCGGCCGGCATGCGCGGCGCCAGCGTGATCTGGGTCGCGGTGCGGGTCAGGCCGAGCAGCGACTCCAGGATCAGCCGGTACATCCAGCCGGACGAACCGGTGTACCAGCTCCAGCCGCCGCGCCCCACGTGCGGCGCCACGGCGTAGACGTCGGCCGTGACCACATACGGTTCGACCTTGTAGCGCGCCATGCCGTCCGGCGTGCCGCCGTGCTGCACCGGGTTGATCATGCGCGCCAGCTCCCAGGCGCGCTCGGTGTCGCCCAGGCGGGCGAAGGCCATCGCGGTCCAGATGGCGGCGTGGGTGTACTGGCCGCCGTTCTCGCGCACGCCGGGCACGTAGCCGCGGATGTAGCCCGGGTTCGGGCCGGACTTGTCGAACGGCGGATCGAGCAGCTGGATGATGCCAGAATCGCGCCGCACCAGGCGCTGGTTGACCTGCTCCATCGCGCCGCGCACCCGCACCGGATCGGCGGCGCCGGACAGCACGCCCCAGCTTTGCGAGATCGAATCGATCTGGCATTCCTCGTTGCTGTGCGAGCCGAGCGGCGTGCCGTCGTCGAAATACGCGCGGCGGTACCACTGGCCGTCCCACGCGTTCTGCTCGACGTTGAAGGCCAGCTTCTTGGCCTCGCCGCGGCACTCGGCGGCGAACTCCGCGTCCTGCATCAGCTCCGCCACCTCGGCGAAGCGCTGCAGCACCTCGCACAGGAAGAAGGCCAGCCACACGCTCTCCCCTTTGCCATGCTCGCCCACCTTGTCCATGCCGTCGTTCCAGTCGCAGGAGCCGATCAGCGGCAAGCCATGCTCGCCGAAGCGCAGGCCGTTGCGGATGGCGCGCACGCAGTGCTCGTACAGCGTGCCGCTCTGGCTGGAGCGGCCCGGCAGGTCGTAATAGGAATCCTCCTCCGGCTTGACGGCGCGGCCCTCCAGGTAAGGCATGCTTTCGGCCAGCACGCCGGTGTCGCCGGTGGTGCTGACGTAGCGCCAGGCGCCCAGCGGCAGCCACAGATAATCGTCCGAGCAGTGGGTGCGCACGCCGCGGTCGGACGGCGGATGCCACCAGTGCTGCACGTCGCCCTCCAGGAACTGGTGGGCGGCGCACAGCAGCAGCTGGTCGCGCAGCAGCTGCGGTTGCGTGTGGATGGCGGCCATGGCGTCCTGCAGCTGGTCGCGGAAGCCGAAGGCGCCGCCGGACTGGTAGTAGCCGCTGCGCGCCCACATGCGGCAGGCGATGGTCTGGTACATCAGCCAGCCGTTGGCCAGCAGGTCCAGCTCCGGCTCCGGCGTGTCGATGCGCACCGCGCCCAGGGTGCGCTCCCAGTGCGCGTGCACCGCGGCCAGCGCCTCGTGCGCGGCGCCGGCGCTGCGGTGCTTCTGCGCCAGGCTGCTGGCGTCGGCGTTGCGGCGGCCGGCCACGCTCAGCACGAAGACGATCTCGCGCTCCTGGCCGGGCAGCAGGTCGAACGGCACCTGGATGGCGGCGCAGGCGTCCAGTCCCGCGCCGACCTTGCCGGACAAGCGGGATCGGCGCAGCGCAGCGGGCGCCGCCAGCGTGCCGTTACGGCCCAGGAATTCGCTGCGGTCGGCGGTATGGGTGCGCAGCGTGGCGTCGCAGTTGAAGAAGGCCACGCGGCCGGTGAACTCGGTGTTGTAGGCGTTCTTGGCGAACAGCGCGCCGCTGACCGGATCGGCCTCGGTGACGATGTGCATGCCGGACTTGGAGCGCATGTCGCCCAGCACCCACTCGACGTAGCCGGTGGCCGACAGGCGGCGCGTCACCAGCGAGTCGTTGCGCACCTTGAGCACCGTGTACTTGATCGGCGCGTCGGTGGCGACGAAGACGGTCATCTCGGTGGCGATGCCGGTCTCGGTGTGTTCGAACACGCTGTAGCCGAAGCCGTGGCGCGTGACGTAGCCGCCGTTGCCGCGCGCCGGCAGGGCGGTGGGCGACCAGAAGCGGCCGCTCTGCTCATCGCGCAGGTAGAAGGCCTCGCCGCTGGCGTCGCTGACCGGATCGTTGTGCCATGGCGTGAGCCGGAATTCGTGGGCGTTCTCGTACCAGGTGTAGGCCTGGCCGCTCTCCGAGATCACGCAGCCGAACTGCGGATTGGCCAGCACGTTGGACCACGGCGCCGGCGTGCGCTGGACGTCGCTGGTGGCGATCACGTATTCGCGCCCGTCCGGCGTGAAGCCGCCGATGCCGTTCTCCAGTATCAGCTCGCGCACCACCGGCGTGGCCGGGCCGGCGTCCGCGTACTCGCCGCGGTTGTCGGCGATCAGCGGCGGCATGCGCATGGCCGGCGGGCCGGGACGCTTGATCTGGTCGGCCAGCGTGCCGCGGCTGTCGCTGAGGATGGCGCGCGCCACCGATTGCAGCAGCACGCGGTCCTCGTTGGCGATCTGGTCGGCCAGGCGCACGAAGATGCCGCCCGGCCGGTCGATGGCCTGGGCGTCGATGCCGGAGGCGATCAGGCCCATGATCTGCTCGTGCAGCAGCTGGCGGTAGCCCGACTGGTCCTCGTACCAGATCACCAGGTCCACCACCAGCCCTTTCAGGCGCCAGTAGGCGTGCGCCTGCACCAGCTGGCGCGCCAGCTCGATGTTGGCCGGGTCCTTGATCTGCAGCAGCACGATCGGCAGGTCGCCGGAAATCGCGTAGGCCCACAGGCCGGACTGGCCGCGCTGGTTCTTGACCAGGGTGCCGGCGTCGGCGCGCAGCGCGGCGTTCGGATAGATGACCGAGTTGGCCAGGCGGCCGTACAACTGGGCGTCCGCCTCGCTGGCGTTGAGCTGGCGCAGCACCACCTGGCTGTGGGTCCACGCCAGCTCGAACACGCGGTCGGCCAGGTGGCGGTCCTGGTATTTGTCGATCAGGTGCAGCGCGGCGTCGCGCTGCTCGGTCATGCCGGTGACGATGTCGACGATGGCCGTCTGGTCCGGCTGCAGCGTGATGGTGTGGCGGATCGCCACCACCGGATCGAGCACCGAGCCCTCGGCGCCGCTCAGCGGCTCGTCGCCCAGCATCGCGTCGGGCGCGGCGGCGGTGTTGCCGCGGCCGATGAAGCGCGAGCGGTCGGTCTCGAACGAGACCGCCGTCACGGCGGCGTCGTGCACCATCATCGAGTGCATCAGCCACGGCATGGCGTCGCCCTGCCCGCGCGGACGGCGCGTGCACAGGATGGCGTTTTCGTCGCGCAGGATTTCGGTCTGCACGAACAGTTTGCTGAAGGCCGGGTGCGCGGCGTCGGCGGCGGCCGGCGCCATCACCACCTCGGCAAAGCTGGTCACCTCGATGGTGCGCACGCGGTCGGACTTGTTGGTGATGCGGGTGCGCCGCAGTTCGATGTCGTCCTCCGGCGAGACCACGATCTCGGTGTACAGGTCGATGTTGCGGTCGGAGCGGCGGAACTCGGCGCGGCCCTCGGAGAAGATCACCTCGTGCCGGCGCGGATCGACCAGCGTCGGCTGATAGGTGGTGGACCAGAACTGGCCGTCGTCCAGGTCGCGCACGTAGCAGAAGTTGCCCCAGTTGTCGCGGGTGCTGTCCTCGCGCCAGCGGGTCACGGCCAGGTCCTTCCAGCGGCTGTAGCTGCCGCCGGCGTTGGTGACCATCACGTGATAGCGGCCGTTGGACAGCAGCTGGGTTTCCGGCACCGGCGTGGTGTGCTGGGACAGGATGCGCATCGGCATGGCCTGCTCCGGCGCGTTGGAGCGCAGCGACGCCAGTTCGGTGGTGCTGGAGTAGAACGCGCCGGCCTGCGGGCTGCGTTCCTGCAGCACCAGCAGCGTCGATTGCAGCAGCGGATCGGATTCGAAGCGGCGCTGCATCGGCCGGTCGTGCAGCAGGTAGCTCAGCGCCAGCAGTCCCATGCCCTGGTGGTGCACCATGAAGGAGCGGATCACGGCGGACGCCTGGCCGCGCGGCAGGCGCGACGCCGTGTAGTCGACCGCCTCGAAGAAGCCGTAGCGGCCCATGTAGCCCAGCCCCGCCATCTTCTGCAGGTTGAGGCAGGCCGCTTCCGGCTGCACCATCAGGCCGAGCATGGTGGCGTACGGCGCGATCACCAGGTCGTCGACCAGGCCGCGCTTCAGGCCCAGGCCCGGCACGCCGAACGCGCGGTACTGGTAATTGAGGCTGGCGTCGACTGTGTTGTAGCCGGACTCGGAGATCCCCCACGGCACGTTGCGGCGCTTGCCGTAGTCGATCTGGGCGTCGACCACCGCGCTATAGGTCTGGTCCAGCAGCGTGCTCGGATAGTTGGGCATGACCAGCAGCGGCATCAGGTACTCGAACATCGAGCCGCTCCAGGACAGCAGCACCGGCTTGCCGGCCACGATGCACAGCTGGCGGCCCAGCGCGAACCAGTGCTCCTGCGGCAGCTGGCCCTGGGCGATGGCGACGAAGCTGGCCAGCCGCACCTCGGACGCCAGCAAATCGTAGTAGCTGGCGTCCAGCCGGCGCTCGCTGACGTTGTAGCCGATGGCCAGCAGGTTGGTGGTGGAGTTGTACAGGAAGCCATATTCCATCTGGGCGTAGGCGCCGCAGCGCTGCGCCAGGCCGGCCAGTTCGCGCATGCGTTCGTGCGCGGCCACGGCGCCCTGCGCGCACAGGCCGGCCAGCGCCAGCTGGCGGTCGCGCTCGGCCGGCGCCAGGTCGTTGGCCAGCACGGCGGCGGCGCTGTCGATCATGGCGGCCAGTTCGCGCAGCGTCGGCACGCGGGCCAGGCCGGTGTCGAACACGGCGTCGGCCGGCAGCTTGACCCAGGGCGCCAGCAGCGCCAGCTCGTCCAGCGCGGCCCGGCATTGCTGCGCCAGCGCGGCGGACCACATGGCCGCCTCGCCATGCGTCTCGGCCGCCGCCGGCGGCGCCAGGCCGGCTGCGGCGGCGGACACGCCGGTCAGCCAGGCGTGCAGCTGCTGCAGGTTGCCGGCGTCCGGCGCCGGCGCCAGCGCCGCCAGCAAGGCGGCCAGCGCGGGCGCGTCGGCGCCGCCCAGCGCTTCCTGCAGCACCTGGCAGGTGGTGACGATGCCGGCCACCGCCTGCGGGCCGACGATGGGCTGGTCGTACAAGCCGGTCAGGCCGGCCTGCAGCGTCAACAGGTGGCCGGCCAGGTTGCCGCTGTCGACGGTGGAGATGTAGATCGGGTGCAGCGGCTTGAGGGTCTGGGTGTCGTACCAGTTGTAGAAGTGGCCCTGGTGGCGTTCCAGCTGGTCCAGCGTGGCCAGCGTGGCGCCGGTGCGCGCCATCAGCTGGCCGACGGTGAGGTAGCCGAAATCGCTGGCGCTCAGGTTGGCCAGCAGCGCCATGCCGATGTTGGTGGGCGAGGTGCGGTGCGCCACCACTTGCGCCGGATGCTCCTGCATGTTATCGGGCGGCAGCCAGTGGTCTTCCGGGCCGACGTAGCGTTCGAAGTAGGCCCAGGTGCGGCGCGCCAGCTGGTGCAGGAAGCGCTGCTGGTCCGGCGTGAGGCGGGCCGGCTTGCGCACGATCGGGCGGCTGATCCGCTCCGCCACGGCCGGCGCCAGCAGCCACGCCAGCAGGAACAGCGCGGCCGGCGCCAGGCTGGCCGGGCGCCAGCCCAGCAGCGCGCCGCCGACGAACAGCGCCAGCACCGGCGACACCCACATGGTGCGCCACACGCCGCCCGCGCCCTCGGCCGCGCGCGCCAGCGCCGAGGCCCGCCACTCCAGCAGGTGCTTGTGCGAGACCAGCAGTCGCCAGGCGCTGCGCAGGATGGCGTCCAGGCTGAACCAGGCCTCGTAGGGCAGGAACATCAGCATCAGGATGGCGTGCGCGAACTGCATGCCGCCGCGCCGCAGCGCGGCCCGCAGATGCTGGCTCCACAGGGTGTCCTCCGGGCGGCGCAGCAGGTCGTGCGTGGTGCTCGCCAGCGGCGGCACGAAGATCACGGCCAGCACGGCGGCAGTCCACAGCCACGGGTCCGGCAGCCAGCGCCAGGCGGTGATCAGCGACAGCACCAGCGCCGGCGCGGTCAGGCTGCGGCGCAGATTGTCGAACAGCTTCCAGCGCGACAGCAGCGACAGCGGATTGCGTTCGCGCTTGCGGTTGGGGCCCGGCACCCGGCCGAACAGCCACGAGGCCAGTTGCCAGTCGCCGCGGATCCAGCGCTGGCGGCGGCTGACATCGTCGCTGTAGCGGGCCGGATAGGCCTCGTACAACTGGGCGTCGCTCAGCAGGCCGGCGCGCAGGTAGCAGCCCTCCAGCAGGTCGTGGCTGAGGATGCGGTTGTCCGGCAGGCGGCCGCCCAGCACCTGCTCGTAGACGTCGACGTCGTAGATGCCCTTGCCGATGAAGGAGCCTTCGAAGAACACGTCCTGGTAGACGTCGGACACGGTGCGGGTGTAGGGGTCGATGCCCGGCTCGCCGCCGCACAGCTTTTCGTACAGCGAGGCGTTCTCGCTCGGCAGGCTGACCGTGACGCGCGGCTGCAGGATGCCGTAGCCTTCCACCACGCGGCCGCGCGCGCCGTCGATGCGCGGCTGGTTCAGCGGGTGCTGCATGGTGGCGACGAACTGGCGCGCGGCGTCGCGCGGCAGCTGGGTGTCGGTGTCGAGCGTGATGACATACTTGATGTCTTCCAGTTCGCCGATGTCGCCCACCACCACGCTGAAGCGGTCGCGCGCGCCGCCGCGCAGGAAGCGGTTCAGGTCCTGCAGCTTGCCGCGCTTGCGCTCCTCGCCCATCCACACGCCCTCCTGCGGATTCCAGCGGCGCGGCCGGTGCAGCAGCAGGAACGGCGAGGCGGCCTGGCCGTTGGCGTGGGTGGCGTACTTGCGGTTCAGGTGGCCGACGCAGCGGTGCATCTGCTCCACCAGCGCGGCGTCGGCGGGCAGGGTTTCGGCGGCGGCGTCGGCGAAGTCGGTCAACAGGCAGAACACCAGGTTGGGATCGCGGTTGGCGAGGAAGCGCACCTCCAGCTGCTCGCACAGCTCCTCGATGTTGTCCTTGCTGTAGGCCAGCGTCGGCACCACCACGATGGCGCGGGCGTCGGCCGGCAGGCCGTCCTTGAAGTCCATGCGCGGCAGCGGGTTGGGGCGGGTCACCAGCGTGGCGACCCAGTTCACCAGGCTCAGCGCCAGCTGGCAGCTGCCCGACAGCGCCAGCACGCCGAGCAGCACGATCACCGCGCCGTGCACGCCGTTGTGCGCGGCGCGCTCGAGCAGCAGCGCGGTCGACACCAGCGCGATGGCGGCGATGGCGCCCAGGTAGGAGGTCAGCGGCGAGGCGCGCGAGGTTTGCTGCAGCGCCTCCAGCCAGGGGCGGCGCATGCCGGTCTGCTTTTCCAGCGCGGCCAGGCCGCCGCCGATCAGGTAGTAGCCCACGTGGCCGTGGCGCGCGTCGCCGCCCTCGTAGTGCGCCTGCGCCAGCTGCAAGGCTTGCTGCGCCACTTCGACTTCCGAGTAGCGCGAGCGCTTGGCGATTTTTTCGATCGCGTGGCGGTACAGGTCGCGGGTGGCGAATTCCATGCGGCCATAGATCGCGGCCGGGTCCTGGCGCAAGGTCTGCTCGACCACGCTCATGGTCTCGACGAACTCCTGCCAGTCCATGGTGCCGAGGAAGCGCAGGCTGCCGATGCTGTTGGCGATCGAGACCTGCTCGGTCGACTGCTGCTGGATCTCGGCCTGGATCTGCTGCTCGATGGTCTGGTCCGATTCGGCCAGGCGGTGCGTGATCCACGACAGCGCCAAGGTCAGCGCCGGGCTTTGTCCCTGCAGGCGGCGCGCCAGTTCGGCCACGAAGGCGCTGGAGATGGGCGGATTGGAGCGCGCCATGTCGGCCACCATCAGTATCAGGCCGCTGGGATTTTTTTCGGCCACGTCGGTCATCTGGTCGGCCCAGGTGTTGGCCAGGTCGCGGTGGATGCGGTTGTCGGCCACGCGCGCGGCCACGCGCCGCAGGTTCTCGATCAGCGCCAGGCGCAGCATGATGGGGATGGCCCACAGCTCGCCCAGCTGCAGCGTGGCCACCTCCTGGTAGGCGTCGACGAAGCGGCACAGCGATTCGGGATCGACGCGGCCGTCGCCGTGGGCGATGATTTCCAGCGCGATCTTGTAGACGCGCGGCGTGCCCTCCGGCGCGCCCTTGCCCAGGCGCGGCAGCTGCGCGCTGTAGTTCTTGGGCAGGTGGCGGCGGGCGATGCGGATCTGGTCCTCGATCAGGTAGAAATTATCCAGCAGCCATTCGGAGGCGGGCGTGATCTGGCGCCCGGCCTTGACGGCGGCGGTCAGCTCGTCGCAGGTGGCGTTGATGACGGCGGCGTTTTCGGCCAGCCGCGCCAGCAGGCGGTCGCGGCCGCCGCGCTTGCTCAGCTCGTGGTGCGTGGCCAGCGTCTTGCCGTGCGCGGCCATCTGCGCCGCGCTGAACAGCTCGGCGCGCAGCGGCAGGTCCTGGTCGTCTTCGTCGGACAGCAAGGCGCCTGAGGGAGATTCGCGGAAGCCCAGCGCGATGCCGGGCATGAGGGGGGCGGACTTGTTCAACGGTGTACCTCGTTTTGATTCTGCGAATAGGAAATTATCTGCCTAGGCATCCTACGGGGGCGCACGCCACGCGACTGTGCGGTGACGTACATACAGAATTTCCACGAAAAAAAAGGCCGCTTGCGCGGCCTTGTAAAGGAAGAAAACTTGAACGTATCAGGCCGCGTGTGCCAGCGGCGCCAGCGCCAGACCGCCGCCGAGGCTGTAGGCCTGGGCGTGGCCCAGGCGGCGCAGCAGCTGCGCGGCCTTCAGGCTGCGGTTGCCGCTGCGGCAGAAGAACACCAGCGGCGCGGGCTCGCCCCGCAGCCAGGCGCTGGCGTGCTCGGCCAGGCGGCCCAGCGGCACGCTGAGGGCCTGGCGTCCGCCTGGACCGGGCGCGGCCGTGGCGGCGAATTCATACGGCTCGCGCACGTCGACCAGCTTGGCGTCGGGATGGGCTTGCAGGAAGACGTCCAGCGCGGCGCTGTCGAGTTGCAGATCCGTCGGCGCAGCCGCAGTGGCGGGCGCGGCCATGCCGACGCAGAACTGGTTGTGTTCGTCGCGGGTCGGGCACAGCAGCGTCTGCGCGCAGGTCAGCGGGCGCAGCGCGTCGACGGCGGGCCGCGCGCTGAAGGCGAAGCGCACCGCGTGCGGCGCCAGCGCGCCGCCGGCTGCGTTGCCCAGCAGGTAATGGCGCGCGGCGCCGTCCGCCACGCTGGCCAGCGTCTGCGCGCCGAGCTGGAGGCTGGTGGCGGCGGCCGGCCAGCCGTAGGCGTCGGTGGCGGCGTGGTGGTCGTAGTGGCGGCCCAGCGCCTCGATCAGCGGGCCGCGCTCGGCGCCGGGCAGGGTGCTGACGATGGCCTGCACGTGGTAGTTCTGGCAGCGCACATGGGATTCGATGCGCTCCGTCATTTCCGGCAGGGGATCGATGACGATGCAGCTGCGGCTGGCGGCGTCCAGCACCAGCCAGCTGCACGCGCCCTCGACGCCCAGTTGCAGCAAGGCGTCGTGCGGGACCGCGCTGGGCTCGGACGGGATCAGGCAGCTGGCGCGCAGGGCCGCGCCGCAGCGCTCGATGCGGCGGCAGGCGTCGGCGATGGTGGCCTCGTCGGCCAGCGGGCCGAAGGACATGCGGATGGCGCCGGCGCTGCGCCACAGCGGCGCGTGCATCGCGTCCAGCACGTAGCTGGGCGCGGCCTTGGCGGCCGAGCAGGCGCTGCCGGAGCTGACCCGCACCTGGGCGGCGTCGAACACGTCCATCAGTTCGCGGCTCGACAGGCCGGGCACGGAAAAGTTCAGCGTGGTCGGCAGCGACTTGTCGAAGGGATGGTTGAACACCACGCCGGGCAAGGCGGCGCGCAGGCTCTCGGCCAGGCGGGCGCGGAAGCCGGCCAGCTGGCGATGGCTGCGGAAGGTGTCGCCGCGTTCCAGCGCGGCCAGCACCGCGCCCAGCGCGGCGATGCCGGCCATGTTCTCGGTGCCGGAACGCTGGCCGCCCTCCTGGCCGCCGCCCATGATCAGCGGCGTGAACGGTGCGCCGGCGCGCACGTACAACATGCCCACGCCTTTCGGCGCGTACAGCTTGTGGCCGGAGAACGGCGCGTAGTCGATGCGGGTGGCGGCCAGGTTCAGGTCCAGCTTGCCCAGCGCCTGCACGCAGTCGACCAGCCAGTAGGCGGCGCTGCCGGTCTCGGCCAGCACGGCTTCGATGGCGGCCAGGTCGGTGATGACGCCGGTTTCGTTGTTGGCGGCCATGGTGCACACCAGCGCGGCCTGCGGCGCCAGCGCGCGCAGCTGGGCCAGGTCGTGCGCGCCGTCCTGGTCGACCGGCAGCTTGTGCAGCGTCAGGTTCAGGCCCAGCAGGCGGTTCCAGTGCGCCAGGCTTTCCGGCACGGCCTTGTGCTCGGTCGCGCCGTAGACCAGCAGGCTGCCGATGGCCTCGCCGCGCTCGCGCCGTTCGCGCAGCGCCACCAGCGCCGACAGCACGGCGGTCTGGATGCCTTCGGTGGCGCCGCTGTTGAACATCAGGCGGCCATCGCCCACGCCCAGCAGGCGCAGCGCGCAGGCGCGCGCCTGGTCCAGCAGCACCTTGGCCTTGAGGCCGGTGCCGTGGCTGCTGCTGGGATTGCCGTAGCGCTGGCCCATGGCGTCGGCCGCGGCGGCGATGGCGGCCGGCAGCACGGCGGTGGTGGCGTTGCCATCAAGGTAGATTTCGGTGCTCATGGGAATGCCTGTGTATGCGATCCCTATAGCTTACCCAGTCGCGGCGAAATAGATGTACTAAAATACTCCTATTGTGCACGCCTCATGGCATTTTCATGCTGTATTTGACGGAATAAGAGAATGAACCAACTCGATCGCTACGATTATGCAATCTTGTCTGCCTTGCAAGGCGACGGCACGCTGTCGATCGCCCAGCTCAGCGAGCGGGTCGGGCTGTCCACCACGCCGTGCTGGAAGCGGGTGCGGCGGCTGGAGGAGGAAGGCTATATCGAGAGCCGCGTGGCCATCGTCAACCGTCGCAAGGTGGGCTTGCCGGTGACGGTGTTCGTCAGCGTGCGCACCAGCCAGCACGACGACAAATGGCTGGCGCGCTTCGCCGCCGCCGTCGTCGCCCTGCCGGAGGTGCAGGAATTCCACCGCATGAGCGGCGACATCGACTATCTGCTGAAGGTGGTGACCAGCGATATCGAAGGATATGACAGGTTTTACAAGAAGTTGATCAAGGCGGCGCAGCTGAGCGGGGTGTCGTCGGCGTTCTCGATGGAACAGATCAAGATCACCACGGCGTTGCCGCTGGAACTGGTTTCGCACCAGTAATGTGCGCCGGCGGGCCGGGCATGGGATAATCTTTGTCCCATTTCAAATACTTGATTAAGCCCATGCGCGCACTGCTCGACCGCTGGCTGCCCAGCCCCACCACCGCCAGCCGCCGCGAGCAGTTGCGCGCGGCCGGCGGCGCCCTGTTCGGCCTGCTGCTGACCGCGCTGCTCGGCCAATCGATGGCGCCCGGCGCGCTGTTCCTGGTCGCGCCGATCGGCGCCTCCTCGGTGCTGCTGTTCGCGCTGCCCGCCAGCCCGCTGGCCCAGCCCTGGTCCGCCATCGGCGGCAATGTGGTCAGCGGCGTGATGGGCGTGCTCTGCGTGCGCTGCTTCGGCGACGTGCTGCCGACGCCGCTGCTGTGCGCGCTGGCCGCCAGCACGGCGATCGCCGCCATGTTCGCGCTGCGCTGCCTGCACCCGCCCGGCGGCGCGGTGGCGCTGACGGCGGTGATCGGCGGCCCGGCCATCCACGCGGCCGGCTTCGCCTTCCCGCTGGTGACGGTGCTGGCCGACACCACGCTGCTGGCGATCATGGCCATGCTGTACAACAATCTGACCGGACGGCGCTATCCCCATGCGCAGCAGAGCGCGCATCCGAACCCGCACGCGACCAGGGACGCCGTGCCGACCGTGCGGCTGGGCTTCAAGCCGGAAGACCTGGACGCCGTGCTCAAGCAGTACAACCAGGTGCTGGACATCAGCCGCGACGAGCTGGAATCGCTGTTCATGCAGACCGAGCAGCGCGCCTACCAGCGCCGCTTCGGCATCATCAGCTGCGCCGACATCATGTCGCGCGACATCATCAGCGCCGAGTTCGGCACCAGCCTGGAGGAAGCCTGGCAGCAGATGCGCGCGCACCGCGTGGCCGCGCTGCCGGTGCTCAACCGGGCGCGGCGGGTGATCGGCATCGTCACCCAGACCGATTTCCTGGAGCACGGCGGGCTGGACGACTATCGCAGCATCCGCCATCAACTGCAGCGATTCCTGCGCAAAAGCGGCGTAACGCACACTGAAAAGGCCGAAGTGGTCGGACAGATCATGAGCCAGCATCCGACCACCGCGCGGCTGGACACGCCCATCGTCGACCTGGTGCCGCTGATGGCCGACTCCGGCTTCCACCACATCCCCATCGTCGACGAGGAACAGCGCTTCGCCGGCATCATCACCCAGTCGGACCTGGTGGCGGCGTTGTACGAGAGCCGTTTCGCCGAAGCGGCGGCCTGAATAAAAAAGGCCGCTCCCCGAGGGCAGCGGCCAGGCTGTGCTGCTTTGTTATGCTTGAATCAGGATGCGGTCTTGCGGCGGCGGGCGAGCGCGCCCAGCAGGCCCAGTCCGGCCATCAGCATGGCGTAGGTTTCCGGCTCCGGCACGGCAGCCGTGATGCCCGCCCCGACCGTGGCGCCGTAGTAGTACTCGCTGTTGGGGGTAATGAAGCTGATATCGGTATAACTTCCGCTAAATTTCAGCAAACCATTCCCTTCGAGGCCGGTGACGGTCAGGCCGCTATTGCTCAGCGTGCCGCCGCCCCAGTGCCCGGCGCCCTGGCTGAGGATGGTGAGGCTGCCGTTCAGGAACACAAAGCTCACCGGCACCCCGCCCTGGCCGACGCTGAAGAGGTCGATATACGGATCGACCACCGCCTGGCTGAAGTGGAAGTTATTGACGGTGGCATTGCCGCCAACCATCAGGATGGTGCCGTTGCTGCCGGGCGTGTTGGTCACCTCGGCGTTGGTGAACGACGAGGGCACGTCGTAGATATTGGCGCTGTAGTCGACGCCGATGTTGTCGCCGGTGTAGGTGACGGTGATGGTCTGGGCATTCTGCGTCAGGCTGCCGCTGCCGGCGTTGGCCCAGGCAGTCCAGCTGACGGTCGGTGTGATCGCGGACGCCGCCAACGGTGCGGTCAACGCCAGCGCCAATACAGTCTTCATGATTTTTTTCATGCCATCCCCCTGTGTGTAGTGCGGTGCAAGTGACGCAACCGAGTTCTCAGCATACGCCGATTTTTTATGCGCTTTGAACAATTATGTTTGCAAATTCGAATCTAAATTTTCCCAAGAAAAACAATGTATCGCCGATACAAAAATTGTCCCAGCGCCGCCCCACAATGGCTTATGCTAGGCGCCAATTTTGTGAAATTCCGAGGAAGAAACTATGACGCATCGCCGCAACACCTTTGCTTCTCTTGCCCCGCTGGCCGCCGCCGTGATGCTGGCGTTCGCGCCGATGGGCGCCGGCGCCGCGGCGCCGGCCGCCGCCGTGCCGCAGGTGAGCGCCGCCCCCGCGCACAAGGCGCTGCTGGCCCTGGCCGACCAGTACTACGATGCCGACGCCCGCTTCGAACCGCTCAGCGCCACGGAAAACGGCGACAACCGTTTCGACGACCAGCTCGGCCTGAGCATCGCCCCCGCCAAGCGCGCCCAGCAATTCAAACTGTACCGCCAGTTCGCCGCCCGCCTGAAGGCGATCAAGCGCGCGCAACTGGACAACGGCGACCGCATCAACTACGACATCCTCAACTACGAGTTGAACGAAGTGCTGGCCATGGAGCAGTTCCCCGAACACTTGCTGCCGATCAACCAAATGGACAGCGTGCCGGTGACGTTGGCCAACTACGCCGGCGGTGAAGGCTCGCAGCCGATCGGCACCGTCAAGGAATACGACGCCTACCTGAGCCGCATCGGCCAGCTGCCGGCGTGGATAGACCAGGCCATCGCCAATATGCGCGAAGGCATGAAACAAGGCATCACCGAGCCTAAGGCCATCATGGAGTCGGGCTTGCCGCAGTTCCAGAAGCTGGTCAGCGCCACGCCGGAAAGCAATATCTTCTACACGCCGATCACCAAGCTGCCGGCCGCCTTTGCCGACGCCGACAAGCAGCGCCTGACCGCCGCCTACCGCAAGACCGTCGGCGAGCAATTGATGCCGGCGCTGGCCCGCCTGGCGACCTTCCTGGAAAAGGAATACGTGCCGGCCTGCCGCACCACGACCGGCCTGGGCGCGCTGCCGAACGGCGCGGCCTGGTATCAGGCGCGCGTCGCCGGCGCCACCACGACCTCGCTCAAGCCCGATGAAATCCACGCCATCGGCCTGAGGGAAGTGGCCCGCATCCAGGCCCAGTTCGAAGTGCTGGGCCCCAAGCTCGGCTACACCGGCCCCGCGTCCGGCCTGCCCGTGTGGGTGGCGGCGCAGCCGAAGTTCTATCCGTTCAAGACCGAGGACGAAGTCCAGGCCGTCTATCGCAAGCTGAACGGCGTGCTGGACACCAAGCTGCCGCTGATGTTCACGCTGCTGCCGAAAGCCAAGCTGGACCTGCGCCTGGAACCTGAACTGAGCCGCGCCACCGCGTCCGACCACTACACGGCGCCGGCCGGCGACGGCTCGCGCCCCGGCGTGTTCTGGTCGGTGGTGAGCGATCCGGGCAAGTACGGCAGCACCGGCATGACCACGCTGTTCCTGCATGAAGGCAAGCCCGGCCACCACTTCCACATCGCCTTGATGCAGGAGCTAAATCTGCCTAACTTCCGCAAATATGGCGGCAACAACGCCTTTACCGAAGGCTGGGCGCTATACGCGGAAACGCTGGGCAAGGAAATGGGGCTGTTCGACGATCCGGCCCAGTACTTCGGCCACCTGAACGACGAGTTGCTGCGCGCCACACGCCTGGTGGTCGACACCGGCATGCACGCCCAGGGCTGGACCCGCGAGCAAAGCATCCAGTACATGCACGACACGCTGGGTTACGACAATTCCGCCAAGACCGAAACCGAACGCTATATGGCCTGGCCGGGCCAGGCATTGGGCTACAAGATCGGTTCGCTGAAAATCGTCGAGCTGCGCCAGCGCGCGGCCAAGGCGCTGGGCGACAAGTTCAGCCTGCCGAAGTTCCATGCCGTGGTGTTGGGCGACGGCACGCTGCCGCTGGCCCTGCTGGAAGAAAAAGTGGACCGCTGGATCGCGGCACAGAAGTAATCGACAGGGCGGGCCGCGAGAGCCCGCCCTTCGCCCTATTTGGCGTAACGTTTGATACGGGCGATCACCAGTTCGGGCAGGGCCGTGATCTGCTTTGCGTGGTTGGCAAAGACGATCTGCTGGCGCCCTACCGAAACCGGCTTGCCGTCCGCATAAAAGCGGAACTCCAGCCAAAATGAACACTTCCTCACGTCATATGCATTCAACTCGCAATGGATTTCCTGGAACGGGAAAGTCTCCTGCAGGTAGTCCTGCTCCGCGCGCTTGGTGATGAACACGCCCTCGTTTTGCAGCATGTCGCGCGAAATGCAATCGAAGAACCACTTTTCACGGCAAATGCCCTGCCACTCGAAATACCGCGCGAAATACGTGTTGCCGTAAGCGTTGGAATCCTTCAGAAAAATCGTCAGGCCATGGGTAAAAGTCTGCTTGGCGTTGGTGGCGTTGGCGGCGGTGATTTCGGACATTTCTACTTCGGTGGCGTGCAGCAGCATGGGAATTCCCCTTTAAGATGAGTTGGATCGCCCTGGCCGACGGCCGAGAACGTTTGCCCGCAATCCGGGCAGGAACACTTAAAGCGGATTTCTCATGTGCTTGTTTGATATAACGCAAACAGTTATTCAATAATCAAGCGAGCTAGATCAACACGGGCAATACTTCGGGCTCACCGTCCTCGTCCGTTGGAAGAAAGCGCATGCATTCCCTGTTGCCCGCCGTGGTCTCCCTGCTGTTCCTGTGCTATGGCGCCTATGTGCTGCATTCGCGCGGGGTGAGCCGCATCAGCCTGACGTTCTTCCTGCTGTGTGCGACCACCTTTTGCTGGCAGTTCACCTGGGCCGTGCTGTTCCAGATCCGCGACGAGCACGAAGCGCTGGCGCTGGCCAAGCTCGGCTACCTGCTCATCCTTTTCCTGCCGACCACGCTGTACCACTTCATCGCCGAGTTGACGGCGCAGCGCAGCGAGCGGCGCTGGGTGGACCTGTCCTATGTGAGCGCCGGCTTGCTGGGCGTCGTCATGCTCGCCACGGACTGGCTGATCGCCGGCCTCTATCCGTATTTCTTCGGCTTTTATCCCAAGGCAGGGCCTCTGCACGCGCTGCATCTGGTGCAGACCAGCCTGGTGGTGGGCCGCGGCCTGTGGCTGCTCTACCGGCGCCAGCAAGTGGCCGTGTCCACCGAGAAAAGCCGGCTGCGCTACTGCCTGGTCAGCCTGCTGATCTATTTCTTTGCCTCGGTCGATTATCTGTGCAACTACGGCGTGCAGTTCTATCCGCCGGGAGTGCTGTTCGTGGCGGCTAGCCTGGGGCTGATCGCCCAGGCCATGGTGAGGCACAACCTGTTGGCCGATCCGATGGAGGTGGCGGCCACCATCGCCCACGAAATGCGCACGCCGCTGGCAACCATCCGCAACCAGTCGCGGGTACTGGCCAAATGCCTGCCGGATCTGCTGGCAGGCTATCAAAGCGCGGTGGAGAACCAGCACATCAAGCCACTGTTGCAGCCGGCGCAACTCAATTACCTGAGCAAGCTGACCCAGCATATCGAAGCTGAAATCAGCCGCTCCAATTTCATTGTCGACATGATGCTGGCTTCCGCCCGCGCGGGCAGCTTGAATCGCAATGACTTCGCCAACCATTCAATCAAGAAATGCGTGGATGAAGCCCTGGCCTGTTATCCGTTTGAAAGTTCGATGCGCGACAAGGTCGTGGTGAAGGCGTCCGAGGATTTTACGTTCTTCGGCTCGGATGTATTGCTGGTTTATGTGCTGTACAACCTGTTTAAAAACGCGCTGCACGCGATTAAATCGGCCGGACGGGGCGAGGTGGAAATCGCCTTCTTCACCAACGGGAATAGCAAACAATTATTGGTGACGGATACCGGCGCCGGAATACCGGACGATGTATTGCCGCATGTGTTTGAACCGTTTTACAGCACCCGGCATAATGGCGGCGGCACCGGCATGGGATTGGCATTCTGCCAGCGTGTCATTACCGCATTCGGCGGCAAGATACATTGCGAATCGCAGGCCGGGCATTATACGAGATTCTCGGTATTATTCCCGCAGCGCCAGGCATGGGCCGGCGATCGGATATTGGATTAATTTACCGCGATTTCTTCGCCGCTGATCTTTTCCAGATCGGTTTCATCGCCCAATACGTATATCTTCTGTTCCCGCAATACCTGGAGAATAAAAGGCTGCTGTTCGCGCAGGCGGCGTTTAAAGTCCGGAATGGAATACAGGTTGGGATTGATCTTACGCCGCAATAAACGCTCGGCGACCGGCAGGCGGGATAATAACTCGCCATAGCTGGTGTTATCGCCGATCAGCATTAATTCCACCGGCGTATCCATGCCTTCGTGTTCTTTGGCCGTGGCGCCATAAACAAAAGCCACATTCAGCACATGTTGCAGGGGCGCCAGCGCCGAATTCAACACGCTCACCAGGCCGAAGGTTTTCTTGACCAGGTTGCTTAATTCCCCGAACACGATGCATTCCTTGTTGGGCTTAAACCGGCGCACGTTGCCGATGCGCTCGGACACGATGACGCCCGACTCATGCAGCCGTTTCAGCTCCCGCTGGGCCGAGGCGCTGCCCAAACCGGTCAGGCGCATGATCTCGTTCAAGTGGAATCCTTGATTGACACGTACAAATAGCAAGCCCAGCAGCTTCTGCTGGGCAGGGGTGAAGAGTGCTTGAGCGATCATGAACCAAATCTTAGCATGAACACACCACAGTCTGGCGTGTTAAACGTAGTGTTTCCGAGTCAACTTGCATTGGGCTAGGCTCAGGCGACTTCGACATACCGTCATTCCCTCCGTGCGCAGTATGACCAGAGGCGAAGCATGGATTCCCGCCTGCGCGGGTATGACGAATTGACGGTAATTCAAGCAGCCTTTAAGGCTGGCTAGTGGTATTTTAAATCTGCCAGCGGTTGATCAAAGCCACGAACAGAGATTGATTACCCTTTTAACGGCAGAGTTAATGGAATAAAAAAACGGCACCCGAAGGTGCCGTTTTTATTTGCGGGACTAAAAGCTGAATTACGCTTCGCCGTCGTGCGGAATAACCGATTCGGTCGTATCCACATCGCTGCTGGACATCGAGGCTTTCTCGGCCAGCAGCAGAGCTTGACGCTCTTCCACTTCCCACTGCTCTTTCTCTTTGCGGGCGCGGTGGAATGCCAGACCGGTGCCGCCTGGAATCAGACGACCAACGATGACGTTTTCTTTCAGACCACGCAGACCATCGCGTTTGCCCATAATCGCGGCTTCGGTCAGAACGCGGGTGGTTTCCTGGAACGATGCGGCCGAGATAAACGAATCGGTCGACAGCGATGCCTTGGTAATACCCAGCAGAACGTTTTCGTAGGTTGCAGGGATCTTATTCTCTGCAATCACGCGATCGTTTTCATCCAGCAGTTCCGAACGCTCAACCTGCTCGCCAACGATATAGTTGGTGTCGCCGGCATTAACGATCTGAACGCGACGCAGCATCTGACGCACAATTACTTCAATGTGCTTGTCGTTAATCTTCACGCCCTGCAGACGGTACACGTCCTGCACTTCGTCAACGATATAACGCGCCAGCGCTTCGATACCCAGCAGACGCAGAATGTCTTGTGGATCGGCCGGGCCGTCGACAATCATCTCGCCCTTATTCACCACCTGGCCGTCGTGGACCAGCACTTGTTTATCCTTGGTAATCAGGAACTCGTGCTTGTTGCCGTCCATGTCGGTGATTTCCAGACGCTGCTTACCCTTGGTTTCTTTACCGAAGGCAACAGTACCGGTGACTTCCGCCAGCATACCTGCGTCTTTTGGCGAACGTGCTTCGAACAGCTCGGCAACGCGCGGCAGACCACCGGTAATATCGCGGGTCTTCTGCGATTCGGTCGGGATACGCGCCAGCACTTCACCGACGGACACTGCCTGGCCATCTTTCACCATGATCAGCGCGCCGACCTGGAAGCCGATCGCCACAGCGTGTTCGGTGCCGGCGATCTTCACTTCGTGGCCGTCTTCGTTCAGCAGCTTGACCTGTGGACGCAGGGTCTTGGTCAGCGAACCGCGACGCTTGGCATCGATTACCACCAGGGTCGACAGACCGGTCACTTCGTCCACCTGACGGGCAACGGTCACGCCTTCTTCGACGTTCTCGAAACGCACCGTACCGGCGTACTCGGTGATGATCGGACGGGTCAGCGGATCCCAGGTCGCCAGGGCCGTGCCGGCCTTGATGACCATGCCGTCCTTGACGATCAGGGTCGCGCCGTACGGCACCTTGTGACGCTCGCGCTCACGGCCGTGGTCGTCGGTGATCAGTACTTCGCCCGAACGGGAAATGACGATTTGCGCGCCCTTGCCGTTGGTGACGTAACGCATGGTCGAGGTGAAGCGGATGGTACCGTTCGACTTCGCTTCCACCGACGATGCCACTGCCGCACGCGACGCCGCACCACCGATGTGGAAGGTACGCATGGTCAGCTGGGTACCTGGTTCACCGATCGACTGCGCTGCGACCACACCGACGGCTTCGCCGGCGTTGACCAGCATGCCGCGGCCCAGATCGCGACCGTAGCACTTGGCGCACAGGCCGAAGCGCGTGTCGCAAGTCAGCGGAGTGCGAACCTTGACTTCGTCGATCGACAGACGCTCGATCTCTTCGACCATGTCCTCGTCCATCAGCGTGCCGGCTTCGTACAGCGTAGCCTGGGTCTCTGGGTTGACGACATCGTTGACCACCACGCGGCCGAGGATACGGTCGCGCAGCGCTTCGATCACTTCACCGCCTTCGACCATCGCCTTCATCAGCGTGCCGTTCGAGGTGCCGCAATCATCTTCGATGACGACCAGATCCTGGGTCACGTCGACCAGACGACGGGTCAGGTAACCCGAGTTCGCGGTCTTCAGTGCCGTATCCGCCAGACCTTTACGAGCGCCGTGGGTCGAGATGAAGTACTGCAACACGTTCAGGCCTTCGCGGAAGTTCGCGGTAATCGGCGTTTCGATAATCGAACCGTCCGGTTTCGCCATCAGACCACGCATACCTGCCAGCTGGCGAATCTGCGCTGCGGAACCGCGGGCGCCCGAGTCGGCCATCATGTAAATCGCGTTGAAGGATTCCTGGGTGGACTTGGTGCCGTCACGCTTGATGACGTCTTCCACTTTCAGTTGGTCCATCATGGCCTTGCCGACTTCGTCCGAGGTCTTGCCCCAGATGTCGACCACCTTGTTGTAACGTTCGCCGGCGGTGACCAGACCCGAAGCGTACTGCTGCTCGATCTGCTTAACTTCGGACTCGGCGGCCGAAATCAGGGTCACTTTCTGAGGCGGTACCAGCATGTCGTCCACGCAGATCGAAATACCGGCGCGGGTCGCCAGGCGGAAGCCCGACTGCATCAGCTGGTCGGCAAACACCACCGTCGCGCGCAGGCCGCACTTACGGAAGGACGTGTTGATCAGCTTGGAAATCTCTTTCTTCTTCAGCGCGCGGTTCAGCACGGAGAATGGCAGGCCTTTCGGCAGGATTTCCGACAGGATGGCGCGGCCGACCGTGGTCTCGTAACGGGTCACGGTGCGAACGAATTCGCCCGTCGCTGGATCTTTTGGATTCTCAACGATACGTACGGTGATACGGGTGGTCAGTTCCACTTCCTTGTTGTCGTAGGCACGGATGACTTCCGACACGTCGGGGAACAGCATGCCTTCGTTTTTCGCATTGATCGCCTCGCGGGTCGCGTAGTACAGACCCAGCACGATATCCTGCGAAGGAACGATCGACGGTTCGCCGTTCGACGGGAACAGGATGTTGTTCGAAGCCAGCATCAGCGTGCGGGCTTCCATCTGTGCTTCGATCGACAGCGGAACGTGAACTGCCATCTGGTCACCGTCGAAGTCGGCGTTGAATGCCGCGCAGACGAGTGGGTGCAGTTGGATGGCCTTGCCTTCGATCAGGACCGGCTCGAAAGCCTGGATACCCAGACGGTGCAGCGTAGGCGCACGGTTCAGCATGATCGGATGTTCGCGGATCACGTCTTCCAGGATGTCCCAGACGACCGGTTCCTGGATCTCGACCAGCTTCTTGGCGGCCTTGATCGTGGTAGCCAGGCCCATCAGTTCCAGCTTGTTGAAGATGAACGGCTTGAACAGTTCCAGCGCCATCAGCTTCGGCAGACCGCACTGGTGCAGTTTCAGCTGCGGACCCACCACGATGACCGAACGGCCCGAGTAGTCGACGCGCTTACCCAGCAAGTTCTGACGGAAGCGGCCGCCCTTACCCTTGATCATCTCAGCCAGCGATTTCAGCGGACGCTTGTTGGCGCCGGTCATCGCTTTGCCGCGACGGCCGTTGTCCAGCAGCGAGTCGACCGCTTCCTGCAGCATGCGCTTTTCGTTGCGCGTGATGATCTCTGGAGCACGCAGCTCCATCAGGCGTTTCAGACGGTTGTTACGGTTGATCACGCGGCGATACAGATCGTTCAGATCCGAGGTCGCGAAACGGCCGCCGTCCAGCGGGACCAGCGGACGCAGTTCCGGCGGCAGCACCGGCAGCACTTCCATGATCATCCACTCAGGCTTGATGCCCGAACGCTGGAACGCTTCCAGCACTTTCAGACGCTTGGCGTATTTCTTGATCTTGGCTTCGGACTTCGATTCCTTCAGTTCCACGCGCAGGGTCTCGGCATCGCGGTGGATGTCGATCGAGCGCAGCAGTTCGCGGATACCTTCAGCGCCCATGAAGGCGGTGAAGTCGTCGCCGTACTCTTCGTACTTGGCGGCGTAGTCGTCTTCCGACATGATCTGGCACTTCTTCAGCGGGGTCATGCCTGGATCGGTCACCACGTATGCTTCGAAGTACAGCACGCGTTCGATGTCCCGCAGGGTCATGTCCAGCACCATGCCCAGACGGGATGGCAGCGACTTCAGGAACCAGATGTGGGCGGTCGGCGAGGCCAGCTCGATGTGGCCCATGCGCTCGCGGCGCACCTTGGCCAGCGTGACTTCGACGCCGCACTTCTCGCAGATCACGCCGCGGTGCTTCAGGCGCTTGTACTTGCCGCACAGGCATTCGTAGTCCTTGATCGGGCCAAAGATCTTGGCGCAGAACAGACCGTCGCGCTCAGGCTTGAAGGTACGGTAGTTGATGGTTTCCGGCTTTTTAACTTCGCCGTAGGACCACGAACGGATTTTTTCAGGCGAAGCGAGACCGATCTTGATCGCGTCAAAGGTCTCGTTCGTCTGTACTTGCTTGAATAAATCGAGCAGTGCTTTCATGTATCACTCCAGGTAGTGATGAATTCTTTAAACTGCCCCGCCGGCAACGACCGGCGGGGCCCGTGCTTGATGTCTTAGTTGCGTTCCAGGTCGATATCGATACCCAGGGAACGGATCTCTTTCACCAGCACGTTGAACGATTCCGGCATACCGGCGTCGATCACGTGGTCGCCCTTGACCAGGTTCTCGTACACTTTGGTACGGCCGTTCACGTCATCCGACTTAACGGTCAACATCTCTTGCAGCACATACGATGCGCCGTATGCTTCCAGTGCCCACACCTCCATCTCACCGAAGCGCTGGCCGCCGAACTGGGCTTTACCGCCCAGCGGCTGCTGCGTCACCAGCGAGTATGGACCGGTCGAACGCGCGTGCATCTTGTCGTCGACCAAGTGGTGCAGCTTCAGCATGTGCATCACGCCGACGGTGACCTTGCGCTCGAACGCTTCGCCGGTGCGGCCGTCGTACATCGTGACCTGATTCTTCGACGGGGTCATGCCCAGCTTGGCGGCGATGTCGTCCGGATACGCCAGGTCCAGCATGCGGCGGATTTCCGATTCGTGCGCGCCGTCGAACACCGGAGTAGCGAACGGAACACCCTTCTTCAGGTTGTTCGCCAGCTTCATGATCTCTTCGTCGTCGAACTGGTCCAGGTCTTCCGGACGGCCGTTCTCGTTGTAGACGGTGGTCAGGAACTTGCGCATCTCTTCGACCTTGATCTGCTGTTGCAGCATCTCGCCGATACGGATACCCAGGCCCTTGGCTGCCCAACCCAGGTGGGTCTCGAGAATCTGACCCACGTTCATACGGGAAGGAACACCCAGCGGGTTCAGCACCACGTCGGCCGGCGTACCGTCGGCCATGTATGGCATGTCTTCCACCGGCACGATGCGGGAAACCACACCCTTGTTACCGTGGCGGCCCGCCATCTTGTCGCCCGACTGCAGGCGGCGCTTGACGGCCAGGTAGACCTTGACCATCTTCTGCACGCCAGGTTGCAGCTCGTCGCCCTGGGTCAGCTTCTTGCGCTTCTCTTCGAAGGCCAGGTCGAACTGGTGGCGCTTCTCGTTGATCGATTCCTTGATCGCTTCGAGCGCGGTGGCCGATGCGTCTTCCGCCGGGCGGATGTCGAACCAGTGGTACTTGTCCAGATCGGCCAGGTATTCCTTGGTGATCTTGGCGCCCTTGGCCAGCTTTTTCGGGCCGCCGTTGACCACTTGGCCGATCAGCATTTTTTCCAGACGCTGGAAGGCGTCGCCCTCGACGATACGCATCTGGTCGTTCAGGTCCAGGCGGAAACGCTTCAGTTCATCGTCGATGATCTGTTGCGCGCGCTTGTCGCGAACGATGCCTTCACGGGTGAAGACCTGGACGTCGATCACGGTGCCGATCATGCCCGATGGCACGCGCAGCGAGGTGTCTTTGACGTCCGAAGCCTTCTCGCCGAAGATCGCGCGCAGCAGCTTCTCTTCCGGGGTCAGCTGGGTTTCGCCCTTAGGCGTTACCTTGCCGACCAGGGTGTCGCCCGCTTGCACTTCCGCGCCGATGTAGACGATACCGGACTCATCCAGACGAGCCAGCTGGTTCTCAGCCAGGTTCGAGATGTCGCGGGTGATTTCTTCCGCGCCCAGCTTGGTATCGCGTGCCACGACGGACAGCTCTTCGATGTGAATCGAGGTGTAGCGGTCGTCCTTGACGACGTTTTCCGAGATCAGGATCGAATCTTCGAAGTTCAGACCATTCCATGGCATGAAGGCCACGGTCATGTTCTGGCCCAGAGCCAGTTCACCCAGGTCGGTCGATGCGCCGTCGGCGATCACGTCGCGCTTGGCCACACGGTCGCCCACCTTGACGATAGGACGCTGGTTGATGTTGGTGTTCTGGTTCGAACGGGTGTACTTGATCAGGTTGTAGATGTCCACGCCGACTTCGCCAGCTTGCGCTTCGTCGTCGTTTACGCGGATCACGACACGGCCCGCATCGATGTAATCGACGATACCGCCGCGCAGGGCCTGCACGGTGGTGCCCGAGTCGACTGCCACGGTGCGTTCGATGCCGGTACCGACCAGTGCCTTCTCTGGGCGCAGGCAAGGAACTGCCTGGCGCTGCATGTTGGCACCCATCAATGCGCGGTTCGCATCATCGTGTTCCAGGAACGGAATCAGCGACGCCGCCACGGAAACGATCTGGCCCGGCGCCACGTCCATGTACTGGATGCGCTCTGGGGACACCAGGATGGTTTCGCCGGCTTCACGGGCCGAGACCAGCTCGTCGCTCAGCATGCCTTCGTCGTTGATGGTCGCGTTCGCCTGAGCGATGATGTAGCGGCCTTCTTCGATGGCGGACAGGTAGTCGATCTGGTCGGTGATCTTGGAGCCTTCGACCTTGCGGTACGGGGTTTCCAGGAAGCCGTATTCATTCAGGCGGGCGTACAGCGCCAGCGAGTTGATCAGACCGATGTTCGGGCCTTCAGGCGTTTCGATCGGGCACACGCGGCCGTAGTGGGTCGGGTGCACGTCGCGTACTTCGAAGCCTGCGCGTTCGCGGGTCAGACCGCCAGGGCCCAGGGCGGAGACACGGCGTTTGTGCGTGATTTCCGACAGCGGGTTGGTCTGGTCCATAAACTGCGACAGCTGGGACGAACCGAAGAACTCGCGGATTGCGGCCGAGATCGGCTTCGAGTTGATCAGGTCGTGCGGCATCAGGTTGTCCGCTTCGGCCTGGCCGAGGCGTTCCTTGACGGCGCGCTCAACGCGCACCAGGCCGGCGCGGAACTGGTTCTCTGCCAGTTCGCCGACGCAACGCACGCGGCGGTTGCCCAGGTGATCGATATCGTCGACTTCGCCGCGGCCATTGCGCAGTTCCACCAGGATCTTGATCACGGCCAGCACGTCTTCGTTCGACAGCGTCATGGCGCCGGTCAGTTCATCGCGGCCGATGCGGCGGTTGAACTTCATGCGGCCCACGGCCGACAGGTCGTAACGGTCGGCGCTGTAGAACAGGCCGTTGAACAGCGCTTCGACGGAGTCTTCCGTTGGCGGTTCGCCAGGACGCATCATGCGGTAGATCGCGACACGGGCGGCCATCTGGTCGGCGGTGTCGTCGATGCGCAGGGTTTGCGAAATGTAGGCGCCCTGGTCCAGATCGTTGGTGTACAGGGTCTGGATTTCGGCGATGTTGGCTTCGCGCAGGCGGCCCAACACGTCTTCGGTCAGCTCGTCGTTGGCGGACGCGACGACTTCGCCGGTCTCCGGATCGACGATGTTCTTGGCCAGCACGCGGCCCAGCAGGTAGTCTTCCGGCACGGAGATGTGCTTGATGCCGTTCGACTCGATGTCGCGCACGTGCTTGGCGTTGATGCGCTTGTCCTTCAGGACCAGCGTCTTGCCTTCCTTGTTGACGATGTCGAAACGCGCGACTTCGCCACGCAGGCGCTCGGCGACGAATTCCATTTCCGCGCCTTCGGAGCGCAGGTTGAAATTGTCGAACACGAAGAAGTTCGCCAGGATCTGCTCGTGCGACATGCCGATCGCCTTCAGCAGGATCGTCACCGGCATCTTGCGGCGGCGGTCGACGCGGAAGAACAGGATGTCTTTCGGGTCGAACTCGAAGTCCAGCCACGAACCGCGGTAAGGAATGATACGCGCGGAGAACAGCAGCTTGCCCGACGAGTGGGTCTTGCCGCGGTCGTGCTCGAAGAACACGCCAGGGGAGCGATGCAGCTGCGAAACGATAACGCGCTCGGTACCATTGATCACGAACGAACCGGTGGTGGTCATCAGGGGCAGTTCGCCCATGTAGACTTCCTGTTCCTTCATCTCTTTGACCACCGGCTTGGTCGGCGATTCCTTGTCCAGGATCACCAGGCGCACCTTGGCGCGCAGCGGCGACGCGAACGTCAGGCCACGCAGTTGGCATTCCTTGACGTCAAAGGCAGGATCGCCCAGGACGTACGACAGGAATTCGAGACGCGCAAAGCCATTGTGCGAAACGATAGGGAATATCGAGGTAAAGGCCGACTGCAGGCCGTCGTTCTTGCGTGTCGACGGTGCTACGTCTTCTTGCAAGAAACTATGGTAGGACTCGAGCTGGGTAGCCAGCAGGAACGGAACGTGGTGAACGTTGGCGCGCTTCGCGAATGATTTGCGAATGCGTTTCTTCTCAGTAAATGAGTAGTGCATGGACACTCCGTGAGTGACAGAAAGGATAAAAAATTCAGGTTTTGCCAGTGCAATGTGAGCCACTTCAGCAACAAGATCGGCTGCATGTCACACAGACGAAACCTGAAACTTCTACCATTTCCAGCTGATTCGATAAAACTGCGGCGTTGGACAAACGCTACAAATACGACGAGGACGACAAAGGAGCCAAAGCCGGATTTCCTCCCTTTCGAGAGGAAATCCGCAGCTTTGGCTCGAGGCGCTAACTAGTAGCCGCCGTACAACTTGATTACTTCAGGTCGGCCTTGGCGCCAGCTTCTTCCAGCTTCTTCTTAGCGGCTTCAGCGTCAGCTTTCGACAGGGCTTCTTTAACGGTCTTAGGAGCGCCATCAACCACGTCTTTGGCTTCTTTCAGGCCCAGACCGGTGATTTCGCGAACTGCTTTAATCACGCCAACTTTGTTTGCGCCGACTTCGGTCAGAACAACGTTGAACTCGGTCTGCTCTTCAGCAGCCGCTGCGGTTGCGCCGCCAGCTGCTGGAGCAGCCATTGCAGCGGCCGAAACGCCGAATTTTTCTTCGAAAGCTTTGACCAGTTCGTTCAGGTCCATTACGGACATTTCGCTAACTGCGTTCAGGATGTCGTCTTTGCTAATTGCCATTTGAAACTCCAATAATTTTTTGATTCGTTAATACATCAGATTGGTACTTGAGAAAAAACCGGCGGCTACAATTAAGCAGCTGCTGGAGCTTCTTCTGCGGCCACTTCGGCAACAGCTGGAGCACCTTCGGATTTTTTCGCTGCCAGAGCAGCCAGACCACGTGCAAAGCCCGACACCGGAGCCAGCATAACGCCCAACAGCTGCGAGATGAGAACTTCACGGGAAGGAATGCTCGCCAACGCTGCAACAGCTGCTTTATCCAGCTGCTTGCCTGCGTAGTTACCTGCGGTGATGACCAGTTTGTCGTTGGTTTTAGCGAAGTCAGCGATGACTTTAGCTGCTGCAACGGCATCGTCCGAGATCGAGTAGATCAGAGGACCGGTCATGCTGTCTGCCAGGCTGGCGAACTGCGTGCCTTCGACGGAGCGACGAGCGAGGGTGTTTTTCAACACTCGCAGGTACACGCCTTGAGCGCGCGCTTTGGCACGAAGTTGCGTCAAGTGAGCAACCTGGATGCCACGATATTCGGCCACGACGATAGTTTGCGCAGTTGCTACTTTTGCGGAAACTTCGGCGACTACGGCCTTTTTGTCATTCAGATTGAGACCCACGGTCAACCTCCTTAAATGATGACGGGCAAACTGCCTGCCATCGGTTCGAACAACGGCGTCCGAGGTTTAGGAGTCCAATGGACTACGAAACTTGATCGGGTACACCATCTGCGTTGGGTGAAAAATTCAATTAACCGGTTGCCTGCCTGATGCACCCGGCCCAACGGTCTTTGATTGCCTGGCCGTTCCCGAAGAAACGACCAGCCCAAAGAACTGCCCCATATCGCGCAATGGCGACCTGGGGACTTAAACTTTTAAAACTTAGGCAGCCAGGGTAGCCTGGTCAACACGGACGCCAGCGCCCATGGTCGACGACAGGGAAACCTTGCGCAGGTATACACCCTTGCTGGTGGCTGGCTTGGCTTTGTTCAGCGCGTCGATCAGGGCAACCAGGTTGCTCTTCAGATCTGCGTCAGCGAACGATTTGCGGCCGATGGTCGCGTGGATGATACCGGCTTTGTCGGTACGGTACTGAACCTGGCCAGCTTTCGCGTTTTTCACGGCGGTAGCGACGTCAGGGGTTACGGTGCCGACTTTCGGGTTAGGCATCAGGCCGCGTGGGCCCAGGATCTGACCCAGGGTACCAACGATACGCATGGTGTCTGGCGAAGCGATGACGATGTCGAAAGGCATGTCGCCGGCTTTGACGCGCTCGGCCAGGTCTTCCATACCAACGACGTCGGCGCCGGCTGCTTTAGCCTGCTCTGCTTTTTCGCCCGAAGCGAACACAGCAACGCGAACGGTCTTGCCGGTGCCGGCTGGCAGCACGACGGAGCCGCGAACGACCTGGTCCGACTTCTTAGGATCCACACCCAGCTGTACCGACACGTCGATCGATTCGTTGAACTTGGCGGTAGCCAGTTCTTTGATCAGAGCGACTGCGTTGTCGAATGCGTAGGTTTTGGTGCTATCAACTTTGGCTTTGATAGCTTTAGCGCGTTTGGACAGTTTTGCCATGATTACAGACCTTCCACCGTGATGCCCATCGAACGTGCGGAACCAGCGATGGTGCGTACAGCGGCATCCATGTCGGCAGCGGTCAGATCTGGGGTTTTCAATTTAGCGATTTCTTCAGCTTGAGCGCGGGTCAGCTTGCCGACTTTGTCGGTGTGTGGCTTGGCCGAACCTTTAACAACGCCCGAGTGCTTCTTGATCAGGAAGGTTGCTGGCGGGGTCTTCATCACGAAGGTGAAGGACTTGTCAGCGAACGCGGTGATCACGACTGGGATAGGCATGCCTGGTTCCATACCTTGGGTCTGCGCGTTGAACGCCTTGCAGAATTCCATGATGTTCAGACCGCGTTGACCCAGAGCTGGACCGATCGGTGGGGATGGGTTTGCTTTACCAGCTGGCACTTGCAGCTTGATAAAACCAATGATTTTCTTTGCCATGATGGCTCCTATCTTGGATATGAGTAGTAGCGCCCCACCATGCGCAATTGCAGGGCGGGGCTCCTCTTTGCCAGATTTGTCAGGTTTTTACACCGTCGCCCGTTCTGGCGAACGGTGCTGCTTATACTTTTTCGACCTGGCCGAACTCAAGTTCCACCGGAGTGGCGCGACCGAAGATGGTAACCGAGACGCGCACTTTGGATTTCTCGTAATTGACTTCTTCGACATTGCCGTTGAAATCGGTGAACGGGCCATCCTTGATGCGGACTTGCTCGCCCACTTCGTACAACACTTTTGGCCGTGGCTTCTCGACACCCTCTTGCATCTGCTGCATGATCTTGTCGATCTCGCGCGCTGGAATCGGGGTCGGCTTGTTCGATTTGCCGCCGATGAAGCCGGTCACCTTGTTGGTGTTTTTCACCAGGTGCCAGGTTTCGTCGGTCATTTCCATCTCGACCAGCACATAGCCGGGGAAGAAACGACGCTCGGTGACGGACTTTTGACCGTTGCGGACTTCCACCACTTCTTCGGTCGGCACCAGGATCTGGCCGAACTGGTCCTGCATGCCCGCACGCTCGACGCGCTCCATCAGGGCGCGCTGGACGCTTTTTTCCATGCCGGAGTATGCGTGTACAACATACCAGCGCTTATTGCTGACAGGTACGCTGATTGGCGCTGCGCCAGCATCTTGTGCCGGAACTTCGCCCGGCACCTCGTCTTGCACATTTTCGCTCATTATTTTCGTATACCCAGAATGACGTCGTACAACAGGAACTCAAGTGTCTTATCCGTGCCCCACAGGAACAGCGCCATCACCAGCACGAAGGCAAACACGATGCCCGTGATCTGGGTAGCTTCGCGACGAGTAGGCCAGACGACCTTTTTCGTTTCGCGTACGGCTTCTTTGGCGAAATTCAGGAATTCACGGCCAGTCGTCGAGGTCCACAAGAGCAGAACGGCAAAAGCCAAACCAGCTACAAGTGCGCCTGCGCGTACGAGAGCTGGTTTGTCTGACAGGTAATAAAACCCGACCACACCTGCGATTGCAACGGCTATTGCCAGAGCAACCTTAATCTTGTCATTCGACGTGCTGACGGTCTGCACGGATTGATTTGACATTTATATTTACTTTCGGTGCCCTGCACCTGAAAACGGTGGCAGGGACGGAGGGCATCGAACCCCCAACCTTCGGTTTTGGAGACCGACGCTCTGCCAATTGAGCTACGTCCCTACGTAAAACTACAAAGGATATCGATTATACCACCAGAGACGCCCCTGGTGGTACGACCAGTATTCCTTAAGCGATGATCTTCGCTACAACACCTGCACCAACGGTACGACCACCTTCGCGGATAGCGAAGCGCAGACCTTCTTCCATCGCGATCGGGTTGATCAGCTTGACGGTGATCGACACGTTATCGCCTGGCATAACCATTTCTTTGTCCGCTGGCAGTTCGATCGAACCGGTCACGTCAGTCGTACGGAAGTAGAACTGTGGACGATAGTTGTTGAAGAACGGGGTGTGACGGCCGCCTTCGTCTTTCGACAGAACATAGATCTCGCCGGTGAAGTGGTTGTGCGGCTTGATCGAGCCTGGCTTGGCCAGAACTTGACCACGTTCCACGTCTTCACGCTTGGTGCCGCGCAGCAGCAGACCAACGTTGTCGCCAGCTTGACCCTGGTCCAGCAGCTTGCGGAACATTTCCACGCCGGTGCAAGTGGTCTTGACGGTGTCTTTGATGCCGACGATTTCGATCTCTTCGCCGACCTTGATGATGCCGCGCTCGATACGACCGGTCACAACGGTGCCGCGACCCGAGATCGAGAACACGTCTTCCACTGGCATCAGGAAGGCGCCGTCCACTGCGCGCTCTGGCGTAGGGATGTAGGAATCCAGTGCTTCGGCCAGGGCCATGATGGCCTGCTCGCCCATTGGGCCGGTGTCGCCGTCCAGCGCCATACGGGCCGAACCTTTAACGATAGGCAGGTCGTCGCCTGGGAAGTCGTACTTCGACAGCAACTCGCGCACTTCCATTTCAACCAGTTCCAGCAGCTCTGCGTCGTCGACCAGGTCGCACTTGTTCAGGAACACGATGATGTATGGAACGCCAACCTGACGGGCCAGCAGGATGTGCTCGCGGGTCTGTGGCATTGGGCCGTCGGCTGCGGAGCAAACCAGGATCGCGCCGTCCATCTGTGCCGCGCCGGTGATCATGTTTTTGATGTAGTCGGCGTGGCCTGGGCAGTCAACGTGAGCGTAGTGACGGCCAGCGGTTTCGTATTCGACGTGAGCGGTGTTGATGGTAATGCCGCGTGCTTTTTCTTCTGGAGCAGCATCGATCTGGTCGTATGCTTTAGCTTCGCCGCCGAATTTCTTCGACAGAACAGTAGCGATCGCAGCGGTCAGGGTGGTCTTGCCGTGGTCGACGTGGCCGATGGTGCCGACGTTAACGTGCGGCTTGGTCCGCTCGAATTTCTCTTTTGCCATTTTAGACTCCTAACGATTTGGTGTGATTGCCTGGGCTCGCGCCCGACTGTCTTTGATAGTGCTGCGTATTAAATATGCTGCCGGTGCTGCGGGATACTGCGAATTCTGGTGCCCTTGACGTGGATTGAACACGTGGCCTCTCCCTTACCAAGGGAGTGCTCTACCACTGAGCTACAAGGGCTTATGGGGTACATCTGCATTGCAACAACACTGGAGCGGGTGAAGGGAATCGAACCCTCGTCGTAAGCTTGGAAGGCTTCTGCTCTACCATTGAGCTACACCCGCGAGGATTGTTCAATTCTTACTTCATCTACTTGCGTCACCCAGTCTTCTTGCAAAAACTTGGTGGAGGGGGCTGGATTCGAACCAGCGTACTCGAAAGAACAGATTTACAGTCTGTCGCCTTTAACCACTCGGCCACCCCTCCGCGAGGAACCGCAGAGTATGAAGCAACTTCTTCGACCTGTCAACCCTGCATCGCGTTTTTTACTGCCTATTTCACGCTGTGCGGATGAACCGTCTGCTTCGGGGCGAGATTTTAACTGCACCAACTGCAAATGTGCAAGTGTTGTTTTTACGTTGCACGAATTCCTATACAATCGCCTGACGATACTGAGACCTGGAGCCCCGCAGTTGAACAACCGTAGCGGTAGTTTGCGCAGCCTGGTGCTGGCCAATCTGGGCCTGTTGGCCTGTTATTTCGTCGCCGGCCGGCTCGGCCTGCTGTTGGCGCTGCCGCCCGGCTACGCCTCGCCGATCTTCCTGCCGGCCGGCCTGGCGCTGGCCGGCTGCGTGGCCGGCGGCGCCCGCCTGCTGCCGGCGGTGGCGCTCGGTTCCCTGGCGGTCAACCTGATCTACCCCTTCCTCAGCCCCGGCGGCATCAGCGCCACCGCGCTGGCCGGCGCCTGCTTCCCGGCGCTGGGCGCCTCGCTGCAGGCCTGGGCCGGCAGCACCCTGTTCCGCCGCTACATCGACCCGGCCATCGGCTCGGGCCGCGACGTGGTGCGCTTCGTCATGCTGGCGGCCGGCGTCACCGTGGTCAGCAGCACCGTCTCGCTGACCGGCATGGGCCTGGTCGGCATCCTCAGCTGGGACACCATCCTGCTCGACTGGCTGGCCTGGTGGATGGGCGACACCATCGGCATCCTGCTGGCGGCGCCGCTGACCTGGATCGTCATCGGCCGCCCGCGCGCGCTGTGGTCGCGCCGGCGCCTGCTGGTGGGCCTGCCGCTGCTGCTGTCGGCGGCCGCCTTCATCGCCATCTACCTGCAGGCCGACCGCTGGGAAAACAGCCAGCAGCTGCAAACCTTCCGCCTCAAGGCGCAGCAGACCGGCGACCTGCTGCAGGCCCAGTTCAGCGAACACGAACGCTTCATCTACGCCATGGCCAAGGCCCTCAACGATCCGCGCCGCGTCCTCAGCGCCGAGGACTTCGGCAACCTGGCGCACGGCTACCTGGACCAGCGCCCCGAGCTGCTGTCGATGGCCTGGCTGACCCCGGTGGCCGGCGGCGAGCGCGCCGCCTTCGAGGCCTGGGGCCGCGCCCAGGTGGCGCCGGACTTCGCGCTCCGCCAGCGCGGCGCCGACGACACCCTGGTGGCGGCCGCGCCGCGCCAGCGCTACTTCGCCGCCACCTACATCGAGCCGGCCGACAACCGCGTGTTCCAGGGGCTGGACTTCCTGTCCGATCCGCCGCGCCGCGCCGCGCTGGAGCGCGCCGTCCAGTCCGGCCAGCCCACCGCCACCGAGCCGCTACAGCTGATCCACAACCAGGCCAGCGCCGGCCTGCTGCTGCTGCAGACCGTCTACCCCAACAACAACCGCCACCAGGCCATCGGCTCGCTGCTGATCTCGATGCAGTTCGACGCCTACCTGGACCAGGCGCTCAAGCGCTCCGAGTTCGGCTACTTCCTGATGCGCTTCGAGGACATGGACGACGACGGCCCGCGCCACGTGGTGCGCGACAGCCTGCGGCGCGCGCCGGGCGCGGGCGACTTCCAGCGCCAGCTGCACTTCGGCGGCCGCATCTACGAGCTGACGCTGGCGCCGACGCCGGAATACCTGCGCCAGCAGCGCGGCTGGCAGAGCTGGACCGTGCTGACCTGCGGCCTGCTGCTGACCGGCCTGCTCGGCACGCTGATGATGCTCATCAGCGGCGAGCGCGCCCGCATCCAGGCCCAGGTCAAGGACAGCACCTCGCGCCTGCGCGAGCGCGAAGCCAGGCTGCAAGCGATCCTCAACAAGGCGGCCGACGCCATCCTCACCATCGACGGCAATGGCCTGCTGATGTCGGCCAACGCCGCCGCCGGCCGCCTGTTCGGCTACGCGCCCGAGAACATGACGGCGCTGCCGCTGGACCGCCTGATCCCGGTCGGCGTGGGCGACGCCGCCGGCCTGGACGCGGCCGGCCTGCTGCGCATGATCGCCTGCGGCGTCACCCACGAGTACGAGCTGACCGGCTGGCGCAGCGACGGCAACGAGTTCCCGCTGGCGATGTCGGTGAGCGAGGTCGAGCTGCCCGACGAGCACCTGTTCGTCGCCATCCTGCACGACCTGACCGCGCAGCAGCTGGCGCAGGAGCGCATCCACCGCCTGGCCCACCACGACACCCTGACCGGCCTGGACAACCGCCTGTCGCTCAACCTGCGGCTGGACCAGCTGCTGGCCCAGACCCGCCGCGCGGGCGGCGCGGCGGCCGTGCTGTTCATCGACCTCGACCACTTCAAGAAGATCAACGACACCCACGGCCACCAGACCGGCGACCTGCTGCTGGTGGCCGTGGCCCAGCGCCTGCAGGAGCTGCTGCGCGAGGTCGACACCATCGCCCGCCTGGGCGGCGACGAGTTCATCGTCGTCACCTCCGGCAGCGTCACGCCGGACGAGGCGTCCAACATCGCGGTGCGCATCGTCGAGTCGCTGGGCGCGCCCTACCATCTGCAGGGCAAGACCGTGCACAGCGGCGCCAGCGTGGGCGTGGCCATGTTCCCGTCGAACGGCGAGGACGGCAGCACCCTGCTGCGCCACGCCGACACCGCCATGTACGCGGCCAAGAGCCAGGGCCGCGGCAACTTCCAGTTCTTCTCGGCCGAGATGAACAGCGCCACCCACGACCGCCTGATGCTGGAGAACCGCCTGTGGCAGGCGCTCGAGCACAACGAGTTCGAGCTCTACCTGCAGCCGCAGGTGGAGCTGGCGTCCGGCCGCATCATCGGCGCCGAGGCGCTGCTGCGCTGGCACCATCCCGAGCTGGGCATGGTGGGGCCGGACCGCTTCATCCCGATCGCCGAGGAGTCGGGCCTGATCCTGCCGCTGGGCGACTGGGTGCTGCAGCGCGCCAGCCGGCTGCTGGCCTCGTGGCGCGCGCCGGGGCTGGCGCACCTGCGGCTGGCGGTCAACCTGTCGGCGCGCCAGTGCCACGGCGCCGGCCTGCTGCCGCTGCTGGACCGCCTGCTGGCCGCGCACGGCATCGATCCCGCCCTGCTGGAGCTGGAGATCACCGAGTCGGCCGCGATGCAGGACCCGGAACGCAGCCGCGCGCTGCTGGTCGAGCTGCGCTCGCGCGGCATCAAGGTGGCGATCGACGACTTCGGCACCGGCTATTCCTCGCTGAGCTACCTGAAGCTGTTCGAGATCGACCGCATCAAGATCGACCGCGGCTTCGTCAAGGATATCGAGAGCGATCCGAACGACGCTGTGATCGTGGCCGCCACCATCGCGCTGGCGCACTCGCTGGGGCTGGGCGTGGTGGCCGAGGGGGTGGAGACGCTGGCCCAGCGCGACTTCCTCAGCGCCAAGCAGTGCGACGAGGCGCAGGGCTATCTGTACGCGCGGCCGATGCCGGTGGCGCAGTTCGAGGCCATGGTGCGCAGCGAGCGCGCGGCCACGACCGACCTCAGCCCGGCGTGAGCGCCACCAGCACCTGGCCCTTGAGGGCGCGGATCAGCGAGGTCTCGTCGGGCGGCACGCCCTCCGGCGCCGGCAGCGCGCGATCCGCGTAGAACAGGCCCAGCTGCACCGAATTGACCACCAGCGGCAGCACGATGAAGCTGCGGGCGTCCGGCAGCAGGCGCCGGTGCCAGTCCGGCAGCAGCGCGCGGATCTTGGGCGCGCTGGCGTCGGCGATCATCAGGTCGGCGTTGTTCTGCATCGCCAGGTGGAACAGGTCGTCGCCGTGCGCGGTGGGGAACACGAAGCCGGCCTGGCGCTCCGCATGGCGCTCGCCGAACGCCACCCGCGCCCGGTACTGGCCGCTGCGCACATCCTTCAGGCACACGGTGGCGAAGCGGAAGCCCATGCCGCGGTACAGCGTCTCGAGCACCGCCTGGATGATGTCGTTGACCTTGCCGTGGCCGCCGGCGCGCATCTGCGTCACCTCCTGCACCCCGGCCAGCAACAGCTCGCGCGCGTTGTACGGCTTGCCGCTCAGGTGGCTGCCCTGGGGCGCCTCGGCCGCGCCCATCGCCGCCTGCGCCAGCACGCTGGGCAGGCCGGGGGCGCCGTCGTCGGGGTCGGCGTGCGCGCCCATCTGCAGGCTCTCCAGCAGGCCGTCCATGTCGCGCGACACCGTGGCGAACAACTGGGTCAGGCGCTCCCGGTCCAGATTGAGCGCGGCGCCGTAGCGCTGCTCCAGCCCCGCCGCCTCGACGCTGTCGGCGCGCACGCGGCGCGCCAGCAAGCGCGCCGTCTCCATGCTGAACGACACCACCTGCCGCATCCACTCCTGGCGGCTGGCGGCCGGCCTGCAGGCGCCCGGCGGCAGCGGCGCCAGCGAGCGCACGATCACGTCCGGGATCTTCCACTCGTTGAGGATGGCGGCCGACAGGCTGTCGTAGCTGCAGCCGAGCACCTGCAGCGCGGCCTGCGCCTCGCTCAGCTTGCCGGCCGCCGTCAGCAGGCCGATCTCGCGGAACAGGCCGTGCTCGTGCGAGGCCACCACCAGCGCGCCGATGTTCTTGAACAGCGCGCCGATGGCGGCCTCCTCGGCGCCCTGGTAGACGCTCAGGCGCGCCATCTCGCGCCCCACCAGGCTGGCGCACAGCGCCGCCTCCAGCTCGATGCGCACGCTGTGCGCATGGCGGCTGTTGGCCAGCGTGTCGACCAGCAGCATGGCCATGGCCGTGGTCTTGACGTTGTCGAAGCCGAGCAGGGAAATCGCGCGCGAGATGGTGGTGACGGCGGTGCCGCCGGCCGCGCGGTAGGCCGGCGTGTTGGCCAGCCGCAGCACCTTCTGCGTCAGCGCCACGTCCGACAGCACGTAGTAGGCCAGGCTTTGCGTGCCCTGGTCGTCGGAATCGGCCAGCTGCACCACCCGCGCCACCGAGGCGCCCAGCGCGAACATGCCCTCGTCGCCGCTGAGCTTTTTCAGCAGCGCGCTGCGCACGGGGCGCAGTTCGCCGTCGGGCGAGAGCGGTTTCGATGGCATGGCTAACTCCTGGCAGCCGGCCGCGCGCCCGCGCCGGCGCGGCCTAGTCCGGCGTGTGGCCGATGGTCGGGTCGCGTTCGATCAGTTCCAGCAGCGCGCTCACCACCTCGGGGTCGAACTGCTTGCCGGAGCGCTCGGTGATGTAGGTCATCACCTCGGTGTGCGGCCACGGGTCCTTGTACGGGCGCTCGTGCAGCAGCGAGTCGAACACGTCGACCACGGCGACGATGCGCGCCGACACCGGAATGGCGCGCCCGGCCAGCTGGTTGGGATAGCCGTTGCCGTCGAAGTGCTCGTGGTGGCCGCCGGCGATCTCGGCGCCGTAGGTCAGGTAGCTGACGCCGTCGACCATGTTGGCGGCGCGCTCCAGGATGGACTTGCCGACCGCCGCGTGGGTCTGCATCTCGGCCCGCTCCTCGGCCGTGTGGATGCCCCGCTTGAGCAGGATGTGGTCCGGCGTGGCGACCTTGCCGACGTCGTGCAGGATGCTGGCCAGGCCTATCATCTCCAGCAGCTGCGGGGTGAGCTCCTCGGCGTAGACGCCGCGCTCGGACAGCCGCTGGGCCAGCGAGGTCGACAGCAGCTGCACGCGCCGCACATGGCCGCCGGTGCCGCTGTCGCGGAACTCGGCCAGGTCGGCCAGCGCCACCACGGTGGCCTCCTGCGCCTTGCGCAGCTGGCCGAACATGTACAGGTTGTCGAAGGCGGCCGCTATCCTCTGGCAGAACACCTCCAGCAGGTCGCGCTGGATCTGCGCCAGCGGCCACGGCGGCGTGACCGAGATGGCCACCTCGCGGTTTTCCTGGGTGTGGATGAACAGCACATTGGCCGGATGCTCGAACTGGCTCTTCTTTTCCGCGAAGGCCTTGGCGATGGTCGGCCACAGCGGATGGCTGGTCGGCATCAGCTCCGATTCGCCCAGCGCCGCGTAGCCGCCGGTGGCCGCCACCACGCTGGTGACGCCGGTGTCGCCCTGCATCAGGCACAGCACGCCGTCGGCGCCGACGTCGAGGATGGCGCTCACCTGGTTCAGCACGCCGGAGGCGAATTCGCGCAGCGAGTGGATCTGGTACAGATTGGTGGCGCCGGCCAGGATCTTGCCCAGGCCGATGCGGCTGCGTTCGAGCATGTTCAGGCTCTCGTACGCGCGCAGCGCCGAGATCACCGTGGTGAACAGCTTCTGCGTGGTCAGCTCGGTCTTGGCCTTGTAGTCGTTGATGTCATATTCGATGATGACGCGCTGCTCGGGCGCCTGGCCCGGCTGGCCGGTGCGCAGCACCACGCGCACGATGGCGTTGTGCAGCTCCTCGCGGATGCGGCGCGCCAGCAGCAGGCCGGCGTCGTCGGTCTCCATCACCACGTCCAGCAGCACCAGCGCGATGTCGGGCGTGTCGCGCAGGAACTCGTAGGCCTCGCGCCCGCTGTAGGCCGAGAACAGCTCCAGCTCGCGGCCCTTGAACGACACGTTGCGCAGCGCCAGCCGCGTGACCGCGTGCACGTCGACGTCGTCGTCGACGATCAGCACCCGCCACAGGCGCTGTTCCGGCGAGCCCGTTCCGTCAACTGGCGCCGGCTCCTCGTCTTCCTGGATCAGCCAGTTGTCGTCTGCGGCGTTGGATTCGGTCATCACATCTCCTGGCGCTAAGCCCGTGGCTGTCTTAGGCCTAGCATAATCAGATTCCCCCCCTGTGACAACCCCCTTCGAAATTGATAGCAACAGGCGTGCGTTTTTCGCCCGTGCGCCGCGCCGCCGCGCTCGTCAGCGGGCCGCGAACCTGATACGCTAGCGCCGTCATTGTAAGGATTGCGGCGCGTCCGCCGACCAAGGCGGATCGCGGTCAGATCAATATTTCAAGGACCATAATCATGCAAGAAAACGCATCGGACATCGCCGGACGCGAGTTCCTCGCCTTCACCCTCGGCGCCGAGGAATACGGCATCGACATCCTCAAGGTGCAGGAGATCCGCGGCTACGAGACGGTCACCCGCATCGCCAACGCGCCCGAGTTCATCAAGGGCGTGATCAACCTGCGCGGCATCATCATCCCGGTGGTCGACATGCGCATCAAGTTCAAGCTGGGCGAGCCGGTGTACGACCAGTTCACCGTGGTCATCATCCTCAACATCGGCGGGCGCGTGGTGGGCATGGTGGTCGATTCGGTGTCGGACGTGACCACGCTCACGCCCGACCAGGTCAAGCCGGCGCCGGAGATGGGCACGGCCTTCAACTCCGACTACATGATCGGCCTGGGCACCATCGACGAGCGCATGCTGATCCTGGTCGACATCGACAAGCTGATGTCGAGCGCCGAGATGGGCCTGACCGACGTGGCCGCCGCCAACTGAACCCTACCCCGCCATCCCCATGAACCTGACCAACTTCAAGATCAAAACCCGCCTCGGCGCCGGCTTCGGCGTGCTGGTGCTGCTGATGCTCATCATGATAGCCACGGCCATCGGCCGCTTCGGCGCCATCAGCCAGAGCGCCAAGGGCATCGTCGAGCGCGACTGGCCGAGCGCCTCGGCCGCCGCCACCATCGACGCCGCCGCGCGCGAGGATGCGCGCCGCGTGCTGGCCCTGTTCGTCATCAGCGACAAGGCGCAGCGCGCCAAGAGCTACGAGCGGATCGACCAGGACAAGAAAACCATCGACGCCGCCCTGGTGGCGCTGGGCCAGCTGACCGAGACGCCCGACGAGAAGGCGCTGCTGGCCAAGATCCAGGCCGCGCGCGCCAGCTACAACACGGCCTTCCTGAAGGTGGCCGACCTGGTCGAGGCCGACGAGCGCGACAAGGCGTCCGAGCTGATGAACCGCGAAGCCTTCCCGGCGCTCGACATGCTGGAGGAACTGACCGGCGCCATGGTCAGGCAGCAGAAGGCCGACATCGAGGACGGCGGCAAGGTGGCCACCGGCCACATCGACTTCTCGCGCACCATGATGATCGTGCTGGGCGTGGTGGCGCTGATCGTCTCGGCCGCGCTGGCGGTGTGGATCACGGCCTCGATCACCGGCCCGCTGGAGGAGGCGGTGGCGATCGCCAAGTCGGTCGCGGCCGGCGACCTGAGCACGCACATCGCGGTGCGCGCCGGCGACGAGACCGGCCAGTTGCTCGACGCGCTGCAGCACATGAACACCAGCCTGGCGCGCACCGTGCACGAGGTGCGCAGCAGCACCGCCACCATCAACCGGGCCTCGGGCGAAATCGCCAGCGGCAATATGGACCTGTCGGGCCGCACCGAGTCGCAGGCCAGCTCGCTGGAGGAAACGGCCAGCACGATGGAGGAGCTGACCTCCACCGTCAAGCAGAACGCCGACAACGCGCGCCAGGCCAACCAGCTGGTGATCTCGGCGTCGTCGGTGGCCACCCGCGGCGGCGAGCTGGTGGCCCAGGTGGTCGACACCATGGGCTCGATCAAGGCTAGTTCCAGCAAGATCGTCGACATCATCGGCGTGATCGACGGCATCGCCTTCCAGACCAACATCCTGGCGCTCAATGCCGCCGTTGAGGCGGCGCGCGCCGGCGAACAGGGACGCGGCTTCGCGGTGGTGGCGTCGGAGGTGCGCAGCCTGGCGCAGCGCTCGGCCACGGCGGCCAAGGAAATCAAGGTGCTGATCGACGACTCGGTGGAGAAGGTGGACGGCGGCAGCGCCGTGGTCGACGAGGCCGGCCAGACCATGGGCCTGATCGTCACCTCGGTGCAGCAGGTGGCCGACATCATGGCGGAGATCACCTCGGCCAGCCAGGAACAGAGCATGGGCATCGAGCAGGTCAACGAGGCGATCTCGCAGATGGACGAGATGACGCAGCAGAACGCGGCGCTGGTCGAACAGGCCGCCGCCGCCGCGCAAAGCATGCAGGACGAGGCGGCCACGCTGTCGGCCTCGGTCAGCGTGTTCAAACTCGACGACAGCTATGCGGCGCCGGCGCCCGTTGCGGCGGCCCGTCCGGCGGTCGCCAGGGCGGCCGCGCCGGCGGCCAAGCCACAGCAGCTGGCGGCCAAGCCGGCCGCGAAACCTGCCGCAAGTTCGGCCGCGAAGCCGGCCGCCAAAGCCCCGGCCAAGCCCAAGGCCGACCTGAATTCGGAATGGGAAGAGTTCTAGGGTTTAGTTGTTGACCGGCGCCGGCGCCGCGCTGGCCGCCGCCGTGCGGCTGGCCGGCGCGCAGCCGCTCTGGTTGGCGCCCACGTCCAGGTTCTGGTAGCGGATTTCGTACTTGCCGTTGGCGAGCTTGTCGACCACCAGCTTGTCGTGCGCCTGCACGTAGGCGTAGCGCACATTGGAATGGCGCTCCGTGTCGTATATCTTGATGAACACCGCCGAGGCGTTGCCGGCATTGTCGAGCATCAGCTGCATGTCGTCGCCGCGGTTGCTGACCGGGAAGCCGGTCATGTAGCCGGACTGCGACGGCCACGGCTCGCCGTTGGGCGCGACCAGCGTCTGGGTCTCGCTTTCGCAATCGGCGGCCGCATTCGGCAGGATCACCTGCGACAGCGCCTGCACCTTGATCGGCGCCGGCCGGTTGCTGTTCGCTTCCGGATAGTAGGGCTGGGCGCCGGCCCAGGCTTCGCGCATTTCGGCCTTGGGATCGCGCGCCACCGCGCGCGGCTGCACGCCCCGGCCGCTATCGGCCTTGCCGCCCCAGGCCGAGGCCAACGCGGACGACAGCACCTGCGGCTCGGACACCATGGTCACGCCGGCCACCCAGCCCACCACCAAGCTGGCGGCCAGACCGCCCCACCACTTCCACGCGCCGGGACGGCGCGGACGCGGCACATCGTCGACCGCCTCCGGACTCCAGGCGCGCTCGGCGCCGTCGTGGCGGTGCTTGTCGCCACGGTGGCCGTCCTCGTGGTGGGTGCTCTCCAGCCACTCGATTTCCCACTCCTCGGCCGCGATCCATTCGTCGTGTTCCTTGCGGCGCTGGGCGTCGGACAAGGTGTCGTAGGCGCTGTTGAGGATGGCCATGATGCGCGCAGCCTTCTCATCACCCGGATTTTTGTCCGGGTGGTATTTTTGACTGAGCGCCTTGTAGGCGGCACGTATGACTTCCTGCGGCGCCATGCGCGACACCTTCAGGTTGTCATAGTGGGTGTGTATCTTTGCCATCGTTCCAATAATTGTCCGGCGAGCGTGCGTCATTCATCATAGCCGATCTGGCGCGCCGCAACTCAGCGATCAAACAAGGTTTAGCCTTGCTGTTTTGATCACTGTAACATTTAATCTACAGGCGGTGGGTGCGGTCATGGGCGGCGATGGCGTCCGGCAGGGCGACGTTCTTGCCGATCACCAGCACCTTGAACAACTCGCCCATCTCGGCCGGCGACAACAGCTTTTGCAGCGCCTTGGCCTGCGGCAGATAGCGCATCGCGTCGGACGGGTCGGTGCGCAACAGCAGCTCGCCGGCGCCGGCGCCGATCAGGAAGCCGGCCTGGTTCAGATAGGCCAGCACGTCGGCGCCCGCCTCCTGCGCGGCCAGCGCCATCGCCGTGAAGTCGACGTGGGCGGTGATGTCCTGCAGGCCCGGATAGTAGAACGGGTCCGGGTGCGAATGGTGGCGGTAGTGGCACATCAGGGTGCCGGTGGCGCGCTGTTCCAGGTAGTACTCGTGCGCCGGGAAGCCGTAGTCGAACAGGAAGGCGGCGTTGGCGCGGCCGTTGCGCAGCATGCGCGCCAGGGTCGCCATGAAGCCGCAGGCCACGCCGTGCACCTCGGTCACGTAGCCGACCGGCAGGCTGTCGTGGTCCTGGATCTGCAATGCGATCTGCGCCAGCAGCTCGGCGCCGGCCGGCACTTCGAGATAATCGAAGCGGCCGTCGCGCACCGTCACCTGCAGTTCCTGCCAGCCTTCCGGGTGCTTGGTGATCAGCTGGACCGGCATCGCGTCGAGCACCTCGTTGCCGACCACCACGCCGTCGAAGGCGTCGGGGAATTCGTCCAGCCACACCACCTGCGGGAAATCGCGCAGCTTGTCCTGCTGGCGCGCGCGCAGTTCGCCGGACAGCTCGACGATGAAATAGCGCTCGACCGCCACGCCGGCCAGCGCCATCTCGGTCAGGATGTCGAAGGCCAGCTTGCCGGTGCCGGCGCCGAATTCGAGGATCTGCGGCGCGCTTTGGGCGATAATAGCGGCTGCGGCCTGTGCCACGGCGGCGCCGAACAGCGGCGTGAGCTCGGGCGCGGTTGTAAAATCGCCATCTTTGCCGAGTTTGGCGGAGCCGCCGCTGTAGTAGCCCAGGTCGGGCGCGTACAAGGCCAGCTCCATGTAGCGGGCGAAGGAAATGGCACCGTCGTTGCGCGCGATTTCGGCGGCGATCAGGTGCTGCAGGGCGTGGGACGCGGCCAGCGCGTCACTGGTAGGGACAGGTAGAGACATAACCGGCATTGTAGCGAATCGGCGCGCCGGGCCGCCATTTTGACATTCAGACAGCACATGACGACAGCAGAACAAACACCATCCGGCACGCACGCGCCAGTGGCGCTTGGGTCACGAGCGCCAGTGGCGCTTGGGTCACGAGCGCCAGTGGCGCTCGTGACCGGCGCGGGCCGCCGCATCGGCCGCGCCATCGCGCTGGGCCTGGCGCGCGCCGGCTGGGACGTGGCGGTGCACTACCGCGCCTCGGCCAACGAGGCGCGCGCGGTGGTGGCCGAGATCGAGGCGCTGGGCCGGCGCGCCGCCACCCTGCACTGCGACCTGGCCGACGAGGCGGCAGTGCGCGCGCTGCTGCCGCAGGCGGAGGCCGCGCTGGGCGCGGTGCGCTGCGTGGTCAACAACGCCTCGCTGTTCGAGTACGACAGCGCCGCCGACTTCACCGCCGCCCGCCTCGACGCCCACATGCGCGCCAACGTGGCCGCGCCGGTGATCCTGGCGCAGGCGCTGCACGCGGCCCTGGCCGACGGCGAACAGGGCGTGGTGATCAACCTGCTCGACCAAAAACTGTACAATCTCAATCCTGATTTTTTGTCGTACACCCTGTCCAAGGCGGCGCTGCACACCGCCACCACGATGCTGGCGCAGCAGCTGGCGCCGGCGGTGCGGGTGGTCGGCATCGCGCCCGGCATCACGATGGTGTCCGGCGACCAGACCGAGGCCGGCTTCGCCAACGCGCACCGGCAAACCCCGCTGGGCCGCTCCAGCACCCCGGAAGATATCGCCGACAGCGTGGTCTACGCTGCCACGGCGCGCGCGCTGACCGGCACCACCCTGCTGGTCGACGGCGGCCAGCACCTGATGCCGCTGCCGCGCGACGTGATGTTCCTGGCCAAATGAATACCATCTCAAGAAAGTAAAACTATGCTGTCCGCCCTGATCCACCCGCAACTGAACGACTGCCGCCGCCTGTTCCTGCGCAATTACGAAGTGCTGATCAACATCGGCGTCTACGAGTTCGAGAAAAAGGGCGAGCAGCGTTTGCTCATCAACGTCGACCTGTACATCCCGCTGGCCGTCTCGACCCCGGTCAAGGACCAGCTGGAGGAAGTGGTGGACTACGACTTCATGCGCGACTCCATCGCCAAGCTGATGGCGCGCGGCCACGTGCACCTGCAGGAGAGCCTGTGCGACGACATCGTCAGCGCCATGCTGGAGCACCCGCGCGTGCGCGCGGCCCGCGTGTCGACCATGAAGCCGGACGTCTACCCGGACTGCGAAGGCGTCGGCGTGGAAGTCTTTAAAATCAAGGAAACCGTATGAACGCAGTACTCGACAACGCAACGGCCGCGACGACCGGCAAATCGGCCGAGAAGATCGCGCTGGAAAACAACAAGCTGCACAAGCGCCTGTGCCGCCTGGTCGGCCAGGCCATCGGCGATTTCAACATGATCGAGGACGGCGACAAGGTCATGGTCTGCCTGTCCGGCGGCAAGGACAGCTACGCGCTGCTCGACATCCTGATGACGCTGCGCGAACGCGCACCGATCGACTTCGAGATCGTCGCCGTCAACCTGGACCAGAAGCAGCCCAACTTCCCGGACCATATCCTGCCGGCCTACCTGAAGGAACTGGGCATCCCCTTCCACATCGAGAACCAGGACACCTACAGCATCGTCAAGCGCCTGATCCCGGAAGGCAAGACCACCTGCTCGCTGTGCTCGCGCCTGCGCCGCGGCATCCTCTACCGCGTGGCCGATGAACTGGGCTGCAACAAGATCGCGCTGGGCCACCACCGCGACGACATCCTGGAGACCTTCTTCCTGAATATGTTCTTCGGCGGGAAGCTCAAGGGCATGCCGGCCAAGCTGGTGTCCGACGACGGCAAGCACATGGTGATCCGCCCGATGGCCTACGTGAAGGAAGAGGACACCGAGCGCTACGCCGAGGTCAAAGGCTTCCCCATCATCCCGTGCGACCTGTGCGGCTCGCAGGAGAACCTGCAGCGCAAGCAGATCAAGGGCCTGATGCGCGACTGGGAAAAGAAATTCCCCGGCCGCGTGGAGAACATCTTCTCGTCGCTGTCGACGGTGGTGCCGTCGCACCTGATGGACCGCGACCTGTTCGGCTTCAAGGACATCAAGGCCGACGGCCAGGCCAATCCGCTGGGCGACATCGCCTTCGACGAGGAGCCTTGCTCCACGCCGGCGCCGTCCACCGTGCCCGGCATCATCCCGCTTCAGCGGACCTGATCGGGGGCAGGTCTTCCCCGTCCCCCTGCTAGTGCAAATTACGCTATATTGCGTAAATAACCACTATCAGGGGAAACCACGATGAAAATCGATACCAAGGCACTCGCCAGCGCCAGCGCGGCGGCCTTCGCCACGAACAGAAAATCCGGCGGGGCCGACTTCAAGGCAGTGCTCGAGACCAAACAGCAGCAGCCGCCGCAGCAGCCGACCGCCGCGCAGGAGCTGGATACCTACATGAAGAAATCGCCGGCCGAACGGATGGCGGAAATGATCCTGAAAAGCCTGGGCGAGACGCCAGAATCGCTGGCGGCCAAGTCGCCCGAGGAACAGGCGTCGATCATGGCCAAGGTGGCCGAGCTCATCAAGCAGAAGATGGAAGAGGCCACCGCCAAGGCAAATGGCGGCGGCGATGGCGGCGGCGTCAGCGGCGTCAACGTCTCCGTTTAATACTTCAGCGCCGTGCGCATCACCGGATAGAGGTTGTAGCGCTCATCCCACGACGCGTGGCGGCGCGCGAAGAACTCCAGCCGCTTGGCCTGGCTCTTGTTGAACTCCGCGTCGCTGTCGAGCTTTTTCTGGTACTCCTCGCGCAGCGCCGGATCGGCCTCCAGCTGCGCGCGGGCCACATCCTCCGCCACATACTCCTCCATGTATTCCTTGCGCTCGAAGGCGTTATTGAACTCGCCCCAGGCCAGCAGCGAATCGGCGCCGCGCGGCTCCAGCATCGTCATCACCAGGCGCGCCTTCGGCTGCGCGATCGGCACGAACAACGCGCCCTTCGCCAGACTGCGGCGCTCGCGGCCCCAGTCGCCCTCCACCGCCAGCGATTGATGGCCCTCGAACGACTGCGCGCCGAACTTGGTCTTGGTGGCGCGGAAGGTCTCCACCTCGGCCGCCATCTGGTCCGACGCCAGCACCCTGAAGGCGATGCCGTGCTGTTTCAGCTTGGCGCCGATGCGGGCGGCGTCGGCCAGCGGCACCAGGTAGCCGCCCTTGGGCGCGGCGATCTTCAGGTCCGGCACCACTTCGTCGCGCAGCGGCACGCTCCACATCTGCGGCTTGCTCTCGTCGTAGTGCGTCATCAGGCCGCCCGACACTTCCGAATAGCCGCGCGTGTATTCGTAGCCGGGGAACTCGATGGTCTTGGCGTTGAAGGTGGTACGGTAGCTGATCGGGAAATCGGCGCCGGCCATGGCGGCGGCGCGCGCGTCGGCGTCCTGCGTCATCTTCTGCCATTCCTTGCCGTGCGCGGCGACCTGCGACAGCAGCGAGACGATGGTGTTGCGGGTGATGCGCACGCGGGTCGGATAATCCTTCCACGAATGGGTTTCGACCAGCATGGCGAAGCGGTTACGCAGCGGGAAGTAGCCTGTCGAGAAGCGCGGCGTGGCCATGCTGTCGACGAAGCCGGAGGTCGGATCGTCGTCGGCCGCGAACGCAATGTAGTACGGCTTGGGATCGGAGCCCTGCGCCTTCAGGTCCGCCATCACGGCCGTCTGCAGCGCCGCGCCGGCGCGCTTGAGTTCCTCGTCGCCGCCGTGCACCGGCTCGACCTGGATCGAGACGTCCGGCTGGAACTTGGCGCCGTCGGTGACGTGCAGGTCGATGTAGGCCAGCGGGTCCCAGGCGTTCACCAGCGCCAGCATGGCCTGCATCTCGGGCGCGTCGGCCTTCACGTAGTCGCGGTTCAGGTTGTAGTTCTGCGCTGTGGTGCGCCAGCCCATCTCCACCGGGCCGCGCTGGTTCGGACGGTTCCATTTGCCGAAGCGCTCATGGCCGTCGACGTTGAACACCGGGACGAACAACAGCACCTGCTTGTCCAGCGCACCCGGCGCGGCCTTGTTCTCCAGCGCCTCGCGCAGCGCCAGGAAGCCGGCGTCCTTGCCGTCGATTTCGCCGGCGTGGATGCCGCCCTGCACCAGCATCACCGGCACGCCGCGCTTCTTCGCCTGCTCGGCGGTGAGCGCGCCGGTGCGCGAGACGGCCAGCGCCAGCATGGGCCGTCCTTCCGGCGTGCGGCCGAATTCGAAGCAGCGCACCTGCTTCGGATACGCCTTCTGGAAGCGCGCGCACAGCTCGACCACTTCGTCGTAGCGGCCGGTGTTCTGGAAGCCGGAACGTTCGGCGACGGTGCTCAGGGAGGTGGCGGCGGGTGCGGCGGCGGCCAGCGTGGAGGTGGCGGCAAAGGCAAGCAGAATGGCGGAACGTATCATGGACAGGCTTCCAGCAAGGGTTGAATGGCCGGTGCCCGGCGGGAGCGGCCCGCCGGCATCGGATGCGCGGGAAATTATAGTCCGCTTTGCGCGTCAGCGATCGCGGATCGAAATTTCCTTCACCTGCGGCCGCACCAGCTGCATGGCGCCGCGCTTGGCGCCGGCCTGCGTGCGGTTGCGCTGCGACGTCATCGGACAGACGCCGCCGGCGCGGTAGCTGAGCGCCGCGGCAAGCAGGCCCTCGGCCGGGTCGCCCAGCGCGCGCGTCAGGTCGTCGTCCACGCGGCAGGTCGGCGCGAAACCGTCGGCGTAGTCGCCGAAGCCCTTGTTGTTGGTGCCCTGGAACTGGATGCCGAAGTAGGTGGTGCCGCAATTGGAGGCAGGGATGAAGGCATACGGCTTGCCGCAGGTCTCGCCGCCGATCAGGTTGACCTCGACGTCGACGCCGCGCAGGCTGTTGATCACCGACTCGCTGGCCGAACAGGTGCCCGGCGTGGTCAGCACGGTGACGCGCTTGAGGCCCAGATACGGCAACGACGTGCCGAATTTGACCGGCGCCGGCGACTTGTAGCCGCTGGCGACGGTCTGGAACATCTGCGCCGGCTGCGGTACGGTCTTGTCGTTGTAGCGCGGACGCTCAAATACCTTGCCGGCGGTCGGCCCCGGCCCGGCGATCATGTAAGCGAGCTCGCTGGCGATGGACAGCAGGCCGCCGCCGTTGTAGCGCATGTCCAGCACCAGATCGGAGATGCCGGCGGTCTTGAGGCTGTTGAAAGACCTGACCAGCTGGCCCTCGGCCACCGCATTGTGCTCGTTGAACAGCAGGTAGCCCACCTTGCCGCTGCCGGTGTCCAGCACTTTGGTGATCGGCAGCGGCGCCGCAGTCACCTGCTGGGCCGTCAAGGCGACAGCGAGCGTGGCGCCGGCGCGGCTCAGCACCAGCTGGTGGGTTTCCCCGGCCTTGGCCGGGAACAGGCCGGCGTAGAGCGCGGTAATGCCGCTATCGCTGGCGTCGTCGACGGCCACACCGTCAACCGAGACCAGGCTGTCGCCGCGCCGCAGCCCGGCCAGATCGGCCGGCGAATCCGGCGTCACCATGGTCAGGGTCCAGACGCGCGGGGCGGCCGGATCGGCATTGCGCACCCATGTCAGGCCATAGCCCAATTCCACGCCGGCTTGAGACAACGCGTTCCAGTCGTCGGTCGGATAGGTGAAGTGGAAGCGGTCCTTGGGACGGCCGGAGGCGGTGATCGCGGGGGTCTTCAGGTCGGCGAACAGGTCCACCGGGCGCGAATAGTCCTGCAGCTTCAGGTTGGCCGGAATCTCCCGGTACCACAGGTAGGTCATGTCGTAGAAGGAGCGCAGCCAGCGCAGTTCATCCATCAGCGTGCCCTGCGTCTCCTCGCGGTCGGCGCGCGGCGTTGCGCAATGGCCGAGCAACGCGTACCAGTCAGGCGGATTGGCCGGATCGATCACCGGCGGCTGGATGGGCTGCTCCACGGGCGGATCGACGGGCACGGGGACCACGGGCGGCGCCGGCGCGTCGGCGGCAGGCTGCGAGCCGCCGCCGCAACCGCCCAACAAGGCCAGTCCGACCGCGGCAGCGATAACAAGAGGGGTGTTTTTCATCGCGAAATTATAATCCGCAAACCGCCCATCATAGCTTGTTGGCAATATTTCTTACAATTTAAGCCTGCAGGTCGGGATCGGCCCGGAACACGCCGGCGATCCAGTCCGCGAACACGCGCAGGCGCGGCGACGCCATGCGGCCCTGCGGGTACAGCAGCGAGATCGGCATCGGCGTCGGCGGCGTGGCGGCCAGCACCTCGACCAGCGCGCCGCTGGCCAGATGCTGGCGCACCTGGTGGCGCGCCGCCTGGATCACGCCCATGCCCTGCAAGGCGCAGATGACGTAGGCGTCGGGATCGTTGACCGCGATCGCGCCGGGCACCTCCACCGTCACCACGCCGCCGTCGACCACGTAGTCCCAGCTGAAGGCGCGGCCGGTGCGGCCGGAGAAGTGCGTCACGCCGCGATGCGCGGCCAGGTCGGCCGGCGTCTGCGGCACGCCGTGCGCGGCGAGGTAGGACGGCGCGGCGCAGGTCAGGAAGCCCATGGTGCCCAGGCGCCGCGCCACCATGGCCGAATCCTGCAGCTCGCCCACGCGCAGCGTGCAGTCCAGGCCCTCCTGCGTCAGGTCGGTCAGGCGCTCGTTCAGGCTGACGACCAGTTCGATGTCGGGATACTCGCGGCAAAAACCGGCGATGTGCGGCAGCACCGCGTGGCGGCCGACCGCGCCCGGCAGCTCCACCCGCAGCCGGCCGCGCGGCTTGCCGCGGCCATGACCGCGGAACGCGCCCTCGGCGTCCTCCACCGCCTGCAGGATCTCCAGACACTTCCTGAAGTAGTCGGCGCCGTCGGGCGTGAGCGAGAGGCGGCGCGTGGTCCGCTGCAGCAGCTGGGTGCCAAGGAAGGCTTCCAGTTTCTTGATGGTCGCCGTCAGCGCGGCGCGCGGCAGATCCAGCGTTTCGGCGGCCCGCGTGTAGCTGTTGGCCTCGACGATGCGCACAAAGGTCTGCATGGCCTTGAGTCTGTCCATGATTCCTCACCTTATTGTTCACATTAAGTGAAAAGTATAGGGGCATTATGCCCTAATTATCTTTGCTCCGGATTTGCCTAGAATCTGCCCATCCCCACTTACTTACGGAGTCATCATGAGCAATCCCGCACAAGACGACATCAGCCCCGGCATGGTGCTGCTGCTGGCCGCCGCGACCGGCCTGATCGTCGCCAACCTGTACTACGCGCAAACCCTGGTCGGCCCGATCAGCGCCGCCACCGGCCTGTCGCCGCAGGCGGCCGGCCTGATCGTCACGCTGACGCAGATCGGCTACACCCTCGGCCTGCTGTTCGTCGTCCCGCTGGGCGACCTGCTGGAAAACCGCCGCCTGATCGTCGGCGGCCTGCTGTTCACCTCCGCCATGCTGGTGCTGGCCGCGTTCAGCACCAGCGCATGGATGTTCCTGACGGCGGCGCTGGGCATCGGCCTGGGCTCGGTGGCGGCGCAGATCATCGTGCCGTTCGCCGCCCACCTGTCGAAGGAGGCCACGCGCGGCCACACGGTCGGCAAGGTGGTCAGCGGCCTGCTGCTGGGGATCATGCTGGCCCGCCCGGCCGCCAGCCTGATCGCCGATGCCAGCAACTGGCACGTGGTGTTCGGCGGCGCCGCCGTGGTGGTGCTGGCGGTGGCGCTGGTGCTGCGCGCCAAACTGCCGCTGCGCGCACCCACCGCGAAGATCGGCTACCCGGCGCTGATGGCGTCCCTGTGGCACCTGTTCCTGCGCACGCCGCTGCTGCGCCGGCGCGCCGCCTACCACGCCGGCCTGTTCGGCTCCTTCAGCCTGTTCTGGACCGTCACCCCGCTGATGCTGGCCGGCCCGCAGTTCCACCTGTCGCAGACCGGCATCGCGGTGTTCGCGCTGGTCGGCATGGCCGGCGCGGTGGCCTCGCCCATCGCCGGCCGGCTGGCCGACGCCGGCCACACGCTGATGGCCACCGCCGCCGCGCTGGCGCTGGGCGTGACCGGCTTCGCGCTGCCGATGGTGGCGCCGGACTCCCGCAACGTGGCGCTGGCGATGCTGGTGGTCGCGTCCATCGTGCTGGACATGGGCGTGGCGGCCAACCTGGTGCTGGGCCAGCGCGCCATCTTCACGCTGGGCGCAGAGGTGCGCAGCCGCTTGAACGGCGTGTACTTCGCGCTGTTCTTCGCCGGCGGCGCGCTCGGCTCGGCGCTGGGCGGCTGGATGTACGCCACCCACGGCTGGCACGCCGCGCTGTTGACCGGCATGGCCTTCCCCGCCCTGGCGCTGCTGTACTGGCTGACCGAGTACGCCGGCCACGAGGCGGCCGCCAAGGCCGCCGTGAAGGCTTAAGGAAGGGCCAACGCCGCCGCATGCGCGGCGGCGAATCCGCCGGGCGCCACGCCCATCTCGCGGCGGAACATGGCGATGAAGGCGCTCAGGCTGTCGTAGCCCAGCTCCAGCGCGACGGCGGTGACGGCGTGGCCGGCCGCCAGCAGCTCCACCGCCCGCATCAGGCGCGCGCGCTGGCGCCAATCGGTGAAGGACAGGCCGGTCTCGGCGACGAAGCGCCGCGTCAGCGTGCGCGGGGCAATGGCGGCCCACTCGGCCCACTCGTTCAGCGAGCGCGCATCGGCCGGATCGGCGGCCAGCGCCTGCGCGATCTTCAGCACGCGGCGGTCGGTGGGCATGGTCAGCACCAGCTGTTCGCGCGCGGCGGCCGCCAGTTCATCCAGGATCACCGCGACGATGCGCTCCCGCGCGGGAGCGGACTCGGATTCGGACGGCCACGCACTGGCGCGCAGCACCGCCTCCCTCAGCAGGCCGGAGACCTGGAACACCTGCGGCAGCGCGGGCAGCGCCGCGCAGGCGTGCGGCGCGACGTAGACGCTCCAGCCGCTGGTCGGCCCGTGCGCATCGAGGCCGTGCGGGTGATGCGGCGGCATCCAGATCGCATACCCCGGCGGCACCACCAGGCGCTCGCGCTCCGTGCCGATGGTCAACAGGCCGCTCAAGGCGCCGATGGCCTGGCCGCGCGCATGGCTGTGCGTGGGCGTGTGGCGCATGTCGCCGGAGGACAGCGCGGCGATCAGCAGCGGGCCGCCGCCGGCGTCGGCGCGCGCGGGGTCGATCAGGGGAAGAGTTTTGGCTTGCATGCGACACATTATGGCATCGCCGCGCAAGCCAGGCCACAGGGCCGATGCCAAGATGGAGTCCTCATCAACCACAGGAGGATCGCACCATGCGAGCACAAGACGTACTACCAGACCATATCAACAGCGGAGAATTCAACGGCGTCACCGTCAGGAAGGGCACCGTCGGCGCCTTCCTGGCCAACGCCCGCACCCTGCGCGCGGCCGACAGCCCGGAACAGGCCCGCGCCGAAGCGCGCGCCGACATCATCGACGCGGTGCCGGCGATGGCGGCGCTGGGGGTCTTCGATGTATTCGAGATCAGCGATCCGCAGCTGCGCGAGCTGGTCGCGCAGCACCGGCCAGCTTAAGTACCGAAGTGGTAATTCAGCTCGACCCAGCCCTGGCGGCCGGTCGGGCTGTAGTTGCCGACCGTGTAGTACGGCCAGCCGCCGCTGGTGTCGGGCTTGACCTTGTTGAAAAGGTTGTTGACCGCCACCGACACCGTGGTGCGCCGGTTCAGCCGATAGACGATGCTGGCGTTGGCCAGCGTGGTCGGCGACAGGAAGGCCGTGCCGGCCGCGTTGGGCACCTTGCCATAGCGCTGCAGGAACAGGGTGTTCGACCAGTCGCCCACGTTCCACGTCAGACTGGCGTTCAGCTTATCGCGCCAGTCGGCGTTGCTCAGGTCTTCCAGGTCGTCGATCAACTCGTCGCCGGCGAACTGGCGCGACTTCTTGTTCAGCGTCTTGGAGTAGGCGCCCTTGGCGATCCATACGCCGTAAGCCTGCGTGCGCAGCACGTATTTGCCGCTGATGTCGATGCCGCTCACGCTGGTCGACGCCGCGTTGATCGGGCTGACGCGAATCAGCCTGATTTCGCCCGGCTTGTTCAACGCCGTCAGCGGATTGCGGACCACGCGGGCGATGGTGTCGGCGCAGGTCGGGGAGGTCAGGTCGTTGGCCTTGCGGCAGTCCGCCTCGTCGCGCAGCAGCTTGTCGGCGCTCAGGTTGGTGACCAGGTCGTCGATCTTGATGTTCCAGTAGTCCAGCGTCAGGTCGAAGTTGGCGCTCGGCGACCACACCGCGCCCAGGCCCGACGAGCGGCCCTTCTCCGAACGCAGGTCCTTGCTGCCGGACTGCTCGTAGTCCGCGCCCGGCGAGACGTTGGCGAACTCGCATTTCTCGATCGGCTGGCCGGCCTTGGCGCAGCGGTAGTAGTCGGTGGTGGACGAGTAGTAGCCGGTGCCGCGCGCCTTGAAGATGTAGTTCATGTCCGGCGCGCGGAAGCTGGTCGAGTGGTTCCCGCGCAGCAGCAGCTGCGCGGCCGGGCGCCATTCCAGGCCGGCGTTGTAGGTCAGCTTGCCGTCGCTGCGGCCGGCGAAGCTGTAACGGTCGTAGCGGCCGGCCAGCGTGGCGTCCAGCTTTTGCAGCAGCGGCACGTTCGCCTCCACGCCCAGCGCATAACGCTTGCGGGTGCCGGCGGTAACGTCGGACGGCGTCACGGTGTTGAAGTAGCCCTGGTTGATGCGCGGGTCCGGCGTGTTCGAGAAACCCTGCTTGCCCAGCTCCGCCAACGCCGCCAGCTTGACCGGGCCCGCCGGCAGCTGGAACGCCTCGCCGTTGGCGCTGACGCTGGCGGAGTTGGTCCACGATTTGTCGTTGCTGACCGAGGTGCCGGTGATGCTGTCGAATTCCGACGGCGTCAGGCGCTGCGTCAGGCGCGCCGGATCGGGCGCGTAGATCGCCACGCCGTCCGCATCGACGCCCAGCTTGGGGCCGAGGAAGAAGCTGTCGATGTTCGAGCGCGCGCGCGGCGTGTGGCTCTCGCTTGTGTACTGCGAGGCGGTGTAGGCCGCCTCGTACAGCCAGCCGGTGCCGGGTATCCGGCCCTTGGCGCCGAAGGCGATCGAGCTGGCCTGGTCGTCCCAGCTGCGGTTGTAGCGCTGCACGCCGCCGATTTCCTCCGGCGCGATGTAGCGGTTCCAGGCTTCGTAGGTGCCGCTGTTGCGGTTCCAGAAATAGCTGTCGGCGGTCGACGCCGACGTCCACGACGGCCCGCGCGTGTTGTTGGCGCTGCGGTTCTGGCCCAGCAGCGCCTCCGCGAACAGCGTGGTGTCCGCCGACAGGTCATAGTTGGCGCTGCCGAACAGATTCTGGCTGCTGTTTTTGGTCTGCGTGGTCCAGTAGGTCGGACCCACCTTGCCGCTGCCGCAGTAGCTGCCCGCCTTGCCGGTGTACTTGACGGTGCTGCCTTCGAACAGGTCGCCCAGCCCGGCGCAGGCGTCGCCCGGATCGACGTACTTGCCGGTGTTGACGTTCTTGCGGCCCAACACGGGAGTGGGCGCCACGCCGGTTTTGGCGCTCATGAATGCGCGGTCGCGGCTCCACAGCGGATCGCGCTCCAGGAACTCGGCGCTGAACAGGGTATTGAGCTTGCCGAAGCTTTGGCCGCCGGTCAGCTGCAGGCGCTGGTCTCCGCCGCCGCCGCGCGAGGTGCCGCCGGCCTTGACGTTGACGTCCAGTCCCTCGGCCTGTTTTTTCAGGATGATGTTGACCACGCCCGCGATGGCGTCCGAGCCGTAGACGGCGGACGCGCCGCCGCTCAGGATCTCGATGCGCTCCACCACACTCGATGGAATGTTGGCCAGGTTGGTGAAGTTGACCGTGCCTTCATACGCGATCGGAAAGTCCGCCATGCGGCGGCCATTGAGCAGCACCAGCGTGTGGTTCGGGCCCAGGCCGCGCAGGCTGATGGTGTTGGCCGACGGCGTGAAGGTATTGCCGTAGTCGGCGCCCTGCGTGAAGCCGCTGTTCTGCGTCAGGTTGCTGAGGGCATCGAAGACGTTCTTGTAGCCTTGCTTGGTGATGTCCTCGCCGGTGACGATGGTGACGGGGGAAGGCCCTTCCAGGCTGGCGCGCGGTATGCGCGAACCGGTGACGACGACGGCGGGCGGTGCATCCTGCGCTTGTGCCAGCGCAGGACCGGCAGCCCCGCACAGCAGGGCGATAGCGCCTGCCGCCAGTGGCTTCAATTCAAATTTTGTCTTCATTGAGGTGATCCGGGGTGAGAAAGGGAGGCCACCTTACCAAGCCACGGATCAAACCTGAACGAATGATTTCTTCCTTGCTTATGCGGTTAATTACGCCTTGAAGTACGGCCGCTCCGACGCGAACAGCACGCCGCGCGCGAGCTCGCGCCACGACGCCGGCGCCTTCCGCCCGATCAGCACCATGCCCGCGCAATAGGCGTAGGCACGCGCCTCCACCGGCAGCGCGGACAGCCGCTGCTCCGCCTCGGCCGGACTGCGACCCTGCTGCAATTGCTGGAGGAAGGCCAGCACGGCGGGCTGGTAGCTTGAGAAGATCGCCGCGCTGGCATCGGCATAAGGCTTGACGTCGACGCCGGCCTTCATCGCCAGCGCGACGTTGAGCAGGGCGGTGCCCGCATCGTTGCCACGGTCGAGCGGCAGGCCCAGTGCCAGCTTGATGGATTCTGCGCCGGCGCCTTCGGACGCGGCGACCAGGCGCATGATGTGCGCCTCCAGCCATTCATTGCCCTTGGCGACAGTCAGGGCGTCATCCGGCATCCCCAGCTGCAGCTGGGTATAGGCCATCTGCGGGCCGCCCAGCGGGCCGCGTCCCCGGTCCAGATCCAGCAGATACCTCAGGCGCGGCGAGTCGTCTTCCAGAGAACGCAGGTCTTCGCCCTTGCCGCGCAGGCGCAGCAGGCGCGCCAGGTCCACGCTGATCTCCCCCGCCATCTGCGGCAGCTTGGCGCGCGCCAGCTCAAGCGCCGGGATCGCGGCCAGCGGATCGCCGCTGCGCGTCATGATCGTGGAGGAGGCATAGGCCAGCCATGGGTTGTCCGGCCAGCGCGCGTGGGCGGCCAGCATCTTCCGATCCGCTTCGGGGGTGTCCGGCACACAGCGCAGGGCGATGTACTGAAGGTTGGCATTGTCCGGGTGCTGCGCGGCGCGCGCGGCATACGGCGCGCAGAATTCGGCCGATCGCGCATCGCCCGCCAGCTCCTGCTGCGCGCGCAGCAGCGGTACGTCGTCCGGCGCCTGCTTCAGCCGCTCCGTCAGTATCTCCGGGCCGCCGCTCAGTTTCAGCCATTCGACCGCGTACGGCAGCGCCATGTCGTCCCAGCGCGCGCGCAGCAGCACCAGGCGCTTGCGTTCGCCCTCGTCGGCCAGCAGCGTCAGTTGCTGCACCGCCGGCAGCGCGCCGGCGCCGTCGAGCACACTGCGCGTGGTGGCGCCGCCCGAGGTCTTGACGCTGTCCGGGGCTTTGCTGAAGAAGAAATTCGCATGGCTTTGCTGCCAGCGCGGTGCGCCCAGCAGCTGGTCGGGCGACGACGACGCCGAACCGTAGCTGACCGTCTGGATCACCAGCGGCGCCGCGCCGGCGACGTTGTAGACGCCGTCCGAACCGATGTCGAGCTGCGTGCCGGTGAAGCTTTCGATCAGCTCTCCCTCGGCGGTGCGCGCCTCCACCTGCAAGGGCTTGCGCGGCGGGACGCTGCCCGTCGCCGACGCGAATGGCGCCAGGGTGTAGGCGTGGCCGTCGACCTTGACCACGACCGTCCGGCCAAGGCCGTTGTACACATGGAGCGTCGCCTCGTCGTTGACCAGCGCACCCACGCCCAGCACGGTGGCGATGATGCCGCCGGCCACCGCCAGCCGCGCCGTGCCGGGCAGGATGCCGTCGGCACGCTGGAAGCGCGCCCACCAACCCAGGCGGGTCCGGCGTGGCCGCGTGTCGTCGTGCAGATGGCGGTCATACTTCTCGGGCGCTTGCGACGGCGCGGGCGCGGCCTGCGGCACCGATCCCGCGCGCGCATGCTTGGCCACCAGCGATTCCGCCACCAGCAGCTGCTCCAGCGCCGCGGCGCGCAGCGCGCCCAGGGGGCCCGCGAACTGCTGCAGCCAACCGTCGATCACGCCCATCCAGTCGTTGATGTTTTCGCGCGAGGCTTGCGGCAGCTTGAAGTCGCCGAGCAGCGCGCCCCACCCCGCCGCCGCGCCCAGCCGCCTGGCCAGCTTGGGGTCCAGCACCACGTTGACCCGGCTGTGATGGATGCGCGCCAGCAGCGCGTACAGATGGTTCGCCTCATTGACGACCTGCGCCACGTCTTCCGATTTGGTGTTGCCGGTGGCCGTGACCACGGTGATGGTGTTGCGCAGCCGTCCCAGCGCGTCGCGCAGATCGGCTTCGCTATGTTCGGCGTAATGGATCAGCGACAGCAGGCCGTCCAGGTATTCGCGCCAGCCGCCGCCCAGCTGCGCGGCGGCGCCCTGGTGCCAGCTGCGGCATTGCAGATCGTGCGCGCGCAGCTGGCCGTGCACCGTCTCCAGTTCGGCCTCCACCCGCTGCAAGGCGGCGGGCAATTGCGACCGTTTGAATTCTTCGCCGCGCAGGCGCACGACGCCGCCGGTGGCGCTCATCACGCCCGCGATCAGCGCGCGCAGCTGCCCTGCCTCGCCTTCGAGCATGCGCTGGCGCTGAACCAGCTCCCGCAGCATGTCCGGGTAGAGCTGCGCCAGTTCGTCCAGCGGCGCGGGGTGCGACGGGTCGCGCAGCTGGGCGGCATTGCCCACGTGGCGCGTCAGCGCGCGGCCGAAGTAGATGCCGCAATAGCGCTGCTTGAAATGCTCGCGCCGATACAGCTTGCCCAGCTTGCGCAGCGATTCCTCCAGCGCCGGCGGCGCATCGTCCGGATTGCCGAGCAGCCTGGCGCTCATCGTCTCGCGCAGCTGCTGCGGTGCTTCGAACAGCGACCAGGCGCTGGTCTCGTCGATCTGCGCCGAAACGTAGATGCGCTTGGCGTTCTCCTCGCGTTCGTGGTTCTGCGGGTGCGTCTGCCACATGCGCGGCGGCTGCGCCAGCTCCGCCTTGAACACGCGGTGCCGCGCCGGATCGTCCTGCGGCAGCGGCGGCGCCGCGCCGTAGCTGTCGTCGTTGAGGATGTCGGCCATGCGCTGCAAAACGTGAGACTGCACCGCGAACACGTCCAGCACCGGCTTGCCGTCGGCCTTCTCGCTGAAGGAGAACTGCACCGCGCGGTCCCACGCATCGTCGGCCGCCTGCAGGCGGTGCAGCGCGTGCACCAGCGCGTCGCTGCCGGTCAGCGACACCGCCACCAGGTCGGCCTGCATTTCCATCTCGCGCGACAGCGCGCGCTGCATCGCAACCACCGCGCGGAAGGCCGTCTCCACCAGCGAACGGATGGACCAGATGATCAGCTGGAGCACCGCGACCCCGGCGCGCACGCGGATGTCGACGTTGGCCAGGCCGGCCAGGAAGTCGTCGATCTTGTCGCGCCGCGAGACCAGGTGGCCGGTGATCTGCTGCGCCACGTAGACCCAGCGGCCGACCGCCATCGAGCGCTGCGCGAAATGGCCGAATTCGTGCGCCAGCACGGCGCGCAGCTCGCCCAGGTTCAGCACATTCACCAGCCCCAGGCCGATCTCCAGGTTTTTCTTCGACGGGAAGATCAGGTTGAACAGGGACAGGTCGTAGAACACGGCGGCGTTCACGCGCTCCGACAGGAACACCCTGTGCGGACGCGGCGCGCCGGCGGCATCGGCCAGCTCGTTCAGGAAGGAGAAGAGGCGCGGCTGCTGCTCGGGCGTCAGTTCCAGCAGGTCGTCGACCTTGGCGTTGCGCACCGAGAAGATCGCCTTCAGCATGAAGAAGGCCAGGAACAGCGCGCACGCCGCCGTCAAGTAGCCGAGGAAGGCCTCCTTGCCGGCGATATCGGCCAGGAAGATCAAACGGTAGCCGGTGTAGACGAACCAGCCGGCCAGCGCGAAATACAGCAGTACGAACACCAGCAGGCCGGCCACCGCGATGCGCGCGCTGTTCTTGTAGGACGATGAGGGCTGCGCCAGCTTGGCAATCAGCTCGGCGGATTGGCTGGAATGAGTGGCGTCCATGATGCGGCTCCCGCAAATTAGAAGAAAGTAAATATTATATCCGTATGGAAATGTTTTCGTTTGATTTTTGGCAAATAAATACGGGGCGCTGGCCAGTGCCAGCGACGCTGGAACGATCGCTTATGCATTATTTTGTGCTCTAATCGCCCCACACGCCGGGCACCCCGCCCTATTCCCTTATCTGGAACAGTCACATGACCACACCCGCCGCCGCCGGCCCCAAATGGGGCATGGCCATCGACCTGGAACGCTGCATCGGCTGCCACGCCTGTTCAGTCGCCTGCAAGGTCGAGAACTCCGTCTCGCTCGGCCACTTCCGCACCAAGGTGTACTACTACGATTTCGCCGCGGTCAATCCGTTCAATCACCAGCCGACCACCAAGCGCGCCTTCCTGCCGACGCTGTGCATGCAGTGCGAGGACGCCCCTTGCCTGGACGCCTGCCCGAACGACGCCATCGCGCGCGGCAGCGATGGCATCATCCACATCGACGATACCGCCTGCGACCGCAGCCGCGACTGCATCAAAGCCTGTCCCTACGGCGCCATCCACATCGATCCGGTGGCCCAGGTGGCCGACAAATGCGACTTCTGCTCCCATCGCCTGGCGGCCGACATGGCGCCGGCCTGCGTGGAGGTGTGCCCGGCCGACGTGTTCGCGTTCGGTGACCTGAACGATCCGGCCAGCCCGGTCAGCCGCTTCCACGCCAAGCACCGCCAGCAGGTGGCGCCGCTCAAGCCGGAGGAAAAAACCAAACCGCTGGTGCAGTACCGGGGCCTGGGCGGCGTGGTGCCGCGCGCGATGGCGCACAAGGTGCCCAAGGGCCGCAGCCATGATCCGTTCTCCTACGAGATCGACACCTGGGACCAACTGAAGTCGCAATTCCCGCGGCCGAAGGGAGCATGAACATGGACCGTCGGGGATTCATCAAAAGCGGCATCGGCTCGATGGCCGGACTGGGACTGGGAGAGACCATCCTGCTGACGCCCAACGCCGCGCAGGCGCTGAACTACCGGCCGCTGGCCGACGGCGGGCAGCGCAAGGTCAAGAACGATTACCGCAACGCCAAGCGCGTCACCAGCGTATGCCTGAACTGCTCGACCGTGTGCGGCATCGAGGCCTTCGTCCAGGACGGCAAGGTGATCAAGATACGCGGCAATCCGCTCGATCCCAACATGGGCAGCTACATGACCTGCGCCAAGGGGCAGTCCGGGCCGACCATCAACGACTACCCGGAGCGCTTGCTGTATCCGCTCAAACGCGTGGGCGCGCGCGGCGCCGGACTGTGGAAGCGCATCAGCTGGGACGAGGCCTATGCCGAAGTGGCGGAACGCATCAAGGCCAGCATCGCCAGCGGCCACCCGGAACGGGTCGCGCTGCACCAGGGCCGCTCCCGCATCGACGCCGAGATCAACCGCTTCCTGAGCGCGATCGGCACGCCGGTGCAGTTGAACCACCGCGCGCTGTGCTCCTCCAACAAGCGCGCCGCCAACTACGTTTCGCTCGGCGAGACCGACTGGGAATCGATCGACGCGGAGCGCTGCAAATACTTCCTCAATTTCGGCGCCAATTTCTACGAGGCGCACCAGGGCGGCCTGCATCTGGTAAGCCGCATAGTCAAGGCGCGCTTCGACCATGGCGCCAAGCTGGTGACGTTCGATGTGCGCCTGTCCAACACGGCCGGCCGCAGCGACGAATGGCACCAGCCCTTCCCCGGCACCGATGGCGCGGTCGCGCTGGCGATGGCGCACGTGATCGTGCGCGAGAACGAGATCGACCACGACTTCATCGACAAGTTCGTGCAGCCCGGCCTTGAGACCATCCGCAGCTGGCTGGCCCCGTGCACGCCGGCGTGGGCGGCCAAATTGTCCGGCATCGCCGCGCAGGATATAGAACGGCTGGCGCTGGAGTTTGCGCGCAAGCGTCCCGCCGTCGCGGCCTTCACCAACCGCGGCACCGGCGCCCACTACAACGGCTTCAACTCCGAACGCGCCGTCGTCATGCTCAATGCCTTGGTCGGCTCGGTCGCGCGGCCCGGCGGCTACTGCTACGGCCTGGAGGAGAAGCTGTCGGTCAGCCGCTATCCGCAACCGCAGCCCGTGCCGCCCGCCCCCAAGATCCGCACCGACCTGGAAGACCCGCAGGAATGGCCACTGGCCAACCGCTGGCAGAAGATGAAGGTCGGCCAGATCGTCTACGATTATCTGCGCCAGGGCCGGGCCAAGCTCGATGTCTACCTGAGCTACACCATCGCCTCGCCGATGACGTGGCCGGAGGGCCGCAGCACGACGGTCGAGGTGCTGCGCGACGAGAAGCTGATCCCCTTCCACGCCTGCTCGGACGTGGTGTATTCCGAGATGGCCCATTACGCGGACCTGATCCTACCCGACGCGACCTACCTCGAACGCTGGGGCATGGACATCCGCAACAACCTGGAGCTGACGCACTTCGTCACGCTGCGCCAGCCGCTGGTGCCGCCGCCGGGCGAGGCGCGCAGCTTCGCCGATGTGCTGTTCGATATCGGCCGCCTGCTCGAGCCCGAGCAGGCGAAGTATTTCCAGTTCGGCAGCCACGAGGACTTCGTGCGCATCCAGTGCTCGAAGCTACCTGCCACGGGCCCGGACGGCAAGCAGTTCAAGGATGGCTTTGAATACATGAAGCACTACGGCGTGTATGTCGACACCTCGCAGCCGAAACCGTATGAGGTGTTCCAGAAGCCGCTGAGCGGCAAGCAGCTTGACGGCAGCCGGGTGGACGCCGCCAGCGGCGTGATCTACCGGCCCAACGACAAGGGCAAGGACGGTGCGATCGGCCTGATGGCCGGCGGCGTGGCGGTACGCGGCTTCGCCACGCCGTCGCGCAAGTTCGAGATCCATGCGCCGGAGGTGACGACGGTGGCCAGGACACGCGGCTTTGACGACGACGGCATGCCGACCTTCGTGCAGATTCCGTCGCACCGCAACCTGCCGGCGGATCGCTTCATCCTGAGCACCTTCAAGTGGAACGTCCACACGCAGGGCCGCACCGCGTCGCAAAAATACCTGACCGAGATCGTGCACGACAATCCGATGTGGATCAACGTTGCGACCGCAAAAAAACTCGGACTGAAAAGCGGCGACATGGTGGAACTGACCACTTACCGTCCGCAATCCGGGCCCGCCGACCAACCGGGCCTGCAGGCCTATCGTGGCAACGGCGAGAAGTTAGGCTCGGCGCGGATGCGCGTGTTCGTCACGCGCGGCATCCATCCGCGCGTGGTGGCGGTGTCGAATTCGCTGGGATGGATCAGCGGCGGGCGGGCCGCCGAGGGCCGTAGCGGGCGGCGCGTCGAGGTGGCGGCGCAAGGGATAAGCCCCGACGCGGCCAAGGCCTTCGGGCCGGCGCCGGCGCTGGACGATCTGAACGCCGGGGTATGGTGGGACAAGAAGAACGGTGGGCGGGGCAATGGCGTCAACATCAACGCGCTGCTGCCGATCAACCCGCAACCGCTGGTCGGCATGCAGTCCTGGTTCGACACCGTCTGCTCGCTGCGCAAGGTGTGATCCGGGAGGAAGGGCAAAAAAAACGGCCCCGCGAGGGGCCGTCTTGCCAGGCCGCGTGCTTCAGGCGGCGTTGGTGTGGCTGTCGGCCGGCTTGCCGAAGGCCGCCAGCAACGCAGCCTCCTTCTGCTTGGCCGCCTTGAAGTGACGCTCCTTCACGTGGCCGTAGCCGCGGATGTCTTCAGGGATGCTGGCGATGGCCACGGCCTGCGGCAGGTTCTCCGCCGTCAGCTTCGGCAGCAGCGAGGCCACGGTGGCGCGGTACTCGCCGATCAGCCCCCGTTCCATCCTGCGCTCCGCCGTGTAGCCGAAGATGTCCAGCTTGGAGCCGCGCAAGCCTTTGAACTTGGCCAGCACGCCGAACGCCTTCATCATCCACGGGCCGAATTCCTGCTTGACCAGGTGGCCTTCGGCATCGTGCTTGGCAAACAACGGCGGCGCCAGGTGGAATTTCAGCGTGATGTCGCCCTCGAACATGCCGGCGATCTTCTGCTGGAACGCGCCGTCGGTGTACAGGCGCGCGACTTCATACTCGTCCTTGTACGCCATCAGCTTGTAGTAGTAGCGCGCCACGGCTTCGCTCAGGCGGGTGGTCTTGCCCAGCTTGGCCTCTTCCGCGCGCACCTGGTCGATAAACGATTTATACTGTTTAGCATAATTCGCGTCCTGGTAGGCGGTCAGCAGCTCCATGCGGCGGGCGACGATGTCGTCCAGCGTCTGGATGCGTTTGAACTCGATCACCTTGGCCGGCGTGGTCAGCTTGGTCACGGACGCCAGGTCGTGCGCGGCGGTGCGGCCCCAGTTGAAGGCCGACTTGTTGAAGCCCACCGACACGCCATTGAGCTCGATCGCCTTGATCAGCGACGCTTCGCTCAGCGGCACATGGCCCTTCTGGAACGCATACCCCAGCATGAACATATTGGTGGCGATGGAGTCGCCCATCAGCGCCGTGGCGATCTGGCCGGCGTCGACGAAGTCCACCAGCTCGTTGCCGCAGGCCTTGACGATTTCGCCGCGCGAGGAAGCGTCCGGGAACTGCCAGTTCGGATTCTTCACAAACGCCGCCGTCGACGAGCCGGTCGAGTTGATCATCGCGTGCGTGCGGCCTTCGCCCATGCGCGACAAGGCGTCGCGCGAGGCGGTGACGATCAGATCGCAGCCCACCACCAGGTCGGCGCTGCCGGTGCCGACGCGGGTCGAGTGCAGGTCGGACTGCTGGTCCGCCAGGCGCACGTGCGACATCACCGGGCCGCCCTTCTGGGCCAGGCCGCTCATGTCCAGCACGATGGCGCCCTTGCCTTCGACGTGCGCGGCCACCGCCAGGATCTGGCCGACCGTCACCACGCCGGTGCCGCCGATGCCGGTGATCAGGATGCCGTACGGCGTGGCCGTCGACGGCAGCACCGGCGTAGGCAGCACGGCCTGCGGGCCTTCACCCACGGCGGCCTTCTTCGGCTTCTTCAGCGCGCCGCCTTCCACCGTCACAAAGCTCGGGCAGAAACCGGTGGTGCAGGAGAAGTCCTTGTTGCAGGACGACTGGTTGATCTGGCGCTTGCGGCCCAGTTCCGTCTCCAGCGGCTCCACCGACAGGCAGTTGGACTGCACGGAGCAGTCGCCGCAGCCTTCGCAGACGGCTTCGTTGATGACGGCGCGCTTGGCCGGATCGGGGTATTCGTTGCGCTTCCGGCGGCGGCGCTTCTCGGAGGCGCAGGTCTGGTCGTAGATCATGGCCGACACGCCCGGCTTGTCGCGCAGCTCGCGCTGCACGTCCATCAACTCGCTGCGGTGACGCACGGTGACGCCTGGCGCCCAGTTGTAATCGGACGGGTATTTTTCCGGCTCGTCGGTGACGACGATGATTGGCGTGACGCCTTCGGCGGCGATCTGGCGCGAGATCATGCCGGGGTCCAGCGGGCCGTCGAAGGCCTGGCCGCCGGTCATGGCGACGGCGTCGTTGAACAGTATCTTGTAGGTGATGTTGACCTTGGCCGCCACCGCCGCGCGGATCGCCAGGATCCCGGAGTGGAAGTAGGTGCCGTCGCCAAGGTTGGTGAAGACGTGCTTCTCGTTGGTGAACGGCGCCTGGCCCACCCAGGTCACGCCCTCCGCGCCCATGTGGGTGAAGGTGGAGGTCTCGCGGTCCATCCACAGCACCATGTAGTGGCAGCCGATGCCGGCCAGCGCGCGCGAGCCTTCCGGCACCTTGGTCGAAGTGTTGTGCGGGCAGCCGGAGCAGAAGAACGGCGTGCGGTCGGTTTCCGGATTCGGCTTGGACGGCAGCGTTTTCAGCGCCAGCTCCTTCGCCTCCAGGAAGGCCACGCGCTCCTGCACGCGCTGCGCCACCGGATGGCCGGCGCAGTAGTGGGCGATGCGCGAAGCGATGGCGCGCGCGATCTGCGCAGGGTTCAGCTCATAGGTGGCCGGCAGCAGCCAGTCGCCGTGGCCGGTCTTGCCCTTGTTGCTCCATTCACCGGTGTCGTCGAACTTGCCGACCACGCGCGGACGCTGGCCGTCCGGCAGGTTGTACAGCTCTTCCTTCAGCGCGTATTCGAGGATCTGGCGCTTCTCTTCCACCACCAGGATCTCGTCCAGGCCCTTGGCGAATTCGTGCACGCCGTCCGCCTCCAGCGGCCAGGTCATGCCGATCTTGTACAGGCGGATGCCGATGTCGGCGGCGGCCTGCTCGTCGATGCCCAGGTCGGACAGCGCCTGGCGCGTGTCCAGGTAGGATTTGCCGGCGGTGATGATGCCGATCTTCGGCTTGGGCGAATCCCAGATAATTTTATTGAGTTTATTCGCGCGGCAGTAGGCCAGCGCGGCGTACCACTTGTAGCTGTTCATCCGCACTTCCATATCGAGCACGGTGTCCGGCCAGCGGATATTCAGGCCGCCGGCCGGCAGCTCGAAGTCGGTGGGCAGGTTGATCTGCACGCGGTCGGGATCGAAGTCCACCACGGCGCCGGATTCGATGATGTCGGTGACGCACTTCATCGACACCCACAGGCCGGTGTAGCGGCTCATGGCCCAGGCATGCAGGCCGTAGTCGATGTACTCCTGCACCGACGACGGATACAGCACAGGGATGCCGCAGGCGTTGAGGATGTGGTCCGACTGGTGCGCGGTGGACGAGGACTTGGCCGCGTGGTCATCGCCGGCCAGCACCAGCACGCCGCCGTGCTTGGCGGAGCCGGCGTTGTTGGCGTGCTTGAAGACGTCGCCGCAGCGGTCCACGCCGGGGCCTTTGCCGTACCACATGGAGAAGACGCCGTCGTATTTGGCGTCCTGGAAAAGATTGGTTTGCTGCGTGCCCCAGACTGCGGTCGCGGCCAGGTCTTCGTTCATCCCGGGATGGAACTTGACGTGGTGGGCGTCCAGGTACTTCTTGGCTTTCATCGCCGTCATGTCGACGCTGGTGACGGGAGATCCGCGATAGCCGGTGATGTAGCCGGCGGTGTTCAGGCCTGCCTTCAGGTCCCGTTCGCGCTGCATCATCGGTAGCCGGATCAGGGCCTGGGTGCCGGTCATGAAGGCCCGGCCGCGTTCCAGCGTCCACTTGTCGTCTAGCGAGATTTCGTTGTCCGAGTGCGTGCCCGGCTCCAGTTGCGAGCCCTTGTGAGGTGCGTTCATTGTGTCTCCATTATTCTTTAAGCCATGCGCTACAGGGCCGGATTGGCCCAGTAGCGCGCGATCCGCCGGCCCTTGTGGAGACGGCGGAACGGAAAAATGCGGTTTTTTTTATAGGGTACCACAGGCCTGCGCCCCGTTCTGTGCGGAGCTGCCGGCTTTACACCCTTGATTTCTTACGCCGCGCTGGGGTCTTTCAAGACGCCGCGTTTGATCTGATCGAGCTCGATCGATTCGAACAGCGCGCGGAAGTTGCCTTCGCCGAAACCTTGATCGCCCTTGCGCTGGATGATCTCGAAGAAGATCGGGCCGATGACGTTCTGGCTGAAGATCTGCAGCAGCAGTTCGCGCTCGTTCTCGTTGCTGTGGCCATCGATCAGGATGCGCAGGCGGCGCAGGTCTTCCAGGCGCTCGCCGTGGTTCGGCAGGCGGCGGTTGACCAGTTCATAGTAGGTCTCGATCGTGTCCTGGAAGACGATGCCGGCCTTCTTCATCGTCTCGACGGACGAGTAGATGTCGTCGGTGCCCAGCGCGATGTGCTGGATGCCTTCGCCGTGGTACTCGTCCAGGTATTCGGCGATCTGCGATTTGTCGTCCGACGATTCGTTGATCGGGATGCGCACCTTGCCGCACGGCGAAGTCATGGCCTTCGACTTCAGGCCGGTCAGCTTGCCCTCGATGTCGAAGTAGCGCACTTCGCGGAAGTTGAACATCTTCTCGTAGAAGTCCGCCCATTCCTTCATGCGGCCGCGGTGGACGTTGTTGGTCAGGTGGTCGATATAGGTCAGGCCATGGCCGACCGGGTTGGCGACCGCGCCCGGGATGGCGACGAAGTCGACGTCGTAGATGCTGATGTCGCCGATGGCGCCTTGCTCGCCGCCGTTCTTGCCGCGCCAGCGGTCGACCAGATAGATCAGCGAATCACCCACGCCCTTGATGGCGGGGATGTTCAGTTCCATCGGGCCGTTCTTGTTGTCGAAGCCCCAGGCGCCCTGCTCCAGCGCGCGCTTGTAGGCGAAGGCGGCGTCCTGCACGCGGATCGCGATGGCGCACACGGACGGGCCGTGGTGGCGGGCGAAGCGCTGGGCGAAGGAGTCCTGCTCGGCGTTGATGAGGAAGTTGATATCGCCCTGGCGGTACAGGGTCACATCCTTATGGCGGTGACGGGCAATCGCGGTAAAACCCATGCTCTCGAACAGCGCGCCCAGTGCTTTGGGATCGGGTGCGGCGTATTCGACAAACTCAAAACCATCGGTACCCATCGGGTTGTCCCAAGGCGTAAATTTCATGCGAGTCTCCTTCTTTGAATAGCGCACAGTATAGTCTCGGTTCGCCAGCATTAAATTGCAAACAATTCCCACGGATCGCTATTCTGCGCAATAATATTGCCTGAACCATCAATTTTTGAGGTATTTATGACCAAGATCGCGCTGGACAAAACCGACCGTAAAATTCTGTCCATCTTGCAGGCTGACGGGCGGCTGTCCAACCAGGATGTAGCCGAATTGGTGGCCTTGTCGCCGTCGCCGTGCCTGCGCCGCATCAAGCGGCTGGAGGAGGCGGGCGTGATCCGCCAGTACGTGGCGCTGCTGGACCCGGACAAGATCGGCCTGGGCCTGCTGGCCTACGTCAACGTGCGGCTGGAGAAGCACAGCGAGGCGGCCGCGCACAGCAACGCCCGCGCGCTGGGCGCGCCGAACGCGCCGGTGTCGCCGCGCGCCGATTTCGCGGTGTCGGTGGAGCAGTGGCCGGAAGTGGTGGCCTGCTACGCGATGACGGGCGAGATGGATTACCTGCTGCGGGTCCACGTGGAAGACATGGACCACTTCTCGCGCTTCATGATGGCGACGCTGCTGCGCCACCCGGCGGTGCTGGACGTGAAATCCTCGTTCGCCCTGCAGCGCATCAAGGACACCACCGCGCTGCCGCTGGTATAAGGCCGCGCCGCTCAGGAGGTGAGGTGGCGGCTCAGGTGCTGGACGAAGGGTTCCGGCGCCAGGAAGCCGATCACGCGGCTGTTCGGGATCTCCTTGCCGCCGTTGAAGAGGATGATGCCCGGTGGGCCGAACAGGCCGAAGCGCTTCATCAGGGCCTTGTCGTCGGCGCTGTTGGCGGTGACGTCCACCTGGATCAAACGCACCTGCTTCAACTTGCCGCTGACGGCAGGCTTGGAGAAGGTGAAGCGCTCCATCTCCTTGCAGGACACGCACCAGTCGGCGTAAAAGTCCAGCATCACCGGCGTGCTGCTGGAGGCCAGCACCTGATCCAGTTCGGCCACGGTCTTGATGCGGCTGAAGCGGATCTCGTCGCCGGCCGGCGCGGTGCCTTCCGCGCGGGCGAGGCTCAGGTGGCCCAGCGGTTGCAGCACGTCGCGGCCGGCGCTGGCGGCGCCCGCCAGCTCAAACAATCCGGCCACCAGGAACGCCAGCCCCAAAGTCTTGCCGACGTAGGCGCCCAGGCCCGCGCCGCGCGCCGCAGGCAGCGGCTCGAACACATGCAGGAACACGGCGCACAGCAGCGCGAAGATGCCCCACAGCGCCATCATCACCGGCACCGGGAACACCGGCGTCACCATCCAGATCGCGACCGCGATCAGCAGCAGGCCGAATATCTTCTTCACGCCGTTCATCCACGCGCCGGCACGCGGCAGCAGACTGCCGGCCGAGATCCCCGTCAGCAGCAGCGGCACGCTCATGCCGACCGCCATCGAGAACAGCGCCCAGCCGCCGGCCCAGACGTTGCGCGTCTGGCTGATGTAGAGCAGCGCGCCGGCCAGCGGGCCAGCCACGCACGGGCCGACGATCAGGGCCGACAAGGCGCCCATCACGAACACGCCGGCGAACCGGCCGCCGCCCATGTTGCCGCTGGTCGCGCTCAAGCGGCTTTGCAGGGCGCTGGGCAGCTGCAATTGATAGACGTCGAACATCGACAGGGCCAGGCCGACCAGCAAGGCGCCGAAGGTCAGCAGCACCCAGGGCTTCTGCAGCGCGCCCGCAAGTCCTTCGCCGGCCAGGCCTGCGGCCACGCCGAGCGACGTGTAGACCAGCGCCATGCCCAGGCAATAGGCCAGCGCCAGCGAGAAGCCACGTCCGCGCGACACCGCGCCCTCGCCCACGATGATCGAGGACAGGATGGGCACCATCGGCAGCACGCACGGCGTGAACGACAGCAGCAGGCCGAAGGCCAGGAAGGCCAGCCCGATGCGCCACGCGCTGCCGCTTTGCAGCGTGCGCTGCGCGAGGGAGCTGTCGTCTTCATGCACTGGTGCGGCCACCTCCGCGGTCGGCGCGGCGGCAGGAGCGGTTGCGGCGGCGGTGGTGGTATTGCCTGCCTCACCGGCCGGCGGTGCATCCACCGTCACCAGTTTGCCCGGCGCCGATGGATCGACGCGATAGTTCTGCATGGCCGGCGAATAGCACAGGCCAGCATCCGCACAACCCTGATAGCCCACCTGCAGCGTGAACGCCGCAGCCGCCGTCACTGGCAGGTTGACCACCAGCTTGTCCTGGTAAGTCTCCATCTCCTTGTTGAAGTTGGAGTCGAACTTACGCAGCCCCGCCGGCAACGACGGTGCGGCGAGCTGCGCGCCGTCGGATTTAAAACTCAAACGGTCCCGGTACAAGTGATAGCCCGGCGCGATCGCCCACGACAGGCGCACCGTATGTGCATCGACCAGCTCCCCCTTCAGCTGGAATGCCTGGTCAGGCTCCAGAAAATCATCCGCCCGTGCGCCGGCGGCCAGCGCCAGCACCGCCACCAATAACGCCATCAGGCGCATCATCCAATTGTTCATCATTTCAATCCTATTCAAACATCCCTGAACAGCATCTGCCCCTGATCGTTCACGGCCAGATACCCCATATCGGACGCATTCAAAAAATTCAGACCATCCTGCTGCTTCAGCATCGCAATGGTGGAACAGCTGCCGGCGGCGGTCGCCATCGGCGCCAGCACGCTCACCGAGCGCCAGTACCGCACCGGCATGCCGTCGCGCGGATCGAGGATGTGGCAGTAGCGCTGCCCATCCAGCTCGAAGTAGCGCTCATAATCGCCGCTGGTGGCCAAGGCGCCCTGGCTGACCGGGATGCTCGCCACCACGCTGTCCGGATCGCGCGGGTCCTGGATGCCGATGCTCCACGGCCGCCCGTTCAGGCGCGGGCCAATGAAGCGCATGTCGCCGCCCAGGTTCACATAGCCATGCCGCACGCCCGCATCGGCCAGCAGCGCCGCCGCGCGGTCGGCCGCGTACTCCTTGCCGAAGCCACCGAAGTCGATCTCCATGCCGGCCTGCCGCAGATAGACATCCTCCGCGCCGCAGTCCACCTTGTCCCACCCGACCAGAACCAGCAAGGGCTCCAGCACTTCCTTGCCCGGCACCTTGGGCTGGCGAAAATCCCAGGCCCGACGCAGCACGCCGGAGGTGATGTCGAACAGCCCCTCGCTGGCGCCGTGCAGCGCCGCCGCGTAGCCCAGCAGCGACATGGTCTCGGCGTCGCAATGCACCGCCTCCCTGCCCGCCGCCGCGTTGATGCGCGAGACGATACTGTCCGGCCGGTAGCGCGAATACTTGGTTTCGATACGCAGCACCTCGTCCATGGCGCGCTGCGCCAGCAGCGCCGCCGTATGCGCGTCCGGTGCGGCGAACCGCAACTCGCAGCGGCTGGCCATCGCCTGGAACGTGGTGCGGTGTATCGCGTCTACCATTTCGCTTCTACCCTTTTGTTCCTACCACTGCCGGTTGATCGCTATCTGTATCGTCTGCGCCCGCAACGCATCCAGGCCTGGACTGCCTTCATGGAACAGGCGCCAGCTGCCGCGCTGCTGGTACACCGACGCCTTCACGTCGACGGACCACAGCTTGTCGAGCTGCTTGCTGACCTTCAGGCCCAGAGTCACCGCGCCGAAGCCGGACAGGCGCTGGTCGGCCGTCATGTAGCCGCTGCCGTTGTAGCCCGGCGGGAACGGCGCACCCAGTTTCGCATCGTAGAGCGGATCGTAGTAAAAGCTGGCCGCGCTCTGCGAATACAGGCGCGCTTCCGGCGTCACGGTCCAGCCCTGCGACAGCGGCTGCACATACTCGGCGCCCAGCGTGTGCCCGCGCACGCCGAAGCTGTCGCGGTAGTAGCGGTAGGACAGCCGGCTGGTGCCGCCGGTCGAGGCCAGATGATGGTTCCAGCGCGCCAGCAGGGTCGTCTCGTCGCGGCTGCGTGGACGGTTGTCCAGCGCCTTGTACGGATCGGAGAAATAGCCCTCGCCCTGGCTGTGCGTGAGCGTCAGCTGGGCGATGTCGCTGGCCGTCAGCACCTGCGTCACGCCCAGCAGCAGATTGGTGCTGCGCTTCTTCTCGTTGCTGACGATCTTGTTGACTGGATTGATATGGTCATCCGCATGGCCGATGCCGACGGTCCACGTGGTGTTCTTGCTCTCGCTCTCCAGGCTCCCCTGCAGCGACAAGGCGCGCGACAGGTAATCGTGCTCGTTCGAATACGCCACGCCGGCCGTCACCGTGCCGCGTTCGAAATAGCGCGTGGCCGAAACATCGCCCGCCGTGCGGTGGTCCTGCATGCGCGAGGCGCCCGAGATGGCCGTGTGGTAGCGCGGCGAAGCGCCCGACACATCGTCCGACACCACCGAGGCGCCGATGTTCCACACGCCAGCCACCGGCGCCGTGATCGACAGCGACGGCGAATGCACGGTGATGCGGTCCAGGCCCGACTGGCTGTCTTTGTAGTTCAAATAGCCCAGCGTGATGGTGCCGTTGGCCGGCGGCGTTTCGGCGTGCGCCTGCACGCCCGGCAGCATCAACGCCGCCGTCATGATGGAGGCGGCCAGACCGCGCCCGGATGCCTTGTCTTCGTTACTTGTCATGGTGATCCTCAATTGCAGCCGCAGCCGCCGCCGCCCACACCGGCGCCGCCGGACGAGGCCTCGCGGCTGGTGTAGATATGGTCGTCGAAGCGCGTGAACATATGGCCGTCGCCGAAGGTCATCTCGGAACGCGCCAGCGTGCCCTTTTCCCACGGCTGCACATTGCCCAGCGAGGCGCAGCCGGACAGCCCGGCCGCCAGTGCGATCAACAATAGTGCTTTCATTTGACGGCTCCCAATGCGTTCTGGATCTTGCTTTCCAATTCGGCGCGGTCGGCTTCGCGGAAGCCGGAATGCTCCAGCAGCACCTTGCCGTCCGGGCCGATCAACACGCTGCTCGGCATGCCCTTGATGCCGTAGCTGCGCGGCGTGGCGCCTTGCGGGTCGAAGCCGATGGCGAAGCGCGCCGGCGTCGTCGTCAGGAACTGGCGCGCATCAGCGCTGTTGGCGTCGACATTGACGCCGACGATCTGCAGGCCCTTCGCGCCATACTTGGCCTGCATCTCGTTCATCCACGGGAAGGACTGGCGGCACGGGCCGCACCACGAGGCCCAGAAGTCCACGTACACCACCTTGCCCTGCAGCTTGGCCAGCTTCACCGCGCCGTCCAGGCCTTGCAGGTCGAACTGCGGCGCGGCGGCGCCCTTCTCCAGCGCCCATGCGGAGCTCGCGCCCAGCGCGGCCGCCAACAGTATTGCGATCGATATCGGTTTCATCTCAGCCTCCAATGCGTTTGGATTGGCGACGGCGCCAGCCGATGGCAATCGCCGCCGCGATAATCAGGAACACCATCATCGGATCGTTGACATCGTCCGAGGCCGAGCAACCGCCGCCGCCCTTATTTGCCGGCGCGGCGTTGCTGGCCGCAGCCGTCCCCTGGCCGCTCAGCGCGATGGTCCAGCTGCTGCCGGCCACGGTGGACTGCAAGGCCACGCTGCCGTTGCTGGCGCCGTTGGCCGGCGTGTAGCTCACCACCAGGTCGCACGAGGCGCCAGGCGCCAGCGTGACCGGGAAGGCCGCGCAGCCGGTGCTGTCCGCAACGGCGGCGAATGGGCCGGTGAAGGTGGCGCCGGACAGCGTGACGGCGGCGGCGCCGCTGTTGGTCAGCGTGAAGCGGCGGGTCGGCGCCGCGCTGCCGATGACGACCGAGCCATAGTCAAAACTCTGCGGCGCTATCGTCAGCGACGGCGTGGTGATGACGACCGCCACGCCATTGCCGTTCAGCGCCAGATGGAACTGCGCGCCACCGTCGGTCACCAGCAGCAGGTCGGCGCTGCGGGCGCCGGCGGCGACAGGCTTGAACGCGGTGGTCAGCGTGCAGCTGGAACCCGGAGCGACCGCCGCGCCGGCAACGCAGGTGCCGCCGAGGACAAAGTCGCCTGGCTGATTACCGCCCAGCGTCAGCGTGGCGATGGTCAGCGACGCGTTGCCGCTGTTGGACAGCGTGGTCGTGTGAGCCGTGGCGCTGCTGCCGACTTGCGTGTCGGCGAAGGTGATCGGGCCGGCTTCGGACAGCACCGGTGTCGCCGTGGCTTGCTTGGTGCCGGTGCCGGTGATGCCGACTTGCAGCGCAGCCGCGTTCGAGCTCACCGCCAGCGTCGCCGAAACCGCGCTTTCCGCCGCCGGTGCGAAGCGAACCGGCACAGAGCAGCTGGCGCCCACCGCCAGGCTGGCGGCGCAATCGCTGGCGCCCAGGCTGAAGCTGGCCGCGCTGCCGGCGCTCAAGCCGATCTTGCTGAAGCTGATGACCACATTGCCGGTATTGGCCAGCGTGACCGTCTGCGCCACCGCTGCGGCGCCAATGGTCTGCGTACCGAAGGCGATGGCCGACGGCGTGGCCGTCAATGCCGGCGCAGGCGTCGCGGCGCTGCCGGACAGGCCCACCGTGGCGTTGCCGTTGGAGGCGTTGGAAGCCAGCGCCAGGCTGGCGGAGAACGCGCCCGCAGTCACCGGCGAGGCTTGCAGCGTGACCGTGCAGCTGCCGCCTGCCGGCACCGGCGTGGCGACCGCGCAGCTGCCGCCCAGCGTGAAGATGCCGGCATTGGCGCCGCCCAGCGCGATGGAGCTGAAGGTCAGCGCGGCCTGCCCGCTGTTACTGACGGTGATGGTCGACACGGCGGACGGAGACCCCGTCAACAGCGTGCCGAAATTGACGCTGGCCGCGGACAAGGCGATGGTGGCCTGCGGCGTGGCGTTGCCGGTGCCGCTGAGCGCGACGCTGCTGCTGCCGCCGGTGGCGTTGTGGGTGATGGTCAGCGAAGCCGCGCGCGCGCCCGCCACCGTCGGCTTGAAGCTGGCCTGCACGGTGCAGCTGGCGCCCGCAGCGACCGCGCCGCCGTTGGCGCAGCTGCCGCCGGCGACGCTGAAATCGCCCGCCGCCGCGCCACCGATGGAGATGGTGCCGATATTGAGCGCGGCATTGCCGGTATTGCTCAAGGTGGCGGACAGCGGGCCGGCCGTCTGGCCGATACTGGTGCCGCTGAAGGTCAGGCTGGCCGGCGCCAGCGAGGCTGCCGGCGCGGCCACCACGTTCGGATTGCCGATGAAGGCCGCCAGGTCGGCCAGCTCCGTCGCGCTGAATTTGCCATTGAACAGGCTACCCATGCCGCCCTTGTTGGTGGCGATGGCGTTCTGGATCACGGACGGCTGATTGGCCGCCGCCAGGATATTGCTGACGTTATTTGCCGGCGACGCGCTGTGGCATGAGGCGCAGGTGGCGCCGCCGGACACCGGCCCGTTCAAATACAGGCTCTTGCCGTTCAGGGCATCCGCCGCGCTGGCGCCCTGCCCCATCACACCGACCAGCAGGACCGCAGTCCACCGCAATCGGAACACCTTTGCTAACAAGCCTGTCATGACACTCTCCTGAAGTTTGATCTATAAGCTTTGATCTATAAGCTGCAGACAGAGATCGCAAAGGCATTCATGGCGCTGTGCGCCAGGGCGCACCAGGTCCAACTGCGGGTGCGCTGGTAGAGCAGCGCCAGCGCCAGTCCCGGCGCCAGCACCGCCAGCGCGTGCTGCCAGCCGGAGCCCAGGTGCAGCAATCCGAAGACCGCCGTCGACACCAGCACAGGTCCGCCCCGCGTCAAAGGCAGGCCGCCGTTGCCGGCCGCCAGCTGGCGCGTCATCCACTCCTGCAGCCCGGCCCTGACCACGCATTCCTCCAGCGCAGGCGAGAGCACGAGCAGGCGAAGGCAGACGGCGAGGTCCGGCGCCAGCAACTGCGCGCTGCAAAAATGGGTAATCGACGACACGGGATATATTGGTTTTGCTGCCGGTTGCGTATCTTGTCCGACCGTTCATACCCGGCCGCGCAGCAAAGGTTCTAACGAGGAGAGATTTATTTTCGGCCGCGCAGGCGGTCGAGCCATTTCGCGGCGATGCGCTTGTTGGCTTTAAGGGTGTAGTCCAGCGTGGCGAATTGCTCGTCCAGCGCTTCCTGCAGCACGCTGGCCGGGTTGGCCGGCGGCAGTTTCAGATAGGCGTCCGCCTCGCCGTAGTCGCGATGGATCTCCATGCCGGCCTTTTTCGCGATGTGCATCATCGTCTTGTTGGACGACAGGCAGTGCATGTACAGCGTATCGACGTCGTCGTTGCGGCAGTGGATGGCGGCGCGTTCGAACAGCTTGGAACCAATCCCCAGGCCACGCGCCGAGCGGCTGACCGACACCCCGAATTCCGCCACCCGCTCCTTCTCGGTGACGGCGCCCTTCGATTCGTCGCGCGGCGCGAACGCCAGGTGGCCGACCGCCACCAGCTTGAACACGCGGTTGTACACGCCGAACACCATGTCGCGCGAGAAGTCGATGCGGTTGACGTAGTTGGCCACCTGCTCGTCCGGCAGCACGGTGCCGAAGCGCAGCAGGCGGTCGCTGTCTTCCAGGCCGAGGAAGTGCTTGACCATGCGCCGACGGTCACGCTCACGCAGCTCCTTCACCAGAACCGTCGGACGGCGCTTGCCGTCTTTGTGCTTGCCCCAGCGGCGCAGCGGATTCTGGAAAAGGTCGATCGAGCTCATATTTCCGCCGCGGCCTCGTCGTCGTCGCCGGCGTGGAGCGCCACCTTCACCGCCGTCACCCGCGCGCGGTGCACCAGCTCCGGTATGCGTTGCGGGTTGGCGGTGCTGGCCAACGCTATCTCGCCGGCGTTGACGCCGCGCGCGGCCGCCAGCGCCGCCTCCAGATGCGCCAGTTGCGGGAAAGGCGTGTCGCGGAAGCTGGCGTTCGGGCCGATGCGGCCGCGCGAATCGCATTCGGTCGCCAGCAGCATCTGCGAGAAGCGTGCCGGCTTGCGGAAGGCGTCGCAGCGCTCCAGCAGGGTGACGATGGTGGCAGGCCGCAGCTGCAGGGCGCGGCCCACGTTGCCGTGTTCGCGCGCGGTCATCACGGCCAGGTCGCGGCATTCGGTCGGCACCCTGAGGCGCTTGCAGACCTGCTCCACCAGCTTGACGCCCAGACCTTCATGGCCGTGGTGCGCGGGCCAGTTCTCCGGCGGCGTGGCGCCCTTGCCCAGGTCGTGCATCAGGCAGGCGAAGCGCGTGGCCAGTTCATGGCCCGCTTCCGCCGCGCAATCGATCACCTGCAGCATGTGCGTGCCGGTGTCGATTTCGGGATGCCACTTCTCCGGCTGCGGCACGCCCCACAGCACGTCCAGCTCTGGCAGGATGCGCGCCAGCGCGCCGCAGTCGCGCAGCACCTCCAGCATGCGCGAGGGCTTGTGTTCCATCAGGCCGCGCGACAGCTCCTGCCACACGCGTTCCGGCACCAGCGCGTCGACCTCGCCCTGCTCCACCATCTGACGCATCAGCGCATTGGTTTCGGGCGCCACGCGGAAGTTGCTGAAGCGGGCGGCGAAGCGGGCTACGCGCAGGATGCGCACCGGGTCTTCGGCGAACGCTTCAGAGACGTGGCGGAAGATGCGCTGCTCCAGATCGCGCCTGCCGCCATAAGGGTCGGTGAGCGTGCCGTCGTCGGCGCGGGCGATGGCGTTGATGGTCAGGTCGCGGCGTACCAGGTCGTCTTCCAGCGTGACGTCGGGCGAAGTGTGGAACACGAAGCCCTTGTAGCCGGGCGCGGTCTTGCGCTCGGTGCGGGCCAGCGCGTATTCCTCCTGCGTCTTCGGATGCAGGAACACGGGGAAGTCCTTGCCGACCGGGCGGAAGCCCTTGGCCAGCATGTCATCCGGCGTGGCGCCGACGACGACGTGGTCGTGGTCCTTGACCGGCAGGCCAAGCAGTTCATCGCGCACGGCGCCGCCGACTACATAAATCCGCATGTTCGTCAGTCCGGCATCTCGGCGTCGTGCTTGGGCGCCATTTCGGTTTCGGCCATCGCCTCCTCGACCCAGCGGGCCACGGCGGGATGGGCCAGCACGCGCTGGCAGTAGGCGTCCAGCGCCGGCGCCAGCGACACGCCGTAGGTGCGGAAGCGCATCACCACCGGCGCGTAGTAGGCGTCGGCGATGGAGAAGTCGCCGAACAGGAACTGGTGGTGGCCGAAGCGCGACAGGCATTCCTCCCATATCTCGCTGATGCGGCCGATGTCGGCCTGGGTGCCGTTGGTGCGGCCCTTGCCCGGATAGCTGCCGCGGATGTTCATCGACATCGAGGTGCGCAGGTCGCTGAAGCCGGCGTGCATCTCGGCGCAGACCGAGCGCGCCATCGCGCGCGCGGCCACGTCCTGCGGCCACAGATGCAGCTCCTGGAACTGCTCGGCGAGGTATTCGCAGATCGCCAGGCTGTCCCAGATCGTCATCTCGCCGGCCAGCAGCACCGGCACGCGGCCGCTGGCCGAGTAGCCGCAGATGCGGTTGGCGGTGTCGTCCTGGTCGAGCAGCACGCGCACTTCCTGGAACGGGATGCCGAAGGCGGTCATCGCCACCCACGGGCGCATCGACCACGAGGAATAGTTCTTGTTGCCGATGACGAGCGTCAGGCCCGGCTCGCGCGCGGCGGCCAGGGTTTGCGACAGGCTGGGATCTAGTTGTGTGGTCTGCATGATGCGTCCAAGGTGGTTGTATTGGTCAACGTGTGTGGGTCAACGCGAGCCGAAGCTCGACTCCTGCTGTTCCTGTTCGGTGTAGCCTCGCGGCGCGACGGTGCCCAGACGCGCCTTCAACGATTGCGGCCGGCCTTCGAACAGCGCCGCGTAGTAGGTGGTGTTCGACATCACGTTCTTGACATAGGTGCGGGTTTCGACGAACGGGATCGACTCGATGAAGACCGCGCTGTCCATCGGCTTGGTGAGCGTGGAGCGCCACGAGCGCAGGCGCCCCGGCCCGGCGTTATAGGCGGCGGTGGCCAGCACCTGCGAGCCGTCCATGTTCCCGAGCACCATGTTCAGGTAGTTCGCGCCCAGCAGAATGTTGGTGCGCACGTCGCTCAGCATCTCCTGCGCGAAGTCGGCCAGGCCGATCTTCTTGGCCACCCAGCGGCCGGTGGACGGCATCACCTGCATCAGGCCCGAGGCGCCGACGTGCGATTGCGCGTCCATGATGAAGCGCGATTCCTGCCGTATCAGGCCGTACACCCAGGCTTTATCGAGCCCCAGCGTCTGGGTGGTCGGGTGCATGATGTCGATGTGCGGCGACGGGTAGCGCTGCGTGTAGTCGACCTGGATGCGAGTGCGATCCGAGGTATTGACCATGCGGTCGAGGATATTGTTCTGGCGCGCGAATTCGGCGGCGGCCAGGTGTTCTCGTTCGCTCAGGCCGCGCAGGCCCCAGTTCCACTCGCGCGTGCCTTCGAAGCGCAGGCGCATGCCGAAGAACTTCAAGGCGCGCTGGAAGTTGGGATTGGCGGCGATGGGCGCGATCTCCGCCGGCGTGATGGGCAGGCCTGGCAGCGGGATCGTAATCAGCTTGCCGGTTTCCTCCAGCGCCAGCAGGCCGTAGAAGTTGGACTGGTCCGAAATGCTCCGGAACAGCTGCATCGCTTCGCCGGTGGCCTGGATAGAACCTGCTTGCACCATCAGCGCGCGGCCCAGCCAATACACCCAGGCCGGATCGGCGCGCAGCGAGGACGGCATGGCGCGGATGTTCTTTTCCACCTGCTTCCAGTCGCCATTGCGCAGCGCGATGCGGGTCTTCCATTGAATCTGGTCGATCGACAGCGCGGCGCCGTTCGACTTCTGCCAGTACTCGGTGGTCTCCGGCGCCAGCGAGTACGACGATTGCAGCGCCACCGCGGCCCATGCCTCCTGCTGCTCCTGCGGGCTCAGTTTGGACGCGGCCTTGTTCAGCGCCAGCACCGCCAGCTTGGTGCTGGTCTTGGCCATGCGGCCGATGGCGACGATGTAGATTTCGTGTTCGACGCGGCCGCTGCCCATGCCCTTGGCCAGCGCGATGGCCGGCAGGTCCACCGCCTGCACGGCCTTCTTCTCGTTCCCGCCCAACAGCGCGACGATGCGGCGCGCCTGGCCGGTGGCGTTGAATTCGCCGGAAAGGCGCAGCTGCGCGTACAAGTCGTCGAGGTTGAACTGGCCGGCCTGGTATAGCGTGGCGATCAGGCCCGCGCACGGTTCGCCGTAGCCGTTCGGCGCGGTGAGCAGCTCGCGCGCCTCGCCGGCCACCTTCTGGCCCTTGAGCGCGCGCGATTGCAGCGCGTAGCATTTGACCTGGGTGTCGTCGTTCAGCACGAACAGCGGCAGCTGCTCGTCGAAGGTGGCCCAGTCGCGCTTGCGGCCCAGGTCCAGCAGCCAGTCGTTGCGCAGGCGGTCGACGATGGCCTGGCCTTCGTAGCGCTTCATGAAATCGCGGATTTCCGCGTACGAGGCATCCTTCAGGCGCGGTTTCAGCCGATAATAATCGACGTAGGACGGAATGGAATAATCGCCCAGGCGGGCGGCGTAGAAATCGGCCTTGGATGCGTCGTCCTGGCGCACGGCGTCGCGCAGCAGCAGGAAGGAATCGTCTGCCCGGCGGCCGTCATCGCCAAGGTCGTCGGCGTGGGCCAGGGTGCTGATGGCCACAAGAGCGGCGCCGGCAATCCATTTTAAAGCGGAAATCAATGTGCAACTCTCTAAAGTCTTGAAAATCTGAACCTATGACCAGCGACCCTAGAATACCACGCGCCACGACTGAACCACCAGCCCCGCCAGCCCCGCAAAAGGCCGATTTACGCAAGCAATTGCTGACCGCGCGGCGCGCATTGGACGCGGCCACGCGGGCAGCGTGGGACCATGCGATCGGCGCGCAGGTGGTCGAGTGGTGGAAGGCCGCGCAACCGGCGGCGCTGGGCGTGTACTGGCCGCTGCGCGACGAGCCGGATCTGCACGCGGCCTACGCGGAATTGGCGCGGCTTGGCGCGCGGCTGCTGCTGCCGGTGGTGGTGGAAAAGCACGCGGCGCTGGAGTTCGCCGAGTGGCGCATCGGCGAGGCGATGGTCAAGGATGCGATGGGGGTGGCGGTGCCGGCCGACCTGCGTTTGCAGCAGGCGTATCCGCCGGCGCTGCTGGTGCCGTGCCTGGGATTCAATCCGCAGGGCTACCGGCTGGGTTACGGCGGCGGTTTCTACGACCGCACGCTGGCGCGGTCGCCGCGGCCGCAGACACTGGGGATAGCCTACCAGTGCCTGCGGATACAGTTCGACAGCGATGGTCACGATGTGGCGCTGGACCGCATCGTCACCGAGTAGTTACACCAGGCGTTGCCACAGCGCCGTGGTGGCCGCGGCCTGGTTCATGCTGTAGAAGTGCAGGCCGGGCGCGCCGCCCGCCAGCAGGCGTTCGCACAATGCCGTCACCACGTCCAGGCCGAAGGCCTTGATCGAGGCGCTGTCGTCGCCGAAGCTGGCCAGCTTCAAACGCACCCAGCGCGGGATCTCGGCGCCGCACATGTCCGAGAAGCGCATCAGCTGCGTGTAGTTCGTGATCGGCATGATGCCGGCCACGATGGGCACGTCGATGCCGATCTTGCGGGTCTGCTCGACGAACTGGAAGTAGGCGTCGGCGTTGTAGAAGTACTGGGTGATGGCGGCGTTGGCGCCGGCCTTCACCTTGCGTTCGAACGCCAGCAAATCGTCCTGCGGCGACTTGGCCTGCGGGTGCACCTCCGGATAAGCCGCCACTTCGATGTGGAACCACTCGCCGGTCTCCTGGCGGATGAACTCCACCAGCTCGTTCGCGTAACGGAACTCGCCGGCCGCGCCGTAGCCGCTCGGCAGGTCGCCGCGCAGCGCCACGATGCGCTTGATGTTGTGCGCCTTGAATTCCGTGAGGATCTCGCGGATCGATTCGCGCGTGCCGCCCACGCAGGACAGGTGCGGCGCGGCGTCCTCGCCGGCGGCGAGGATTTCCACCACGGTGTCGAGCGTGCCGCGCTGCGTGCTGCCGCCGGCGCCGAAGGTCACGGAAAAATACTTGGGCTTGAGCTCGGACAGCTTGGCGCGCGTGGCGCGCAGCTTTTCCGCGCCTTCCGCCGTCTTGGGCGGAAAGAACTCGATACTGAAATTATGATTAGCCATCTGACGTCTTCAAAAGTAAGGTAGACAGGGCCCAGGAAATCACGCTGTACAACAATGCACCACCGATCGCCGACGCGAAGCTGTCGACGTGGAAGCCGTCCACCCATTGGGCGACCAGCCAGAACATGAAGCCGTTGATGATGAAGATGAACAGGCCCAGCGACACCACGGTCACGGGCAGCGTCAGCAACAACAGCACGGGGCGTATCAGCGTGTTGACCAGGCCCAGTACAAGGGCCGCGACGAGGGCTGCGCCTATGCTTGTGACATCGACGGAATGCATCAGGTAGGGAACTGCCAGCAAGGCAATTGCATTGATTAACCAGGTAAGGACCAAACGCATAAGATGAGCTCGCTGCAAAAAAAGGGCGGGATAAAAACGGGGCCGGCGAGTTGCCGGCCCCGCTTCATACCGGCAGATTAATAACGGTAGTGGTCTGGCTTGTACGGGCCCGCTTGCGTCACGCCGATGTAGGCCGCTTGCTCTTCGGTCAGCACGGTCAGCTGCGCGTTCAGTTTCTTCAACTGCAGACGCGCCACTTTTTCGTCCAGATGCTTGGGCAGCACGTACACGCCGACCGGATACTTGGCGGTGTTGGCGTACAGCTCGATCTGGGCGATGGTCTGGTTGGCGAACGAGGACGACATCACGTACGATGGATGGCCGGTGCCGCAACCCAGGTTGACCAGGCGGCCTTCGGCCAGCAGGATGATGCGCTTACCCGACGGGAAGATCACGTGGTCGACCTGTGGCTTGATGTTCTCCCAGGTGTATTTCTTCAGCGCGGCGACGTCGATCTCGTTGTCGAAGTGGCCGATGTTGCAGACGATGGCCTGGTCCTTCATGGCCAGCATGTGCTTCTCGGTCAGGATGTGGTAGTTGCCGGTGCAGGTGACGAAGATGTCGCCGTGTTCGGCGGCGTAGTCCATGGTGACGACGCGGTAGCCTTCCATCGCGGCCTGCAGCGCGCAGATCGGATCGATTTCGGTGACCCACACCTGCGCCGACAGCGCGCGCATGGCCTGGGCCGAGCCCTTGCCGACGTCGCCGTAGCCGGCGATCACGGCGACCTTACCGGCGATCATCACGTCGGTGGCGCGCTTGATGCCGTCGACCAGCGATTCGCGGCAGCCGTACAGGTTGTCGAACTTGGACTTGGTGACGGAGTCGTTGACGTTGATCGCAGGGAAGGCCAGCTTGCCTTCCTTGTGCATCTGGTACAGGCGGTGCACGCCGGTGGTGGTTTCCTCGGTCACGCCCAGGATGTGCGGCAGGCGCTTGGAGTACCAGGCCGGGTCGATCGCCAGGTGGGCCTTGATGGCGTTGAACAGGCAGATTTCTTCTTCCGAACCTGGCGCGGCCAGCACGGAGATGTCTTTTTCGGCGCGCGCGCCCAGGTGCAGCAGCAGCGTGGCGTCGCCGCCGTCGTCGAGGATCATGTTCGAGTAGACCGCGTTGCCGGCGGCGTCCGCAGGCCATTCGAAGATGCGGTGGGTGTAGTCCCAGTATTCGTCCAGGGTTTCGCCCTTGATGGCGAACACCGGGGTGCCGGCGGCGGCGATGGCGGCGGCGGCGTGGTCCTGGGTCGAGTAGATGTTGCACGAGGCCCAGCGGACCTTGGCGCCCAGCGCTTCCAGCGTCTGGATCAGCACGGCGGTCTGGATGGTCATGTGCAGCGAACCGGTGATGCGCGCGCCCTTGAGCGGCTGCGACGCGGCGAATTCCTCACGGATGGCCATCAGGCCAGGCATTTCGGTTTCGGCAATCTTGATTTCTTTGTCGCCCCAGGCGGCCAGGGAGATGTCGGCGACCAGGTAGTCTTGTGCGGATTTGAGTACGGCGTTCATCACGCCCTCCTTTCATGTTGAAAAAAGTAACGTGAGCGCGGTTTGGGACTCCGAGCCTGGCGAATTCATGATTCGTCGCAACGCTCCTCGGAAGGCGCATTTTAGCACCGTTGGGCGCGACTGGCGCAAGAAATTCCGCTTTGAGGCGGCGCAAACGAAGCGGACACCGGCGGCCTATAGTGGTCTTTTTACCCGGAGTCCGCCATGGCGATCGACCCGCGCGATGCAATCTGGAACGAAGCCCACCAGCTGCTGTACAACACCAGCTACACCGAAGAACTCGAGGCGGCGCTGCTGGCGCGCTGGACCTGGCTGGACAGCGTGACCAAGATCGCCGTGGCGATTTCGTCGGGCGGCGCGGCACTCACCGGCCTCGTATTCTGGAAAAACGCGGACTATACTTTCCTATGGCCGCTGTTCACGTCCGGCAGCGCCCTGCTTGCCATCCTGTCCAAGGAGCTGTCGGTGGCAAAGCGGCTTAAAATCCATGCGACGGCGGTGACCGAACTGACCGCCTTGACCAACGACATCGGGTCGCTGATTATCCGGATGAAAATCAATACCGAATTTCCCATCGCGGAATATGAAAAAAAATTACTCGCACTGCACGGCCGATACCGGGTCGAACTGGGCGATTTTCCCTACGATTTGCTGCTGACGGAGCGCTTGCGGGCCAAGACCCAGCGGAAATTGAACACCATGTTGCGCGCCGAATAGCATATCTGTCTGGAGAACCGCATGAGCACCGAAAACCAACGCGAAAAATACTTGCCCCCGAATCCGCCGCCGCCGCCGCCGCAGCGGCCCAAATAGCACAACGCCCCGGCATGCGGGGCGTTGTCGTTCAGCGCGAGGCGATTACTTCAGGCCGGCCGCGGCGCGCAGGATGGCGGCCTTGTCGGTGCGCTCCCACGTGAATTCCGGCTCTTCGCGGCCGAAGTGGCCGTAGGCGGCGGTCTTGCCGTAGATCGGACGCAGCAGGTCCAGCATCTGCACGATGCCTTTTGGACGCAGGTCGAAATGCTCCATCACCAGCGCGGCGATCTTCTCGTCCGGGATCACGCCCGTGCCTTCGGTGTAGACCGTGATGTTGATCGGACGCGCCACGCCGATCGCGTAGCTGACCTGCACCTGGCACTGGCGCGCCAGGCCGGCGGCCACCACGTTCTTGGCCACGTAGCGGGCGGCGTAGGCGGCCGAACGGTCCACTTTCGTGGGGTCCTTGCCGGAGAACGCGCCGCCGCCGTGCGGGCTGGCGCCGCCGTAGGTGTCGACGATGATCTTGCGGCCGGTCAGGCCGCAGTCGCCCTGAGGACCGCCGATGACGAAGCGGCCGGTCGGGTTGACCAGGTACTTGGTGTCCACCAGCCATTCGCGCGGCAGCACCTGCTTGATGATCTCCTCGATCACCGCTTCCTCGATCTGCTTGTGCTGCATTTCCGGCGCGTGCTGGGTCGACAGCACGACGGTGTCCACCGCGACCGGACGGCCGTTGACGTAGCGCAGCGTGACTTGCGATTTGGCATCCGGGCGCAGCCACGGCAGGCGGCCGTCCTTGCGCAGCTGCGACTGGCGCTCGACCAGGCGGTGCGCGTAGTGGATGGCGGCCGGCATCAGTTCCGCGGTTTCGTCGCAGGCGTAGCCGAACATCAGGCCCTGGTCGCCGGCGCCTTGATCGAGATCAATCCCCGCGCCCTCGTCCACGCCCTGGGCGATGTCCGGCGACTGCTTGTCGTAGGCCACCAGCACGGCGCAACCCTTGTAGTCGATGCCGTAGTCGGTGTTGTCGTAGCCGATGCGCTTGATGGTCTCGCGCGCGACTTGAATATAATCAACGTTGGCGAACGTGGTAATCTCGCCGGCCAGCACCACCAGGCCGGTATTGCACAGGGTTTCGGCGGCAACGCGGGCTTTCGGGTCCTGGGTCAGGATGGCGTCCAGAATCGCGTCGGAAATCTGGTCGGCGACCTTGTCCGGGTGGCCTTCCGAGACGGATTCGGAAGTAAAAAGATAGTCATTTGACATCGCAAGCTCCTGATACTGGTTAAGAATGTTTTGTCGCCAACCAATACGGCTTGCGACGCTTTAGCGATATTTATATTCCGCTTCGCAAGTTGTCTGTTAACTCAGCGGTTACTGCATACGTGGTATTTTACGCTTCTTAAAAAATTTTGGCATGGCAACAGAAGCCAAAAGCACCTTCTATTAGACGAATTACACATGCTTGTTCCAATTTTCCGATTTCTTTCCATCTTCCCCTTGCCGTTTTTGCATGCGCTGGGCGCCGCGCTGGGCTGGCTGGTCTACCTGAGCTCGCCATCGTACCGCCGCCGCATGCGCGACAACATGGCGCAGGCCGGCTATGCGCAGCACCTGTCGGCGGCCATCGCCGAAGCCGGCAAGAGCATCGTCGAGCTGCCCTTCATCTGGTGCGCCGATCCGGCGCGGGTGTCGCGCCACGCCACGGACGAGAACTGGGCCATCGTCCAGGCCGAGCTGGACGCCGGCCGCGGCATCGTGTTCCTCACGCCCCACCTGGGCTGCTTTGAAATCGTCGCGCAGGAAATCGCGCTGCGCACCGAGCTGATGGTGATGTACCGGCCGCCGAAAAAAGCCGCGTTGAAGCCGCTGATCGAGGGCGCCCGCGCGCGCGACAACCTGCTGCTGGCGCCGGCCAATATGTCCGGCGTGCGCATGCTGGCCAAGTGCCTGAAAAAAGGCAAGCCGATCGGCCTGCTGCCGGACCAGGTGCCGCAGGAAGGCGAAGGCGTGTGGGCCACCTTCTTCGGCCGCGCCGCCTACACCATGACGCTGCCCGCCAAGCTGGCGCAGCTGGGCGACGCCACCGTCATCGTCACCTACGCAGAGCGGCTGGCCGGCGGCAAGGGCTATGTGATCCGCTTCGTGCCCTTCGACGGCACGCTGGAGGGCAGCGCCGCCGAGCAGGCGCAGGCCATCAACCATGCGATGGAGCGCCTGATCGCGCGCAGCCCGAGCCAGTATTTCTGGAGCTACAACCGCTACAAGGTGCCGGCCGGCATAGCCGCGCCCAGCCCGGCGCCGCACGCGGGAGAACAGGCATGAAGCTGCTGTTGGGGTTCATGTGGCTGCTGCACTGGCTGCCGCTGCCGGTGCTGGGCCGCTTCGGCAAGGCCGTCGGCAGCCTGCTGTTCCTGGTGATGCGCTCGCGCCGCCACATCACGCTGACCAATCTGCGCCTGTGCATGCCGGAGTTGAGCGAGGCCGAGCGCATCGACATCGCCCGCAGCCACTTCCAGGCGTATTCGCGCAGCGTGTGGGAGCGCGGCATCCTGTGGTGGGCGTCGGAGGAACGGCTCAAGCGCCTGATCAGGGTCGAGCCGGGCCCGGTGCCGGTGGAGCAGATGACGTCCCAGCCGACCATCCTGCTGTGCCCGCATTTCGTGTGCCTGGACGTGGCCGGCGCCTCGATCGCCATGGTGGCCAGCGCCTCGTCGATGTATGTGCAGCAAAAGAACGCCGCCTTCGACCGGGTGCTGCGCGCCGGCCGCGCCCGCTTCAAGCCGGTCAAGCTGTTCACCCGCCAGGACGGCATCAAGCCCATCCTGCGGGCGCTGCGCGACAAGCTGCCCTACTTCATGCTGCCGGACATGGACTTCGGCGAGAAGGACGCCGAGTTCGTGCCCTTCTTCGGCATCGAGGCCGCCACCTTGACCGCCACCGCCCGCATCGCCGCCACCACCGGCGCCCAGGTGATGCCGGTGATCGCCACCTTCCTGCCAAATTACCAGGGCTGGCGTGTGAAATTCTATCCAGTGTGGGACAATTACCCTGGTCCCGACATGGTTGCCGCCACCCGCCGCATGAACGAGTTCATCGAGGAACGCGTGCGCGAAGCCCCGGCCGAATATTTCTGGACGCACAAACGGTTCAAGACGCGCCCGAACGGCGAAGCTTCGCTGTACCAGCGTTCCAAGTAAACACAGGCAGCAGATGAAACTCAAATTCACCAAAATGCACGGCGCCGGCAATGACTTCGTGGTCATCGACGGCATCAACCAGCACATCGACTTCTCGCCCGCGCAATGGCAGCTGCTGGGCGACCGCCGCTTCGGCGTGGGCGCCGACCAGATCCTGCTGGTGGAAAAACCCACCGAGCCGGGCTGCGATTTCCGCTACCGCATCTTCAACGCCGACGGCGGCGAGGTCGAGCAGTGCGGCAACGGCTCGCGCGCCTTCGTCAAGTTCGTGGCGGAAAAAGGCCTGACCGCGCAACGCAGCATCACGGTGCAGACCAAGGCCGGCGTGATCGCGCCGCGCCTGGAGCTGGACGGCAGCATCACGGTCGACATGGGCGCGCCGGTGCTGGAACCGCAGCGCGTGCCGTTCGACGCCGACGGCCTGCACGGCGAGCGCCAGGGCGACGACACGCTGTGGCCGCTGGTGCTGGAGCTGGGCGGCGCGCGAGAGAGCGTGCTGATCTCGGTGGTATCGATGGGCAATCCGCACGCGGTGCAGATCGTCGACGACGTCGACGCCGCGCCGGTCGAGCTGACCGGCCCGCTGATCGAGCACCATGCGCGCTTCCCGAACCGGGTCAACGCCGGCTTCATGCAGATTGTCGGGCGCCACCACATCAAGCTGCGCGTGTTCGAGCGCGGCGTGGGCGAGACGCTGGCCTGCGGCACCGGCTCGTGCGCGGCCGTGGTGGCCGGCATCCGCCGCGGCCTGCTCGACAGCCCGGTGCGCGTCGACGCGCGCGGCGGCCAGTTGTCGATCAGCTGGGCGGGCGTGGGCCAGCCGGTGTGGTTGACCGGCCCGGCGGTGACGGTGTTCGAGGGCGAGATCGAGATTTAAGGCGCGACATTTAACGCGGCTCAGGCCGCCAGCCGCTCGTCGGCGCCCGGCAGCCAGGTCTTGAGCCGGTACAGGCGCTGGCGGTAGTTGCCTTCCAGCCCGTCCGGGCCGTTGTCGAGATGCTCGAACAGGCGGCCGATGCGGTCCAGCGCCTGCCGCTCGCGCGCGGTGCGCAGCAACACCAGACGCCGCTTGCTGCGGCCGTAACTGGCGCGGATATCCACCACCAGGCAATGGCCCTGGTCGGCCGCTTTCACATCCAACAACAACGCTTCCGCCCGGCTCAGCCCAAACAGCTGGGCCAGGGTCAGGCGCGCCGCCAGCAGCGGCTGGCTTTCCAGCGCGTCACGCGACATCTGGCGCAGGATGGCCTCGGCCCAGGCCGACTCCTTGGGCGCCGCGCCGATGCGCGCCAGCGCCGCCTCGGCCTCGTCGCAGCCCTGGGCCGCCGCCTTCTGCAGCCAGTAGGCCGCGCGTACGTCGCTGTGCTCGTCTGCGCGGCGGTTGCGCCACGCGTACATGCCGCATTCCAGCTGCGCGGCGCAATGGCCCATGTCGGCCGCCCGCTCCAGATAGCCCTGGGCTTCGGCCACGCTGCGCTGGGAAAATTCCGGTTTCAAATAGATGCGCGACAAGCCATACCAGGCTTCGGCCAGGCCTTGCTCGCCCGCCAGCGTCAGCCAGCGGATGGCGCGCTTGAAGTTGACCGCGGCGATGCCGTCGGCCTGCCGCCGGCCGTCGCCGTCCATGCGGGCGAACCACAAGCCCAGCGCCAGCTGCGCCTGGCGGTCGCCGCCATGGGCGGCCAGTTCGCGGCAGTGCTGCAGTTCGGCCCGGGACTCGGGCTGGCGGCCGGCCTCCTCGTCGAGCAGCGCGGCGCAGCGCGCCAGCAGCGTGAGCTGGGCCGGCTCCAGCGGCCAGTCGACCGCGCGGGCCGCCTCGGCGTCGGCCGGGGCGCCGGCAAGCAGCTTGCGCGCCAGCGGCAGGGCCCGTTGCAGAAATGCCGCGCGGTCGCCGTGCCAGGCTTGCTCCAGCACCGCGTACTGGGCCGCGGCCAGGCCGCCGTCGGCCGCCCGCGCCAGCCACTGCTGGCGGGCGCTGGTGCGATGCGAAGGCGGACTGCCGCGCCGGGACGGCTGCGGCGGCGCCAGCGCCGGCGACGGCGGTTGCACGCCGGCCTGGTGCGCCAGCAGCCATTGCGCCTCGGCCGAGCCGCCGCGCGCGGCGGCCTCCAGCGCCTGCAGCGCCTTGTCGCGCAAATGCAACGCCGCCGGCTGCGGCGCGGCCTGGTTCAGCACCAGTTGCGCCAGCACCAGGCCGGCCTGTTCGACGCCGGCGTCGTAGGCGCGGTCGTACCAGGACAGCACCGACGGCAGGCAATGTTGCGCATGTTCGAAAGGAACGTAGCTGCCGATCAACATCCAGGCTTCGTCCTGCTCCTGCAGGGCAGCGCGGTTCAGCCAGTGCAGCGCCGTTGGCAGGCTGAGCGGCAAACCCGCGCCGCCGAACAAGTAGAGCTTGCCCAGCGCCAGTTGGCAGACCGCGTCTCCCGCGCGCGCCCCCCGGATGATCCCTAACTCTTCTCGATTTGCCATCGTCTCACTATTAGTCCGATTCATCGAAACGGCGGTGCATCCAGGCTGTCTGCGCAGCTTCGGCTGACCGTTGCTACTTATGAGTGTAGCGTGCGATCGGCACCACACCCTAAAGAATATGCGGTTCGCTTTGATTTCGCACAAGCGGCCGACCCCGTTTTGCCCTGTACGCTAAGAGCTGTTTTGGTGCCTGAATGAAAGGAAATAATGCGTTAAACAGGCCCTGGTGGCCTGCGTATCAAGCGTTTCAAAAATACAACAAGAAGCCCGATTTCTTTGGCTTTCGACCAAAACTAGCCGTCATAATCAACCATTCCAGCGCTTTTGACCTGATGAGATATTAAGGTTCTCTCATCGAGGGTTGACTCTGCGACCCGCTAGCTTTGGCAGTATGCATGTTCACTCATAAAGGAATAACTCAAATGAAAAAATCTTTAGTGGCTCTGGCTCTCATGGGCGCATTTGCTGGCGCATACGCGCAATCGTCCGTGACCATCTATGGCACTGTGGATGCAGGGATCTCCAAGCGCACCGGCACCACCACCCAGGTGGGCAAGCGCGACAACAACAAACTCGGTTTCAAGGGCATCGAAGACCTGGGCAGCGGCCTGAAGGCCATCTTCCAGCTGGAGATCCGCTACGAGCCGGACACCGGCGCCGTTGAAAACACCACCGCCACCACCAGCCGTCCGCTGTTCCAGGGCCAGAGCCGCGTCGGCCTGCAGGGCGACTTCGGTACCGTGCGCCTGGGCCGTGGCCTGACCGCCTTCCAGGAAACCAGCACCGCCTTCGAACCATGGAGCGGCATGCCCGGCGTGGCCGGCTACCAGACCGACCTGCAGGTGGCCGGCTACACCAGCGATCCGATGAGCCCGGTCGGCAATTCGAACAACCGCTTCTCGAACGCCGTGTTCTATAACACCCCGATGATCGCCGACATGTTCCAGCTGAACGTCACGGTCGCCGCCAAGGAAGCCAACGGCAATCCAGCGATCCAGGGCAAGAGCACCAACCCTGCCGCGCCGCAATTCCCGGCCAACAGCGCGCCAACGGCCACGCCTTACTCGCTGAGCGCCACCGCCGCCAACGGCCCGTTCGCCGCCTATGCCGCGTACGAGCGGAACGCCATCGAAACCAAACTGTGGTCGGTGGGCGCGTCGTTCAAGCCAATCAACGACCTGAAACTGATGGGTTCCTACCAGAAGCAGGACCAGGGCAACAGCACGCTGATCAATCCGAACACCAAGGCTTGGTTGCTGGGCGCTAACTACACCGTCGGCGCCGGCCTGATCCGCGTGGGCTATGGCCAGAAGACCCCGGACAACGCGCTCAACAGCCCAGCTCTGGTCAAGACCAAGCAAGCGTCGATCGGCTACGACTACAACCTGTCGGCCCGCACCTATCTGTATGTCGATGCCTCGAACAAGAAGGCAGCTACCACGCTGAATTTCTACAGCCTCGGTATCCACCACAACTTCTAAGCCGCGCAGTCGGCAAGAACTGCCGGCGCTTGGGTTGGGGAATGACGGGCATGGGCAACCATGTCCGTTTTTTTTCGTTTAGAATGACTCTTTCACCCTCGTAAATAAAGTACCTCCATGACTGTCCCACTGGATCACACCCTCGTCGCGCAATACCTGACCGAACACCCGAATTTCTTCGAAGAGCATGCTGAACTGCTGGGGGAAATCAAACTGGCCAGCCCGCTGACGGGACGCGCCGTGTCGCTGCAGGAGCGCCAGATGGAAGTGATGCGCGACAAGTACAAGGCGCTGGAATTGCGCATGAGCAATCTGATGCGCCTGGCGTCGGAAAACGAAGCGATCGCCAACAAGTTCCACCGCTGGACCAAGGTGTTGCTGGAGGCCGAAGATGTGGGTTCCATGCCACACGCCGTGGTCAGCGGCCTGAAGTCCAGTTTTGATGTACCGCAGGTCACGCTGCGCATCTGGGACACCGCGCCGGACTACCTGGGCGAATGGTTCGTCAACGGCGTGTCGGAAGACGCGCGCATCTTCGCCAACAGCCTGATGGCGCCCTACTGCGGCACCAACAAGGATTTCGAGGCGGTGCGCTGGCTGCAGGACGCCACCGGCATCACCTCGACCGTGATCATTCCGCTGCGCAAACCGGGCAACAAGAACGCCTTCGGCCTGCTGATCATGGGCTCGGCCGACCCGGCGCGCTTCACCTCGCTGATGGCCACCGACTTCCTGGTCCACATCGGCGAGACCACCAGCACCGCGCTGGCCTGGCTGCTGGCCTGAGCGCCGCCATGAGCGCCGGCCCGGACAGCAAGCTGGCCTGGATCGACGCTTACCTGGCCCAGCTGCGCGACCAGCGCCGGCTGTCGCCCCACACCGTCAGCGCCTACGCGCGCGACCTGCAGGAATTGGCCGGCCTGACCGCCGGCCAGGACTGGCCCCAGATCGACCATTTCGCCATCCGCCGCCTGACCGCCAGGCTGCACGCGCGCGCGCTCGATCCGCGCTCGATCGCCCGCAAGCTGTCGAGCTGGCGCGGCTTCTTCGACTGGCTGGGCGGCCAGACCGTTCTGGCGGCCAACCCGGTGCAGGGCGTGCGCGCGCCCAAGCGCGCCAGGACGCTGCCGCGCGCGCTGTCGGTGGACGACGCCGTGCAACTAGTGGCGCCGTCCCGCCCCGGCGCCGGCGCCGCCCCGGTGGCGGCCGAGCTGTGCAACCGCGCCATGTTCGAACTGTTGTATTCCAGCGGCCTGCGGGTGTCCGAGCTGGCCGGGCTGGACCTGACGGCCGGCAAGGACGCGCTGGGCTGGGTGGCGCTGGACAACCGCGAAGTCATCGTCACCGGCAAGGGCAACAAGCAGCGCGTCGTACCGGTGGGCAAGGCGGCATTGGAGGCGCTGGCGGCCTGGATCGCCGTGCGCCCGGCGCCCGCCGACGGCGGCAACGCCCTGTTCCTGAGCACGCGCGGTACGCGGGTGTCGCCGCGGGTGATCCAGCAGCGCCTGCAGGCCCATGGCCTGGCCCACGGCGCGCCGGTGCACGTGCACCCGCACATGCTGCGCCACTCGTTCGCCTCGCACCTGCTGCAATCGTCGGGCGACCTGCGGGCGGTGCAGGAAATGCTGGGCCACTCCAGCATCAGCTCGACCCAGGTCTATACCGCGCTGGACTTCCAGCACCTGGCCGAGGTGTACGACAAGGCCCACCCGCGCGCCAAAGTAAAATAGCATAGCCCGTACTGATGTTGCTCAATCCGACGAATTGCTAGGCCCGGCCAAATTCCGGCATAATCGGCCGGTTGCATTTCTGCATTTGATCCCCATCTAGGGTTTCCTCCTAGACCAGACTGGTAAGCACCATGGCACTGATACCGACCACCATCCTCACCGGCTTCCTTGGCGCCGGCAAGACCACCCTGCTGAACCGCATCCTGCAGGAACAGCACGGCATGCGCATCGCCGTCATCGAAAACGAGTTTGGCCAGGAGAACATCGACAACGAAATCCTGGTGCAGGACAGCGGCGAACAGATCGTGGAAATGAACAACGGCTGCATCTGCTGCACCGTGCGCGGCGACCTGATCGTCGCCCTCGGCGGCCTGGCGCAGAAGCGCGCAGCCGGCGAGCTGCAGTTCGACCGCGTGGTCATCGAGACCACCGGCCTGGCCAATCCCGGCCCGGTGGCGCAGACCTTCTTCGTGGACGAGGAAGTGGGCACTCACTATATGCTGGACGCCGTGGTCACCGTGGTGGACGCCCGCCACGCCATGGACCAGCTGGACCAGCACGAGGAAGCCCAGCGCCAGGTCGGCTTCGCCGACAAGCTGCTGCTGTCCAAGACCGACCTGGTCAGCGCCGACGACGTGGCCGCGCTGACCGCCCGCCTCAAGCGCATCAACCCGCGCGCGACTATCAGCACGGCGGACTTCGGCCGCGCCCCGCTGTCCGAGGTGCTGGACCTGAAGGGCTTCAACCTGAACGACAAGCTGGAGCTGGACCCGGACTTCCTGGAAACCGACCAGGCCCACGACGACGACCACGTGCATGACGAGCACTGCGGCCACAACCACGAGCACGGCCACCACCACGGGGACCACGGCCACGACCACCACCACGCCCACCACAGCGACGACATCGCCGCGTTTGTGTTCAAAAGCACACGCCCGTTCGACACCGCCAAGCTCGACGAGTTCCTCGGCGGCCTGGTAAATGTCTACGGTCCTCGCATGCTGCGCTACAAAGGCGTATTGTTCATGAAAGACGCTGATCGCAAGGTTGTGTTCCAGGGCGTGCACCAGATCATGGGCAGCGACCTGGGCGCCAAATGGGGAGAAAACGACGTTCGAGGCAGCAAAATGGTATTTATCGGTAAAAATCTGCCGAAAGATATCTTTATTAGCGGTTTAGAACAATGTCTGGTATAAACTATCCGGGTTTTGTGGGGATGGCTAAATAGCCACAAACTCCGGGCTGATTAATTGAAAACTCTGTCGTATCGAAGGTAAGCGAAGTTATGACCACCAAAACTAATAAATCGACCCCCGCCGCCGCCGACCGCATCCTGACCGAAGAAGAAATTCTGAAGATGGATGAAAAGGATTATATGAATCCGGCGCAAATGGCCTTCTTCAAAGCCAAGCTGCAAGCGCTTGAAAAGGAACTGCTGAAGAACGCCGGCGAAACCACCGAACACCTGCGCGAAACCGTGCTGGTGCCGGACCCGGCCGACCGCGCCACCATCGAAGAAGAACACGCGCTGGAACTGCGCACCCGCGACCGCGAGCGCAAGCTGCTGAAAAAAGTCCAGCAATCGATCGTCGCCATCGACGGCGGCGACTACGGCTGGTGCGAGGAAACCGGCGAACCGATCGGCATTCCCCGCCTGATCGCCCGCCCGACCGCGACGCTGTCGCTGGAAGCCCAGCAGCGCCGCGAACTGAAGCAGAAACTGTACGGCGATTAATTCGCCCGGACTTTAAAAAAAGCACGCAACCGCGTGCTTTTTTTACGGCAAGCACCGAGGTTCAGACGAGGATCGCGTGGGACTGTTCTCCATCTTCAAGAAGACCGACGCAACGCCCGCCCCCGCCCCCAACGATGACGACGAGGCGGCGCGGCTGGCCGCCAACAGCGAAACCGAACGCCAGCAACAGCAGGCGCGCCAGCGCGAGATCGCCCGCGCCACCGCGATGAAGATCGACGCCATCGAATCGGCGATGACCTTCGACATCTTCAACGAGCCGGAACCGGCCTGGGGCAGCCAGCGCGCCGCCCGTCCGGCCAAGGCCAAAGCCGCCGCCCACGCCGGCCCCGACACCCAAGCCCTGGACGAGCTCCCCACCACCGTGCTGCTGCGCGACGACGACCTGCCGCAACAGGCCGTCGCGGCCGAGACCGCGCCGGTGGTGGAGGAAATCGCCATCCTGTACGCCAACGGCCAGGGCGGCGTGGCCGAACAGCTGCTGACCGCCAGCGTCGCCGAGGCCGGCGGCGACCGCACCGTCTGGTGGATGTTGTTCGACCTGTACCAGGTCAGCGGCCAGCGCGAGCGCTTCGACAACCTGTCGATCGACTACGCCAGCACCTTTGAAACCTCGCCGCCGCCGTGGAACGCGCCGGCCGCGCTGGCCGCGTCCTCGCCCGGCTGGGCCGGCCTGACGCCGACCGAAGCCTTCGCCGGCGTGCTCGATGCGCACATCGACGCCCAGCTCGAACGGCTGCACCAGGCGGCCGCGGCCAGCCCGGTGCTGCGGCTGGAGTTCCCCCGCGTGACGGCGGTCGAGCCGGGCGGCTGCGCGCTGCTGCTGGACACGCTGCGCAAGCTGCAAGCCCAACAGCGCGAGCTGATCCTGGTGGGCGCCGACGCCCTGGCCGCGCTGATCCGCGACGGCATCGCGGTCGGCCGCCGCGACGACACCGAGGCGCCGTGGCTGTTGCTGCTGGAGCTGCTGCAACTGCTGAACCGCGAAAAGGAATTCGAGGAAACCGGCATGGACTATTGCGTCACCTTCGAAGTGTCGCCGCCGTCGTTCAGGGCGCCGCACAAGGTGGCCACCGCCGCGGCCCAGAAGGTGTCGGCCTCGCCGGACCGCTTCATGCTGCCGCCGCTGCTCGAAGGCCAGCTCGGCCCTTTACTCGCCCAGATCCAGCACTATGCTGATCAGTACCAGACCCTGGTGTTCGACTGCTCGCGCCTGACGCGCATCGACTACGCCTGCGCCAACCAGCTGCACGCCAGCCTGGCCCAGCTGGGCAAGAAGATCGAATTCCGCGACGTCAACCACCTGGTCACGGCGCTGCTGCGCCTGCTGGGCTACGCCGACATCGCCAGGATCTACCCGCACAAATACTGAAACTTGCAATTTCCGCGAGCAGCCCCATTTTTCAGTCTTGTAGCAGTCCGCGTCTTTACTTAGAGGTAACTATGGAACAATTTCACGGCACCACCATCCTGTGCGTGCGCCGCGGCAAGCAGGTCGCGCTGGGCGGCGACGGCCAGGTCACGCTGGGCAACATCGTCATGAAGGGCACGGCCCGCAAGGTGCGCAAGACCTACCAGGGCAAGGTGCTGGTCGGCTTCGCCGGCGGCACCGCCGACGCCTTCACCCTGCTCGACCGCTTCGAGGGCAAGCTGGAAAAACACCAGGGCAACCTGCTGCGCGCCTCGGTCGAGCTGGCCAAGGACTGGCGCACCGACCGCGTGCTGCGCCGCCTGGAGGCGATGCTGCTGGTGGCCGACAGCGAATCGACCCTGGTCATCACCGGCAACGGCGACGTGCTGGAGCCGGAGGACGGCATCGGCGCCATCGGCTCCGGCGGCACCTACGCGCAGTCGGCGGCCAAGGCGCTGGTGGAAAACACGGAACTGTCGCCGTCGGAAATCGTCAAAAAGTCACTGACCATCGCCGGCCAATTGTGCATCTACACCAACCTGAACCACATCATCGAGACACTGGACCCAGCATGAACATGACACCGAAGGAAATCGTCGGCGAGCTCGACAAACATGTGGTCGGCCAGGCCAAGGCCAAGAAGGCGGTCGCCATCGCGCTGCGCAACCGCTGGCGCCGCCAGCAGGTGGAGGAACCGCTGCGCCACGAGATCACGCCGAAGAACATCCTGATGATAGGCCCGACCGGCGTCGGCAAGACCGAGATCGCGCGCCGCCTGGCCAAGCTGGCCGACGCGCCCTTCATCAAGATCGAGGCCACCAAGTTCACCGAGGTGGGCTATGTCGGCCGCGACGTCGACACCATCATCCGCGACCTGATCGACATCGGCGTCAAGCAGACCCGCTCGGCCGAGATGGCCAAGGTGCGCGCGCGCGCCGAGGACGCGGCCGAGGACCGCGTGCTCGACATCCTGCTGCCGCCGGCGCGCGACTTCGGCTTCCACCCGGCCACGCCGGCCGACGCGCCCAAGGAAGGCAAGGAAGGCGACAGCACCCGCCAGACCTTCCGCAAGCGCCTGCGTCAGGGCGAGCTGGACGACAAGGAAATCGAGATCGAGCTGGCCGAGAGCGGCCCGCAGATGGAGATCATGGCCCCGCCCGGCATGGAGGAGATGACCGAGCAGATCAAGTCCATGTTCTCCGGCATCGGCGGCAGCCGCAAGAAGGCGCGCAAGGTCAAGATCAAGGAAGCGATGAAGGTGCTGATCGACGAGGAGGCCGCCAAGCTGGTCAACGACGACGAGATGAAGCAGAAAGCCATCCAGAACGTCGAGCAGAACGGCATCGTGTTCCTCGACGAGATCGACAAGATCGCCTCGCGCTCGGAGGTGGGCGGCGCCGACGTCTCGCGCGCCGGCGTGCAGCGCGACCTGCTGCCGCTGGTCGAGGGCACGACCGTCAACACCAAGTACGGCATGATCAAGACCGACCACATCCTGTTCATCGCCTCGGGCGCCTTCCACCTGGCCAAGCCGTCGGACCTGATCCCCGAGCTGCAGGGGCGCTTCCCGATCCGGGTCGAGCTGGAGTCGCTGTCGATCGCCGATTTCGAGCGCATCCTCACCAGCACCGACGCCTGCCTGACCAAGCAGTACGAGGCGCTGCTGGCCACCGAGCACGTCACCATCGAGTTCGCGCCGGAAGGCATCACGCGGCTGGCCGAGATCGCCTACTCGGTCAACGAACGCACCGAGAACATCGGCGCGCGCCGGCTGTACACGGTGATGGAAAAGCTGCTGGAGGAACTGTCCTTCACGGCCAGCGACGACAGCGGCAAGGTCGTCACCATCGACGCCGCCTACGTCAACGCCCGCCTGGACGCGCTGGCGGTCAACGAAGACCTGTCGCGCTACGTCTTGTAAGGAGCGGGGATCATGGCGAACAAGGCACTGGCCACGCGGCAGAAGATGACGATACGGGTCGAGCCGTCGCAGAAGCCGCCGCGCAACCCGGTGGCGCTGGCGGCCAAGGCGCGCGCCGGCGGCGCCGGGCCGCACGCCAAGCCGCGGTCGGTCGACCGGCAGGCGGCCAAGCGTCTGCTGGCGAAGATCAGCCTGAAGCCGGACCCGGAGGAAAAGTAACCGTTAGCGGGCGCCGGTGGTGGCGCCCGCTCTCGGGTTATCCGGTGCCGTCCCTGCTGCGAGGGACAGCGTGCGCGCAGTGTCCCGCACTTCGGCCCGATGTACCAATCGATTATTCCAAGCGCCGCTTTTCACGCCGGCAAGTACCGTGCTACGATACCTTTTGTTAATTTACCAAGGCAGGGTATGAGCTCACCGGAATTGCTGCTGCAAGTGCTGCGGACCCAGATGCGGGCCGCCGGCGTCACCTACAAAATGCTGGCCGAGCGGATCTCGATGAGCGAATCGAGCGTCAAGCGCATGTTCGGCCAGCAGGACATGTCGCTGTCGCGGCTGGCGCAGATCTGCAAGGCGGCCGGGGTGGCGATGGAGGACGTGCTGCGCGGCGCGGCCGACGCCACGCCGCAGGCGGACGCGCTGACGCTGACGCAGGAGAAATCGCTGCTGGCCCAGCCCCACCTGCTGCTGATGGCGATCTGCTGCCTGGGCCACTGGACCCTGGAGCAGGTGCTGGAAACCTACAACCTGACCGAACCCGAATGCATCATGCTGCTGGCCGAGCTGGACCGGCTGGGCGTGATCGAACTCAAACCGCTGAACCGCTACCGTCTGCGCGTGTCGAACGCCTTCCGCTGGCTGCCGGACGGGCCGGTGCAGCAATTCTTCCGCGAGCACGCGGTGCACGATTATTTCAGCGGCAGCTTCGACGGCGCCGGCGAGACGCTGCTGTGCCTGCCCGCGCGGCTGTCGCTGCCCAGCGCCGAGGAGCTGGTGGGCCGCATCCAGCAGCTGGCCGGCGAGCTGGCGCGGCTGCACCAGAGCGACCGCAAGCTGGCGCCGCAGGAGCGCGACGGCTTCACCTTGCTGGTCGGCTTCCGCTCGTGGGAATTCGCCGCCTTCACCGCGCTGCGGCGCGCGCCGCCTGCCGCGCCGCTGGCGCCGGCTACCAGATAGGTCCGAGGAACAGATAGGCGCTGCTGTTGCCGCCCTTGGTGGTGCCGGCGCCCAGGTACAGCGGGCCGAAGCGCGTATCGACCGCGAAGAAGCCGCTGGCGGCCTGGTGCAGCGAACCCCAGCGCAGCGGATTGGCCGGGCTGTAGGCGCCGCCCGCCTCCAGCGAAAAGCCCAGCCGCACATCGCCGCCCAGCGCGGCAGGCATCGCGCCTATGCTGCGCGCCATCACCACCCGGCCCAGCAGGGTGCGGTCGCCGATGATCGATTGCGGCGTCGATCCCGACAGGCGCAGGAAGCCGCCCAGGGTGTTGGCCGACGCGCCGCCCTGGCTGCGCGACCATTCCGCGTACACATGGCCGGCCCAACGGTCCACATGGAAGGCCTGCAGCCCCTGCACCGCCTGCGTGGTCGGCACGGCGCCGGTGGAACCGCTGTGCATCAGGCGCTGCCAGCCCAGCGAGAACAAGGTGCCTCGGGTCGGGAAGGCCACCGTGTCGAGGCTGTCGACATTGAAGGACAGCTGCTGGATGGTCTGTATGCTGCTGAGTTCGGTTCGATCTTCCGGGATGCTCTGGTGGGCGATCTGCTTCTGGCGCGTCACGCTGTAGCGCAAGTCGCCCCAACGGCCCAGCTGGCGTCCCAGCGCCACGCTGCCGGCCTGACTGTTGTAGGCGTAGCGCGCCTGGCGGAAGCCGCTCGCGCTGAAGATGTCGACCGCCGACGAGTCATATTGCAGACCCGGCACCACATACCACTGCGAGCCCGCGCCCAGCGGCTGCCAGAACTGCACGCCCAGCGCGCGCTCGGTGCCGACCCGGCCGACCGTGCGCAGCTCGGCGCCCCAGTCGTTGAGCGAGGACAGCACATGCATCACCTTCAGCTCGAACGCATTGTTCTCGGAAAAATCGCTGCTCAGCTCCAGGCCCACGCGCAGGCGGCTGCGCGCCCAGTCGGCCTCGGTCGGCTTGATCAGCACATTGCGGCCATCCTTGTCGTCATGCACCTCGGTCTCCACCCGCGCCAGGTCGCCGCGCCCGAACAGCGCGTTGCCGGCCGCCTGCGCCTGCTCGTTGGTGACCGGCTGCCCCACCTTCAGGCCCGACTGCACCTCCAGCTCCTTCGGATTGATGCGCCCGCTCGGCGCCACCTCCAGCTTGGCCAGCCGCACCGGCTGGTCGATGCCGACCGGCGCCGACAGGCGCTGCAGCTCGTACGCGGCGTACTGCGCCTCGGGCAGCGCCAGCTTGACCAGCTTGGCGCTCATGGCCCGCACCGCCGCCTCGCCGGCCTTCATGGCGCGGTCGTGGCGGGCGAAGTCGAGGAAGCCAATGCCGCCCAGGTCCGGCGCCACCAGGATGTCGTCGGCGCGCAGCTCCTTGAGCGAACGCTGCACGTTCTGCTCGGTCAGGATCTGCAGCATCTGCTGCGCCACGCTGACCGCGCTGATCAACTCCTTTTCCTGCGCCAGCGGCGTGCCGACGTTGACCGCGATGATGACGTCGGCGCCCATGTCGCGCGCCACGTCCACCGGCAGGTTGCGCACCAGGCCGCCGTCCACCAGCAGCCGCTGGTTCACCCGCACCGGCGCGAACACGCCCGGCACTGCCAGCGAGGCGCGCATCGCCAGGAACAGCGGCGTGTCGTTCAGTTCCACCAGCTCGCCCGTCACCAGATCCGAGGCCACCGAGCGGAACGGCAGCTGCAGCAGGTTGACCGGTTTGTCGCGCGCGCCGTGCGGCAGCACGCGGGTCAGCGCCAGCTCCAGCGCCTCGTTGCCGGCGGCGGCCGGCGGCAGCGAGACGCCATCGAGCTTGGCGCCGAACTCGATGCGCGACGGCAGCAGCAAATCCTCCTCGCGGCGGCGGTACACCAGCTCGTCGCGCGGCGGGCGGTCGGCCACCACCGCGTTCCAGTCGGTGCGGCGCACCAGTTGCTCCAGCTGCTCGACCGAGCTGCCGGCCGCGTAGGCGCCGCCGACCACGCTGCCCATGCTGGTGCCGACCACGAAGTCGACCGGCACGCGCAGCTCCTGCAGGGCGCGCAGCACGCCGATGTGGGCGAAGCCGCGCGCGCCGCCGCCGGACAGCACCAGCGCGACTTTGGGCCGCGGCTTGATGGAGGCGTCCGGCGCGGTTGTTTGTGCGGAAGCGGGCGCGCCGATCGCGGTCGCCAAGAAAAAGCCGCAGCAAAAAGCTGCGGCCAGGGTACGGGAGATCACCATGGGGACGGCCTATTGAGTACGGTCGGGAGCGACGGTGGTGCCGGAGACGCTGGAACGCGGCGGTGGCTGCGGCGTCGGTGGCGGCTGTAGCGACGGTGGCGCTTGCGGCGGCGGCTGCGGCGCGATCGGCGGCAACGGCTGTTGGCCGGCGCCGGGCAGCAGCGATTGCGGCGGATTGGCGCCCGCGCCGGCGCCGGCATCGCTGGCCAGTTCCACGCGCTTGAGCGCACCGCCTTCGGACAGCAGCACGTAGTTCGGATGGACTTCCTTGACGGTCACGCCGGGCACCACTTCGCGGCCCACGCCCAGCGCCAGCGGCGGCTGGCCGTCGACCACGATGATGGCCGCGCTGTCCTGGCCGCGCGCGGCGACCACGCCCTTCAACTGGTAGTTGCTGACGGCGGCCACGGTGATCTGGCCGCCGAACAGGCCCTTGGCCGCCTCGATGTTCAACGGCGGCGCCACCTGCTGCGGCGGCGCGGCGATGGCGCGCTGCTGCGGCTTGAACAACTGCAGGCCCCAGTAGGCCAGCGACGCCGACAACAGCACCACGGCAAGGACGGTAACGACTAATGGCAAACGCTTCATGGTTCTCTTTACTTCCTCAGCGTACCAGCTGATTAATTTCGATGATAGGCATCAGGACCGCCAGCACGATCAGCAGCACCACCACGCCCATCGCCAGGATCAGCGCCGGCTCCAGCAGGCCGGCGATGGTCAGCGTGCGGCGTTCCAGGTCGGCCTCCTGCGCGGCGGCGGCGCGGTCCAGCATGGCCGGCAACTCGCCGGTGATTTCGCCGGCCCGTATCATGTGGATCAGCATCGGCGGGAAGTGCTTCTGCGCCGACAGCGAACGCGCCAGGCTCACGCCCTCGCGCACAGCGTCGCTGGCCTCTTCCACCAGCTCCTGCATGGCGACGTTGGACAGCGTGTCGCGGCTGGTCTCCAGCGCGCGCAGGATGGGCACGCCGGAGCCGGTGGTGATCGCCAGCGTGCTGGCGAAGCGCGCCGTGTTCAGGCTGCGCTCGAATTTACCGTACAGCGGCGCGGTCAGCAACCAGGTGTGCCAGCGCCGCTTCAGCGCGGGGTTCTGCAAGGCGCGGCGCCACATGAACCACGCGCCCACCAGCAGGATCGCCACCACGATGCCGTAGTTGCGCACGAAGTCCGACACCGCCAGCATGATCACGGTGAGGATGGGCAGCTTCTGCTTGGTGTTGGCGAACACCGAGACGATCTGCGGCACCACGTAGGTCAGCAGGAAGATCACGATGGAGAACGCCACCACCGTCACGATGGCCGGATAGGTGAAGGCCAGCCGCACCTTCTGGATCAAGGCGTTGCGGCGCTCGATGTAGTCGGCAAGGCGCGACAGCACGCGCGACAGCTGGCCGATCTGCTCGCCGGAGGCGACCAGCGCGCGGTAGATCTCGGCGAAGTCGCGCGGATGGCGTCCCAGCACGTCCGATAGCGAAGCACCGCCGATCACCTCGGAGCGGATGGAGGCGATCAGGTCGCGCATATAGGGGCGCTCGGCCTGCTCCAGCAAGGCGGTGAAGGCCTGCTCCAGCGGCAGGCCGGCCTCCAGCAGGCTGGCCAGCTGGCGCGTGAACAGCGCCAGCTCGGTGGCAGACAGGCGCTCGCCGAAGCCGCGGCTCTTGGCGACGCCGGCGGCGTCGACCTGCGCGGCGATGGCGTCCACCTTCAGCGGCACCAGGCCTTGCGTGCGCAGCTCGGATCGGGCCGAGCGCGCGCTGTCGGCATTGAGCACGCCCTTCTTGGTGGCGCCGCCGGCGTCGACGGCTTCATAACGGAATGCGGGCATCGTCGGTCGCCTAGTCTTTGGTCACGCGCAGCAACTCGGCCTGCGTGGTGATGCCGGCGGCCAGCCAGCGCTCGCCGTCCTCGCGCATGGTGTGCATGCCGCCCGCCAGCGCCGCCGCCTTGACCTCGGCCTCGGAGGCGCGGTTGTGGATCTGCGCGCGGATCTGCTCCGTCGTCTGCAGGAATTCGTACACGCCCACCCGGCCCTGGTAGCCCGTGTGGCCGCAATGCTCGCAGCCCACCGCGTGCCATTGCTGGCCGTCGAAGGTCTTGCAGCTGCCGCACAGTTTGCGCACCAGCCGCTGCGCCAATACGCCCAGCAGTGACGACGACAGCAGGAACGGCTCGATGCCCATGTCCAGCAGGCGCGTGACGGCGGCGGCGGCGTCGTTGGTGTGCAGCGTGGCCAGCACCAGGTGGCCGGTCAGCGAAGCCTGCACCGCGATCTGCGCGGTTTCCAGGTCGCGGATCTCGCCGATCATGATCACGTCCGGGTCCTGGCGCAGGATGGCGCGCAGCGCCTTGGCGAAGGTCATGTCGATGCGCGGGTTGACCTGGGTCTGGCCCACGCCGTTGAGGTCATATTCGATCGGGTCTTCCACCGTCATGATGTTGGTGGTGGCAGCGTTCAGCAGCGACAGCGCGGCATACAGCGTGGTGGTCTTGCCCGAGCCGGTCGGCCCGGTCACCAGCACGATGCCGTGCGGCTGGTTGATCAGCGCGTCGAACTGCGGCAGCATGGTCTCGCTCATGCCCAGGTGGTTCAGGTCCAGCCGGCCCGCTTCCTTGTCCAGCAAACGCAGCACCGCGCGTTCGCCGTGGCCGGTCGGCAGCGTCGACACGCGCACGTCCACCGGCTTGCCGCCGATGCGCAGCGTGATGCGGCCGTCCTGCGGCAGGCGCTTCTCGGCGATGTCCAGCTGCGCCATGATCTTGATACGCGAGATCAGCGAACCGTGGATGGCCTTGCGCGGACGGACGATGTCGCGCAGCGAACCGTCGACGCGGAAGCGCACCACCGAAGTCTGCTCGAACGGCTCGATGTGGATGTCGGAGGCGCTGTCGCGCAGCGCCTGCGTCAGCAGCGCGTTGATCATGCGGATCACCGGCGCGTCGTCGGACGATTCCAGCAGGTCTTCGATGGCCGGCACGTCCTGCAGCAGCTTGGTCAGATCGAGGTCGGCATCGAACTCCTCGGCCACCATCGAGGCGTTGCCGCCCGAGCTGGCGTAGGCCGCGGCGATGGCTGTTTCCAGGTCGGCGCGCGGCATGCTCTTGAGCTGCACGCGGCCGAAGCGGCGCGACACTTCGGCGATGGCCGCCGGCGCGGTGGCGCCGCAGACCAGCACGTCCACCGTGTGTTCGGCTTCGTCGCTGTGCTGCGCCAGCACCACGAAGTCGCGGGCGAAGGCGTATGGAAGGAGATTGCTCATATCACTGCTGCTTGGCTGGTTCGGCGGCGCCCGGCTCGCGCGTTGGCACGGGCGCAGGCGGAATCGGACGGACAAACGCGCCGCCCAGCGGCGTGCCGTTCTGCAGCGCGGGCACCTTCGGCTGGCCGAGATCCCGAACCAGGATGCTTTCCTGCAGCTGGATCGCATCCTGCTGCGCGCGCATGTAGTCGTAACGGTCGGTCGCCAGGGAGGTGCTCTGCTCCTTGCTGCGGATGACCACAGGACGCAGGAACACCATCAGGTTGGTCTTCTTGCGGCTGCGGGTCTGGTACTTGAACAGATTGCCCAGCACCGGAATGTCGCCCAGGCCGCGCACCTTTTCCACGCCATCGCCCTCGGTGTCCTCGATCAAGCCGCCCAGCACGATGATCTGTCCATCGTCGGCGATCACGTTGTTCTCGATCACGCGCTTGTTGATGGTGATGCCGGCCGTGTTCTTCAGCGACGTCGCGTCGACGCTGGAAGTCTCGTGGTAGATCGCCAGCTTGATGGTGCCGCCCTCGGAAATCTGCGGACGCACCTTCAGCGTCAGGCCCACTTCCTTGCGGTCGATGGTCTGGAACGGATTGTTGTTGGTGCCGGAGGTGGTGGTGAACTGGCCGGTCAGGATAGGCACGTTCTGGCCGACCGAGATGGTGGCCAGCTCGTTGTCGAGCGTGATCATGTTAGGCGTCGACAGCACGTTGGCGTTGCCGTCGGTTTCCAGCGAGTGCGCCAGCGCGCCCAGTCCCAGGCCGCCCGCCACCTGCTTGAACACACCGATGGACAGGCCGTTGCCCGGCAGGCTAGGCGCGGTGGTCGTGGTGGTGGACTTGTTGAGCAGCTGCGTGGCCAGCGTGCCGATGTTGTTGCCGCCCGAGGAATACGATTGCAGGCCGCCGACGCGGTAGGTGCTGTTCTCGTTGCCGGTCGCGCCTACCCACTGCACGCCGAACTCGGACGCCTTGTCGGAGCTGACTTCGACGATCAGCGATTCGATGTAGACCTGCGCGCGGCGCACGTCCAGCTGGTCGATCACGGCGCGCAGGTTGCGGTACACCGATTCCGGCGCGGTGATGATCAGGGTGTTGGTGGTGGAATCGGCCTGGATGTAGCCGGCCGTGCCGCCGCCGCCCTGCTGCTGCTGGTTGGAGCCGGTCAGCAGCGGATTGGATGGGCCGCTGCTGGTGCCGGAGTTGCTGCCGCCGCCCATGCCGCCGGTGTTGCTGCTTTGGCCGCCCAAGCCGCCCTGACCGAGACCGCCCTGGCCGGACTGGCCGGTGCCGGTGCCGCCGACGCCGGTGGCGTTGGCCGCCGACGTATCGCCCGACACCACGCTGCGCAGCGTCTGCGCCAGCTTGGCCGCTTCGGCGTTCTTCAGGTAGACCACGTGGACATTGCCCAGTTCCTGGGTAGGCTGATCGAGCTTGGCGATCAGCGACTTGGCCAGGTTGGCGCGCGCCGCCGACGGCGCGCGCAGTATCAGCGCGTTGGTGCGCGGATCGGCCAGCACGCTGACCTTGCCCGCGTCGCCGGCGCCCGCGCCGGTGTCCATCAACTTGTTGACCATGGCCGCCAGGTCGCTGGCGATGGCGTAGCGCACCGGGATCACATCGAGGTCGGAGACGGCCGGCGCGTCCAGCGCGGCGACGATCTTGGCCAGGCGCTTGACGTTGTCGGCGTAGTCGGTGACGACCACGGTGTTGTTGCCAGGGTTGGCGTTGATGGTGTTGTTGGGCGAGATCAGTGGACGCAGCACCGTCACCACGTTGGCCGCAGATTCATAATTCAGATGGAAGATCTGGCTGACGATCTGGTCGCCCTTGGCCGAGGCCTGGCTGGCGCCGACCTGGGTCGGCCCGGCCTGCAGCTTGGCGTCCGCTTCCGGCACCACCTTGGCGTAGCCGTCACCGCTGACCACCGCGTAGCCCTGCAGGCGCAGCGCGGAAGTGAGCAGGCCGAATGCCTGCGACTTGGTGACCGGCTTTTCCGACACCACCGTCAGCGTGCCCTTGACGCGCGGGTCGATCACGAAGGTGATGTTGGTGTAGTGGCCGACCGCCTTGATCACCGACTCGATGTCGGCGCCGACAAAGTTCAGCGCGGCGTCGTCGGCCGCGGCGTTGGCGGTGGCGGGCAGCAGCACCAGCAACGGCGTCACGACCGGCACGACGCTCGTCGCACAGCACAGCATCGCGCCCGCGCTCAGGCGGCGCAGCGCGGGAAGGGTGGATTTGCTCACGGACTGTTTTTTCATTGTCTGAACTTTTATCTGAACTTAGTGGAACTCTAAAGCGATGATGTTGCGGTCACTATTCGGTTTGCGCTGGCCCAGCAAATTCAACAGGTTGGCCAGCTGCTCTTCAAATCCTTTTGCTGCCTCGGCCTGCCCGGAAAACCGCAGGCGGCCGTTATTCAGGTTGCCGGAGCCGCTCAACAACAGCGGCCCCTTGACGGAGTTGAGCGTCAGCGCCGCCGACTGCCCCTGCCAGTCCAGCGCCAGCGCGTAGCTGCCCAGCGGCCGCACCGACGACAGCCGCGACGCCATGTCCGTCATCTCCAGCGTGGTGCGGCCGTGGATGGCGATCTGGCGGTCGGCCAGCGCCAGCTCCAGCGCGGTCCACGACAGCCGCATCGTGCCGCTGGGCGCCACGGTGTTCAGCGGCGCGCCCAGGCCGGCCAGGCCCTCGGCCGGCAGCAGCAGCGCCGATGGACTGAGCTGCCATTGCGACCAGCTGCCCTTGAAGGTCAGCGGCTGCGCCAGCGCCTCGCTGTTTTCCAGCTGCAGATCGACCATGCCGATCAGCGCCAGCGGCGATATCTTCCAGCTGAAACGCCCCGGCAGCAGCGGCGTGACCGGGCTGTTGCCGCTGGCCGCGCCGCCGATAAAGGCAGAGCCGCGCCACAGCGTACCCTGCGCGTCCCCCAGCGTCAAACGTCCTCCCGTGCGCGCCTCCACCAGCGAGCCTAGCCAGGCCGCCGGGAAGAACACCGCCAGCGTCGCCGCCACGCTCAGCGCGATGGTCAGCAACCATAGCACGAGGCGCTTCATGGACAGCCTTTTCGCATCACCGGCCGCCCGCGTTCTGGCGCAGCGTCAGCGTGGCGTTGACCATGCCGGCGGTGTCCTGCGCGCTGATGTTCGCTTCCGAGACGGCGATGCGGCTCTCGGTGCGGATCGCGTCCAGCCAGGCGATCAGCGCCGGGAAAGGCACGCCGTTCATCTGCACCTTGGCGTATTCGCCGGTGACGGACACCGATTGCGTGGTCAGGCCGCGCGCACCGAGGCCGGCGTTGAGCATCTCGCGCGTCATCGGCGCCGGGGCGATGGTGTTCTGGCCGCGCAGCGCGGCCGCCTCCAGCGCCAGCGCCTGCAGCTCGGCGGCCTGCTGGCGCAACTCGGGCAGCGACTTGCGCAGCTTGGCGCCGCCGTCCAGCGCCGGCGCGATCAGCACCGAATAGAACAGCGCCACGCCCAGCACCGCGCCGCCGACGCCGAGGAACTTGCGTTCCTGCTCGGTGCGTTCGATCCAGAAGGCCGAGGCGCGGCTGCGATAGTCTTGCATCGTTTGGGTCAGTTTGTTCATGATTTTCCTCCGCCCGCGCCGCCCGCCGGGCGTATCTGCCAGGCGCCCGGATTGGTTTCCGACAGGTCCAGCTTGCGCGCGGCCAGCGCGGAGCGCAGCTGCGCCAGCGTGCCGCTGTCGACGGTGTTGGGCTTGACCTTGATCTGCAGCGCGCGGTCGCGGTACTCCAGCGTGGCGATGATGTCCTTGCGCGGCAAGACGCCCAGCGCTTCTCCCAGGGCGGCGCTCAGCGCGGTGAATTCGTCGGCGGCGGGCTGGCCGCCGTCGGCCTTGGCCAGCGAGATGTTCTTGCGCATCTGCGCGGCCGGATCGAGGATCACCGGCTCTTTAGGATAGGCGGCCTTGAAGGTCTGCAGCATGGACTGGCTGACCGCGCCGGCCTCGCGCTTGAGGCGCAGCCATTCGACGTTCAGCCCGACCACGTTGACCAGCAGCGCCAGCGCGGCGATGCGCAGCGGCCAGCGCCAGCGCTGCCACTGGCGCGCACTGGCGCCGCTGGCGCCCAATGCCGGAGCCAGGTCCAGCCCCGCCGAGCGCGAGGCGGCCACCCAGTGCGCCCAGTGGTCCTCCATCAACGCGATGCCGTGGCCAACGCCGTGGCCGGCCTCGATGGCGGAGACCAGCGGCGCGAACTGCGCCATCTGCGCCGGCGCCAAATACAGCGTGACTGGCTCGTCGCCCGCCATGGCGCGCAGCGTTTGCAGCGCGGCCTGCGACTGCGCGGGCAGCGTCAGGCCCATGCCCATGGTCTGCGACTGGCGCAGTATCAGTTCGAAACCGGCGTCGCCGGTGGTCAGCGCGGCCGACACGGAACCCGGCTGGAACGGCAGACACAGTTGCGACGGCAGCACGGAGACGTGATGCGCGCCCTGCGCCAGCAGCGCCTTGACCAGCACCTCGATCCAGCTGCGCTGCACCACGGCCACGGTGCGGCCGCCGTCGGCGTCGGCGGCGCCGGCCGCCAGCACGCAGTCGGCCGGATCACCCAGCACCTGTTCCTCCACCAGCGCCGGCAGCGCGGCCTTCAGGCGCGCGGCGGACAGCGGGGGCGCCACCACGCGCAGCAGCGTGACGTCGGCGGCGGCCAGCAGCAGCACCACGCGGCGCGACGAGGCCACCAGGTCCGACAGGTTGCCCAGCGGGGAAACGCCCTGCTGCAGCAGGTTGCCGCCGTCACCCACCAGCGCGAACGGGCAGGTCTGGGCCGCGCCGCTGTCGACGCTGGCCTTGGCCGGATAGCGGATAAGTAGTGTAGTCAAAGGGTCTCGCTTTCGTTCATGCCAGTTCTAATATTCCCGTATCCAAACCACCGTCGTGATGCCGTTGTTCGCCCGCACCAGCAAGGACTGCGCGTCCAGCGCCGCCCGGTCCAGCCTCACCCGGCTGTAGGCCAGGAAGTAGTGGCTCTTGACGTCATAAGGCACATCAGGCTTAGGCAGCGACGACACCTGGGGCAGCGTATCGAAGTTCTGCTTGTCGAGATAATAAATGCGCTGCCGCGTATTGACCATGGCCGCCGCATCCGACAGCGACAGGTGTTCATACATGGCCGACAACAGCTCGGCCGGCACGGTATTCACGTTCAACTCAGTTCCGCGTTCCGGCAGGATGATGACGAAGTCGCGCAGCCGTTCTATCGTTTGCGGCGTGAATCCGCTCACCGCCAGCAGATCCTCCACCCGCAGCAGGTCGATCGGCTGCGGGCCGCCGGTCTGCGGCGGCGGTTGGCCCGGCAGCTGCTTGGGCGTCTGCGCGTTCATCACCTGGGTGGCCACCGCCTGCGCCAGCGACGGATCGAGCCGCAGGTTGGTCAACAGCCGCTCGAACACCTTCAGCTGGCCGCCGTCCAGCACCCTGTTCTGCGCCAGATTGGCAAGATTGTAACGCGACTGCGCGTCGATCATCCTGCCGGACAGGGTGGCGTTGAAATTTTCCGCCTCGGCGCGTTCGCGTTCGATGTAGTCGTCCAGCCGCGTTTCTTCCAGCGGCGTGGCCCACACGCCGTTCAGGTGCGTAACGGTTTGCTTGTCCAGGAAGTCCTGATACAGCACCAGCCGGCTCAGATCCAGCGCGCCGCGCACGATCCAGCGGGTCTGCAGTTGCAGGCGCTGGTTCTCCATCGAGCGCACTTGCACCTGCTGCTGCCAGAACAGGCTGGCGACGATGGTCACCGCCAGTGTGGTCAACAGCAGCGCCGTGATGACGGCCACGCCGCGCTGGCGCCGCAACCTCACAGTGCCCCCAGCAGGAAGGATTTAATCATCGGCACTTCCACGCCGTCCAGGTTCATCGCCACTTCCAGGCCACTCGGCGCGCCGGTGGCCGGTGTGGGAGGCGCGGGCATCACACCGGCCGCCTGCACCCAGCCCTGCGTGGTCCAGAAGCGCATCGTCATGCGCTGCACGCCCGATTGCAGCGCCACGCTGGCGGCGGGATCGGCGTCGCCGGTGGCGGCCTGCCACAGCGCGTCGAGCTGCACCAGATCGCGCGTGCCGGCCGACTCGCGCCGCGTCAGCACGCCGTCGCGCACACGGTAGGACACCACCTGCACCCGCGTGGGTTCGTTCTCGGCCAGCGCCAGGCGCACCAGCGTGATGCGGCCGTCCTCCGCGCGCAGGATGGCGCGGCTGCCGATCAGCGTCTGCGGCGCCAGGTTGGCGCAATCGCTTTGCAGCTGGGCGAAGGCCAGCTGCAGGCCGCGCGTCTGCTCCATCTGCGCGGTCAGCGCGCCGCGCGATCGGATGATGCCGTCCAGCCCGCGCCAGCCCAGCACCGCGACGATGGCCAGGATGGAAATCGCCACCAGCAGCTCGATCAGCGTGAAGCCGCGCGCGCGGCGGCGCAATGGGTGCGTCATTGATTCAGTACCAGTTGGACCAGCTTGATGATGCGCCGCTCCGGCGCGGCCTGGTCGTAGACGCTGACCTCCACCCGGCGGAAGCGCGGATTCGGGCTGGCGATCACTTCCTCCTCGCACATCAGCTTCATGTCGCCCTGCGGGCATTCGAAGGTCTGCTTGCCGACCGCCGGGAACTGGCGCGTCAGGCGCAGCTGCACCAGCCGGTTCTCGGCCGACCAGGTGGCCATCATGGCGCCGCGCAGACCGTTGCTGTTCTGCGTCAGGCTGCCGACCGCGCGCAGCGAGGCGCCCAGCGCCGTGCCGACGATCACCAGCGCCACCAGCACTTCCAGCAGGGTAAAGCCGCGTTGTCGTTGAAGGCGCATCTAGTCCACCGTGAAATGGCCGATGCCGTCGGCGTGGATGGCGATGCTGGCATCGCCGCCGCTGAGGGTCAGCACGAAGGGTTTGTCGACCGGCTCGCGGCCGAAGACGATGCGCAGGTTGGCGTCCGGGATGCTGGGCGGCGGGTCCAGCATCAGCGTGATCGGCGCGTGCTTGAATTCGCGCTCGCGCAGCAGGTCGTCCTGCACCGCCAGCGTCCATTCGCGGTCGTTGCGGATCAGGAAGCGGTAGCCATCCGGCCCCGCCTCGAAGGCGATCTGGCGGTTGCGCACGATCGCCTCGTCGCGCGCCAGTTGCAGCAGCAGCGCGATGCGCTGCGCGTCTTCACGCAAGGACTGCTTCTGGCCCGGCAGCGCGTTGAGCGACACCAGTCCCAGCGTGATGCCCAGGATGACCATCACCACCAGCAGTTCGATCAGCGTGAATCCACGCTCGCGGGCGGCGCGCATGAGCCGTAATCCCCCTGCGATCAGTTATCCCAGGAGCCGATGTCGGCATCGTCGCCGGTGCCGCCCGGCGCGCCGTCGGCGCCGTAGGAGAACACATCGACCTCGCCCTTGATGCCGGGCGAGAGGAACTGGTAGGGATTGCCCCAAGGGTCTTTCGGCATTTTTTCCAGGTAGCCGCCGGACTTCCAGCCGTTGGCGGCCGGGCCGGAGGTCGGCTTGGTCAGCAGCGCCTGCAGGCCCTGCTCGGTGGTCGGATAGCGCTGGTTATCCAGCTTGTACAGCTTGAGCGCCTGCATGACGGTGGCGATATCGACCTTGGCCGCGGCGACTTTCGATTCGCCGGTGCGGCTGAGCAGCTTGGGCACCACCAGCGCCGCCAGCACGCCCATGATGACCACCACCACCATGATTTCAATCAGCGTAAAGCCGCGCGCAGCGGCACGGCGGGGGACGGAGAGTTTTTTCATATTCGATAACAAATAAAAGTGAGTGCAGAGTATAAGGCCGAATCGCCGCCGCCAGCGAAACCCGAGAACGATTTTTGCGCCGGCAGGCTTAAACAGGGCTTAACCGGACGCGCCGTGCGCCCGGTTTTACCGCGATTTACTCAATCGCGCTGACGGGCGGTGGCGTCGAGGCGGCGCAGCGCGCCCTCGTTGCCGGCACCGTTAATCTCCGCCACGGCGGCCGCGGTTCTCGCCACCTGCGGCGCGTCCTTGACGAACGGCGCGATGCCCAGCGCGCTGTCGATCTCGCGCGGGTAGATGACGTAGCCGCGCGTGATCACCGCCGCCACCTTGCGGACGTCGGCGATGTCCTTGGTCGGATCGCCGTCCACCAGCACCAGGTCGGCCAGCTTGCCGGCCGCGATGCTGCCACGGTCGTTGCTGGTGCGGGTGTAGCGGGCGCCGTTGCGGGTCGCCACCTGCAGCGCCTGGGCCGGCGTCAGGCCGGCCTTGACCAGCAGCGCCAGCTCCGAATGCAGCGTGAAGCCGGCGATGTCGTCGGTGCCTGCCACGATGGGCACGCCGGCCTTGTACATGATGCCGACGAATTCCACCATTTTGGCGTAGGACTTCTGGTAGCGCTTGAGGGTGGCGTCGCCTTCGATCTTCATGGCGCCGACCGCGAGGCTGCGCGCCACGTCCGGCGGCATGTTGGCGGCGAAGGCGCGGTAGGGTTCATTGAGGTCGCCGTCCTTCTGCTGGATGAAGGCAAAGGCCGACATGGTCGGGTCGATCGAGGTCTGCTTTTTCGCCAGGCCGGCCACGAAGTCCTTGAACGGCTTGGTGTTGAAGTCCATATCTGCCACTTTTTCAGCCGGCAGCAGGAAGCGGTTCAGGTTGCGCGTCTCGGTGTCCGGCTTGACGAGGAAGTTCAGCAGCACCTGGTTGATGTGCTGGATCTCGTCGTAGCCGGCGTCCAGCGCCTCCTGCGCGCGCAGGCCGGCCGGGATGTGGCCGGACACGCGCATGCCGCGGCTGTGGGCGTAGGCCACGGTGTCCTTCAGGATCGCTTTCGGGAAGGAGTTGTAGATCTTCAGCTGCGGATAGCCGCGCTGCGCGTACCAGTCGATGGCGTCCTTCGCGCCCGCCAGGTCCTTGACGATGAAGCCGTTGTTGGCGCTGAACGGGCTCTCGCCCTCCAGGAAGCCGGCCGGCACCACCTGCGGCGCCAGCAGCTTGCCGGCCGCCGTTTCGTCCAGCATGGCCTGCAGCTGCTTGTTGTCGTTGCCCATGTCGCGCACGCTGGTCACACCGGTGGACATGTTCAGCGCGCCGGACCAGCGGTCGACGTGGCCGTGCATGTCGAACAGGCCAGGCAGCACGATGCGGCCGGCGGCGTCGATGGTGTTGTCGGCCTCGCGCACCGGCGAGCCGGCCGGCAGCACGGCGGTGATGCGGCCGCGCAGCACGTAGATGTCGGACGGCGCGCCGACGGTGGCCTTGTCGCTGTCGAACACGCGGGCGTTGCGCACCAGGGTCAGGCCGGTGAGCGGGTGCTGCAGCTTGGCGGCCAGCTCCTCCAGCATGCGGCTCTCGGCTTTTTTCTGGCGCACGGCCAGCTCCGGCGCGGCGCCCTGCCAGCCCTCTTCCAGCATGTTGGCGAAGCCGGGGATGATCACGCCGAACAGGCGCGGACTGGCGCCGGTGGTGGCCCAGTAAAACGCCGGCGACATGCCGACGCCGGTCTGCGCCACCAGCTGCACGGTTTGTTTCGCGCCGCTGCCGCTGCTGATCTCCAGCGTATCGAGCACGGTCTGCGACAGCGTGCCCGATGGCAGCAGGGCCAGTTTATGCTCGGGCGCCGCCGCCAGTGCACCGATGTAAGCGGAGACGACTTCGAAGGAACTGTTCAGCGGCAGATAGCCGGCCGGGCCGCTGACGGCCGTGCTGCCCTGCTCCGAGGTGGACTTCCACTCGGCCTGGCCGCCCTTGCGCGCGAAATGCTCGTCGACCACCGCGCCGAAGGTGGAGTTGCCCTTGACGCTGTATTCGGTCATCACGCCGTCCGCGCCCATGCGGAATTGCTCCGTCAGTTCCGGGCCCCGGCCGTTATCCTTGTAGATGAAACGCACCTTGGTCAGGCCGTCGTCCTGGCGCTCGACGGCCTGTTCGCCGATCTGCTTGCCGTTTTCGGAGATGATCAGGTATTTGGTGTTGGTGGCCGCCTGCGCGGCGAACGCCATGGACAGTGCCAGCGGCAGTACAGCGAGTCGTTTCATCAGCAAGATAAGGTCTCCTTCCGGTTAGTGTTATTTTTTTGCGCAGACCGGGCAATCGCCGTTGCGCCCCACACCGATGCTGGTCCACTCCATGTGCAGACCGTCCAGCATCAACAGGCGCCCGGCCAGCGAGGCGCCCACGCCCATCAGCAGCTTGAGCGCTTCGGCCGCCTGCATCGCGCCCACCACGCCCACCAGCGGCGCGAACACGCCCATGGTGGAGCAAGCCACGTCCTCGAACTTCTGGTCCTGCGGGAACAGGCAGGAGTAGCAGGGCTGCGCGCCGCCGCGCGGATCGAACACGCTGACCTGGCCGTCGAAGCGTATCACCGCGCCCGACACCAGCGGCTTGCCCAGCGCGACGCAGGCGCGGTTGACGGCGTGGCGGGTGGCGAAGTTGTCGGTGCAGTCGAGCACCACGTCGGCCTGCGCCACCAGTTCGGCCAGGCGGGCGTCGTCCACGCGCTCGTTCAGCGCGGTGACTTCGATCTCCGGATTGATCTGCGCCAGCGTGATGCGCGCCGATTCCGCCTTGGACTGGCCGACCCGCTCCGTGGTGTGGGCGATCTGGCGCTGCAGGTTGGTGAGGTCGACGGTGTCGTTGTCGACCAGCGTGATGTGGCCGACGCCGGCCGACGCCAGGTACATGGCGGCCGGCGATCCCAGGCCGCCGGCGCCGATCACCAGCGCATGCGCGGCCAGCAGCTTTTGCTGGCCTTCGATGCCGATTTCGTCGAGCAGGATATGGCGCGAATAGCGCAGCAGTTGCGAGTCGTTCATCGTCTCAGGCCGGCGGCGCGCCCGCCGTTATTGGGTCACGGGGTGTTTCAAGGCCGGCTTCTTGTCGCTGGCCTTGGGTTTGGAATCGGGCTTGGCGGCCGGCTTGATGTCGGTCTTGTCGGTCTTGCTGTCCGACTTGATCTCGCCGACCTCGCCGCCGGCGGCGGGCGCCGCCTCCACCTTCGACAGCTTGACCGGCAAGCCCTTGAAGTGGTTGATCGCCTGCGCCAGCTGGAAGTCGTCCTTGGAGCCGAATTCCACCGGCTTGGATTTCTTCGCCAGCGTGGCGGCGCGCTGGCCGTCTTCCAGCTCGTCGCGCTGCGCGGTGAGGGCCTTCTGTGCGGCGCCGTCGCCGTCCGGGTCCTTGTCGTTGTTCAGGTGCTTCTGCAGATCGGATTCGCGCACGCGCAGGCTGTTCAAGCCGTCGCCGTCGGCGGTTTCGTCGACCATCAGGTCCGGCACGATGCCGCGCGCCTGGATCGAGCGGTTGTGCGGCGTGTAGTAGCGCGCCGTGGTCAGCTTGACGGCGGTGTCGGCGGTGAGCTGGCGCAGCGTCTGCACCGAGCCTTTGCCGAAGGTCTGCGTGCCCATGATGGTGGCGCGCTTGTAGTCCTGCAGCGCACCGGCGACGATCTCCGAGGCCGACGCCGAACCGGCATTGACCAGCACCACCAGCGGCACGTCCTTGAGCGCGGCCGGCAGCTTGGCCAGCGGATCGTTCTTGGCGCGCGCGGAATAGAACTCGCTGCGGCCGTAGAAGGTCTGCTTGGAGTCGAGCAGCTGGCCATTGGTCGAAACGATCACCGAGTCCTTGGGCAGGAAGGCGGCCGAGACGCCGATCGCGCCAGGCACCACGCCGCCCGGATCGTTGCGCAGGTCCAGCACCAGGCCCTTGATGTGCGGGTCCTGCGCGTACAGCGCGGTGAGCTTGCGCGCCATGTCCTCGACGGTCGGCTCCTGGAACTGCGAGATGCGCAGCCACGCGTAACCCGGCTCGATCATCTTGGCCTTGACGCTCTGCACGCGGATCTCCTCGCGCACGATGGTCAGGTTGAGCGGCTTGTCCTCGTCCTTGCGGCTGATGGTGACGGTGACCTTGGAGTGCGGCTCGCCGCGCATCTTCTTGACGCTTTCGTCCAAGGTCAGGCCCTTGATCGGCGTGCCGTCGATGCGGGTGATCAGATCGCCGGTCTTGACGCCGGCCTTGAAGGCGGGCGAATCCTCGATCGGCGAGACCACCTTGATGTAGCCGTCTTCCATGCCGACCTCGATGCCGATGCCGACGAATTTGCCGGCCACGGTCTCGCGCATTTCGCGGAAGGCCTTCTTGTCGAGGTAGACCGAATGCGGGTCGAGCGAGGCCACCATGCCGGAAATGGCCTCGGTAAGCAGCTTCTTGTCGTCGACGCCTTCGACGTAGTCGGTCTTGATCAGGCCGAATACGTCGGACAGCTGGCGCAGCTCCTCCAGCGGCAGCGGCGAGCCGGTGACCTTTTGCGCAATGGCGGAAAACTGCAGGGAGACGGCAACCCCGGCCACCATCCCCAGGCCGATCAGGCCGATGCTCTTGACTTTGTTGCCCATTTTTTTCCGCGAACCTTAAAACTTGACCCAGCCAGCCGGATCGAATGCCGTGCCCTGATGGCGAAGCTCAAAGTATAGCCCCGATTCCTCGTTGCCGCCGCTGTTACCTGCGCTGGCAATCGAGTCGCCCGGTTTGACGACGTCGCCGACCCGTTTGAGCAGCGACTCGCAATTGCCGTAGATGCTCCAGTACTGGCCGCCGTGGTCGACGATGATCATGTTGCCGAAGCCGCGCAGCCAGTCCGAGAAGATGACCTTGCCGCCGGCGATGGCGCGGATCTCGGCGCCCTCGCCGGTGCGGATGAACACGCCCTTCCAGCTCGGGCCGTCGCCGCGCTTGGTGCCGAACTTGGCGGCGAGCTTGCCGCTGACGGGCGCGCGCAGCTGTCCCTTGAGGCTGACGAACGGCGCGCCGGACGGCACGGCCGGCGCCAGCGCGATGTCGGACGGCTTGGCGGCCGGCCTGGCCGGCTCCTCCTCGCGCGGCGGCGGCTTGACCGGTTCCGGCGGCCGCTGCGCCACTTTCGGTTCGTCGGCGTCGATGGCGTCGGGCTTGGACGGCGCCGGCTTGATGGTGCCGGACTTGCCTGCGTTGGCCTTGGCCAGGCGCTGGCGTTCCGCTTCGGCCGCCGCCTTGGCCTTGGCCAGCGCGCGCGCGTCGGCGTCGGCCCTGGCTTTGGCCTCGGCTTCGGCCCTGGCGCGGGCGGCTGCCAGTTGTTCCTGCCGCTTCTTCTCGGCGGCGGCGGCGATCGCCTGTTCCTGGATCAGCTTGCCCAGCTTGTCGACCAGGCCGGTCAGGCGCTGCTCGTCGCGCTCGACGTTGCCGGCTTCCTTGCGCTGGGCCACCAGCTTTTTCGACAGCGAGGCCAGCAGCGCGGCGCGGCGGCCCTTCTCCTGCTCCAGCTTGGCCTTCTGTTCCATTTCCTCGGCCGCGATTTCCTGCAGCTCGTCCTTGGCGTTCTGCGCCTCGGCCTGGTTGACCTCGACCGCCTTCAGGTTGGCGCGCAGCGAGTCCAGCAGCCGCGCCTGCGCCTGCGACACGTAGGACATCATCTGCAGGTCGCGGTTGATGCGGTTGGGATTGTCGCCGGACAGCAGCAGCTTGATGCGGTCCTCGTTGCCGGCCACGTACTGCTCGCGCAGCAGCTTGGCCAGCTGCTGCTTCTGCTGGGCGACCGTGGCCGCCAGCTTGTCGTGTTCGACGGCGAGCTGTTGCAGCTTGGTGTTGGTGTCGCCCTGCTCCTGCGCCAGGTCGCGCAGCGAGCGGTTGGCGTCCGAGATCGCCTGTTCGGACTCGGCCAGCGTGTCGGCCGCGTCGTCCTTGGCGCTCTCGGTCTTGCCGATGTCTTTTTTGAGCGCGCTGAGTTTCTGCTGCAGGCTGGCGCGCTCGGCCTCGGCCGCCGCTTTCTGCTTGCTGCGCTCGGTGGTCTTGCTGAACGGCGCGGCGTGCGCGCCGTTCAGCATCATCAGCAGCAGCGCCGCACTGGTGGCGGCGCCGCGCCAGCCTCGGAAGGAAGAATGCGACAAATTACTTGGCCTTGCCCTGGTTGGCCACGGCGGCCTGGGCCGCGGCGATGGCGTCGGCGTCGCCCAGGTAGTAGTGGCGGATCGGCTTCAGGTCGGCGTCCAGCTCGTACACCAGCGGCTGGCCGTTCGGGATGTTGAGCCCGACGATGTCGTCATCGCTGATGCCGTCGAGCATCTTGATCAGCGCGCGCAGGCTGTTGCCGTGGGCCGAGATGATGATCTTCTTGCCGGCGCGGATGGCCGGGGCGATTTCCTCGTCCCAGGCCGGCATCACGCGCGCCACGGTGTCCTTCAGGCATTCGGTCAGCGGGATCTGCGCCTTGTCCAGGCCGGCGTAGCGCGGGTCGTTGAAGGAGGCGCGGTCGTCGTTCTCGGCCAGCGGCGGCGGCGGCGTGTCGTAGCTGCGGCGCCATACCAGCACCTGGTCGTCGCCGTACTTGGCGGCGGTCTCGCCCTTGTCCAGGCCCTGCAGCGCGCCGTAGTGGCGCTCGTTCAAACGCCAGTCGTTCTTGACCGGCAGGTACATCATGTCCATCTCGTCCATGGTCAGCCACAGCGTGCGGATCGCGCGCTTGAGCACCGAGGTGTAAGCCAGGTCGAAGGTGTAGCCGGATTCCTTGAGCACCTTGCCGGCCGCCTTGGCCTCGGCGATGCCCTTCTCGGTCAGGTCGACGTCGGTCCAGCCGGTGAAGCGGTTCGACAGGTTCCAGGTGGACTCGCCATGGCGCATGAATACGATTTTATACATTTGAACTATCTTCAAAAAGGATTGAACGGGACGGAAAACCGGTACTGCGAGAACTCTTCCAGCTTCTATTTTATAATGCGCGCATTGACTTAAACCATTGGAACCCCGTGAAATTCTTCATTGACAATATTTTCATCATCGCCATCGTGCTCCTCTCGGGCGGCGCCCTGCTCTGGCCGGTACTGACGCAGCGCGGCAAACGCGCCAGCGCGCAGGAGGTGACGCTGTTGATCAACCGCAGCAAAGCCACCGTTGTTGATGTTCGTGAAGCAACGGAATTTGCCGCCGGCCACCTGCCGGACGCCAAAAACATTCCGCTGGGCGAGCTGGCCAAGCGCGTCGGCGAACTGGACAAGTTCAAGAGCAAGAGCGTGATCCTGGTCTGCCAGAGCGGCGCGCGCGCCAACTCGGCGGCCGGCGTGCTGGCCAAGGCCGGCTTCGCGGACGTGGTCAACCTGGACGGTGGCATTGCTGCATGGCAAAAAGCCGGCCTGCCGCTGGCCAAATAAGGAGGTCGAGATGACTGCCCGTGTAATCATGTACACCACCGCCGTATGCCCCTACTGCGTGCGCGCCGAGCGCCTGCTGGAAGCCAAGGGCGTGACCACGCTGGAAAAAATCCGCGTCGACCTCGACCCGGAGCAGCGCATGCTAATGATGGAAAAGACCGGCCGCCGCACCGTGCCGCAGATCTACATCGGCGACACCCACGTCGGCGGCTTCGACGATTTGTATGCACTCGACCAAGCGGGCGGCCTGTCCCCCTTGTTAAACGGCTAAGCGCCCCCAAATAACAACGAGAGGGCCGCAGAAATAGTTTGAAATCTTAATGGTTTTGATACAATTGCCCTCGCGTTTGATTTGAGCTCCATACCAAGCCCACATATTCCGAGCGGCGCGTGCCGCTCGTTTTCACTATAACGAAAGCGTTCCATGTCTGACGAAAACCTGCAACCAGTATTCCAAATCCAACGCGTCTACCTGAAAGACATGTCGCTGGAACAACCGAACTCCCCAGCGATCTTCCTGGAACAGGAAGCGCCATCCATCGAAGTGGCCCTGGACGTCGGCGCCGAGCCGCTGGCCGACGGCGTGTTCGAATCGACCGTCACCATCACCGTGACCGCCAAGGTCAAGGACAAGGTCGCTTTCCTGGTTGAAGGCAAGCAAGCCGGTATCTTCGAAGCGCGCAACATCCCAGCCGAGCAGCTCGATCCGCTGCTGGGCATCGGTTGCCCGAACATCGTCTACCCTTACCTGCGCGCCAACATCGCCGACGTGATCACCCGTGCCGGCTTCCCGCCAGTGCACCTGGCCGAGATCAACTTCGAAGTGTTCTACCAGCAGCGCATGCAAGCGATCGCCGACGCGGCCGCCGCAGCACCAGCAGCAACCGACGGCGCCGCGACCACGCACTAAGCCGTTTCTGAAGCATGACGCTGCCGGACGCCACGTCCGGCAGCGGTATCACCCCGACACGCCGCGCCTTCGCGCGCTGTCCCTCTGCAAGGTAAGCCATGACATTTCCCCGTTTGATCGCCAGTCTGACTATGTTGTTGGCCATGAGTGCCAGCCACGCGTTCGACTTCAAAACGGTGGGCGCCGCGCCCGTGATCCTGTACGACGCGCCATCGACCAAGGGCGGCAAGCTGTTCGTGGTGCCGCGCGGTGCGCCGCTGGAAGTGGTGCTGGCCTACGGCGAATGGCTCAAGGTACGCGACGTCACCGGCGAGCTGGCCTGGACCGAGGCCAAGGGCCTGACCGCCAAGCGCAACGTCATCATCCGCACGCCCAACCTGAAGATCCGCGCCACGCCGGATGACAGCGCCGCGCCGGTATTCACCGCCGACAAGGGCGTGCTGCTGGAAGTGACCGAATCGGCCGCCGGCGGCTGGCTCAAGGTGCGCCACCGCGACGGCCTGGTCGGTTACGTCAAGAATTCCGAAGTCTGGGGCATATAATTGCCGTAGCGGCGACATCCGTCGCCGAATGAGGTCCCATGCAAGATAATCCAAACAAAGCCGTCCGCAAGGTGGCCGTGCTCGGCGCGGGCGCCTGGGGCACCGCCGTCGCCATGGCGCTGGCCCAGCGTCACGACGTCATGCTGTGGGGCCGCAACCGCGACGCCCTGCAGGACATGGCGCGCGCGAGAGAGAACAGCGCCTACCTGCCCGGCTATCCCTTCCCCGACGGCCTGCGGGTCGCCGCCGATTTCGACGCCGCGCTGGCCCACGTGGCCGGCCCGGACAGCCTGCTGATCGCAGCCTGCCCGGTGGCCGGCCTGCGTCCGCTGCTGGAGCAACTGAAGTCGCGCGCGATTCCCAACGTGGTATGGCTGTGCAAGGGCTTCGAATACGGCACCGGCCTGCTGCCGCACCAGATCGTGCGCCAGGTGCTGGGCACCGGCGTGGCCGGCGGCGCCTTGTCCGGCCCGTCGTTCGCGCAGGAGGTGGCCAGGGGCCTGCCGTGCGCGCTGACCATCGCCTCCGACTCGGCCGCCTTGCGCGACTGCGTGGTGGCCACCGTCCACGGCGGCAACATCCGCGTGTATTCCAGCGAAGACCTGGTGGGCGTGGAAGTGGGCGGCGCGGTGAAGAACGTGCTGGCCATCGCCACCGGCGTGGCCGACGGCCTGGGGCTGGGCTTGAACGCGCGCGCCGCGCTGATCACGCGCGGGCTGGCGGAAATCACCCGCCTCGGCACCGCGCTGGGCGGCCAGACCGAGACCTTCATGGGCCTGACCGGCATGGGCGATTTGATTTTGACCTGCACCGGCGACCTGTCGCGCAACCGCCGCGTCGGCCTCGGGCTGGCGCAGGGCAAGCCGCTGGATCTCATCGTGCACGAGCTGGGCCACGTGGCCGAGGGCGTGCCGTGCTCCAAGGCCGTGCGCGAGCTGGCGGCCCGGATGGGCGTCGACATGCCGATCACCAACGCGGTGGCCGGCGTGCTGTTCGACGGCGACCAGCCGCAGGCGATGGTGTCGCGCCTGCTGGCGCGCGATCCGCGCGATGAAAAAGTAAAGCGTTAAGCCGCTTCCTCTTCCTCTTTCGCGGCGCGCATCCATTCGACCAGCGGATAGGCGTCCTTCAGCCCGCTGGCGATCATCGGCACCAGCAGCTCCGGCTGGTTCATCGGCACATCGATCTCGGTCCAGACGAAGAAACTCTTCAGCTTGATGTACTCGATGTGCTCGTGCCCGGGGTCGAAGCCCTTGGGTGGGCGCATCAGCTTGCCCTCGTTCTGGATGTCGCCGAAGGTGGCTTTCAACTTCTTGTTCTTCAACACCTTGCTGAAGCCGGCCGCGTCCTCCACCATGTGCTGGCGCAGCGCCTTCAGGCGCGACGGCGGCGGCATGTATTCGCCGGCGCCGAACAACAGCTTGCCACTGCCGTCGATCTGCATGTAGTAGGTCGGCCCGCCGGCCTTGCTCGGACGGCGCAAGTCGTTCGGCGCCACCGCGGCCGAGAAGCGCGTCTTGTACGGGCTCTTGTCGTGCGCGAAGCGCACGTCGCGGTTGATGCGGAACATCGCCTTCTTGGGATTACAGAACTTGACCGCGGCGTCGAACTTGCCCAGCTCGGCGATCATCTGCGTCACCACCTGCAGGAATTCTTCGCGCAGGATGTCGTAGCGCGGTTTGTTCATGATGAACCAGGGACGGTTGTTGTTGTCCGCCAGTTCCTTGAGGAATTGAGTCAGGTCGCGCAGATGCATTCAGTTTCCTTATTTGGCGCCGGCCGGTCGCTTGCCGACCGTGATGTCCAGCGTGGTCTCGCGGGTCTTGCGCAAGACCCGCATTTTAGCGCTTCCGCCGGGAACGAGTTGGGCGACCAGGTTGAGCATGTCGTTGGTGTCGGCCACCGGCTTGCCGTCCACCGACAGCAGGATGTCGCCCGGCTTCATGCCGCCCTTGTCGGCCGGGCCGTTGCGCACCACGCCGGCGATGATGGCGCCGCTCTGGCGCGTCAGCCCGAAGCTAGACGCCAGCTCGGGCGTGATCTCCTGCGTCTCCACGCCGATCCAGCCGCGCACCACGTGGCCGGACTTGATGATGGCCTCCATCACCGACTTGGCGGTCGACACCGGAATGGCGAAACCTATGCCCACCGAGCCGCCCGACTGCGAATAGATCGCCGAGTTGATCCCCAGCAGGTTGCCGTTGGCGTCCACCAGCGCGCCGCCGGAATTGCCGAAGTTGATCGCGGCGTCGGTCTGGATGAAGTTCTCGAAGTGGTTGATGTGCAGGTTGTTGCGCCCCAGCGCGGAGATGATGCCCATCGTCACGGTCTGGCCGACGCCGAAGGGATTGCCGATGGCCAGCACCACGTCGCCCACCTGCGCCTGCTCGGCCTGGCCCAGCACGATCACCGGCAGCTTGTCGAGTGCGATCTTGATGACGGCCAGGTCGGTCTCGGGGTCGGTGCCGACCACCTTGGCGGCGGCCTTGCGGCCGTCGGCCAGGATCACCTCGATCTCGTCTGCCGCCTCCACCACGTGGTTGTTGGTCAGGATGTAGCCTTCGCCGGAGACGATGACGCCCGAGCCCAGGCTGGACTCGTCGTCGTCGTTCTCGCCGTCGTGGTCGCGGTCGCCGAAGAACTTCTTGAAGAACGGGTCGCGCAGCAGCGGATGCTTGCCGCGCTTGGGTTTCTTGCTGGTGATGATGTTGACCACGGCCGGCATGGCCCGCCCCGCCGCCGCCCGGTACGAGCCGACCGCGATGCCGGGCGCCTTGCCCGGCGTGGCCTCCAGCATCACGGCCGGATGGTCGGCGCTGCCCATCTGCTGGGCGCGCACTGGCGCGCGCCGCTCCGGCCCCACGGCCGCGTAGACGAAATACAGTGCCAGTACGACGGTCACCGTTTGCGCAAACAATAACCAGAGTCGTCGCATAGCGTTCAGCCTGCCGTCCGGTGGACGGCGTCCTAGTTATTTCTTCAGAGAGTCGCGGATTTCGCGCAGCAACACGATGTCTTCCGGCGTCGGCGCCGGCGCCGCTGCCGCCTCGGCCGCCGCTTCCTTGGTGTTGAGCGTGCGCGCCTTGTTCATCAGGCGTACCATCTGGAAGATCACGAAGGCCAGGATGACGAAGTTCAGCAGGATGGTGGCGAAATTACCGTAGGCGAACACCGCGCCCAGCTTCTTCGCTTCGACCAGGCTCAGGTGCGGGTCCTGGCCGTTCAGGCCGATGTAGTAGTTGGCGAAATCCAGGCCGCCGAACAGTTTGCCGATCGGCGGCATGATGATGTCGGCCACCAGCGAATCGACGATCTTGCCGAAAGCGCCGCCGACGATCACGCCCACCGCGAGGTCGACCACATTGCCCTTCATCGCGAATTCTTTAAATTCCTGCATCATTGCCATTCTTCTATCCTCGCTCTGTGGTCATTTGTGAACAAAACTGCGTCTGGATCATACTATTTTTTCAATTGGATTCCAAACTCGCTTGCGCCATGCGCATTGGACACCGAATTACGCTATAAATTTGTCTTGCATCAATATCTATCGCTTGCGCTCCGCCAGTAGGGGATGGGCCGGCAAAATTCAAGTCCAAAACGGTGCGCAAATCGCGCCAATTGGGGTTACGGCAACGTTTTTGCTTTAATTCGTATCACGCTTACCTTATAATTTAAGGTTGCTAGAAGCTATATTCGTGCTTCAACAAGTTTCAGGTTTTGTTCGCGGTTTTCGGATTTTGTTCGCACTTTGACTGATTGGGGTTTGTATGAGTATCGAAAAGCAGGTCGATTCGGGCCGACGCGGATTGCTCGTCGCAACAGGCGCGGCAGGTGGCGTAGTAGGCCTGGCAACCGCCGGGGCACTGGTAAGCACTTTCCAACCGTCCGAGCGCGCCAAGGCCGCCGGCGCACCGGTGGAAGTGGATATTGCCAGCCTCAATCCCGGTGAAATGAAAACCGTCGAATGGCGCGGCAAGCCGGTCTGGATTATCAAGCGTACCCCTGAAATGGTGGCCTCGCTGAAAAAGACCGACGGCAAAGTGGCCGACGCCGACTCCAAGCGCAACCCGGATGAATTCACGCCGGAATACGCCCGCAACGAATGGCGCTCGCGCAAGCCCGAGATCCTGGTGGCGGTCGGCATCTGCACCCACCTGGGCTGCTCGCCCTCGTCCAAGTTCACGCCCGGCCCGCAGCCATCGCTGCCGGACGACTGGGAAGGCGGCTTCCTGTGCCCCTGCCACGGCTCGACCTTCGACATGGCCGGCCGCGTGTTCAAGAACAAGCCGGCGCCGGACAACCTGCAAGTGCCGCGCCACATGTTCCTGAGCGATACCAAGCTGATCATTGGCAAAGACGAGAAAGGCGAGGCGTAAATCATGGCGGCTTTCAAAGAGACTAAATTCCCGGCCGATGCACCGGCCGCGCAAAAAGCACTGGGCTGGGTCGACGACCGCTTCCCGCTGACCAAGCTGTGGAACGATCAATGGGGCAAATACTACGCCCCGAAAAACTTCAACTTCTGGTACATCTTTGGCTCGCTGGCCATGCTGGTGCTGGTGCTGCAGATCGTCACCGGCATCTTCCTGACCATGCACTACAAGCCGGACGCCAACCTGGCCTTCGGCTCGGTCGAATACATCATGCGCGAAGTACCGTGGGGCTGGCTGGTGCGCTATATGCACTCGACCGGCGCCTCGGCCTTCTTCATCATCGTCTACCTGCACATGACGCGCGGCCTGCTGTACGGCTCGTACCGCAAGCCACGCGAGCTGATCTGGCTGTTCGGTTTCGCCATCTTCCTGTGCCTGATGGCCGAGGCCTTCTTCGGCTACCTGCTGCCATGGGGCCAGATGTCGTACTGGGGCGCCCAGGTGATCGTCAACCTGTTCGGCGCCATCCCGCTGATCGGCCCCGACCTGTCGCTGTGGATCCGCGGCGACTACGTGGTGTCCGACGCCACCCTGAACCGCTTCTTCGCCTTCCACGTGATCGCCATCCCGCTGGTGCTGCTGGGTCTGGTGGCCGCCCACCTGATCGCGCTGCACGAAGTCGGTTCGAGCAACCCGGACGGCATCGAAGTGAAGGAAAACCTGGGCGCCGACGGCCACCCGGTCGACTCCATCCCTTCGCACCCTTACTACACCGTGCACGACCTGTTCGGCGTGTCGATCTTCCTGCTGATCTTCAGCACCGTGGTGTTCTTCGCCCCGGAAATGGGCGGCTACTTCCTGGAATATAACAACTTCCTGCCGGGCGACTCGCTCAAGACCCCGCTGCACATCGCGCCGACCTGGTACTTCACCGCGTTCTACTCGGTGCTGCGCGCCACCACCGCCGACTTCATGTGGGTGCTGATGTTCTTCGTGGCCGCCTACGTGGTGTTCATCTGGCTCAAGTCGCGCCTGTCGAGCGCGGTGAAGACCGCCGTCGCCGCGATCGCGCTGGTGGCCATCGTCGGCATGCTGCCGCAGGTGCTCGACGCCAAGTTCTGGGGCGTGGTGTTCTTCGGCGGTTCGGTGGTGATCCTGGCCTTCCTGCCATGGCTGGACAAGTCGCCGGTCAAGTCGATCCGCTACCGCCCGAGCTGGCACAAGTATGTGTACGCCGTGTTCTTCTTCTGCTTCCTGTCGCTGGGCTACCTGGGTACCCTGCCGCCGACCGAAGGCCGCACGCTGTTCTCGCAAGTATGCACCCTGCTTTACTTTAGCTTCTTCCTGTTCATGCCCTGGTGGAGCGCCATGGGCACGTTCAAGAAGGTCCCTGACCGCGTAGTGTTCCACGCGCACTGATCGACGCACCTCGCTAAAGTACACAAAGGACATTACATGAATTTTTCTAAAAAACTGCTCGCCATCCTGGCCCTGGTGCCGGGCCTGGTACTGGCCAACGAAGGCGGCGTCGCCCTCGACAAGGCGCCTGACCGTTCGAACAACATGGCCGCGCTGCAAAACGGCGCCAAACTGTTCGTCAACTACTGCCTGAACTGCCATAATGCGTCCTCGATGCGCTACAACCGTCTGCGCGACCTGGGCCTGACGGAAGAGCAAATCAAGGCCAACCTGCTGTTCACCGGCGACAAGGTCGGCGAAATGATGACCACCACGATGAACCCGAAAGACGCGAAAGCATGGTTCGGCGTGGTGCCGCCGGACCTGTCGGTGATCGCCCGCGCGAAAGCGTCGGGCGCCGGCAGCGGCGGCGACTACCTGTACACCTACCTGCGCACCTTCTACAAGGACGACACCCGCCCGACCGGCTGGAATAACCTGGTGCTGGCCAACGCGGCGATGCCGCACGTGCTGTGGGAACTGCAGGGCGTGCAGACGCTCAAGACCAAGGAAGTGGCCGACCCGCACGAGGAAGGCAAGAAGATTCATCAGTTTGACGGCTTCGAGGTAGTCACGCCGGGCAAAATGAAGAAGCTGGAATATGACACTGCGGTGGCCGACCTGGTCGGTTACATGGAGTGGATGGCGGAGCCTGCAGCGCAGACCCGCAAAAAACTGGGCGTCGCGGTGGTGCTGTTCATGGCCGTGTTCGCCTTCCTGGCATGGCGCTTGAACGCGTCGTTCTGGAAAGAAGTGAAATAATCGAGAGTGCCGGCTAGCCGGCGCTTGTTTTGCGATGCCCGCGTTGGCGGGCGATCGATCCGGGGTGATCCGTTCGCGGCTTCACCCCCTTTGTTCTTCTAAGGAACTATAAAAATGATGGTTCTCTACTCGGGTACAACCTGCCCATTTTCGCAACGCTGCCGTCTGGTCCTGTTTGAAAAAGGCATGGACTTCGAAGTGCGCGATGTCGACCTGTTCAACAAGCCGGAAGACATCTCGACCATGAATCCCTATGGTCAGGTGCCCATCCTGGTGGAACGTGAATTGATCCTGTACGAATCGAACATCATCAATGAGTACATCGACGAACGCTTCCCGCATCCGCAGCTGATGCCGGCCGATCCGCTGATGCGCGCGCGCGCGCGCCTGATGCTGTTCAACTTCGAGAAAGAATTGTTCGTCCACGTGCACGTGCTGGAAAGCGAACGCGCCAAGAGCAACGACAAGAGCCACGACAAGGCGCGCGCGGAAATCCGCGACCGTCTGACCACGCTCGCGCCGCTGTTCCTGAAGAACAAGTACATGCTGGGCGACGAGTTCTCGATGCTGGACGTGGCGGTTGCGCCGCTGCTGTGGCGTCTGGATCACTACGGCATCGAACTGTCGAAGACCGCGGCCCCGCTGATGAAGTACGCCGAGCGCATCTTCTCGCGTCCTGCCTACATCGAAGCGCTGACCCCGTCGGAAAAGGTCATGCGCCGTTAATCCGGACGCAGGCCGATTTACTTGAAGTCTGTCGGCGCGTTTGCCTGCCTTAGCGGGCGGCGCGCCGGGTTTTACTGCAGTCTGGAAGACCATGTCTGAAATCTCAACCAAGCCCTACATGCTGCGCGCCATTTATGAGTGGTGCACGGACAGCGGCTATACGCCCTACCTCGCCGTCAAGGTCGACGCCTCGACCACGGTGCCGATGGAATATGTGAAAAAAGGCGAAATCGTCCTCAACATCAGCTTCGGCGCCACCTCGGGCCTGAAGATGGACAACGACAGCATCCGCTTCCACGCGCGCTTCGGCGGCGTGTCGCGGGAGATCTACGTCCCGGTCAACAATGTGATGGCGATCTACGCCAACGAGAACGGCCAGGGGATGGCGTTCGAGCCGCAACTGGGCTTTGCCGAGCCGCCGGCCGACGAAGAAACCAGCGCGCCGGCACCGGTGCTGGCAGCCGTTCCAGCGCCCGCGCAAGAGGCCAAAACCGAGGCGCCAAGCGCCCCGGACGACGATACCGACCCGCCCAAAAAGGGCGGCCGCCCCACCCTCACGCGAATTAAATAGCGTATAATTCGCCCCGTACAAGTTTCGCCGACTTAGCTCATTTGGTAGAGCAGTTGATTTGTAATCATCAGGTGGCCAGTTCGAAACCGGCAGTCGGCACCAGAAATATCAAGGGCTTACAGCGATGTAAGCCCTTTTGTTTTTGGCGGGTCTACGAACACCATCAAGCGGAGCGCGCCATATGCGTGGTCGCGGTCGAATCAACTACGTCGGCTTCGCCTGCCGCCAACATACAAGCGATTATCCTGTTGTTCGATCGGACCTTCGGTAGCTTCTTCGAGCACGATTTCCAGGAACCCCTCGCCTTCCTTATTGGCTCGTTCGACAAAATGGCTCACTATCGCCGCCGCCATGGTGTCCACCCGGTATCCACTGCGATTGGCTGCCGCCGTAAAGGCCGAATGGTATAGCCCCAACAGCAATTCCGGGCCGACCTCCGTATGAGTCAGGCAATTGAACGAGGCTTTCCCCACCAGAACCGTGACACTGGGCGCGGCGCGTTCAACGCCCGCCCGCGACCGGTGGCCGCGTAGCGTATTCCCGATCAAGGCGTGATAGAAGATTTCGCCGTCGTAAAGCTGCCGCAGCCCTTCCAGCTGCTCGCCGAGCCGCCGCCCGTCGCCGCCCTTCGCGGAACCTGTCTTGCTCTTGATTTGATGGAACTTGAATTTGTCGCCGGCAGCATACGGTGGCTGTAGCACATCGGCGCCAGGGAAGGGATTCAGGACCGGGTCCAGCGTCTCCTGGTCTTTCCCGCGCGGTTCGGGAACCCTCACGTTACCGCGCATTTGTCCAATGACATCTTCGTGCAAATGCCCCATGAGTCCCTCGACCATCATCAGGGCTTTATGGGCGACGGTCGCCTCCACGGTTTGTTCGATGTCGCCGCCGAACATCAAGGTTTGTGTGGCAGCAAGGATGAACGGGTCGAGAACGTCCCCTGGATTTCTTCCGCATAAGATGTCGGCCGGCGTTCTTGGAAACCCGGCAACGATCTCCTGCACTTTTGTGAGGACCGCTTCGACGGTAGCGTCCGGCTGTTCAAAGGCAGTAAGCAAACGAACCCGCTCGGCAAGCGCCGCGCAGTGGTGACCCACCATTTGCTCCGGAACATTGCTTTGCAGCAGATGACTCCGGATGTAGTTTTTCAGATCCCGCGATCGCAGATTGGTAATCGACGTTACCGGTTGATCTCTCAGCGCAGGCGGTGGCGCGATCGTTAATCGGGCATCTTCAAGTACGCGCATGAAGAATTCGAGCGCGTTGGGAAAAGTACGCGACAACAAATTCCCTTGCGCACGTTCGATCTGCGACTTGAGTACGGGATTTATCCTCTGCGCTTGATGCTCCGAATCGATAAACTGAATCATTCTTCCTCTAACATTGGCGATGTTTGTTTTTTGGAGACTTTATTTCTTGCGCTAGCCTTGAGGCGCGCCTGCGCCGATGCGAGTTGAATCGAGACGCCAAAGCTCGTTGCGCTCTGGCTTTCCGCGATGTCAGCCTGCAGGATGGAACGTCCTATGGCACACCCGAGGTCGACGGGAACCGCGTTCCCGATTTGCTTGTATCGTGCCGCCATCGAGCCCGTAATCTGCCAATCATCCGCAAAGCCCTGGATTCTGGCGCACTCGTTGGTTGACAGCGGGCGCGTGACGGACGGGTGGCAAAGAGCGGAAGCTTTTCTGTTTGCCGCGCCGGTAATCGTGGGCGCTGGCGAGGCCCAGGACAAGCGCCGGTAAAACCCGGTCTTGCCGCCGCCGGCGTCAAACGATTTGCCCATCGCCTCGCGCTGAAGATCAAGCGGCAGGCTTCTCCAGTTGCCGCCCTCTGGTACCTGCGCAAAGTAGCGGGCCACATCCGCCGTGTATTCCGAATGCGCGCCGGGATTGTTTTCAAGGTCGGCAATCGCGTCGCGCAGGGTCTTGAACGCATGAACCCGGCCAGGTCCATGGGTAGCGGCCGGAATCGGTGGCGCCGAGAATTCCTCCCGTGCTCCCAGCATCACAAACCGCAGTCGGTGCTGTGCCGAACCAAAATCGGCGGCATCAAGCACTGCCAAATTGATCCGGTATCCGATCGACATGTAGTCGTCCAGAATCTGCTTGATCGCCGATCCGGCCATCTCCTCAGGCTCGAGCGGCGCCGCTCCATCGGCGTGTTCGCCGTTCTTCGTCTTGTATTGGCTGAGATTCCAGCCTTTGCCGGGGCGCTCCGCGATGGGGCGATGCTTCAACGCCGCCGTGACAATATTTGCAACGTTCTCGAAAACAAAGTATCGCGGGCGCACTTCCGAGATGAGGCGCATGTACTCGTAAATGAGGTTGCCCCTCGGATCGGAAAGACCCGCCCGATTCCCGCCCGACGAGAAGCTCTGGCAGGGCGGCCCGCCGACCATCAAGAAAACTTCATCTTCAAAGCCGCCCCGCATTTCTCGCAGCTTTTGCGCGTTCAATTGATGGACCGAACCTTCGAACAACGTCAGCTCCGGTCGGTTTGCGCGTATAGTCTTGCAACAATTACCATCAAGCTCGACAGCAAGCGTGGGATGCAGTCCGGCGCGCTCCAGGCCTAAGTCCAGCCCCATTGCCCCGCTAAAGAATGACCAGATTTCCCGTCCAGAAGACGTTTGTTGAGTATTACGATGTGCTTTCATGCTGCGGATTATCTCATGTGGCGCCATGCCCGCAGTGTGCTATCTGCCATCCGGCAACACCGCCGTTCTCTGCGCCGATCCGGCCTGACGGCGGGCCCGCGCCTACTCGTAGCCGGAGGCCAGGCGCTGCCATTCAGCATCGTCCTTGAGCTGCCGGATCACCGGCGCGATCTGCTCGTAGACCGCAGCCTTGGCGCGCGGCACCAGGAACCGGCGCTCGGTCAGGCTGGATGACAGCTCATGCAGCTGGAATTTATCCGCCGCCAGCGCATGCACCTTCATGTAGTAGCGCACCACCGACTGCGCGGCAACCACGCTATCCACCCGCCCCACCCGCAGCTTCTCCAGATTGTGCTCGTCGCTGGGAGCGTCGTTGCGGACCAGGCCTTGCCGGCGTATCCACCCGTCCAGCTCCGGATAGCTGTAGCCGAGCACCAGGCCGACCGTGCGGCCGGCCAGCGCGCCGGGCCTGGACGGACTGAACGCCTGGCCCGCCGGCAGCACGATCACGTACCGGTCTGAGCCGAAGGCGGCCGTCCACAGGTATTTTTTCTCGGCCGCGTCGTTGAACCAGTGCGGCATCATGCCGATGACGATGCCGTCCAGTTCATTCCGCTCCACTTGCAGCTGCAAGCGCTTGCGCGGCAGATATACCAATTTGAAACTCAGCTGACCCAACTTTTTGCGGTTCAGGTAATCCACCAGGTCGGAATAGATGCCGCCGCCGCCGACCACCACCAGGGGCGCGACCCGGGCGCTGGTGTAGACATTGACGACCTCGCCCCGCGCCGCTCCGTGGAACACGCCAATGCACAACATGGTCAGTGTCATCAGGAACTTTCTCATGCTTGCAATATAGCACGGGGGGATGGCGGCGCCGGCGGCGCTATCTTCGTTTCAGGACTGGGCGAACGCCAGGAAGTCGGCGTTGAACTGGTCCTTGTGCGTATCGGTCAGGCCGTGCGGCGCGCCGGCGTAGATGATCAGCTTGGCCTGCTTGACGATGGCGGCCGAGGCCTTGCCGGCGGCGGCTATCGGTACGATCTGGTCGTCGTCGCCGTGGATGATCAGGGTCGGCTTGTCGAATTTCTTCAGATCGTCGCGGAAATCGGTTTCCGAGAAGGCCTTGATCGAATCATAGGTGTTCTTGTGGCCGGCCTGCATGCCTTGCGCATACCAGGCCTGGATGATGCCCTGCGACGGCTTGGCGCCCGGACGGTTGTAGCCGTAGAACGGCCCCGAGGCGATATCCAGATACAGCTGCGCGCGGTTGGCGACCGAGGCGGCGCGGATGCCGTCGAACACTTCCATCGGCAAGCCGCCGGGGTTGGTCTCGGTTTTGAGCATCAGCGGCGGCACGGCCGAGATCAGGCCCAGCTTGGCGATGCGTCCGGTGCCGTGGCGGCCCACATACCGCGCCACCTCGCCGCCACCGGTCGAGAAGCCGGCCAGGATGACGTTGTTCAGGTCCAGCGCCTCGATCAGCTGGGCCAGGTCGTCGGCGTAGTGGTCCATGTCGTTGCCGTCCCAAGGCTGGCTGGAGCGGCCGTGGCCGCGGCGGTCGTGAGTGATGACGCGGAAACCATTGTTGGCCAGATGGAAGGCCGCCGATTCCCAGCTGTCGGCGTTCAGCGGCCAGCCGTGGCTCAGCACGACAGGCTGGCCGCCGCGTGGGCCCCAGTCCTTGTAGTAGATCTCGACGCCGTCGCGGGTGGTGATGGTGCTGGTGGTTTGCGTTACGTTTTGCATGATTTTCTTCCTTTTAGTCGATATATGGAGTTGAGGTGTTGTGCTACAGTTCCCGGCAAGTTTGGCCTTGCGATGGGATGAATCTTAGGCCCGCCATCGCGTTTGCGGAACAGACAGCCCTGCAAGGTGACTTTGCAAAAATGCAGGCCGCCACCACGAACCGACCCCACCCATGCCATCAAGTACCGAATTCGACTGGAACGACATCCCGCTGATCCTGGCGCTGGCCCGCAGCGGCAGCATGAGCGCCACCGGCCGCCAGCTGGGCGTGGATGCGTCGACCATCAGCCGCCGCATCGCGGCCGCCGAGAAATCGCTGAAGCTGCGCCTGTTCATCCGCGATAACACTGGCTACCAGCTGACCGACGCCGGCCAGGTCTTCGTGGCGCACGGCGAGGCGGTGTACGGCAACGTCCAGAGCATGCTGCAGGCCTCGACCCAGGAGGCCGACGCCACAGCCGGCCCGGTCAACATCACCTCGATCGACTTCCTGTTCGACTACTGGCTGCTGGAGCACGTTCCCGCCCTGCACGCCCAGCATCCGCACCTGCAACTGACGCTGCAGGCGGAAAACCAGAACCTGTCCTTCACCCGCCGCGAGGCCGACTTCGCCCTGCGCCTGGGCCAGCCGGGCGAGGACGCGGCGCTGGTGATGCGCAAGCTGGGCGACCTGGGCTTCGCCGTCTACGGCCACGCCAGCTTCGCCGGCATCCCGCGCGAGCGCTGGGGCGAGCAGCCATGGATCGCCTACGACGACGCGCTGGCCGGCACCGCCGAAATGCGATGGCTGGGACAGATGTCGCCGCGCATCGTGCTCAAGGTGAACAGCCTGAGCACGATGGTGCGCGCCTGCCGCGCCGGCGTCGGCATGGCGCTGCTGCCTTGCATCATGGGCCAGCACGAGGGCCTGGTGCGCATCGGCGAGGGCGTCGAGGTGCTGCGCGACATCTGGCTGCTCAGCCATCGCGACGCCGGCTCCATCGCCCGCTTCAAGACTGTCTCCGCCTGGCTGTCGCAGCTCTACGCCGGCAACCAGCAGTTGTTGTGCGGTGCAGCTTTAAACCGCTAATCCGCATTCTGGCCCCCCGTTTTTGCAGTTCGTCACATCCCGGTGGATGTGCAGATGGCCCTTGTCTATAGTTCACTCAACGCAAGACAAAACGCAGTGAAACCAACCACCCAAGGAGCTCAAAATGAACATCGCTAAAAACATGGAAGCCATCTTCGTAGCCGCAATCGTCGTCGCCAGCGCCACCTCGTTCGCCACCGCAGCCGTACCGGCCCTGCACGCAGCAGCCCCCGTGGCAGCAGTGGCCGCCAAGGCCGACACCAGCAAGATGCAGGTAGTGACCGTCAGCGCCAAGCGCCTGACCGCCGCCGAAAAAGCAGCCCTGTAATTCACGCCGGACGACGGAGCGCATGATGAAAAAATTTCTGAAGGCTGCGATGCTGGCCACGGTACTGAGCAGCGGCGCCCACGCCGCGCTGGCCGCCGATGTGATCAGCGAAAACCGCAGCGTCGATGCGCGCGCCGTCAATATCGACCTCGATGGCGTCATCAGCCTCAAGGTCCGGCAAGGTCCAGTCGCGTCGCTGACTCTATACGGAGAGGCTGACGCGCTGAAAAAAGTGACGGTGGAGCAGACGGGCGATACCCTGCACATCGGCACACACAAGATCCGCAGCTTCAGCTTTGGCAACAAGCAGGAACTGCGGGCGGAACTGACGCTGCCGAATCTGCACCAGGTGGTGTCGGGCGGCGTCGGTTCCACGGAAGTGAACGGCTTCAACGGCGACAAGCTTCGCCTGGCGTTGGATGGCGCGGGCGCGGTCAAGGTCAACGCGCAGTACCGCAACGTCGACGTCAGGCTGGGCGGCGTGGGCAGCATGACCGTCAACGCCGGCAACAGCGACAGCATCGACCTGAACCTGAGCGGCGCCGGCCACATTGAAATGACGGGCCAGACCAGGCAGCTGCACGCCAGCCTTGGCGGCGTGGGCGGCCTCGATGCGCAGCAGCTGCGCGCCGACGCGGTCGACGTCGATATGTCGGGACTGGGCAGCGCGTCGGTGTATGCGAAGACCAGCGCCAACATGAAGTTATCCGGCATGGGTTCGGCCAAGGTGTACGGCAACCCGGCCAGCAGGAACGCCAGCGCCCGCGGCATGGGCAGCATCAGCTGGCAGTAAGGAATGCGGTAGTCCGCAGCAGGAAACACATGGGTGTGTTTTTACCGTCCGCGAGGGTACTCCTCCCGGACGGCTTTTTTTATTTCAGATAGCGGGCCTGCGCGCTGTCGCGGCCCAGCACGATGCGCATGTCGGCGTAAGCCTGCTTGCCGCTTTGCGCCTGCAACGGCAAGCCAAGCCGCTGCCCCAGCGCCTGCGCCAGCAGCTGCTGGTCGCGCTGATATTCGATGCGGCTGATCGACACCACGAACGGCTTCACATTGCTCAGGCGCGTGGCCTTGATGCCTTCCGCGTCCAGCGCGCGCGCCAGCCGCGCTGCCGCCCCGGCCACGCCGTTGCCGTTGCTGATCTCCAGCCTGACGCCATGCGTTTCGGCCAGCGCCTCCTCGCCGGCGGCGACGCGCAGCACCTCCACCAGCGCCGCGCCGACCTGCCGTACCTCCGTGCGCGGCATCGAGGCATCGACCGTGGCCGCGGCCTGCGCCGCGCCCTCCTTCATCAGCGCATAGTCGTGCCGCACGTCGTGCGCGCGCAGCGAGGCGGCTTGCCTGAACATGGTCGCCGCGCGTTCGCGCTCGCCGCCGGCCTCCAGCGCCGCGCCCAGCTGCTCCCACCTCGACGCGCTGGTCGGCTCCTGCAGGCAGGCCTGCCCGAGTGCCGCGATGGCGGCGGCCTGCGGGTCCACCTCCGGCACCGGCGCGGGTGTCATGCCGCTGCACGCCATCAGTAACGCGCCGGTGCATGCGGCGCCCAGGGTACGTTTCATCATCGCCTCCTATTTTCCCATCATGGTTGGCAGCATCCGGAAAATCTGGATGCCGGCGGGGCCGATCAGCACCAGCATCAACGTCGGGAAGATGCAGAAGATCAGCGGGAACAGCAGCTTCAATGAGATCTTGGCGGCGGCTTCCTCGGCGATCATGCTGCGCTTGGCGCGCAGATTGTCCGAGTGGACCCGCAACGATTCGCCCATGCTGGTGCCGAAGCGCTCCGACTGGATCAGCATCGCCACCAGCGTGTCGACGTCCTCAACGCCGCTGCGCAAGGCCAGGTTGCGCAAGGCCTTCTCCTTGGTGAAGCCGGCGCGCATCTCCATCAGCGCCAGTTGCAGCTCCTGCGCCAGCGCCACGCTCTTGATGTGGATTTCGCCGGCCACCTTGGCCATCGCGCGCTCCAGGCTCAGGCCCGCCTCCACGCAGACGGTCAGCAGGTCCAGCGCATCCGGGAAGTTCTCGAAGATTTCGCGGCAGCGGTTGGCGGCCATGCGCGACAGGACCAGGTTCGGCAAGTAATAGCCAATGGCCGCCGTCATCAGCAGCAGGTAGACGAAGCCCTTGTTCAGCGCATTCTCCAGCGTGGCGGCGCCCAGCAACGCCAGCAGCGACGGTAGCCCCAGCGACAGCAGCGTCTTGGCGGCGAAGTACAGCGACGGCGCCGACGCGCTGCGCCAGCCGGCGTTCATGAAGCGGGTGCGCAGCGGCGAACGTTCCCAGCCATCCTCCGGCAGCGACAACCGCGAGAACGGCTGCGCCGCATGCGCCACCTTCTCCACCCAGCCGCCATCCACCGGCGCCGACGATTCGGCCGGGTCCACGAACCCGGTGAGCCGCTCGCGTATCGGCACCGACGAAAAGCCCAGCAGCGCCACCAGCGCCACGCCCACCACCACCACGAAGACGATCACGAGGAAGACGATCTGCCGGATATCCATGCCGCGCCCCTCACACCCGTATGCGTATCAGCTTGCGCATCCACAGCACGCCGCCCGCCGCCATCGCCAGCGTGTACCACGTCAGCGTGATCCCGGCCGGATCGGTCCACAGCACCCGCACGTAGGCCGGATTGACCACCATCATCAGCGCCAGCACGCATAGCGGCAGCAGGCCCAGTATCCACGCCGACATCCGGCCCTCGGCCGACATCACGCGCACCTGCGCGATCAGGCGCAGGCGGGCGCGTATCAGGCGGCTGATGTTGCCCAGGACTTCGGCCAGATTGCCGCCCGACTCGCGCTGTATCAGCACCGCGATCACCAGGTAGCGCAGGTCGGTGAGCGGCACGCGCATCGCCATGTTGTGCAAGGCTTCGTTCATCGGCACGCCATAGTTGATCTCCTCGTAGGCGAACTTGAATTCGCCGGCGATCGGCTCGGGCAGTTCTTCGCCCACCATCTGCATGACGTTGGCGAAGGAGTGGCCGGCGCGCAGCGCCCTGCCGAGGAAATCCGCAGCCTCCGGTAGCTGCTGCTCCAGCTTGCGCAGACGCGCGCGGCGCGCGCGCATCAGCAGCCCCCAGGGCAGCGAGACGATCAGCGCCGTCATCACGGCACCCGCCAGCAGCGGCACGTTCAACATGGCCGGCAGCAGCAGGCCGGGCACCAGCAACGCCAGCACGCAGGCGATGAACTGCGCCACCGACCAGCGCACGCCCGCCTGCAACAGCAGCCGGTCCAGCGCCGCCAGGCGGCCGATGCGGCGCAGGACTTTTTCCAGCGCCGGATTGCTGCTGTAGCAGCGCTGCTTGAGGATGTCGATCCGCTCGCCGCCGCGCTCCCCGCGCGCCGCCATCAGCCGCAGGCGCTTGGCGATGCGCCGCGCGCCCCTGCCGTGCGCGCCCGACCACCACAGCCACCCACCCTCGATCAACAGGATCACGGCGGCGAACAGCAGCACCTCGAAGGCGGTAAAGATCCCGTCCATGCCGCTACTCGTAGATCTTGTCGGGATCGAACACAGTGTCGGCCACCGGCACGCCGAACATGCGCAGGCGGTCGGCGAAGCGCGGGCGCACGCCGGTGGCGGAGAAGCGGCCCAGCACCTTGCCGTTGGCATCCACGCCCTTTTGCTCGTAGCGGAATATCTCGTGCATGGCGATCACGTCGCCTTCCATGCCGGTGATCTCCTGCAGGCTGACCAGCTTGCGCGTGCCGTCGGTCAGCCGCGACACCTGCATTACCACCGTGATGGCGGAGCATATCTGCTGCCGCGTGGCGCGCGGCGTCAGATTCAGGCCGGTCATGCCCACCATGTTCTCCAGCCGCGACAAGGCGTCGCGCGGGGTGTTCGAGTGGATGGTGGCCAGCGAGCCCTCATGGCCGGTATTCATCGCCTGCAGCATGTCCAGCGCCTCCGGCCCGCGCACCTCGCCGAGGATGATGCGGTCGGGCCGCATGCGTAGCGCGTTGCGCACCAGCGAGCGCTGATTGACCTCGCCCTTGCCTTCGATGTTGGGCGGGCGGGTCTCCAACCGCACCACATGCGGCTGGCGCATCTGCAGCTCCGCCGCGTCCTCGATGGTGACGATGCGTTCCGCCGCCGGGATGAAGCCGGACAGCACGTTGAGCATGGTGGTCTTGCCGCTGCCGGTGCCGCCGGAGATCAGGATGTTGACTTTGGCCTGGCCCAGCGCCTTGAGCACCTCCATCATCGGCGGCGTCAGGCTGCGGTAGTCGAGCAGGTTCTGCACCGTCAGCGGCGTGACGGCGAAGCGCCGTATCGACAGGATGGGGCCATCGATCGCCAGCGGAGGAATGATGGCGTTCACGCGCGAGCCATCCGGCAACCGCGCGTCGACCATCGGGCTCGATTCGTCCACGCGGCGGCCCACGCGCGAGACGATCTTCTCGATGATCTTCATCAGGTGCGCATTGTCGTTGAAGGTCACCTCGGTCAGCTCCAGCCGGCCGGCGCGTTCCACGTAGACCTGGGCGCAGGTGTTGACCAGGATGTCGGACACGCCGGGGTCGGCCAGCAGCGGCTCCAGCGGCCCGAAGCCAAGCATCTCATGCTGGATGTCGAGCACCAGGCTATGCCGCTCGTGCTGATTGAGCACGATGCGCTCCTCCTCGATGATGCGCTGGACCAGCAGCGCCAGCTCGTGCTTGAACTGCTCGGGCGTGAGCCGCTTCAGGCGTTCCAGGTCGATACGGTCGAGTATCGTCTGGTGCATGCTCTTCTTCAGTTCCTGATACGCGGCCGCCGCCAGTCCGGGCGGGCCGTTGACGCCGTGGCGGTGGTCGTCCGGGGCAGCCAGCCGTTCGCGTAAGCTCATGTCATCCTCCGCTGTCTTGGTCAGTCGTTGTCGTTGCGGCCGAACAGGCGGTCGAACAGGCCCTTGCTCTCCGAGACCCGCCGCGCCGTCACCAGTTCCACCAGCTCGGCGAGGCTGCGCGCCACCGCGCTGCTGCGCGACAGTTGCAGCACCGGTATGCCCTGGTTGACCGAGTCGGTGGCCGACAGATAATCGTTCGGCACCGTGTGCACCACGTCCGCGCCCAGCGCCTGTTCCAGGTCGATCAGGCGCAGCTTGCCGCCCTTCTCGTAGCGGTTGACGATCAGCCGGATACGCTCGCTCGGATAGCCCAGCGAGCGGAAGATGTCCAGCAGGCGGCGGCCGTCGCGGATATCCGGCAGCGCCAGTTGCAGCACCGGGTGGATCACGTCCGCCTGGTCCAGCGCGCGCAGCGAGATGGCGTCGATCTGGCGGCCGACATCGAGCACGATGAAGTCGTAGTGCTGGCGCGCCACGCGCAGGATGGCGTCCATGTGCTCCGGCTTCATGTCGACCGCGTGATTGGGATCGTCGGCCGCCGCCAGCACGCCGAAGTTCGACGCCACATGCACCAGGCAGGAGTCGAGGAAGGCGCCGTCCATGCGGCTGATCTGCGCGCAGATGTCGGACAGCGTCATCCCCGGCTTCTGGTCCGAAACATACAGTGTGGCGTCGCCGAACTGGCCGTGCAGGTCGATCAGCAGCACCTTCTTGTCGGCCAGCGCAGCCAGCGCGTAGCCGAAGTTGGTCGACAAAAAAGTCGCGCCGCTGCCGCCCTTGCAGGAGATGAAGGCCTGCACCTTGCCGTCGCGGGTCTGGCTCACGCCCGCCGCCAGCTCGATGCGGCTCATCGACTCGTGGAAGGCGCTGTGCACCAGCGGCAGCTGCAGCACCTCGCGCATGCCGGCGCGCATGGCGCGGATCAGCAGGTCCTGCTGCGGCTCCCGCGCCAGCAGCATGAAGGTCGACGACGGATACAGCTTGCTCAACCGCTCGACCAGTTCCGCCTCGTCCGGCGCGACGTCGCTGGCGTCGAGGATCACCAGTTCCGGCGTCTCCGGCAGCTGGCGTTCGACCGCGTCGCGCAGGCCGTTGCGCGACGCCACCAGCTGCACGGCGGGCATGCGCGCGGAGCCCTGCGCGGCGACTTCGGCGTGCAGCAGGCTGTCCTTGCTGATCATCAGTGCTTTCATAATCGTTCCTCGCTTAATCTGCGCCGCTACTTGGCGCCGCTGACGCCGATGGTGAATGCGGACGGCTGCGCCGGCGGTTCGCTGCTGGCCTTCTGATACCGTTCGTAGGCCGCGTGCGCGGCTCGGCCGTCCATGCCGGCGACCGGGTCGCGGTTGCGGCCCGCGTCCGCATCGACGACCTGCTGCGCCAGCGTGACGCGGGCGGCGTCGCCGAAGCGCCGGTCCCATTCCGGCGTTGTGGGCGCAAGCCGCAGGGCGCAAGAGGCCAGCATGCATGCCAGCGGCAGGCTAAGTAGGTATCGCATCGTCGTATCCCGTCTATTTGTGGTCGGTGCTGGCGGGCGGCGGCCCCTGCATGCGCCCTTCGAGGAAGAGCTGGGCGCGGCTCGGCGTGGTCACGTCGTCGGTCGGCAGCTTGTAGTTCGGCGGCAGCGGCTTGACCAGGTGCGGCGTGACGACGAACAGCAGTTCGGTGCGGTCCTGCTGGAAGTCGGTGCTGCGGAACAGGGCCCCCAGCACCGGCAGCTCGCCCAGCACCGGCAGGCCGCGGATGTTGGTGGTCTGGTTGTTGCTGATCAGGCCACCGATGGCGAAGCTCTGGCCGTCGAACAGTTCGACCGTGGTGGCGGCGCGGCGCGTGGTGATCAGGGGCAGGATGGCGCCGCCCGAGAAGCCGGCCGCCGAGATGCCTATCCCTTCGCGCGACAGCTCCGACACTTCCGGCGCCACGCGCAGGTTGATGCGGCCGCCGGCCAGCACGGTGGGCGTGAAGTGCAGGCCGACGCCGAACTCCTTTTCCTCCAGCGTGATCTTGTTGTTGTCCTGCGCGACCGGCACGAAGATTTTTCCGCCCGCAAGGAAGCTGCCTTCCTGGCCGCTGATCGCCATCACCGTCGGCTCGGCCAGGACGCGCACCAGGCCATCCTGCTTGTCGGCGGCGATGCTCACATGGTTGCCCGTGGCCTTGCCGACGCTGAGCAGACTTTTCAACGTCCCGCTGATGAAGCTCGACGCCAGCGTGGTGCCCCAGCTGCCGCCGCCAAAGCCCATGGAGACGCCTGCCTCCAGCTTGTCCAGCAACGTCTTGGAGACCTCGGCGATCTTCACCTCCAACATCACCTGCTGCGGCGCGCCGACGTTGAGGAAGTTGACGATGCGCGTGGCGCCCGCAACGGCGGCAGCCGCCGGCGCCTGCGGCGCGGCCGGTGCCGCAGGCGCGGCGCCGCCGGCCGCGCCGCCCTTGTCGCCCTTGGCCGTCTCCAGCGCCTGCGCCGGGCGCCGCACGAACGCGGAGGCCAGCTCCAGCACGCGCGCCGCCGTCGGCGCATCGTCGACCGTGCCGCTGATGACCAGCGTATCGCCGGCCGCGCTGACGTGAATGTCCTTCTGCTCCGGCATCAACGCGGCCAAGGCGTTCTGCAGCGCGACGGGATCGATGCCGACCACCACCTCGATCACGTTGCACATGCCGCTGCGTCCCTGCACGATCATATTGCTGCTGCCGATGTCGGCGCCGACCACGTACAGCGTGTCGGGCGCCACCAGCATCGCCTGCAGCACGGCCGGATTGCCGACACTGCGCGCCTGCACCGCTTCCGGCATGCGCATCAACGTCGACTTGCCAAGGGCGAGCGTCAGGCTGCCCGGCGTGGCCGCCTGACCGCTGCAGCGCAGGCCCACCGATTCGCGGGTCGCTCCGTCCGGAGCCGCGCGCGCGGCGGCACTGGACAGGGCCGCCGCCGGACGGGCCAGGAGCCCCGGCAGGTCGGCGCTGCCGCTCGTGGCGGCGGCTGCCGGCCACTGGCCCGCCATCGCCAGCATCAGTGCCGCGCGTTGTAGTGTCTTCATGGCGGGCTCACAGGCATTCCTGCATGCGCTGCATGCCGGCGATCACGCCGATGCAAGGACGGCTGCGCGGCGCGGCCTGCGCCAGTTGAGCGCGCGGCTTGGGCGTGGCTGCGGGCTGCTCCGCCAGCGCCGCCGCGGGCGGCCTGGCAATACCCAGCAGGGTGGTCTTGGTGGCGCCGTCGGTCACGCCGGGACGCGGATCGACCTGGTTGCGCAGCACCAGCGACAGCGTGCCGACGCAGCGCGCCAGGTCGATGTTCTCGGCCTGCGCCGGCGTCACCTCCAGCGTCACGGCGTTGACCACGCGCGGCTTGGTCTCGTCGCGCCCCACTTCCTGCGCCACGGCCAGCACCAGTATCCGCTCCAGCACGATCTTGGAGATGGCGTTCTCGTTGCCAGTGGCGGCGGCCTGTGTGTTGACGATGATGTCGACAAAATTTCCCGGCAGCGCAAAACCTGCCACGCCCACCACGTCGTTGACCCGCACGGTGATGGCGCGCTTGCCTTCCGAGATCAACGCCGACAGGCCACCCAGCGTGCCGGCCGGCGCCAGCTTGGCCTCGCTCAAAGGCTCGTCGCGCAGCACGCTGGTTTTCAACACACGCCCGGCCAGCTTGGCGCCGTCGCGGATGGCGCCGCGCGGCAGGCTGTCGGCCGGCCAGTCGATCGCCTTGAGCATCTCCGGCGTCAGGCGCTGGCCCAGGCTCACATCGGTGGCGGCGACGATGATCTTGTTGGCCGACGCGGGCGTCTGGCGCAGCAGCCAACGCGAGGCCAGCACCACCGCCACCAGCCCCAGTACGATAGCCAGTGCCATCATCATCAGTGCGCGCCGGTTGTTCATGCGGCCTGCCCATGTGCCGGCGCGCTGGCGGCGAACATGCTGATCCAGGCCTGCTCCAGCGTCTCCACGGACAAGCGCGCCGGCTCGCCGAGGAAGCCGGCGAAATCGTTGATGCGGCCGACGATCTCGCGCGGATAGCAAGCCAGCAGCGGCAGGCCGCTGCCCGCGTGCAGCTCGTCGATCAGGTGGCGCAGCGCCGCTTCGTCGAACGTTACGCCCGCGCTGACGCACTGCTGGCGAAACAAGGTGCGGTAGTTGGCCGCGTCCAGCGGCCCGACCGGAATCTTGTAGCCGATGCGGCGCAGCGCCGAGGCGTCGAGCAGCGCTTCCGGCGCCAGGCTGGTGGCGAACACCAGCTGCATACGGCATGGCACGCTGAAGTGGAAGCCGCCGACCAGCGCCAGCTGGCTGCGCTCCAGTTCCCGCGCCTGCGAGAAGCGGTTCAGCAGATCGGTGGCGGCCATGCGCTGGCGGCCCAGGTCATCGACGATCAGCAGGCCGTTGTTGGCCTTGAGCTGGGGCGGCGAGCGATAGCAGCCGTTGTGGCTGTCCGGTTGCAGCTCCAGCATGTCGGCGCTCAGGTCCGCGTCCAGCGCCACCACGGGCCGCTGGCACAGCACCCAGCGCGGATCGCTGCTGCGGCGTTCCTGCGCGGGCCGCAGCTGGCGCAGATGCTGGGGTGACGGCGCGCGGTGCAGCAGCGCGTCGTAGACCTGGATGATCTCCTGCCCCACCACCAGCGCGTGCGGCACCGCGATCACGCCCTGCAGCAGGCTGCCCAGCCGGCGCGCCAGCACCGACTTGCCGCTGCCGGACGGGCCATGCAGCAGCACCGTGCGGCCGGCGTACATGGCCGCGCCCAGCATGCGCTGCACGGCGGGACTGAGGAAGTCGTCGGCGAATTCGGCGGCCAGTTCGTCGGCGCACAGCTGCGGCGCCTGGACCGCCTGGCGTTCGACCACGGCACGGTAGGCCTCCAGCGTCACCGGCGCGGGGCCGATGTAGGGGCAGCGGTCCATCCACGCGCTGGCGCGCAGGCGGCCGGCGGAGGTCAGCTGATACTGCACGTCGATGTCCGACTCGCCGCGCCAGGCCACTTCGGCCACATGTTCGGCCACCATGAACTCCAGCGCTTCGCGCAGCACGTTGATCGACAGGTGCAGCCGCGTGGTCAGCACCGGCAAATGGATCTTGCCGCCGACCAGGATGGCCTTGGCGATCAGTTCGACGATCATCTGCTGCGTCAAGCCGGTGTCGCGCACCGATTTTGGCTGTACCGGCAGCACCGCGGCGGGGTCGGCATGGATGGCGGAGGTAGGCGTTTCTACGGCGAGCATGACGATCTCCAGCGGTGGAATTAGTTACGTTGAGGAATCAAGTCTATCGGCCCGCGCTTTGTGGATATTGACGCGCAGCAAAGTCGCGGCAGGCGGGCGCTTAGCGATGTGCAAGTGCCACAATCGCCATCGTGGCCAGCGCGATGGCCAGGCCGTAGGGGATGCCGCCCACGCTGGCGCCAGGCGCCAGCGGCACCGCCTGCAGCGGCACGCCCAGGCTGCGCAGCAGCAGCGGCTTGCAGATCGTCGCCACATTGCGCCAGCCGTCGCGCCAGCGGCCGTTAAACATCAGCATCAGCAAGCCCATCACGCCGCCGATCAGCGAGGCCAGCATCGCCACCTTCAGCGCCATCAGCGGGCCGACGAAACTGCCGACCATGGCCATCAGCTTGACGTCGCCGGCGGCCATGCCGCGCAACAGATACAGCGGCAGGAATAAAAAAAAGCCGGCCAAGGTGCCGGCCATCCAGTGCGTCAGGGGCGCCCAGTGCAGGCCGCCCAGCAGGTGCAACATCAGCGCCAGCAGCAGGCCGCTGAGCACCAGCACGTTCGGTATCTTGCGCAGGGCCAGGTCGGTCACGGCCGCCTGCGCCACCAGGCAGATCAAGATCACTTCGATCGCAGTCGTCATGACGGGTTCTCCAGCGTAAGGCTTTCCAGCCAGACTGCGGCTGGAAAGCCGGGTGGTTACGGCACGTTGATCTTGGCCGCGATGTTGGTGAAAGCGTCGAGCAGTGGTTGCTTCAACAAGGCGAAGGCGGCGCTGACCGCCGTCACCATCACCGCCGCGATCAAGCCGTATTCAATGGCCGTGATCCCGTCCTCGTCGTGGGCGAACACCTTTGCTGCTGCAATAAGCGAGTTCATGATTTACTCCCGGATGAAGTCAAAAAAAGTACCCCTGGCGCGGGTTGGCGGACTGCTCGATCGCCGCTCCCTTGCCATTAAGGACTACTATACGGATCAGAGTTTTCCGAGAGTTGACGTGACGCAAGTTTTCCGTGTGGCATTATTTTTATGGGTTTGATGAAAATCTGCGCACGGGACACACTTCACGGCTGGCTTATGTCAAACTGCATCAGTTTCCCGGCAGGTAAGCTGGAAGGGGTTACCCAGCTGTCGGAAAAAGGTCGCATTCAGATGCAAGGAAAGTTTTTTTTCGCACACATGAATTGCCTTGATTGCAAAAAGCTATTATCCTGCTTAGCTGTTCTTTGGAAAGGCCCCGTGTTGCAGCTTCACTGTGCGCCTGACTATCAAAGAGATTGGCTTGATAGGCGTGAACGAAACGTGGCTAGACACAAGGTTGTGTGATTATTTTCCAGAGAAGAAAATGGATTCCCTACTGAAACACATGGTGGACATGACCGGCCACCGCGATCACACGATGCTCGACATCTCCGTGATCTCGGCGGTGCAGGAGCTTGCCCGCGCCGCCCAGGCCCGCGTACTGACGCTGGCCACAGTCAGGGGCAAGATTTTCGTCCGTCCGCGCGCCATTATCTGCGCCGGCGAGGCTGCGCGCATGGTCGACAGCTCGGACTTGCACAATCCCGGCGAACCCATCGAGAACTTCCCCGCCCTGGCCCAATGCATCGCCAACCACGAATCGGGCGCCGACGTCGCCAACGAGGCGGGCGAACACACGCTGTGGCTGCCGATCTGGCTGGGCGACAAGGCCGACACCTGCCTGGAGATCGTCAACCCCACCCCGTACACCAGCGACACCATCCACGTCATCGGCGGCATCGTCAGCGTCTACCGCAACTTCCAGAATCTGCTGGACTACAGCGAACGCGATTCGCTGACCGGCCTGCTCAACCGCAAGACCTTTGACGACCAATTGGCCAAGATGCTGGCCGCCAGCACCGAACAGGATTCCGTCACACTGCCGGGCGAACCGGAGCGCCGCAGCCACCACGAGCAGGAAAAGCAATGGCTGGCCGTGGTGGATGTCGACCATTTCAAGCACGTTAACGACCGTTTCGGCCATTTATACGGCGATGAGGTGCTGATCCTGATCGCCAACCTGCTCACCTCCTCGTTCCGCGCGCAAGACCGCGTGTTCCGTTTCGGCGGCGAGGAATTCGTCGTGCTGCTGCGTTCGACCACGCTGGACAACGCCAAGAAGATCATCGACCGCTTCCGCATGAACGTGGCGTCGCATGATTTCCCGCAAGTGGGCAAGGTGACGGTGAGCGTGGGCTTTGTCAGCATCAGCGCGCTGGAGGCGCCGGTGATCATCCTGGGTCACGCCGACCAGGCGCTGTACTACGCCAAGAGCCACGGCCGCAATCTGGCCTGCCATTACGACGAGCTGGTCGACGGCGGCCTGCTGCAAACGATCGAATCCAACGATACCGCCGAGTTCTTCTAAGCCGACCTTTAAGCCAGGGTCAGGAAGCGCATCGGGTCGACATTCCACTTGCTGGGCGATTCATGGCCGACGATCTTGTCGCCGCCGCCAAACCCCAGCCCGCGCGACAAATCGACAGTCTCCGGCTTGATGTAGAGATTTTTCTTGGTGTTGAAAAACACATTCACCTTGGGCGCCAATAAATTGGTCTCGTGTGGTTCAATTACCACACCAAGGCGTCCCGACTCCAGCATCACCATGGTGCCGACCGGATAGATTCCCACGCAACGCATGAATTCCTGCGCGTACTTCGGATTGAAGTGGAATTTGCTCCATTCATAAATCTTGCGCAAGGCGGCGGCCGCCGACATGCCCTTGTGATAGCAGCGATCCGCCGTAATGGCATCGTACACGTCGACAATCGCCGCCATCTGCGCCAATTCGCTGATTTCATCGCCCGCCTGCTTGTTCGGGTAGCCGCTGCCGTCGCGTCGTTCGTGGTGGTGCAGCGTGATATCCAGCGGGATCGGGCCGACCTCGGGCGACTGCAGCAGGATGTTGTAACCGTCCTGAGGATGGCGCTTGATGATGGCGAATTCCTCGTCCGTCAGAGGGCCGGGCTTGTTCAGGATGGCGTCCGGCACCAGGGCCTTGCCGGTGTCGTGCAGCAAGCCGCCCAGGCCCGCCTGGTGGGTGGTCTCGGCGTCGATGCCGCGCGAGCGGCAGAAGGCAACCAACAGCGTACAGACGCTAACGGAGTGCAAAAAGGTGTAATCGTCCTTGTTCTTGATCCGCAGCAAACCGACCAGCGCGCCGGGATTGCGCAAGATGGATTCGGTGATATTCTGTACCACCGGCTGCACCTGATCGAGTTCGATGGCCTTGCCCAGGCGCGCATCCTTCATCACGGTGCGCACCAGCGTCGATGCCTGGTGGCGGATCTGTACTGCGCGCTGCATTTCCTCGCCCAGCGAAACGCGGGTGACGACCGGCGCCTTGGCGACGATTTCCACGATTTCGCGTTCGGTCGCCGCCTGCGCTTCGTCGACCGTGGGCGCGTCCTGCACGTCCAGGCCTTTGTCGTTGTCTATGACAACGTCATGGATGCCGGCGTTGACGATCTTGCGGATTTCATCCTCGCTGGTCAGCAAAAAGCGGTTGCGGACAAACGGGTGGGTCATCCAGTCGCAACTCAGATCATGGATGTACATGCCCACTTTTAGCTGGGACGAGTCGACTTTCTTTAACATACTGGTACCCACTTTGAAGAGGCTGGAAACAGCGGAAAGGGCTGATGCCAGTATAACAAATAGTTTCCTGTCAGGATCAGATTTACAGGTGCTACCATTTGTTTGTCTAGGTTAACAGTGCTCACACTATATGGAATTACGTCAACTTCGTTACTTTGTAGCTATAGTAGACCACGGTTCGCTGTCGCGGGCGGCGGTCGTGCTACATGTTGCGCAACCGGCACTAACCCAACAGTTGCGGCAACTGGAGGAGGAGTTGGGCGTGCAGTTATTACATCGCTCCGCCCAGGGCGTGCTCAGCACGGACGCCGGCAAGATCTTCTACGAACATGCGCAAGCCATCCTCAAGCAGGTGGCGGACGCCCGCTCGGCCGTGGCGCAGTCGGCCGAGCGCCCCAGCGGCAGCGTCACGCTGGGGCTGCCGCACAGCATTTCCGGCGCGCTGGCGCTGCCGCTGCTGACGGCCGCGCGCGCCCAATACCCCGAAATCACCCTGCAGCTGACGGAAGAGCTGACCGGCAATCTGAGCGACCAGCTCAAGTCCGGCCGCGTCAACCTGGCCGTGCTGTTCGACGACGGCCAACTTGCCCAGTTCGCCACGACGCCGCTGGCGGAAGAAGAACTGCAATTCATCTGTCGCGCCGACACCACCTACGCGCAAGGTGAGCAAGCGCTCACACTAACCCAGGCGCTGAACACCACACTGATCCTGCCCGGCCTGCAGCATGGCGTACGGCCGCGCATCGAAAGCGTGGCGCGCCAGGCCGGGCTCACGCTCGGCAATGTGATCGAGATCAACTCCATCGCCATCCTCAAGTCCGCCATCCTGGCCGACATGGGCGCGACCATCCTGCCGTCGGCGCCTGTCCTGGACGAGCTGCAACGCGGCGCCATGCGCGCCCACCGCATCCACAGCCCGTCGATTTCGCGCACGGTGGTGTTATGCGCGTCCAAGAACATTCCACTGACCAACGCGGCGGCGGCGGTCAGCCGGCTGGTGCAACAGGTCAGCGCCGACCTGAGCGCCTCGGGTGCCTGGCCTGGAGCCAAGAGTGCATCACGGGAAGGGTAATTTCCAAAATGCAATACAATATGGGATTGTCGAAAGGATATCCCATGTTATTCCGCATGACCGCAATACTGCTTTGCTTGTTCTGCGCAAGCGTGCAAGCCGCCTCGTTGTCGCTAGCTCGGCCTTTTTTTGAGTTGGTTGAGAAAAATATCACAGAACCGATCGCACTCAACGATATCGACGTCGCCGTACCCACCACCCAGGCGCAATGTGCGGTCGAATACAGGCAGGGCCTCTTTGGCAAGCCCGTGTCGAGCAGCAATGAAAAATTGTTGCAATCGTGGATCTGCATCAGCTTCGAAGCGGCCGCAGCCGATCCATCCCAGCAGTTGGCCTTCCATCCGATTTACCTCGACGCCTATCCGGCCGAAGCGGCCTCCGTGTCCGCAACGGTCGCCCACCTTGGTGATCGCGCAGGAAGCCGGCGTTATGTCGCATTGGTTGAGTGGCGCATCGACAACATGCGGGCTGCGGCCTCCCCCTGCGGCTTCGCGTGCACCAGCCACATGAACGTGCCCATGGAAATCGCGCTGTTTGACCGCCAGTCCGGCAAAACCGTCTGGCACGCTCTTCTGCTGAACCAAAATAGCTACTCGAGCACAAAATACGACGACGCGGAAGCCGCCAGCCTGGGCCCCAGAGCCATCACCGCCGCGCTGACCCAAATGATTGTTGCCGAGAAAACGCGCAGTGAAGCCCAGGCCATCGGCGCCACGCAAGTGGCTGCGCTGCTAACGGACACACCGCCAACGCTCGATCCGGCGGTCAACCTGGTCCTCATCAACGACGATCGCCAGGGGCCGCGCAACGAAGACTATTTGTACGACAGGCCGTCCAGCTTCATCGTGAAGCGGCTGGACGACCAAAGCGGTGCGAAGTCCGCCTATTACTTTCCGTCCTACCACGGCTTTATCGCATTAAAGCTGGCGCCCGGGGAATATGAAGTG
>NZ_JBWKWR010000001.1:0-675188 GCF_059422325.1 Duganella sp. GW821-FHT01E12 | reverse complement strand
AAGCGGTGCGAAGTCCGCCTATTACTTTCCGTCCTACCACGGCTTTATCGCATTAAAGCTGGCGCCCGGGGAATATGAAGTGTCGCTTGAGAAGGTAAAGCGCAACGTCACCATTGGTGCCGGCACTGCGCCACTGTATCTCGCTCAAACCCACAGCCTCAGTCTGTTTGGGCATGGTGCCGTGATCAACGAAGTCGATGCGGCCCGCTTGTTGGCGATGTTCAAAGACGGCGTCAACTGGACGGTGCCCGAAGCCACTTCTGGATCATGGCGGGGCAAAAAACGCGTGTTGCGTTGGATGCCCCAATAGCCATCACTTTTTCTTATACCCCTATCGGCATTCGGTATTTCCGTATACGTCAACTCGCGCCCATACTCCGCTACAAAGCAGATTTTTAAGCCTAAAATATCTGTACCGCCGCTAACCATGCGGCCCATGGCCTGATCCTGGCGCGCCTACCCGGCGCCACCAAGTTCGGGCGCGATCTGACACAAAACCGGAGACACCGCCATGCCCGATACCACGGCACACGGCCCAGCAACGTCCGCCAGAGACGACGCCGCCGCCCCATCCCGCCTCACCTCCGTGAGCCTCGACGACAAATACACCGCGCTCAAAGGCGACATCTTCCTGTCCGGCATCCAGGCGCTGGTGCGCCTGCCGATGATGCAGCGCGTGCGCGACCAGGCTGCCGGCCTGAACACCGCCGGCTTCATCTCCGGCTACCGCGGCTCGCCGCTGGGCGGCCTGGACGAGAACCTGTGGAAGGCCCAGCCGCACCTGGCGGCGCACCACGTGCAGTTCGTGCCGGGCGTGAACGAGGACCTGGCCGCGACCGCCGTCTGGGGCTCGCAGCAGGTCGACCTGATCGGCGAGGCCAAGTACGACGGCGTGTTCGCCATGTGGTACGGCAAGGGCCCCGGCGTGGACCGCTGCGGCGACGTCTTCAAGCACATGAACCACGCCGGCACCTCGAAGCACGGCGGCGTGCTGCTGGTGGCCGGCGACGACCACGGCGCCTACTCGTCGACGCTGCCGCACCAGTCCGACCACCTGTTCTCGGCCTCGATGATCCCGGTCCTGTATCCCTGCAACGTGCAGGAATACCTGGACCTGGGCATCCACGGCTGGGCCATGTCGCGCTTCTCCGGCTGCACGGTGGCGTTCAAGGCGCTGGCCGACACGGTCGAATCGTCGGCCTCGGTCGATGCCGATCCGTTCCGCGTCGAGGTCAAGATCCCGCACGATTTCGTCATGCCGGAAGGCGGCCTGAACGCGCGCCTGTCCAGCATCCCGCTGGGCCAGCAGGCGCGCAATCAGGAAGCGCTGATGCAGGACTACAAAATCTACGCCGCGCTGGCCTATGCGCGCGAGAACAAACTCAATCACACCACCATCACCAGCCCGAACGCCAAGCTGGGCATCATCGCCTCCGGCAAATCCTACCTGGACGTGCTGGAAGCGCTGGAAGAACTGGGCATCGACGAGAAGATGGCGGCCGATGTCGGCCTGCGCCTGTTCAAGGTCGCCATGCCATGGCCGCTGGAACCGGACAGCGTGCGCGAATTCGCGCAGGGCCTGGACGAGATCCTGGTGGTCGAGGAAAAACGCCAGATCGTCGAGTACCAGCTGAAGGAACAGCTGTACAACTGGCGCGACGACGTGCGTCCGCGCGTGATCGGCAAGTTCGATGAAAAAGGCGAATGGGTCGCACCGCGCGGCGAATGGCTGCTCACCTCCAAGGCCGACTTCTCGGTGTCGCAAGTGGCGCGCGTGATCGCCTCGCGCGTCAAGCGCCTGATCTCGGACCCGGTCACCTGCGACCATATCAAGGCCCGCCTTACCTTCCTCGACACCAAGGACGCGGTGCTGAAGAAGGCCATCAACACCCCGTTCCGTCCAGCGTTCTACTGCTCCGGATGCCCGCACAACACCTCGACCAAGGTCCCGGAAGGCAGCCTGGCGTTGGCCGGTATCGGCTGCCACGTGATGGCGACCTCGATCTACCCCGAGTTCAACAAGCTCACCACGCACATGGGCGGCGAAGGCGCGCCGTGGATCGGCCAGGCCGCGTTCTCGAAGATCCCGCACGTGTTCCAGAACCTGGGCGACGGCACCTACTTCCACTCCGGCTACCTGGCGATCCGCGCGGCAGTGGCGGCCAAGGTCAACATGACCTACAAGATCCTCTACAACGACGCGGTGGCGATGACGGGCGGCCAGCCGGTCGACGGTATCACCTCGGTGCCGATGATCGCGCAGCAGATGGCGGCCGAAGGCGTCAAACGCATCGCGCTCGTCACCGAAGACCTGAACCGCTACACCGACCGCAGCGCCCTGCCGTCTATCGTCAGCCTGCACGACCGCAAGGACATGGACGCGGTGCAGCGCGAGCTGCGCGAAGTGGGCGGCGTGTCGGTGCTGATCTACGACCAGACCTGCGCGGCCGAGAAGCGCCGCCGCCGCAAGAAAGGCGAATACCCCGACCCGGCCAAGCGCATGGTCATCAACGAAGCCGTGTGCGAAGGCTGCGGCGATTGCGGCATCCAGTCCAACTGCACCTCCATCCTGCCGAAGGAAACGGAGTTCGGCCGCAAGCGCACCATCGACCAGTCGTCCTGCAACAAGGACTACTCGTGCGTGAAGGGCTTCTGCCCGAGCTTCGTCACGGTCGAAGGCGGATCGCTGAAGAAGACCAAGACCGGCGTCACCAAGGACAACGCGGACGACGGCTTCGGCGCCCTGCCGGAACCGGTGCTGCCGTCTTGCGACGAGCCGTACAACATCCTGATCAACGGCATTGGCGGCACCGGCGTGATCACCGTCGGCGCCTTGATGGGCATGGCCGCGCACCTGGAAGGCAAAGGCGCGTCGGTGCTGGACATGACCGGCATGTCGCAGAAAAACGGCTCGGTCACGTCGCACGTCAAAGTGGCGAAGACCCCGGCCCACCTGCGCGCGCAACGCATCGCCACCGGCGAGGCGGACGTGATCCTTGGCTGCGACATGCTGACCGCCGGCGCCGCCGACGCGGTGTCGAAGATGCGTCCGGGCCGCACGCTGGCCATCGTCAACCTGCACGAGCAGCCGCCCGGCACCTTCGCGCAGAACCCTGACTGGCAGTATCCGGTGGAAGAAGTGCGCGCGCTGATCGAGGAATCGGTCGGCGCCGGCGCGGCAGATTTCATCAACGCCACCAAGCTCGCCACCGCGCTGATGGGCGACTCCATCGCCGCCAACCTGTTCATGCTGGGCTATGCATGGCAGAAGGGCCGCATCCCGCTGAAGGAGGAATCGCTGCTGCGCGCGATTGAACTGAACGGCGTCGGCATCGCCTCGAACAAGAAGAGCTTCCTGTGGGGCCGCCGCGCCGCCGTGGACCTGAAGCGCGTCGAGCGCGTGGCCACGCCTACGCAAGCGATCGTGATGCAGATGCCGCAAAGCCTGGAGAACGTCATCGGCAAGCGCGTCGAGTTCCTGACGGCGTACCAGAACGCCGCCTACGCTGCCACCTACGAGCAGCTGGTGTCGCAGGTGCGCGCGAAGGAAACCGCTCTGGGCCTGGGCAACAAGCTGTCCACCGCCGTCGCCAAGTACGCCTTCAAGCTGATGGCCTACAAGGACGAATACGAAGTGGCGCGCCTGTACACCGACGGCCGTTTCGTCGAGCAGCTCAAGCAGCAGTTCGAGGGCGACTTCTCGGTCAAGTTCAACCTGGCGCCGCCGATGTTCGCCAAGAAGGACGCCAAGGGCCACCTGGTCAAGGCGGAATTCGGCTCGTGGATGTGGAGCGCGTTCAAGCTGCTGGCCAAGTTCAAGGGCCTGCGCGGCGGCGCGTTCGACATCTTCGGCTACACCGAGGAGCGCAAGATGGAGCGCGCGCTGATCGTCGAATACCGTGAGCTGGTCGCCACGCTGATGGACAAACTGTCGCCGGAAAACCACGCCACAGCGGTGGAACTGGCCGGCCTGCCGGAGAAAGTGCGCGGCTTCGGCCACGTGAAGGAAAAGGCTGTCGCCACCTTCCGTACCGAGAAGGCACGCCTGCTGGCGCAACTGGCGCAGCAGCGCGCGGCGTAAGGCATCACGGGGCGGGCTGCGGCCCGCCCCCCATATTTCGCTTGACTTGACGTTAACGTAAACGTCATATAATGAACTGAACAAAAGCACAAGGGACACCATGAACGACCTCTCCGCTCCGAAAATCGCAGCCGTGCCGGATCAGCCGCGCCTGAACAACAAAGTCCGTTTCGTCACCGCCGCCTCGCTGTTCGACGGCCATGACGCCTCGATCAACATCATGCGCCGCATCCTGCAATCGAACGGCGTGGAAGTGGTCCACCTTGGCCACAACCGCTCGGTCGACGAAGTCGTCACCGCCGCGCTGGCTGAGGATGTGCAAGGCATCGCCATCTCCAGCTACCAGGGCGGCCACGTCGAATACTTCAAATACATGATCGACCTGCTGCGCCAGCGCGGCGGCGCGCACATCAAGGTATTCGGCGGCGGCGGCGGCGTCATCGTCCCCGACGAAATCGCCGACCTGCACGCCTACGGCGTCACCAAGATCTTCAGCCCGGAAGACGGCCAGCGCATGGGCCTCGTCGGCATGATCCAGTGGATGGTGCAGCAGTGCGACATCGACCTGTCCCAGTATTCGCCAACCTCGCTGGCGCCGCTGAAGGAGGGTGACATCGCCGCCCGCCACCGCCCGCTGGCCCAGCTGATCACCGCGCTGGAAAACGAAAAAGCCTCCCCCGCCCTGCGCGCCGAACTGCTGGCCGCCGCCGAAGGCCTGGCCGTGCCGACGCTGGGCATCACCGGCACCGGCGGCGCGGGTAAATCCTCGCTGACCGATGAACTGATACGCCGCATCCGCCTCGACCAGGGCGATGCCGTCAACATCGCCATCATCTCGATCGACCCGTCGCGCCGCAAATCCGGCGGCGCGCTGCTGGGCGACCGTATCCGCATGAACGCGATTAATCCGTGGAACGGCCAGGCGCGCGTCTTCATGCGCTCACTGGCCACGCGCGAAGCAGGCTCCGAGATTTCGCAGGCGCTGCCGGACGTTATCGCCGCCTGCAAGGTGGCCGGCTTCGACCTGGTGATCGTCGAAACCTCCGGCATCGGCCAGGGCGACGCCGCCATCGTGCCGCACGTCGACGTGTCGATGTACGTGATGACGCCGGAATTCGGCGCCGCCTCGCAGCTGGAAAAAATCGACATGCTCGATTTCGCCGACTTCATCGCCATCAACAAATTCGACCGCAAAGGTTCGCAGGACGCGCTGCGCGACGTCGCCAAGCAGTACCAGCGCAACCGCGAAATGTGGAGCAAGCGTCCGGACGAAATGCCGGTCTACGGCACGCAAGCATCGCGCTTCAACGACGACGGCGTGACCGCGCTGTATCAAGGCCTGCTGCCCAAGCTGGCGCAGTTCGGCCTGAAGGCCAAGCCGGGCAAGCTGGCGCCGGTGGATGTGCGCTTCTCCAGCGGCAAACACGTGATCGTACCGCCGGCACGCGCGCGCTACCTGGCGGAGATCGCCGACACCGTGCGCGGCTACCACCGCTTCACGCGCAAGCAGGTGACGCTGGCGCGCGAACGCCAACAGCTGACCGAATCGAAACGCATGCTGGCCATCGCCCACAAGACCGCCGACTTCGACGACCTGATCGCCGAACGCGATGCGGAAATGGACGGCGGCGCCAAGAAGCTGCTGGCCCAGTGGCCGGACATGCAGGCCGCGTACGCGGGCGACGATTACGTGGTCAAGATCCGCGACAAGGAAATCCGCACCCGCCTGGTCCAGCACACGCTGTCCGGCACCAAGATCCGCAAGGTGGCCCTGCCGCGCTATGAAGACCACGGCGAAGTGCTGCGCTTCCTGATGCTGGAAAACGTGCCGGGCTCCTTCCCGTTCACGGCCGGCGTGTTCGCCTTCAAGCGCGAGGGCGAAGACCCGACCCGCATGTTCGCCGGCGAAGGCGACGCCTTCCGCACCAACCGCCGCTTCAAGCTGGTCTCCACCGGCATGGACGCCAAGCGCCTGTCGACCGCCTTCGACTCCGTCACCCTGTACGGCGCCGATCCCGCGCTGCGTCCGGACATCTACGGCAAGGTTGGCAACTCCGGCGTATCGATCGCCACGCTGGACGACATGAAGGTGCTGTACGACGGCTTCAATCTGTGCAGCCCGAGCACCTCGGTGTCGATGACCATCAACGGCCCGGCGCCGACCATCCTGGCGATGTTCATGAACACCGCCATCGACCAGCAGGTCGACAAGTTCGTCGAAGAGAATAAGCGCCAGCCGAGCGCCGACGAAGCGGCCAAGATCAAGGACTGGGTGCTGCAGAACGTGCGCGGCACCGTGCAGGCGGACATCCTGAAGGAAGACCAGGGCCAGAACACCTGCATCTTCTCGACCGAGTTCTCGCTGAAGGTGATGGGCGACATCCAGGAATACTTCGTCCACCATCAGGTGCGCAATTTCTACTCGGTGTCGATCTCCGGCTACCACATCGCCGAAGCGGGCGCGAACCCGATCTCGCAACTGGCGTTCACGCTGTCGAACGGCTTCACGTTCGTCGAAGCCTACCTGGCGCGCGGCATGCACATCGACGACTTCGCGCCCAACCTGTCGTTCTTCTTCTCCAACGGCATGGACCCTGAATACACGGTGCTGGGCCGCGTGGCGCGCCGCCTGTGGGCGGTGGCGATGCGCGACAAGTACGGCGCCAACGACCGTTCGCAAAAGCTCAAGTACCACGTGCAGACCTCGGGCCGCTCGCTGCATGCGCAGGAGATCGACTTCAACGACATCCGCACCACGCTGCAGGCGCTGATCGCGATCTACGACAACTGCAACTCGCTGCACACCAACGCCTACGACGAAGCGATCACCACGCCGACCGACGAATCCGTGCGCCGCGCGCTGGCGATCCAGCTGATCATCAACCGCGAATGGGGCCTGGCCAAGAACGAGAACCCGAACCAGGGCTCGTTCATCATGGAAGAGCTGACCGACCTGGTGGAAGAAGCGGTGCTGCAGGAATTCGAACGCATCGCCGAACGCGGTGGCGTGCTGGGTGCGATGGAGACCGGCTACCAGCGCGGCAAGATCCAGGAAGAGTCGATGCTGTACGAGCACCAGAAGCACGACGGCACGCTGCCCATCATCGGCGTGAACACCTTCCGCAATCCGAAGGCGACCGGCGAGCCGCAGAAGATCGAACTGGCACGCTCCACCGACGACGAGAAGCAATCGCAGCTCACCCGTCTGGAGGACTTCCACGCCCGCAACGCGGAGCACGCGCCGCAAGCGCTGGCAGCCCTGCAGCAAGCCGCCATCGACAACGCCAACGTGTTTGAAAAGCTGATGGACGCCGTGCGCGTCTGCTCGCTGGGCCAGATCACGACGGCGCTGTTCGAAGTCGGCGGCCAGTACCGCCGCAATATGTAAGACAGCAAAACGGGAGGCGGATCAATGCCTCCCGCCGGTTGATTGCAACAGCCTCCGGCCCTTCTCGGAAACGAAGATCCTGCCGGAGGCCCCTCCTTCGCTCGCGATCAGGCCATCGGCGCAGGCGTCCTCCCATATGGTCAACCTGGGGCAGGAACTGCGCCACACCTCCATCACCTCGGAATACGAATGTGGCCGCTGTTGCAGCCACTCCAGCATCTGCAGCGTCAAATTGTCGTGCGCGTTCACCATGGCACTCTCCTTAACGGTACGATTCCAATTCAATATAGCCGCAGAGCCGGACTCTAACAAGCCGATTACTTCAATTTTCCGGCTCCCGCGTTGGCCGGCACGGAGGTCTGCGTCGCGGTCGCGGTCTGCAGCGCGTACAGATACGGCGGCGTCCACAGGTCGGAGGAACCTGGCGGCGCAAGGCCGCACTGGCCGTCGACCAGGTTGGTGCCCGACTTGTCGCTGACGAAGACATGGCCGGACGAACGGAAGCCGGTGTAGTCCTTGCCCTTGATGACTTTTCCGCAGAACTCGGACAGCTTGAGGCCCGTGAGGTTGTAGTAGTTATTCTCGACCAGCATGTTCGAGTGGTAGCGCGCGTCGGAGCCGCTTTCAAACTTCACGTCGGCGTCCTTGGTCGAAACGCTGCCGGTGACAAGGTTGTTGAACAAGTGGACCTGGCCATAACGGTTCAGCGGCAAACGCGTGGTCGCGCCATCCCACCAGTTGCCGGCAAAGGTGACGTGCATGCGGCCCTCGTCGCTCCATGCGCGGCCGGAATCGCCATTGCCCACCAGCGTGGTCTTGTGGTGCTTGCCGAAATAGCTGTTGGCGATGGTGATGTAGTCGCTGCCGCGCACCACATCGAGCGCGCCGTCATGCCGTGTGGTGTAAGGGGAAACGGCCAGCGAATCCGGCGTGTCGCCATCGCTGATGGTCAGGTGATCGAGGTAGATGTTCTGGCCTCGCGACACGGTCAGGCCGTCGGCGTAGGCGTTGGCCGAGTCCTCGGGATTGACGTCCCATGGCGTATCGAGCACCAGGTTGCGCACAATGACGTTGCGGGTCCATGTCGGGTAGTCGTCGCCGTCCTTGCCGTCGGCGATCCACTTCTTGAAGTCCGCCTCGGGATCGCCGCCGGCTGTCAGTGGAAGTTCGCCGCCGATCAGCAACGACGTGCCGGTGATGCGCGCAGGGCGGCCCTGCGCATCGTTGATGCCGACCAGCGTGGTGTTCGACGGTATGCTGATCGAACCACCCAGCTTCTGGTCCGAATAGCTGGTGTACTCCTTGAAGACCGTATTGTTCTGGCTCCAGCGCAGATCGATGTGGCCGATCACGCGGATGATCTTCGGCTCGTTGCCCGCTTCATTGATGGCGGCAACCAGCTGCTGGCCGTTGTACACCGTGTAGACGCGGTTGGCGGTGGCAGAGCCCCCGCCCGTCACCAGCACTGGCGTCTTGCGCGTGAGCGCGTGCCAGCCGGTGGCCGGCGCGCTGTCGCGCTCAAAGGTCAACACGCCGCCGGTGGGATCGGCCGAGGCAAACTGCCACACTGGCAGCTTGGGCGCGGGCGCGTAGTTGGCGGGATCATGCAAGCCGCCAGTCAGCACCGGGGCCGAGTAATTGCGCACGCCGTATTGGGCGGTCTGCAAAGGCGTGCTGGCGCCGACCAGGGTCTTGGCATCGATGGTTGCGGCCTGCGCGGCCGATGCCAGCAGGATGCCGGCGGCGATGAGTGAATATTTCAAGGTTGTCTCCATTTTTAGAAAGTAACTGGCTGTGCTAGTGACGATTCGTACCCACGTGTCGATGCAATGCGCGCCTGAGCGAGTCAGGATCGATTTCTGCCAACTGGGTGGGTCTGGATAAACATTCAGCATCCGGACTGCGATGACTGAAACAGGCACCTTGCGTACCTGTCGCCGTTGCGACGAGGGCAGGTAGCCGAGGTCGCGCAGGTCAAGGATCGAAGCCGGCATATGGATACACGCCGACATCGATTGATTTAATACTAATCCGCCAAAAAAAAATATGCAACAAGCATTCAACGGGACTCGAAGTGTGGTCCGGCGCCAAGGGGACTACACCGATACTATGAAACCTGAATCAGGAGCCGACCATGGTCAGCATACAAATTTCCCTTCCGGATGATGTGGTCTCTCGGGACTGCCCCCTCACTAACAGGCTCCAACAGTCGATCCCGCCAGCAGCACCGGCTGCCACAGCTCCTGCAGCTCGCTGGCCGGTTTGCCGTCCACCAGTGCCAGCAGCATGTCGACCATGCGGGCGCCGGCTTTGTGCGGGTCGGGCTGGTCGATGGTGGTGACGTCGATGCCGGCCAGCGTGTCGGCCATGCTGCCCCATACGATCACCGACATCTCCTTGCCGATATCAATGCCCGCATCGAGCAGCGCGCGCACCGCGCCGACGCCCGACAGATGATTGTCGACGATGACCGCCGTCGGACGCGGCGAACACGCCAGCAGCTGCTGCATCGCCTGGTAGCCGCTGCGGCGGTCCAGCGTGTTGTCGATCAGATAGCGCGTATCCACCGCCAGCCCGCCCGACGCCATCGCCGCCACAAACGCATCCTTACGCTGACGGGCGAAGTTCAATTCCAGCGGCGCGCTGACCAGCGCCACGCGCTGATGGCCCAACCCCAGCAAGCGTTCCATCGCCAGGCGGATGCCGGCCGCGTTGTCGTAGTCGAACCACGCATATGGCGCACCAAGCTCGGTGCGCCCATGCGCGACAAAGGGGAATTTGGATTTGCTCAGGAAGGCGATGCGCTCGTCGCGTACCAGCGTGCGGCTCACCACCAGCCCATCGACCCGCCGCCCGCGCACGATCTGCTGATACGACGGCTGCTCCGCCGCCGGCGACACCGGCGCGATGATCAGGTTCTTGCTGACCCGCTCCAGCGCGGCCGACATGCCGGCCACCACGTCGAGGAACATCGGATCGCCCAAATCCGCAGGCAGCAGCGGATAGATGATGCCGAAAACATTGGTGCGCCCTAGCGCCAGAGAGCGCGCCATCGGGTTGGCCTGGTAGCCATTTTCCTTGGCCGCCTTCAGTACACGTTCGCGGGTCCGGCCGTTGACCTCCGGGTAACCGTTTAACGCCCGGCTTACCGTGGTTTTCGACATGCCGAGTAAGTTCGCGAGGCGCTCCAGGTTCATAGACAATTGCTCAATGTTGACCGCTGATTATAGCGGACGGGTCGAAACCACCACCACCGTCATCTACCGCTTTTTTGAAAAAATACAACATAATCAAGACGATAGAAATCGGCACCAAGGTCAGGTAGAAAGCGAAGTGGCCGCTGAAGTTGCCGAACACGTAGCCGGTGATCAGCGATCCGGTGGTGCCGCCCAACGCCGAAAAAATCACCAGCAAGCCGGTCATGGCGGAGTGCTGGTTCTTCGGCAGGGAACTGAGCATCACCGAATTGATGCCGGGGTAGATCGGCGCCATGAACAATCCGATCAGCGGGAACAGGAAGGTCGCCAGCGGCGCGCTGGACCAGCTGATGTTCGGGTCGGCCACCACGTCGTGCGTCAACGGCAGCGCCAGCAGCACCATGGCCGCCATGCCGATCACGCAGGCGTTCATCACCGGATACCAGTTCAACTTGCGCATCAACACGCCGGCCGACAGCCGCCCGATCGCCAGGCAGGCGGCGAAGATGCTGGTCACCTGCACACTCATCGCCGCCGGCAGCTTCAGGATCTCGTTGTTAAACGTCGGCAGCCAGGTGCCCACGCTTTGCTCGATCAGCACATACAAGAACGCGGTGATGACGAACACGCACACCAGCGGCTTGAAGAACAGCTTGAGCATGGCCGCGAAATCCTGCGCGATGCCACGGCCTTCCGGCAGCGCCGCCATGTCCTCGTCGAAGCGCGTGGTCAGCACCAGGGCGAAGGTCAGCGCGCACAACACGGCCAGCACCCAGTACACCTGCAGCCAGCTGCGCGACAGCGGATCGGACGAATCGATGAAGTAGCCGAACACCCAGTAGGCGCTCAACACGCCGACCATGAAGAAGCCCTCCAGCAGATTCATGATGCTGGCGTGCTGCTTGCGGTCGGCGGCGATCAGGCCCAGCGTCGAGTACACCGACACCTTCACCAGCGCGAACGATACGCCGACGCAGAAGAACAGCAGCTTGGTAGTGGCGAAGGACGGCAGCACAGGCATCGCCACGCAGGCGGCGGTGACGATGGCCAGTCCGGCCAGCATGGCCTTCTTGTAGCCAAGGCGCGGCAGGAAGGACGCGATCAGGAAGGACACCGCCGCGATCGGCAAGTCCTTGAAGCCTTCCAGCACGCTGGCGCTGGACTTGCTGACGCCGTAGTTGTTGGTGATCTGAAGGATGACCGTGCCCACGCTGTTGAGCAGGATCGCGAATACAAAGTAAATCAGAAATAGCGCAAATAGAATGCGATTGTTCTTCATACTGTCTCCGAATTTTATTATTTATATGATTTAGTATGATTCGAGATTAAAGTCGCTCAAGCTCGTGATGACCACGTCCGCCTGAGTGAGCACAAAGGGATGGCCTATCCCCAGCGCGAACATGCCCGCCGCCTTGATCGATGCCACGCCCGCCACCGCGTCCTCCACGCCAAGACAGTCCTGCGGCGCCACGCCCAGTTCCCGCGCCGCCTTCAGGAAAATCTCCGGGTCCGGCTTGCCGCGCGCGATGGTCGCCGCATCGACCACGTAATCGAATTTATCGGTGATGCCCAGGCGACCCAGCACCGTAAAGGCGTTCTTGCTCACCGACGCCAGGCCGATGCGCAAGCCCGCCGCGCGCACCACGTCCAGCGCCCGCACCGCGCCCGGCAGCAGATCGGCCGATAACATGGTGGCGATCAACTCCTGGTAATGGCGGTTCTTCTCGTCGGCCAGCGCCAGCTTCTCTTCCGCAGTGTACGCCCGCTTGGACGACGCCAATATCAGGTCCAGCGATCCCATACGGTCGATGCCCTTCAGGTTCTCGTTGAAGGCGTGGTCGAAGTGCACGCCCTGCGATTCGGCCAGGCGCTTCCACGCCAGGTAGTGATAGTGGGCGGTGTCGGTGATCACGCCGTCCAGGTCAAAGATAACGGCTTTAAAGCGGCTCATGCGAAACTCCTCGATTGCGTCGGTTGCGACAGCGTCAGTGCGACGGGTTCGCCGCCGTGGGTAAAGTGCAGCGCATCGCCTTGCAGCAGGCGATAGTCCGCGCGGCCCGGCTCCACGTGCACCTCCAGCAGCGCGCCCTTGAAATGAATCTTGAACGTGTAGTGCTGCCATTGCTTCGGCAGCGACGGCGCGAAATGCAGATCGCCGCCCACCACGCGCATGCCCGCGAAGCCATACGCCACGCCCATCCACGTGCCGGCCATCGCCGCCGTGTGCACGCCGTAGTGCGTGTTGCCGTGCGTGTCGTCCAGGTCGAGGCGTGCGGTCTCCATGAAGTAGTCGTAGGCCTTGTCCTGGTAGCCCACCTCCGCCGCGATGATGCTGAAGATGCAGGACGACAGCGACGAATCGTGCGTCGTCACCGCCTCGTAGTAGTCGAAGTCGCGGCGCTTGTCTTCCAGCGTGAACTGGTCGGACAGCAGCAGCAGCGCCAGCACCACGTCCGCCTGCTTGCACACCTGATGACGGTAGATCACCATCGGGTGGTAGTTCAGCAGCAGCGGATAGTTTTCCTTCGGCGTGTTGGCGAAATCCCACACCTTCTTGGACAGGAAGCTGTCGTCCTGCGCGTGGATTTGCAGCGCGTCGTCGTACGGAAGATTCATCAGCGACGCGGCGCGGCGCCATGCGGCAGGCTCGCCCGCGTCCAGCGCGGTGGCGGCGGCGATGCGCGCAAACTCCGCCGGCGCCTGCGCCTGCAACTGCTCCGCGATCGACGCCGCGAAGTTCAGGTGCATCCGCGCCATCGCGTTGGTGTAGTAGTTGTTGTTGACCAGCGCCGTGTATTCGTCCGGCCCCGTCACCTGGTTGATGCAGAAGCGTCCCTCTCGGTCGTAGCTGCCGATGCCCATCCAGATGCGCGCCGTCTCCATCACGATTTCCGCGCCGTGCTTCACCAGATATTCCTGGTCGTCGGTCGCCTCCATGTAAAGCTTGATGGAATAGGCGATATCGGCGTTGATGTGATATTGCGCCGTCCCCGCCGGGAAGTAGGCCGAGCACTCGTCGCCGGCGATGGTGCGCCACGGGTACAGTGCGCCGGTGGCATGCGACATCTGGCGCGCACGCTCGCGCGCCTTCGGCAGGCCGGCGTAGCGGTACTCCAGCAGCTTGCGCGCGATCTCCGGCTTCGAATACAGGAAGAACGGGAAGATGTAGATTTCCGTGTCCCAGAAATAGTGGCCTTCGTAGCCCTCGCCCGTCACGCCCTTGGCGGAGATGTTGGTCTTGCCGTCGCGGCCCACCGATTGCAGCAGGTGGAACTGGTTGAAGTGGATGCCTTGCTGGAGCGCGTCGTCGCCAGCGATCTGCACGTCGGCCTGCTGCCAGAAGTCGGCCAGGTACTGCTCCTGCGCCAGGCGCAGGTCTTCGAAGCCTGCGGCCCTCGCGGTGGCCAGTGTGTCCTTGCTGCGCCACATCAGCTCCGCCTCCGCGTAGTCGCGCGACGAGAAGTAGCTGCCGTACTTGGTCAGCACCACGCGCTGGCCTGCCTGCGCCTGCAGCTCGTACGTCTGCGTGAGGCGCTGCTCCACCTGCGCGATCTCGATGGTCGCATCCGCGCCCGCCAATTCGGTATCGGTGGCGCTGACCAGCATGAAGCCGCTGTTGTGCGTGCGCTGCACCAGCGCCGCGAAGCCGACGTTCTGCTCATGCCCCACCATGTGCAGCGACTGGCCCGACACCGCCGACCCCATGCGCGGATCGTCGCCCGCCTCTTGGTTCTTCACCGCGCCGTCCAGCGACGACACCAGCCGCACACGACCCGCGAAGTTCAGCGGCGTCACCTCGAACTCGATCGCGAACAGATGCTTGTTCTCGAAGCACACCAGGCGGCGGCTGCGCACCCGCACACTGCGGCCCTGCGGCGAGGTCCACTCCACCGTGCGCGTCAACACGCCGGTGCGGAAGTCCAGCACCCGCTCGTACGACTGCACCGAGCCGGCCAGCAGGTCGAAGCGCTCGTCCTCCAGCCACAGCTCGATGCCCTTCGCGTTCGGCACGTTCAGCATGAACTGGTTCACCTTCGCCAGGCCGTAGGCCGCCTCCGGGTACTGGATCGGCTCCGATTCGTAGAAGCCGTTCAGGTAGGTGCCGTCGAGCGAGGTGCCGGCTGGGCCGCCGTAGCCCTCCTCGCCGGTGCCGCGCAGGCCGATGTAGCCGTTCCCCAAAGCGAACAGGGTCTCGTCGAGAAAGTGGGAGTCGGTGTCGAAACTGGTCTCGCGGATGCACCAGGCTTCGAGGGGATAGGTGTGTTGTTGCACAGCGTATTCCTTAAAAATGCGATTCAAAGCGGTTTGAATTTTGAAAAAAGCCGGTTTTTTGAGGTTTTTGGCTTATTTCAGGGGGAAACTAGGTCTGGCGTACCATCAAGGTGGTCGGCAGCATTTCGGACGCCACCGGCTGGCCTTCGATCAGGCCCAACATCTTCTTGGCCAACAACACGCCGCCGTCGCGCAGATACTGGTGCACGCTGGTCAGCGGCGGCACAAAACTGGCCGCGCCGGGCGTATCGTCGTAGCCGATGACGGAGACATTCTCCGGCACCCGCAAATTCTTCTCGGCCAGCGCGCGGATCGCGCCCATGGCCAGCAAGTCGCTGGCGGCAAACACGCCGTCGAATATGGCGCCCTTCTTTTTCAACAGCGCCGAGATGCTGTCGAAGCCCGCCTCGAAGGTGAAGGCCTTGGGACGGATGATGTGCACCGTCGCCCGCCCGCCCATCGCGTCGATGAAGCCGGCGCAGCGTTCCTGCACCTCGGCGTGGTCGACGTCGCCCAGGAACACCAGCTTCTGCCTGCCCTGCGCGATGAAGCGCTCGGCGGCGCTGATGCCGCCCTTCCTGTTGTCCGAGCCGACCACGATGTAGTCGGTATCGGCCTCCGGCGCGCCCCACACCACCAGCGGCATGCCGGTCTGCTGCAAAGTGCGTACCGCCTCGCCGTGCGAGCCTTGTCCCAGCAGGATCAAACCGTCGGCGCCCTGCACCGGCGCGGTGTTCATCAACTGCTTGGAGGTCAGCACCACGCTGTAGCCGGCCGTCGTCAGCTCCTGCGTGATGCCACCCAACAGCTCCAGCGGATACGGATCGGACATCGGCCGGCCGCGTACGGGTGTCATTTCCACCACAACCGCCACCGAATAACTGCGGCCCATGCGCAGATTGCGCGCGCTCACGTTGAACCGGTAGCCCTGCTCGTTGGCCAAGGTGCGGATCTTCTGCCGCGTCTCCGCCGTCACCAGCGGACTGTCGCGCAGGGCGCGTGAAACGGTGATCTTGGAGACGCCGGCCAGCTTGGCCAGGTCTTCCATCGTCAATGCTGTTTCGGCTTTGCGGGCTACAGACTTATTCGAAGGCATTGATCGCTCATAGGTTGAAAACAGGGTGTGCGCACGCATTATGACAGAAAATTTTCGTTTGTCGCGAAAAATGACATCGATAACATTTCGATTGACATCGATATCATTTCTTGTTTCAATGGCCCATCTTCACGAATCGTGGAAGATGGGGATGGAACTACCGCAGGCTGTTTTTGCTGGTGGCGCGCCGTCCAGGAGACGATTTACACCATAAGAAAGCACAGACCACATGAAAAGCCAGAATCCGTTCTTGTTATCCGCAGTCACGGCTGCCGTCCTCACGCTCGTCAACCAGACCGCCGCGCAAGCCCAGAGCGCCGCCCCTGCCGAACCTTCCACCACAAAAGAAGTCGCCGCCGAAGTGCAGCAAGTGGTCGTCACCGGCGTAGCCTCGGCGCGCGGCGTGCGCAAGGTCGACTCGGCCTTCTCGATCACCACCGCCACCGAGGAACAACTGAAGCAAGCCTCCCCCAGCAGCACCGCCGACATCATGAAAATCGTGCCGGGCGTGTATGCGGAATCGACCGGCGGCCAGTCCGGCGCCAACATCGAGGTGCGCGGCTTCCCTTCCGGCAGCGATTCGCCGTTCGTCTCGGTGCAGCTGATGGGCAACCCGATCTTCCCGCCGCCGACGCTGTCGTTCTTCGAAGGCTCGTCGGCGTTCCGCCTGGACGACACGGTCGAGCGCGTTGAAGTGCTGCGCGGCGGCCCGTCCACCATCTGGTCCAACGCCCAGCCCGGCGCGACGATGAACTTCATCCTGAAGGAAGGCGGCGACACGCCGGAAGGCTCGGTGCGCTTCACCACCGGCACCGGCAGCCTGCGCCGCGTCGACATGTTCTACGGCGGCAAAATCAGCGACGGCTGGTATGGCTCGGTCGGCGGCTTCTACCGCAAGACCGACGGCGTGCGCGACGCCGGCTTCCCTGCGGACGACGGCCACCAGCTGACCGCCACATTGACCCGCAAGCTCGACGACGGCAAGCTGACCATGTACGTGCGCAACACCGACGACAAGAACGCCTTCTACACCGGCGTTCCGCTGATCTCCAGCAACGGCGGCCACACGATCTCGGAATTCCCCGGCTTCAATCCGCTGACCGGAACCCTGATGAGCGGCGAGATGCGCAACTTCACCATCGAGGCGGCGCCCGGCAAGACGCTCAACCGTGACCTGGCGGACGGACGCGGCCTGAAAGCCACCGTGTTCGGCGCCGACTTCGACCAGAAGATCGGCGAGTGGAGCGTGTCGAACAAGTTCAACCGCTTCGACGGCGACCTCAACACCAACGCCATGTTCACCGGTAACAACCCGCTGTCGATGAACGACTATTTGAAGGCGGCCATCGCCTCGGCCAACGGCAACGCGGCCACGGTCGCGGCGGCCGGCGGCAAGCTGGCCACATCCGGCACCTCCACCTACGTCCACGGCGGCGCGGTCGACGGCAACCAGCAGGTGGTGCAGGCCGGCCTGTGGTCGGTGGAGAAGAAGCTGACATCGTTCACCGACGAGCTGCGCGTCAGCAAGGACATCGGACACGGCCACACCGTCACCGTGGGTGGCTACTTCGCCGACTACTCGTCGCGCGACGTCTGGTACCTGGGCAACAGCCATCTGATGTCGGCCGTGCCGCAGGCAAGCCTGATCAACGTGACCCTGAACAACGGCGTGGTCGTGTCGAAGAACGGCACCGACGGCAACGTGTTCTACGCGCCGGTCGCCTCGTACGATGGCCGCAACACCGCCGCCTTCGTCTCGGACGAGTGGAAGGTCAACGACCGCATCAAGGTCGACTTCGGCATGCGCCACGAACAGCAGAAGATCAGCGGCACGATCTCCAACCTGACCTCGGGCGACACCGACAACAATCCGCTGACCGTGTACAACAACGGCACCTCGATGCCGGACGGCTCCAACACCTACCTGAGCCGCACCGACAGCGCCAACTCCTTCACCATCGGCGGCAACTACAAGCTGGCCAAGGACACGGCCGTGTTCGTGCGCGCCAACCGTGGCCACACCTTCATCTCGTTCGACGATCTGCGCGGCGCCGGCAACCAGCAAAGCGCCAACGACCGCAGCATCCTGCCGACGCCGAAAGTGAGCCAGTACGAAATCGGCTTCAAGACCGCGACCCAGCTGTACAGCGCCTACATCAACGCCTTCCACACGGAATTCGACGGCATCGCCTTCACGCAGATCCTGGCGGACGGCCGCGAGCTGCATTCGATCAGCGGCTCCAAGGGCAACGGCCTGGAATTCGAACTGGCCGTGCGTCCGATCGAAAACCTGCAACTGGCGCTGACCGGCGACTACCAGAAATCGGAATACCGCGACAATCCGCAGACTGCCGGCAAGACCGTGCAGCGCCAGCCGAAGCTGCAATTCCGCTTCACGCCGACGTACCGGATCCCCATGGGCGACGGCAACTCGGCCAAGCTCTACGCCACCTACACCTCGATCGGCGAGCGCTGGGCCGACCAGGCCAACCAGCAATACCTGCCCTCCTACCGCACCATCGACGCCGGCGTGCTGTTCTCGCTGGGCGATAAGATCGAAGTGCGCCTGGCCGGCACCAACCTCAACAACGAGCTGGGCTTGACCGAAGGCAATTCCCGCCTGACCGCCGGCGGCACCGGGCCGATCAACGCGCGTCCGCTGTTCGGCCGCACCTGGGAAGCGTCGCTGCTGTACCGTTTCTAAACTGAACTGTCCCCCTCACAGGCAAGGCGCTGTCAGCCTTGCCTTTTTTGTTTTTGTGGCCTACTCTTCAATTGATCGTGCTCAATACGATTCTGCCTTACCATGCCCGAAATTCTTGCTTAGGGGTTTAGATCGTGGCTTCCGTAACGTCCGTCAGCGCGCTGCAAGCATCGATAGCACAAGCCGAAAGGCAGGTGCAAACGGACCAGTCGCGCGTGAACCAGGACGCCAGCCGGCTGGAACAAAGCCGGGTGCAGTTGACCAAGGATAAGCAGACGCTGAGCGACACCCAGCAGCAAAGCGATCAGGCGTCCGCGCCGCCGTTGAAAGCGACGCCGGCCCCGAATTTGAACAATGCGATAGAGAAGCCGTCCCGCGCCGCGCAGGTGCTGGCGGCCGACCTGGCGGCGGCGCCCAAGCCGCAGATCAACGCCCAGGGCGAGACCATCGGCAAGCTGATCAACGTCGTCGCCTAAGTGGGGTCAAGTCTGACATTCGGACACGAGCTCTACCGTAGGCGCGCGCCTACGGTAGAGCTCGTGTCCGAATGTCAGACTTGACCCCACCGTTTTAGCCGACAGACATTGCCGCTTCCAATGCCTTCACCTCGTCCCACCAGCGGCCATCGGCCAGCGGCTGGTGGATATCGAGCGCCTTGCCGATTTCAGGCGTAGCCAGCGGCAGCCGGCGTTCCGCCGCCAGCTCGTGGATGCGGTCGAACGGATCATGCCAGGAGTGCAGCGACAGGTCGAAGGTGCCGTTATGGATCGGCAGCATCACCTTGCCGCGCAGGTCGATGTGCGCCTGCAGCGATTCCTCCGGCTGCATGTGCACGTCCGGCCACTGCGGATCGTAGGCGCCGGTCTCCACCATGGTCAGGTCGAACGGACCATGACGGCGGCCGATTTCCTTGAAGCCGTCGAAGTAGCCGCTGTCGCCGCTGAAGAACACCTTCACGTCGCGGTCCTCGATCACGAACGACGCCCACAGCGTCTTGTTGCGGTCGTGCAGACCGCGCCCGGAAAAGTGCTGGGCCGGCGTCGCCACCAGCCTCAGGCCCGCCACATGGGTCGATTGCCACCAGCTCAGCTGCTGCACCTTGGCCGCCGGGATGCCCCAGCCGATCAGGCGGTCGCCCACGCCCAGCGGCGTGATGAAGTGCTCGGTCTTGGCGGCCAGCTTCATCACGGCGGCGTAGTCCAGATGGTCGTAATGGTCGTGCGACAGGATGATGCCCTTGATCGGCGGCAGTTCCTCGATGCTGATCGGCGCCTGGTGGAAACGCTGCGGCCCGGCCCACTGCACCGGCGACGCGCGCTCAGAAAACACGGGGTCGGTCAGCCAGAAATGGCCGTTGAGCTTGAGCAGCACCGTCGAGTGGCCGAGGCGGAACAGGCTGCGATCCGAAGCATCCAGTAACTGCTGCTGCGTGATCGCATGAACGGGAATGGCCTGGCGGGGCACGGTGTCCTGGGGTTTGTCGAAGGCGAAGCGCAGCATGACGCCCAGCGACTTGAAGAAGCCCATCTTGCTCATCTTGACCGGATTGCGGAACTTGCCGTCGCGGGTGCGTGGCGCGCTGGGCACGGACAAGCCGTCGAGGTCGGATTCGGCGAGAGCGGATTGATAAGCCATGATGGGCGACTCCTGGATTGAGAATGTACACTACACAGTGTAGTTCTTATTTTTTGAAAAGTAAACTAGCCGGTGTAAAATAAAGAGATGAACCTGCCCCTCAAAATGACCGACCGCAAACGCCAGGCCATCGTCGAAGCCGCCATCGCGGAATTCCGCATCAGCGGTTTCGAATCGACCAGCATGGACAAAATTGCCGCCACCGCCGGCGTGTCCAAGCGCACGGTGTACAACCACTTCCCAAGTAAAGACGAACTGTTCGCGCAAATATTGCATGAGCTGTGGAATAACGCGGCGGCGCAGGCCGACCAGCCCTACAACCCGGCCGTGCCGCTGCGCGATCAGTTGCTCGATCTGTTGTGGAGGAAGATGGCCATGCTCCAGGACAGCTACTTCCTGGATCTGGCGCGGGTGGCGATCGCCGAATCAATCCACTCGCCCGAGCGGGCGCAGGAGATGGTGACGCGGCTGACCCGCAAGGAAGAGGAAGCCTCGGTCTGGCTGCGCGCGGCCCAGGCCGACGGCAAGCTGCCCAAGGCCGACCCGGTGCTGGCGCCGCAGATGCTGAGCGGCCAGCTGAAGACCTTCGCCTTCTGGCCTCAGGTCACGCTCAACCAGCCGCCGCTGGACGCGGCCATGCAGAAAAAAGTGGTCGAAGCGACCGTCGATATGTTCCTGGCCTACGCCGGCTGAATCAGGCGAAACTGACCGAATAAATCGGCGGCAAGGTGGTGGAGATGGTCTGCCACTGGCCGCCGCCATCCTCCGACAGCCAGGCGCCGCCGGTGGTCGATCCCATCAGCAGTATCTGCCCGCAATCGCTGACGGCCAGCCCGTGGCGGTACACCAGGTCGTAGCAGTGCTGCTGCGGCAGCCCGCCGCGCCAGGCGGTGAAGGTCTTGCCGCCGTCGGTGGTGCGCGTGACCGCCAGCGCCGCGTGCGCGGCGTAGCGCTTGCTGTCCGCCTCGGCCGGCACGAACCACGCCGTCTCGCCGTCCTGCGGATGCACCGCCGTCACGAAACCGAAATTGGACAGCGGCGCGCTCACCACCTCAGTCCAGTTGGCGCCGTTGTCCACGCTGCGCCAGATGCCGTTGTGATGCTGGCACCACAGCTTGTCCGGCTCGCCGGGACAGCGCACGATGCGGTGCGGATCCTGCACCTGCTGCGTCTCGGCCAGTTCCGGCGGCATGTAGCGGGCCACCATGCCCTTGGCGCGCATGCTCCAGCTCTCGCCGCCGTCGTTGGTCAGCCAGGCGCCGCCGCAGGAGATCCCCACCAGCACCGACCTGCTGTTACGTGGGTCGACGCAGATGCTGTGGATGCCCGGCACATCGTAACCGCCGCCCATCCACTGCGAACGCTCCGGCACGTTCCACAGCGACTCCACCAGCTGCCAGCTGTCGCCCCGGTCGTTCGAGCGGAACAGGCCGCCCGGCAAGGTGCCGGCCCACAGCACGCCCGGCTGGTCCGGCCCGCCCGTCGCCAGCGACCATATCTGCCGCAGCTTCCATTCGACCGGATCGGCCGAGCCCTCCGGCTTGGTGGGGAAGGCCGGCACCGCCACCTCGGTCCACTGCTCGCTGCCCGGATCGCGCCGGTGCAGCTTGGTGCCGAAGTGACCCAGGTTCAGGGCCGCGTACAAGGTGCCGTCGCGCCGATCCGGCAACACCATCGTCACCGGATCGCCAAGGAAATGCTGCCGGTCCAGATGCCACGCCTCGTGCGTGCGGTAGATTTCGAACAATCCTTTGCGAGTGCCGATGTAGGCGCGGTCGGACATGTCAACCTCCAGAAAGAGCTTGCAAGATATAGACTTTGGAATGCTGCGCGAGCGCATCGTTCAACAGCTTGCGCTCGCGGGTGCGCTGGCCGTCGATGAAGATAACGACGTTCTCCCGCAAGTGGCCCTGCTCGTCGAGCACATAGCCGCGCAGCCGTGGATGATCGGCGAAGGCGGCGTCGAGGGCGCCGCGCAGATCGGCCGCGCCGGTCTCCACCTGCGGCACGTCCATGAAGCGGGCCAGTTGCTGGGTAAAAATGAGTTGCGCCATCGTTATGCTTGTTGGTTTGATCGACGGGAATTCAGATTCTAGTCCGGTTTCGCATAAAATGAAAACGCATTAACTAACGGAGCGCCGCATGACGATCACACCGCAAGAGCTGGAACTGTTGATGGAGGAAGTGGAGAAGGAAGACCCGATCGATTTCGCCGACCTGCCGTTCGACGAGCACGATCTGCGCGGCCTGATCTCCAACCACCTGTGCGAGATGGCCGAGGCAATGGAAAGCTTCAGCGAGGAGGACAAGCACCTGACCCTGCTGGCCGTTGCGGCCAAGCTGGTGCTGGAGAACATGGTGCTGAACATCCAGCTGATGCGGCGCCACGGCGTGCCGCTCAGCGAATCGACCGACGCGCTGCTGAGTCGCCTGCGCAAACGCGACGATGATCCGCCCGCCTAGACGGACAAGGTGCGCTTGGATCCATACGAAAATGGTTCGAAGATCACGGAGTTAAGCCATGAGCATGCAGAACACAATGACGATTAACGGCCACCAAGCGGTGATCACATTCGACCCGGAAATTCAAATGTTCCGGGGCGAGTTTCTCGGTCTGAATGGAGGGGCCGATTTTTACGCGAAGGATGTCAAAGGCTTGCAGCGGGAGGGGAGAATTTCGCTAAATGTCTTTCTGGAAGCGTGCGCCGAAGACGGCGTCGAACCACGAAAGAGTTTTTCGGGGAAATTCTCGCTGCGTGTTGCACCTGCGATCCACGAGGCGGCAGCTGTTGCCGCCGCCGCGCATGGGAAGAGCCTCAATCAATGGGCGGAAGACGTACTACGTAAAGCAGCTCTAGCTTGATGCTTGAAGTAATACGATCGGTATGTGCTCTGCAACAGGTGTCAGAGCAAGTCAAGTGGCGTCGGCCGCTTCCGGCCAGAAGCGGACCTACAGGTAAATACGAAGTTAAGCGAAACAGACCATGAAATTTCAAAATACTTGGATAACTAGGCTGATGACCGAATGCCATGGCCAGCAGCTGTGGACGGTAATGCGATGAAGTTAATTTTCTCTTGGTTCTCTTACCGGGATAGGTATATGCCTTCAGCATCGTATGCTGAGCAAGCCCTAGGAGCTATCGAACCGCTGCCGACCATACTTACAGATGACGGCGGGCTCAATTTAAACACGTCCTTGAACTGGATTGATGAAGGTCTCTCAATGCTCGAACAGGTTGAATCACATGCAAAGCTAGATTGTGAATGGGATAGAGAGGAATGGGGAGCTCGTATCTTTACGGATCGAGTCATCATCGCTTATCTTCATGACGATGAGCTTCGCGAGATTGTTCCTACGCCTGTCTTTAAAAAAGTGCTTTCTTCTTGGCGAAATTTCGTGGCAGCCGGTCCAGTGGGTGACCCTACAGAAGTACTCGAAATTGGTGGTCATATGGTTTTGACTAGTTATTCGACAAAGATATCCTAGCGCCGCCTAACGGCCAGGAGCAGAAATTCGATGAATTAGCGTCACGGATGCTAAGTTGTATGCAAAATGGAGCGAAAGCTTTCCGGCTTTTGAAACGGAAATTTGATGGGAATCGTAGCGTACTATCTCGATGTAGATGCCACTCAACTCGCAACGTTGAAGGCGAAGCCAGCCCTTATTTGGAATATCCACAGCGATCCAAGGTTTGCAAAGGCGAGCATGATCGACAATGACAAGGACTGGGAAGTTTTGTCATGGCTTACTTCGCCAAAGAAGCGGGTTGAGAAGTGTCATGAAGCGGCGTGGGGATGGGCGCGCGACAAGGACGTAGACCAAAAAGCATCGCGAGAGGAGTTCAAGCAACTGGTCGCGAAGTCAATTGAAGAACTCGGCTGCCCTCCTGATACCCAAGAATCTGATTCACTTTTAAAGGCAATCGAGGGGCGCGGGGCCGCGAATGAACGAGAGCCGTCGTTGAACTTTGGACTTGGTGCTGCAAGAGTATTTCGGCCAGATGAAGTCAAACTGCTGGCGGTCTCGTTTGCGGAGTTCGATCTTACTGCGCTTCGTAAGCAGTTTGACCGAAAGGAGATGGCTAGATTTGAAGTCGGTGGCATGGATTGGGAAACTGAGCCTGACCAGGTGCTTGACCAATTTCTCGTCCCGTCCTTTAAAAAAATCAGCAATTTCTATCAGCGAGCCTCACGCCTGAATCACTACGTGCTGGTCGTATATCAGTAGTCGCCTTGCGGATTACCTTGGATAGTTGAAGAATCGTTGGCTGCGACCGGCCAGCAAAAGAAATTGGAGCGGTACCTATGTGAATCATATATATAGGTCCGTGACGGCGATCTCACTTTGTTTTAGTACAGTCGGAATAATAAATGCTATCAAAAGAACAGGTTGACGCGATAGGCGATCAATTAATATACAGAGCTCGATATTCCAACGTCGCTCAGGACTCAATCCTGCACCGCTGGAAAAATTCCAATCAGACTTCTACTAGATTTATTTTCCCCTTTATAGTGCTCCCACAGTTCTTTAGTATTTGGCTGCATCACCAGAAAGAAATTTCCAATATTTTCTTTTATTTTTCGATAGCGTCACTGTGTATTTTCGGAATTCTCGGAATAGTTGTTGGAATCTATCAAAGAAGAACTCCGCTCATAAAAATTGAGGATGGTGTAGTTCTTTGCTACGGAAGTGCACCGTGGAGGAGGAAGACCTTTCGTCAGTCGGAAATAAATTCGGTAATTTTCACCAAAAATCCGAATCGTTGGCGTGGTGCTTATCAGCTCTCGTTTCACACCTACGGAGCCGAAACTCGTATTTGGCTCCCCATTCGCAAACCGTCGCCTATTCCTCTGATTCGGCAGATGCTTTTTGCGAACTTCAGAGACAAGTTCATAGAGTCCGAGATATAAAACGCGAGCAAAATCTCACATAGGGCCATAAAAATCTACAGTCAAAATTATCTTACGACGGGACAAGGTCTGAGTTTTCTTTTCATAATATTCCAATAAGTTTCAGGCCAGCCATAGACAACTTTTAAACGATCGATTCAGCTGCTCTCCTGAGAGATACCGTCGGCGGGCCGGCCGAAAGCAATGGGAAAATTCCGCCATGTGTGAAAATTCGTGAATTTTATAAATGAGTAAAATGTTATCCTGCGTGCCATCGGCCGAGGTCGGCCATGATCGGACACTCGAATTTCGTGAGGTTTTAGAATGCGTATCATTACTATCTTGGGCATTGTTGGTTCAGTTGTTGCCGTGACTGGGTTCGCTTGGAATAAGCAGTGGGTAGGATCCTTGGCTGTGATCTTCTGGTTAGCGCACACATTTTTCAACGAGATATTTCCGTCTGTATTATCAGAGCAGTTGGTTATCGCGTTCGACTTCATATTTATTGCCTTAGCTTTAGTTTTTTGTTGGCGGAGTTTTTCTCGTAGAAGAGTCATCTAGCGGCCAGAAGCTGCCGGTCAAACCTGGTGAATTTTGCTCGCATTAACATTGATGAAAGACTTGGTATGGGGCGGAAGCGTTTAAATCATGCCGCTGAAACATTTTGTGCGATGTTTTGCGGCTGGAGGCTGATGAACTCATATGCCGAGCTCCAAGCACTTGGTTCGGGTGTTCTCATTATTAATGTCTTAGATCGAAAGTGTACATTCAATGGCAATTCCATTGCGCCAATTTCGATAGCCTATGAACTTAATGCTTGGCTGCTAGAGGACATGCAAAAACATAGTGTCTCATCGGCAGATCTGTCGTCGGTTCTTTTTTCAGTCGTTATTGAATTGCAGCGCACTCCTGCACCATCAAATCCAAGAGGCAGCTTCTACATCGGAAAAGACGGCAAGCCAATTCATAAGGGCGAATTCTTTAAGCTTACAGCAAAGTGCACAAGCGAAATTAGGATGGGTGTAGCTATTTACGGCAGCACAAGGAACCATAAGGAGCAATGGCCAGTCGGCTGGCCCAATACATAGGATTGCAACGCACTAGGTCCAAAACGCCATACCCGTTGGTTGATCCTTGAGTCGGCCCCAGGGGCCTTCTGAATCCGAAGTGCCAGCTTCGAGGCAATAGGAGTCGAGGACGGCCACACCGCGACGGCGTACAATCGGCCAGAAGCCGACGGTCACGAATAATACAAAATAGGATGGATGAACACAGAATGCCCGATATCGAACTGGAAGAGCTAAATGACAAAGCAACCGGACGGCTCGTGATGGCGGACGCTTTCGACGAGGCTGCCTTCAAGAACTTGTACTCGTACATTTGCGAGGTGGCCGAGAAGCTGAAGACGGAGAGCGTTCTATCGAAACAATTCTTAGCTGTCGTGTTAAATGCTGCCAGTGCTATTAGAACCCGTGCCGAGTACCTCCCTGACGTTAAAAAACGCATATCACTCGCCGACGACTTCGACATGGTTTTGGCTTTAGTTGCGGTTGGAGAAGCACCAAGTGACAGGCTGCCAGGTGTGCCTCGTGTCATTTGAACTTACGCTCGACGTTGGCCGACATCGGCTAGAATCGGACATTCAATGAAACACCGTTCATCAAGATGATGATGCGAATATTTAGGCTGTTGATTGTTTTAGGTCTCGCAGCTAGCGTTACCTCATGCAGTCTTTTCGATTCTGGTATCGAGTGGCGTGCAGGCCCTTACGCCCTATTGTGGATAGACACCGCTGACAATATCTCCTTGTGTAGGGACCTCGGCAAAGGCTCTTGGATTGGGCGCGTGGATGCTATGGTCTTTGCTGTCGGATGGAACGGTCGTTATGTAGTAGCTAAACAGCATCCCGCTGGGGACAGGAGTAAAACCGACTATTTTATAATCGACTCACTACGCGACTCCGATTTAGCGAATTTGTCAGACGTCGTTCTTGGCCCGTTGAGCAAAGATGAGTACGGCAAAAAGACCGTGGAACTAAAATTACCTGCCTTCACGAAAGTGCTGGAATCACTTGAGTGACGATTTTCGGCCACGAGCGGCACCACATCGCTATGCGCAACTCCTGACGACACAAATACCCGAAAAAAATGCTTATCATTCTCGACACTAATATATATTTTGAAAATTGGTTTCTAACCAGTCCGCAGTTTGCTTTGCTCGCCAGTTATTGTAAGAATACAACGGCCACATTGCTTATCCCTCAGGTTGTGGTAGATGAGATAGAAGCAAAGTTTGAACAAAGATGGACAACGTTTATTAACGTTGTTGAGAGCTTACCTCGTCAATTCGACGAGTTGCGCGTTGATAAATCGCTGCTTCCCACTATGCCAGCGAGGCCAACTTATGACTTTGCAGGCGTAGTGCGACGACATTTCCCTAACTGCGTCATTTTGACGTACGAAAATTTACCGCATGGTCCATTGGTGAATAGGGCGATTCATTCGCGACGGCCATTCCGTGAAAAAGAAAAGGGTTACAGAGATTCACTTATGTGGGAGTCGGTTCTTGCCTACCTTTCCTCGATCAGTAGCGTTACACCTGTCGCGTTCATAAATGCCAATACAAAAGATTTTTGGGAGCAAAGTGCTGGTACACCTCAATTACATTCTGACCTTCAAGCAGATTTAAGTAGTCGAAAAATTGAAAACTCCTTTCTGTTGTACGCATCCTTGAGACAGTTTGCGGACACGCATATAGAACAGTTGGTTTCCGATTTTGACGTAGAGCAATTCCAAGACAAGCATCAAGATAATATAGAAGACATAGCCCAAGATGCTGCAATGATTTATTTGCGTGAACTTAAGGTGCCAGCTGTACGCACCATGCTAGTGGATGCAGGGTTCTCTGCCCGAGCTGTGCAGGCAATAAATCAAGCTCGGTGGACGCTTTTTGAGGGAATTGAAGACTATGAATTTCTCTCTTTTGCTAGGGTGGCCAAGGATCGAATATACATTAGCTTCAAATTTGACATGCGAATGCTCGACCTTGAAGTTGACATGTTTGCGTCAGAGTATTTTGCAAATCAAGCCGATCTTGATCAAGAATTCTTTAATCAAGATGTTAATAATCAGTATGCTCACATGAGTGCAATTTTACGTGGAGACTTCAAAGCGGGAATAATTTTCGATACCAAACAGGAAGCGGTAGATCAAATATCAATTGATGTAGTTCGTATCTATGAAAGACGTTAGCAGATTCGTTTTTTACATAAAGAGTATTTTCCATTTTCTTAGGCGTTAGGCCAATGAAAAACTGCTTGGAGATGAAGAAACATTATGAAAGTCCGAGATGGGGCCGGTGTCGCCTGTCGTGACAATTCGTGAATTTTTTGCAAGAGCAAGATGCTACTCTATAGCCATCAGCCGCGTACGGCTGTACCGGACGGACCTAGTGGAGGAACATAAGTAATGACAAATGGAAATTAATACGCCGCTCAAAAATACATATGACGACAAATCAGCACGAAGAATGGTTAGACTCCATTCTGCCAATACAAAAAAGACTTACTAAGTCAGTGGTATCGATCGTAGAAAGCCTGCTCCACGAAAATGAGATTGATTATTTAACGGTCGTTGGTCGTACCAAAGAAAAATCATCAACACTGGATAAAATAAAAAGAAAAAAATATTCTAATCCAATGCAAAGCTTGACCGATTTATCTGGGATTAGAATCGTACTTTATTTTGAATCTGATGTCAAGAAAGTTGGTGAGCTAATCGCAACTGCTTTCGAAGTCGACGCAGAGAATTCGCTCGATAAAGATTCTCTTCTATCAACAAATCAGGTGGGCTATCGCTCGGTTCATTACGTATGCGGCCTCGGTCCTAAGCGCGCTGAAATTGATGAGTATAAAGGATTCTCAAAACTTAAATTTGAATTTCAAGTACGGACAATTCTCCAACACGCTTGGGCCGAGCTTGCACATGATCGAAAATACAAATTTTCTGAGACGCTCCCTCCAGAACTCGAACGCCAGCTGTACCTTTATGCAGGCCTGCTAGAAATCGCAGACAAAGGATTCGATGAAACTGCAAAGGCAATCGATAGATATTCAAGAAAATTGCAGGATCGGACCAATCACGGCGACCTGAATTTTGGAGTTGACTCATTAAGTCTAGCGGCATATGTAAATCATTGGGCACAACAAAACGGGCTAGCTATTCATGATACGAATTGGGTATCGGAATTATCAGAGTTGGTTCGAGAACTACACGAATTTGGCATTAAGAAAATTAATGATCTTGCAGAGATTGTTCCTCAAAATTACGCCAATGTAGCTAAGGAGTTAGATCGCGAAAGCACAATCTTCGGTGTGGTACGTGATTGGATGTTAATTAAAGATTGGCGTCGTTTTAAGCGGGAAGTTAAATTCAACTGGTTCATGTCGGAGTCGGAAATTATTGAGCGCCTTATCCCTTCAATAGATATTAATGATTTCAGGAATTCTTTTGACTGGAATAACGAAGCTGAGGATTACTACACCGGAGATGAAGATTGACGATCTAAAATAATTAATTGCAAGGCTGCGCTGATGAATGCGAAAGTCCGATTTGGGGCGGTTGCTGTCGGTCACAGCACATCGTGTGTCAGGTCAAGCGAACCTGGAGGCAGCAGGCGCCAGTATGAGCAGGTCGGTTTCGGCGATGGCCACGCAAGGCAGGATGTAGCCTTCGCGCTTTTCGTCCGCGCTCAGGCCCGGCCACTCGATCAGGTAACGCACCGTGCCGCCGGTGCTCAGGCAGATGCAGGTGCGGCAGGTGCCGTTGCGGCATGAACTGGGCAGGCGCACGCCGGCGCGCTCCGCGCTTTGCAGCACCGTCGCCGGTGCCTGCGCGTCGAAGGTCCATCCCTGTCCCGCCAGCGTTACCCGTACTGCCTTGTCCATGCTGCATCCTGAATTGCCGCGTCAAACCAGCATGATAAACCGTCAGGCCAGCAGCTTGAGCTTCGGCTTCGCCTGGCCGGCCTGCGCGGCGGACGGCTGCCGCACCACCAGCCCGCCGCGCAGCTTGAACACCGCCATCGCCTGCGACACGCAGCGCGTCTGCTGCGCCAGGTTGCCGGCCGCCGCCGCGGCCTGCTCCACCAGCGCCGCGTTCTGCTGTGTGATGTCGTCGATCTGTATCACCGCCTGGTTGACCTGCACGATGCCGTCGCTCTGCTCGCGGGTCGAATTCGAAATCTCTTCCATCACGCGCGACACCCGGTCCACCGATTCGATCACCTGATTCATCGTCACGCCGGCGCTGGTGGTCAGCACTGTCCCGGCCCGCACCTTCTGGATCGACTGGTCGATCAGTATCTTGATGTCCTTGGCCGCCGTAGCAGAGCGCTGCGCCAGGTTGCGCACCTCGCTGGCCACCACGGCGAAGCCGCGCCCGTCCTCGCCGGCGCGCGCCGCCTCCACCGCCGCGTTCAGCGCCAGGATATTGGTCTGGAAGGCGATGCCCTCGATCAGGCCGATGATGTCGAGCACCTTGTTCGACGAGGCACTGATGTCGTCCATCGTCGTCACCACCTGCGACACGATGCTGCCGCCCTGCGCCGCCACCGCCGACGCCCGCTCCGCCAGTTCATTGGCGCTGGCGACATTGCAGGCGCTCTGCTGGACGGTCGACGTCAGCTGCTCCATGCTGGCCGCCGTCTGCTGCAGGCTGGACGCCTGCGACTCCGTGCGCCCCGACAGATCCAGGTTGCCGTCCGCGATTTCGCCGGTCGCCAGCGATATCTGGTCGAAGTTGGCGCGGACGTCGCCGATGATGCTGTGCAGGTTGATATTGGTCTGCCGCAGCGCCACCAGCAACTGCCCGACTTCATCGTCGCGCCGGATATCGAAGGCCGCACTCAAATCGCCGCCGGCCATCATGCGCGCCGCCCGCGTGGCCTGCCGCAGCGGCAGCGCCACGTTCAGGTACAGGCTGCGGCCGAACCAGGCCATGCCCAGCATGGCGATCAGCGCCAGCGCTCCCATCCAGCTGCGCAGCGCGACGATGCCCGCGTCACCCATGCCCAGCAACGCAAAGGCCAGCAAGGCCAGCACGCCGCTGGTCAGCAGCGTCACTACGCCGATCTGGCGCGCCAGCGACATGCTCAGCATGCCCGCCAGCCGCGTCACCACGCCGGTCGACCGCACCCGCCCGTTGACGATGCGCAGCCGGCGCGGATTGCCGGCCTTGAACTGGCGATACACGTCGTCCGCCTCGCGCACCTGCTCGCGGCTGGGCTTGGTCCGCACGGACAGGTAGCCGATCGGCTTGCCCTGTTCGATCACCGGCGTCACGTTCGCCATCACCCAGTAATAGTCGCCGTTCTTGCAGCGGTTCTTCACCAGGCCGGTCCACGGCATGCCCGACTTGATCGTCCGCCACAGGTCGGCAAACGCCTCGACCGGCATGTCGGGGTGGCGCACGATATTCTGCGGCGCGCCGATCAGCTCCTGCTCGGTGAAGCCGCTGACCTCGATGAAATAGGGATTGGCGTAGTTGATATTGCCCTGCAAATCCGTGCTGGAGACGATGGTCTTGCCGTCTTCCATCAGATACTCGTTTTGCGTGATTGGACTGTTGATGCGCATGGCCATTCCTTTTTTTATAAACGGAAAGGGCGTGCCGGGGTTTGGGGAGCGCCATTGGCCAGTAGCCAATGAGTCCAGAATACCGGCAATATCCCTGCGACAAAATCACCAATTGTCGCGAGGAATTTTTACTACCGGTTTTCTAGGCGATTTTTGACCTACATCAAATTTTTCGGGTGCGAACGCAACAAGCGTCAGTCCGGTTTGAAATTTTGCCCCAGAGACATTGGCTTATTCAACAAGATTGTCTGCGGGTTCCGGCAAATGATGACCAGCACCACGATCGTGGCCAGGTAGGGCAGCATCGACAGGAATTCGGACGGGATGTCCAGCCCCATGCCCTGCCCGTGGAACTGCAGCACCGTCACGCCGCCGAACAGATAGGCGCCCACCATCACGCCGCGCGGCTTCCACGTCGCGAACACCACCTGCGCCAGCGCGATCCAGCCGCGCCCCGCCGTCATGCCCTCGACCCACATCGGCGTCAGCGCCAGCGACAGGTAGGCGCCGCCCAGGCCGGCCATGGCGCCGCCGAACAGCACCGTGCCGTAGCGCAGGCCGATCACCGGAAAGCCGATCGCATGGGCGCTGTGCGGCGACTCGCCCACCGCGCGTATCACCAGCCCAAGCCGCGTGCGCGCCAGCATCCAGCCCACCAGCAGCACCAGCACCACCGAGCCGTACACCATCGCGTCGAAACGGAACAGCAGCGGCCCCACGAACGGCAAATCGGACAACAGCGGAAAATGCAGGTGCGGCATCGGCTCCACCGTCTGTCCCACCAGCCCGCGCCCCATGAAGGCCGACAGCCCGAGGCCGAACAAGGTCAACGCCAGTCCGGTGGCCACCTGGTTGGTCTGCAGCGTCAGCACCAGGAAGCCGAAGATCAGCGACATCAGCATGCCGGCCACTATCGCCGCCAGCAAGCCAAGCCACATCTGCCCCGTGCCCAGCGTGACGCCGAAGCCCACCACCGCGCCCACCAGCATCATACCCTCCATGCCCAGATTGAGCACGCCGGAACGCTCGGTCACCAGCTCGCCCATCGAGGCCACCACCAGCGGCGTGGCGGCGCCCGCCGTGCTGGCGAGGAAGGCGATTAACAGTTCGGTGCTGATCATGCGGTTTCTCCAACGGTGACGGGCAGGTGCCGCGCGCGCGGCTTGAAGCGGTAGTGGATGAACAGGTCGGCGGCCAGCAAATAAAACAGCAACAGTCCCTGGAACATGCCGGTGATCGCCGACGGCACCTGCAGCTCGATCTGCGCCGTCTCGCCGCCGATGTACAGCAGCGACATCAGCAACGCCGACAGCACCACGCCCAGCGGATGCAAGCGCCCGACGTAGGCGACGATGATGGCCGCGAAGCCATAGCCGGCCGACACCGACGGCTGCATCTGCCCCAGCGGCCCCGCCACCTCGCCCACGCCGGCGATGCCGGACAAGGCGCCGCTGACCATGAAGGCCAGCCACACGTTGCGCGGCTCGCTGAAGCCGGCGTACAGCGCGGCGGCCGGCGCCATGCCGCTCACCTGCATGCGGTAGCCGGCGAAGGTGTGCTTGCAGAAGAACCAGGCCGCCACCGCCGCGACCAGCGACAGGATGAAGGCCGCGTTCAGCCGCAGTCCTTCCACCAGCAGCGGCAAGGTGGCCGAGTCGCTGAACATCTTCGACTGCGGGAAGTTGAAGCCGGCCGGATCGCGCATCGGCCCGTGCACCAGGTAGCTCAGCAAGTGATACGCCACGTACACCAGCATCAGGCTCACGAGAATCTCGCTGGTGTTGAAGCGCGTGCGCAGCAGCGCGGGGATGGCGGCCCACAGCATGCCGCCCAGCGCGCCCGCCACCAACATCAGCGGCAGCACCCACCAGGCCTGCACCTCGTCGAAATACAGCGCCACCGCGCCGGCGGCGATCGCGCCCACCGTCAGCTGGCCGTCGGCGCCGATGTTGGCGACGTTGGCGCGAAAGCCTATCGCCAGGCCCACGCCACACAGGATCAGCGGCGTGGCCTTCAGCAGCAGTTCGCCGACGCCGTACAGCGTGGTCCACGGCTTGATGAAGTAGACGTAGAAGGCGTGCAGCGGCTCCTGTCCGAGGAAGAAGAACAGCGCGGAGCCGGTGAGCAGCATGGCCGCCGCCGCGATCAGCGGCGACGCCAGCATCATCGAACGCGAAGGTTCGGGACGTCGTTCAAGCCGCGACATGTTCTGCTCCCTGGTAGTCGAAATCGCCGCTCATCCAAACGCCGATCTGGTTGATGCTGGTGCCGCCCGCCGGCACCGCCTGCGACAAGCGCCCGTCCGCCAGCACGGCGATGCGGTCGCTCATCATGAACAATTCGTCCAGCTCCTCCGACAGCACCAGCACCGCCACGCCCTGGTCGCGCATGTCGATGATGGCCTGCCGTATCAGCATGGCGGCGCCGATGTCCACGCCCCACGTGGGCTGCGCGAACACCATCACCTTCGGCGCCAGCGCGATCTCGCGGCCGACGATGAACTTCTGCAGGTTGCCGCCCGAGAGGCTGGCCGCCGCCGACTGCTCGCCGCCGCACTTGACGTTGAAGCGCTCGATCACCTTGCGCGCGAACTCGCGCACCGCGCCGCGCTGTATCAGGCCGCGCTTGACCATGCCGGTGTTGGCCGCCGGCAGATAGCCGGTCAGCAACGCGTTGTCGGCCAGCGACAGGTCGGGCGCGGCGCCGCGACCCAGCCGCTCCTCTGGCACGAAGCCAAGCCCCAGCTGGCGCCGTTGCGCGGCATCTAGCCTGCCCACGTCCCGCCCGCACAGGCGGACCACGCCGCTGCCGGCGGCCAGCGCGCGCTCACCGGAGATGGCCTTCAGCAGCTCCTGCTGGCCGTTGCCGGAGATGCCGGCGATGCCGACGATCTCGCCGCTGCGCAGCTCCAGGCTGACGTCCTTGAGCCGCGTGCCGAACGGATCGTCGCTGCGCACATTGAGCTTGTCGAGCGCCAGCAGCACCTCGCCCGGTTCGCGCGGCTTGTGCACGCACACCGGCAGCTCGCGGCCTATCATCAGCTCCGCCAGCGACTTGGCGCTTTCCTCCTTCGGGTTGGCGGTGCCGGACACGCGCCCGCCGCGCAGCACGGTGGCCTTGTCGCACAGCGACTGGATCTCGTCGAGCTTGTGGCTGATGTACAGGATACTGACGCCCTCGGAGGCCAGGCGCCGCAGCGATTCGAACAGCTTGAGCACCGCGTCCGGCGTCAGCACCGAGGTCGGCTCGTCCATGATCAGCAGCCGTGGCGACTGCAGCAGGCAGCGCACGATCTCCACCCGCTGCCGCTCGCCCACCGACATGCTGTGCACCAGCCGTTGCGGGTCCAGCGGCAAACCGTATTGTTCGGAGACGGCGCGGATGCGCGGCGCCAGCGCGGCCGGCGCGATCTTCTCGTCCAGCGCCAGCGCGATGTTCTCGGCCACGGTCAGCGTCTCGAACAGCGCGAAGTGCTGGAACACCATGCCGATGCCCAGCTTGCGCGCATCGTGCGGCGAGTGGATGTGGACCTGCTTCCCCTCCCACATGATCTGGCCTTCATCGGGCCTTGTCACGCCGTAGATGATCTTCATCAGCGTGCTTTTGCCGGCGCCGTTCTCGCCCAGCACGGCGTGGATCTCGCCCGGCATGACGGTCAGGTCGACCGCGGCGTTGGCCACCACGGAAGGGTAAATCTTGGAGATGCCCAGCATCTTCAGGCGCGGCTCTGTCATCGGCGCTTCCCTCATCGTATACAAATTGAATACAAAAACAGACGCAATTAGCATGCCACACGCGATCCGCCCGAAATGCTCTGTTTTGGACCGGAGAGTGCACTAAATATGACACAGTTTTTCACCAAAAATGTGCGCGGCGCTCAAAAATGAGGACAAAACAAAGTATTTTCGTACACAATACAAGACAGCTTCACCGCAGCTTTGTACACGATGTAGTTAGCATGGTTCCTGCTTTATGCAGTGTGAGCACCACCCTCACGGAGAATCGATCGATGCCATTACAAGGCAAACGCAAACCTCGCAAGGCCGATACCGCGGCCGCTGTCGCGGGCGCGCCTGCCGCCATCAAGCGCGGCACCACCGCCGTCGACCTGCGCATCTACCGCGCGGTCGTCAACGCCGTCATGAGCCACCGCCTGCCGCCCGGCACCCACCTGGGCGAAGCCGATTTCTGCGAGCTGTATCAGGTCAGCCGCACCACCGTGCGCAAGGCGCTGCAACGGCTGGCGCACGACCACATCATCGAGCTGCGGCCCAATCGCGGCGCGGTGATCGCCTCGCCCACGCCGGAGGAAGCGCGCGACATCTTCGCCGCCCGCCGCGCCATCGAACGCGAGATCGTGCCGCTGGTGATACGCAACGCCACCCCCGCCTCGCTCAAGCAGATCCGCGCCGCGCTGCACGCCGAGGACCAGGCCCGCCGCACCGGCGACCGCGCCGGCTGGATACGATTGGGCGGCGAGTTCCACATCCTGCTGGCGGAGCTGGCCGGCAACCAGGTGCTGCAGCGCTTCATGGCGGAGCTGGTGTCGCGCTGCTCGCTGATCATCGCGCTGTACGAGGCGCCCGGCGCCACCATGTGCGAGAACGACGAGCACCAGGACCTGGCCACGCTGATCGAGCAGCGCAAGGTCAAGGAAGCCATTCATTTGATCGAGCACCACCTGCTGGAAATCGAAGCGCGCCTGCACCTGCATGAGCAGGACAAGAAAGTGAACCTGGCCGAGGCGCTGTCCGGCTACTGATCGCTTGGCCCGGGAATTGCTAGAGATGTCGATGAGATTGAATCCAATCACCAAAACGAATTGGATACAAAAGAAGTTCTTACAAACCGTGCCGTCCTTTATCTCACTGAATGGAGTTCCATGATGTCCCGTCTCGCCTCCCGCACCGCCTTCGCCCTCCTCGCCTGCTGCGCCTGCGCCGCCCACGCCGCCGACTGGAGCGACACCTCGCTCAGCTACCGCTACGGCACCAAGTTCGCCGAACCGTTCAACGACAAGGACATCACCAAGAACATCGTCAACCTGAGCAGCGTCTCCGGCTACAAGTACGGCAAGAACTTCTTCAGCGTCGACTTGCTGATGTCGTCGGAAGTGGACCCGTCGTCGGCCGGCGCCAAGAGCGGCGCGCATGAAGCCTACGCGCTGTACCGCCACACGCTGGACCTGGGCAAGGTCACCGGCAACAGCTGGGCCTTCGGTCCTGTGCGCGGCGTCGGCGCCACGGCGGGCTTCGATTTCAACAGCAAGACCGACGCCGGCTACAACTCCAAGAAGCGCATGGTGGTCGCCGGCCCGACGCTGATGATGGACGTGCCGGGCTTCCTCGACATCAGCCTGCTCGCCCTGTGGGAGAGCAACGCGCCGTACAACACCTTCACCGGCGCCGCCACCCCGCGCTACGCCTACAAGACCCACCCGATGCTGACCGCCGCCTGGGGCATCCCGTTCAACGTCGGCATTCCGCTGTCGTTCGAAGGCTTCGCCAACTTCATCGGCACCAAGGGCAAGAACGAATTCGGCGGCGACACCGCGCGCGAGACCAACATCGACATGCAGATCATGTACGACATGAGCGGCGCGGTCGGCGCGGCCAAGAACACCTTCAAGGTCGGCGTCGAGTACCAGTTCTGGAAAAACAAGTTCGGCAACCCGGACACCAACAACCCCGGCGCAACGGCCAAGACGCCGATGGTCCGCGCCGAATACCACTTCTAAACCCTGCCCATCAAAGGAAACCGTATGATCAATCGTCGCAAAGTACTGGCCCTGGCCGCACTGGCCGCCGCCACCATCGGCATGTCCGCCTCCGCCTTCGCAGCGGAGCCGCTGAAGATAGGCTTCGTCTACGTCGGCCCGGTCGGCGACGCCGGCTGGACCTACGCCCACGACCAGGGCCGCCTGGCGATGGAGAAGGAACTCGGCGCCAAGGTCAAGACCACCTACGTCGAAAACGTGCCGGAAGGCGCGGACGCCGAGCGCGTGATCCGCAAGCTGGTCGCCGAGGGGAACAAGCTGATTTTCACCACCTCCTTCGGCTATATGAACCCGACCGAGAAAGTCGCCAAGGCCACGCCGGGCGTGGTGTTCCTGCACGCCACCGGCTTCAAGACCGGCAAGAACATGGGCACCTACGAATCGCGCCTGTACGAGGGCGCCTATCTGAACGGCGTCATCGCCGGCAAGATGACCAAGTCGAAGACGCTGGGCTTCATCGCCTCCTTCCCCGTGCCCGAGGTGATCCGCAACATCAACGCCTACACGCTGGGCGCGCAGAGCGTCAATCCGGGCATCAAGACCAAGGTGATCTGGGTGAACTCGTGGTACGACCCGGCCAAGGAACGCCAGGCGGCGGAAACCCTGGTGGCGCAAGGCGCGGATGTGATGGCGCAGAACACCGACTCGCCGGCCACGCTGCAGGTGGCGCAGGAAAAAGGCGTGTACGCGTTCGGCTGGGATTCGGACATGTCCAAGTTCGCACCGAAGGCGCACCTGACGGCGGCCACCAACAACTGGGCCACCTACTACACCGAAACCGCCAAGGCGGTCATCGCCGGCACCTGGAAAACCGGCGAGTACCGTGGCGGCATGAAGGAAGGCATGGTCAAGATGTCGGCGCTGAACGCCGTGGTGCCTGCGGAAGCGGCCAAGGTGTTCGAGGAGAAGAAGGCCGCGCTCACCGCCGGCACCTTCGCGCCGTTCACCGGCCCGATCAAGGACCAGTCGGGCGCCGTCAAGTACGCCGCCGGCGTGGTGGTGCCGGTGAAGGACCTGCTGTCGATGAACTTCTACGTGCAGGGTGTGGAAGGCTCGATTCCGAAGTGAAGCCCGACCCGGTCCTGTTGAACGACTGGCACCCGGTCGCGCTCTCGCAAGGGATCGCGACCGGCGCGCTCACGGCCACCGACCTGCTGGACACGCGCCTCGTCCTGTGGCGCGACAGCGGCGGCGTGCTGCACGCATGGGAGGACCGCTGCCCGCATCGCGGCACCCGCCTGTCGATGGGCGCCCTGCACAACGACAGGCTGCGTTGCGCCTACCATGGCTGGGCCTTCGGCCGCGAAGGCCGCTGCCAGCACATCCCCGCCCTGCCCGCGCTGGGCGAGGCCAAGCTGAAGGCGCAAGTGGCCACCTACCACGTGCGGGAATGCTATGGCCTGGTGTGGGTCTGCCTCGGCGAGCCCGATATGGCAAGCCCTCCGCCGTTTCCCGAGTTTGCCGACCAGGCCTTGCGCAAGGTCTGGTGCGGCCCGTACGAGGTGCAAAGCAGCGGCCCGCGCATCGTCGAAAACTTCCTCGACATGGCGCATTTCGCCTTTGTCCACGAGGGCATACTGGGAGTGCAGGAGCAGGCCGCCATCGCCAACTACAGCGTCGAGAACTTCGACGACCCCGATTACGGCAGCGGCGTCTGGGCCAAACAGTGCCGCGCATGGCAGCCGCAGGCCAGCATGGCCGCCACCACCGGCGCCGACATCGAATACACCTACCGCGTGGTGCGGCCATTGACCGCCGTGCTGACCAAGCATCCGGTGGCCAGCGTGCGCGAAGCCATCGCGCTGATGCTGCAACCGCTGACCGAAACCACCACCCGCGTCTGGATCATCCTGGCGCTGGACGACTTCAGCTCCGGCGACGACGAACTGCGCCAGTTCCAGGACACCATCTTCCTGCAGGACCGGCCGATACTGGAAAGCCAGAGCCCAAGCAGGCTGCCGCTGATACCCGGCGCCGAAGTCTCGGTGGCCTGCGACCGCATTTCGCTGGCCTACCGCGGCTACCTCAAACAGCGGGACCTGCGCTACGGCGTCCTGCGCAACGATCAGGAGAGAGCATGAGCACCGCCCAGGACCACGAATTCATCACCCGCGTGCTGGCGCTGGCGCAGCGCTCGCGCGACGAGGGCCACCATCCCTTCGCCGCGATGGTGGTCGCCGCCGACGGCACGGTGATCGCCGAAGCGATGAACGCCTCCAGCAGCGACCGCACCGCGCACGCGGAGATGAACGCGCTGCGCCAGGCCTCGCAGCGCCACAGCCCGGAGCAGCTGGCCACGGCCACGCTGTACGCCAACGCCGAACCCTGCGCCATGTGCGCGGGCGGCACCTACTGGAGCGGCGTGGGGCGGGTGGTGTATGCGATGTCCGAGGCCAGCCTGCTGGCACTGACCGGCAGCGATCCCGAAAATCCCACCCTGTCGCTGCCCTGCCGCGAGGTGTTCGCGCGCGGCCAGCGCCCCACCGAAGTCGTCGGCCCGCTGCGCGAGGACGAGGCGCGCCTGGCGCACGCCGGCTTCTGGCATCGATAGCCGCGCCGGCCGGGTGCAAATCCGGCAATTGTGCTCAAAAATTACGCAAGCGGCCAAGTGACGTATCCGGGCGACACCGCACGCCGCGCCCAGCCAAGAGATTTGATTAATTTCCTCAACCGCGTCACAGTGGCGATATATGCCATGCGCCAGGCCGAATATGCGGCGCGGGGGGAGACGACAATGAATCAGCTAGTCCGCTTTGCCACGCTGGCCGCCGCCATGGCCTGCGCCTGCGCGCACGCCCAAACCCAGGCGCCGCCGCCGGATGCCGCCGCGCCGGCCATGATGTCGGCGCCGCTCCATCCCGATCCCCACCTCCCGCCGGCCATGCGCAAGCCGCCGCGCGACGGCGCCCCCAGTCCGGTGCTGCAATACCAGGCCATGCAAAAACTGAAAAAACGTTTTGAAGAAGCCGACCTCGACGGTAGCGGCAGCCTGAGCCGCGAGGAGGCGCACAACGCCGGTCTGGGCTTCGTGGAAAAGAATTTCGACCATATCGACACCGCCCAGCGCGGCGTGGTCACCTTCGAGGACTTGAAGACCTTCATCATCCAACGGCGCGAAGAAGCGCGCTCGCGTTGAGCGGCCCTCTCCGCGCAGGGTCCCGGCCCGTCAGTCTGTGGTTTTTTCACAATTGGAAACGATTTCGTCCATTGGATTCACCATAGGACCATGAATTCTTGAATATCAATCGCGGAAAAGCGTGGCAGGTGTTAATTGGTGAGTTTTCTCTTGGCAAAATATGCGCAGAATAATGTTTGTTGCCATATAGAATTTGCCACGCTGAACCATCTCACCCATGCCACAGGAGCCGCTACATGTCCTCATCCAATCAAACGCCTGACCTCGTGTTCTATCTCAACGGCGAACGGGTCCAGCTGCCCACGGTCGATCCGACCGTGCTGCTGGCCGACTACCTGCGCTCGCCGGAAGTGGGCCTGACCGGCACCAAGATCGGCTGCAAGCAAGGCGGTTGCGGCGCCTGCACCGTCATGCTGTCGAGCTGGAACGAGACCACCCAGCAGGTCGAGCACCGCTCGGTCAACTCCTGCCTGCGCCCGGTGGCCTCGCTGGACGGCATGCTGGTGACCACGGTGGAAGGCACGGGCAGCGTCAAGTCCGGCTGCATCAGCGCCGTGCAGGACGGGCTGGCCAGCAACAACGGCACGCAGTGCGGCTACTGCACCCCGGGCTGGGTGATGAACATGACGGCCGCCGTGGCCCAGCGCGGCCCCAAGCCCGGCACCAAGCAGGAGATCGAGGCCATGTTCGACGGCAACATCTGCCGCTGCACCGGCTACCGTCCCATCCTGTACGGCTTCAAGAAGACCTTCGCCTCCGACTGGAATCCGCAGGTCGACGAGGCCGGCTGCATGACGTGCGAGATCGATCCGGCCGAGAAGGTGGAGCGGGTCGCGCCGGTGGCGATCGCCTTCCCGGCCGAGCTGCGCAAGCCGCCGCGTCCGGTGCACTATTCGGCCAACGGCTACCACTGGTTCCGGCCGCTGACGGTGTCCAGCACCATCGGCCTGATGCGCGACTTCCAGGACCGCGCCAACCTGCGCCTGGTCGGCGGCAACACCTCGATCGGCGTGTATCCGCGCACGGTGGAAAATCCGCATGTGTTCATCGACATCTCGCACCTGCCCGAGCTGCACGCGCTGAGCCTGGCGGACGGCCAGCTGCGCCTGGGCGGCGGCGTGCTGTACGCCCAGCTGCTGGACTTCCTCGACAGCGCCAACGGCAAGCAAGCCAACGCCGGCCTGCAGGCGCTGGCCTACATGGCCGGGCGCACCGCCGGCGGCATCGTGCGCAACGCCGCCACCCTGGCCGGCAACACCATGCTGGTGGTCACGCACGCCGAGCAGGGCGTGCCCTTCCCGTCCGACCTGTACACGGCGCTGGCCGCGCTGGACGCCACGGTGACGGTGAGCACGCCCGAGCATCCCGAGCCCAAGACCCTGGCGCTGCTGGACCTGCCGGCCTACTGGCGCCAGCACGCCGAGGGCTGCGTGCTGCTGTCCTACCAGCTGCGCCTGACCGGCGCCGACGAATACGCGCAGACCTACAAGACCGCGCAGCGCGAGGTCAACGCCCACTCCATCGTCAACGGCGGCATGCGCGTCAAGCTCGACGCGCAGCAGCGCGTGGTCGACATCGCGCTGGTGTACGGCGGCATGTCGCCGACCGCCACCCGCATGCCGCACGCCGAGCAGGCGCTGCGCGGCCAGACCTGGGACGCCGCCACGCTGGACCAGGTCATGCCGGCGCTGCGCCAGGAGCTGGACGCGCTGACCGACCGCCACGCCGCCCGCTACGCCCAGCTGCCCGACGAGGGCTACAGCGCCACCTACAAGCGCCAGCTGGCCGAATCCTACCTGTACAAATTCTTCATCGCCGTCTGCGAATGGCGCGGCCTGCCGGTGCCGCCGGCGCTGCGCTCGGCCGGCGAACGAGGCGACCGGCCGGTGTCGAAAGGCACGCAGGCCTACGTCGAGTACGCCGACCAGTTCCCGGTGCACGTGCCCTATGTGAAGATCGAGGCTATGCTGCAGGCCACCGGCGAGGCCCAGTACATCCACGACATCCCGATGCCGCCGACCGGCATGAACGGCGCGCCGGTGCAGAGCATGGTCGCGCTGGGCGGCTGCGTCTACCGGGTGCCGGGCGTGGACGGCCCGGCCTCGCCGGCCGAGGTGCTGGCGGCGCTGCGGGCCGTGTATCCGGGCGTGAAGGACTACATCACCGCCATCGACGTACCCGGCAGGGTGATCGACGGCATGGCGATGGACGATCCCATCTTCGCCATCAGCGTGGCCGTTGCCGATTGCCCTGGTGGCGCGCTGCCGCCGAACTACGACGCGCGCGCGCCGCTGATCCTGACCGGCTACGGCCAGTGCATCGGCATGGTGGTGGCGCGCAACGAGCAGCTGGCGCAGGAGGCGGCCAACTATCTGCAGACGCACTTCTGCCAATTCACCGCGCAGCGCCCGCAGATCGACCTGCCCGACACCGACGCCGAACGCAACAAGCTGGTCTACCTGGACCAGCCGCCCGGCGCGCCGTGGTATTCGCACATCTGGAAGATCACCCGCAGCGGCACCAGCCTGGCCTGGGTACAGCCGCGCACACCCGACCAGCCGGACCTGCTGAAACCTGTGGTGGACCACGGGATCTCCATCGACAGCGAGCTGTACGGCCCAGTCAGCTGCACCCGCGTGGCCAGCCGGCAGAAGGTGGGCAGCCAGGTGCACTTCTACATGGAGACGCAGTCGAGTTACGTCGAGCCGGTGGAGGACCGCCAGGTGCGCGTCTACGCCTCGACCCAGGACGCCAACGTGGTGCAGGGCGCGGTGGCCAGCGTGCTGACGCTGCCGGTCAACAAGGTCGACGTGCGGGTGCGCCGCATCGGCGGCGGCTACGGCGGCAAGTGCGGCCAGTCGGCGTTCGCCAGCACCATCGCCGCGGTCGGCGCGTGGAAGCTGAACCGGCCGCTGCGCATGGCCGCGCTGCGCCAGGTCGACACCGCCATGTTCGGCCACCGCCATCCGGCGCTGGGCAACTACAACATCGCCATCGGCGACGCCAGCAACCCGCTCACGCACGGCAAGCTGTTCGGCTTCCAGGCCGACTACTGGCTCGACGGCGGCCGCACCTACGACTGCAGCTTCATCATCAGCGACTGCATGGCGCTGCGCAGCGACTCGGCCTACTTCATCCCCAACTGGTCCTGCACCACCGACGTCTGCCGCACCGACAAGACCAGCAACACCTCGATGCGCACGGTGGGCATGATCCAGGGCGCCATCATCGTCGAGGACGCGATCGAGGCGGCGGCCCACGCGGTCGGCCTCACGCCCGAGCAGGTGCGCGCGCGCAACCTGTACGTGCAGGGCCAGGTCACGCCCTACGCCGAGCCGCTGGACTCGTGCTACATGCGCGAGGTGTGGGACTACACGCTCAAGCAGGCCGATTTCGCCGTGCGCGAGGCGGCGGTGGCCGAATTCAACGCCGCCAACCGCTGGCGCAAGCGCGGCATCTCGGTGCTGCCGGTCAAGTACGGCTCCGGCTTCAACCTGGCGGTGCTGGAACAGGGCGGCGCGCTGATCGAGGTGTACGCGCAGGACGGCACGGTGCTGCTGCGCCACGGCGGCATCGAGATGGGCCAGGGCCTCAACACCAAGATGGCGCAGGTGGTGGCCTACGCGCTCAACGTCCCGATCGGCATGATACGGGTGGCGGAGAACGACACCGCCGTCGTGCCCAATCCGGAAAGCACGGGCGCCTCGACCGGCACCTCGTTCAACGGCCTGGCCGCGCAGCAGGCCTGCGGCGAACTGCGCCACCGGCTGGAGGCCTACTGCCTGAACCTGCTCACCACCAAGGGCAACGCCTGGTGCGCGGCCAACCGCATCAACTTCTGGGACTACAAGGAAGGCTGGCGCGCCGAGGTCACGCAGGATGGCTACACCACCATGATCTGGAAGAACATCGTCGCCATGGCCTTCAACGAACGCCTCAACCTGTCGGCGCAGGCGCGGGTGGCGATCGAGGGCGGCGAGCATCCCGACGGCAACCTGGAATTCAAGATGGTGGACGGCCACCCGGCCGGCGAGGAAGTCGACTACTTCACCGGCTACACCTACAGCGCGGCCTGCGTGGAGGTCGAGCTCGACGTGCTGACCGGCGAGACCACCATCCTGCGCGCGGACGTGGTGTACGACGGCGGCAAGTGCCTCAACCCGGCCATCGACGTCGGCCAGGTCGAGGGCGGCTTCGTGCAGGGCCTGGGCTACGTGACCAGCGAAGACCTGAGCTACCAGCCGGCCGATTCCAGCACCGCGCCGAGCGCCACGCGGCCGGCGCCGGGCGCGCTGTACACCACCAACACCTGGGAGTACAAGCCGCCTGCGGCGCAGTCGATTCCGCTGGAGATGAACATCATGATGTTCCCGCGCGAGCTGGCGCCGAACGCGCCGGAGGAAGGCGACATCCTGTCGGCCAAGGAGATCGGCGAGCCGCCGATGACGCTGGCGGTGGCGGCCTTCTTCGCGATCAAGCGCGCGGTGCTGGCGGCGCGCCAGGACCGCGGCCACCACGAGTGGTTCCAGATGGAGTCGCCGGCCACGGTGCAGCGCGTGCGCGAAGCCTGTCTGGTCGACACCGCCGACCTGCGCGCCAGTTAGTGGATAGCCAGCACCGCGCGCACGCTGGCGTCGAGCGCGCTGCGGTCGATATAGCCCACCAGGTTGGGATTGTCGGCCACCAGGCGCTTGATGGCGGCGCTGTCGCCGGACTCCACCGGCGGCTGGCCGCGTCCGGTGAACAGCATGTGGGCCCAGTAGGCCTTCATCTGCGCCGGCGCCTTGCCGCTGCTCTTCAGGTAGAAGGCGTCGCGCACCGGCGAACCCTCGCTCTGGTCGATCGGCACCGCGTGCAGGCCGTTGGGGAAGTCGACCGCCTTGCCGAGGAACAGGTCGGACGCCTGCTCGCCGCTGAGGGCCTTGACGGGATTGCGGGCCGAGACGATCACCACCACCTCGGCGCTGCAGCTGCCGGCCAGCAGCAGCGCGGCCAGCAGGCAATGGATGGAGACGGGCATGCGCATGATTTGTCCCCCCGTCAGTAAAGGAAATCGGCCAGCAGGCTGACCACGTTCACATGGCCGCCGCGCGGCGTGCCGGCCACCACGCTCTGCAGGGTGCCGTAGGAATTGGCGCCCAGGTGCAGCTGGTCCCACTGCAGCTTGAAGTCGAGGTTGCGCGCCACGTCCCAGCGCACGCCGGCCGCGTAGGTGCGCTGGGCCACGGGGATGTTGCCGGTGTCGGTCAGCGGCCGCAGCTCGGACACGGTCACATACGGCGTCAGCGTGCCGAAGCGCATGCCACCGTTCACATACCAGGCTTCGCGGATGGCCTTGACGCGCTTGCCGTCATAGTTGGTGGCGCGCACCCATTCGCCGGCCACGAACCACTCGCCCGGATCCCACGACGCGCCCAGCGACGTGAAGCGCCCGCGCGGCGGGTTCTGGTTGTCGACATTGCGTTCCTGGTAGGCCGCGTGCAGGGTCAGCGGCCCCTTTTCCAGCGTGTCGAACACCCCCATCACGGCGGTGGAATGAACGTCGACGCCGCGCGTGTTGGTGACGGTGCGCTTGCCGTACAGGATGCTGGTGGTGTTGCTGATGTCGCCGGCGTGGATGCGGTACGAGGCGTCCATGCCGTCGCTTTCCTTGAGCGCCAGCAAGCGGTAGACCTCGATCGGCGGACGCGCCGTGATGTTGCTGTAGCCGACCCGGCGCGAGTCCGACAACAGGAAGCTGGCCAGCCCGATCCGGCCCACGCGCACGCTCAAGTCCGGCGTGAACGCGTACTTCAGGTTGGCCCAGCTGATCAGCGGCCGGTAGCTGTCGTTCCAGCGGTACTCGGACACCACCTGCACCACGCCCGACAGCTGCGGCGTGAAGTTGGCCGTCAGCTGCAGGCCCACGCGGCTGTCGATGTCGCCGGTCCACTGCCGGTTGCGGCCGGTGCCGTTGGGTTGCAGGTTGTCGAACACATAGTCTGCGTTGTGCTCGTCCGAATGCGCCAGGCCGACCGTGCCGAAGCCGTTGACCGACAGCCACGGCCGCACCGGATCGGCGGGCGCCTCGGCCGCCTGCGCGGGCAACGCGGCCAGGTTCAGCAACGCCGCCAGCGCGGCCGGTATCAGGTAAGAGGTGGCAGTCATCCAGGCTCCAGGCAGATCGGTTATCGTTCCATGTAGTGGTCCAGCAGCTTGTCGAGCTCCCTGGTCTTGGCCAGCCGCGCCAGGCCTTCGTTCAGGGTCTCCAGCAGCTTGGCGCTTGCGGCGCCGGCCGCCACGCCGAAGTACAGCGGACGCAGCGGCGAGTCCGGCAACGGCTGGCTCACCAGCGTGCCGTCCACCAGCAGGCTGCGCAGCTTAGGATTGATCAGGTACTGGCCCGCCATGGTCTCGCGGCTGTCGATGAACAGATCGCAGCGGCCCAGATGCAGCTTGCCGATCAGCTGTTCGTAGCCGATGGTGGCGCCGCGGTCGACCTTGCTGGTGGGGATGCCGTAGACCTCGAAGTGATACCCGCCCAGGCCGCACAAATGGTATTGGCCGACGTCGCTCAACTGCTGCAGGATCAGCCCCTGCGGCCGCGCCCGGCGCGAATAAAAGTACACATTGTGCATGGTGAAGTAGGCGTCGCTGAGCACCAGCTGGCTGCCGGCGTCGGCCTGGCTGACGTTGAGCGCGATATCGACGCGGTGGTCGGCCACCAGCGCCAGGCAGCGCGCCCACGGCAGCAGCTGCACGCTGACGTTCCAGCCCTGGCGCGCGCCGATCAGCTTGAGCAGGTCGACGCTGGCGCCCACCACCTTGCCGCTGCGCTGTCCGTTGACGCGCTCGCCGAACACGAACGGCGGAATCTCGGCCTGGTCGGCACACACTTGCACCGTGCCTGCCCAGGCAGAGCCCATAGCGAGGCACAGCAGCAGCAAGCATGCGTAGAAACGATTCATGACATATGGGTGACCGCAACGATTCGAATTCCATTCTAGCAAAAGCGTGCTCGGCCGCCCAATAAGTGTTGCGCCGATGAAAACTTTTTTTAACGGACGGGCCCGCCGGATTTTCGTTATATTTGTTGCCTTTTCAATAAACGCAGACCTGTCATGCCTTTGAAATTTGTTGCCGCGCCCTTGTTGACGGCGGCCCTGTTAAGCGGCCTCGCCGGCTGTTCCCGCAAGGGGGCGGCGGCGCCGGTGGCGCCGGCCAGCCCGCCGGCCAGCGCACCGGCGGCGGCGGCCCCGCTACCTGCCGCCGCGCCGCATCCTGCGTCGGACTACGCGCCGCTGATGCAAGTGGTGTTCGGCGCCGCCTACCGCGCGACGCAGGACGACGCCGTCGTCGACCTGCCCGTTCCGGACCTGCCCGGACGCACGCTGCACATGGTGCTGGAGGCGGTGGACATGGAACGCCTGCCGTCCGGCGACACGGTGCTGGTGGTGGCCGGCCAGCATGCCAACGCCGCCGGCGACGCCGACTCCTCGCACGCGGACGGCGGCTACCTGAGCCTGTATCTGCTGCGGCAGGAAGGCCAGCAATGGAAACTGGTGCGCCGCCACGACAACGTGGCCAACCTGGGCTCGTTCGGCAATATCGGCGAGCTGCGCTGGATCGAACTGGCGGCCGGCAAGCCCGGCATCGCGGTGCTGCACGGCGGCATGTGGCAAGGCTATGGCATCACCCTGCTGTCCCTGTTCGACCCGGCCGCCGCGCAGGTGCGCGATCTGGTCGGCGACATCCCCGTGCAGTCGGACAACGAAGGCGCGTGCGGGCCGTCGACCAAGAGGTGCTGGCAAGCCGAGGCGAAATGGCGCTTCGAAGCGGCCGCCGCGCCGGACGGCTATGACGACCTGGTGCTGACGTTCTCCGGCGAGGAAAAGACCGCGCGCGCGGCGCCGGCGTCGCCCCATCAAAACGAAGACGTGGAACGCGAAGTCCGCCCGTTCACCGGCACCGCGCGCTATGTGTACGAGCGCGGCGCCTACCACCTGCGCGAGGGCGAAAACCCGATACCGAGGATCTGAACGCTAGCGGTTCGGCTCGTCCCACACGGCGGCCGCCGCGCGCTCGATCACCGGGCGCCACTCCGGCGCCACCGGCAGCCGGAACACCTCGGCCAGCGCCTGCTCGATCTCGCCGGCGTTCAGGAAGCGGCGCTCGCTGGCGCCGTCCGCGCGCCGTATCGTCAGGCGGTTGCGCAGCAGCGCGTGGCGCGCCTCGGGCGTGGAGCGCGCCACGATCAGGTCGTGCCGGAAGTGCGATTGCGGATAGGTCGACGAGTAATAGTTCGCCATCACGTAGTCGCCGTCGCGGCACGGCGCGGGCGAGATCAGGTAGACCGGCAGCCAGTCGTCGCCCAGCAGCGCTTCCACCAGATGCTCGTTGCCCTGCGGCGTGATGCGGAAGCGCTCGTGCGGCGTGGACTGCGGCGCCGTCAGGTCGAAGCGGATCGGCGCGGTCAGCACGCAGCTGCCGAAGCCGACGTCGCACAGCCAGGGCTGGCCATCCACGGTCACCCGCAGCACCATGTGGGTGCGCGGCCGCTGCAGCGCTTCCGGGCCGGCCATCCATTGCACTTGCGCGATCAGGGGTTCCACCGCGAAGCCCAGCGCGCACAGCACGCGCTGGAACAGGCTGTTCTGCTCGAAGCAGTAGCCGCCGCGTCCGGCCGCGATCAGCTTGGCGTCCACCGCGTCCGGCGCCAGCAGCACCGGCCGGTCCAGCAGCACGTCGATGGCCTCGAAGGGTATCGCCGCCGGATGCAGCTGCTGCAGCGCGCGCAGCGTGTCCAGCGTGGGGGTGCGCGGGCCGGTGTAGCCGATGCGCGCGCAATATGCGTCCAGTAGTTCCATGTTCCCGCCTGTTTGAAATGTTAGCGAAAGAGCCAGCATCATAGCAGGCTGAATCTGGCGTGCACGGCACAAGATGTTGTACATTAACGTTATCGAATGAATAAGGATGAACGAATGAAGACTTCTGCACTCTTGATCGCCGCGCTGGCGTTGACGGTATCGGCCGCAAGCCAGGCCAACGGCGGCATCGACCTGAAACAGATCATCAAACAAGGCGTGGACAAGGGCCTGGGGAAAGACCAGGCCAGCGCCAATGCCACCGCCAGTGGCGCCGCCGGCAGTCCGGGCGCCGCGCCGGTAAGCATGCCGGCCTCGCTGACCGCTCCCGGCGGGCCGGATATCGCCGGCATCCGGGTCGGCATCAGCGTCAACGAGGCGCGCCAGCTGCTGCAAAAGCTCAATCCCGCCTACAAGTTCACCCCGATCACACGGATCATGTCAACCGAAGCGCTCGGCTTCCAGGCATCCGTCGGGACCGATCGAACCGATAAGAGAGGTGCGGACTTCTTCAGCGTGCTGTACAACGAGGCGGGCATCGTCTGGCGCATCAAGCGCGAACAAACCGTGACGGCGGACAAGGCGATACTGGCATCGACCCTGATCCAGTCGCTGACCGCCAAATATGACCAGGCAGGCGGCGTGGCCAAGTATCGCGACCAAGGCAACACCAATCTGGCGTGGAGCTACGACCTGGCAGGCAGGCAGCTCGCGTCGTTCAGCACGAACGTCAACGACAGCCCCTGCCGTCCAGCGTCGTCGTACGGGCCGTCCAACCCGCTGTCGAACAACCTCAGCTACACGGAAAAATATTCCCCAACCTGCGCCATGACCATTACCGCGGACTCGCACGCTTTGCGCACGGGCAACCAGAACATGCTCGACATGTACGCGGTGGAGATCACCGCGCCGCCGCTGCAGCACGACGCCGGTGCGCTCAACGCCGCCGCCGCCGCGCGCGAGCAGCAGAAAAAGAGTCAGGAGAACACCATCCGCGACAACAAGCCGCAGTTGTAGGACACGACCCCGCTTGAATTATCGAACCGCGGCCAGGTTCACCTTGGACATCGGCACCGCCGCCTCCATGACCAGTTGCATCGCGAGGCAGGGGTCGATGACGGTCTTCGCCATCAGGATGACTTCCTGAATGGACAGCCCCAACAGCACCGGCCAGTGCTCGGGGTTGGGACAATATTTGACCACCACCGGCTTGAGCACAGGCCAGAGTGTGCGGACATAGTTGATCGGCTGATCCTGCGGCACATGGTTATCGGGGACGCGCGGCTTGCCGAACGCGTCCGTCCCCACCACTTCCGACGTGTGCCGGAAAATCGCCGCCAGGTCCGGCAGGCTCTTGCAGCCGGCCTCCTGCGCGCCGCCGCCGGCGATGCCCCACACCGAATACTGGGCCTCGGCCAACGGCTTGTTGAGATGGTCGCCAAAGAAATAAGTCTGCCCATCCTTGGTTTGAACCGACGTCAACAGCGCAGTTTCAGGCAGCCCGCGCGCGACGGCCTGCGCGCGAACGCTGGCCTGGCAGGCATATCCCGCCAGCGCTCCCAGCGCGCACAGCAGCGATTCGATATGGACGCCTTGCGCGGTCTGCATTCCCGCCAGCAGACGCTGGGTGACATCCTTGCTGCCCAACTTAGCGCCGATCAGAGGATCGGACTTGCTGCGTTCGGCGATCTGGCGCAGCAGCGCCTCCTCGGCGGGCGAAGCGGATTGCGCAGCCTGTTGCACGGCGAGCGAACCGCCAAAAAAGGCGATGAGTTTTTTTAACATGAGACGTCGGGTAAGCTGCATTGATTCGTGAATTCTAGGCGCCAAACAGGTTCACCAGCAGCCATCCCGGCAGGCCGAGATACAGCGCCAGGCGACCGGCGCGCTCCAGCCAGCCGCGCACCTCGACGGCACGTCCAGGCCGCAGCAACGCGGCCAGCAGCGTGCCGGCTTCGATCGCCGCACGCAGCAGCGCCGCGCTCAGCACCACGCCGATGGACCACGCCGCCCACCACAGCGCGAAAGCCAGCAGATAAGCCTTCAGGCCAAAGGTGTAATACTCGCCGAAGGCGCTGCCGTAGGCAATATGCTGATGCAGGTGGAAAGCCGGAATGGCCAGCGCCAGCGGCAGCACCACGAACTTGGCCAGCGGCAGGTCGAGCTTGCGGCGCCGCAGCGCCAGCCGCGCGCGTGCATACACGCCCATCACCGCGCCGGATCGCTCCAGGCTGCGCGGGACGCCGGCCTCAGCCAGCGCGGCGGCGAACGCCAGCGGATTGGCCATCGCCAGGCCATAACGCCAGCGCTGTCCCGACGCCAGACGCAGCGCGACGCCGGCGCCGGGAATCGGCAGGCGCCACAGCTCGACAGAAGCGATGTCGCCCAGCGCCAGTTCGATGCGCTGCGCGCCCCGCGTCAGCACCAGCGCCGTGCCGCTGAGCGACGCTTGCGCGGAAAACGCCAGCAGCACACACCACGAGGCGGCCTCCGGCGCGAGGAAGAGTCCGGCGAACAGGCGGATTTGCGCCAGCGTGTTGGTCCGCAACGGTTCGTTCAGCAGCAGCGCCACGCAGATGCCGAGCAGGCCGGCGCGCGCGATGACGCGCAACAGCGCCGCCGCGCCCCGTGCCGCCGGCGGCAGCACCGCTACCCGGATCGGAAAGCGCATGGCGGGCCGGGCCGGCGACGCCGCATCCTCCGTTTGCGGGCGCCACGATGGTATGGCCGCCCGTGCCGCCAGCAACAGCAGGAACACGCCGGCAGCCCGTCCGACCCAGTCGCCCCAGCGCACCATCAGGGTCGGCGCCGGCCGGCTCACGCGCAATTCCGCCACCACCAGCGCCGGTTCGCCCATGCGCGTGCCGGCCAGGATGTTGCCGGCCGCGTCGAACACCGCGCTGTAGCCGTTGGTGGTGACGCGAAATTGCGGCAGCCGCGTCTCGATGCTGCGGAACGCCGCCGCCGCCTGGTGCAGCCGCGCGCCCTCGGGATCGTCGCTGAACCAGGAATCGTTCGACATCGTCAGGATGGCTTGCGCGCCCAGCCTGGCACCGTTGATCGCCAGGCCGGCGTCGACATCGTCGAGGCAGATCAGCGGCAGCACGGGGATCTCGCGGCCGTCGGCCAGGCGCAGCGGAAAGACCCGCGCGCCATTGCCCGCCCGCCAGTTGCCGGTCCACGGCAGCAGGCGCCGCAGTTGCGGGCCGTCCAGCCACGACGGCACGTATTCGGTGAAGGGGAACAGCCGCGTCTTGCGATAGAAGCCCGTCAGGCCGGTGGGCTGCACGAAGGCGGCCGCGTTGTATTCGCCGTCGCTGTCGATATCGTAGGTGCCGAACACGAAGGGCACGCCGGCCGCGCGGACGTTGGCGAGAATCTCGCGGTCGAACTCGGCGCCGGCTGCGCTCTTGGGATGGCCGAAGGTGGTGGGATAGGCGGTCTCCGACCACAGCACCGCGTCGGCGTGGCGCCGCACCACGACGTCGTAGCTCATGGCGAAGTGGGTGTCGAGCACCTCGCGCACCACGGCGCGCGCGCCCTTCTGCTGGCGCAAGCCTTCGTAATCGACGAGGTTGGACTGCACCAGACCCATGCGCAAAGGCTTGCCGGCGGCGGCGCCGTCCGGCATCGACGCCAGGCCGTAGCCCGCCAGCAGCAGCGGTCCCAGCGCGGCCAGCGCGAGCGGCCGTGCGATGGCACGCCAGCCGTCGCGACGCCGCGCCAGCGCCGCCGCGACGCCTTCGTTGGCCAGCAACAGCAGCACGGTCAGGCCGGCGGCGCCGCCCACGGCCGCGCCCTGGCGCATCAGCTGCGACGGATACAGGCCGTAGCCCAGCGTGTCGCCGAGCAGCTTGGGCAGCAGCCATTCCGCCGCCACCCACGATGCGGCGGCCGCCAGCGCGCGCAGCAGCGGGCCATGCCAGCGTCCGCTCACATAGCGCACCAGCGCGAACACCAGGAACTGCGGCTGGAACAGCGGCGCGGCCAGCAGCAGCACGGCCAGGCCGGTGCCCGCGCCGGCGTGCGTGTAGCGTCCAAAGGCGGTGCCGAACCAGCCGAAGGCGGCCGCCGTGAAGGTCAGCGACATCAAATAGGCCGAGCCCAGCGACGCGGCCAGCGAGCGGCTCGCGTTCAGCGTGCACAGCCACGGCGCCAGCATCACGAAGCCCAGCAGCCAGCCGGGGCCGCCGCGCGCGTACAGGGCCGACAGGACGGCGCTCACACAAATACCGGCCGCCATGCGCGCCGGGGAGGAATTCAATAGTTGTCGCATGCGGTTCAGCGGCCGGGTGCGGCCGGTTCGATGGGCGGGGGAATCACGATGCGCCGGATCGGCAGTCCGGGCGGCGCCAGCTCGGGCGGCACCACGCGGTCCTTGGGCATGGCGATCGGATTGTGGGCGGCGTCGTACAGTTGGAAATCCGGCGCGAACATCAGGATCGCTTCGATGCGCTGGCCGTCGTCGGTGGCCTGGTGATGGCGCACGTAGCCGGGCGGCAGCTCGAAGTCCTCGGGCACCGCCAGCCCGACCTTGGGCGGACGCGTGCCCGGCGGCGAAAACGCGCCGAGGCCGCTGTACACGCCGCGTTCATGCAGGCGTTCGATCACTTCGGGCATGGTCGGGTTGGCGCCGCGTGGCACGTAGCTTTTCAGGTCGCGGGTCGGGTCGGCGTCGCCTTCCGGCGGGCGCTGCGGATTCTGCGCGGAGCCCTGCGGCGCGGCAGGCGCGGGCACGGGCGGCGGCCCGGCGGCCACCGGCGCGCTGGCCGGAGCCGGCGGCGGCGCGCCAGCGGCCGCGATGCCGGGATCGGGCGTGGTGACCAGGTAGATCAACACGCCGCAGCCGATCACCGCCAGCATCAGCGCCACGGCCAGCAGACCGGCGCGCGGACGCCAGGCGCGGCCGGCGCCCGGTGTCTCGCTGCCGGCCTCTGGCCGCTCGGGAGGCTTGTCCAAGGGATCAGCTCACCCACGCATCAAGGCGTTGCGACGTTGTAGGTCGACACCGCCCAGCCCATCCGCTCGTGGCCGTACTGGTTCCAGATCGGGTTTTTACCGGCCGAGAAGGACGTGTAGCGCGGCGCGCCCGAACCCGTGCTGCCGCCGAACAGGCCGGCCGTGACGGTGCTGCCGCTGTAGGTCGGATGGGTGTCGTCGGACTGGATGTAGTCGTAGCTGCTGCCGGACGAGACGAAGTGCGTATTGGCGTCGCGCAGCGTCGAGCGCAGCGTGGTGGTGATGCGCGTGACATAGCTGGACTGGCTCTCGCCGGCGACGTAGCGCAGCGCCTCGGAGTCGATCTTGCCGTCGTTGTTGCTGTCGTAGTCGGCGCCCATGTACTGCGCGAAGTTGTCCGCGCAGGCGAAGCCCTTCTGGCGCGCCAGATCGCACATGGCGAAGTTGATCCGCGCCAGCGACGGAAGGAACTTGTCCTGCATGTTCACGGTCTTGCCGGTGGAGGCGTCCTTGCACGAGCTCTGGACGTTGTCGGCATCGTAGCCGGGATAGTGCAGGTTGGACACCAGCTTGACCTTGACGCCGGAATAGGCGTTGGCGTTGATGTAGTCCATCGCCGCGCCGACGTAGGTCTTGCAGCTGCTTTCAGCGGCGGTCAGCACGCTGTCGTCGCAGGTGCCGGTCTGGCCCTTGAAGGCGGTGCGGGCCTGCAGGCCGTCGTTGCCGCACATCTCGAAGGCCACCACGCGGGTGTTACTCGCTTGCATATACGAACGCTCGGCCACGATCTTGTTGTTGTACACGTCCGAGGCCACCGCGCCGGACTTGGTGCGGCGCACGCTCTCGATGTCGGCGTTCCACAGCGCGGACAGGTATTCCGCGTCCACCGTCGGCGCCGAGTACTTGGCCGCGCTGGTGATGGAGCCGTTGTAGCCGGCGAAGATCGAATCGCCGTAGGCCACCACGCGGTAGACGGTGGAGGTGCCGGGCCGGTCTATGGTCCAGGAAACGTTTTGGTTCAGGGTGCTGGCCGCCGCGTGGTGCCCGACGGCGAGCAGGAAGAGTGAGGACAGCAGCGTAGGCAACGACTTCTTGTGAAAGCGGGTGTACGGCATGGGGTGTCTCCGATCAGAGTCTCTGCAAGATGGCGTATGGTGGGTTGTTCTCCTGTTACGACGAACAGCAACCTCGCCCGCGCGAGCCATCACGTCGCGGCGGCCTGGCTGCCCTCGTCCACTTCAACTGCGTGATATCGCTTGCCGACGCAATGTTAGCAAACAGTTCATATTACCCCGGAAGCGGCGCTGGCGTGCCGGCGTTGCGTGGCTGTCTCGCAAGAACTAGCGAATGTCTCCACAGGACCGGCCGCCTGTGGCACGGCGATCACAGCCTGCGATGTTGGCACATTGCGCAACGTTAGTGTAAGATCAATGCTTGGGTGCGAGCGTCTCCTTGGAGCGTTCGTTAAACGGGAAACCGGTGAAGCCGCTGAAACACGCGGCCATTCCGGTGCAGCCCCCGCTGCTGTAAGCCAGACGACTCCGTCATCACGTCACTGCCATAAACCGCGGGAAGACACGGAGAAGGACGAAGGTCAGCCAGAATACCGGCCCAAAAAAATCAGCATCATCTCCGCGGGGTGACGGGAATTCGCTATCGACCAGTTGCGCACGTTCCCGTGTCTCCGTCGACCGTCTTTCATCTCCCGCGTGGTGTCCGTATAACCATTCGACGGGAGGATTCGAATGCATATCATGGAAGGCTTTTTGCCTCCGGCGCACGCGCTCGGCTGGGCAGCCGTTTCCTTGCCTTTTCTGGCCTGGGGCTTGCGCTCCATCGGCCGCGACCTGCAATCGCATCCCGAGCGGCGCATGCTGCTCGGCGTGGCGGCCGCGTTCGCGTTCCTGCTGTCCGCCCTGAAGCTGCCGTCGGTGACGGGCAGTTGTTCGCATCCGACCGGCGTCGGTCTGGGGGCCGCCCTGTTCGGGCCAGCCGCGATGGTGCCGGTGGGCTTTGTGGTGCTGATGTTCCAGGCGCTGCTGATGGCCCACGGCGGCCTGACGACGCTGGGCGCGAACGTGTTTTCGATGGCGATCGTCGGGCCGTTCGTGTCGTACGGCGTGCTGCGCGCGGCGTCGGCGCTGGGCTTCACGCGGTCGCCGGCGGTGTTCCTGGCCGCCTGCCTGGGCGACCTGGCGACGTATGTGACCACCTCGATCCAACTGGCGCTGGCCTTCCCTGCCGCCGTGGGCGGCTTTAGCGTTTCGTTCTTCAAGTTCGCCGGCATCTTCGCGCTGACGCAGGTGCCGATCGCCATCAGCGAAGGCCTGCTCACGCTGCTGGTGGTGAACGCGATGGTCCGCTTCAACGCGCACGAGCTGCGCGCGCTGCCGGTGATGACGCTCGGCGCGCGCAAGGGTGGCGCATGAAGGCGCGCACCTGGTTGATCTGCCTGACGCTGGTGCTGTTGACGGTGCTGCCTTTGTGGCTGGCCACCGCGCCGCCGGCCACTTCCGGCGGCGAAGCGCCGGCCATCTTCACCGGCGCGGACAATCGCGCGCAGCAGGCCATCGGCGCCATCGCTCCCGGCTACAAGCCCTGGTTCACACCCGTGTTCGAGCCGGCCAGCGATGAAATCGCGTCGCTGCTGTTCGCGCTGCAGGCGGCCATCGGCGCCGGCGTGATCGGTTTTTGGCTCGGCACGTCCGTGGCCCGCGAACGCGCGCGCCGCGAGGCCGCCTCCCAGCAGGACCGCCGTGCTGATTGAGTCGACCGCGTACGCCAGCCGCTGGCGCGATGTTGCGCCGTCGGCCAAGGCACTGTTTGCGCTGGCCGGCGTGGTCGCCGCATGGGTGGCCCGCAGTCCGGCCGCGCTGGCGGCGCTGACTTCCGTGCTGGTGCTGACCGCCCTGGTGGGCGCGCGCGTCCCGCTGCGCGCCTACGCCGCCACCGTGCTGCCGCCGCTCGGCTTCCTGCTGCTCTCCTGCGTGGCCATGCTGTTCGGCCCCGACGCGCAGGGCGACTGGCGCTGGTCCGGCGCCATGCTGCCGGTCGTGGTCCACACCGCATTGCGGTCGCTGGCCATGCTGGCTGCGCTGTCAGGGCTGGTGCTCAGCACACCGATGCCCGGCCTGCTCGCGCTCATGCGCCGCCTGCGCATGCCGGAACTGCTGCTCGACATGATGGTGCTGTGCTACCGCATGCTGTTCGTGCTGCGCCAGGCGTGGGACGAAAGCATAACCGCGCAAAGCGCGCGCCTCGGCTATCGCGGCTGGCGCCAGGCATGGCGCTCGACCGGCCTGCTGGCGGGGCAGATGGCGGTGCAGGTGTGGCAGCGCGCCGCAGCGCTGCAAATAGCGGCGGACGCGCGCGTCTGCCAGGGCGCGCTGCGCTTCCTGCCGGTGGTCTATCCGCAGGCGCGCCGCCAGTTCGCGCTGGCCGCGCTGGCCGGCGCGTTGCTGGTGGCGCTGGCCGTGGGAGACCGCCTGTGAACGTCCCGATACTGGAACTGCAAACCGTCGCCCACGTCTACCCGGACGGCAGCAAGGGCCTGCACGATTGCAGCCTGACGCTGCAGCGTGGCCGCCGCTACGCGCTGCTGGGCGCGAACGGCGCGGGCAAGACCACCGTGCTGCAGCACCTGAACGGCCTGCTGCGCCCCACCGCCGGCCTGCTGCGCATCGACGGCCACCCCTTCGACTACAGCCGCGCAGGACTCACGGCGCTGCGCAGCCGCGTGGGACTGGTGTTCCAGAACCCGGATCGCCAGCTGTTTTCGGCGCTGGTCGAGGAGGACGTCTCTTTCGGCCCGCTCAACCTCGGCCTGGATGCGGACGAGGTGCGCGCCCGCGTGGCCGCCGCGCTGGATGCGGTGGGCTTGCGCAGTCACGCGCGCCGCGCCGTGCATCAACTGAGCTTCGGCCAGAAGAAGCGCGTCTGCATCGCCGGCGTGCTGGCGATGGAACCGGACGTGCTGCTGCTGGACGAACCCATGGCCGGCCTCGACGCGCCCATGCAAACCGAACTCGCCGCCCTGCTCGACGGCCTGGCCGCGCGCGGCGTCACCGTGCTGCTGTCCACGCACGACATCGATTTCGCCTTCCGCTGGGCGGACGACATCCACGTCATGGCGGCCGGCCGCTGCATCGCCTCCGGCCCGGCGCAGACGCTGTGCGCGCAGGCCGACGTGCTGCACGCCGCCGGCCAGCGTCCCCCGGCCGCGCTGGCGCTGCACGCGGAACTGGTCGATCTCGGCGTGCTGCCGGCCGGCCCCGCACCGCGCAGCGTCGACGCCTTGCTCGACACGCTGCGCGCACAAAAACATTCAGGAGTAATCACCGCATGACATCTCTCGGCAAAATCTGGTTCGTGGGCGCAGGCCCGGGCGACCCGGAACTGATCACCGTCAAAGGCCAGAAGCTGCTGTCGCAGGCTGGCGCCGTGCTGTTCGCCGGTTCGCTGGTGGACCGCGCCGTCACGCTGTACGCGCCGCCCGGCTGCGCCATCCGCGATTCCAAGGACATGACGCTGGAAGAAATGACCGCATGGCTGATCGAACAGGCGCGCAACCACGCCACCGTAGTGCGCCTGCAGACCGGCGATCCCGCGCTGTACGGCGCGCTGATCGAACTGGCGCGCCCCCTCGCCGACGCCGGCATCGAATGGTCCGTGGTGCCGGGCGTGTCGTCCGCGATGGCCTCGATGGCGGCGGCCGGCGAATCCATGACGCTGCCCGAGGTGACGCAGACCGTCATCCTCACCCGCGTCGAGGGCCGCACGCCGATGCCGGAAGGCGAAGACCTGGCCAGCCTGGCCGCGCACCGCACCACGCTTTGCATCTTCCTGTCGATCACGCTGATGCACAAGGTGGAAACCGCGCTGCGCGCCGCCGGCTGGGCCGAGGACGCGCCAATGCTGGTGGTGCACAAGGCCAGCTGGCCCGGTGAGCAGAAGATCGTGCGCGGCACGCTGGCCGACATCAAGCAACGCTGCCGGGAGGCCGGCATCGCCAGCCAGGCGATGATCGTCGCCAGCCCCACCCTGGGCGCGCTGCATTGGGAGACGCTGGCGCGCTCCAAGTTGTATGACCCCACATTTACCCATCGTTTCAGAAAGGCGAGCGCATGAACCCAGTAAGCAAGGACACAATCCTGATTGTCGGCCATGGTTCCCGCGAGGACTCCGGCAACCAGGAGATCCGTGAATTCACCAGCCAATGGCGCGCGCGCCGCCCGGATTGGCGCATCGAGTTGTGCTTCATCGAATTCGCCCCACCGGAAATGAACGCCGCGCTGCTGGACGCCGCGCGCAGCTCGCGCCGCGTGCTGGTGGTGCCGCTGATCCTGAACGCGGCCGGCCACGTCAAGATGGAGATCCCGGAAGCGATCGAGCACGCGCGGCTGGCCTGTCCGCAGACCGAGATACTGCTGGCGCCGCACCTCACCGCCTGCGATCCTATCCTGGCGATCCTCAAGCGCCGCCTGCGCAAGGCCATGAACGCGCTGGACATGCCCGATCCGACCAGCACCGGCGTGGTGGTGCTGGGACGCGGCTCGTCCGATCGTGGCGCCAACGGCGAGATGGCCAAGATGGCACGCTGGCTGCTGGAGGAAGGCGACCATGAGCTGGTCGACCTGGCCTTCACCGGCATCACCTGGCCGCGCCTTGAGAAAGTGGTGCAGCGCCAGGTCACGCTGGGCATGCGCCAGATCGTGGTGCTGCCCTACTACCTGTACACCGGCACCCTGATGCAGCGCATACACCGCCAGGTCGAGCATCTGCGCGGCCAGTATCCGCAGGTGCGCTTCGCCTGCTCCGAGCATTTCGGCTTCGAGAACGAAATCTTCGAACTGATGGACCAGCGCGTGGAAGACCTGCGCGCCGGCGTGCCGGACAGCCGCCTGCCCTGCGACGGCTGCAGCTACCGCGAGATCGCGCATGACCTGGGCCACGGCCACTCGCACGCGCACACGCACGAGGTTCACGTGCACCCGCATCACGACCACGCGGAGGCGCAGCCGGCATGAGCACCGTGAACACCGTTACCGAACAGCTGACCCGCGCCGGGCAGCTGATCGAGCATGACAGCTTCGCCATCATCGACGCCGAAGCCGGCCCACACAGTTACACCGAAAGCCAGTGGCCCATCGTGCGCCGCATGATCCACGCCAACGCGGACTTCGACTTCAACGGCCTCACCGCCTTCCACCCGGACGCGGTGGAAGCCGGCATCAACGCCATGCTGGCCGGCGGCGCGCCGGTGGTGGCCGACGTGGAGATGATCTGCTCCGGCCTGTCGCAGCCACGCCTTGCGCACTTTGGCATGAAGACCCACCAGTTCATCAGCGACGCCGACGTCATCGAAACCGCGCAAAAGGAAGACACCACCCGCGCCGTGCAGGCCATGCGCAAGGCGCATCGACTGGGCTTGCTGGACAAGGCCGTCATCGGCATCGGCAACGCGCCCACCGCGCTGATTGAGCTGGTGCGCCTGATCCGCGAGGAAGGCGTGCGCCCGGCGCTGGTAGTCGGCATGCCGGTGGGCTTCGTCTCCGCCGCCGAATCCAAGGACTTGATGGCCGAAGTCGGCGACGTGCCGTGGATCGTCATCCGTGGCCGCAAGGGCGGTTCCACGCTGGTTGTCGCCACGCTGCACGCGCTGCTGGCGTTGGCCGAAGCACGTCAAAAGGCCATGGCATGAAGGAGAAAGCGGCTGCCGAACGTGGCACCCGCACCGGTTTCACCACCGGCGCCTGCTCCGCGGCCGCAGCGCGCGCGGCGGTGCTGGGCCTCGTCCATGGACGGGTGCCGGAAGAAATCGAGAGCCTGCTGCCCAATGGCAGCCGCGTGGTGTTCGCCATCCACGACGGCCGCTGCGAGCCAGGCCGCGCGCACGCCATGGTCGTCAAATTCGCCGGCGACGATCCCGATTGCACCGACGGCGCCCACATGACGGTCGACCTGCGCCTGCTGCCCGGCCAGGCCGGCGAGGTGACCTACGTGGCGGGCGACGGCGTCGGCACGGTCACGATGAAAGGCCTGGGCCTGGAAGTGGGCGGCCCGGCGATCAACCCCGCCCCGCGCAAGAACATCGCCGACAACCTGCGCGAAGCCGCGCCGGAACTGCTGGCGCAACACGGCATCGAAGTGACCATCAGCGTGCCGGACGGCCAGGTGATGGCAAAGAAGACCACCAATGCCCGCCTGGGCATCCTGGGCGGCATCAGCATCCTCGGCACCACCGGCATCGTCAAGCCGTATTCGACCGCCGCCTGGCGCGCCAGCGTGGTGCAGGGCATACAGGTTGCCGCCACCGCAGGCCACGGCGTGGTGGCGCTGACCACCGGCGGCCGCACCGAAACCTTCGCCATGACCGCGCTGCGCGCGGAACGCCCGGAGCTGCCGTCGGCCTGCTTCGTGCAGATGGGCGACTTCCTGCGCTACGCGCTCGATGAAGTGGTCGCGCAGGGCATACAGCTGGTGGTGATGGCCGTCATGGTGGGCAAGCTGACCAAGATCGCGCAGGGCGAAACTATCACCCACGCCAACCGCAGCGAGGTCGATACCGACCTGGTGGCCGAGGTGGCGCGCCGCATCGGCGCATCGGAGGAAGACTGCGCCGCCATGGCCGCCGCCGAAACCGCGCGCTTCGGCGCGGAGCTGATGGTGGAGCGCGGCCTCGGCGACGCCTTCCACCACGCGCTGGCGCAAGCCGCCATCGACACCCTGACCGCGCCGGAGCGCTACGGCCGCGCGTTCCAGCTGCGCGTGCTGGTGTGCGATTTCAGCGGCGTGCAAGTGGCCGACGTGTGGTCGGCCCCAGCCGAGCCGCATGAGCGGCCCGCCAGCGCCGGCCGCATCGGCATCGATCATCTACCGGAAGCATAAGCATGCATACACAAGACCCCAACCCCTGCCGCGTTATCGGCGTGCTCGATGACGGCATCGCCAGCCTGAGTCCCACCGCGCTGGCCCTGCTGCGCAGCGCCGACGTGTTGATCGGCGGCGCCCGCACGCTGGCCCTGCTGGAGCGCGAGTTCAAGCCCGGCGCCATGCGCCACGACCTCACCGGCAAACTGAAGGAAGTACCCGAATGGGTGCGCGCCGCGCGGGCCGACAACCTGTCCTGCGTGGTGCTGGCGACCGGCGATCCGCTGTGCCACGGCATCGCGCCCTATCTGGCGCAGCACCTGTGCGTGGAGGCGCTGGACATCCTGCCCAACCTGTCGACGCTGCAGCTGGCGTGCGCGCGCATCGGGCTGGCGTGGCAGGATGCGCGCATCGTCTCCGTGCACGCACGCGACGCCGGCGAATGGCAGCGCGGCAGCGTGCCAAGCCACGGCCTGTACGCGCTGGCCCAGGCGACGCGCCAGCATGCGCGCCTGCTGGTGCTGACCAGTCCCGACAACAGCCCCGACCGCATCGCGCGCTTGCTGCTGGCCGAAGGCCTGGGCGACGATTTCCTGATGGCGGTGGCGGAGAACCTGCTGCAACCAGAGGAGCGCGTGCTGGCCGAGCTCACGCCGCAGCAAGCGGCCGGCATGCGCTTCGCCGCGCTGAACGTGGTGCTGCTGTGGCGCGTAACGCCGGCGGCGCAGCCGGTGCGCTTCGGCCTTGCCGACGCGGAGTTCGTGCAGCGGCAACCGGAGAAAGGACTGATCACCAAGCAGGAGGTGCGCGCCGTGAGCCTGGCGCGCCTGCAGCTGCGCGCCGACAGCGTGGTGTGGGACATCGGCGCCGGCTCGGGATCGGTGGGCCTGGAGGCGGCGCGGCTTTGCCCGCAAGGCCACGTCTACGCGACCGAAAAGAACGAAGCCGATTTCGCCATCGCGGGACAGAACCACGCGGCCTTCGGCGTCAGCAACTACAGCCTGTACCTCGGCAAAGCGCCGGAAGGGCTGGATGCGTGGCCCGATCCGGACGCGGTGTTCATCGGCGGCTCGGGCGGCGAACTGGCCGGCCTGATCGCCGGCGTGGCCGCGCGCCTGCGCCCGCGCGGCACGCTGGTGATGAACTTCGTCACGCTGGAAAATCTCGCCACCGCCACCGCCACGCTGCAAGCGCTGGCAGGCGTGGAGTGGGACGTGCTGCAGCTGCAGGCTGCGCGCAGCAAGCCGATTTTGCACATGCATCGCATGGCCGCCGAAAATCCCGTGTGGATCGTCTGCGCCCGCCGCGCCGACGCGAAGGTGGCCGCCGATGAGTGAGATGACCAAACCCGGCACCCTGTGGGGCATCTCGCTCGGCCCCGGCGATCCCGGCCTGATCACACGCGCCGCGTGGGATGCGCTGCAGCGGCGCGACACCATCTGGGTCTACCCTGCCCGCAGCGGCAAGACGCCAAGCTACGCGTTCGACATCGTGCAGCGCGCCGGCCTGCCGCCGCCGGAGCAGCACACGCAGCTGCTGTTCCCCATGACGCACGACGGCGAAAAGCTGGGCCGCGCATGGCTCAAGGCCGCCGACACCGTGCTGCCCTGGCTGCGCGCCGGCCGCGACGTGCTGTTCCTGGTGGAGGGCGACGCCAGTACCTACGCCACCTTCGGCCACCTCGCCCGCACCGTGCGCGCGATCGATGAGGAAGTGCCGGTGAAGATCATCGCCGGCGTCAACGCCTTCACCGCCGCCTGCGCGCAGGTGCCGGTGCCGTTCGCGGAGCAGGACGACACGGTCGCCATCGTGCCCGCCGCCTACGGCGTGAGCGCGGTGGACCGCCTGCTGCCCGACTTCGACACGCTGGTGCTGATGAAGGTGAAGCCGTTGATGGATGAGCTGATCGACTGGCTGGAACGGCGCGAGCTGCTGGACGGCGCGCACTTCATCGAACGCGTCGGCGCGCCGGACGAGCGCCGCTTCAGCGGCAACGACATCCTGTCTCTGCGTGGCACCAAGGTCAGCTACCTGTCGCTGCTGATCGTCAAACACACGCACCGCATACGCGGTGAACGCATCAAGGGCTGCCTGAAAAAGGACGGCCCTCAACCTCTGACGGAGACCGCATGACCACAACGACCACCACCAACCAGGCCGCCCCGCGCGTATGCCTGGTCGCCATCACCAAACACGGCGCCGCGCAGGCTGCGCGCCTGGCCGCCGACCTGCCGGAAGCGGACATCTGCACCTCGTCCAAATTTGCCGCCACGTTCGCGGAGGCGTCCAACACCGTGCGAGCCTACGACGGCGCGCTGCGCGACGAAATCGGCCCGCTGTTCGCCGGCTATGACCAGATCATCTTCTTCGTCTCGCTGGGCGCCGTGGTGCGGCTGATCGCACCGCACCTGCGCAGCAAGGACGAAGACCCCGGCATCATCGTGGTCGACGACGCCGGCCAGTATGTGATCCCGGTGCTGTCCGGCCACGTCGGCGGCGCCAACGAATGGAGCGAGCGCGTGGCCGACCTGCTGGGCGCCGCGCCCGTGCTGACCACCGCCTCCGACGTCGGCCGCACCATCCCGGTCGACATCCTCGGACGTCACCTGGGCTGGAAGGTGGAGGCGCCGAAGATCAACATCACGCGCGTGTCCGCGCACGTGGTCAACGGCGAGCCGATCGCCTTCGTGCAGGAAGCCGGCAGCGCGGACTGGTGGACCCGCCCCACGCCGCTGCCGGAGAACATCCACCGCTTTGCGCGCTTCGACGAGGTGCCGCTGGACCGCTACGCGGCGCTGCTGTGGGTCACGCACGCAGAGGTGACGGCCGAACGCTGGGATGCGCTCAACGAACGGCTGGTGGTCTACCGCCCGCCGCAGGACGACGCGGCATGACGCGATACGCCATGGGCCTGGGCTGCGACCGCGGCGTGGCGCTCGACACCGTGCGCGATGCGGTGCGCGACGCACTGGCTGCTGCGGGCGCACAGCCAGCGCAGGTGGTGGCCGCCGCCAGCATCACGCTCAAGAAGGACGAAGCGGCCCTGCTGGCGCTGGCGCGGGAACACGGCTGGCCGCTGCATTTTTATGAAGCGCACGAACTGGCAGCGGTGGAAGTGCCGCATCCGTCGGAAACCGTGCGGCGCTACACCGGCACGCCGTCGGTGAGCGAGGCGGCGGCGTTGCTGGCCGCTGGACCCGATACGCCGATGACCGCGCTGGTCGTCGAAAAACACAAACACAAAGGCGCAGATGGCCGCAACGCCACCGTCTCCATCGCAAGGATACAACCATGAATGAAACAAGCGCAGGCAAGATCATGCTGGTCGGCATAGGCCCCGGCAGCGTGGAGCACATGACCCAACGCGCGCGCGACGCCATCGCCGAAGCCGACGTGGTGATCGGCTACGTCACCTACATCAAGCTGGTGGCCGATCTGATCGAGGGCAAGGAGATCATCCGCAAGTCCATGACCGAGGAGCTGGACCGCGCCGTCAGCGCGCTGGAGGCGGCGCGCGCCGGCAAGAAGGTGGCGCTGATCTCGTCGGGCGACGCCGGCGTGTACGGCATGGCCGGGCCGACCTACGAGGTGCTGTTCCAATCCGGCTGGACGCCGGACGATGCGGTGCAGGTCGAGATCATCCCCGGCGCCTCGGCGCTCAACAGCTGCGCGGCGCTGGTCGGCGCGCCGCTCACGCACGATTTCTGCGCCATCTCGCTGTCGGACCTGCTGACGCCATGGCCGACCATCGCGCGCCGGCTGGACGCGGTGGCCATGGCCGATTTCGTGGTCGCGCTGTACAACCCGAAGAGCGGCCGACGCACGCGCCAGATCGTCGAGGCGCAGCGGCTGTTCCTGCGCCATCGCCGCGCCGATACGCCGGTGGCCATCGTCAAGAGCGGCTACCGCCGCCGGCAGAACATCGTCTTCACCACGCTGGACCACATGGCCGACGCCGACATCGGCATGCTCAGCACCGTCTTGATCGGCAACAGCAACACCTTCGTGCGCCATGGCCTGATGGTCACGCCGCGCGGCTACGCCAACAAGTACGACATGGAGGAAGGCGGCGCCACCCGCGACGGCGAACGCGCTGGCCGTTCGCTGTCCACCGGCTTATTGGGCTGGCTGGACACGCTGCAGGCCGAACACGCCGCCGGCGACAGCATCGAGCTGCTGGCCGCGCGCCACCGCCTGCCGGCCGACTACATCCGCTCCACGCTGGAGGAACCGTGGGAAGCCGAGGCGCCCGCCGCCGAGGAGAGCGAAGCATGACCGACGCCGTCGTCAAGCCGAAGATCGGCAACTACCACCGCCACCTGCTGGTGTGCACCGGCCCGCGCTGCAGCGAGGACGGCGCGTCGCAGGCCTTGTTCGACAGCCTGGGCGGAAAGCTCAAGGAGGCCGGGCTCAATGAGGGCGAGTTGCGCGTCAAGCGCAGCCGCGTGAGCTGCTTCGCCGCCTGCAAGGGCGGGCCTATCGTCTGCGTGCAGCCGGATGGAACCTGGTACTACAACGTCACTTCCGATAATATGGACCGCATCGTGAACGACCACCTGCGCGACGGCAAGCGGGTGGAGGACTTGATTTTCCACCAGGCCGGCGAGAGCTGAGCGCAAGCAGTCAACGAAAGAAGCAAATGGCAGGGAAAGTGTATTTGATCGGCGCCGGTCCCGGCGCCCAGGACCTGATCACCGTGCGCGGCGCGCGGCTGCTGGCGCAGGCCGACATCGTGCTGCACGACGCGCTGGTCACGCCGGAGATGCTGGCGCTGTGCCCGCAGGCCGAGAAGATCGCGGTCGGTAAGCGCAGCGGCCAGCGCTCGGTGGCGCAGCAGATCATCAACCAGCACCTGGTCGAATGCGCCGGGCGCGCCGCGCTGGTGGTGCGCTTGAAGGGCGGCGATCCGATGCTGTTCGGCCGCGCCGACGAGGAGTTGCGCGCGCTGGAGCAAGCCGGCATCGAGGTCGAGATCGTGCCGGGCGTGACCACGGCCGTCGCGGCGGCGGCGGCGGCCAAGCAGCCGCTGACCAAGCGCGGCGTGGCGCGCAGCGTGGCATTCTTCACCTCGTCCACCGCGCCGGAGCACGCGGAGCTCGACGCGATCCCCAACACGGACACGCTGGTGCAGTACATGGGAGGCCGGGAGGCCATCGCCACGGCGGAACGCCTGCTGGCGCATGGCCGCAGTCCCGATACGCCGGTGGTGGTGATCGAGAACGTGAGCCGCGCCGACCAGCGCATCCACCGCATGGACATCGCAGCCTTGTCGCAGGGCCTGGGCATGCCCGCCGGCCCGGTGCTGGTGATGATCGGCGAGGCGATGCGCGCCCGCGCGCATCAGCCGGTGGATGGAGTCTAGTTCAGGGACATGGCGCGCCGCCGAGCGTGGCGCCCAGCGTTTCCACACTGGCGATGGCGGTTGCCTTGGGCAGGCTCATCGGCAGGCTCACCAGGGAAAACAGCGTCTTGTACTGCACGTTGTTGCAGGTATCCGTCACTGCCGGATCGCATATCCGCGCGCGCACAAAGCGGATACAGCTGGCATCGTAGGGATCTTTCATGCAGGTGATCCGGTTATTGACGGGGCACGCCGGCAATGCCGCCGTGGCGATCTCGGTCATCGCCGGCGTGCCCGCGTAGGTCAAGGCCAGGTAGTCGATGCGGACATGCGCGTCCGTGACCGGGTCTCCCAGCATCAGCGTGCCGGCGCTGTCGCGGAAGATGGCTTTCTGGCGCACCGCGCTCATGGCGGCCGCATCATGGTAGTCCACGTTGGCGGCCAGGCTGATCGCGCGCTGTGTCACCAGCTCCAGGGTGTTGTAGATGTACATGGCCCGCGCAAATTCGATCACGGCCACGGCGATGGTCAGAAACAGCATCAGCGCCAGGCTGAACTCCACAGCCACCACCCCGCCCTGTTCATGGTTTTTTTGTTGTCCGGACATGGGCCTATTTTCCAAGGTAGGGATAGCTGACGTTGACCGTCAACGGCACGACCAGCGACGTCACGTTTGAAAAGAAGATGTCCGTCATCTGCAACTGGATCGCCACGTTGACGTTGGTGGGCGCAGCGAAGCCCGCGCACTGCACCGTATCGCACCCTATCGTCACGAGAATCGGATCCGGGCCTGGTGCAAGCTCGGCCAGTTCGGCGTCCACGATCGAGCGGGCGACTGCGGCCAGGGCGGGCGCCCGCGTCGAATTCTTCATCTCGCTCAGCGGTATCGTGGAAAGATAGCGGGCGGCATCCTGTGCCGCCCTATCCATGACGCTGTAGTGCCAGAACAGCCGGCCGAAGAACAGTGGAAATGTCAGCAGTATGAGAAAGACCGGCAACACCAGCGCCAGCTCGAGCGCGGCGATCCCGCGCTGGCGGCGTTTGACGGAGGCGCTTGGCATCGGGCTCATGGATACAGCTCCACCGCGCCGCCCAGCGATTGCTCGGTGGCCAGGCCGCCGAATTCGGCGAACAGCGTGGTCGCCGTGGCGGGGACGGTCATCAGGAATTTGCCTATGCCGAGCACGGTCGCCGTGGTGGTCGTGCCCGCGCTCACCGGGCAGGACAGCAAGGCCACATTCAGCACGCGGCGGTTGGCGACTCCCTTGTGTGCGGCGGAAGGCCCCGTGAAGTAGCTGCCATTGCTTGCCATATACGGCGTCGAGACGCCGGAAGGATAGGACGCGGTGGCGGCCGGCGTGCCGGGCTTGTACAGCGAGCTCCAGACGCTGGTGTTAAACGGCGTGTAGCCGCTGGCCGGTTCCGGCGATCCCGGCACATAGGAGCTGTAAGGGACGGCCCGCGCATAGGCCCACAGCGGCCCGTACATCGCGGCGGTGGTGCCCGGGGGTGCCGGCAGAGGATCGGCGACCGTCCACAATTTCCCGCCGCTAGTCGTCGAGGCGGCGCCTTGCACGCCGGGCGTCGTGCTCATCCATGAGATCGCGCTGCTGTAGACAAAGGACTTGATATTCGTATCCGGCGGCGCGGTGGCAAAGGAACAAAGCGAACTGCCGAACTGGTCGAAGCGCGAATTGAGCTGGTTGTAGAGCGACGCCAGCGGAAACGGCCGGCTGACCGTGATCGGCGCGCCGGTAATCCTGGGTATCGCCAGTTTGCCGGTGCAAACGTAGGGACCGACGACGCCAACGGCCGTGTTGCTTGCCGCACCGGTTGTGCCGGGCGGATCGAATGGATCGACAACGAAATTCTCGGCCGTCATGCCGTTGGGATTGAGCTGCATGAGGTCGTAAGCGACGCCGCGCCGGAAACCGTATTCGCTCAATTCGCTGTAGGCGGGCGGCCCGGCGTTGAGGCGCGCGGCGGCGGCGGTGTTGGACAGCGCGCACACCGCCAGCGGCGCGACATTAATCGTCGAGCGGCCGGCCACCGCCGTCACGCCGACGCTGGCCGACGCCAGCGCGTCCGACAGCACACGCATGAAAACCAGGCTGATGGTGGAGAGCGAGGCATCCAGCTTGCTGGTGTCCACCTTGGCGAACAGCAGGCCATCGGACGCGGCCTGAGCGGAGCCGGCATCGACCCAGGCGCCGGTCGATGAACTGCTGAACGACAGCGCGGCGCTGTTCCAGCTGACCGATTGCTGGTTGTACTGGTATTTCAGCGAGCTCACCGCACTGGCGGCCTGGGCAAGCGCATTCGTCACGCCGGCAGGCGTGCCGTTGAGTTGGCGGGCCGCCGCAAGCGCCGCGGTGTTTGCCACGGCCTGCAGATCCAGCTTGCGGTTATAAACCCGGCTCAGATCGAGCGACATGCCAATAAAGCCCACGAGGATCACCAGCATCAGCGCGAACACGATGGCGATGGCGCCCCGCTGCGGATGGCTGCAGGGCCGGTTCCGGAGCGATGACCCCGCAACAGTGCGGCATGCATCCCCTACCTTTCCAAGCGATCCAGCCTTGCCGCTCATGCCGCCTCCAAAAGCCTTAACCGTCGAATCAAATTTCCGCCGCGAAATATGCGTGCTCAAGCGCCGATTCTAGACAGTCTGCGGCTCAGGAAATTGATAAAAGGCAAGAGGATCTTTGTGGTCTTGTGGGGGGATGCGTCAGCGTCTTTTGTACCGCTGCATCTGCTCTTCCCCTCGATCGCGGCGGCGATAACGAAATTGATAATCAGCTCAAGATCCGAGTATGAAAATTCATACCCAGGCACCGATCCCTGGCTCCACCCATCTCAAAAAATCCTCATTCAATCAATGGCTTAGTTCGATAGTCCAGCTTGCCATTCCCATGGCATGGATAGTGCTATCTCTGTTGTGAAAAGTTCATTCGATGACGGTCGTCCGCTTCGAAGCGCTTTTTACTACAAATAAAACGGAGACCAAATGAACAAAGTTATTCCCGCACGAACGCGCAGGCCACCTTCCTGACGTAGGCGCCGGCGCCGCCCATCCGGCGGCGCCGCTTGCGCGCCACTCCATCGCTCATTTCACGGCTGACCGAGCCCGGACCTTGCTCCCGCAGGTCCGGCGGGTATCGCTGCACCCTCGATTTTCCGGATGCGGCGTTCCAGTGTGCCCGGTCGCGTGGTCGTACCTATCGCACAAACTTATTGGATCGTTTATGAAAGCATCATTAGTAGCTGGTCTCTTGCTCGCCTCCGCAGCCGACGCCGCCTCGGCACAATCCGGCGTCACCGTCTACGGCATACTGGACGCGGGCATCGCCCGCGAAACCGGGGGCGCCGAGGGCGCGGTCACCAAGCTGGCCTCTGGCGTGCAGTCCGGAAGCCGGCTGGGCTTCAAGGGACAGGAGGACCTGGGCAATGGCATGAACGCCCACTTCGTGCTGGAGAACGGGCTCGATCTCGACACCGGCAAGGCACGCCAGAACGGCGCCTTGTTCGGCCGCCACGCCTATGTCGGCCTGACCACCAGCGCCGGTACCGTCAACCTGGGCCGTCAATGCAACCCGATCTTCATCGCGCTGGACGGCATCGACCCGTTTGAAACCGGCTTTACCGGCTCCGCCACCAATCTGATGAGCATCGGCACGGCACGTACCAACAACACCGTCAGCTACGCGACGCCCCAGCTGAATGGCCTGTCGGCCACCGTGATGTATGGTTTCGGCGAACATGCCGGCGACAGCACGCTGGGCCGTACCATCGCCTTTTCCATCGACTACGCCGCGGGCCCGCTGGTGGGAACCCTGGCATATGACAGCCTGAAGGTCACTTCGTTCAACACGATGAAGGAGGTCCTGCTGGGCGCCAGCTACAACTTCGGCCCCGCCACCGTGCACGCCGCGTTTGAAACCGAAAAGGACGACCTCGGCGGCGATTTCCGCGACTTCCTGCTGGGCGCCTCGGTGCCGTTCGGGCAGGGCAAGCTGCTGGCCTCGTATGTGAAAAAGCAGGACCGTTCCGCGACCGAGCGGGGCGGAAGACAGTTTGCGGTGGGCTATACCTACGCGCTGTCCAAACGCACCAACCTCTACAGTTCATTCGGCACCATCCGCAACGAGCTGGCCGCCACCAATGTGGTGGGCGATGCCTCCAGCGGCGGCAGCGCGCCGGCTGCTGGAAATGGATCGCGAGCGCTGGCGGTCGGCATCCGGCATAAGTTCTAACCCACAAAGCACCACCGGGGTTTGCCCCCTTTCGGGATCGGCCCCCATCCCAACCCACTTATTTATTTTGGAGACTCTATGTTCGTTCCTATTTCCTCCCGTCTGATGTCCGCGCTGTGCGCCCTGGCGCTGCTGGCAGGGGCCGTTCCAGCGGTCCATGCCGCCGACGCCGCGCCATCGGCCCATGTGACCATCCTGGCCACCGGCGGCACCATTGCCGGCAGCGGCGCCACCAGCACCACCACGGTCGGCTACACCGCCGCCACGGTCGGCGTCGACCGCCTGATCCAGGCCGTGCCGGAACTGGCCAAGGTGGCCCAGGTCAAGGGTGAGCAGGTGTTCCAGATCGCCAGCGAAAACATGAGCAACGAACACTGGCTGGTGCTGGCCAAGCGCGTCAACACGCTGCTGGCCCAACCTGACGTGGACGGCATCGTCATCACCCACGGCACCGACACGCTCGAAGAGACCGCCTTCTTCCTCGACATGGTGGTGAAGAGCCACAAGCCGGTGGTGCTGGTCGGCGCCATGCGTCCGGGCACGGCGCTGTCGGCCGACGGCCCGATCAACCTGTACAACGCGGTGCTGCTGGCGGCCAGCAAGGAAGCCATCGGCAAGGGCGTGCTGGTGGCTTTGAACGACCAGATCCAGGGCGCGCGCGACGTCACCAAGACCAACACCTCGACCCTGGACAGCTTCAAGACGCCAGAGCTGGGCATGCTGGGCTACATCCAGGGCAACAAGCCTTACTTCTACCATGCGTCGACCCGCAAGCACACGGTGGATACGGAGTTCGACATCAGCAAGCTCGACGCGCTGCCGCAGGTTGACATCGTCTACGGCTACGCCAACGTCGGCCCTGTGGCGCTGAACGCACTGGTGGCCGCCGGCGCCAAGGGCATCATCCACGCCGGCGTCGGCGACGGCAGCCTGGCGACCAAGGTCGCGCCATCGTTGACCGCGGCCCGCAAGCAAGGCGTGCTGATCGTGCGCTCGGCCCGCGTCGGCCAGGGCATCGTGGCGCGCAACGGCGAGGCCAACGACGACGCGCTGGACTTCGTCGTGTCCGATACGCTGAACCCGCAAAAGGCGCGCATCCTGCTGATGCTGGCCTTGACCAAGACCAGCGACAGCAAGGAAATCCAGCGCATGTTCTACACCTACTAAAACTTGGGGGGCTCCGGGGCAGGTCGAACCTACCCCGCGAGCTTTAGCAACGACGCCTGCTGCATCGCTTAGGAGCCGTGCGGGAGCATTAAGCCGTGACAAGGCGCTGCCGTATCCAGTCCGCAGCCTGTATCTCGGTCATGTTCCCAGCGGCGATGGCCAGCATGAATTTGATGGCGTCGACCTCACTAAACGCAAGCGTCTCACCATTGATCGCCAGGAACAAACGGCCGATCACCCAGGCGGTACGCTTATTGCCATCACTAAATCCTTGGCTAGTGGCGATGCCGTAGATGTAGGCTGCAGCAAGGTCGGCGACATCCGGCGGCGGATCGCCATAGGCGTCAAGATTCGCTGCCCGATTGAGCGCCGACTCCACGGTATTGAGGTCGCGTATGCCCGCTAGTCCACCGTGAACTGCAAGCTGTTTGTCGTGGACCGCAAAAAGGGTATCTCGCAGCACCCATTTCCAGCTCATTTAGCGAGCACCCGCAGGATCTCTCGATCGTCGTGCATGATTGACTCAGCCAAGGCCATCTGACGCTCAAACTCAGGGTTATATGGAGTGATGCGCATCGCACCGTCCGGGGCCTCGGTCAAATATAGGGTATCGCCTTTCTGCACGTTTAGGATGCGCCTGACCTCCTTGTTCAAGATCAGGCCCTCGGATGCACCTACGGTGGTTACTTTGATTGCGTGCATAACACCCTCCGTCGTATATAAGCTTTATTATATACCTAGTCTAAGGTGGGTCAAGCAGCTTGAACGGCGTTCAACATGCGCAAATAAACGCATCACATTGCGAACCAATGCAACGGTTAAGTATTTGATTGTATAGGGAATTTTGGTGCGGCTGGCGGGGATCGAACCCACGACCCTTGGCTTCGGAGGCCAATACTCTATCCACTGAGCTACAGCCGCGCTGGGGGAATTTCTGAGGTGTGCCGTAGGATACCGGTTTTATCGAGGGACGTCCATGGAAAGTGTCGTTTTGAGCATCTTTGCGTTTCCATGCAGGCATTTTTGAGTCTATAATCGCCCGTTTGGTGAAGGTTTTGCAAGGCAGCTGGTTGATACATTTCTTCTCTCGCCACCCGGCTTCGAAATTAGTCTGTTAAGGAAATCATGAGCGACGCACACAACGAACACGAATCCCCCATCAGAACGCCTAAGCAGCTGGTTGCTGCCGTCGTCGGCTTCTTTGGTGTTGTAGTCATCGGTATCATCCTGCTGGTGCAGTACGTGACCGCGGACAAGTTGACCGGCGCCGGCTCCAACAGCCAGACCGCGGAAGAAGTCGCCACCCGCATCGCGCCCGTCGCCGACACCGGCTTCACGCTGAAAGACTCCAACGCACCGAAAGTGCTGCAGACCGGCGAAGCCATCTACACCTCGACCTGCGCGGCCTGCCACGGCAGCGGCGCGGCAGGCGCACCCAAGTTCGGCGACGCCGGCGCCTGGGGCCCACGTATCGCCCAGGGCTACGATACCGTGCTCAAGCACGCGATCGAAGGCTTGCGCGCCATGCCGGCCAAAGGCGGCAACCCGGATCTGGACAACGTGGAAGTGGCCCGCGCCGTGGTCTACATGGCCAACAAGGGCGGCGCCAAGTTCAAGGAACCTGAAGCGCCAGCCCCTGCGGCCGCCGCGCCAGAGGCTTCGGCGCCAGCCAAGTAAGCGCCCGCCTTTCCTGAAGAACCGGCCCCAAGCGGCCGGTTTTTTTACGCCTGCGCTATTTGCGGCCGGCGGCGATCTGGTATTTCTTCAGCTTGTCGTACAGGGTTTTGCGCGGCACCATCAGGTTGTCCGCCGCCAGCGCGACGTTGCCGTCCACCGCCGACAGCGCCTGCACGATCAGCTCGCGCTCGTGCTGGTCGACCTGCTGCGGCAGCGACAGCGCTGCGGCCTGCGCCGGCGGCGCGGTGGCGACGGCGGCCACGCCCAGCACCAGCCGCTCGGCGAAGTTGCGCAGTTCGCGCACGTTGCCTGGCCACTCGGCCGCCTGCCATTGCGCCATCTGCTGCGCGCTCCACTGCGGCAGCGGGCGGCGGTAGCGGGCGGCCGCGTCGGCGGTGAAATGGGCCAGCAGCAGCGGAATGTCGTCGGGCCGGTCGCGCAGGCGCGGCAGCTCGATGCTGACCACGCTGAGCCGGTAGTACAGGTCTTCGCGGAACTGGCCCTGCGCGCTCAACTGTAATAGATCAAGTTTGGTCGCGGCGACGATGGTGCAGTCCAGCGCGACGGTGTCGTTGGCGCCCAATCGTTCCAGCCGCCGTTCCTGCAATACGCGCAGCAATTTGACCTGCAAGGCCATCGGCATGCTCTCGATCTCGTCGAGGAAGACGGTGCCGCCCTGCGCGTACTCCAGCTTGCCGATGCGGCGCTTTTGCGCGCCGGTGAACGCGCCCGCCTCGTGGCCGAAGATTTCGCTCTCGAACACCGATTCCGGCAGCGCGCCGCAGTTGATGGCGACGAAGTTGCCCTTGCGTCCGCTGGCGGCGTGCAGCAGGCGCGCCGCCACTTCCTTGCCGGTGCCGGTCTGGCCGTTGATCAGCACGTCCACGCCGGCCGGCGCGATGTTGCGGATCAGGACTTTCAACTGTTCGATGGCGGCCGAGCGGCCGACCAGGTCCGGCACGTCGGGATGCTGGGCGCGGTCGCTGCGCAGCTGGCGGTTTTCCAGCACCAGCCGGCGGCGTTCCTGGGCGCGCCGCACCGCGTCCAGCAGGCGCCCGGCGGCGAACGGCTTTTCGATGAAGTCGTAGGCGCCGCTGCGCATCGCGGCCACCGCCATCTCGACGTCGCCGTGGCCGGTGACGACGATGACCGGCAGTTCCGCGTCCAGCGCGGCGGCCTGCGCCAGCAGCTCCAGGCCGGAGCGGCCCGGCAGGCGCACGTCGGTGACGATCACGCCAGGATAGTCGGCGCGCAGCAGCGCCAGCGCTTCCTCGGCGCTGGCGCAGGCCTGCACGCTGAAGCCGCCCAGTTCCAGCGTCTGGCTGGTGGCCAGGCGCAGCGCGGCTTCGTCTTCGATCAGGATAGCCTGCACTTCAAGTCCCCTCGGTTTGCAGCGGCAGGCGCAGCTCGAAGCGCGCGCCGCCGCCGGGTTGATTATGCGCCGTCAGCTGGCCGTTCATGGCCTGCACGATGGACGACGAGATCGCCAGCCCCAGGCCCAGTCCCTTGCCGGACGGCTTGGTGGTGAAGAACGGTTCGAACAGGTGCGCCACCACCTGCTCGGGTATGCCGGCGCCGCTGTCGCTGATGCTCACCAGCGCGCAGGCGCCGTCGCGTTCCAGCCGGATGGCCACTTCGCGCCGCTCGGCCGTCTCCACCGCGTCGAGCGCGTTGCGCAGCAGGTTGATCAGCACCTGCTCGATGCGCACGCTGTTGCCGGTCACTTGCAGGCCGTCGGCCACGGCGATGTCCAGCGCGACGGCGTGGCGCCGGAACTCGCTCTCCAGCAGGAACGCCGAGGCCCGCACCGAGGCCGCCAGCTCGACCACGGCCACCGTCTCGTCCTTGCGCGCGAAGCCCTTGAGCTGGCCGATGATGGCGCCCATGCGCGCGCTGGCCTCGCTGATGTGGCCGAGGTTGCCCTCGACCTGCGCGCCCTGCCCGCGCGCCAGGAACACCAGCGCGTTGTCGGCGAAGGCGCGGATCGCGGCCAGCGGCTGGTTCAGTTCGTGGGTGATGCCGGCCGCCATCTGGCCCAGCATCGCCAGCTTGCCCGCCTGGACCAGCTCGTTCTGCGTGGAGCGCAGCAGGTGTTCGGTCTCCTGCAATTTGGCGTACTTGCTTTCCAGATGCTGGTTGGTGGTGCGCAGCTGCTGCGTGCGTTCGACGATCTTGTCGTCCAGCTCAGCGGCGGCCTGGCGCAGCGCGGCGGCCGAGGCCATGCGTTCCTCCACGCGGCGGCGGCGCTGGTGCAGCGCCCAGCTGGACACGGCCGCGCAGGCCACCAGCAGCACCGCCGCCGCCGCCCACTGCATGCCGGCGCGCAGCACCCGCTGCTGGGACGGGAACAGCATCAGCTGCCAGCCCAGCTGGCCGACCGGCTGCGTGGCGTACAGGTCGGAACGTCCGACCAGCGGCGTGATCCTCTGACCGGTGTATTGCTGGGTGTGCGCCAGGTGGCGCTCGGTGGCCGCGTCCAGCGCTTGCAGGCTGCGGTAGATCCAGTCCGGGCGGTTGCTCAGGAAGATGACGCCGCTGCTGTCGGCCAGCACGATGGCGTCGTCGCTGCTGCGCCAGGTGCGTTCGAAGTCGGCCAGGCTGATCTTCACCGCCACCACGCCGGCGACCGGGCCGCCGGCCGTGCCGTCGCGGTACACGGGCTGGGCGATGAAGTAGCCGGCCTCGTTGGTGCTGGTGCCGATGCCGTAGAAGCGCCCCGCCCTGCCCTGCAGCGCGGCGTCGAAGTAGGGGCGGTAGGAAAAGTTCTTGCCGACGAAGCCCAGCGGCTGGTCCCAGTTGCTGGCGCCTATGGTCAGGCCGTCGCGGTTCATCACGTAGATGGCGCCGACCTTGGCTTGCTGCTGGATGGTTTGCAACGTGCTGTTGAGGCGGGTGATGGCCGGCGCATCGGACGGATGCGCCAGCGCTTCGATCAGGTCGGGCTGGAAGCCCAGCACGAACGGCAGGGTTTCATATTTTTGCAGCAGCGATTGCAGGTCCGGCGCCATCAGTTGCAGCTGGCGCTGGCCCTGCTGCCGCAGCTCTTCCCGCGCGCGCCAGGTGCCGGCCAGGTAGGAGCCGGCGATCACGCCCAGCGCACACGCGAAGGTGAAGGCGAACAGCAGCAGGTTTTTTTTGGCGCGCATGGGCAGATTCTACTGCACCCGCTCAGTCCACCGCCGCCATGCGCATCTCGTCGTTGTGGTGGCGCTGCTGTTCCTCCATCACCAGCTGGCCCAGCTCGCGCTTGAGGGCGTTGAACTCGGCGGCGGACGGGTCGCGCAGGCGCGGCAGGTCCACCATCATGTCGCGCTTGACGGTGCCGGGACGGTAGGTCATCACGACGATGCGGTCGGCCAGGTAGATCGCTTCCTCGATGCTGTGGGTGACGAAGATAATGGTCTTCTTCAGCTCGGCCCAGATGCGCAGCAGTTCGTCCTGCAGGTTGCGGCGCGTGAGCGCGTCCAGCGCGCCGAAGGGTTCGTCCATCAGCATGATCGGCGAATCGAGCGCCAGCACGCGGGCGATGGCCACCCGCTGGCGCATGCCGCCGGACAGGTCTTTCGGGAAGCGGTGCTTGAAGTCGCCCAGCGACAGCATGCCCAGCAGCTGGTCGACCTTGGCCGCGATCTCCGCCTGCGGCATGCCCTTGATTTCCAGGCCGAAGGCGATGTTTTTTTCCACCGTCATCCAGGGGAACAGCGCGTACTCTTGGAACACCATGCCGCGCTCCGGGCCGGGGCCGGTGACCAGCTTGTTGTCGGCGGTGATGGTGCCGGACGACGGCAGCGAGAAGCCGGCGATGGCGTTGAGCAGCGTGGACTTGCCGCAGCCGGAAGGCCCCAGCAGGCAGACGAACTGGCCCTGCGGGATCTCCAGGTTGATGTCCTTGAGGGCGATCACTTCGCGGCTGTCGGTCTTGAAGACCTTGTTGACGGCTTTGACTTCGATATGGGTCATGTCAGTTCTCCAGGCCGCGGTGCCAGCGCAGCAAATGATTGTTCAGTTTGTTCATGCCGACGTCGATGATCAGGCCCAGCAGGCCGATGCTGATCATGCCGGCGATGATTTTGTCGGACCAGAAGTATTCGCGCGCTTCGAGGATGCGGAAGCCCAGGCCGTTGTTCACGGCGATCATCTCGGACACGATGACCACGATGAAGGCGGTGCCGATGCCGATCCGCACGCCCGACAGGATGTAGGGCACGGCGGCCGGCAGCATCACGCGGACGAACATGGTGCGCTGGCTCACGCCCAGGTTGCGGGCGGCGCGGATGTAGATGCCGTCCACCTGGCGCACGCCGGCGATGGTGTTGACCAGCACCGGGAAGAAGGCGCCGAGCGCGATCAGGAACACGGCCGGCGCGTTGCCCAGGCCGAACCACAGTATGGCCAGCGGAATGTAGGCGATCGGCGGAATCGGGCGCAGCACCTGCATCAGCGGATTGAACCACGCGTACATGCGCTGGCTCGATCCCATCAGCAGGCCCAGCGGCAGCGCCAGGCCGGCGCCGATGGCGAAGCCGACGATCACGCGGTACATGCTGCTGAAGGTGTCGCCCAGCAGTTCGCCGGACAGCGCCCAGGCCAGCCACGATTGCGCGGCTGGATCGTAGGCGGTCAGCGGCAGCAGGTATTCGATCCACTTGTGCACCACCGCGAACGGCGACGGCAGCACCTGCGGATTGACCCAGCCCAGCATGGCGCTGGCCTGCCACAGGGCGACGATAACGATGGGCACAACCGCGCCCGAGGCGGCGTGCCGCCAGTCTTGCTTGCTCATGGTGGGTCTCCGCAGTTATTGAATGTTGAGGCTTTTCTTGGCCGCTTCCAGCAGGTCGGTCTTGACCCAGTCCTTGGCCACCGGCGCGGCGCGCATCTTGCCGGTGCCGTGCTTGGCCATCACGTCGGTGGTGATCTGGATGTGCTCGGGCGTGACGTCGTAGCTGTACGGCGAATTGCTGATGGCGTCGTCGAAGTCGTCCTTGCTGATCTGGTTCTTGAAGATCACCTCGCGCACATATTTCTCGGCCACCGGCTTGTTGTCGATGAACAGCTTGGTGGCCTGCACGAAGCAGGTCATGAACTTGGCGGCGGTGGCGCGGTGCTCCTTGTAGAACTTCTCGCTCATGACCATGGTGCGCACCGGCGCGCCGATCGGCGTGTCGTACGGCTTCATCACTTCCACGCCGTAGCCTTTGTTGATGGCCTGCGAGGATTGCGGCTCGCTCTGCATGATGGCGTCGAGGTTTTTGCCCATCAGCGCCTGGTTCAGGTCGGCGAACGCGAGGAAGATCAGCTGCACGTCCTTGCCCGGCTGGTCGGAGGCGGTCAGGCCGGCCTGGGCCAGTTCGGCGATCAGCAGCACCTCGTGGATGCCGCCGCGCGTGACGCCGACCTTCTTGCCCTTCAAATCCTTGATCGACTTGATGTTGCTGTCGGGACGGGCGACCAGGCGCGCGCCGCCCTTGGCGAAGCCGGCCACGACGTAGATCGGCGCGCCGTTGGCACGGCCGGAGATGGCGGCCTCGGAGGCGGTGGCGCCGACGTCGAGCTCGCCGGCCAGGATGGCTTGCATCACGTCCGGGCCCTTGGCGAAGACGTGCTCCTCGACCTTGATGCCGCACTTGGGCGCGATTTCCTTGATGTAGGAGACGGCGCCGTAGTGGGCGAACTTGAGGTTGCCGAGGCGGACCACCTCCTGCGCTTGCGCGCCCGAGGCGGCGGCCAGCGCGAGGGCCAGCGATAACAGACGGAACTTGGACATGCGTGTCTCCTTTACGGTTGTAGTTACCGGGAGACATTGCAGCTTCCGTGCCAAGCACGGGCTGCGGTTCAAGTCCTTGATTCTTAAGGGATGGCGTGGGCGGCGGGCCGCGCCTCAGGCGGAAAACCGCATGGACCGGGCACCGCTTATGCGGAAATCCGCCAGGCTAGCTGCACAGGCCGAAGGCTTTGCGGTCGGCGAAGTAGCGGTAGGTGAAGGTGCGCATCGGGTACTTGGTCAGCGCGATCTCGAAGGCGGGCGGGACCACGTCGAAGCGTTCCGGCAGCTTGTCCTTCACGCGCAGGCGCACGCGCCAGATCGTATCGTCGCTGGTGGCGCCGGCCACCAGCATGTCGGGCACCTTGGGGATCACGTCGACGATCTCGGGCCGCGAGTTGGTGGCGCGCTGGTAAAAGCTGACCAGTTCCGCCTTGGCCAACAGCGGGCCCTTGGGCGCGGTGACGTGATATTCGCGGGTGAGGAACATGGCGCGCTCTCCGCGCGGCACCAGGTAGACGAAGGTGAACTCGGCGCCGCCGTCCAGCAGCGTGACCGGCGGCGTGGTCGACACGCTGATCCCGCGCGGCAGCTCGTAGCGCGAGCCTTCCTGCCAGTTCTTGCACTCCGGCGTCTTGGCCATGTAGAGATCGACCGGCGTGAACGAATCGCCGCAAGCGGCCAGCAGCAGGGGCAAAACGAGGAGTGCGGAATAACGCAAGCGCATGGGGTACCGGTGACTTGTAATTGGAAGCCCGTAGTTTACTCTGAAACGGAAAAGGGCCGCATTGCTGATCGATGCCAAAGTCCTTGGAGGTATCTGATATAAATTCTATGAACACAGGAGGGCATCATGTCTAGCATTCCAATCGCACAAAATATGACGCCCATCGAGGCAGCAGAGTTCTTAAACGTGTCGCGCCCTTATCTTATGAGGCTGCTATCGGAAGGCAAAGTCACACTGGCAACCTCGGACTTGGCGAAGTACAAAGACGAACAGACGAGAATTTCTCAGGACGCGCTCCAGCAACTGGTAGATCAAGCTCAGGAGCTCAACATGGGGTATTGATGGCAATTCATCGATATACGGCAGTCTTGGATGCGTGCGTGCTCTACCCCGCCCCTCTGCGCGATTTGCTGCTCAGCTTGGCCGCCGCAGGCATCTATCAAGCACGCTGGACACGAGTCATTCAAGATGAGTGGGTAAGAAAGCTATCTGCAAATCGTCCGGATCTGCGCCGTGAAGCCCTGATGAGAACTGCTGAATTAATGAATACCGCCATCAAGGATAGCGTCATTGAAAATTTCGAGCACCTGATCGATACGCTAAACCTACCAGACCAAAATGATCGGCATGTACTAGCGGCAGCAATTGCAAGCCAAGCTACCGTCATTGTCACCTTCAATACCAAGGACTTCCCCGGAGCATGCGGCGTTCCTGCGATGCATCCGGACGATTTCATCGCGACGCAGTACTCACTTGATCCGCAGGCGACGATAACCGCCATAGGAACGCTTCGGCAGCGTCTTCAAAATCTCCCGAAGAGCGCTCACCAGCTGATCGCAACCTATGAACGTCAAGGGTTGCCGAAAGTGTGCGATATCCTGCGCAAATCAATCGGTCAATTCTGACATGAAAAAAGGGCCGCATCGCTGCGGCCCTTTGTTGCGTCTATGCGGGTGTTACCACATGATCACGCGGTCTTTTGGTTCCAGGTACATCTTGTCGCCCGGCTTGACGTTGAAGGCGTCGTAGAAGCCCGGCTGGTTGCGCATCGGGCCGTTGGCGCGGAACTGGCCTGGCGAGTGCGGATCGGTCTTGATCTGCACGATCTGCTGCGCTTCGCGCATCTTCAGGCGCCATACCTGCGCAAAGCCCATGTAGAAGCGCTGGTCGCCGGTCAGGCCGTCGATCACCGGGGCTTCCTTGCCGCCCAGCGACAGCTTGTAAGCCTTGTACGCGATCGCCACGCCGCTGTTGTCGGCGATGTTCTCACCCAGGGTCAGCTCGCCGTTGACGTGGTAGCCAGGCAGCGGGCTGAACTGGTTGTACTGTTCCACCAGCATCTTGGTCTTGGCCGCGAAGTTCTTGTGATCCGCAGCGGTCCACCAGTCGCGCAGGTTGCCGTCGCCGTCGTACTGCGCGCCCTGGTCGTCGAAGCCGTGGCTGATTTCGTGGCCGATCACGCCGCCGATGGCGCCGTAGTTGACCGCGTCGTCCGCGTCAGCATTGAAGAACGGCGCCTGCAGGATCGAAGCCGGGAACACGATCTCGTTCATTTCCGGGTTGTAGTAGGCGTTGACGGTTTGCGGCGTCATGCCCCACTCTTCGCGGTCGATCGGCTTGCCCAGCTTGGCCAGTTCCTTGTTGTACTCGAACTCGCGCGAACGCAGCACGTTGCCGATCAGGTCGTCCTTGGACACCTCCAGCTTGCTGTAGTCGCGCCAGTGGTTCGGGTACGCGATCTTGGTGGTGAACTTGGCCAGCTTTTCCTGCGCCTGTTTCTTGGTGACCGGGCTCATCCAGTCCAGCTGATCGATGCTGGTCTTGTAGGCGGCCAGCAGGTTGTTCACCAGCGCCTGCATGCGCGCCTTGCGCTCGGCCGGGAAGTTCTGCTCGACGTAGATCTTACCCACGGCTTCGCCCAGCGCGCCTTCGGTCACGGAGACGCCGCGCTTCCAGCGTGGACGCTGTTCGGTCACGCCGCTCAGCACGGTGCCGTAGAAGGCGAAGTTCTCGTCGACGTAGGCCTTGCTCAGGTAAGGCGCGCTCGATTGCAGCAGGTGCCAGCGGAAGTAGGACTTCAGCGTGTCGAGCGAGGTCTTGGCCAGCAGCGCGGTCATGCCCTTCAGGTAGCTGGGCTGGCCGACGATCACGTAGTTGACCTTGCCCGCCACGCCGGCGTCCGCCAGGTAGGCGTTCCAGTCGTAACCCGGCGCGACCTTGCCCAGCTTAGCGATGTCGACCTTGTTGTAGGCCTTGACCGGGTCGCGCAGTTCGACCTTGGTCCACTGGATCTTGGCCAGCTCTTTTTCGAATTCCACGATGGCGTGGGCGGTGATGGCGCCGTGGGCGTCGCCGGCCATGGTCAGCATCTTGGCCACGTGCAGTTCATACTTGGCCAATGCGTCGGCCAGTTTCTTGTCGTCCGCTTTCAGGTAGTAATCGCGGTCTGGCAGGCCCAGGCCGTCCTGGCCCAGGTCGACCACGTATTTGGTCGAATCCTTGTTGTCCTGGTGGATGCCGTAGCCATAGGGCGCGGTCACGCCGATCTTGTTCAGGTGCGCGATCAGTGCCGGCAGCTGCTTCTTGTTGTTCACGGCGTCGATCTTGGCCAGTTCCGCGTTCAGCGGGGTCAGGCCCAGCTGTTCCAGCTTGGCTTCGTCCATGAAGCTGGCGTAGAAATCGCCGATGCGCTGGGCTTCGGGGCCGCCGGCCTTGTTGGCGGCGGCGCCTTCGATGATGGCGCGCAGCTGCGGCTGGATGTCGTCGCGCAGCTTGGCGAAGCTGCCCCAGCTGGCTTTGTCGGCCGGGATTTCAGTCGTGGCCAGCCATTTGCCGTTCATGTGGGTGAACAGATCGTCCTGCGCGCGTACCGCTGGATCGATGTATTCCACCGCAATGCCGGAGGCCGGCTTGGCGTTTGCTACTTGGGCGCTGGCCGGGGCGACACTTGTGGTGTTGTCGGCGGCACCCGCCAGGCCTGCGATCAGGCTCAGGGTCAATGCACTTACGAGATGACGTTTCACGAAAATATCCTCTTGGTTTAAAAAGGCCAACCCACGATGTTTGGCCCTGTTGCGCTTTATATCACAGTGCCGCAGCGGCATAAAGGGCTACCACATGATCACCCTGTGTTTTGGCGCCAGATACATTTTATCGCCGGGTTTTACGCCAAAAGCGTTGTAAAAACCCGGCTGATTGCGCACCGTGCCGTTGGCGCGGAACTGGTCCGGCGAGTGCGGATCGGATTTGAGGTAAACGATTTGCTGGGCGTCGCGGATCTTGCTGCGCCACACCTGGCCAAAGCCCATGTAGAAGCGCTGCTCGCCGGTCAGGCCGTCGATCACCGGCGACGGCTGGCCGTTGAGCGCGATCTGGTAAGCCTTGAGCGCGATCGCCGCGCCGGAGTTGTCGGCGATGTTCTCGCCCAGCGTCAGCTCGCCGTTGACGTGGTAGCCCTTGAGCGGGCTGAAGGCGTTGTACTGCTTGACCAGCATCTTGCTCTTGGCCGCGAAGTTCTTGTGGTCGGCCTTGGTCCACCAGTCGCGCAGGTTGCCGTCGCCGTCGTACTGGGCGCCCTGGTCGTCGAAGCCGTGGCTGATCTCGTGGCCGATCACCGCGCCGATGGCGCCGTAGTTGACCGCGTCGTCGGCGTCGGCGTTGAAGAACGGCGGCTGCAGGATGGCGGCCGGGAACACGATCTCGTTGAGCTCGGGGTTGTAGTAGGCGTTGATGGTCTGCGGCGTCATGCCCCATTCGTCGCGGTCGACCGGCTTGCCGAGCTTGTTCACTTCCTTGTTGTAGTCGAACTCGCGCGAGCGCTGGACATTGCCCACCAGGTCATCCCTGACCACCACCAGCGGCGAGTAGTCGCGCCACTTGTTCGGATAGCCGATCTTGACCATGAACTTGGCCAGCTTGGCTTGGGCCTGCTCCTTGGTGGCCGGGCCCATCCAATCGAGCGTGTTGATGCTCTGCTTGAAGGCCGCCAGCAGGTTCTGCACCAGCGCCTCCATGCGCGCCTTGCGCTCGGCCGGGAAGTGCTGCTCCACGTACAGCTTGCCCAGGCTCTCGCCCAGCGCGCCGTCGGTGGCGTTGACCGCGCGCTTCCAGCGCGGCTCCTGTTCCTTGGTGTCGCTCAGCACGGTGCCGTAGAAGGCGAAGTTCTCCAGCGCGAAATCCTTGGACAGGTAGGACGCATAGGCGTGGATCACCTGCCAGCGGAAATACGCCTGCCAGGTGGCCAGCGGGGTCTGGTCCAGCACCTTGTTGAAGCCGGTGATGAAGCTCGGTTGGCTGACGATGACGTAGTCGACCTTGCCGGCGATGCCGGTGTCGTTGAGCCAGGTGGTCCAGTCGTAGCCGGGCGCCAGCTTGGCCAGCTGGGCCAGCGGCACCTTGTTGTAGGCCTTGACCGGGTCGCGCAGCTCGACCTTGGTCCACTGGATTTTCGCCAGCTCGGTCTCCAGCGCCACGATGGCCTTGGCGTCGGCGGCCGGATTGGCGTTGCCGGCCAGGGTCAGCATCTTGCTCACGTGCTGCTGGTACTTGGCCAGCGTGTCGGCCATCTTCTTGTCCGACTTTTTCAGGTAATAGTCGCGGTCGGGCAGGCTCAGGCCGTCCTGCACGAGATCGGCCACGTACTTGGTCGAATCCTTGTTGTCCTGGTGGATGGCGAAGCCGTAGGGCGCGGTCATGCCGTGGCGGTTGAAATGGGCGATCAGAGCCGCGATGTCCTTCTTGTCCTTGAGCGCGGCCACGCGGTCCAGGTCGGCGCGCAGCGGGGACAGGCCCAGCTGCTCCAGCTTGGCCTCGTCCATATAGCTGGCGAAGAAATCGCCGATGCGCTGGGCGTCCGAGCCGGGCGTCTGGTTCGGATCGGCGGCGGCGGCCTCGATGATGGCGCGCAGTTGCGGCTTGGTGTCGTCGTCCAGCTTTTCAAACGAACCCCAGCTCGACTTATCGGCCGGGATGTCCGTCTTGGCCAGCCACTTGCCGTTCAGGTTGAGGAAGAAATCGTCCTGCGGGCGAACCGCGGCGTTGATCCCGTCCAGTTCGATGCCCGATTTTTTTTGTTGCGCCTGGACGCCGGCCGAAGCCAGCAGCGCCAGCATCAGCGCGCTTAACAGATGTGCTTTCAAGACTTACTCTCCAAATATAGGGGTGGGGTCAAGTCTGACATTCGGACACGGCCTCGTCTGTAGCAGGGCGTATATGGCTGTGCTCGTGTCCGAATGTCAGACTTGACCCCAATGTTGCAACGATAGCAAAAAGGCCACACCTGGTGGCCTTTTTGTGCGATTTTCCTGGCGGTTAAGCGCTTACCAGATGATCACGCGCTGTTCCGGCGCAACATACATCTGGTCGCCCGGCTTGACGCCGAACGCTTCGTAGAAGCCCGGCTGGTTGACCATGGTGCCGTTGGCGCGGAACTGGCCCGGCGAGTGCGGGTCCGTCTTGATCAGCATGATCTGCTGTTCGTCGCGCGTCTTGCTGCGCCATACCTGCGCGAAGCCCATGTAGAAGCGCTGGTCGCCCGTCAGGCCGTCGATCACCGGCGCTTCCTTGCCGCCCAGCGACAGCTTGTACGCCTTGTAGGCGATCGCCACGCCGCTGTTGTCGGCGATGTTCTCGCCCAGGGTCAGCGAGCCGTTGACGTGGTAGCCCGGCAGCGGGCTGTAGCCGTCGTACTGCTTGACCAGGGCGTCGGCCTTGGCCTTGAAGTTGGCGCGGTCTTCCTTGGTCCACCAGTCGCGCAGGTTGCCGTCGCCGTCCGACTGGCTGCCCTTGTCGTCGAAGCCGTGGCTGATCTCGTGCCCGATCACCGCGCCGATGGCGCCGTAGTTGACGGCGTCGTCGGCCTTGGCGTCGAAGAACGGCGGCTGCAGGATGGCGGCCGGGAACACGATCTCGTTCATCGTCGGGTTGTAGTAGGCGTTGATGGTCTGCGGCGTCATGCCCCATTCCTCGCGGTCGATCGGCTTGCCCAGCTTGTTGATCATGCGCTGGTGGCTGTACACCGCCGCGCGCATGGCGTTGCCCACCAGGTCGGCCTTGACGATGGCCAGCGACGAGTAGTCGCGCCATTTGTTCGGGTAGCCGATCTTGGGCGTGAACTTGGCCAGCTTGGCTTGCGCCTGCTGCTTGGTTTCAGGGCTCATCCAGTCGAGCGTGTCGACGCTGCTCTTGTACGAGGCCAGCAGGTTCTTGACCAGCTCTTCCATGCGCGCCTTGCGCTCGGGCGGGAAGTGCTGGCTCACGTACAGCTTGCCCAGCACTTCGCCCAGGCTGTTCTCCACCAGGCCCACCGCCGACTTCCAGCGCGGCGGCTTGACGGCCACGCCGGTCAGCACGGTGCTGTAGAAATCGAAGTTGGCGTCGGCGAAGTCTTTCGACAAATACGGCGAGGCGCGGCGCAGCAGCTGCCATTCGAAGTAGGATTTCCAGGTGGCCAGGTCGGTCTTGTCCAGCACGGCATTGAAGCCGCTCAGGTAGCTCGGCTGGTTGACGATGACGTAGTCGACCTTGTTGGCCACGCCGGCCGCCGACAGCGCGTGCTGCCAGTCGTAGCCCGGCGCCAGCTCGGACAGCCTGGCGATCGGCATCTTGTTGTAGCGCTTGACCGGGTCGCGGTTCTCGACCTTGGTCCATTGCGCCTCGGCCAGCGCGGTCTCCAGCGCGACCACCGCCTTGGCGCTGGCGGCCGCGTGCTTGTCGCCGCCCAGCGCCAGGATCCTGGCCACGTGCGCCTCGTATTTGACCAGCGTGCCGGCCAGCTTGGCGTCGTCCTTCTTCAGGTAGTAGTCGCGATCCGGCAAGCCCAGGCCGCTTTGCGAGATGCCGACCGCGTACTTGGTCGATTCGCGCGCGTCCTGGCTCACGTACACGCCGTACGGCGTGCTCACGCCGATCTCGCTCAGGTGGGCGACCAGCATCGGGAAGGCTTTCTTGTCCTTGATGGCGCGGATGCGGTTGAGCTCACCCGCCAGCGGCTTCACGCCCAGCGCCTCCAGCTTTTTTTCGTCCATGAAGCTGGCGTACAGGTCGCCGATCTTCTGGGCGTCACTGCCGGCCTTGCGGGCCTTGTCGGCCTCGGCCGCCTCGATGATGGCGCGCAGCTGCGGCAGCACGTCGTCGCGCAGCTTGGCGAAGGTGCCCCAGCTGGATTTGTCTTCCGGGATCTGCGTGGTCTTCAGCCAGCCGCCGTTCAGGTAGCGGTAAAAGTCGTCTTGCGGACGCACGCCGGCGTCGATGTATTGGGTGTCGATGCCGGACAGCGGGGCGCTGTCGGCGGCGCCGGCAAGGGCGGTCATCAGGCTCAGGGTCAGCGCGCTCAGCAGGTGTCGTTTCACTGCGTTTCCTTCTTGGTCAGAATTTCATTTCGTATTTGACGCTCCAGACTACGTAAGTCTGGTTGGTCGTGTTGGCCAGTTGTGCCAGGCCGTTGGCGGTCACGATATTACTACCGAGCGCGTCTTCCGCCATCAAATTATTGGCGGAAACGCGAATTTGATGGCGCGGATTGAATTTCCACAGCGCGTAGGCGTCGAACGAGCGCTTGCGGCCGGTCGTCACCACCTGCTCGACGCTGCTCTGGATGACGGTGGCCGGCGTCCAGTTCAGGCTGGCGCCCAGGGTCAGCGGCACCGGCTTCAGGCGCCAGTCCAGGCCGGCGTTGGCGGTCTGCTTCGGTTGCGCGTCGAGCCGGTTGTCGGGGCCGGGGATGCCGTCCACGCTGGACCAGAAGCGGCTGTAGTTGGAGCGCAGGTCGAGCGCCGGGCCGCCCGCGATCAGCTCCTGCAGCTGCAGCTTGGCCTCCAGCTCGATGCCCTTGGTGCGCGCGTGGCCAATGTTGGCCGGAGTCGACACCCAGCGCGGGCCGGTCGGCGTGTTTTGCAGGGTCAGCTCGCGGCGGATCAGGTCCTTGATGTCGCGCACGAAGCCGCCCATCGTCACGATGCCGCTGCGGCCCAGGTAGTGCTCGTACGCGAAGTCCAGGCCGGTCGCCAGCTCGGGCTTCAGGTCGGGATTGCCGGTGCGGTCGGGACGGGTGGCGCTGTTCAGGCGCGACAGCGACGGCAAGGCGATCAGGTCCTGGATGTTGGCGGCCTTGTAGCTCTTGGTCAGGCTGGCGCGCAGCTGGTCCTTGTCGTGGCCGGGGATGCGGTAGACGCCGTGCAGCAAGGGGCTGAGCACGCTGCTGGTGTTGACGATGTCCTGGCCGGTGCGCGTGCTGGTGGTGCGTATGCCTTCCCAGCGCAGGCCGGCGTAGCCCGACCATTGCTTGCCGATGTCCCACTCGTCCTGCGCGAACACGGCCAGGCGGCGGGTGTCGGCGCTCAGGTCGTTGCCGGAATCGCCGAACTGCGACACGCCGTTCCTGTCGAGCGAGGTCTTGGTCTCGACGCGGTGGCCCAGCTCGATATCCCAGCCGGCCGCCAGCGCGTGCTCCCGGCCGACCGGCGTGGTGTACTTGCCGCCGGTGCTGGCGCTGCGGTCGCGCACGGTGGCGTCGTCGCTGTAGCGCTGCAGCAGGTTGCCGGCGTTGTCGTACTGGTAGCGCAGCGAGTCGCTGTCGCTGTGGCCGGCGCCGAAGCCGAACTTGACGTCCAGCTTGGACGCGCCCGCCAGCTTGTGCACCCAGTTGCCGAAGCCGCGCAGGAAGGTCGATTCCGCATGGCTGCCGGTCAGCGCCAGCTTGTATTCGGGCGGCTGTTGCAGGGCCGGCGGCACCAGGCCGAAGTTCTGCGCCAGGTCGCTGCGCGCGTCGCTGTCGCTGCGGGCGACCATCAGGAAGGGCTGGAAGTTCAGCGTGTCGCCGTTGTCGAACTTGTAGGACAGGCGCGGCGTCAGGTGCAGGCCGCGCGTGCTGCGGCTGGTCTGGTCGAGCACGTTCTGGTCCTTGAGCACCACGCCGTCGTCGCGTGTGTCGCGGTTATAGGTTTCGGCCTGGTCGTGCTGGCGGTTTTCAAAGACCGAGCCGGTCAGCAGCCAGCTCAGGCTGCCCGTCTTGCCCGGCACCGTCAGCGAGACGTTGGGCGCGTGGCGGCCCTGCTCGATGGAGTCGGTGAACTTGAGCTGCTTGTCCTTCTGCTGGTAACCGTCGCGCAGGATGATGTTGATGGTGCCGGCGATGGCGCGCGTGCTGTGCTCGGCGACCGGGCCGCGCATCACCTCGACGCGCTCGACCTGGTCGGGCGACAGCGATTCCATCGAGAAGCCGGCCGGCGGCCGTTCGCCGTTCAGCAGCACCTGCGTGTAGCCGTTGCCCATGCCGCGCATGCGCACATCGCCGCCGCGGCCGGGGCGGCCGCCGAGGGTCACGCCGGGCAGGCGCTTGAGCACGTCGCCGAGGTTGCTGTCGCCGTTACGGTCGAGCTCCTCGCGGCCGTAGACCTGCTTGCCGGCCACCGAATTGCGGCGCTGGTCCATGTCGCTGGCGCGGCCGCCGCTGATGGTCACCTGCGGCACCGGCTTGCCGTCCGGCCCCAGCGCCGGCTTGGACGGCGCGGTGTCGCTTTGCGCGCGGGCGTCGGCGGCGCCCAGCAGGGCCAGGCAGGCGAGGGAAATCAGTTTGTTCATAGGGCGGGTATTCTACCGGCAGCCCTGCTTGTCAAAAGGGCCAGAGGCCGATTTTTACTTTACGATACACACCCGTCCGCCCAGCCTCAGCGCATCCCTTAACCGCCGCCGCCCGGCAGGCTGATGCTGGCGCCGCCGGGCCCGCCAATGCTGCCGCCCATGCCGCCCTTGCGGCCGCCGCGGTGCTGCTCGCCGCCCTCCTGCTTGTGCGGCATGGCGCCGTTGTGGACGCCCGAGTCCGGCACCCGCTGCAGCTGCTCGGCCACCAGTTGCACCACGGCCTGGCGCTGGGTTTCATTCAAGGCATCGTTGACGGTCAGCCACCATTCGCGCAGCAGCTTTTCTTCCAGCACGCTGGCGGTGGTTTCCTCGTCCACCGCCTTGGCCAGGTCGCGCAGCTCGACGTTGGCGCCCTGCGCGCCGGCCAGCGTGGCTGCCTGCAGGCGTTCGCGGCGCGTCTGGCGCTCGCGCAGCAGGTTGCGCGTCTTGGTTTCGGTCTGCTGCCAAAGGATCTGCTGGTTGGCGTTGAGGTTGAGCGATTTTTTCAGTTCGGCCGCCATCGGCAGCATGTCCTCGGCGCGCATGTCCATGACGGGCAGCGCGCGGGCCGGCAACAGGGCCGCACTCAGGGCCAGCGCGACAGTCAGGCGCTGCAACGTGGAAGAGAAGTTAAGACGCATGTCGGCTCCGTAGATAAAAAAAAGCCTGCGCTTGGGGCGCAGGCAAAAACCACTTCAGGGTAGAGAGAAATTACGAGTTCAGTGTAGGTCGCGGCCCCCGCCGTTACAGGACTTCTTACAATTGCTTACGGTCGTGAACGTGAGGGATACACTGCATACAAAACAGCAAAATTGACGCAACGCCAAGCGGGCTCTGGTGTGCTTCAAAAGTCAACGGCCGGCGTTGTAAATTCTCGTAAAGGTATAAATCATTTCGTGATGGCTACTACGTTTGCCGGAAATCAGGTTTATACTCGACTCAAGCGCGTTGAGGCGGGGTGGCCCGCCGGCGACGGCTGTCGGCAACAGCTTCGATAGGTGAAACATGGGCAAGAAATTAAAGAATTCGGGACTGGTCGGATTGGGCGTGGTGGCCGGCATCGCGATCTCGCTGCAGTTTTCCGCCATGGCGCAAAAGCCGGTGGACCCGCCGCTGCCGCTGGAGGAGCTGCGCCAGCTGGCCGACGTGTTCGGCCTGATCAAGTCCGACTATGTCGAGAAGGTCGAGGACAAGAAGCTGCTGACCGAAGCCATCTCCGGCATGGTGGCCTCGCTGGACCCGCATTCCGCCTACCTGGACAAGAAGGCCTACGCCGAACTGCGCGAAGGCTCGCAGGGCAAGTTCGTCGGCCTGGGCATCGAGATCGGCCAGAGCGAGGACGGCTACATCAAGATCGTCGCGCCGATCGAGGATTCGCCGGCCTGGCGCGCCGGCATCAAGGCGGGCGACCTGATCTCGCGGCTGGACAGCACGCCGGTCAAGGGCCTGAGCCTGGACGAGTCGGTCAAGAAGATGCGCGGCGAGCCGCACACCAAGGTCAGCATGACGATCCTGCGCAAGGGCGAGGCCGAGCCGCTGGTGTTCAACATCACGCGCGAGGAAATCCACCAGAAGAGCGTCAAGGGCAAAATGGTCGAGCCCGGCTATGCATGGCTGCGCATCTCGCAGTTCCAGGAGCCGACCGTGGACGACCTGGCCGCCAAGATACTCGAACTGTACAAGCAGGACCCGAACATCAAGGGCCTGGTGCTGGACCTGCGCAACGACCCGGGCGGCGTGCTGCAGGGCGCGATCGGCGTGGCGGCGGCCTTCCTGCCCAAGGACGCGGCCATCGTCTCGACCAACGGCCAGCTGCCGGACTCCAAGCAGATCTTCTACGGCCGTCCCGAATACTACGCGCTGCGCAACGACGGCGACGCGCTGGCCAAGCTGCCGGCCGCGGTCAAGCAGGTGCCGATGGCGGTGCTGGTCAACACCGGTTCGGCGTCGGCGTCGGAGATCGTCGCCGGCGCGCTGCAGGACTACAAGCGGGCCGACATCATCGGCACCCAGACCTTCGGCAAGGGCTCGGTGCAGACCATCCGCCAGCTGACGGCCGACACCGCCGTCAAGCTGACCACGGCGCGCTACTACACGCCGAACGGCCGCTCGATCCAGGCCAAGGGCATCGTGCCCGACCTGGCGGTGGACGAGAACGCCGACGGCGACGGCCTGAACGCCTTGCGCACCCGCGAGGCCGACCTCGACAAGCACCTGAGCAACGACCGCGACCAGGAAATCGCCAAGAGCAAGCGCGACGAGCTGGAGGAGCAGCTGCGCATCGTGGCGCTGGAGAAGAAACGCAAGCCGCTGGAATACGGCAGCGCCGACGACTTCCAGCTGGCGCAGGCGCTCAACCACCTGAAGGGGCTGCCGGTGCAGCTGGCCAAGCCCGAGACCGCCGTGGTGCAGGCGGAAGTGGGCGTGAAGAAGGATCTGGCCAAGAAATAACATTTGGGGTCAAGTCTGACATTCGGACACGGGCTCTGCCGTAGCGCCCGCCGCGGACGAGCCCGTGTCCGAATGTCAGACTTGACCCCACCAAACTCAGCGGCGCCTCAAGGGCGCCGCTTTTATTTTCGCCTAACATGCAGCCATTGTGTAGAATTTGCGTCATTACTGGCGCAAGCCATTGCCTAATTTGAAAGTTTAAACATGAAACAAGCGGTCATCAGCGGTACCGGTCTCTTTACGCCAGCCCAGTCGATCTCCAACGAAGAGCTGGTGGAATCCTTCAACGCCTACGCAGAACAGTTCAACGCCGACCACGCCGCCGCCATCGCGGACGGCTCCGTCACGGCGCTGGAAATGTCCAGCGTGGCCTTCATCGAAAAGGCGTCCGGCATCAAGTCGCGCTATGTGATGGAAAAGAGCGGCATCCTGGATCCGACCCGCATGGTCTCGCGCATCCCCGAGCGCGCGGACGAGGAATTGTCGCTGCAGGCGGAAATCTGCGTGGCGGCGGCGCGCCAGGCGCTGGACCGCGCCGGCCGCGTACCGGCCGATATCGACATGGTGCTGGTGGCCTGCTCCAATATGCAGCGCGGCTATCCGGCCATGGCGGTCGAGGTGCAGGGCGCGCTGGGCATCGAGGGCTACGGCTTCGACATGAACGTGGCCTGCTCGTCGGCCACCTTCGGCATCCAGCAGGCGGTGGCGGCGGTGCAGAGCGGCCAGGCGCGCGCGGTGCTGGTGCTCAATCCCGAAATCACCAGCGGCCACCTGAACTGGCGCGACCGCGACAGCCACTTCATCTTCGGCGACGCCTGCACCGCGATGGTGATCGAGGCGGCCGACACGGCCAAGGGCACGCACCGCTGGGAGATCGTCGAGACCAAGCTCAAGACCAGCTTCTCGAACAACATCCGCAACAACTTCGGCTTCCTGAACCGCTTCGACGAATCGGGCATCGGCCAGCCGGACAAGCTGTTCCGCCAGCAGGGCCGCAAGGTGTTCAAGGACGTGTGCCCGATGGCCGCCGAGATGATCAAGACCACCATCGCCGGCGCCGGCCTGGAAGTGCCGCAGGTGAGCCGCTACTGGCTGCACCAGGCCAACCTGAACATGAACCTGCTGATCAGCCGCATGGTGCTGGGCCGCGACGCCGAGCCGGGCGAGGCGCCGGTGATCCTGGACACCTACGCCAACACCTCGTCGGCCGGTTCCGTGATCGCCTTCCACAAGCACTCGGACGACATGGCGCCCGGCCAGCTGGGCGTGATCTGCTCCTTCGGCGCCGGCTACTCGATCGGCTGCGTGGTGGTGCGCCGGATCTAAGCGCCGGCGACGCAGTCGTCCAGTTCCCGCTCGACGGCCGCGAATGCGGCCGTTGTCGTTTCCGGGCCGGAGGCGGTGGCCTGCACGGAGAGGAAGCTCAGGTTCTTCAAGCCTATCGTCGGCAGCAGCGCGCTCAGATAAGGCTCGAGGAAATCGGGCTGGCGGGCGCGCTCGCCGGTGCGGTAGCCGCCGGAGCTCACCGCGATGTACACGGGGCGATCCGCCAGCGTGCCGACCTTGCCCTCCGGCGTGACGTTGAAGGTGACGCCGATCCGCACCACATGGTCCAGCCACGCCTTCAGCACCGACGGCACCGTGAAGTTGTGCATCGGGGTGGCGATGACCACGCAATCGGCGTCGCGCAGTTCGGCGATCAGCCGCTCGGACAGCGCCTGCGAGGACGTGGCGCGCCCGCTGGCCGCCTTCGCGCCGCCGCCCAGCGCCGCCGCGTACTCGCCGTCGATATGCGGCAGCGGCTCGGCACACAGGTCGCGCGTGACGATCTGCGCGGCGGGATGCTGCGCCAGCAGACGGTCCATCACGCGCTGGGACAGGCGGTAGCTCACCGATTGCGGCCCGCGCGGACTGCAGGTGATGTGCAGGATCTTCATGCCGCACCCGCTTTCAGGAATTTACCGAAGCGCAGCGCGCCGGTCAGCAAGCCCTCGCGGAAGTAGAAGCGCTGCGCCAGCGCGTTGGCCATCCCGGTGTCGAGCACCAGCTTGACGCACTCCGCGCGCTCGCCGTAGGCCGTCAAGCGCTCCAGCAGCCGCGCGCCCCAGCGTTGGCCGCGCATCTTCTCTCCAGCCACCAGATCGTCGACGTACAGGAAGCGGCCGTACACCAGATTCTCCTGCAGGCGATAGCCGGCCAGCGCCACCACTTCGCCCTCGTCCCACGCCGCCAGGATGCGGTAGCCATGCTCGCGCATGCGCGTGACGCGCGCGACGAATTCCTCTTCGGTCTCCAGGTGCGGGCGCAGTTGCTTCATCACCGGATAGCAGGCGCGCAGCTGCTCAACCGTTTCCACATCCTTCAGTTGGTCGTCCATGAATGCTCCTTTTAAAACACCATCTTATGGCGGTAATGGCATAATCCACAGAGCCATAAAACGACATATCGACTAGGCCATGAAAACCAAACCAGATTTCCTCCAGCTCGACGACGACGCCGCCGAACCGCTCTACCGCCAGATCTACACCCGCTTCCGCAACGCCATCGCCGACGGCCTGCTGCTGCCGGACGCCCGCATCCCGTCGGCGCGCGCGCTCGCGCTGGAGCTGGGCCTGGCGCGCGGAACGGTGGAAGCGGCCTACTCTCTGCTTGTGGCGGAAGGCTATGTGGAGGCACGCGGCCAGGCCGGCACCGTGGTCACGCCCGCGCTGGCGCGCCACGCGGCGACGGCGGCATCGACGACCACAGCGCCGACGGCCCGCGCCCGGCCGGCACCCGCCAGCGCGTCTTCCTCGTCGGCGCTGGCGTCGCTGAACCGTCCGTTCCAAATGGGTCTGCCGGCACTGGACGCCTTTCCGCGCAAAGTGTGGGCGCGGCTGGCGGCGCGCGCGATCCGCGCCACGCAGCCGGACGACATGGTCTGCCCGCCCTACAGAGGCCAACCGGCGCTGCGCGCGGCCATCGCCACGTATCTGAACCTGTCGCGCGGCATTTTGTGCTCGCCGTCGCAGGTGTTCATCACCTCCGGCTACCGCAACACGCTGGAGCTGATCACACGCGCCCTGCTGCAACCGGGCGATGGCGTGTGGGTTGAAGATCCGGGCTTCCCGCCGACCAGCGAACTGCTCAAGCACGCCGGCATGACGCTGGCCCCGGTGGCGGTCGATGCGGAGGGCCTGGTGGTGTCGCACGGCGTGGCCACGGCGCCGCGCGCCAGGGCTGCCGTGGTCACGCCGGCGCACCAATGCCCGCTGTGCGTATCGCTGTCGCTGCCGCGCCGCCTTGCGCTGCTGGATTGGGCGGCGCAAGCCGACGCCTGGATCGTCGAGGACGACTACGACGGCGAATACCGCTACGCCAGCCGCCCGCTGCCGGCGCTGCAAAGCCTGGACCGCGACGGCCGCGTGCTGTACGCCGGCACCTTCAGCAAGGTGCTGTTCCCGGCGGTGCGGCTGGCCTACCTGGTGGTGCCGCCGGCGCAGGTGCCCCGCTTCGAACAGGTCAGCCAGACCTTCGGCAGCGGAGGGCCGATCCTGACGCAGACCATCGTCAGCGACTTTATGAACGAGGGCCACTTCGCCCGCCACATCCAACGCATGCGCCGCCTGTACGCCGAACGCCGACAGATCGCCGCGCAAGGACTGGACGCGGTGCTGGGCAAGCACCTGCGCATCGATCCGCAGCCGGGCGGCATGCACCTGATCCTGCGCATGAAGGGCCGCCACACCGACCGCGCCCTGGCCGAGCGCATGCGGCAGGACGGCATGGCGGCGCTGGCGCTGTCCGAGCGCACGATGCTGCCGCATGCGGCGTCGGCGCTGCTGCTGGGCTTCACCAACATCGAGACGCCGCAGCGGGCGCGCGAACTGGGCAAGCGGATACTCAGGCTGCTGTAAACATGGACTAGCCGGATAGCCCATTCTTGGCCCTTCACGACTGATCCATGCGCCGTCAGAATAGCGCTATTCGCAACCCGTCAAGGAACAGTCATGAGCAAGCGCCTCGAAGTATTCAAGCACGCACCGGAGGCCTACAAGGGCTTCACCGCCGTCAAGCACTACGTGCAGACCTGCGGCCTGCCGGCCGAACTGGTGGAGCTGGTCTACCTGCGCGTATCGCAGATCAACAACTGCGCCTTCTGCATCGACATGCACACCCGCGACCTGCTGAACCAGGGCGTCAAGATCGACAAGGTGGCGCTGGTGCAGGTGTGGGAAGAAGCGGCCGCGCTGTTCAGCGACAAGGAACGCGCAGCGCTGGCCTGGGCCGAAAGCGTGACCCGCGTCGCCCAGACCAATGTGCCGGACAGCGACTATCAAAAAGCGATCGCTGTCCTCAGCGAAAAAGAACTGTCCGATGTGACGGTGGCCGTGTCGCTGATGAACGCCTTCAACCGCTTCGGCGTCGCCATGCGGATGACGCCTGCGGCACTGGTCATGTAATCGCCACGGGCATGATTGTGCTACGCTAGGGTTCATCCACCCTGGCAGGAGCCCCGCACGCATGCCCCACAATATCAGCCTGATCACCACCATCGCGGCCGCACTGGGTTTCGGCCTTTTGTTCGGCTACCTCGCAACGCGCCTCAAGCTTCCGGCGCTGGTGGGCTATCTGGCTGCGGGCATCATCATCGGCCCCGCCACGCCAGGCTTCGTGGCCGATACCGCGCTGGCCGGGCAGCTGGCCGAAATCGGCGTGATGCTGATGATGTTCGGCGTCGGCCTGCACTTTTCCCTCGACGATCTCTGGGCCGTGCGGCGCGTGGCGCTGCCGGGCGCCGTGCTGCAGATCGCGGTCGCCACCGCGCTGGGCATGGCGCTGGCGCACTTCTGGGGCTGGAGCCTGGGCGGCGGGCTGGTATTCGGCCTGGCGCTGTCGGTGGCCAGCACGGTGGTGCTGCTGCGGGCATTGGAGGAGCGCGGCATCCTCGATAGCTTCAACGGCCGCATCGCGGTCGGCTGGCTGGTGGTGGAGGACCTGGTGACGGTGCTGGTACTGGTGCTGCTGCCGGCGTTGGCCGGTTCGCTGGGCGGCACTGCGGTGGACAGCCACGGCGCCGCCGCCACGGGAGAGACCAGCCTGTGGACCACGCTGGCCATCACGCTGGGCCAGGTAGGCGCCTTCATCGCGCTGATGCTGGTGGTCGGCCGCAAGCTGTTCCCGTGGATCTTGTGGCAGGTGGCGCGCACCGGCTCGCGCGAGCTGTTCACGCTGTGCGTGATCGCCGCCGCTGTCGGCATCGCCTATGCGTCGACGTACTACTTCGGCGTCTCCTTCGCGCTTGGCGCTTTCTTCGCCGGCATGGTGCTGCGCGAATCCGAACTGGCGCACCGCGCCGCCGAGGAGTCTTTGCCGCTGCGCGACGCGTTCGCGGTGCTGTTCTTCGTTTCGGTCGGCATGCTGTTCGAGCCGTCGATATTGGTCGAGCAGCCGCTCAAGCTGCTGGCCGTGGTGACCATCATCGTGGTCGGTAAATCGGTGGCGGCCTTCCTGCTGGTGCTGCTGCTGCGCTACCCGGCCAAGACGGCGCTGATGGTGTCGGCCAGCCTGGCGCAGATCGGCGAGTTCTCCTTCATCCTTGCGGCGCTGGGCCTGTCCCTGGGCCTTATGCCGGCCGAAGGGCAAAGCCTGATCCTGGCCGGCGCCATCATCTCCATCGCGCTCAATCCGGTGGTGTTCCGCGCCACCAAGCCGTTGGAGCGCTGGCTGGGCAGGAACGTGGCGCTGGCGGCCAAGTTCGAGCGCCCCGCCGATCCGCTGGCCGAGCTGCCGGCGTCAGTGCCGCAAGAGCATCTGGCGGGACAGGTCGTGCTGGTCGGCTATGGCCGCGTGGGCCGGCGCATCGCCGCGGCGCTCGCCGAGCGGGGCATCCCCTTCGTGGTGGCCGAGCAGAATCGCGAACTGGTGGACCAGCTGCGCAAGGAAGGCGCGCATGCGGTGGCTGGCAACGCGGCCGAGCCGGCGGTGCTGATCCAGGCGCACATCGCGCGCGCCGCGATGCTGGTGATCGCCACGCCGGACACCTTCCACGTGCGGACCATGATCGAGACCGCGCGCGCGCTCAACCCCAACATCAAGACCGTGGTGCGCACGCACAGCGACGAAGTGGCGGAACTGCTGCGCGGCGAACGCGCGGGACAGATTTTCATCGGCGAACAGGAGCTGGCAAAGGGAATGACGGAATTCATACTGACCAATATGACCAAGAGCGGAGGCCACCATGCTCACTAGGCGCGCATTGATGCGCTGCGCTGCGGCGCTGCCGTTGTCCATCGTCATTGCCGGCGCCGATGCTTCGGCGGCGCGCGTGCGGCTGGAGTTCCACAGCGCGTTCCTGATGAACCTGCACCACTTCCTGTTCAACCTTGGCGTGCACCCGGAGCAGCTTGAAAAAGTCAGCTGGACGGCCGCGCCATCGGCCGACGAGATGGCGGCGCTGCGCAACGCGGTCGCCCACTATCGCGACAACTACGCCAAGCGCGACCTGCTATTCGATGAGCTGATGACCTCCATCAAAACCGCCTTGAGCGTGGCCGACACGCAGCGCGAGGCCAGCGGCCTGGCGCTACCGCCGCAACTGGCGGTCACGCTGGACGGCATCGCGCCGATGTACGCGCGCTGCATCTGGGCGCAGCAGGACGCCAGCAACCAGCAATGGATAACCGAAGCGAAGCGGCTCGATGCGCGTTACGGAGCCGAGGCCCAGGAAGGCATCGCCCGCTATCTGCAGGCGCCCTTCCCGCTCACGCCGATCCGCATCGACATCGTGGTGGAAACCGGCAAGCGCCAGGGCGCCTACACGGGCACGCAGGCGGTGATCCCCAGCGGACGCCCCAGCTATCAGGGCCTGGCGTCGTTGGAGATGGTGTATCACGAAATTTCGCACATCGCCTCGACAGATAAGCTGGAGGAGGCCATCGAAGCGCGCCTCAAGGCCACGCAGCGCAAGCCCGATTCGGACCTGTGGCACGGAGTGCAGTTCTACACCGTCGGCACCGTGGTGAGGGATGCCTACAAACGCGATGGCATCACCTACGAACATTACGCCGACAAGGGCGGCCTGTTCAAAGGCTATTGGTCGCCGTTGCTGCAGCCGATAGAGAACGAATGGCGCCCCTACATGAACGGCAAGCAGACCTTCGACCAGGCAGTGGCCCGCATGGTGGACCAACTGCCCGCCGGATAAGGCGCCTTACAGGCTGACCGCCAGCTCCGCGCCTTCCTTGATGGCGCGCTTGGCGTCCAGCTCCGCGGCCAGCGCGGCGCCGCCGATCTTGTGGAAGCGCGGCCATTGAGCATTGGCCTTGACTTCCTCTTCCGACGGCATCAACTCGGTCAGGCTGTCCTGCCCCGCGCAGACCACCACGTTATCCACCGACAGCAAGCGCTGTTCGCCGGCGATGGTCACGTGCAGGCCCTGGTCGTCGATGCGGTCATACTGCACGCCGGCCAGCATCACCACGCCGTTGCGCGCCAGGACGGCACGGTGCACCCAGCCCGAGGTCTTGCCCAGGCCCGCGCCCAGCTTGGACGTCTTGCGCTGCAGCAGATACAGCTGGCGTACCGGCTCCGGCGCGGAGACGGTCGTCAGGCCGCCCGGCGCGTCGCCCTTCATGTCCACGCCCCACTCCTTGGCCCAGACATCCAGCGCCAGCGGCAGCGGGTGTTTGGGATCGTGCAGCAGATACTCGCCCACGTCGAAACCGATGCCGCCCGCGCCGATGATGGCCACGCGCTTGCCAACCGGCGCCTTGTTCTGCAGGACGTCGATATACGACAGCACCTTCGGATGGTTGATACCCTCGATCGGCGGACGGCGCACCTTGATGCCGGTGGCAACCACCACGTCGTCGTAGCCGTCGGCGATCAGCTGCTCGCGCGTGACGCGCACGCCCAGCTTGACCTTCACGCCGGTCAGTTCCAGCTTGCGGCGGAAGTAGCGGATGGTCTCGGCGAATTCCTCCTTGCCCGGTATCTGCATGGCGATCTTGAACTGGCCGCCGACGCTGTCGCTGGAGTCGAACAGGGTCACGTCATGGCCGCATTCCGCCGCCACCGTGGCCGCCGACAAGCCGGCCGGCCCGGCGCCGACCACCGCCACGCGGCGCTTCTTGGCCGCCGGCGCGTAGACCAGCTCCGTCTCGTGGCAGGCGCGCGGGTTCACCAGGCAGCTGGCGCGCTTGTTGGAGAAGGTGTGGTCCAGGCATGCCTGGTTGCAGCCGATGCAGGTGTTGATTTCGTCGGTGCGGCCCTGCGCCGCCTTGACGACGAAGTGCGAATCGGCCAGGAAGGGACGCGCCATCGAGATCATGTCGGCGTCGCCGCGCTGCAGGATGCCCTCCGCCTCGGCCGGCATGTTGATGCGGTTGGACGCCACCACCGGTATCGTCACCTCGCGGCGCAGGCGACCCGCCAGACTGGCGAAGGCGGCGCGCGGCACCGAGGTCACGATGGTCGGCACGCGCGCCTCGTGCCAGCCGTAGCCGGAATTGAGGATGGTCACGCCGGCGTGCTGCAGGGCCTTGGCCACGGCCACCACGTCCTCCCAGGTGTTGCCGCCGTCGACCAGGTCGAGCAGCGAGTGGCGGTACATGATGATGAAATCATGGCCCACTTCCGCGCGGATGCGCTTGACGATTTCCACCGACAGCCGCATGCGGTTCTCGATGCTGCCGCCCCAACGGTCGGTGCGCAGGTTGGTGCGCGCGCACAGGAACTGGTTGAGCAGATAGCCTTCGCTGCCCATCACTTCGATGCCGTCGTAGCCGGCGTCGCGCGCCAGTTTGGCGCAGCGGGCGTAGTCGCGGATGGTCGATTCGATGCCGGCCTCGGTCAGCGCGCGCGGCTTGAACGGCGAGATCGGCGATTTCTTCTCCGACGCCGACACCACGAAGGGCTGGTAGCCGTAGCGGCCCGCGTGCAGGATCTGCATCAGGATCTTGCCGCCCTCCTCGTGCACCGCGCTGGTGACGCGGCGGTGGTTGATCACGTCGCCCTTGAAATTGAGCGTTCCGCCGAAGGGTAGCAGCCATCCGGAGCGGTTGGGCGAGATGCCGCCGGTGACGATCAGCCCCACGCCGCCGCGCGCACGCTCGCGGTAGAAGGCGGCCAGCTTGCCGTAGTTGTAGAAGCGGTCCTCAAGACCGGTGTGCATGGAGCCCATGACGACGCGGTTGCGCAGCGTCGTGAAGCCAAGATCGAGGGGGGCCAGCAGGTGTGGGTATGGTGAAGTTGTCATTATGGTTGTTAGAGTCTGACGTAACGATGCCCGCATTAAAACGCAATTCTCTAGACCTGGGCTTCTAAAGTCCCGGCATCCGCTCCCGAATTTGGCCGAGGGTGCGGTAGCGCTCTTGTATTCTGCCACCCTTTCCCTTACGCTGGAACGATGATGCGATTCCTTTTGTTTTTGTTGTTAGGTGTGGCCGCCCCGGTGATGGCGCAAGCACCTAGGCTTGAATTGCCCAAGCTGGAGGTGTCGGTCAACCGGGTGGAGCTCGATGCGCTGCACATGTACGAAGTGGACGCCACCGGCACGGTGGCGGCGCCACTGCCTAAGGTATGGCGCATCCTCACGGGTTACGAGCGCATGGCGGAATTCGTGCCGGACATGGAATCGTGCCGGGTTTTGTCCCGCAACGGCAATGAGGTGATCGTCGAACAGTTCGGCGTGGCGCGTTTCCTGTTCATGTCCAAGTCCATCCACCTGATCGTGCGCGCGACCGAGCAGCCGATGTCGTCGATCGACATCTCGCTGATCTCCGGCGACATGAAGCACTACGAATCGCATTGGGAATTGATACCGGTGCCCGAAACCGGCGGCACCAAGGTGGTCTACAGCGGCAAGCTGATACCGAACTTCTACGTGCCCGGCATCCTCGGCGCGAAGATGATACGCGGCGATATCGAGCGCATGATGAACGCCGTGCTGGCGCGCCTCGACCGCCGCGAGGACGTCAAATAATCACGCCAGATAGGTGTCGCGGTCGCGCAGCTCCGCGAAGTTTTCCAGGCTGCCGATCTTCACCAGCACCGGATTGAGGCTCAGCTTCGCCTGCATGGCGCGCCAGGCGAACTGCCATTCCTGCTCCTGCGCTTCGGCCGCGGTCTTGGTGAAGGCCGCGCCCAGGGCGGCGCGGGTGCCGTATTCGACGGCGCCGTCGATGCCCGCCCAGCTGGGCAAGGTGCGCTGCACCGCGCGGTGCAGGCGTTCGCCGAATTCCTCGGTGTTGTGGATGACCAGGCAGCTGTCCGACGAGAACAGCTCGAACAGCTTGCGGTCCCAGACTTTGGAGAAGCTCAGGGTCAGGCAGCTGGAGGCCGGGGTCAGGATGAACTGGCCCTGCGTCAGCGCCAGCTCCAGGTCTTCGCGCACGCCGTAGCGGTACAGGGTCGGAGGGCGTTGGTAGTCGTGCATATCGGTACTCTATTCTTTACAAAGTTATTTGATCGGGCGGCGCACATGGCGGTGCGAGCGCATCGCCGCCGATGCAATGAAGATCTCGCGCAGCAGGTAGTAGAAGCTGCCGATCAGGGCCAGCATCGCCACCACGAACATGCCCGCGATGTACTTATCGAGCGAGATGTTGGTGATATCGCCCCAAAACAGCATCGCGATCACCAGGCAAATCAACAGCCCGCAGGCGGTCGACAGCGTGATCGAGACGTTGATCAGGTGCGATCTTCGGTAGAGCACATCGAGTTCGTTCAGATAGACGTCGCTGTAGCCGATGTCGAGCCGGTCCTCCAGCACCCGCGAACGGTCGATGATGCGCGCCAGGCGGTTGGTCAGCACAACCAGGTTGGTGCAGACGCCCGTCAGCAGGAACACCGGCGCGATCGCCAGCTGGATGATGTGGCCGATATCGCCGACTTGTATATTCATGGATGCGTAGAAACTGGAATTAACGATAGTGTATCAGCCCGCGCCGGGTGCGGGCCGATTCCGCGCCGGCTCAGGCAAATCCCCGGCCCTGCTTGAACTGTTCCGTGGCGCCCACCAGCGCGCGCGAGATGCCCTTTTCCATGGCGCCGTGCCCGGCGTCCGGCACCATGTTGAGCACCGATCCGGGCCAGGCCTGGTGCAGCCGCCAGGCCGACACCGGCGGGCAGATCACGTCGTAACGGCCCTGCACGATCACCGCCGGCAGGTGGGCGATGCGGTCGACGTTGCGCAGCAGCTGGTCCTCGCTGAAGAAGCCCAGGTTGGCCATGTAGTGCGATTCGAGCCGGCCCACGCCCAGGTCCAGCGTGTCGGACGGCGGATCCTCGGCCTGCGGCAGCAGGAACACCCGCCGCCCTTCGAAGCGGCTCCAGGCGCGCACCGCTGGCCAGTGGACGGCCGGATCGTCGCTCATGATGCGGTCGACGTAGGCCTGCAGCAGGTTGCCGCGTTCGGCCGGCGGGATGGGCGCGACGAATTCGGCATGCACCTCGGGATGGAACCATTGGGCGCCGTGCAGGAACCAGTCGATTTCGGCCTGCGTGCACAGGAAGATGCCGCGCAGGATGAAGCCCAGGCAGCGCTCGGGATGCGCCTGGCCGTAGGCCAGCGCCAGCGTCGAGCCCCAGGAGCCGCCGAACACCAGCCACTGCTCGATGCCGCACATGACGCGCAGGCGCTCGATGTCCGCGACCAGCAGCTCGGTGGTGTTGTTGCGGCACTCGCCCAGCGGCAGCGACTTGCCGGCGCCGCGCTGGTCGAACAGGATCACGCGGTACTGGGCGGGATCGAAGAAGCGGCGGTGCTGCGGCGACAGCCCGGCGCCCGGCCCGCCATGCAGGAACACCACCGGTATGCCCTGCGGATTGCCGACTTCCTCCCAGTAGATGGTGTGCAGGTCGTCGACCGCCAGCATGCCGTGGCGCGACGGCAGGACGGGCGGAAACAGGGGCGAGGTCGGGTCGAACATGGCTATCCTTTAAGCATCGATAGCAGATTGTACGAAAAAAAAGCCAGGATCGCGAACGATCCTGGCCCGGGGCTAGAACAGCATGCCGCTCAGGACATGTGCTGGCCGCCGTTGATGGCGATATTGGCGCCGGTGACGAAGGCTGCTTCGTCCGACGACAGGTAGGCCACCAGGCCCGCCACTTCTTCCGGCTTGCCCAGGCGGGCCATCGGAATCTGCGGAATGATCTTGGTGTCGAGCACCTCCTGCGGGATCTCCATCACCATCTTGGTGCCGATGTAGCCCGGCGAGATGGTGTTGACGGTCACGCCCTTGCGCGCCACTTCCAGCGCCAGCGCCTTGGTGAAGCCGTGCATGCCGGCCTTGGCGGCCGAATAGTTGGTCTGGCCGAACGCGCCCTTCTGGCCGTTGACCGACGAAATATTGATGATGCGACCCCAGCCGCGTTCCACCATGCCGTCGCACACCGGCTTGGTCATGTTGAACACGGAATCGAGATTGGTGGCCATGACGGCGTCCCAGTTCGGTTTGTCCATCTTCTTGAAGGTCATGTCGCGGGTGATGCCGGCGTTGTTCACCAGCACGTCGATCGGACCGATATCTTTCTCGATCGCGGCGACGCACGCCTGGGCCGAATCGTAATCGGCCACGTCGCACGGGTATGCGCGGAAATTAAAGCCCTGGTCGCGGGTAGTTGCGAGCCATTGCTCGACCTTCGGATTGCCAGGGGAATACGTGGTGACTACGCAATAGCCCAGTGCCGACAGTTTGAAACACACTGCCTCGCCCAAGCCACCCATGCCGCCGGTTACTAATGCAACTCTTGCCATTTTCGTCCCCTCTTAAATTGACACCAAAAATCATCTGACACCGCGCCGGGACCCGCCCGGCGCGGCACTACTGCTGCGGATGCTACGGATACGGAATCGCTTACGCGCGCTCGATCGCCAGCGCCACGCCCATGCCGCCGCCGATGCACAGCGAGGCCAGGCCTTTCTTGGCGTCGCGGCGCACCATTTCGTGGATGAGCGTGACCAGGATGCGGGCGCCGGATGCACCGATCGGGTGACCGATGGCGATGGCGCCGCCGTTCACGTTGATCTTGCTGGTGTCCCAGCCCATTTCCTTGTTCACGGCCACGGCCTGGGCGGCGAAGGCTTCGTTGATTTCCATCAGGTCCAGGTCGTCCGGGGTCCAGCCGGCCTTTTTCAGGCACAGCCTGGTGGCCGAGACCGGGCCCATGCCCATGAAGGCAGGGTCCAGGCCGGACGAGGCGTAAGCCTTGACCTTGGCCAGCACGGTCAGGCCCAGTTCCTTGGCCTTGGAGGCGGACATCATGATGACGGCGGCGGCGCCGTCGTTCAGGCCGGAGGCGTTGCCGGCGGTTACCGTGCCGTCCTTGGCGAAGGCCGGACGCAGGCCGGACAGCGCTTCGATGGTCGAGCCGGGTTTGACGTATTCGTCGCTGTCGAACACGATGCTGCCCTTTTTCTGGACGATTTCCAGCGGCAAAATCTCATCCTTGAACTTGCCGGCCTTTTGCGCCGCTTCCGCCTTCAGCTGCGAGTTCAGCGCGAACTCGTCCTGCTCGGTGCGGGAAATCTCGTATTTCTTCGCGACGTTCTCGGCGGTGGTGCCCATGTGGTACTGGTTGTAGGCGTCCCACAGGCCGTCGACGATCATGGAATCGACCATCTTGAAGTCGCCCATGCGGAAGCCGTCGCGCGAACCGTTCATCACGTGCGGCGAGGCGCTCATGTTTTCCTGGCCGCCGGCAATGATGATCTCGGCGTCGCCCGCCTTGATGGCCTGGGCCGCCAGGTGGGTGGCCTTCAGGCCGCTGCCGCACACGTGGTTGATGGTGAAGCCGGGTATGGTGTTCGGCAGGCCGGACTTGATGACGGCCTGGCGCGCCGGATTCTGGCCGACGCCGGCGGTCAGCACCTGGCCGAGGATGGCTTCGCTGATCAGGTTGGGATCGATACCGGTCTTGGCCAGCAGGCCCTTGATCACGTGTGCGCCCAGTTCGGAAGCCGGCGTCTTCGCCAGGCTGCCGCCGAATTTGCCGACACCAGTACGGCCAGCGGCCACGATAACTACATCATCCATTTGACTCTCCAATGCGCCGGCCGGGGCCGGCTTAGTTTAGCAACAACGCGAACTTCGATAATACGCTTCGACGGCTGGGCCGTGCTGGGTTTCGATGGTGCGTCGCCGCGAGAACTTTCCCGAGGCATGGCAGGATTTCTCTAGCAGCATCCGTGCCAACAACCATCAGTTGTCGGGCACCCATCGTAAGCGTCGCACATCGTGGCATCTTTGACATGCATCAAACCCAACTCAATCATTTTGAAGAAACAGTATCAATCTGTCACGATAATAATTTGATACCGTCCAGGGTGCTGGCGCACTGTTCCCGTATCACGTTGACGAAGTCCAGCACGTAGGCCTTTTGTTTCTGCGCTTCCGGCACGGAGACGAACAGATCGCTCCACAAGCCCTGCTCGCCGATCGGCTTGGCGATCACGTAGTCGTAGTCGACATAGTTCTTGATCGCCCAGTTCGGCAGCGCGGCGATGCCGCGGCGGCTGGCCACCAGCTGCAGCACCGCCACCGTCAGCTCGGCGGTGCGGCGCTCGTAGCGGATGTGGGCCGGCTGCAGCACTTCGCGGATCAGGTCGATGCGGGTTTCCGGCACCGGGTAGGTGATCAGGGTTTCGCCCTCGAAATCGGCCGCCAGCAGGCGGCGCTGGGCCGCCAGGCGGTGTTTCTGCGCCATCACCACCAGGATTTCAAAGCGGAACAGCGGGAAGGTGGCGAACTCCGGGCCGTAGGCCGAGCCGATCACCAGGTCGGCGGCGCCGCTGCGCAGCAGCTCGGCCGGCTCGCTGTGAAAGCCCGAGACCAGATCGATTTCCACCTCCGGCCAGCGCTTGCGGAATTCATCCATCACCGGCATCAGCCAGTCGAAGCAGGTATGGCATTCGAGCACCACGCGCAGCTGGCCGGTGTCGCCCTGAGTCAGGCGCGCCACCTCGCGCTCGGCCGCCTCGATTTCCGGCAGCAGCAAGTCGGCGAGCTTGAGCAGCCGGGCGCCGGTGGCGGTGAACCCGATCGGCACGGATTTTCGCTCAAAAAGCGGCCCGCCGTAGCGATCCTCCAGCAATTTGATCTGATGTGACAGGGCCGACTGCGTCAGGTTCAGCAGTTGCGCGGCGCGCACCAGGCTGCCGGCGGAGCGGAGGGCACTCAGAGTGCGCAGGTGACGTATCTCTAGCATGGTCTATTAAATTTTTTCATGTGAAGCCGCAAAATCTTTCGTTTTGATTATAGACCGGATTGCCGCACACTTTATATCACCAATATTAAATGCGGATGACATCAAAATGACAACATCGAATAAACCCATCCAAAGCCACATCCCGGGCTTTCCGCGCATCGGCGCGGCGCGCGAGCTGAAGTTCGCGCTGGAGGCGAATTGGCGCGGCGAGCTGCCGGAAGCCGGCCTGGAATCGGTCGGCCGCGACCTGCGCGCCCGCCACTGGGCGCTGCAACAGCAGGCCGGGCTGGACTTCGTCACCGTCGGCGATTTCGCCTTCTACGACCAGGTCGCCAACCACATCCAGCTGCTGGGTTGCGAGCCGGCCCGCTACGGCTTCACGGCCGGACAATCGCAGCTGAGCCGCTACTTCGCCATGGCGCGCGGTAACGGCGGCAACAGCGAACCGGCCGCCTGCGGCCACCACCACGCGCAAGACGACGGCCACGCACACGCCTCGGCCGCGCTGGAAATGACCAAATGGTTCGACACCAACTACCACTATCTGGTGCCGGAGTTCACGGTGGAGACCGCCTTCTCGCTGGCCTGCGAGCGCCTGTTCGACGAAGTGGCCGAGGCGCAGGCGCTGGGCCACGCGGTCAAGGCCGTGCTGCTGGGGCCGTTGAGCTTCCTGTGGCTGGGCAAGGCCAAGGATGCCGGTCTGGATCGCCTCAGCCTGCTGGACCGGCTGCTGCCGGTCTACGGCCAGGTGCTGGACCGCCTGAAGGCGCAGGGCGTGCAATGGGTGCAGATCGACGAGCCCATCCTCGGCCTCGACCTGCCGTCGCCGTGGCGCGGCGCGTTCGAGAACAGCTACTGGCAGCTCAACCAGGTCGGCGTGCCGCTGCTGCTGGCGACCTATTTCTCGCCGCTGGAGGAAAACCTGAGCCTGGCGTGCCGCCTGCCGGTGGCCGGCCTGCACGTGGACGGCGTGCGCGCCCCGCATGAACTGACCAGCATCGCCGACTGGCTGCCGGTGCACAAGGTGCTGTCGGTCGGCATCGTCGATGGCCGCAACATCTGGCGCACCGACCTCGACGCGGCGCTGGCCACGCTGGCGCCCATCGCGGACAAGCGCGGCGGCAAGCTGTGGCTGTCGACCTCGTGCTCGCTGCTGCACGTGCCGTTCAGCCTGGCAGCCGAAACCGCGCTCGAGCAGGAAATCCGCTCGTGGCTGGCCTTCGCCACCGAAAAACTGGACGAGCTGTACGTGCTCAAGCAGGCGCTGCAGGGCAACCACGACGCCGCCACCGTCGACGCGCTGGACGTCTCGCGTGCCGCCATCGCCAGCCGCCGCGCCAGCCCGCGCGTGCACCAGGACGCCGTGCGCGAGCGCATCGCCGCCCTGCCGGCCGACGCCGACCGCCGCCATGCACCGTTCGCCCAGCGCCAGGCCGAGCAGCGCGCCCGCTTCCGGCTGCCGGCCTTCCCCACCACGACCATCGGCTCCTTCCCGCAGACGGCCAGCATCCGCGCCGCCCGCGCCGGCTTCAAGCGCGGCGAACTGAACGCCGGCGACTACGCCGCCAGGATGCGCGAGGAAATCGCCGACGCCGTGCGCCGCCAGGAAGACCTGGGCCTGGACGTACTGGTCCACGGCGAGGCCGAGCGCAACGACATGGTCGAATATTTCGGCGAACAGCTGGACGGCTTCGTCTTCACGCAGCTGGGCTGGGTGCAATCGTACGGCTCGCGCTGCGTCAAGCCGCCCGTCATCTACGGCGACGTCAGCCGCCCGAAAGCCATGACGGTGGACTGGACCGTGCACGCGCAAAGCCTGACCGGCAAGCCGATGAAGGGCATGCTGACCGGCCCCATCACCATCCTGCAGTGGTCCTTCGTGCGCGACGACCAGCCGCGCGCGCGCACCGCGCTGCAGATCGCGCTGGCGATCCGCGACGAGGTGGCCGACCTGGAGCGGGCCGGCATCGGCATCATCCAGATCGACGAGCCGGCCGTGCGCGAGGGCTTGCCGCTGCGCCGCGGCCGCTGGGACGAGTACCTGGACTGGGCCACGCGCGCCTTCCGCGTGTCGGCCAGCGCGGCGGCCGACGGCACGCAGATCCACACCCACATGTGCTACGCCGAGTTCAACGACATCCTGCCGCAGATCGCCGCCATGGACGCCGACGTCATCACCATCGAGACCAGCCGCTCGGACATGGAGCTGCTGAACGGCTTCGGCCGCTTCCGCTATCCGAACGAGATCGGCCCCGGCGTGTACGACATCCACTCGCCGCGCGTGCCGGGCCAGGCCGAGATGGTGCGGCTGCTGCGCAAGGCCAGCGCGGTGATCCCGCCGGACCATCTGTGGGTCAATCCGGATTGCGGACTGAAAACCCGCGGCTGGGCGGAGACCGAAACCGCGCTGCGCAACATGGTGGCCGCGGCCCATCAGTTGCGTGAAGAGCACGCGATCTACTAAGCCCCGCACTGGCGGCGGCCTGCCGGGTCGCCGCCATCCCGCATTTTTACTGGCCCAGTACGGCGCCAGCCCTCCCCATCCGCCCTTTTCCACAGTAAAATGCTCGTGCCTGCGCATGCGCGCGAGGTTAACCCTCTAATACTGTCGCCCATGTCCAAGAGCCTGTTTCAAAAGCCCATAGAAATTAAAATTTCCACCGTAGTCGCCGTCTCCGCCATCCTGTCCACGCCAGACCGGCTGGCGCTCGACGCCGCGCTGGCCGAAATGACCGGCGGCACCACCGATTTCTTCGAAGACGACCTGACCGTGATCGACGTCGCCGCCCTGCCGGCCGGCAGCGCGACTATCGACTGGGCCGGCATCATCGCCCTGTTGAAGAAATACCGTCTGAACCCGGTCGCCGTGCGCAACGCGCCGCCGTCCATGGCCGCCGAGATCGCCGCCCACGGCCTGAGCATCGAAACCGCGGCCAGGCCGCGCGACGAGCAGGACGCGGCGCCCGCGCCCGCCAAGCCGGCGCCCGCCCCGGCAGCTGCAGCACCAGCCCCGGCCGCCGCGCCGGCCGAAGGCTTCCCCGGCAACGCCGGCGTGATGATCATCGACACCCCGGTGCGCGCCGGCCAGCGCATCTACGCGCGCGGCTGCGACCTGATCATCACCGCCGTGGTCAACAACGGCGCCGAGATCATCGCCGACGGCAGCATCCACGTGTACAACACGCTCAACGGCCGCGCGCTGGCTGGCGCCTCCGGCAACGCCGAGGCGCGCATCTTCGCCATGACGATGTCGCCGGAGTTGGTGTCGATTGCCGGCGTGTACCGCACTTTTGAAGACGGCTTCCCGGCCGAGTATGCGCGTTCTCCTGCGCAAATTCGCTTGGTCGGCGACCGAATCGATATACTATCTGTCAATTCTGCAAACCGCGCTTGACTAGCAACTCTCTGAAAAGGACTTTTTTGTGGCGAGAATTATTGTTGTAACGTCCGGTAAGGGCGGTGTCGGTAAGACGACTTCCAGCGCCAGCTTCTCCACCGGCCTGGCCATGCGCGGTCATAAAACCGCGGTGATCGACTTCGACGTCGGCCTGCGCAACCTCGACCTGATCATGGGCTGCGAACGCCGCGTGGTGTACGACCTGATCAATGTGATCAACAAGGAGGCATCGCTGACCCAGGCGCTGATCAAGGACAAGCACTGCGACAACCTGTTCATCCTGCCGGCATCGCAGACGCGCGACAAGGATGCGCTGTCCGAGGACGGCGTGGAAATCGTGCTGCACGAGCTGATCAACATGGGCTTCGAATACATCATCTGCGATTCGCCGGCCGGCATCGAGCACGGCGCGCTGATGGCGCTGACCTTCGCCGACGAGGCCATCATCGTCACCAATCCGGAAGTGTCGTCGGTGCGCGATTCGGATCGCATCCTCGGCATCATCCAGGCCAAGTCGCGCCGCGCCCAGACCGGCGGCGAGCCGGTCAAGGAGCACCTGCTGATCACCCGCTACTCGCCCAAGCGCGTGGAAGCGGACGAAATGCTGTCGTACGAAGATGTGCAGGAAATCCTGCGCATTCCACTGATCGGCATCATTCCGGAATCGGAATCGGTGCTGCACGCGTCGAACCAGGGCAATCCGGCGATTCACTTCAAGGGCACCGATGTTGCGGAAGCCTACGAAGATGTGGTGTCGCGCTTCCTCGGCCAGGAATTGCCGTTGCGCTTCACCAACTACGAGAAGCCTGGCCTGCTGCAGCGTATTTTCGGGAGCAAGTAATCATGGCCCTGCTTTCTTTCCTGTTCCCGCAAAAACCTAAAACCGCCACCGCGGCCAAGGAGCGGTTGCAGATCATCATCGCGCGCGAGCGCAATGGCCGCAGCGGTCCCGACTTCCTGCCGGCGCTGCACAAGGAGCTGATCGAGGTGATCTCGAAGTACACCAAGGTCAACGCCGACGACATCAAGATCTCGCTGGACCGCCAGGGCAACCTGGAGGTGCTGGACGTGAACGTGGTGCTGCCGGACGCCTGAGCGGCGGCGCTCACAACGGCCGGCCGACGCCGGCCGTGACCAGTTCCTGCGCCACCTTGGCGCAGGCGTCCACATGCTGGTAGCCGATCCGGCTGAAGGCCACGAAGCCTATCCCGGCCGAGGCCAGCTGCCCGGCAAACGGCACCAGCTTGCCCGCCTGGCGCGCCACCGACTTCATGCCGGAGCGGCGCAGCAGCTGCAGCACCACTTCCCGCGTCACCAGCTTCCCCACCAGCATGCCGCCGACGCCGACTGCGGCCTCGTAGGCGATCAGCCGGAACTCCGGGCGCATGCGCTCGATCTGCTGCGCCGTCAGGCCGAACGCCTGGTTGATGTCGTCGATCAGGCGCGCGAACAGGCGCAGGTCGGACACCACGTCCAGCCCCGGGATCGGCACCGCCGCCACGCCGGCCGACACCATCGCGCGCCGCCGCACCAGCTTGCGGCAACGTTCGCGCACCGCTTCGATGTCGCGGGCGCTGCCCGGCACCAAGGTCCAATTTGTGTCTTTTTTCAGTCCCATGCGTACTCCCGGCTCCGGCTGAACATTCTTTCCTTTTTTCAACTTCTTCATTGAATTCAACGTTTTTCCAGTGTACCGTGTAATGGTTGTGCGAGTGCGCGCAGTGTTTTATCGAGTTGTCTCCAAGTAAATATTAGTGTCTCAAGAAAAATAATTAGCTATTTTGCTAACTTTTTTTGTAAATCTCTGTTATATTTGAAGTGACTTCTCCTTAACATTTTCCTACAGGCAGTTGTATGCGAATCGCCGTACTTGACAATGACCGTGGCCAAGCCGATCTGATCTGCCAGGTGCTGACCTCGGCCGGCCATATCTGCCACAGTTTTCAGAGCGCCAAGGACGTGCTGGCACAACTGCGCAAGGACAGCTACGACATGCTGATCCTCGACTGGCAAGTGGTCGATCTGGGCGGCGCGGAAGTGTTACGCCGGGCCCGCGAAAAGCTGCCCGACAACGCCCCGGTGCTGTTCCTCACCACCAGCTCGGGCGAGGACGATATCGTGGCCGGCCTGGCCGCCGGCGCCGACGATTACATGATCAAACCGCTGCGCCGCAGTGAAATGGTTGCTCGCGTGCAAGCGCTGCTGCGGCGCGCCTATCCGGCCCAGAACGGCGCCGAGCAATTGCAATTCGGTCAATACGTGTTCGAGACCCGGCCCGGCCGCTTGTTGATGGACGGCATCGTTTTGGACGTCACCCACAAGGAGTTCTACCTGGCGCTGTTATTTTTCCGCAACATCGGACGGCCGCTGTCGCGCGCCTACATCCATGAGGCGGTGTGGATACGCGAGACCGCCGTGCCCTCGCGCACCATGGACACCCACGTTTCGCGCGTGCGCAACAAGTTGCAATTGAAGCCGGAAAACGGCTTCCGCCTGGTGCCGGTCTACAGTTACGGCTACCGTCTGGAAAAACTGGGGGCCTGACCGGGCCGCCGCTATGGCCGGTATGCAGCCTGGGCTATGGGCAGGCACCGGCAAGTCAGGGATACAACACGGTATAATGTCCGCTAAATCAACGCACGGACCCGAAATGCAGCTGCTCGCCGTCGGCCTCAACCACAACACCGCCCCTGTCTCGCTGCGCGAGCGGCTGGCGTTCGCCCCTGAGCAACTGGGCCAGGCGGTGATGGCGGCGCGTTCCTGGTTCGAGCGCATCGACCATCGCGGCAGCGACGAGGCGGCCATCCTGTCGACCTGCAACCGCACCGAGCTGTACGCGGCCAGCCGCGTGCCCGATTCGCTCGACGCCGGCGCCCACTTCCTGGCCGATTTCCACCAGCTGAACTACGCCGAGCTGCGCCCGCACCTGTACCTGCTGCCGCAGCACGACGCCGTGCGCCACACCTTCCGCGTCGCCTCCGGGCTCGACTCGATGGTGCTGGGCGAGACGCAAATCCTCGGCCAGATCAAGGACGCGATCCGCACCGCCGACGAGGCGGGCGGCCTGGGCACCTATCTGCACCAGCTGTTCCAGCGCTCGTTCTCGGTGGCCAAGGAAGTGCGCAGCACCACCGAGATCGGCGCGCACAGCGTGTCGATGGCGGCCGCCGCCGTGCGCCTGTCGCAGCGCATCTTCGACAAGATCGCCGAGCAGAACGTGCTGTTCATCGGCGCCGGCGAGATGATCGAGCTGTGCGCCACGCACTTCGCGGCACAGAACCCCAGGAGCATCACCATCGCCAACCGCACGCTGGAGCGCGGCGAGATCCTGGCGCACCGCTTCGGCGGCCGCGCCATCCGCCTGGCCGACCTGCAGGACAAGCTGCACCAGTACGACATCGTCATCTCCTGCACCGCCTCGTCGCTGCCGCTGATCGGCCTGGGCATGGTGGAGCGCGCGATCAAGGCGCGCCGCCACAAGCCGATGTTCATGGTCGACCTGGCCGTGCCGCGCGATATCGAGCCGGAAGTGGCCCGCCTCAACGACGCCTTCCTGTACACCGTGGACGACCTGGGCAAGGTGGTCCAGACCGGCATGGAAAACCGCCAGGCCGCCGTGGCCCAGGCCGAGGCCATCATCGAAACCCGTGTGCAATCGTTCATGCACTGGATCGACGACCGCGCCGTGGTGCCCGTCATCCAGAGCCTGCAGGAAAACGGCGAGGCGCTGCGCCAGCTGGAGCTGGAGCGCGCGCGCAAGATGCTGGCCAAGGGTGAGGACATCGACGCCGTGCTGGAAGCCCTGTCCAAGGGCCTGACCGCGAAGTTCATGCACGGCCCGCAGCAGGCGCTGCACCGTGCGCAGGGCGAGGAACGCGCCCATCTGGCCGAGCTGCTGCCGCAGCTGTTCCGCGGCCGCCGTTAGCGCCACTGCCTTGCCCGCGCGCGCCACGCCGCCGCGCACTCTCCGCCGCCACGACGCGGCGTCTGCCTCAACCCCCGATACGAATACCGAATACGCTATGAAACCATCCATGCTGGCCAAGCTCGATCAACTGGCAAACCGCCTGGTCGAACTCGATGAATTGCTGATGTCCGAAGGCGCCACCAATAACATGGACGCCTACCGCAAGATGACGCGCGAGCACGCCGAACTCGGCCCGCTGGTGGCGCTGTACAAGTCCTACCAGGAAGCCATCGGCGACCTGGCCGCCGCGCAGGAGATGCTGGGCGATCCGGAGATGAAGGACTTCGCGCAGGACGAGATCGAGGCGGCCAAGGCCCGCCTGGCCGAGCTGGAGCTGGAACTGCAGAAGATGCTGCTGCCCAAGGACGCCAACGACGAGCGCAACATCTTCCTGGAGATCCGCGCCGGCACCGGCGGCGACGAGTCGGCGCTGTTCGCGGGCGACCTGCTGCGCATGTACACCCGCTTCGCCGAGCGCAACCGCTGGCAGGTGGAGGTGGTGTCGGAATCGCCGTCGGACCTGGGCGGCTACCGCGAGGTGATCGTGCGCCTGATCGGCAACGGCGTGTATGCCAAGCTGAAGTTCGAATCGGGCGGCCACCGCGTGCAGCGCGTGCCGGCCACCGAGACCCAGGGCCGCATCCACACCTCGGCCTGCACGGTGGCGGTGATGCCGGAGGCGGACGAGGTGGAGGACGTCAACATCAACCCGGCCGACCTGCGCATCGACACCTACCGCGCGTCCGGCGCCGGCGGGCAGCACATCAACAAGACCGATTCGGCCGTGCGCATCACCCACCTGCCGACCGGCATCGTGGTCGAGTGCCAGGACGACCGCTCGCAGCACAAGAACAAGGCGCAGGCCATGAAGGTGCTGGCCGCGCGCATCAAGGACGTGCAGCTGCGGGAGCAGCAGTCGAAGGAGGCGGCCACGCGCAAGAGCCTGATCGGCTCGGGCGACCGCAGCGAGCGCATCCGCACCTACAACTACCCGCAGGGCCGCATGACGGACCACCGCATCAACCTGACCTTGTACAAGCTGGACTTCATCATGGACGGCGACCTGACCGAGCTGACCAACGCGCTGGCCGCCGAGCACCAGGCCGAGCTGCTGGCGGCGCTGGGCGACTAAGCCGAAGTTAACACCTGCCTAAGGCTGAAGCGACAACTTTGTGCGAGAATTGCCCGCTACTCCCAACGCCATCGAATCGGACCACCCATGATACACACGCGCTCCCTGCTGCTGTCCATCGCCCTCGCCTGCTTCGGCCTGATCGGCGTCGCCCTGTATTTGCAGCACGGCCTGGACATGCTGCCCTGCCCGTTGTGCGTGATCCAGCGCTACCTGTTCATCGCCATCGGCATCTGCTGCCTGTTCGGCGCCTACGGCAAGCCCAGGCTGGGCGCCGGCCTCGGCCTGCTGGCCGCGCTGGGCGGCCTGTACACCGCCGGCAAGCACCTGTACGTGCTGGCCCACCCCGGCCTGTCGTGCGGCATCGATCCGATGGAAACCTTCCTCAACAAAATCCCCACCGCGACCTACCTGCCCTTCCTGTTCAAGGCCGACGGCCTGTGCGAGGACGCGCTGGCACCGTGGTTCGGCCTGTCGATCCCGCAGTGGTCCTTCCTGTGGTTCGGCCTGTGCACGCTGGGCCTGGCCTGGCTGCTGATCCGCCGCGCGCGCTGATGATCGCCGACCTGAGCGCCATCGCCGCCGGCGTCACCCTCGGCGCGCTGCAAGTGCAGTCGCTGCTGGACCCGCTGGACAACCGCGTGCTGCTGTGCCACGCGCTGGGCCTGTCGCGCGTGAGCCTGATCACCCAGTCCGAGCGCGCGCTCGACGCCGAACAGGCCGCGCGCTTCGCCGCGCTGGTGCAGCGCCGCCTGGCTGGCGAGCCGGTCGCCTACATCGTCGGCCAGCGCGAGTTCTTCGGCCTGCCGTTCGAGGTCAACGGCGCCGTGCTGATCCCCCGTCCCGACACCGAACTGCTGGTCGAGCTGACCTTGGACCGCCTGCCGCCGCAAGGCCGCGTGCTCGACATGGGCACCGGCAGCGGCGCCATCGCCGTGGCGCTGGCGCACAGCCGGCGCGACGCCGCCGTCACCGCGCTCGACGTCAGCCCGGACGCGCTGGCCGTGGCGCGCCGCAACGCCGCCGCCAACGGCGTCCACGTCAACTTCCTGCAGAGCGACTGGTACGCGGCGCTGCAAGGCCAGCCGCCATTCGACGTGATCGCCTCCAACCCGCCCTACATCGCCAGCGGCGACCGCCACCTGTCCGAGGGCGACCTGCGCTACGAACCACCCGGCGCGCTGACCGACCACGCCGACGGCCTGTCGGCGCTGCGCACCATCGTGGCCGGCGCCGCCGCCCACCTCAAGCCGCAAGGCTGGCTGCTGATGGAGCACGGCTACGACCAGGCCGCCGCAGTGCGGCAGCTGTTATCCGACCAGGGCTACAGCGAGGTGCAAAGCTGGACCGACCTGGCCGGCATCGAGCGCGTCACGGGTGGGCGCGCGCGCTGACGCCTTTTCCTCATCTGCGGTATTCTGGCTTTCGGCCCCCTTCCGGCGGTATTTGATAAACTAGCAAGCGATCTTCGGCTCCGGTCAACTTTGGGCCGGCGCCGACGCGATTGTCCGTTTTCGGTTAATCTCGCACCTCACGCTTTGATGCAACAGTTGCTGCACTACGAAAGGAAGATCCAATTGTCCAATCTATTGACTCGCCGCCTGGCCTTGCTGGCCCAGCCAGAGTACCGTCCGGTGCTGGGTGGCTTGCGTGGCATCGAACGCGAAACGTTGCGGGTGGACGCGCGCGGCCACCTGGCGGCGACGCCGCATCCGGTGGCCATGGGCTCGGCCCTGACGCATCCGCAAATCACCACCGACTACGCCGAGACGCTGCTGGAGTTCATCACCCCTGCCGAGGCCGACATCGGCGCCACGCTCGACAAGCTCGACGGCATCCACCGGTATGCGTACAGCAAGCTGGGCGACGAGCTGCTGTGGAGCCAGTCCATGCCCTGCCAGCTGCCGGGCGAGGACGAGATCGAGATCGCCTGGTACGGCACCTCCAACATGGGCACGCTCAAGCATGTGTACCGTCGCGGCCTAGCGCTGCGCTACGGCAAGGCTATGCAATGCATCGCCGGCATCCACTACAACTACTCGCTGGACGAACGCCTGTGGCGCGTGCTGGCCGAGCATGAGGGCAACGAGAAGCGCCTGTCGCCGAAGTCCTTCCAGTCCGAAGCCTACCTGGCGACGATCCGCAACTTCCGCCGCTACAGCTGGCTGCTGATGTACTTGTTCGGCGCCTCGCCGGTGCTGTCGAGCGGCTTCCTGCGCGGCCGCCCGCACAAGCTGGACACGCTGTCCGGCGACACGCTCTACCTGCCCTACGCCACCAGCCTGCGCATGAGCGACCTGGGTTACCAGAACGACGCGCAATCGGGACTGAGCCCGCACGAGAACTGCCTGGACAGCTACGTCGCCACCCTGACCAAGGCCGTCAACCAGCCGTACGAGCCGTATGCGGCGCTGGGCACCAAGCGCGACGGCGAGTGGATACAGCTGAGCACCAACGTGCTGCAGATCGAGAACGAGTACTACTCCACCATCCGCCCCAAGCGCGTGATCCAGACCGGCGAGCGGCCGATCCAGGCGCTGTGCGCGCGCGGCGTGCAGTACATCGAAGTGCGCTGCATGGACGTCGACCCGTTCGAACCGGTCGGCATCAGCGAGCAGACCGGCCGCTTCCTCGACGCCTTCCTGATGTTCTGCGCGCTGGAGGAAAGCCCGGCCATCCCGCCGGAGGAAAGCCTGCGCCACACTGAGAACTTCGCCCGCACCGTCAAGGAAGGCCGCCGTCCGGGCCTGACGCTCAACAGCGACGACGGCGAAATCGGCCTGCAAGCGTGGGGCCTGCAACTGCTGGAGCGCATCCGCCCGGTGGCGGCGCTGCTGGACGCGCAGCGCGGCGACACCGCGCACGCCGACGCCATCGTGCAGCAGGCGGCCAAGCTGCGCGACGCCGAACTGACGCCGTCGGCCAAGGTGCTGGCGGCGCTGCGCGCCAACGGCAAATCGTTCGCCGCCTTCGGGCTGGCGCAAAGCAAGCGGCACGCGGACTACTTCCGCAGCCATCCGCCAAGCGCCGGGGAAGCCGCGTACTTCGACGGCCTGGCCGCCGTGTCGCTGGCCGAGCAGGCGGAGATGGAAGCGGCGCCGCAATCGAGCTTCGACGACTACGTGGCCGCCTACCGCGCCAGCAACCTGTGCCACTCCAGCATGGATTGCGACTAAACCAGGAGCCTCCTTGCTCACCTTCTACAACGAACTGCACGCCCAGCATCGCGGCCGCTACGAGATCTTCCGCGGCGAGATGGTGCCGTGCTTCGAGAAACCGGAGCGGGTCGACGCGGTGCTGGCGGAACTGGGGCGGCGCGGCCTGGGCAAGATCGTCACGCCGCACGGCGTGCCGTTGATGTCGCTGGAGCGCGTCCACACGCCGCGCTACCTGCACTTCCTGCGCGGCGCCTGGAACGAATGGCTGGCGCTCGATCCGGCCAACGCCGGCAAGGACGCCTTTCCATCCGTCTGGCCGATCCGCTCGCTGCGCGACGACATCGAGCCGGACGACTTCTGCGCCAAGCTGGGACTGTACTCGATGGACAATGGCACGCCGCTGACCGCCGGCACCTGGACCGCCGCCAAGACCGGCGCCGACTGCGCGGTCAACGCCGCGCACGCGCTGCGGCTGGGCGAGCGCGGCGCCTTCGTGTTGAGCCGTCCGCCGGGGCACCACGCGGGCGCGGACTTCTTCGGCGGATACTGCTTCCTCAACAACGCCGCGCTGGCGGCGCAGCACATGCTGGACGACGGCGCGCGCAAGGTCGCCATCCTCGACATCGACTACCACCACGGCAACGGCACGCAGAGCATCTTCTACAACCGCGACGATGTGCTGTTCGTCTCCATCCACGCCGATCCGCGCAATGAGTATCCGTTCTACCTGGGGCACGCCGACGAGCACGGCGAAGGTGCGGGACTGGGCTACAACATGAACCTGCCGCTGGCGGCGGGCAGTTCGGCGAAGGCGTGGTTCGCGGCGCTGGAGACGGCCTGCATCCGGCTGGGCAGCTTCGCGCCGGATGCGCTGGTGGTGTCGCTGGGCGTCGACACGTTCGCCGGCGATCCCTTGTCGCGCTTCACGCTGCAAAGCGCCGACTACCTGAAGATAGGCGAACGCCTGGCCTACCTGAACGTGCCGACCGCCTTCATCTTCGAAGGCGGCTACGCGGTCAAGGAGCTGGGCACCAACGTCGTCAACGTCCTCGAAGGCTACGAAACCGCGCTTTAAATTGGGGTCAAGTCTGACATTCGGACACGAGCTCTGCCGTAGTGCGCGCACTACGGCAGAGCTCGTGTCCGAATGTCAGACTTGACCCCAATTTAATTTAGTAGACGTCGCGGCGGTAGCGGCCGGTTTCTCGCAGCTCGTCGAGAGCGGCGCGGCCGATGATGTCTACCAGCGCCGCATCCACACCGCCCGCCATGCCTTGCAGACTGCCGCAGACGTAGATCACGGCACCGTCGGCAATCCAGCCGCGCAGCTGCGCGGCTTTTGCACGCAAGCGGTCCTGCACGTATTCGCCGCCGGCGTCGCGCGAGTAGACCAGGTCCAGTTCCGGCAGATAGCCGCGCCGCCGCAGCTCCTCGATTTCGCCGGCGCAGATGCCGTCGAACTCACGCTGCCGCTCGCCGAACACCAGCCAGTTGCGATGAAGCCCGCCAGCGGCCCGCGCCCGCAGGTGCGAACGCAAGCCCGCCATGCCCGAGCCGTTGCCGATGTAGATGGCAGGCTTCGCGCCGTCGTGCATGTCGAACGCAGGATTGACCACCAGCCGCACGCGCACCTCGTCGCCCGGCGCTGCCTGCGCGGTCAACCAGCCGGAGGCCAGCCCCACGCCTCGCTCCTTCCTCACCTGCCGCACCAGCAGCTGCAAGCAGCCATCCTGCGGCAGCGACGCGACCGAGTAGCGGCGCGCGGCCTGCCCAGGCGCGTAATGGCCGGGCCACACGTCGAGCAAGGCGCCGGGACGCCAATCGGCGCCGCCATCCGTCGTCAACGTGATCTCGTGCAGCTCGCCGCCGATGCTGCCGGGATTAAGCAGTTCGCGCCGCGCCAGGCGCCAGCTGGTGTACTCGCCGTCCGGCACGCCGGCGGACAGTCCGCCCTGGCACGCATCGCCGCCAACGCCCGCCAGCTCGCGCAATGCGTGCGACCAGCGCGCCAGCGCGCCGGCATCGCCGTTGTCGACTTCAATGATCGGATGCAGCGGCTGCGCACCCAGCACGCGCAGGCGGCTGTCCAGCGTTCGGCCGAAGCCGCAGAACTGCAGGTAATTGCGGTCGCCCAGCGCCAGCACGGCGTACTGCAAATGCGCCAGCTCCTCGGCGGCGGCGTGCAGCAGACGGCTGAAGCGGCGCGCAGGATCGGGCGGCTCACCTTCGCCGAAGCTGCTGGCGACGAACAGCACGCGGCGGTAATTGCCCAGCAGCGGAGGCGTGAGCTTTTCCAGCGATTGCACATGCACCGCCACGCCGGCCTTCTGCAGCAGCGCCGCGCTTTGCAGCGCCAGCCGCTCGGCCGATCCGGTCTGGCTGGCGTAGGCCATCAACACAGGATCTGCGCTTTCGATGCTGTCCGTTCCCGCCAGCCTTGCGCGTTCGGCCTGCGCGCAGCGCTTCTGGCGCCGGCGCTTCAGGTACAGCATCCAACCGGTGACCGCGAAGCCTGGCAGCGACAGGCTGGCGAAGAACATGAACAAACGCCCCGGCAATCCGAAGTAAGTCCCGATGTGCAGCGGATAGAAGGTGGTCAACGCGCGCGCCGCCACGCTCATCTGCGCATACGGCTCGTGCTTGACGATGGCGCCGGTCTGCTGGTTGATCGACATGCGGCTGCGTGCCCGGATATGGGTCGCCTCGCCGTCCAGCCACAGCACCTGCAACGGCTGCGTCGCGCGCTCGGGCGGACGCAGGACCACTGTCTTCCAATCCGGCGCCTGCTGCTGGAAGGTGGACCAGGCCAGCGTCAGGTCGGCAGCTTCGGCGCGCCTGGCGCCTGCCTCTTTGGCCGCCTTGGGCTTGGGCGCCGACGCCTCGCGCGGCGGACGGCGCACGCCAGCCCAGCCGTCGACCGTGTCACGCACGACGTCAAAGCTCCAATACACACCGCTGACGGTGAAGACCAGGTAGGCCACCAACGCCCAGGTACCCGCCACCGAGTGCAGCCCCCACAGGAAGGAGCGGCCGGTGAGGCGCGTGTCGAAGGTGAGCCAGGTGCGCCAGTCGAGCGCGCGGCGCGGCCAACGCAGATACAGGCCGCTCAACGCAAGCCCCATCAGGCACAGGGCCAGCGCGCCGACCACCGGACGGCCATCGTCGCGCGGCAGCAGCAGGAAGCGGTGCAGCGACTCCACCCACTCGAACACGTCGTCATGGCGCAGGGCCGGCAGCATGGCGCCGCTGTACGGATCGACGAAGACGGTCTCGCCGTGCTTCCTGCCCGGCGCCGGCGCCAGCGTGACGCGCGCGGAGGCGCCCGGCTCGGCATACACGGTGATGCTGCTGATGCGCGCCTCGGGATGCGCGCCCCGCACGGCTTCGGCCACCTGCGGCGGCGCCAGCATGGGCGCCTGCCGCGCCGCCACGCTGGTCACGCCCGGATTGAACACGTCCAGCAGCTCGTCGCGGAACGCGAGAATGGCGCCGGTCAAACCGATCACGATCAATACGGTGCCGGCGGTGATGCCGACCAACCAGTGCAACTGGAACCAGAGTTTTTTCACAAATCGACCTTCAAGCGCCAGGCGCGTCCATATCAGCGGTCATTCTACCAGTTAATAAGAATCATTATCAATTGATGCTGTGGCCTGACGCCTAAAAATATCGCATACTTGTCGAATGAATAAACCTCTGCCCTGGGCCGACGACACGCCGCGACTGAGCCTGTGGTGCGCCGTGCTGTTCTGCTGCTTCAGCGCCCTGCTGGCGGCGGTGTACCTGCGGCCGCAGCTCGCCGGCCTGCTGTGCGTGCTGCCGGTGGCGTCCTACCTGATGCTGGGCCTTCAGATGGGCATGGTGTACAGCGTCGGCTGGTCGGTGCTGGGCCTGGCCGTAGCGTGGCTCAGGCCGGGCAATCCGGCCGAAGCGCTGCTCGGCATCGGCGCCGCCGTGCTGGCGGCCGGCGTGCTGGCGCATTTGTTCGCGCAGCGCCGCGCGGCACTGACGGCGGCGCTGCGCCGCACCGCGTCGCCCGATCCGCTGACCGGCCTGCACAACCATCTATACCTGGAATCGATCTTCGGCCAGCTCACACGCAGCCAGCGCGGCAAGCCGCCGACGGTGTCGCTGATGCTGATCGCGCTGGCGCCGGGCGCCGAAGATGCGCAACTGGTGCAGGCCGCGCGGCAGATCGAGGAGGTATGCCGCGCCAGCGACTGGGCCTTCCGCTTCGGCGACGCGCGCTTCTGCGTGCTGGTGCCGTGGGTGTCGCAGGTGCAGGGGCAGCAGATCGCCGATCGTCTGCTGGCCGGCATCAACGCGCAGCAGCCGCACGCCAGATTGGGCCTGGCCCGCTGGCCGGACGACGCGCCGGCGCTGGCGGCGCTCCACAAAATCGCGGAGCGCAACCTGCGTGACTAGCGCAGGAACGGCCCCCACACCGGCTGCCGCACATCGCCATCCTGCGCGGTGAGCCGCTGCTTCACGCGGCCATCCACCGACACCACCATCAGCGATTTGCGGCCCGCCGCCTCGGTGGCGTAGATGATGTACTTGCCGTTCGGCGCGAAGCTCGGCGACAGGTCGTCGGTGCTGTCGGACAGGCGCTGCTCCTGCCCCGTGGCCAGGTCCATCACGTACAGCTGATAGTTGCCGTCGCGGCGCGAGATGTAGGCCAGCGTGGCGCCGTCGGGCGAGATGCGCGGGCTGATGTTGTAGCTGCCGCCGAAGGTGATGCGCTTGGCGTCGCTGCCATCCGCGTTCATGCGGTAGATCTGCGGGCCGCCACTGCGGTCGCTGACGAAGTAGATGCTCTGGCCATCGGCCGAGAACTGCGCCTCGGTGTCGATGGCGGCGCCGGTGCCGTCGGAGACGCGGCGCAAGCCGCCGCCGTCGGCGTTGACGGTGTAAATCTGCGTGTGGCCGTCCATCGACAACGACACGGCCAGCCGGCTGCCGTCCGGCGCCCAGGCCGGCGCCGAGTTGCTGCCTTTTTCATTGGCGATCAAGGTCCGCGCGTGGGTGGCCAGGTTCTGCACATACACCACGGCTTTTTTCTGCTCGAACGACACGTAGGCGACCTTGCTGCCATCCGGCGACCAGGCCGGCGAGATGATCGGGTCGTTCGACACGCGGGCCGTCTGTTCGCCCTCGCCGTCGATGTCGGACACGGCCAGCTTGTAGCGGCTGCCCTCCTGCTTGACGTAGGCCACGCGGGTGGCGAACGCGCCGGGCACGCCGGTGAGCTTGAAGAACACGTCGTCGGCGATCTTGTGCGCCGCCAGCCGGGCCGACTGCGCGGGCACCGACTGGTCCTCACGCGACAGCTGACTGGCCTTGACGGTGTCGAACAATTTGTAGCGCACGTCGTAGCGACCGTCCGCCAGCGCGGACACGGTGCCCACCACCAGCGCATCGGCGCCCTTGGCCTTCCAGCCGGCGTAGTCGATGTTGTTGACGTCGCGCACGGTGCCGGCGTCGATCACGTTGAACAATCCGCTGCGGCCCAGGTCGGCCTTGATGATGGCGGAAATCTGCTGCGGCGCCAGGATCTCGTCGGCGAAGCCGGCCACGGCCACCGGGATCTGGTTGCTGCCGACACCGCTGATTTCAATCCGCATCTGCGCCTGCGCGCCGTGCAGGGCGGCGGCAAGCGACAAGCCGGTACAGATCAGATAGTGACTCAGTTTTTTCATAGCATTCAATTTGATTATCCAACGATAATTTATCGGAGTAGTATCCAGTCTTGCATCCCTGAAGGCGGCCTCATGCCGCCATGATTGTTGTTCCTTCATCCGAAAGGTGACAGAAATGGACAATTCCCTAGGCAAGAATGCGCACATCGACCGCTGGCAAAAAAACCGCCAAAAGGCTTTCAAGATAGTACCCGAGGACGGCAAGACCTTACGCTACCTGGGCAAGGAATTCCATGTTTTCCCCAACACCTTCTGGCCCTACACCGACAGCCAGCCATTGGTGCGCGCGCTGCGCGTGAAGGCGGGCGACAGTGTACTTGATGTCGGCACCGGTTCGGGCGTGATCGCGATCTTCGCCTGCTACGGCGGCGCGGCGCGCGTGCTGGCCGTCGACATCAACCCGGCCGCGCTGAGGAGCGCTCGCCACAACGCCGAGGCGCACGGCTTCGGCGACACGATGGAGGTCCGTTCGTCCACCCTGTTCGATGGCGTCGGCGACGAGCAGTTCGACGTCATCACCGCCAACCTCCCCTTCCGCAACAAGGAGGCGCCCGACGTCGTCGCCCGTTCGCAATGGGACACCGACTTCCATACCAATACCCGCTTTTTCGAACAGGTCGGCAAATACCTGAAGCCCGACGGCCGCATCTACTTTGCGCACTCCAATTTCGGCGCGCTGAAGGAAGTGCGCAAACTGGCCAGGGAGAACGGCTTCAGCATGCGCAAGATGGCCAGCGTGCGCGCCGACGAGACCAAAGAATTCTACGCGTTTCTCATCAAGAGAGCGCCGCAAGCCACGCGCGTATGAACGATGTGTTCCAGACCATCGCCGGCCTGCGCGCGGTCGCGCATGCGCCGTGGCGCCTTGAGGTGAGGCGCGTCGCGGTCATACTCAGCAACTCGCGCTCGGGGTCCAGCCTGATCAAGCATGTGCTGGCCGAACATCCCGGCGTCGCCTCGCTCGATGGGGAAATGGAGCCCTATCTGGCGCTCACGCACAACGGCTTCGGCGCGAACTCCGACAGCGACGCCCTCGGCGCGCTGGGTCAGGCGGACGCGCTGGCCGACAATCTGTTCGCCGAGCTCACCGTGCCCAGCGCGAGCCTGCCGCCGTTGGAGGAACTGAAGATCCGCTGGCGACGGCGCCTGCTGCTGCAGTTCCCGTTGCGCTTCATCGAAGCGGCGCAACAGCGTCGGCTCGCCGAGGCGCTGGACACCGCCATGCGCACGACGCCGCAGACGGACGCCATGCTGCAGCGAGCGATCCTGGCGTCCGTGTTTCGCGACGAGCCATGGCGCATGAATTACTACGACATGCAGTCGTCATCGTCGCTGCGCGATTTCGGGCTGGGCGCCAGCGGCTACTACGACGAGCCGTTGAAGATCGAAGAGCCGCCCTTCGTACTGCCCCGCAGCTTCCGCCGCGCGTTCACCGAAGACGATGCCGCCAGCAAGATCCTGCTGTTCAAATCGCCGAGCGACGCCTACCGCATCGGCATCCACGAGCAGCTGTTCCCGCGCGCCGAGATCCGCTACATTCACCTGAGCCGCGGCTACGCGCAATCGGTGAACGGCTTGATGGACGGCTGGCTGTCGCCCAAAGGCTTCTTCGCGCACGACATGGAGCGGGCCGGCACGGCGTTGCGGATACGCGGCTACTCCGACGCCACGCCGTTCGGCCAGCGCTGGTGGAAGTTCGACCTGCCGCCCAACTGGCGCCAGTTCATCCAGTCGGACCTGGGCGACGTCTGCCTGAACCAGTGGCTGGCGTCGCACGAAGCGATCCTTGCCAGCCGCGTGCCGATGCTGCGCCTGGCGTTCGAGGAATTCATGGAACGGCCGGCGGCGCAGCTGCAGCGCATCGGCGATTTGCTAGGCCTGTCCGATCTGGCCCTGCCCGCGCAGCTGCCAGTCACGATGGCCACCGACGCCCCCACCGCGCAACGCTGGCGCAAGCGCGAACAGGCCTTGCTGGAGATGGGCAGGCGCCCGCCGGTGCGGGCGATGATGGAACGCCTCGGCTACACAATGGACCACGCAACATGGACATGAACAATCACCTATTGGTGCCCTTCCTGATCGGCCAGCGCCGCGACGGCCTGCGGCGCGTCGCAGAACTGGACCGCCACGGCTGGGATGTGGTGGACGTGCCGAATTTTACCGAGACATCGATCGATGATCCGAACGAGAAGCTGCGCAGGATGGGGCGGATCTACGCCGCTCTGGCGGATCGCGTCCGGGAGGTCATCTATGCGGGCAAGACACCGGTCAGCATCGCCGGCGACTGCATGTCCACGCTGGGCATGCTGGGCGGCCTGCAACGCAGCGGACACCCGCCGGAGCGCATCCTGTGGCTCGACGCCCATGGCGATTTCCATACCTGGGCGACCTCGCAGACCAAATACCTCGGCGGCATGCCGCTGGCCATCCTGGTGGGGCGCGGCGACCGCCGCAAGCAAAGCCGCGACGCCATCGGCGCGATGCTGACGGCCATCGGCGTCCAGCCTTACCCCGAACAGAAGGTGGTCCTGTCCGATGCGCGCGACCTCGATCCGGGCGAGCTGGAAGCGGTGACCAATTCCGGCATCGTCGTCTGCCCGATCGACCGCATCGGCGAGCACCTGAGCCCTGACGAGCGTCTCTACCTGCACTTCGACAGCGACGTGATGGACGCCGAATCGGAAATCCCGGCGCTGAAATATCACGTCAAATCGGGGCCCAAGTATGCGGACATCGCGGCGCTGTTCCGCTCACTGCGCGGGCACAACATCGTCGCGGTGTCGGTATCGGCCTGGCACGAAGAGAAGGACCACGACAACGCGGCGGCCCGCGCCTGCCTGGCACTGCTGCACGAACTGGAAAAATATTCCGACTCATTGAAATCCCCAACCAGTTCGGGGGTTGCGCAAACTACCGGAGACAGTGCATGACCGTGACACTACTGACCAAACGAGTCCTCGTAGCGGCCGGCCACGACCTGCAGATCGCGGTGTTCGATGCCGAACACAACCGCGCTCCCATGTTGGCGCGTTTGCCTCTTCCCCCCGTAATGCAGGCCGGACAGATCTCCCATCTCGATGCCTGGCGCTTGGTGCGCGCAGAGCTGCGCGGGATTTCCGGCAGCCCGGCGCTTGTGGCAGCCTATGCACACTTCATGACCATGGTGGAAGATCAGACGGACCAGCACACGTTTCCCTTCGCGCAGCAGGCCGCGCAGGCAGTGCTGCAACGCATGCAGGCACCTGCGGCGATAGCGGCGCCCGTTGGGGGCATTTTGGTTTCACAAGCGCATAAAAACAAGACACTCCTGGTGCATATGATCACGGGCTTACCGGGCGCCAAGCCGAAGGATGCATGGACCTACGACCTGAGATTGATAGCCAGCGACCCCGGCTACGAGGTATGCAGCTTGACACTGGTGCTCGATCAAGACACGCTTTACGGCTGCCCATATGGCCTGTTTGCCGTGGTGCCGGAAGAAGAAACCCTGGCGATCGGCATCAACGACCTCGGCGTGAACCAGTTCAAGAAGGAGCACGCCGGAAAAAATAGCAGCCAGGCAGAGCTGCGGGAACTCTTGCAGGAAAAGCTGCAGCGCACGCATAAGGACGACCTGGTCCAGAGCTATAGCGCATTCGCTGCCGCGCGCAAGGCGGCACAGAAGACACCGAGCAATGAGATTGTTGCCAATCTCAAAAAAGGCCATCTCATCGGAATCTGCGTGAACCTTGTGCATCTTGAGGACAGCAGACTCCTGGCTCGCACCCGGCCAAAACGCGATGCGGACCTCATTCGGATCCGGGCGGAAGTCGAGAACATTAGCAATGCGGTGTTCCGCGAGACCGGGCTCAGGCTTAAGGCCTGGACTTATAACTACCGCAATGGCGCACTAGCGGAGCTGTAATCTTACCTGCCTTGGCAGCCACATGCACCCAAAGCTTTGCCCGTTCGCCCCAGGAGGATCACGGTGTCAAATTGTCCTATGCCGATGGGCGCCCTGATACAGAAGGGCTTGAAAGCGTCAACGCGGTCCCAAGAACTTTGTAATGCGCTACACCGATCCGGGCGCGGAAGGCGCCGACCTGCTTGGGCCACAAGCCGTCTCCTGTGTGAGCCACAAGCTTACAGAACCCTCCTGTACGGCACGGCGAGCGTCCTGCCATGCCCGCGGATCAGTCAAAAATAATTTTAAAAATCGCTTGCTATTCAATAGTACACGATTTATAGTGTGGTCATGGGCGCTGCAAACAGCGCCGGATAGTAGAAGTAAGTAGCTAGCGATTTAATAGTTAATTAACCATCTCCACTCACTAAAAAGGAATCATCATGTCGATCGAACAAGTTCTGTACCGCGCAAACGCAAAAGCAACCGGTGGCCGCGAAGGCCGTGCTGTTTCCTCCGACGGCGTGCTGGACGCGAAGCTGACCACCCCGAAAGAACTGGGCGGCGCCGGCGCTGTCGGCACCAACCCTGAGCAGCTGTTCGCTGCCGGCTACTCGGCCTGCTTCATCGGCGCGATGAAATTCGTCGGCGGCCGCGACAAGATCGCCGTGCCGGCGGACGTTTCGGTGGAAGGCATCGTCGGTATCGGCGCCATCCCTACCGGTTTCGGCATCGAAGTCGAACTGAAAATCTCGCTGCCAGGCCTGGACCGCGCAACCGCTGAAAAGCTGGTCGCCGCCGCCCACATCGTGTGCCCATACTCGAACGCCACCCGCGGCAACATCGACGTGACCCTGACCATCGTCTAATCGATCCAGTCAGCGAACGGCAAGGCCGGCCCCTCCTCCGAGGCGCCGGCCTTTTTTCACATACAATCAATGTTTTGATCCGCATCGGGACACGCAATGATTGAGTGGCAATGGCTGGCCTTTGAAGACATCCCCCGCCTGGACTGGTACGAAGTGCTGCTGCAACGCCAGCAGGTGTTCATCCTGGAGCAGACCTGCTTGTACCCGGACATCGACGGCTGCGATCCGCAGTGCCACCACCTGATGGCGTGGCGCGAGATCGACGGCAAGCGCACGCTGGTCGCGTATCTGCGCTGCGTGCCGCCGGGCCTGAAGTACGAGCAAATGTCGCTGGGCCGCGTGCTCACCACGCAGGCCGCGCGCGGCAGCGGCATCGGCCGCGAGCTGCTGGCCAAGGCGATCCCGCTGGCCGAGGCGCTGCATCCCGGCCACGGCTTCCGCATCGGCGCGCAGGCGCACCTGGAAAAATTCTATGCAAGCTACGGCTTCAAGACGGTCACCGAGCCTTACGACGAAGACGGCATCATGCACATCGACATGGTGCGTTAGAAGGTCAGCATGAAGCGCGCGCCGGCGCTGACCGAGCGCGCATAACGCACCGTGCCGCCGTTGGCGTGCACCAGGTGCCGCACCATCGCCAGGCCGATGCCCCGGCCCTGCTTCTTGGTCGAGAAGAACGGCGTGAAGATGTGCGCGGCCAGCGCCTCCGGCACGCCGGGGCCGTTGTCCGCCACCTCGATGCGCAGGCGCCCGCCCCGGCTCAGGCGCGCGCGCACCTGCGCTTCCGGCGCCTTGCCGGTGATGGCTTCGGCCGCGTTCTTCAACAGGTTGATGAGCGCCTGCTCCAGCTGCCCCGGATCGATCATCACCGCCAGCGACGCCGGCTCCACCGAGAACGACACGCGCCCGCCCAGCGCCTGCCACTGCGGCGCGATCAGCATCGACAGGCGTTCGAACAGCTCCTCCAGCAGCACGCGCTGCGGCTGCGCCTGCGGCACCGTCGACAGGCTGCGATAGCTGCCGACGAAGTCCACCAGGCTGGCGGCGCGGCGCGAGATGGCGTCCAGCGCCGTACCCAGGTCGGCGTGGATATCGGCCGGCAGGCCGGCGGCCGCTTCGTCCAGCAGGCTGCAGGCGGTGCGCGACAGCGAGGCGACCGGCGTCAGTGAATTCATGATCTCGTGGGTCAGCACCTGCACCAGTTCGCGCCAGGCGTTCAGGGCTTCGGCTTCCAGTTCGCTCTCCACCGGCATCAGCGCGGCCAGGCGCTGGGCCGTGCCCTGCATCGTCAGTGCGGCGACGGCGACCAGCGCGCGCTCCACGCCACGCTCGGTGTCAAAGCTGATCAACTGGCGCTGGCCGGCCGCTTGCGCGGCCAGCAGCTGGTGCAGATCCTGCGGCGCGCTGGCGCGGCCAGGCGCCAGCAGGCGCCGCGCGCTGGCGTTGAGCGGCTCCACCGTGCCGGCACCGGCCGCGTTCTGGATGCTGAACAGCGCGATGGGCGCGTGTTCAAGGCGCGCTTCCAGCGCGTGGATGGTGTCGGACAGTTCTCGGCCCGCAGGTGCGGCCCCATAACGCATCGTACTGTCCTGCGCTTCCATGCGCGGCGCGCGCGGCGCCAGGCGGCGCAGGCATTGCCACAGCGCGGCGGCCGGCACCAGCACGGCCAGGCCGCACAGCACGATGCGGCGCGGTTCGGGCGTGGCGGACATGATGTCGGCAAACGCGGTCAGCGCCATCAAGGCGGCCACGCTGGCGGCGGCGCCCAGCTTGAGGGCGCGTTCAGATGCCATGCTTGCCCAGCTTGCGGTATAGCGCGGCGCGGCTCACGCCCAGCGACTTGGCGGCGTGGCTGATGTTGCCGTTGAACTGGGCCAGCGCCGAGGCGATCGCTTCGCGCTCCAGCGCGTCGAGCGTCATGTCGCCGCTGCCGGAACCGTTGATGCCGGAGCTAACGGCCCCTCTGGCGGCGCCGCGCGCGGAAGCAGCGACGCCCGGCGCGATAGTGAAATCCGCGCTGCCGTCCGCCGCCATCGTTGCGGCACCGAGACCGAAATCGCTCAAGGAAAATTCGGCGCCCTGGCTCAGGATCACGGCACGCTCGCAGGCATGGCGCAGCGCGCGCACGTTGCCCGGCCAGTCGTGGCGCAGCAGGCCGTCCAGCGCCGCCGCGCTCACGCTACGTGCGGGCCGTTCGTACTGAAGAGCGTACAGATTCAGATAGTGCGTCAGCAGCAGCGGAATATCCTCGCGCCGTTCGCGCAGCGGCGGCACGCGGATCACGATGGTGTTCAGCCGGAACAGCAAGTCCGGCCGGAACACTGCGGGATCGAACAGCCGCGCCTCATCCAGGTTGGTCGCGCTGACGATGCGCACGTCGATGGTCTCCGGCTTGTCGGCGCCGATCGGCGTCACTTCGCGCCGCTCCAGCGCGGTCAACAGCTTGGCCTGCGCCGCCAGCGGCATGTTGCCGATTTCGTCCAAGAACAGCGAGCCACCGCGCGCGGCCTGGAAGCGCCCCGCCCTGTCGGCCTTCGCGTCCGTGAACGAACCTTTGCGATGGCCAAACAACTCGCTCTCGAACGTCGATTCCGGCAGCGCGCCCATGTCCACCGCCAGCAGCGTGCCGGCCGCGCGGCGCGACAGCGCATGGATGGCGCGCGCCACCAGCTCCTTGCCGACGCCGTTCTCGCCCAGCACCATCACGTTGGCTTCGGTCGGCGCCACGCTGGCGATCAAGGCCTTCAGCTCGCGCATCGCGGCGGATTCGCCCATCAGATCCGGCGCCGCCGCGGCCGGGCCACGCATCGCGGCGCGGCGGGCCAGCGCCTGGTCGATGGCGGCCACCAGCCGCGCGTTGTCCCACGGCTTGGTGATGAAATCGCCGGCGCCGCGCTTGAGCGCTTCCACTGCCAGCGGCACATCGGCGTAGGCGGTCATCGCGATCACCGCCGGCGGCTGCGCCTGGGAGCGCAACAAATCCAGCAGCGCCAGCCCCTCGGCGCCGTCGATGGAGCCGGGTGTGAAGTTCAGGTCCAGCAGCACCACGTCCGGCACGCCCTGCGCCAGCAAGGCGGGCAGGCCCGCCGGATCGCACAGCGTGGCGACCTTGCCATAGCGTCGCCGCAGCAGCAACTGCGCGGCAGTGGCGACATCGGCGTCATCATCGAGTATCAGTACGTAAGCGGACATGCAGGCATTCTAGCAGCCGCCAACGGGCTGCGGACATGGCCTGCGGCCACGCGCCGCGCACAGACGCCGCAAGTGTTCAGTTCCGAACACCGTCCGCTGTTCATAAGCGGACAGCGAACGGCCGGCGGCGGACAAACAGGCCGTCAATACAGCGTTTTCGGACTTGGCACAGCGCTTGCTGTATGGCCGGTATGCACATCAAAAAAAATATTGCTCCCTCTCCTTCCAACCTGCCCTCCAGCGGCGCGGCGATGGACGTGGTCGTGCCGCGCAAACGCGGCAAGGCCGTCGCCATCGGACTGGCGGCCACGCTGGCCGTGGCGGCGGCAGGCTACGGCATGTGGTCCTGGATGCCGCGCGGCCTGCAGGTGGACGGCGCCGACCTGCGCATCGGCCAGGCCGAACGCGGCATCTTCGTCGACGAAATCGTGGTGCGCGCCAACGCGGAGCCGCTCAATTCCGTGATACTCGACTCGGTCGAATCGGGCCGCGTCGAGGAAGTCTTCGCCATCGACGGCACGCTGGTGAAGAAGGGCCAGCTGCTGTTCCGCATCTCCAACCCGCAGCGCAACCTGGAGCTGCTGGCGCGCCAGTCGGAACACGCGGTCAGCATCTTCAACCTGTCCAACCTGCGCGTGGCGCAAGAGGCCAGCGCCAGCGACCATCAGCGCCGGCGAGAAGACCTCCAGTACGCGCTGGAGCAGGTCCGCAAGCAGCACGAGCGCAATGTGCGGCTGGCGGCGCAGGGCTACATCTCCGCCGTCGCGCTGGAGGAATCGGAGGACAAGCTGCAGCAGCAGCGCCGCCTGCTGGCGCAGGAGGAACGCGCCTCCGGCACCGAGGAAAACGTGCGCCGCAACGCCGCGACCCAGCTGGAGACCGCGATCGAAGGCCTGAACTCCGGCCTGAAGCTGGTCTCCGCCACCGTCGAGGCGCTGGCCGTGCGGGCGCCGGTCGAAGGCCGGCTGACCAACTTCCGCCTGCAGGTGGGCGAATCGATCAGCACCGGCAAGAACATCGGCCGCATCGACGATCCGGCGCGCTTCAAACTCTCCGCCAGCGTGGACGAGTACTACCTGAACCGCATGGCGGTGGGCCGCCACGGCAGCGTCAAGCAGGATGAGCGCAGCTTCGCGGTGGACATCCGCAGCATCTACCCGCAGATCAAGGAAGGTCGCTTCATGGTGGAACTGGTGTTCACCGGCGGGCAGCCGCCCGTACTCAATCCCGGCCAGAGCCTGGACGCGCGCATCACGCTGGGCGAGCCGGCCAAGGCGCTGCTGCTGCCCAACGGCGCCTTCATCAACGACAGCGGCGGCGCCTGGGTCTATGTGCTGGACGCGGGCGGACGCACGGCGCAGCGCCGCGTGGTGCGGGTCGGACGCCGCAACAACAGCCAGCTCGAAGTGCTCGAAGGCCTGGCAGCCGGCGACAAGGTGATCCTTTCCAGCTACGCGGCTTACGGAAATTCACCACGGCTGCAAATAACGCAGTAAATTCCCATAACTTCCAATAAAGGCACACCCCATGCTCAAACTCGTCGGCATCAGCAAAATCCATCAGGCAGGAGAAATCCAGACCACCGCGCTGGACCGCATCGACCTGGAAATCGAAGCGGGCGAATACGTCGCCATCACCGGGCCTTCCGGCTGCGGCAAGTCGACCATGTTGGGCATACTGGGCCTGCTGGATGTGCCGAACCACGGCGAATACTGGTTCGAAGGCCAGAACGTGGCCGGCTGGAGCGAATCGAAACTGAACCAGCTGCGGCGCGGCCGCATCGGCTTCATCTTCCAGAGCTTCAACCTGATCGAGGAATTGACGGTGTTCGAAAACGTCGAACTGGCGCTGGAATACAACGGCACGCCGGCGCGCGAAAGGCGCGAGCGCGTGACGGCGATGCTCAACAAGCTCGGTGTCGGCCATCGCGCCGCGCACCGGCCATCGCAGCTGTCGGGCGGCCAGCAGCAGCGCGTGGCGATCGCGCGCGCGCTGGTGGCCGGCCCCGCCGTGCTGCTGGCCGATGAACCGACCGGTAACCTGGATACTGCGCACGGCGATGAGGTCATGCGCCTGCTGCGCGAGATTAACGCCGAAGGCACGACGGTGGTCATGGTCACGCACTCGCCGGACCATGCCGCGCAGGCATCGCGCACGCTAAATCTGTTGGATGGCCGCATCATGGTCGACGTACTGCAAGCCGCTTAAGCGTCAGGATCACATCAATGAACCTGCGCGATTTTCGCATAGGCTGGCGACTGCTGTTGCAGCAGCCGGCCTACTCCGCCGTGGTGATCGGCGGCCTCGCCATCGGCTTCGCCGCGTGCTTTCTGCTGTTCGGCTTTGTCGAATTCTGCCTGAACTTCAACAGCACGATACCCGACAGCGACCGCGTGGTCGTGGTCAAGCAGCGCGTCAACGTCTTCCCACGTCCGGAATGGCAGACCCGCGCCTTCCTGTCCTTGCGCGACGTCGCCATCGCTAGCGGCATGGTGTCCGAGGCCGGCATCGCCAGCGACCTGGAATCGCCGCTACGCGCCGGCAACGAGCTGCGTACGCTGGACCTGCAAGTGGTCGATCCCGCTTTTCGCACCATGTTCGGCATCGCCGCCTTGCAGGGCGACTTGAACGCGGCGCTGACGCAACCGGATGGCCTGGCGTTGACACGAACCGGCGCACATAAGCTGTTCGGTGCCAACCCGGCGATCGGGCAGACCGTCACGATCGGCGGCACGGCACTGCTGGTGCGGGCTCTGATGCCCGATCCGCCGGCCAACAGCAGCCAGCAATACGAGGCATTGGTCGGCACCGCCAGCAGCGCGTGGCCGGAACGTGAGACCGCGATCAGCAAATGGGGACGCGGCACGGTTTACATGAAGCTCAAGCCCGGGGCATCGATGCAGGCATTGACGGCGCTGCTGCAAGAGGCCAGCGAGAAATCGCCGATCAACCAGCGGGTGAAAAGCGGCCCATTGGGCAAAGGCCTGAACGGCCGCAATGTGGCCGATATCAGCCTGCTGCCGCTGCGCGACGCCTACTTCGACGAGGGCCTCGCCAATAGCCGCGCGGGCGAGCAGTATGGCCGGCGCAGCAGCGTATTCGGCATGGCGACCGGGGGCTTCCTGATCCTGCTGCTCGCGGCGATCAACTACGTCAACTTGGCGACCGTGCGTACCTTGCGCCGCCAGCGCGAGATCGGCATCCGCAAGCTGCTGGGCGCCAGCGCCGTGCGGCTGGTACGCCAGTTCCTCAGCGAGGCGGCGTTGACCTCCGTGCTGGCCGCCGCCGCCGGCCTGGTGCTGGCGTGGCTGCTGCTACCAACGTTCTCCGATCTGATGAACCGTCCACTAGCCGGCATGTTCACGCCCTTGCGCTGCCTGATCGCGTTGGCGTTTGGGCTGTTCATCGGCGTGTGCGCCGGCGCTTATCCCGCCTGGCTGGCGCAGCACGCATTGCCGGGGCCTGCGCTCGCGGGACGCGGCAACAGCGAAACCGCCGCCGGCTTGTGGGTGCGGCGCGTGCTGACGGTGCTTCAGTTTTCCAGTGCGATGGCGCTTTCCGCGACGGCGCTGGCGGTCGGCTGGCAGACGTATTTTGCCAGCCACGCCACACCCGGCTTCGATCCGGCCCACCTGCTGGTGCTGAACCTGCCGTCCTATGGGGAGGACAAGCAAGCCGCAGTCGCCTTCAGGGAGCAAGTAGCCCGGCTGCCGCGCGTTGAAGGCGTGGCCTCCATTTCAGAAGCGGTCGGCCGTGACGGCATGAAGCTGACCAACACGGTGACGACGCGGGATGGCCGCGAGATCCCGTTGGAGGGCAAAAACGTCAGCGCGAACTGGTTTGAGCTGGTCCGCCTGAAGGCCTTGCACGGACGCCTGTACAACGCGACTCAGGATGTCGATTACAGCAAGGTACCGCGCGTGGTGGTCAACACCGCCGCCGCGCTGGCGCTGGGCTTTGCGTCGCCGCAGGACGCGGTCGGCCAGGTGGTACCGGACGGCATGGAGATTGTCGGCGTGGCGCCGGACGTGCGCTTCCAGGGACTGCACCAGCCATCGAAAGCCATCGTCTACTTCGTGCGCCCCGGCGGCGTCCTGATGATACGCACCAGCGACAGCCTGGAGACCGCATACAGCGAGATCGAGCCGGTATGGCGTCGCCACTTCCCCAACGCCATCATGGAGATGGCGACGCAGCAGGCCGTACTCGAAGGACGCTACGCCACGGAGGCGCGCCTGATACGAATACTGGCCGCCACCAGCCTGATAGCGATCGCGCTGGCGGCATTCGGCATCTACGTGCTGTCGGCCTACAGCGTGCAGCGCAGCCGGCGCGAGATCGTGATGCGCAAGCTGCACGGCGCGGGCCGCGCCGACATCGCGCTGATGATGGGCCGCGAGTTCTCGGCGCTGGTGGGCGCCGGCGCCTTGGTCGGCCTGCCGCTGGCGGCGGTGGCGATCCAGCGCTACCTGGCCAACTACACGGAGCACGCACCCATCGGCATCTGGACGCTGGCTGCCGCGCTGGCGATGGCGCTGCTGGTGGCGCTGCTGGCCACCACCCGCCACACGATGACCGCCCTGCGCATGTCGCCCGCGCTGGCACTACGCGACTGAACCGGAGAACACCATGAAACCAAGCGACTTCCGCATCGGCTGGCGCCTGCTGCTGCGCCACCCGCTGCAATCGGCCGTGGAGATACTCGGACTGGCGACCGGCTTCGCCGTCTGCTTCCTGCTGCTGGGGTTTGTAGCGTACTCCTTCAGCTACGACAACGACGTGCCACAGCGCGAACGCGTGTTCGTCATCAAGCACCGGCTGAACTTCATCCCGCAGCCTCAGTGGATGGAGTACACGCCGTTCGCGCTGCGCGAGGTGGCGCTGCGCAGCGGACTTCCGCTGGAAGCCAGCGCCTGGTGGCCGCGTCGAACCACGCTGCAACTGCAAGGACGCGCGCAGGAACTTGAAGTGACGGCGGTCGATCCTGCCTTCCAGTCCATCAGCGGCCTGCCCGCGCTGGAAGGCGACCTGCGCGCCGCACTGGCTCGGCCCGACGGCCTGGCCGTGACGCAGCAGACCGCGCTGCGCCTGTTCGGCACCACGCAGGCATTGGGACGCACCATCGAGATCAATCGCCAGATGCTGCAAGTGCGCGCCGTACTGACGGATCGGCCGTCCAACAGCACGCTGCAATTCAACGCGCTGGTCGGCGTGGGGAGCGCGCTGTGGCCGGAGAAGGAGCGACAGGATGCGCTGTCCAACTGGATGGGCATCGGCGGCCGAATCTACGTCAAGACAGGTCCCGGCGTCAGCCCGCAAGCCTTGCAGCGGGTGCTGCAGGATGCGATCGACCACGCGCCGTGGGCCAACCTGGCGACGCCGGAAATGAAGGCGGCGCTGGGCCAGCGCAAGATGGTCGACATCGCCCTCGGCCCGCTGGCCGACGCCTACTTCGACCGCAGCGTCGCCAACACCATGGGCACCGGCCCGCGCGGCGACCTGCGCGTGGTGCTGGCGCTCGGCGCCACCGGCCTGCTGATACTGCTGCTCGCGGTGGTCAACTACGTCAACCTGGCGACGGTGCGCACCTTGCGCCGCCAGCGCGAGATCGCCATGCGCCGCGTGTTGGGCGCCAGCACGCATCAGCTGCTGACCCAGTTCATGGCCGAATCGATGCTGCTGTCCACGGCCGCCGCCGCGCTGGGCGTGCTGCTGGCGTGGCTGCTGCTGCCGCTGGCTTCCGACCTGCTGGAGCGCCCGCTGGACGGCGTGTTCACGCCGGCGGCGGTCGGGGTGTGCCTGCTGTTCGGCGCCCTGGTCGGCGCGGCGGCCGGCGTCTATCCGGGCTGGCTGGCGCGCGGCATCGACATGAATGCCACGCTGGCGCATCGCAGCGGCGAAACCGCCGGCGGCGTGTGGCTGCGGCGCGTACTGACAACGGTGCAATTCAGCGCCGCCATGTGCATGGGCAGCGTGGCGCTGGCGATACTGTGGCAAACGCAGTTCGCCGCCGCCGCGCCGCCGGGCTTCGATCCCGCGCCGCTGCTGGTGGTGGAGATGAAGGACAACCTGCGCGACAGCGCCGCCGCCCGCTCGCTGCGCGACGCCATCGCGCAACTGCCCGGCGTTGCTGGCGTGGCCGACAGCCGCGACGTGCCGGGCCGCGACGACATGACCGGCACCCACGGCAGCGGCACGTTCCTGCGCGTGGACGGCAGTAGCACATCGCTGTCGATTCATTTCGTCGGGCCAGACTTCTTCAACGTCTACGGCCTGAAGGCACTGGCCGGACGCTTGTTCGATCCACGCATCGAAGGCCCCACCGGCGACGGCGAGCAAAACGTCGTGATCAACCAGACGGCGGTACTTGCGCTGGGCTGGCCGTCCACGCAGCAGGCGCTGGGGCAACGCATCGACGGCACGCAGTTCCGCATCGTCGGTGTGGCGCCCGATCCGCGCTGGGAGACGCTGCGCGACCCGGTGCGCCCTACCCTGTACCAGATCGCCCACGACAACCAGCTGCTGACGGTGCGCATGCGCGCCGCGCCGGATGCGCGCAGCCGGGCGGCGCTGGAACGGGACATCGCCGCAACCTGGAGCCGTTACTTCCCCGCCAGCGAACCGGTGATACGCGCGGCCGCCAGCTACTACGCGCAAGCCTATGTAGACGACGTGCGGATGGCCAGGCTGCTGGCCTGCGCCACGGCAGTGGTGTTCGCGCTGGCGGCTTTCGGCATTTATGTTCTGGCGGCGCACAGCGTGCAGCGGCGCGCGCGCGAGATCGTGCTGCGCAAGCTGCACGGCGCCGGCCGCGACGCGATCGCGGTGCTGGTCAGCCGCGAATTCCTGCTGCTGACGGCGGCCGCCGCCACGGTCGGATTGCCGTTGGCCTGGCTGGCCATCGAACGTTATCTGGCGGGCTACACCGAGCGCACGCCGCTGGGCGGTTGGGCGCCTGCGGCGACGCTGGCATTCACGCTGCTGATCGTGGCGATGGCCACCATCCGCCACACCGTCGCCGCGATGCGCATCGCGCCGGCGCAGGCGCTGCGCGATTAGGCTGGCCCACAATGAAAAAGGCCGGGTCCCTCAACAAGGGCCCGGCCTTTATTTTTTTCCCAATCGGCTTAGTTGACCGAGATGAGTTGTATCTGGAAGATCAGCGTCGAATTGCCTTTAATGGTGCCGGTGCTGTTGCCATTCGCGCCGTATGCCTGGTCAGGCGGGATGGTCACGGTTCGCGTTCCACCAACGGCCATACCGAGAATGCCGTCGTTGAAACCCTGAATGACACCGCCACCGCCCAGAACCACCGACAGTGGAGCGGCGGCAGACACGTTGGAATCGAATTGCGGGCCTTTCAAGTCTGCGCGGGTGCCGTCATACACCCAACCGGTGTAGCGCACGGTGACGGTCTTGCCGGTGGCGGCGACAGTGCCGGTGCCGACAACGTTGTCGATCTTTTGCAACGACTTCGGCGGGTCAATAGGGACGATCGGGGTGCTCTTGACGACGTCGACCAGTTCAAAATCGTAGATCAGCGGCGCATTGGCGGTCAGCGCCGCGTAGCCGTACGGGTTAGGAGTCGGCGCGTCGCGCGTGGCGGCGCCATACGCCAGGTTGGCTGGCAGGATCGCGGTGCGCTTGCCGCCGACTTTCATGGCAGCGATAGGCGATACGCCGAGGATGGACTGGTCCCAGCCCGTCGGCACGGCGCCGACGCCCACGGTGAACGGCGTTGCAGGCTTGCCGGTATCGACCGAGCTTTCCAGTTTTTGGCCCTTGAAATCAGGCTTGGTCGAGTCGTACAGGTAGCCGGTGAAGTTGATCACCACCAGATTGCCCGATTCCGCCACGGCGCCGGTACCGACCACGGTATCGGTCAATTTGAACGCCGGCTGCGGCACCACCACTGCCGTCGGGGTTTTCGCGCCGCCGCCGCAGGCGGTCAAGGCCGCCGCGCAGGCAACGGCCGCAATATATTGAAACATCGATTTCATGATTACCTTTGATGAGTGTTCGTATTGATCCCACTTTCGGAGCAGAAGTTTAGCAGACCATGCCGCTTCCGCTCCGGGCGCTACATTCGGTTACATCATTTAGCGCCGGGGACGTGTTTAAATTTCCACTTGCGTGCCAAGTTCGATCACGCGGTTGGTGGGAATCTGGTAGTAGTCGGCGGCGCCGCGGGCGTTGCGCGACATGGTCACGAACAGGTGCTCGCGCCAGGTCGACATGCCGGCGCCGGGGGTCGAGATGACCGTCTGGCGGGCGATGAAGAACGAGGTCTCCATCATCTCGAACGGCAGGCCAAGGCAGTCGCACTGCGCCAGCGCTTTCGGGATGTCCGGTTCGTCCTTGAAGCCGTAGTGCACGTTCACCTGGTAGCACTGGTGGCCCAGGTCCGTCACCTTCACCTGCTCGGCCGGCGGCACGAACGGCTCCTCCACCACGTGCACCGTGAAGAACACCACGCGCTCATGCAGCACCTTGTTGTGCGACAGGTTGTGCAGCAGCGCGTGCGGCACGCCGTCGCTCTCGCCGCGCAGGAAGATGGCGGTGCCGTACACGCGCGTCGGCGGCGCCACGAACAGCGAGGCCAGGAAGTCTTCCAGCGGAATCGCATGCTTCTGCAGATTCTGGAACACCAGCTCGCGGCCGCGCTTCCAGGTCAGCATCACCGTGAACAGGATGATCGCCAGCAGCAGCGGGAACCAGCCGCCGTGGAACAGCTTGAGCGAGCTGGCCGAGAACAGCAGCAGGTCGATCACGATGAAGAAGCCGGTGGCGGCAAAGCACAGCCACAGCGGCAGGTGCCAGCGGTAGCGGATCACGAAGAAAGTCAGGAAGGTGGTCGCCAGCATGGTGGCCGTAACCGCGATGCCGTAGGCGCCGGCCAGCTTTTCCGACGAGCCGAATCCGACCACCGCCATCAGCACCACCGACAGCTGCAGCCAGTTGACGATGGGGATGTAGATCTGGCCGATCTCGGTGGCCGAGGTGTGCAGCACGCGCATTCGCGGCAGCAGGCCCAGGGCGATGGCCTGCTTGGTCATCGAGAAGGTGCCGGAGATGGTGGCCTGCGAGGCGATCACCGTCGCCACCGTGGACAGCGCCACCAGCGGGTAGACGCTCCAGGCGCCGAGCTGCTGGAAGAAGGGATTGGCGATCGCCTCGGGATGGGCCAACAGCAGCGCGCCCTGGCCCAGGTAGTTCACCGCCAGCGACGGGAACACGATCATGAACCACGCGACCCGGATCGGCCGCGCGCCGAAGTGGCCCATGTCGGCGTACAGCGCCTCGGCGCCGGTGAAGGCCAGCACCACGGCACCCAGCGCGACGAAGGCGATCATGCGGTTTTCAAACATGAAGCGCAGCGCGTGCAGCGGATTGAGCGCCCACAGGATCTGCGGCGCCTGCACGATGTTGATCACGCCCATGACCGCCAGCGCGGCAAACCACACCAGCATCACCGGGCCGAACCAGCGCCCGATGCCGGCCGTGCCATGGCGCTGCACCGCGTACAGCGAGACCAGCACGATGATGGTCAGCGGCACGATGTACTGCTCCAGCCCCGGCGTGGCCACTTCCAGACCCTCGATCGCGCTGAGCACCGAGATGGCCGGCGTGATCACGCTGTCGCCGTAGAACATGGTGGCGCCGATCACGCCCAGCAGCATCAACGGATAGTGCCAGCGCGGCGCGGTCTTGGTCACGGAATTGAGCGCCAGCGCCATCAGCGCCATGATGCCGCCCTCGCCGCGGTTGTCGGCGCGCAGCACCAGGCTGACGTATTTGAGCGAGACGATCATCGTCAAGCCCCAGAAGATGAGCGAAATAATGCCCAGCAGGTTGTTCCCGTTCAGGGCCAGGCCGTGTTCGGGATCGAAGATGGTTTTGAGGGTGTAGAGGGGACTGGTACCGATGTCGCCGTAGACGATGCCTACCGCCGCCAGCGTCAGGGCGACGAGGCTGCTTTTCTTATGTTGCTCGGTCAAGATTGCACCTGTTGTTGTTTTGGTGCATTGCACAATAGGATAAGTATTTGCAAAAGGCAAGGAGATTTTCGCATGGAAGGGCGTTCCAAAAATTCAATATCGCCAGTGTACGCTGGTGCGGGCCGAAGCGCGAGGCCGGAAGCGGCCGTGCGCCAGATCGGCGATAATGGCAGACCCTGCCTCCGACCCGCCGTCCCGCCCCATGAACATTGGTATTATTTACGCCACATTCGCGTTCTTTTGCTGGGGCTTGTTCCCGCTGTACTTCCACGCCATCGGCGAGGTGCCGGCGATGGAGATCCTGGCGCACCGCATGCTGTGGTCGCTGTTGTTCCTGGGCCTGGTGCTGACCGCCCGCCAGCAATGGAAGTGGCTGCCGCAGGTGTGGCGCCAGCCGCGCGTGCTGGCCAGCTTCGTGGCCTCGGCGGTGCTGCTGACGGCCAACTGGTTCGTCTACATCTGGTCGGTCAACAACGGCCATGTCATCGACGCCAGCCTGGGCTACTTCATCAATCCGCTGATCAATGTGCTGCTGGGCTTGCTGGTGCTGAAGGAAAAGCTGCGCCGCGGCCAGTGGATCGCCATCGGCGTGGCGGCCAGCGGGGTGCTGTGGCTGACCTGGTCGGCCGGCCAGCTGCCGTGGATCGCGCTGATCCTGGGCCTGACCTTCGGCGGCTACGGCCTGCTGCGCAAGACCGCAGCACTGGCCGCGCTGGAGGGCCTGTCGCTGGAGACCCTGCTGCTGTTCCCGCTGGCGCTGGCCTATGTGCTGTGGCTGACCGCGCACGGCCAGAACACCTTCCTCAACACGCCGTACAACAGCACCCGCTGGCTGCTGGCGGCGGCCGGGCCGATCACCGCGATTCCGCTGGTGATGTTCGCGGCCGGCGCGCGCAAGATCCCGATGTCGGTGCTGGGCCTGCTGCAATACCTGTCGCCGAGCATGCAGGCGCTGCTGGGTGTGTGGGTGTTCCACGAGACCTTCCCGGCGGCGCGGCTGATCGGCTTTGTCATCATCTGGGCCGCGCTGGCGCTGTACGTGGCCGAGGGGCTGTGGGCCGGCCGGCGCGCTAAATAGTGGGCGGGCGGCGGGATTTATCGTATCCTGTCGTCCTTCCTTGCATTTGTACGCAATTAAAAAATTCTGACTGAGATTCTCAATGGCAAATTACGTCTATACCATGAACCGCGTGGGCAAAATCGTCCCGCCCAAGCGCCAGATTCTGAAGGATATTTCGCTGTCCTTCTTCCCAGGCGCAAAGATCGGCGTGCTGGGCCTGAACGGCTCCGGTAAGTCGACCTTGCTGAAAATTATGGCAGGCATCGACACCGACATCCAGGGCGAAGCCGTGCCGATGCCGGGCCTGAACATCGGCTACCTGCCGCAGGAACCGCAGCTCGATCCTGAAAAAACCGTGCGCCAGGAAGTCGAGTCCGGCCTGGGCGAAGTGTTCGAGGCGCAAGCCAAGCTGGAGGCCGTGTACGCCGCCTACGCCGAGGAAGACGCCGACTTCGACGCGCTGGCCACCGAGCAGGCCCGTCTGGAAGCGATCATCTCGACCTCCGACGGCGGCAACCTGAACCTGCAACTGGAGATGGCCGCCGACGCGCTGCGCCTGCCGCCCTGGGACGCCAAGATCGGCGTGCTGTCCGGCGGCGAGAAGCGCCGCGTGGCGCTGTGCAAGCTGCTGCTGTCCAAGCCGGACATGCTGCTGCTCGACGAACCGACCAACCACCTGGACGCCGAGTCGGTCGAATGGCTGGAGCAGTTCCTGTTGCGCTTCCCGGGCACCGTGGTCGGCATCACCCACGATCGCTACTTCCTCGACAACGCCGCCGAGTGGATTCTGGAACTGGACCGCGGCCATGGCATTCCATGGAAGGGCAACTACTCGTCGTGGCTGGACCAGAAGGCCAACCGCCTGAAACAGGAAGAAGCCACCGAATCGGCGCGCCAGAAGGCGCTGGCCAAGGAACTGGAGTGGTCGCGCCAGAACCCGAAGGCACGCCAGGCCAAGTCCAAGGCCCGCCTGGCCCGCTTCAACGAGCTGAGCGAGTACGAATACCAGAAGCGCAACGAGACCCAGGAGATCTTCATCCCTGTGGCCGAGCGTCTGGGCAACGAAGTGATCGAGTTCAAGAACGTGTCGAAGGCCTTCGGCGACCGCCTGCTGATCGACAACGTGTCGTTCACCATTCCGCCGGGCGCCATCGTCGGCATCATCGGCCCGAACGGCGCCGGTAAGTCGACCCTGTTCAAGATGATCGCCGGCCTTGACAAGCCGGACAGCGGCGAAGTGGTGATCGGCCAGACCGCCCGCATCTCGCTGGTGGACCAGAGCCGCGATACGCTGAGCGACAGCAAGACCGTGTTCGAGGACGTGTCCGGCGGCGCCGACATGCTCAGCGTTGGTCGCTTCGACATGCCGTCGCGCGCCTACCTGGGCCGCTTCAACTTCAAGGGTTCGGACCAGCAGAAGGTGGTCGGCAACCTGTCCGGCGGTGAGCGCGGCCGCCTGCACCTGGCCAAGACGCTGCTCAAGGGCGGCAACGTGCTGCTGCTGGATGAACCGTCGAACGATCTGGACGTGGAAACCCTGCGCGCGCTGGAAGATGCACTGCTGGAGTTCGCCGGTTCCGTGCTGGTGATCTCGCACGATCGCTGGTTCCTGGACCGTATCGCCACCCACATCCTGGCGTTCGAAGGCAACTCGCAGGTCACCTTCTTCGACGGTAACTATCAGGAATACGAAGCCGACAAGAAGAAACGCCTGGGCGAGGAAGGCGCGAAGCCTAAGCGCATCCGCTACAAGCCACTGACAACGTAACCCCGTCATACCAAAATAAAACCTCAAAACCAACAACAGTTTTTGAGGTTTTATTTTGCGTCACCAGTCGCCGACCTTCTCCTGAATGAGCACTTATTTAATCACCTCTCTGCGGTGAAAATATCCTCTATTCGTGACGTCACCTAAATAAACGAATCAATACTTAACTATTTTAGTTGTTAACTACCTGAGATAGAAATACGACAATGGCAAAACAAATAACTAGCTACAGGGTTTTTATTGCGAGCCCTGGCGGACTGGAGACAGAGCGAGCGGCTTTTCGCGACGCAGTAATCTCGCATAATAATACTGATGCACTTGCACGTCATTGTCATTTTGAAGCCGTCGGTTGGGAGTTCACTCTTGCAGGAATGGGACGACCACAAGAAAAAATTAACAAAGAATTAGAAGAATGTGATCTTTTTGTCTTGATGCTGCGGGATAGATGGGGATCGCCTACAGGATCCTCAGAAGGGTATACCTCAGGTACTGAAGAGGAATATAGACTGGCACGGAGGCTTTTAAAGGACCCCAAATATCCGATGCGGGACATTGCAGTTTTATTTAAAGCGGTAGATCAAAGGCAACTTAGCGATCCTGGCCCTCAATTGACAAAGGTTTTGGATTTTAAAAAGGAGCTCGAAGGAGAACGAGCCCTTCTTTATGAGACCTTTGATACAACTGATTCTTTTACTGCAAAAATCAGAAAGCATCTTGCAAAGTGGACTCGCGACCACGAAACGACGAACGAGGCATCACCCGCAACTGCGGCGGAACCCACGAAAAGCCCGACCAGTAATGGCAACCTAACGAGTACAAAAGATGATCCTGCCTTAGCAAAAATAGAAGCTATTTATGAGAAAGGAAATTTTACAGAGGCGGAAGGACAACTGGTTAAGGATGTAGCTGAGCGAAAAAGTCTTCAGTCTTTTCACGTATATGCGCTATTTTTGATTAAAGCCGAACGTTGGTCTGATGCACTCGCGGTTTATGAAGAGATGTACCGTTTGGCTATCGCAGGGAATGAATGGTCTTGGGCATCAACTGCAATTGCCAGGATTGCTGGGATACATCGCCATGACGGCAAACCACACGATGCGAAGAAGTTTCTTGAATTGGCGGTAGAACTGGGGGAAAAGTCAGGAAATGGCCTCACCGAAATGCTTGCGCATATTTGGTTAGGTGATGTCTTAAATCAATTAGACAATACTGAAGAGGCAAAAAAAGAATATGAGCTAGCCCTGGAGTTGTCAAAAATTCATGGAAATTCTCAGAATATAGCTGATTTAAATTTCAAACTGGCAAAAATTTTAGCTAATCTTGGATCGCCGGATAAAGCAATAGTTCACGCTAAAACAGCACTGGACATCTTTACCAAACTTAAAGATAAGGGATCGCTCAACGCAATTAAACACTGGCGTAGGCATAAGAAAATTATTATTCAATAATTTCCTTTATTTCTCACCAAAAGAAAAGGGCCGGAACCAGCAGAACCGGCCCTCAATAGATTCAAAGAACTCTGAAATACCCGTCGTTCCCTCCAGTAGAGAAACAGCGGGTTTTCGAGATGCCTTAAACTACTAAATTTCCATTAGTCTGCACTTAGAAGTTGTAGCGCACGCCGGCGGTGATGGCGCTGTTTTTGCGGCCCAGATCGATGTTGTTCTTGCCGTAGTTTTCATACTCCAGCGAGACTTTCACGTTCTTGTTGATCGCGTACTCGGCGCCTACCGAGCCGTACAGCGCGGTCTTGTTGCTGTCGCCCGTGACGGAGGCGATGCCGGTGGTGGTGACGTCGTTGTGGTTGCGTGCCACGCCCAGCTTGCCGAACAGGGCGACCTGGTCATTCACGGTGTACGTCCCCTTGCCGGCGATATACAGCGAGTCTGCCTTGGTCTGCACGTGGCCTGGCGCGCCGCCCACGGTGTAGTCGTAACCTTTCTTGCCGAAGTCGGTGTAACCGCCTTCAATCGCCCAGGTCTTGTCGAAGTTGTAGCCGCCGAAGATTTTACCGGTGGCCTTGTCGCCGCTGCGGTCGGAGGTGCTGGTCGCGCCGGGCACGTCGAACTTGTAGTGGCTGCCCACGACGCCGGCGCCGATGTAGGCGGTGCCCGCGTCATCGGCGGCGTAAGCGGAGGTGCCGGCCAGGGCGGCAGCGGAAGCAACTAATGCGAACAGAATTTTTTTCATGGTCTTGGATCTTTCAGCAGTGAGTGTTGGACTTGCTTGGGATCGCAGTTCTCTGAATTGCGATGGAACCAAGATAGCACTCATGCCAACCCACGTCCGCACCGATTTAGTAAGAAGTGTGACAGGATGTAAGCCAAATTATGGATGGCTTAAATCGACTTCCGCCAAACTTAAGAGCGGCTTAAGGTACGCGCAGAATGTTGCGGAAAGTGAGATTGATGCGCGGCCCGCGCGCGCTGCGTTCCTTGTTGATGCCGTGCAGCCAGTGCTGCTGCAGGCTGCCCGCCATCAGCAGCAGGCAACCGTCGCCCAGCGCCAGCTTGACGGTTTTCGGCAACGTCCGGTGCTTGAGGATGAAGGTGCGCGGCGCGCCGAAACTGACCGAGGCGATGGCCGGCTGCGGCCCCAGCTCGCGCTCGTCGTCGGCGTGGAAGCCCATGCTGTCGCGTTCGTCGCGGTAGTAGTTCAGCAGCACGCTGTTGAAGTGGCGGCCGGTGGCCTGTTCCACTGCCTGTTTGATGTGCAGCTGCAAGGGCGTGAACGGCAGCGGATGGAAAGTCTTGCCGGAATAGCGGTAGCTGGCCTCGCCATGCCAGGCGCTCAGGCGCGGCTGCATGTGCAGCTTGCCCCAGACCTGGATCTGTTCCGCGCGCCAATCGGTTTCGTCGAGCAGGCGCTGCATGGCCTCGTGCGGCGCCAGGTCCAGCGCCAGCCGCTGCTGGAACCACAGTTCGCCATCCTCGATCGGGATGGGCGCCAGGGCGCTGTCGTCGGCAAATAAGTCCATGCGCGGTATCATACCGGCACTACGTCAGCCAGGAGTATTCCGCATGAAAAAACGCCAGTTCCTTGGCCGCGCCGCGCTCGCCGGCATGGCCGCCGCCGCCCTGCCCGCGTCGCAAGCGGCAGCCGCCGCGAACAGCGCCGGCCCTGCGCTGCTGACCGTCACCGGCGCGGTCGGCAAGGTCAACCGAGGCCGCTTCGATCCGGTGCGGGACCAGATGATGCACAAGCAAAAAATCAGCTTCGACAAGGCGCATGCCTTCGACTTCGCGGCGCTGGCCGCGCTGCCGGCCATCACCATCCGGCCGACCTTGGAATACGACGGCAAGGTCCACACGCTGCGCGGCCCGTTGCTGCTGGATGTGATGCATGCGGCCGGCGCGTCGCTGGGCGACGCCGGCAAGCTGGTGTTGCGTGCGGTGGATGGCTATGCCGCCGTGGTCACGGTCGCGCAGGCGCGCGCGCAGCGCTACATCGTCGCCACCCATCTGGATGGCGCGCCGATGGCGCTGGGCGGGCTGGGACCGCTATGGGCGGTCTACGATGCCGACAAAGTCCCCGAGATGGCGGCCAAACCGCTCGCGGAGCGGTTCGGTTCCTGCCCGTGGGCTTTGTATCACATCGACGTGCAGGTTTAAGCGTAGGCCTCGGCCAGAGTCATCACGCGCGGCGCGATGGTGATGCCGATGCCGCTGAACAGCGCCGTGATGGCGGCCATGTTGGCTTCCATCTCTTCGGCTTTCCAGCCCTGGAACAAGTCGGTGCCGTCTTTCTGGAAGTGCAGGTCCAGCACCTTGCCGCGGTCCTTGTGGGTGTAGCCGCCGCTGTAGGTGTTCTTGAAACCCATCGCCGCCAGCGCCGCCAGCACTTCGGCCGGTGGATTGTCTGGATCGGTGGCCATAAACACGCCAAAGGTTTTGCCGGGTGGTTTAGCGGCGATATCTACGTCGTAAATCCCTGGCGCTTTCGTGACGGTCGTACTCTTCAGAAATAACATGTTCTTACCCCTATCCTATTGGTGCGCCGGCTCAGTGCTAGATTCTTCAAGAAAACATTCCAAGAAACAAGCTTATTGCTAATTCCGAGGTTTGTCGACTAATCCCACCACTTATTTGTGAATTCGTACCAATAAAACTGCAACGCCCAGCGCCGTTTCAAGCATACACCTAGTTAAAATATAGTTGTTAAGTAGTAATTTGCAAGGAGATAAGAGCCGTTGCGGCCACGGCCGGCTATTTCTGCCGCTTGCGGCGCGCCAGATCGGCGGTGGGCGCCACCAGCGCCCGGTAAAGATCGCCGGTGGGCGCATCCCACTGGCTGACCGCCCGTTGTTGACGTTCCACAGTATCCATGTCGCCGCGCGCGATCGGGCCGCTGAGCGCGGCGGCGGCGCCGAGGCGGAACACATTGGCCATCGATTCGGCGGCCAGCGGCTGCGCCATCTGGCGCGCCACCGGTTCCGGGATGCCGGCCGCCATGTAGGCGCGCAGCGCGGCGTCCAGCACCGTCACCAGGTAGTTGCTGGCGAAGACGGCGGCCGCGTGGTACACGGTCTTGGCCGAGGCGTCGATGGGCACGGGTTGCGCGCCTATCGCCCGCAGGGCCGGCGCGAGCACGGCCAGCGCGTCGGCGTCGCCCTCGATGCCGCAGAAGGTGCCCGCAAATTGGGCAGCCACCGCCGCCGGATCGGCAAAGCTGCGGATCGGATGGACGCTGGCGACCAGCGCGCCCGCGTCGCGCGCCGCCTGCAACTGGCCGGACGCCAGCGCGCCGCTGCAATGGAACACGATGCTGCCCCGCAGCGGCACGGCCTGCGCCAGCGCGGCGCAGGCGCTCGCGATCTGGTCGTCGCCGACCGCCAGCACATGCAGGTCGGCCGGCTGCAATTGATCGTAGCGCTCCACTGCCGCGCCGCTGCCGATAAAGTCCACGGCGGCTCGCGCCGAAGCGGCGGATCGCGTCAGCACCTGTTGCACACGGAAGCCGCCGTGCGCCGCCAGCAAGCGCCCGAGCACGCGGCCGACGTGGCCGGCGCCGATCAGATTCAGGGCGGCCATCAGAAACCGGACCCCGGCTGCTGCAGGAACGCCTGTTCTTCCAGCGTCGACGGGCGGCCGAGGATGGCGTTACGGTGCGGGAAGCGGCCGAAGCGCTTGACGACCTCGCGGTGGCGCCGCGCGAAATCGAGCATGCCGGCGACGCCCTGCGCGGCAGGCGCCGCATCGTGCATGCGCTCGAACAGGGCCACGGCCCGCTCCTGCATCGCCATATCCTCCGCATGCTCGAACGGCAAATAGACAAAGCCCCGCTGCAAAGGCGGCAGCGCCAGGTCCTGCTGCGCGTCGACCATTGCCAGCGCCGCCTGCAAAGCCTGCGGGTCGCCGGCAAAGGCCAGCGGCGTGCCACGATGGACGTTGCGGCAGAACTGGTCCAGCACCAGGATGCGCGCCAGCGCCGACTGCGGACCTTCCGCATCCCAGTGCCGCAGGCCGCAGGCCAGCGCCTGCTCGATCAGCGCGCCGAAACGGCGGGCGATCTCGCGGTCGAAATCGTCGTTCTTCTGGAACCACTCGCGACGCGGCGCATCGGCGGCCTGGCCTTCCGAGGGCTGGAACCAGAAATCGAATACTGCCCTGGCTTGTTCGTTCATGTTCATATCGCGTTCAGTTACGGGCATGCGACAACTGGAAGCTGTGGATGCCCTCGAATTGCGCCAGTTCGGCCGACAGCACCGACATCGGCGCGCCGCTACGCTTGCTCAGGGCGATGGCGACGAAGCGCCATTCCTGCATGCCGCCGTCGCTGCCTATCATCAGCGTACCGCTGGCGATTTCGTAGCCGCGCTGCAGCGCCAGCGCGCGCAGCGCCGGCTCCTGCGGCATATAGCCCGCCTTGAAGCGCATGGTGATCGCTATCGCATGCCGCGACGGCAGCCAGGCTTCGAGCCTGCTCAGGAAGACCATCGCGCCGGCGCTCAGGATCGCCAGGCCCATCGCGCCCATGTAAAAGCCGATGCCGACCATCACGCCGATCACCGACGAGGCCCAGATCGAGGCCGCAGTCGTCAGGCCGCTGATGTTGAAGCCCTCGCGCATGATGACGCCGGCGCCGAGGAAGCCGATGCCGGTGACGATGCCTTGTATGACACGGGTCGGGTCCGAAGTCAGGATGGTGTGGCCGCCATGGCCGCCGAACCAGTCGGCGGGATAGCCGCCGATCACCGTCAGCGCGGCGGAGGCCATGCATACCAGCCCGTAGGTGCGCATGCCGGCGGCGCGGCCGTGGTAGGAGCGCTCGTAGCCGACCATCAGGCCAAGCAGCAGCGCGCCGATCAGGTTCAGCAGGATCACGCCATTGGTGGCGATTTCGTGGGCAGACCAGTAGGCAAACAGGAACTCTATCGATGGCATGCTCGGTCTCTTTCAGTGGTGGCGCTCAGGGCGCTTTTTTAACGAGCTGCTTTTCAAACGCGACATCGAGCTTGCTGACGCGCTTGGGCGCCGCCGGCGAGATGCCGTTGACGAAGGCGACAAAGTCGTCCAGCTCCAGCGGTGCGCACAGCGGCGGCTGGCCCGGGCCTTCGGTCAGGAAGAAATGGCCGCTGCCGGTGCGCGACATCGAATACCTGGCGTTGCCGCTGCGGACCTTGAGGCGGTCGACGGCCGTCGTGGCCCTGGTCGCGCGGCCGCTCATAGCGCCTCCGTGCGGATTTCGAGCCAGGCCAGCGCGTCGCCGGACAACAGCGGCCGCAGGCGCTTGCGCACCGTCGCGTGGTAGTCGTTGAGCCAGCGCTTCTCGTCGTCGCGCAGCAGCGAGGGCTCGATGCAGCGGGTATCGATCGGGCACAGGGTCAGCGTTTCGAAATCGAGGAACTCGCCGAATTCGGTCTGGCCCGCGGGGCGGTTGAGCACCAGGTTTTCAATCCGGATGCCCCACTGGCCGGGACGGTACAGCCCCGGTTCTATCGATGTGATCATGCCTGGTTCCATGGCGGTGTGCGGCTCCGGCATCGCCGATTGCGAAATCGACTGCGGGCCTTCGTGCACGTTGAGGAAGTAGCCGACGCCGTGGCCGGTGCCGTGGCCGAAGTCCAGCCCTTCGGCCCACAGCGGCGCGCGGGCGATGGCGTCGAGCATCGGCGATTTGGTCCCGCGCGGGAAGCGCGCCGAGGACAGGGCGATCACGCCCTTGAGCACCAGCGTGAAATCGCGTTTGTGCTCGCCCGTGATGGCGCCGACGCCGACCACGCGGGTGATGTCGGTGGTGCCGCCCAAATACTGGCCGCCGGAGTCGATCAGCAGCAGGCCGTCGCCTTCGATGACGGAGTGCTGGGCTTCGGTGGCGCGGTAATGCATGATCGCGCCGTTGGAGCGGAAGCCGGCGATGGTGGAAAAACTCGGGCTGACGAAGCCGGGACGGCGCGCGCGGGCCGCCGTGATCTCGCGGTCGATGGCCAGTTCGGTCAGCGGAGGGCGCTGCGGATCGGCCAACGTCTGTTCCAGCCAGTTGAAGAATTCGCACAGGGCCGCGCCGTCCTGCTCCATGGCGGCGCGCACATGGGCGGCATCGGCCTCGCTCTTCCTGGATTTGGCGAAGGTGGTCGGGTTGATCGCCTCGATCACCCTGACCGTGGCCGGTACCCACTGGCGCGTGCCGTAGGTGACGCGGCGCGGATCGATCAGCAGTGTGCTGTCGGCGGGCAGCGCGGCCAGCGCGGCGGCGGCCGATTCGTACGGTGCGACGTTGACGCCGTCCGCCGCCAGCGTGGCGCGCAGCGCGGACGAGACCTTGCCGTCGGCGACAAACAAGGTCGCGCGGGCCGGGCCGACCAGCGCGTGGGACAGGAAGATCGGGTTGTAATTGACGTCGGCGCCGCGCAGGTTGAACAGGTAGGCGATGTCGTCCAGCGTCGAAATCAGGTGGTGCTGCGCGCCCAGTTGCCGCATCGTCGTGCGCAAATTGACAAGTTTCTCGGCGCGGGTCTGCGATGCGAACGGCGGCAGGTGCTCGTACACGGGCGCCTCGGGCAGCGATGGGCGGCCGGTCCAGACCTCGTCCAGCAGATCCAGGTCGGTGCGCAGCGTGACGTTTTTGGCAAGCAGCGCCTGTTCCAGCAGGCGGGCGATGGACAGGCCGAGCACCGCGCCGTCGACCGCCGCCGTCTGGCCGGCTTGCAGGGTGGTTGCCAGCCAGTCAACGTATTGGACGCTGGCGCCGGAGGTCAGTTTCATCAGCGCGATGCCGGTGCCGGCCAGTTGCTGCTCCGCCTGGGTCCAGTAGCGGGCGTCGGTCCAGACGCCGGCAAATTCCGACGTGACGATGAAGGTGCCGACCGAACCCGTGAAACCGGACAGCCACTCGCGGCCCTGCCAGCGAACCGGCAGGTATTCGGACAGGTGGGGGTCGGCGGACGGTACGATCAGCGCGTCGAGCTGCTGGCGGCGCATTGCCGCGCGCAACAGCGCCAGGCGCTCGACGACGGGGGAAGTTTCTGGAGTATGCATGGGATGAGTCGATTTCCGGGTGCGCCGCCGATGCGGCATAGCTTGTCGCTATGATACCGCGATTGCTTGGGTGCTTGGTTTCGAACTTGATCTGCCATCACATGGGCAAGCGCACAAAATGCCTTAATTGTTTAGCTTTTTCCGCAACGCGCCGAAAACCATTTTGGGCACCTCAAAAAACATCCAAATCGTCATTCCCGCGCAGGCGGGAATCCATGCTGAGCCTCTGAGTGTGCGGTCTATGGGTTCCCGCCTGCGCGGGAACGACGGTATTTCAAGGTTCCTAGTGATTAGGATCATCTCATTCCAGCAAAAAGGATTGCGCCGTTTTTTCGAAACAAGCGAAAATGGCTAAAAGTGCTATCAGTGGCAACTGGCGTATTACATTTGAATTCCCCAATGACTGCGCCTACGCACTTGACTATCATTGATGGGAATGCATAATCCTCTTCATCCTGGAAATATATTTACGACTGCATAAAATCAACGGTCGTCATTATGCCGCAAATCCAAGCGTCGCGCCTTCTACGTTAAGTCATATATTAACGGGTCGTGGAAGAGTGTCCGCATCAATGGCACGACGTTTGCCGTCCTCGCTGGGAAATGCATGATCGCTGGCTGGAAAAGCAGCGCAATGCTGCATAACTGTTCGCGGAATAGCCCGTCAAAATCCATTGCGTTAGCCGATATCTCGACTTTCCCCATCAACGCAGCCGGCAGCTGGCGGTAGGCCTTACGCTGACGCCGCTCAAATGCTGAAATCTAGCGCAAACACACTAAGAATTAGCATGATTTAGGGGCAAAAATCCCCTGATCGGGAATTCAAAGTGACGGGAAGGGGAACTCAGGCCTCGTAGCGGCGCAGGCCTTCGAGATCGAGAATGCGGATGCCGCCATAATCAAGACTTAATAAGCCTTGCTTCTCAAGCAGCTGTAACGCCTGATTGGCGCGCTGGCGCGAGGCGCCGGACAGCAGGCCCAATTCCTCCTGCGATATCTGCACCAGTTTCTCCAATCCCGGATAAAGATGGGAATTAAACATGGAAACCAGGCAGCGCGCCACGCGGGTATCGGGATTTAATAAACGGTCATTCTCCACCATGCCGATAAACTGCCCCAGACGCTCATTCAGCTGCATTAATAAAAACCGCGTGAATGGCAAACTGGTTTCCAACAGCCAGTGAAAAGTCGACATCGGCATGCGGGCAATTCGGCTATCGCGCAAAGCCATCGCATCGTATTTAAGTATTTCCTTCTTTAAAACCGAACCCTCGCCGAACCAGCCGCCGGGAGGCACGCCGGTAAATGACACGCTTTTACCCGCCGCCGAGAAATTGGTCATCTTGACCATGCCGTCCATAATCCCCAGCCAATGCTCGACCATTTCCCCCTTGCGGCAAACATAACCGCCCTTCGGAACAAAAGTTTCAAAGGTCTCGGCCTCCACGCGCGCCATTTGTTCCGGCGTCAAACCCTGGGCCCAGATCGCCGTGCGCAACGCTTCTTTGAGGGTAATTTGATGTCGACTAGGCATTATTGCAACGCACCATGGAAAGTTCAGCCAAATGTCGCCGAAAAGACAACCTGACCGTCGGCGGCAGGCTAATATCATCACATAAAAAGGCTGCCGTATCGGAAGTTTAACAAGTACGAGCAAATAGCAACAGGAGACACTGGTGCATACACAGAACGAGACGTTCCCGCGCTGGCTGCTGGCACATGGCCAGCTCCGCCCAGGGAAACCCGCTTTCAGGGAAAAATACCTGGGCATCTGGCAGAGCTGGACCTGGGCCCAGGTCAACGACGAGGTACGGGCGCTGGCCTGCGGCCTGGCCGCCATCGGCTTCCAGCGCGGCATGAACCTGGCCATCATCGGCGACAACCGCCCCCGCCTGTACTGGTCCATGCTGGCCGCGCAATGCCTGGGCGGCGTGCCCGTGCCGCTGTACCAGGACGCTCCGGCCGCCGACATGGCCTATGTGCTGGAAAACGCCGAGATCCGCTACGCCATCGTCGAAGACCAGGAACAGGTCGACAAGTTGATGGAATTGCAAAGCCTGTACCCGCACATCGAACACGTGGCCTACGACGACGAACGCGGCATGCGCCATTACCGCCAGAAAGGGCTGCTGTCCTTCGCCCGCCTGCAGGAGATCGGCCGCGCCTGGGATAAAGCCAATCCCGGCTTGTTCGACACCGCCGTCAAAACCGGCAAGGGCAGCGACAACGCCATCATCCTGTACACCTCCGGCACCACCGGCAAGCCCAAAGGCGTGTGCCAGACCCATTCCGCGCTGATCGCGGCCGGCACCGGCGGCGTCGGTTTCGAGCACCTCACCGACGCCGAGGACATCCTGTCCTACCTGCCGATGGCCTGGGTGGGCGACTGCCTGTTCTCCTTCGCGCAGGCGATGACGGCCGGCTTCACCGTCAACTGCCCCGAATCCGGCGACACCGTGATGACCGACATGCGCGAAATCGGCCCTACTTATTACTTCGCCCCGCCGCGCGTGTTCGAAAACATGCTCACCACCGTGATGATACGGATGGAGGACGCAGGCGCCATCAAACGCCGCATGTTCCATCACTTCATGGCGGTGGCCCGCCGCTGCGGCGCGGCCATCCTGGACGGCAAGCCGGTGCCGCTGTCCGACCGCATCGCTTATGCGATAGGTCAGGTTCTGGTCTACGGCCCGCTGAAGAATGTGCTCGGAATGTCACGCGTGCGGGTCGCCTACACGGCCGGCGCGGCGATCGGGCCGGACCTGTTCCGCTTTTACCGCTCCATCGGCGTCAACCTGAAGCAGTTCTACGGCTCCACCGAAACCTGCGCCTACATCTGCCTGCAGCCGGACGGCCAGATCAAGTTCGACAGCGTCGGCCTGCCGGCGCCCGGCGTCGAGGTCAAGCTGGCCGACAACGGCGAGGTGCTGGTCAGGTCGCCAACATTGATGGACTGTTATTACAAACGTCCCGACGCCACCAGCGAAGCGATCGACGCCGAAGGCTACTTCCACACCGGCGACGCCGGCCTGTTCGACCACGAAGGCCACCTGAAGATCATCGACCGCGCGGCGGATGTGGGCAAGATGAACAGCGGCGCCATCTTCGCGCCCAACTACGTGGAGAACAAACTCAAGTTCTTCCCCTTCATCAAAGAGGCCGTGGTGTTTGGCGACAAGCGCGATGAGGTCTGCGCCTTCATCAATATCGACATGGAAGCCGTGGGCAACTGGGCGGAGCGCCGCAGCATCGCCTATTCCGGCTACACCGACCTGGCCGCGCACCCGCAGGTGTATGGCCTGGTGCGCGACTGCATCGAGCAGGTCAACGCCGACCTGGCGGCCGAGCCGATGATGAGCGACACGCAGATTCACCGCTATCTGGTGCTGCACAAGGAGCTCGATCCCGACGACGATGAGCTGACCCGCACCCGCAAGGTACGCCGCAAGTTCATCGCCGAGAAGTACGCGGTGCTGATCGATGCGCTCTACAGCGGCAAGCCGTCGCAGTACATCGAAACGCAGGTCAAGTTCGAAGACGGTCGCACAGGGCTAGTGGCGGCGGACCTGAAGATCGAGTCCTGCAAGACCTTCCCTGCCATCCAGGCAGCGGCATGACAGAGGAAGCCACCATGCAAATGAACGAACCTGACACCCACTTCGGGGCCGACGCCGATCCCGATCGCCGCAAGATCGGCCCGGTGATCCTCGATCTGAAGAACATCTCGCTGTCGTTCGGCGGCGTGAAAGCGCTGACCGACATCTCCTTCGACGTGAAGCAGCACGAGATCCGCGCCATCATCGGCCCGAACGGCGCCGGCAAAAGCTCGATGCTCAACGTGATCAACGGCGTGTACCGCCCGCAGCAGGGGGAGATCATCTACCGCGGCGAGCACCGCAAGAACATGGACTGCCACGCCGCCGCCAAATCCGGCATCGCCCGCACCTTCCAGAATATCGCGCTGTTCAAGGGCATGACGGTCCTCGACAACATCATGACCGGCCGTAACCTGAAGATGAAGTCCAACTTCCTGATGCAGGCGCTGTACTGGGGCCCGGCCCGGCGCGAGGAAATCGCCCACCGAGTCAAGGCCGAGGAGATCATCGACTTCCTGGAGATCCAGGCGATCCGCAAGACGCCGGTGGGCCGCCTGCCGTACGGCCTGCAAAAGCGCGTGGAGCTGGGCCGGGCGCTGGCCGCCGAACCGGAGATCCTGCTGCTGGACGAACCGATGGCCGGCATGAACGTGGAAGAGAAGCAGGACATGTGCCGCTTCATCCTCGACGTGAACGACCAATTCGGCACCACCATCGTGCTGATCGAGCATGACATGGGCGTGGTGATGGACATCTCGGATCGGGTGGTGGTGCTCGACTACGGCAAAAAAATCGGCGACGGCACGCCCGACGACATCCGCTGCAACCAGGACGTGATCAACGCCTACCTCGGAAAGGCCTGCGAATGAACGTGAACTTCTTCTTTGAGGTGCTGATCGGCGGCCTGCTGTCCGGCGTGATGTACGCGCTGGTGGCGATCGGCTTTGTGCTGATCTACAAGGCCTCCGGTGTCTTCAACTTCGCCCAGGGCGCGATGGTGTTCTTCGCCGCGCTCACCTGCGTCGGCATCGTCGACAAGTTCGGCGTGTCGCTGTGGGTGGCGATACCGCTGACCATCGTGGTCATGATCCTGCTCGGCATGGCGATCGAGCGCGTGGTGCTGCGGCCGCTGGTGAACCAGCCGGAGATCACGCTGTTCATGGCCACCATCGGCCTGGCCTTCTTCATCGAAGGCCTGGCGCAGCTGATGTGGGGCTCGCAGGTGCACAAGCTGGAACTGCCGATCGAGGACGTGCCGTCCGAGTACCTAATGAACAAATTTAACATCCTGGTCTCGCAGTTCGACATCATGGCGGCAGCGGTCTGCGGCCTGCTGGTGACGTCGCTGGCCCTGCTGTTCTCCAGGACCAAGGTAGGCCGCGCCTTGCGCGCGGTGGCGGACGACCACCAGGCCGCGCTGGCGGTCGGCATTCCGCTGCAGCGCATCTGGGCGGTGCTGTGGGCGGTGGCCGGCCTGGTCGCGCTGGTGGCCGGCCTGCTGTGGGGCGCCCGCAACGGCGTGCAGTTCGCGCTGACCTTCGTGGCGCTGAAGGCGCTGCCGGTGCTGATCCTCGGCGGCTTCACGTCGATGCCGGGCGCGATCGTCGGCGGCCTGATTATCGGCGCCTCCGAAAAAATGGCCGAGGTGTATATCGGCCCGCTGGTCGGCGGCGGCATCGAAGGCTGGTTCCCGTATGTGCTGGCGCTGTTGTTCCTGCTGGTGCGGCCGGAAGGCCTGTTCGGCGAAAAAATCATCCGCAGAATCTGAGAGGCCACAATGCTCTATCGCGAAGCAGGACAATTCAAAACCAGCTATCAGGCCGACAGCCAGATCTTCCCCATTCTGCAGGACCGCATCGCGCTGTTCGCGTTGCTGGTGGTGGCGATCGTGGTGGTGCCGCTGTTCGCATCGCCGTACACCTTGTCGGCGATCCTGATCCCCTTCCTGATCTTCTCGCTGGCCGCGCTGGGACTGAACATCCTCACCGGCTATGCGGGCCAGCTGTCGCTGGGCACCGCCGCCTTCATGGCGGTCGGCGCCTTCGCCTCGTACAACTTCCTGGCGCGCCTGCCCGGACTGCCGGTGCTGCTGGCCTTCGTGCTGGGCGGCTTGAGCGCGGCGATGGTCGGCATCGCCTTCGGCCTGCCGTCGCTGCGGATACGCGGCTTCTACCTGGCCGCATCCACGCTGGCCACGCAGTTCTTCGTGGTGTGGTGCCTCACCAAGATCCCCTATCTGACCAATTACAGCAGCTCCGGCGTGATCACCGCGCAGAAGATGGCCATCCTCGGCTACCAGTTCGACACGCCGGGCCGCAAATACCTGCTGGTGCTGGGCGTGGTGGCCGTGATGGCGCTGCTGGCCAAGAACATGATCCGCTCCAACGTGGGCCGCTCGTGGATGGCGGTGCGCGACATGGACGTGGCGGCCGAAGTGATCGGCTTCCGCCTGATGCGCACCAAGCTGCTGGCCTTCGCCGTCAGCTCCTTCTACTGCGGCGTGGCCGGCGCGCTGTACGCGTACGCCTACCTCGGCACGGTGGAGCCGGAAGCCTACAACCTCGACCTGTCGTTCCGCATCCTGTTCATGGTGATCATCGGCGGCGTCGGTTCGGTGCTCGGCTCCTTCCTCGGCGCGGCCTTCATTGTGCTGCTGCCGGTGTTCCTGAACATCTTCGCGCACGGCCTGGCGCTGCCGACCAGCGTGGCCTCCAATCTGGAGCTGATGGTGTTCGGCGCCCTGATCATCTTTTTCCTGATCGTGGAACCCCACGGTCTGGCGCGTTTATGGCAAATCGGTAAAGAGAAACTGCGTCTGTGGCCATTCCCGCACTGAACGCAAACAACAATAACCTGGAGGAGAAGACAATGAAGCGCATCGCATCCCTGGTACTCGGACTGACCCTGGCGGCATCCATTCCCGCATGGGCGCAGGACCAATACGTCGCCCTGCCCTCGTACCGCGTAGGCCCTTATGCGGCGGGCGGTTCCGGCTTCTACGGCGGCATCATCGACTACTTCAACCTGGTCAACCTTGCGGGCGGCGTCAATGGCGTAAAGATATCGTGGGAAGAGTGCGAGACCGAATACAACCCTTCGCGCGGCGTCGAATGCTACGAGCGCCTGAAGACCAAGAACGGCGGCGCCACGCTGGTCGAACCGCTGTCCACCGGCGTGGCCTACGGCGTGCTCGATCGCCTGGCCGTCGACAAAATTCCGATGACGATGATCGGCTACGGCCGCTCGGACGCCGCCAACGGCAAGGTCTTCCCCTACGTGTTCCCGCTGATTACCAGCTACTGGAACCAGGCCGCTGCGATGGTCAAATACCTCGGCGACAAGGATGGCGGCATGGCCAAACTGAAAGGCAAGAAGATCGCCTACCTGTACCACGACTCGGCGTTCGGCAAGGAACCCTTGCCGGTGCTGGAGGCCTTGTCCAAGCAGCACGGCTTCGACTTGATCAAGATTCCCGTCACGCCGCCGGGCACGGAGCAGCAATCGCAGTGGCTGCAGATCCGCCAGGCCAATCCCGACCACGTGATCCTGTGGGGCTGGGGCTCGATGAACGCGGTCGCCATCAAGACCGCGCAGCGCAACGGCATCCCGCGCGAGAAGATCCTGGGCGTGTGGTGGGCCGGCTCCGAAGAAGACACCGTGCCGGCCGGCGACGCCGCCAAGGGATACAGCGCGATGACCTTCAACACGCCGGGCAACTACCCGGTGATGGACGAGATCCACAAAAAACTCTACGACGCCGGCAAGGGCAACCTGGCCGACCGTAGCCGCATCGGCTCCGTGTACCACATGCGCGGTGTCAGCGCGGCCATCCTGTGGGTGGAGGCGATGCGCACCGCGCAGGACAAGTTCGGCAAGGGCAAGCCGGTCACCGGCGAGCAAATGCGCTGGGGCCTGGAGCACCTGAACGTGGACGAGGCGCGCCAGAAAGCCATCGGCGCCTACGGCATGCTGCCGCCGGTGAAGACCAGCTGCGACGACCATGAAGGCTCGGGCGCGGTCAAGGTCCAGCAATGGGACGGCAAGAAGTGGAACGCCATCACGCCGAACTGGATCGTCGGCGACAAGGCATTGACCCGCAAACTGCTGGAGGAAAGCTCCGCAGCCTACGCGGCCGAGAAAAAAATCACGCCGGCCTGCGCAAAATGATCGCCGCAGCCAGCACCGCCACCAGCGCGACCGCCGCTCCGGCGGCAGCGCCCTACCTGTCCGTGAACAACGTGGAGGTGATCTACGACCACGTGATCCTGGTGCTCAAGGGCGTGTCCCTGCAAGTCCCGCAGGGGAAGATCGTGGCCCTGCTGGGCGCCAACGGCGCCGGCAAGTCCACCACGCTCAAGACCATCTCCACGCTGCTGCGCGGCGAACGGGGCGACGTCACCAAAGGCGAAGTCCAGTTCAAGGGCGAACGCATCGACCAGCTCACGCCCAATGAGCTGGTGCGGCGCGGCCTGTCGCAGGTGATGGAGGGGCGCCACTGCTTCGGCCACCTGACCATCGAAGAGAACCTGCTCACCGGCGCCTACACCCGCAGCGCCTCGCGGGCGGAGCTGAAGGAATCGCTGGAGAAGGTCTACCACTACTTCCCGCGCCTGCGCGAGCGGCGCGCCAGCCAGGCCGGCTATACCTCCGGCGGCGAACAGCAGATGTGCGCCATCGGCCGCGCCCTGATGGCCAAGCCGTCGATGATCCTGCTGGACGAGCCGTCGATGGGCATCGCGCCGCAGATTGTCGACGAGATTTTCGGCATCGTGAAGGACTTGAACAGCAAGGAGAACGTCTCCTTCCTGCTGGCCGAGCAGAACACCAGCATCGCTCTGCGCTACGCGGACTTCGGCTACATCCTGGAGAACGGCCGCGTGGTGATGGAGGGCGCGGCCTCCGAGCTGGCCAGCAATGAAGACGTCAAGGAGTTCTACCTCGGCGTTTCCGGCGCCGGCCGCAAGAGCTTCCGCGACATGAAGTTTTACCGCCGCCGCAAACGCTGGCTGGCCTGAGGAACAGAGGACCACAACGCATGAACATTAAGCAGGCCAAGGCCCTGTGCCGCACCTTCCCCGGCGCGGCCGAGGACACCAAGTGGGGCGCGGACCTCGTGTTCTCCGTCGGGACGAAAATGTTCGCCGTCACCGAACTGGATGACAAGGCCAAGGCCATCAGCTTCAAGGTGGACGACGAGCGCTTCCTGGAACTGACCGACCGCCCCGGCATCATCCCCGCGCCCTACCTGGCGCGCGCGAAGTGGGTGCGCGTCGAAGATTTGAAAACCCTCAGCGACGCCGAAGCAAAGGACCTGCTGACGCGTTCCTATGAACTGGTGTTCGGCAAACTTACCAAGAAGCTGCAACGCGAGATACAAGGATAAACAACCATGGCCGATACTTTCGACAGTCTGGAAACGCGCTCGCCCGAACAACGCGAACGCGAGCTGATGACACGCCTGCCGCAGCTGGTGGCGCGTGCCAAGGCCGCCGCCGGCTGGTCGCGCATCCTGCACGACGTGAACGCCGCCGACATCAACAGCCGCGCCGCGCTGGCCAGGCTGCCGGTGACGCGCAAGTCCGACCTGCACGGATTGCAGAAACAGCAGGCGCCGTTCGGCGGCCTCAATACCACGCCGGTCGGCCAGCTGTCGCGGGTGTTCATGTCGCCCGGCCCCATCTTCGATCCCGAGGGACGCGGCCAGGACTGGTGGCGTTTCGCGCGGCCGATGTACGCGGCCGGCGTGCGTGCCGGCGGCCTGCTGCAGAACTGCTTCTCATATCACTTTACGCCTGCGGCTTTCATGGTCGAAGGCGGCGCGGCGCGCATCGGTTGCGCCGTGATACCGGCCGGCGCCGGCCAGACCGAATTGCAGGTGCAGGCCATCAGCCACCTGCGGCCCGATACCTACATCGGCACGCCGTCCTTCCTGAAGATCATCATCGAAAAGGCGCAGGAACTGGGCGCGGACATCAGCAGCATCAGGCAGGCCTTGATGTCCGCCGAGGCGCTGCCCGAATCGCTGCGCAACTGGTTCGTCGGGCATGGCGTGCCGCACGTGCTGCAATGCTACGCTTCGGCCGATATCGGCAGCATCGCCTATGAAACCCACACCGGCGGCGCGCGCGATCCCGGCATGGTGCTGGACGAAGACCTGATACTGGAAATCGTCCGCCCCGGCACCGGCGACCCCGTGCCCGACGGCGAAATCGGCGAAGTGGTGGTCACTCTCTTCAATTCCGACTATCCGCTGATACGCTTCGCCACCGGCGACCTGTCGGCGATCATGACCGGCGTGGCGCCCTCGCCCTGCGGCCGCACCAACACCCGCATCAAAGGCTGGATGGGCCGCGCCGACCAGACCACCAAAGTGCGCGCCATGTTCGTGCATCCGTCGCAGGTGCACGACGTCACCCGCCGCCATCCGGAGATCGTCAAGGCTCGGCTGGTGGTGTCGGGCCAGATGGCGCACGACGTGATGACGCTCCATTGCGAAGTGGCCGATCCGTCCAGCGCCAGCAGCGCCGTCGCCATCACCGAATCGATACGCGACCTGACCAAATTGCGGGGCGAGGTGCGGTTTGCCGCCATCGGCAGCCTGCCCAACGACGGCAAGGTGATCGACGACATCCGCGATTACAAGTAACCCGTTGTGGCGGAAAACCAACGGCATGCGGTGTGGCGGGATATGGCGGATAATAGCGAACTTACCACCCGTTTTTAGAAGCCGAAGAAGACCATGCAAGACTTCCACCACAACCGCGCCCGCGCCCTGCTGGAAAACGCGGAAGAGCTGTTCACCAAAGCAGACGTCGACCACGCCGTCACCGCGATGGCCGATACCCTCAACGCCCGCTTCGACCGAGCGGATAGCGACGCCTTCCCGCTGGTGCTGGGCGTGATGGGCGGCGCGGTGGTCTTCACCGGCAACCTGCTGCCGCAGCTGACCTTCCCGCTCGAATTCGACTACATCCACGTGAGCCGCTACGGCGACGACGACCAGGGCGGACAAGTGGTGTGGAAAGTGGTGCCGCGTTCGAATGTGGCCGGCCGCGTGGTCATCGTGCTGGACGACATCCTGGACGAAGGCGAAACGCTGGCCCACGTCAAACAGCGCCTGCTGGACATGGGCGCCGCCGAAGTGGTGCTGGCCGTCTTCGCCGACAAGGCGATCGGCAAGGCCAAGCCGGTCAAGGCGGACATCGTCGGCATCACCATCCCCAACCGCTTCGTGGTGGGCTTCGGCATGGACGCCTACGGCTACTGGCGCAACCTGCCAGGCCTGTGGGCCATCCAGACCGAGAACTAAGCCTTACGGCCGCAGGCCGTACGCGTCGACGAACTTGCGAATGCCGTCCGGGTGTCCGCGCTTCCAGGCCTCGAACTCGGGGCGCCAGGACTCCTTGTACTGCAACAGCATCAGCGCGGTCTCCAGCTGGCCGGCCTTGGCCAGCATGCGCATGGTCTTCAGGTTGGAATCTGTGACTTCGCCGCCGCCGTTCGCGGCCAGTTCGTCCGCCACCTTCATCGCGCCCTCCCACGACGCCAACTCGATGGCGAAGGGTTTGTCGGCCACCTTGTCCACACGGTTCTGGCCGCGCAGGTTGGCCTCCGTGGCGGCGAGCATCAGCCATACCGCGCCATCAGGGCTCTTTTGCTCCGCCGACCCACTGAACGCCTCGTCCAGATTGATGGTGAACTTGCCGGTCGCCGGGTCCATCGCGGCGCTGGCCTTGCGCTTCATCTGCAGGGCGGTCAGCGGGTAGCCGTTGGCGCGGCGCAGGGATGCCAGCTTGTCCCAGTTGGGGCGCTGACTTGGCTGCGCGGCGATGCCGCTCAACAGCGCGGCTTCGGCTGCGGGGCGCTTGCCCTGCTGGGCCAGCGCATCGGACAGGAAGCGCCACGCCTGGCCGTTCAACGGCTCCAGCTCGGCCGCCTTGCGGAACCAGGCTTCCGCCTCCGGCATATTCTGCTGCACATAGTAGGTGTCGCCGATGAAGACCAGCACCGAGGAATACTGCGGGTCCATCTTCGCGGCCTGCTCGTATTTGACGCGCGCCTCATCGAATTTGCGCCCGTGGTAAAGCACTTCGCCTTCCTGCACCACTTTCAGCACGTCCATCGATGGCTCATGCAACTGCGTGCTTTTTCCATCCATCAGGCGGCGCAGCACCTCCTGCGCCAACGGGTCGGCGGAATCGAGCCTGAGTGCCTGGCGCGCGGCACCCTCGGACTGCTGCCGCAGCTTGGCGGCGTTGGCATCATCGGTGTTCGACGACGCCACCATCAGCACATGGGCGATGAGCGACAGCGGCGTCGATGCCGCCGGATCGGCCTTGGCCGCCGCCGAAAATTTGTTCAGCGCCTCCTGGAACTTGCCCTGCGCGGTCAGCACCTCCCCTTCCCGCACCAGCGGCTGGGCCGCCTCGTTGGGCAGCACGGTGGCATAAGCATGGGCGCCGGCCAGCGCCAGCACCATCGTCAAAACGCGGATTTTTTTCATCGAACGAAGTTCACCAATTGATAAGATTGGAATTAGTATAATTGCTTTCATCCTCGGAACATGGGAGCATCGACGGAATGTTCAATCTGATACTTTCGTGGCTGTTCCTGCTGGCGATAGGCCAGGCCTTCCTGATGGCGGCGTCGCTGCTCAGCGTGCGCCAGCCGGAGATGCGCACCGCCAACCGGCTGCTGTCCGCGCTGCTGCTGGTGTTCGCGGCCATCATCGGCCATAACTGGCTGGGCCTCAATCACCTGTATCACCAGTATCCGCACAGCGCGCTGGCCATCGTCACGCTCGGCCTGGCCGTCGGGCCGCTCCAGTACCTCTACCTGCGCGCTATGCTGTCGGACCAGCCGCTTGGCCGTCGCGCGTTGCTGCACTTCGCGCCGTTCGCCGCCGCCACGCTGGCGATGATGCCGTTCTATCTGCGCTCCGCCGAGGAGAAGCTGGCGTGGATGCATCGCTGGAACGGCTGGCCGTGGTACATGACCGTGGCGGGACTGGTCAAGCTGGCGATCCTGCTGGCCTATATCCGCGCCACCTTCGTGCTGGTGCGCCGCGTGCCGACCGAATCGGACCTGGTACGCGACCTGCGGCGCCTGATGAGGGCCTGGCTGGTCAGCGCTGGGCTGAGCGTCGCCGCACTGGCGATGGAGGTGCTGGACGTGGAGACGCCGCTGTCCGCCGACGCGATGGACGGCATCTCGCTGATGGTGTTCGTGTTCGCGACCGCCGTCACGGCGATGCGGCTGCCGCTGGGCTACCGTCCGCGCGCGCTGCCGGCCCCCGCCAGGCAGCGTTACGCCAGCAAGCAGTTATCCACAGGCGACCGCGATGCCTTCCTCGCGCGCCTAAACGCCTGCATGACGCATGACCAGCCCTACCGCAACGGTGAATTGAAACTGGAAGACCTGGCCGCGCAGGTGGCGATGACGCCGCACGAACTGTCCCAGCTGATTAACGAAAACTGCGGCGGCAATTTCGCCGATTTCCTCAACCGGCACCGGGTCGACGCGCTGAAACTGGCCCTGCACGAACCCTTGCAAGCCGCCGCCAGCATCCTCGATCTGGCGATACAGGCCGGATTTAACAGCAAAAGCGCGATGAACCGCGCATTTAAAAAACAGACCGGCATGACGCCGGGCGAATTCCGCGACCAAGCCAAAACGCCCGCATAGCGCGTGCCAGATCATCATTTGCGACGCAAACCGCAGCCTGCGGCGGCACACTGGGCGCCTCACAACACGGAGCCACGCATGAAAACCACCCGCATTCTCGCCAGCCTTTCCCTCGTCCTCTGCGCCCAGGCCTGCGCGACAGGGCAGCAGACCTGGATCACCAACGTCAAGCTGGTGTCGCCGGAAAAGCTGGACCGCATCGAGACCGGCAGCGTCCTGATCGACGATGAACGCATCGTCCGCGTCGAACGCGGCGCCGGCAGGAAGGCCCCGGCGGGCGCCCGCCGCGTCGATGGCAAAGGCCAGTTCCTCACGCCCGGCCTGATCGACTCGCACGTCCACCTGTTCTCCGTCCCCGGCATGAGCTTCGAACAGGCCGACCAGAAGAAGACCATGGCCGCCGAATACTTCGCGCAGCTGCCGCGCTCCTTCCTCTACTACGGCTACACCACGGTGATCGACCTGGCCGCCGGCAGCCGCCAACTCATCGACCGCGTAAAAGCCACGCCGCTGCACCCGGACGTCTACGACTGCGGCGCACCGCTGGTGTTCGCCAACGGCTACCCGTCGTCCTACGCGCCGCCGGAGACGCGCTTCGACATGTTCTCCAACTTTATCTACGACCCGGCGCAGGCCGACCAGATCCCCGCCCGCTTCAAGCCGGAGGACTACACGCCGGCCAAGGGCGTGGCGCGGGTCAAGGCCGACGGCGCCATCTGCGTCAAGACCCACTTCGAACACGGCTTCGGCACCATGCGCAACCTGCCGGTGATGAGCCCCGCCGTGTACGCGGATGTACGAAAGGCCGCCAGCAAGGAGGGCCTGGTGCTGGTCACCCACGGCAATTCGTTCGAGGCGCAGACCTTCGCCGTCAACGGCGGCGTCGATGTGCTGGCGCACGGCATGTGGAATTGGGGTGCGATGGACAAGGAGAAGGAACTGCCGGCCGAGATCAAGCAGCTGCTGGACAAGATCGTCGAGCGCCGCATCGGCTTCCAGGCGACGATGCAGGTGTTGTATGGCATGAACGCCTACTTCGAACCGGCCTACCTGAACAACCCGACGCTGGCCAAGCTGCTGCCGCCTTCCATGCTGGCCTGGCTCAAGACGCCCGAAGGCCAATGGTTCAAGCAGGAGCTGGCGGAAAACGAAACCGACGCCGAGGTATTGAAGGGAATGGAGGTGCCGCTGCGCCGCCAGCAGCAGGTGGTGGCCTACCTGGCCGGCAAAGACGCCAACTTCGTGTTCGGCAGCGACACGCCTTCGTCGCCGACCTACGGCAACATCCCCGGCCTGAACGGCTACCTGGAGATGCAGGACCTGCATAATGCCGGACTGTCGCTGGCGCAGCTGTTCAAGGCCGCGACCATCAACAACGCCCGCACCTTCAGGATCGACGCGCAGGTCGGCACCATCGAAGCGGGCAAGGTCGCGAACCTGGTGCTGATGAAGATGTCGCCGCTGGCCGATATCCGCGCCTACGACAGCATAGACACCGTCTGGGTGCGCGGCAAACAGGCTGCGCGCGGCAGCCTGTCGGTCAAGCGGTAGTTACAGCGCCAGGCGCGCGCGGGCAGCGTCGTATTCCTGCTTCAGACGGGCCACCATCTCGGCGGTGGTCGGCACGTCGTCCATCAGGCCCACGCCCTGGCCGGCGCCCCAGATGTCGCGCCAGGCCTTGGCGCTGCTGGAGCCGAAGTTCATCGAGCTCTTGTCGGCCTGCGGCAGCGCGTCCGGGTCCAGGCCGGCGGCGACGATGGATTTTTTCAGGTAGTTGCCATGCACGCCGGTGAACAGGTTCGAATACACGATGTCCGCCGCCGTCGACTCCACGATCGCGTTGCGATAGTCGTCGCTGACGTTCGACTCCTGCGTCGCCAGCCAGCGCGAGCCGATGTACGCGAAGTCCGCGCCCATGGCCTGCGCCGCCAGGATCGCGTCGCCGGTGGCGATGGAGCCGGACAGCGCGATCGGACCCTTGAAGAATTTGCGGATCTCGCCCACCAGCGCGAACGGCGACAAGGTGCCGGCATGGCCGCCGGCGCCGCTGGCCACCAGGATCAGGCCATCGACGCCCGCCTCCAGCGCCTTCTCGGCGTGGCGGATCGAGACCACGTCGTGCAGCACGATGCCGCCGTAGCTGTGGATCGCATCCAGCATCTCCTTCGGCGGCGCGCGCAGCGACGAGATGATGATCGGGATCTGGTGCTTGACGCAGACTTCCACATCATGCGCCAGGCGGTCGTTCGACTGGTGCACGATCTGGTTGACGGCGATCGGGCCGACGCGCTTGCCCGGATTGGCGGCCTGGAAGTCGGCCAGCTCTTTTTGCAAATCGGTCAGCCACACGTCCAGCATCTCGGCGGGACGCGCGTTCAGCGCCGGGAAGGAGCCGACGATGCCGGCCTTGCACTGCGCCGCGACCAGGGCCGGGCCGCTGGCGATGAACATCGGGGAGGCAATGACGGGAAGGGTAAGGTTTTGCAAGACTGCTGGCAGGGCCATGGCGCACTCGCTGTCGGTAAGTTGAGGAAAATCGATTATAGATCGAAAATAGTACGACCGTGCCGAAACTAGGCGACTTCCTCTACACTTGCCTGGTGTCTACACGTTAAGTAAGTGCTCACCCTCGACGCGGGCCGCGCCGGCGCGCACCAGCTGGCCGGCCGCCCAGGTGGCGACTTCTTCCGGCGTCTGCTTCAGGAAGTGGCTGTTGGCCTTGGCGAACACCGGCATCGCCAGCAGCAGCTGCGGCACTTCCGCCAGCGGAATGCGCTGGCGCTCCAGCAGCAGGAACTTGAGCAACACCTTCAGCGCGTTCTGCGCGTTGCGCAGCGGATCGGCCTCCAGGTAGTCCACCCGCGAACGGGCCCGCGCCAGCGCGCCTGCCACATCGTTGAACGGCTTGCCGTGGCCGGGGATCACCAGCCGCACGTCCAGCCCCTCGATCACGTCCAGCGTGGCGCGTTCCTCGGCAAAGCCGGACTGCCCGTCGAGCTCCGGGAAGATGATGCCGAAGCCGTTTTCCCACAGCGCGTCCGCCGAAATCAGCAGCCGCTCCTGCGGGCAGTAGAAGATCAGCGAATGCGGATCGTGCCCGGGCGCGCCCAGCGCATGCCATTCCATGTCCGCCAGTTGCAGCACGTCGCCGGGGGACACGGTGGCGTCGAAGGTGAAACGCTCGCAGCGCTGGCCGGTCGCCTTGAAGCTGAGGGCCTCCACGTCCCAATGCCGCACCTTGTCCGCCTCGGCCACCGGGATCGAGGTGCGGCTGCCGAAGTGCGCCTGCAAGGTGGCGTTGCCGCCGCAATGGTCGGAGTGCAGGTGGGTGTTGATGATCTGGTCCAGATGCCTTCCGCGCAGCGCGTGGCGCACCAGCGCCAGCGTCTGCGGCGCGTGGGTCAGGTAGCCGGTGTCGATGATGGCCGTATCGTGGCGGCCCAGCAGCATGACGTTGTTGGACGACAGCCAACCCCGCTCAAAAACCTGGATCGAATCGGGGAGCGCGTTCATTCGTCGTCGAAGTTGATTAATTGTTCACGGCGGCGGATTTCTGCCCACACGCCGCGCTTGTAGTCGTCGTCCGCGGTGGACCAGGCGACGATTTCCGGAATGGTGCGCATGCAGCCCAGGCAATAGAGGCGGTCGGCGTCCATTTTGCATAGGCTTACGCAGGGCGACGGCACCGGCACGGCCAGTTCCGGCGCGCCGGGAGGGATCAGGTTGGCGGGTTCACTCATGCCGCCATTATGCCGCGAACACGCTTGACTTGGTGAGTTTCAAGCCTATACTACCATCCATGTAGATGGTAACCGGATGGAGACTCATGGCAAAGCAAGAATTAAAACTGAAGACCGCCGAATCGGAAAAGATCACGATCAATCTCGGTCCTATCGACCTGGGGCAAATCGATCTGTTGGTGCAGGAGGGGTTTTACTCCAACCGCACCGATTTGATACGCACGGCGATCCGCAATCAGTTGAACCAGCACGCCGACGTCGTGAAACAGACGGTGGCGCGTAAAAGCCTGGTACTCGGGATGCAGCACTATTCGCGCGCCGACCTCGAAGCCATCCAGGCGGCGGGCGAGCGGCTGCAGATCCAGGTACTGGGCTTGGCCAGCATCGCCAGCGACGTTTCGGTCGAACTGGCGCTGGCGACGATCGACTCTATCTTCGTATTGGGATCGCTGCATGCCAGCGCCATGCTCAAAACCGCGCTGGCCCAACGCATCCATTAAAGGATCATCATGAAACTACCGTTGTTTTCACACATGCGCGAGGCAGCGCAAAAACTGATGAACCGAAGCGCGTCGGCCACCATCCAACAAGCGCTGGACAGCCTGCGCGGGCATCCGTCCCTGCGGACGGCGCAACCTGCGATGCGCGACATCAATCCGCCGCCGTCCGGGCCAGCGGCGGAAGCCGCGCCCGAAGCCGCCGCGCGGACGGCGTCCGCACCGGCCACGCCGAATCCGGCCACGCATCCCGCCGAATACGCGCAGGACATGCTGAACCGCATGGGCATCCAGATCGACCTGCAAGCGAACATCGACCGCGCCATCGACGCCGGCGCCTTCATGCATCCGACGCCGGAAGTGGCGCTGCCGGAAGGCGCGCAGTTCATCAAGGGCAGCTACACCAACCACGCGGGCACCCGCAACTACAAGCTGTACATCCCGGCCAGCTACCACGGCCAGGCGATGCCGCTGCTGGTGATGCTGCACGGCTGCACGCAGAACCCGGACGATTTCGCCGTCGGCACGCAAATGAATTTGCTGGCCGAGGAAAAGGAATGCTTCGTGGTCTACCCGGAGCAGACGCCCAACGCCAACCAGCAGCGGTGCTGGAACTGGTTCAACGCCATCGACCAGCAGCACGGCCAGGGCGAGCCGTCCATCATCGCCGGCATCGCGCGGCGGATCATCGACGAATACCCGGTCAACGAGCGCCAGGTGTACGTGGCCGGCCTGTCGGCGGGCGGCGCGATGGCGGTGATCGTCGGCACGCTGTACCCGGAACTGTTCGCGGCGGTCGGCGTGCATTCGGGTCTGCCCTACGCCTCGGCACAGGACCTGCCGTCGGCGCTGTCGGCCATGAAGCGCGGCGTCAAGGCGCCGCACAAGGCCGGCGACGGCGCGCAGCCCATCATCGTCTTCCACGGCGACAGCGACACCACCGTCCATCCGCGCAACGGCGAGCAGGTGATCGAGCAGCGCCTGCACAGCCACCCTGGAAAACCGACGGTGCAGTCGGGCAGCGTGCCGAACGGCCACCGCTACACGCAGACCACGCACACCAAGGCGGACGGCACGCCGCTGGGCGAACACTGGGTGGTGCACGGCGCCGGCCACGCCTGGTTCGGCGGCAACGCCGGCGGCACCTACACCGACGCCAAAGGCCCGGACGCCAGCCGCGAAATGCTGCGCTTCTTCCGCACCGTCAGTTAGGCTTTTTAACAACATTCCTGTTGCACGACCTAGGACAATTGTCCTAAAATCTGCCCACTACTCAATCAACGGAGGCGTGGGCACGAATGGGAACGCGCGAACAGATCGTGGATGCCGCGAACCGGCTGTTCTACCAACAAGGGTATGAACGGACGTCGTTCGCGTCCATCGCCGAAGCCGTCGGTATCTCACGCGGCAATTTCTACTATCACTTCAAGACCAAGGACGAGATCCTCGACGCGGTCCTGCAGACGCGCCTGGCGGACACGCGCGCCATGCTCGATGGCTGGACCGAAGGCGCGGCCACGCCCATGGAGCGCGTGTTCCGCTTCGTCGACATCGTGGTGACCAACCGTGGCGACATCGAACTTTACGGCTGCCCGGTCGGCACCCTGACCAGCGAACTCGCCAAGCTGGATCATCCCTCGCGCGCGCAGGCCGTGGGCATCTTCCGCGTCTTCCGCGACTGGCTGGGGGAGCAGTTCAAGGCGCTCGGCCACGCCGCCAGCGCGGACGATCTCGCCCTGCAGGTGCTGGCGTTCAGCCAGGGCGTCGCGACACTGTCGAACGCTTTCGGCGACCGCGCCTACGTGCAGCGCGAGGTGGAGCGGCTGAAGACACGCCTCATGTCACTCGACACTTAACCAAGGAGACTACAGATGTACATCGTCCTGCTTCGTTTTTCCGCCAACAAGAGCCAGGCCCCGGCGCACATGGCCGCCCACCGCGAATGGCTGCAACAAGGTATCGACGAAGGCGTCTTCCTGCTGGCCGGCAGCATCCGCCCCGGCCTGGGCGGCGCCATCCTGGCCGCCGGGCCGTCGCCCGAAGCGCTGCAAGCCCGCATCGACCAGGACCCGTTCGTGGTCCACGACATCGTCAAGGCGGAGATCCTCGACGTCGCCCCCAACCACACCGTTCCCGAACTGGCCTTGCTGGCAGGGTGACGGTCAGCCGGTAAAGCGCTCGATCTTCGCGCGGTTCTGCTCCATGTCGTGGTCGGAATCGGCGTAGCGCTTGGCGATGTCGATGAAGTCCTGCTGCAGCTCCATGAAGGCGTCGACCATGTCGGGATCGAAGTGCTTGCCGCGTCCCTCGGCGATGATGGCCACCGCCGCCTCGTGCGACATGCCGGCCTTGTAGACGCGACGGCTGATCAGCGCGTCGTACACGTCGGCCACCGCCATCAGCCGCGCGGAGATCGGAATGTCGTCGCCGCTCAGGCCTTCGGGATAGCCGCTGCCGTCCCATTTCTCCTGGTGGCCATAGGCGATCTCCTTGGCGAACTTGAGGAAGTCCACCTCCAGCCCCAGCTCGCGCTCGGCCTGGCGGATCGCGTCGCGACCCAGCGTGGTGTGGGTCTTCATGATCTCGAACTCGTTGCCCTCGAAGCGGCCGGGCTTGAGCAGGATGCGATCCGGGATGCCGACCTTGCCGATGTCGTGCAGCGGCGCGGACTTGAACAGCAGCTCGATGTTCTTATCGGTCAGGAAGGCGCTGAAGCGCGGATTGGTGCGCAGCTTTTCCGCCAGCGTCTTCACGTAATGCGCGGTGCGGCGGATATGGTTGCCGGTTTCGCTGTCGCGCGTTTCGGCCAGCGAGGCCATGGTGTGGATGGTCACGTCCTGCAGGGCGACGATCTCGCGCGTGCGCTTTTCGATTTCGGTTTCGAGGAAGTTGTTCTGGTCGCGCAGGAAATCGTGCACCCGCTTCATCGACAGCTGGGTCTTGATGCGCGCCTGCACGATGGGCGCGGAAATCGGCTTGGTGATGTAGTCCGCCGCGCCCAGGCTCAGGCCGAGCTGCTCGTCCACCGTCTCGCTCATGGCGGTGACGAAGATGACCGGAATGTCGCGCGTGTCGGGATTGGCCTTGAGCGCCTTGCAAACGTCGTAGCCGCTCATCCCCGGCATCATCACGTCCAGCAGGATCAGGTCCGGCTTGGATTCGCCGTTGGCGATCTTCAGGGCGCGCTCGCCGTTGACGGCGATCTTGGTGCGGTAATCGTCTTCCAGCACGGCGCACAGCAGATCGATGTTGTCCGGGATATCGTCGACCACGAGGATCGTTGGTTTTGCGTTCATCGGCGTTCTCTCTTCACAAAGCGATACTCAGTGCATCGGCGGCGGCCTTCAGTTCATCCAGCGCGCCTTCAAAATCGTACTGTCCCAGCATGCGCCGCAGCTGGCGCGCATGCTCGGCCTGGCCGGCCGCGGCCAGCGCGCCGCACAAGCGGTCCAGCAGCTTGACGGCGGCGCCGTCGTCCTGCGCCAGCAGGCGCGCCATCTCGCGCGCCGCCGCCGCCAGTTCGTCCTTGTCGACCGCCTGCGGCGCCGGCGCCTGTTCCACGGCGGCCGGCTTGTCGTCCATCGCAAGCGCGATGCGCGCCACCAGGTCGTTCAATTCGCTCGCCATATCGGCGATGGCTTCGTCGCGGCCCTTGGTCGCGCCCATCGCCAGCATCTGCTCCACCTTGCCGGCGGCATCGGCCATGCCGCCCGCGCCGATATTGCCAGCCAGGCCTTTCACAGTATGCGCCTCGCGCGTGGCGCCAGCCAGGTCGTTGTTCTCGATGGCGGTGGCGATGCGCTGCATGGCGTCGAACTGGGTTTCGACAAAGCGCGACAGCAGCTTGCGCATCAGCTTAACATTACCGCCCACACGCTGTAGCGCGGCTTCCATGCGCAGGCCGGCGACCACCGGCAGCACCTCGTCGCGGCCCGCGCCGGCGGGCGCTTCGGCCGCCGTTTCAAGCGCCAGCGGATTCTTCACCTTGACCCAGCGCGCCAGCGTCGTGAACAGCTGCGCCACGTCGATAGGCTTGGCGATGAAGTCGTTCATGCCGGCGGCCAGGCACTTCTCCTTGTCGCCGACCATGGCGTTGGCGGTCATGGCGATCACCGGCAGGTTGGCGTGGCGTGCGTCCTCGCGCAGCTTGCGGGTGGCGTCGTAGCCGTCCATCACCGGCATCTGGCAGTCCATCAGCACGCCGTCGTAGTCGGCCACGGCGATCTTCGCCAGCGCCATCGCGCCGTTGACGGCGATGTCGACGCGGACGCCGGCGTCGCTGAGAATCTGCTGCGCCACTTCCTGATTGACCTCGTTGTCCTCCACCAGCAGCAGATAGGCGCCGCGCATGGCCTCTTCGGCCGCCATGTAGTCGGCGCGCCGGCGCGTGCTGCGGCAGCGGCTCAAGTCCTTGCCGAACACTGTGGAAATCGAATCGAGCAGCGTGGACGAGCTGACAGGCTTGTTCAGCATGGCGTCGATGGCGATGCCGCGTGCCTCTTCCATCAGCACGTCGCGGTTGTAGGCGGTGACCATGATGAAGGCCGGCGATTCCGCGCCCGCCTCCTGCGCCTGCGCGCGCAGCGCCTGCAGCGTCTCCAGGCCGTTCATGTCCGGCATCTGCCAGTCCAGCAGCACCACGTTGAAGGGCCGGCCTTCGCTGCGCGCCTGCGCCGACAGCTCGAGCGCGCGCCGGCCACCGTCCGCGCAGGCGGCGGCGAACTGCATGGACGACAGCATGCCCATGAAGATTTCGCGGGCGCTGGCGTTGTCGTCCACCACCAGCACGCGCAGGCCGGAGATGTCCGGCAGCGGCTGCGGCGCCTCGACGGCGGCCACGCCGAATACCGCCGTGAAGTAGAAGGTGCTGCCGACGCCAGGCTGGCTTTCCAGCCCGATCTCGCCGTCCATCAGCTCCACCAGGCGCTTGCTGATGGTCAGGCCCAGGCCCGTGCCGCCGTGGTGGCGGGTGGTGGAGGTGTCGGCCTGCGAGAAGGCCTGGAACAGGCGCGCCTGCTGCTCCGGCGTCAGGCCAGGGCCGGTGTCGCGCACGTCCACGCGCAGGCGCACGCGCTGGTCGGGCAGGTGTTCCTGCACATGGATCGTCACCACGATCTCGCCCCGCTGCGTGAACTTGATGGCGTTGTTGGTCAGGTTGATCATCACCTGCCCGAAGCGCAGCGGATCGCCCACCAGCGCCTGCGGCACATCCGGCCCGACATCGAACAACAGCTCCAGGCCCTTGTCCTGCGCCCGCATCACGGACAGGTCGGCGATATTCGCCATCACGTCCTCGACGTAGAAATCGACCTGCTCGAAGGCCAGCTTGCCGGCCTCGATCTTCGAGAAGTCCAGGATGTCGTTGATGATGCCCAGCAGGTTCTTGGCCGCGCCCTCCACCTTCTCCAGGTAGTTGCGCTGCTTGGGCGTGAGGTCGGTCTGCAGCGCCAGGTGCGTCATGCCGATGATGCCGTTCATCGGCGTGCGGATCTCGTGCGACATATTGGCCAGGAAGTCGGACTTCATCTTGGTCGCATCCTCGGCCACCATCACCGCGTGGCGCAGCTGCTGTTCGGCCGCCAGGCTGGCCGTCATCAGCTTGAGCGCGTGCAGCAGTTCGCCCGTCTCGTCCTGCGAGGTCACCTCGATCACCGAACTGAGGTCGCCCTGCCCGACCCGCTTGGCGATGCCGATCGCCGCCTCCAGCGGCCGCGTGATCGAGCGCGCCGAAATGCCGAAGCCTATCCCCACCAGCACCGCCGCGCCGCCCATCAGCGAAATCAGCACCAGCGAAAAATTGATGTCGGCGCGCGCGCGTCCGGCGCTGGCCATCACCTGGCTTTGCTGCAGCCGGTCCAGCACCTTGATCTGCTCCAGCAGGTGGTCCAGCGCCGGCAGCGCCATTCCATTCATCTTTTCCTCGGCCTGGTCGCGGTCCTCGGCCTCCACCATGTCGGCCACGGCGATGAAGCTGTCGTAGTAGGCGGCGCGCGCCTGCTTGACCCTTTCGATCTGCGCCCGCGCCTCCGGCGCGGTGTCCAGTTTGGCCAGCAGTTCCAGCTGGGCGTCGATATCGAGCTTGATGCGGTCGATGCGGCTGTAGCTGTCGACGCGGTGCTTCTGGTCCTTCTGGATGATCAGCGTGACGATGCGGGTGGCGGCCTCGCGCGACTGCGTGTCGATCGCGTTGATGGCGGCGCTGGCGGCCCAGTCCTGGTGCAGGATATGGTCGCTCTCGGCGCGGATGGCGTAGATGCGGCTCACGCCGACCAGGATCACGCCGGTCATCAGCAGGATCAGGATGATGTAGCCGCTGCTGATGCGCGCGCGGATACCCATGTCGCTAAAACGGCGCATGCATGCTTCCTTCTGGCTAGGCGGCCGGCTTGGGATGGTCGGCGCGTTGGTCCAAGATATGCTGTTTCAGACAATCCGGACACCAGCAGCTGGCGCCCGGCGCGGACGGCACCGGCAAGGACGCCGGCAGATACGTGCACCAGCAGGGCTGCGCCGGCGCCGACGGATCGGCATCGACCATGGCGCAGCTGAATTGGGCGCCGCAGCGCGAGCAGGTGCTCATGGCGCGCCTATGGATGGTGGTGTTCGGGGTCGTCGTCGAGCGGCGGCGCGCCGTCTTCCGGCAGGTCGAGCGGGAAGCGCCGCATGGCCGTGCGCAGCAGCGACATCTGGCCGTTGAACCGGGTGCAGGCGTCGCACACCATCAAGTGCAGCCGCATGCGGGTGCGCTCGATGAAGGACAAATCGCGGTCCATCCCTTCCGACACCAGCCGGTGCACTTCGCGGCAGGTCGGCTTCAAGCCGGTTTTATGTGGTTCCATAGTCGCAGACGATAAGTGGCGCGGTCACGTGGCCTGGCGGTTGCCAAACCAGTTCAAGTCCAGGCATTCGCGCAAACGCATGCGCGCCCGGTACAGGAGTACCCAAGCATTAGACGTTGTAATCGCCAGTTCCTTACAAATTTCGTCGGTTTCCAGTTCCAGCCATTCGCGCATCATGAAAATGCGGGCGGTCTTGGCGGGCAGCTTTTCCAGGCAAATCTCCAGCACCTTGAAGAAATCCTTCTGCTCCAGCGTCGCATCCGGATCGCCCCAGGCCATCGGTTGATCGACGGTGTGACCGTCGGCCTTGAACAGCGCGTCGATGGCGTCGTCCTCGGACTGGTCCTCGGCGGTGTCGATCTGGCGCTCGCGCGAGCAGGCGCGCAGGCAGTCGATGATCTTGAACTTCAGGATGCCCGTCACATAGGTGCGCAGCGTGGACTGGCCGTTGAAGCGCTCCGGCTTTTCCAGCACGGCGATCAATGCGTCCTGCACTGCGTCTTCGGCCAAGGCCTGATTCCGTATTTGCAATTGTGCAAATCGGACAAGCATGGGGCGCATGGTTTCTAGCTGGCGGTGGAGGGTGTCGTTGGCGCTCATAGAGGGGCAGCGTATCGGATGATCCGGGAAAATACAACCGGATAGCCCTATAATGCGTAGTTGATTGCAGCTTGAAGCTGTAAAATTGCACAGATTTTTCTAACCGGACTCGCCATGACCCAACTGACTAACCTTAACTTAGGCATGAATGACGACTTGACCGCGGTGGCGCCGCAGATCAAGGCGCAGATCCTGGCTGAGGCCCTGCCCTACATCCGTAATTTCCACGGTAAGACCATCGTCATCAAATACGGTGGCAATGCGATGACCGACGAGCGCCTGAAACACGGCTTCGCACGCGATGTCATTTTGCTCAAACTGGTGGGCATGAACCCGGTCGTGGTGCACGGCGGCGGTCCACAAATCGACAACGCGCTGAAAAAAATCGGCAAGCAGGGCACCTTCGTGCAGGGCATGCGCATCACCGACGAAGAAACCATGGAAGTGGTGGAGTGGGTGCTGGGCGGCGAAGTCCAGCAGGACATCGTGATGCTGATTAATCACTACGGCGGCCAGGCGGTTGGCCTGACCGGCAAGGACGGCGGTCTGATTCGCGCGAAAAAAATGTCCATGCCGGACAAGGACAATCCGGGCCAGTTCCTCGACATCGGCTTCGTCGGCGAGATCGACGCGATCAACCCGGCCGTGGTCAAGGCGCTGCAGGACGACGCCTTCATCCCCATCATTTCGCCGATCGGCTTCGGCCAGGACGGCCAGGCGTACAACATCAACGCCGACGTCGTCGCCGGCAAGATCGCCGAGATCCTGAAGGCTGAAAAGCTGATCATGATGACCAATATCGCCGGCGTGCAGGACAAGCAGGGCAACCTGGTGACCGACCTGTCGGCCCGCGAGATCGACGAAATGTTCGCCGACGGGACGATTTCGGGCGGCATGCTGCCCAAAATTTCATCAGCTTTGGACGCGGCCAAGTCCGGCGTCAACACGGTTCACATCATCGACGGGCGAATTGAACACAGTTTATTGCTCGAGGTGTTGACCGAACAGGCTTTTGGCACTATGATCCGGTCTCACTGAAAAAACGGCGGTCTCGCCGAATCGGTGAAACCGCCACATTTGTATGCCCTTGTAGCTCAGTGGTAGAGCACTCCCTTGGTAAGGGAGAGGCCACGTGTTCAATCCACGTCAAGGGCACCATTTCTGTAGTACCCTCCCCCGCTCAGTAAATCCGTTCCACCGACAGCCCGCGTTTGCGCAGCAGTTCCGGTACGCTTCCCTTGCCGATCAGGTGCAGCACGCCGATCGCCGCCACGCAGTTGTTCTCGCGCGCCATCAGCTTGACCATGCCGTCGGCCAGCGTGGGATTGCGGCCGTCCAGCAGCACCTTCTGCACGAAGCGGCCGGAGAAGCTGTCGTCCATCTCCGCCTTGAGCGCCAGCGCGTCCAGTCCCACCACATCGGCCTTGCGCCAGGCATCGGCGATCTCGCGCGCCTGGTTGGCCTGCTCCTTGTCCTCGATGCCGGCGATGGCCTCCTGCAGGAAGGTCAACTGCTCCGCTGCGCTCATCTGGTCGAACAGCGCCATCTGGCTCTCGGGCGATTCCAGCTCGACCACCTTCTGGCCGCGCTGGTGCGCCTGCCTGGACAGATGCGCGTCCACCGCCAGCGCGGCCTCGTAGCCCTGGGCCGAGAACTCGCTCACCGTCAGCAGGCTGGCCAGCAGCCAGGGCTTCATCGCCGCCACCGTCTCCGGCTCGATGTTGTACTGCTTGAGCAGGCGGTCCAGCCGCAGGCGCCAGTCGGCCGTCAGCTCAGGTCCCGCCGGGCCGCCCTTGGCCAGCATGCCGTGGCGCTGCACGGCGCGCATCAGGTTCTGCTGGTCGCCCAGCGGATCGATCTCCAGCGCCAGCACCGGCGCCTTCTTCAGCGCCGCCGCGATGCGCGGCTCCAGCGGATAGAAATCGGCCGCGCCGACGTGGATGGTGCCGAACAGGTACAGCGTATGCCCGCCCTGCTGCACCTTGAACAGGGCGCCGTGATTGGGCGCCTGGACTTTGTCCGCGGCCCATGCCGGCATCGACACAAAACAGAACAAAGTCCAGAACATCACTATAATCTGGCGCTGTATGGCTTCCCGCATGGCTTCCTTAGATGACTGACTTGAAGTGAACATTATTACCCGCAATTCCCCGGTGTGGCTATTCGATCTGGATAACACGCTGCACAACGCCTCGCACGCGATCTTCCCGGCGCTCATGGCCAACATGAACGTCTACATCGCCAATGTGCTGGGCGATGGCGTCACGCCCGCCGGCGCGGACGCGGTCAACGCCGCGCGCACGCTGTACTGGCAGCGCTACGGCGCCACCATGCTGGGACTGGTGAAGCACCATGGCGTGCAGGCCGCGCACTTTCTCGACGTGACCCACCGCTTCGAACGGCTCACCGACATGATCCGCGCCGAACGCGGACTGCGCCAGCTGCTGCGCCGTCTGCCCGGCCGCAAAATCCTGCTGACCAACGCGCCGCACCGCTACTCGACGCAGGTGCTGCGCCACCTGGGACTGCAGCGCCACTTCAACCACCACATCTCGGTCGAGGCGATGACGGTGCACCGGCAGATGCGCCCCAAGCCGTCCAAGCTGCTGCTGCGCAAACTGATGCGCCGCCACGGACTTACGCCCGGCCGCTGCGTGCTGGTCGAGGACACGCTGGCCAACCTGCGCAGCGCCCACGCGCTGGGCATGCGCACCGCCTGGGTCACGCAATACCTGAAGGTGGGCGACGCGGTCGGCCTGGCGCATCCGCAAAAAAGGTTAATTCGCCCCGCTTATGTCGATGTCAAAGTAAAATCTGTCAGGAATTTGCCGGCGCGGCTGCACCATCTGCGCTGAAGCCAGGTCAAAAAGACATACCCATTCACTTATCCGCGAGATCACATGGCAAGCACACCGCCGGGCCAGCGCCGCATGCAAATCCTGCAGGCGCTGGCGGAGATGCTGGAACAACCCAAGGGCGACAAGATCACCACCGCCGCGCTGGCGCGCAAGCTGGAGTTCTCCGAGGCCGCGCTGTACCGGCACTTCGCCAGCAAGGCGCAGATGTTCGAGGGGCTGATCGAGTTCATCGAGTCCTCGGTGTTCGGCCTGATCAACCGCGTCGCCGAACGCCAGAGCGACGGCCTGGCGCAGGCGCGCGACATCGTCGGCATGCTGCTCAACTTCGCCAGCCAGAATCCGGGCATGACGCGGGTGCTGATCGGCGAGGCGCTGGTGAACGAGGACGAGCGCCTGCAGCTGCGCATGAACCAGTTCTACGACCGCGTGGAGCTGGCGCTAAAACAGGCCTTGCGGCTGGCCGTCACCGAGGGCCAGGCGCACGAGGCGGACGTGCAGGCGCGCGCCGGCATGCTGGTGAGTTTCGTCATCGGCCGCTGGCACCGTTACGCCAAGAGTGGATTCAAGAACAACCCTGCGCAGGACGCGCCTCTGCAAATCGCCCTGCTGCTTTCGTAAGTTGAAGATGAACGCTGAATGTTTCGCACTGCTGGATGACGCCAGCCCGGAAGGCACGCAAGCGCCGGGAGCGCGTTCGCGCCTGTACACCGGCCACACCGCCACCCTGCACTGCGACGACATCGGCCAGTGGCCGCAACTGCTGGAGCAGATGCAGGCGGCGCTGATGCGCGGCGAATACGCCGTCACCGTATGCAGCTACGAGCTGGGCGCCGAACTGCTGCAACTGGATGCGCAGGCGCCAGCCGCCAGCGCCGGCACGCCGCCGCTGGCGCGGATCCTGCTGTTCTCGCAATGCACGCTGCTGTCGCCGGCCGAAGTGGGCGACTGGCTGGCGGCGCGCTCCTTCCCGATCGACCGCCCGTCCGGCATCGCCAACATCCGTGCCAACATCGGCCAGGAAGCCTTTAGCGGGGCGCTGGCGCGCATCCACGACTACATCGAGGCCGGCGACACCTACCAGGTCAATTACACGTACAGGCTGCGTTTTGACGCCTTTGGCAGCATCCACGCGCTGTACGCCCGCCTGCGCGGACGCCAGCCGGTGCCCTACGGTGCGCTGGTGGGGCTGGAGGACGGCAGCGCCATCCTGTCGCTGTCGCCCGAGCTGTTCGTGCGCCACGAGGACGGCGTGCTCACAGCGCGGCCGATGAAGGGCACGGCGCCGGCCGCGCCGCCGTCGCAGGCCGCCGAGAACATCCTGCGCGCCACCACGCTGGCCGCCGATCCCAAGAACCGCGCCGAGAACCTGATGATCGTCGACCTGCTGCGCAACGACATCGCCCGCGTCGCGCAGACCGGCAGCGTGCAAGTGCCGGCGCTGTTCGAGGTGCACCGCTACAGCAGCGTGCTGCAGATGACCTCCACCATCACCGCCCGGCTGCGCGACGACGCCACGCTGGCCGACATCTTCAACGCGCTGTACCCGTGCGGCTCGATCACCGGCGCGCCCAAGCGGCGCACCATGGAGATCATCCGCGAGCTGGAGCCGGACCCGCGCGGCGTCTACACTGGCGCCATCGGCTGGTTCGATCCGCGCAGCGACGGCAGGGTGGGCGACTTCTGCATGTCGGTGCCGATCCGCACGCTGATGCTGCAACCGGCGGAGAGCCCGAACGGCATCCGCCACGGCGAGATGGGCGTGGGCGCCGGCATCGTCTTCGACAGCGACGCGCAAGAGGAATACGCCGAATGCCAGCTCAAGGCGCGCTTCCTCACCGGCCTGAAAAACGAATTCGAGATTTTCGAAACCATGCGCGCCTCGCGGGCTGGCGGCGTGCGCCACCGCGGGCGCCACCTGAAGCGGCTGGCGGCATCGGCGGCCTGCTTCGGCTACGCCTGGGACGAGGCGGCGGCCAACGCCTACCTCGACACCGCCTGCGCCATGCTGGACGCGGGCATCGACTACCGGCTGCGGTTGGCCTTGAGTGCGGCGGGCGCGTTCTCGGTGCAGCATGCGCCGCTGTCGCCGTTGACGGAGCCGGTGCGCGTGCTGCTGGCGCCGGACGCCACCGAATCGGGCGACCTGTTCCTGCGCCACAAAACCAGCGTCCGCAGCCGCTACGACGCCGCCTGGCGCGAGGCCGAGGCGCAAGGCGCTTTCGACACGCTGTTCTTCAACGAACGCGGCGAGCTGACAGAAGGCGGCCGCACCAACGTCTTCGTGCGCGTGGACGGCCGCTGGCTCACGCCTCCATTAAGCAGCGGCCTGCTGCCCGGCGTGATGCGCGGCGTGATGCTGGACGATCCGCAGTGGCAGGCCAGCGAAGCCGTCGTCACGCGCACGATGCTGGCGGCGGCCGACGAGATCGTGGTCTGCAACGCGCTGCGCGGCGCCATGCGCGCCGTGTTGGCGAACTAGGCCCGCCACTCCAGCATCTTGTACGGGCCGGCGTCGCCGGTCACGCGGAATCCCAGGCGCTCATACAAGCGCTGCGCCGGATTGCTGCCTTCCACATGCATGCTGATGCCGGCGCCGTCGCTGGCGGCGTCCTGCTGCAGGCCGCGCAGCAGCTGCGTGCCGTGGCCCCGCCCCTGCCATGGCGGCAGCAGCGATATGTCGATCACGTGGGCCATCAGCGGCCGCCGCGCGACGTAGAAGCGCCCAATCGCCACGCCATCCAGTTCGACGATATCGAAGCGCGCGTCGGGATAGGCCGCGCGGTAGTGGCGGTCCTGCGCGTCGAACTGCATGCGCAGGAATATCTCGGCCTGGCTGGAGTGCCAGCCGAACAAGCTGATTTCGCCGGCGCGGGTGGAGGCGTACACGCTGCGCAGGAAGGCCTCGTCCTCGGGCCGGCTGGGTCGGCGCTCCAGCATCACAGGTCGATCATCATCTCGAAGCCGCCCCAGATCATGCGCTTGCCGTCGAAGGGCATGTTCTTCGGGTCCATGTAGTGGGCGACGCGCGGGTCTTTCATCACTTTTTCGTTGATCTCGTCGCGCGCGGCGCGCGAGGCGTAGACGATCCACGAGAACACCACGGCCTCGCCCTCTTCCAGTTCGACGCTGAGGGGGAAGGACGTCACCTTGCCGGGTGGGACATCGTCGCCTATGCACTCGCGGAATTCGAGCGCGCCGTACTCCTTCCACACCTTGCCGCATTCCATCGACATTTTTTTGTATGCGTCGACCTTTTCCTTCGGCACCGGAATCACAAAACCGTCTACATAGGACATGGCTGTCTCCTTCTCAGTTTGGAAATTCAGGGTAGCCAGATATGGCCGAAATGACAAGCGGCGCGCCCTAAATCGTGTGGCCGAAACGAATGCAGGTGAGAACCACGCGCACAACATGCTCACTTTATCTCGACAAACTTACCGCCAACAAAGCGGCCGCGAGAGGTTTTTCGCCTGAGCTTGCGAATGACGATCGTCGGATCGGAGGGATCGGCGGAAAACAGCGGGGTGTCGCTCCTGAAGCGCAGATTCAGCTCCGCAGGCAATGCGCCTACCGCCTCAGGTAAGGCCTTGGTTACACGACGGCTGTCACGCAGATCGACATCATCCGCCACCAGCGGAACTATCATCTGCATTTTTCTGTTACGCGCCATAGCTTCCTCCGGCACTGGCCGTTGAGCCGCCGAGGCGGCCATTACTGGTAGACCGCCAGCCTATGCAAAAGTTCAACCCACTTCAATTATAAAACTTCCACAAACTTCCCGGCCTTGAAATAGCCCCTGGCCGCCCTGCCGTCGAGCTCGCGGATCACCAGGCCGGGGTCGAGCGGATCAAGGCTGAAAACGGGCGTGCCGGGTTCGAAGGCCGCGTCGGCGCCCGCGTCGGCCAGCATGATGGCGGCACGCCGGCCTTCGCCGCGCGCCCGCACCAGTTGCCGGGCCGTCTGCAGGTTCGAGCGGATGGCGATGCAGCCAAACGAGATATCGATCGGGCCGCTGACCGCGACTGCCGCCTTGTTCGCGATACGCACCATGAAGTCCTCCTGCTCTGCCGGTTGAGCCGCCGAAGCAGCCATCACTGGTAGACCTCCGCCATAGCCGGAAGTTCAGCGCTGCTTCCCTCGCCGGCGCATTTCGCTATACTGGAACGCCTGATGCCGTTGGAGTGCCCCATGACCATCACCGTAGGCCGGATGTTCGCCGCCGCGCTGCTCGCCTGCCTGCTGGCCTCGGCGGGCACGGCGCAGGCCGGCCCGCTGATCCGCCTGGGCTCGGACGACTGGTGCCCCTATGTGTGCGCGCTCGACGGCAAGCCGCCCGGCGGCTATCTGGTGGAACTGGCCTCGATGGCGATGGCGGCGGAAGGCTATCGGGTGGAACCGGTGCTCATGCCGCTCAACCGCGCCATCACCCAGACCGTGCATGGCGATATCGAAGGCGTCTACGCCCCGCCGATCGACCGGCGCCTGCACCTGAGCGCGCCCGTGGCGCAGTCGCGGGCCTGCTTCTACACGCGGGCCGGCGACGACTGGAGTTTTCATTCCATGAATTCACTCAAGATGCAGGTGGTGGGCGTGATCGACGACTACGGCTACGACGACGGGCCGATGGACGCCTACATCGCGGAAAACCGGCACCAGCCCGCCCTCATCGCGCTGGCCTTCGGCGCGTCGGCCGGCACCACCAATGTGCAGAAGCTGCTGGGCGGACGCTATCGCGTGATATTGGAGCATGCCGCCGTCATGGCGCAACTGGGCAAGCGGCTTGATGTGGCCGGCCGCATCCGTCAGGCGGGCTGCCTCGACAACGAGCTGCCGCTGACCATCGGCTTCGCCACGCAGGATATCCGGGCCGAGACCTGGGTCCGCGCGCTGGCCGACGGCGTACGCAAGCTGGAAGCCTCCGGCGAACTGAAAGCCCTGCAGAAGCGCTACAAGCTGGACTAGCCGGCTTACATCGCCAGCGCTTTTTCCACCGCGCCGACCAGCTGCTTGTCCGTCGGCGTGACCTTGCTGCCGAAGTTCTCCACCACCTTGCCGTTGCGGTCGATCAGGTATTTGTGGAAGTTCCAGGCCGGCGCCTTGCCGGTGATTTTGATCAGGCTGGCGAACAGCGGATTGGGCTCCTTGCCCGACACCACCGACTTGGCGAACATCGGGAACTTCACGCCGTAGGTGTTATAGCAGAAATCGGCGATCTCCTTGCTGCTGCCCGGCTCCTGCTGGCCGAAGTCGTTGGACGGGAAGCCCAGGATCACCAGGCCCTTGGCGCCGTACTTGGCGTACATCGCCTCCAGCCCTTCGTACTGGCCGGTGAAGCCGCAGTAGCTGGCCGTGTTGACCACCAAAATCACCTTGCCCGAATACTGGCACAGGTCCTGCGGCGCTTCGTCCTGCAGGCGCTTGAAGGTCTGCTTGAGGATGGCCGGGCAGCTGGCCGGCGCGGCGGCCGGTGCGGCGGCCGGCGCCGCAACAGGGGCTTGGGCAAAGACGGACGCGCTGGCCATCACGGTCAGCGCGGAAAGCAGGCATAACTGGGCAAAGGTCTTGGACATGATGGTCGGCCGGAAAAGGGAAAAAACCATTTTATGCCAAACTCGGCCGGCCTGCTTGCCGAGCCTGTGGATAAGCCCTTCCCGCCCCGCGCACGATTGAGCGAAATTAAGCGAAATGCGTCCCGCTGCTCCACACTGCATGCCTGACCTGAAGCGAGGATGCCATGACGAAGCTGCTCTGCCTGCTGTGTTTGCTACTGGCCGGCGCCGCCCCGGCGCAAGTGGTATCGCTGCCCAATATGACGGCCACCCAGGTCACCGTGTCCGGCCTGTCGTCCGGTGCCTACATGGCGGTGCAGTTCGAGGTGGCCTTCTCGCAGACGGTGCAAGGGGCGGGCGTGATTGCCGGCGGGCCCTACTTCTGTTCGCAGGGCAGCGTGTTCACCGCCACCACCAGTTGCAGCTGCACCAGCGAGCTGTTCCCGTGCCGCGTGCGCCCCGGCGGCACCCGCATCAACGAGCTGATCGCGTTTACCGACTGGTTCGCCGGTGCCGGCGACATCGACCCGCCCGCCGCCCTGGCCGGCCACCACATCTGGATGTTGTCCGGCAGCGCCGATACGGTCGTGCCGCAGCCGGTGATGAACGACCTGTACTTCTACTATCGCCATTACGTCGACGCCGACCGCATCTCCTACACCCGCAACCTGCCGGCCGAGCACGCGATGCCGACCGACAAGTACGGCCACAGCTGCGCCACGCTGGGCACGCCCTACATCAACAACTGCGGCTACGACGCGGCGGGCGAGCTGCTGCGCTGGCTCTACGGCCCGCTCACGCCCCGCAACAACGGCGGGCCGGGCGGCCGCGTGATCGCCTTCGACCAGTCGGAATTCCTGCCGCTGCCGGGCTGGCACGGCATGGCGGAGACCGGCTACCTGTACGTGCCCAAGGCCTGCGACGGCAACAGCGGCGCCGGTTGCCGGCTGCACGTGGCCTTCCACGGCTGCCTGCAGGACCAGGACAACATCGGCACCACCTTCGTCGAACACGCCGGCTACAACGCCTGGGCCGACAGCAACAAACTCGTGATCCTGTATCCGCAGGCGTCGGCGATCTACCCGTACACCAATCCCAACGCCTGCTGGGACTGGTTCGCCTACGACGACGCGCGCTATGCCCAACAGTCCGGCAACCAGATGGCGGCCGTCAAGCGCATGGTGGACCGGCTGACCGGCGTGGCGCCGGCCACCATGCTGGTGCGGATGCGCTAGATGCCGCCCATGCAGATGTATTTGACGACCAGGTAGTCGTCCAGCCCGTAGTGCGAGCCTTCGCGCCCCAGGCCCGATTGCTTGACGCCGCCGAACGGCGCAATCTCGTTGGAGATCAAACCGCTGTTGACGCCGACCATGCCGCTCTCCAGCCCCTCCGCCACGCGCCAGATGCGGCCGATGTCGCGCGAATAGAAGTAGCTGGCCAGCCCGAACTCGGTGCTGTTGGCCAGCTCCACCGCCTCCTCGTCGGTGGTGAAGCGGAACAGCGGCGCCAGCGGGCCGAAGGTTTCCTCGCTGGCGACGATCATGTCGGCGGTGACGTCGGCGATCACGGTCGGCTGGAAGAAGCTGTGGCCCAGCGCGTGGCGCTTGCCGCCGGCCAGCAGGCGGCCGCCCTTGGCCAGCGCGTCGGCCACGTGCTGCTCCACCTTCTGCACCGCCTTCTCGTCGATCAGCGGGCCTTGCGTGACGCCCTCCTCCGCGCCATTGCCGACCTTGAGCTTGGCCACGGCGGCCACCAGCTTTTCGGCGAAGCGGTCATACACGCCGTCCTGCACGTAGATGCGGTTGGCGCAGACGCAGGTCTGGCCGGCGTTGCGGTACTTGGAGGCCAGCGCGCCCTCCACCGCCGCGTCCAGGTCGGCGTCGTCGAACACGATGAAGGGCGCGTTGCCGCCCAACTCCAGCGACAGCTTCTTGATCGTCGGCGCGCACTGCTCCATCAGCAAGCGGCCCACCGCCGTGGAGCCGGTGAAGGTCAGCTTGCGCACGGTGGGGTTGGACGTCATCTCCGCGCCGATCTCCTTCGGCGTGCCCGTCACCACGCTGAACACGCCGGCCGGAACGCCGGCGCGCTCGGCCAGCACGGCCAGCGCCAGCGCGCAATACGGCGTCGATTCGGCGGGCTTGAGCACCATCGGGCAGCCGGCGGCCAGCGCCGGGCCGGCCTTGCGGGTGATCATCGCGATCGGGAAGTTCCACGGCGTGATGGCGGCGCACACGCCGATCGGCTCCTTGGTCACCAGCAGACGGCGATCCGGCCATGGCGAAGCCAGGGTCTCGCCGGCCACGCGCTTGGCTTCCTCGCCGAACCACTCGATGAAGGAGGCGCCATACGCCACCTCGCCGCGCGACTCGGCCAGCGGCTTGCCCTGTTCGGCGGTCATCAGCTGGGCCAGGTCTTCGGTGTTTGCCAGGATCAGGTCATTCCACTTGCGCAGGATGGCGGCGCGCTCCTTGGCGCTCTTCTTGCGCCAGGCCGGCCAGGCGGCTTTGGCGGCGGCGATGGCGCGGCGCGTTTCGGCTGCGCCCATCAGCGGCACGGTGCCGAGCTGCTCGCCGGTGGCGGGATTGGTCACGGCCAGCGTGGCGCCGTTGTCGGCGTCGCTCCACGCGCCGTTGATGTAGGCCTGCTGGCGCAGCAGGGTGGGATCTTTAAGTTGCAGCATAGGTAAGCTCCTTTACTCCACGGTGAACGAGGACAGGTCGGGATGCGGCTCGGGATAGGCCAGGTCCATGTCTTCCAAAGTCTCCAGCAGCAGGCTGGCGACCACCAGGTTGCGGTGCGTCTTGGAATTGGCCGGCACCACGTACCACGGGGCGTGCGGCATATTGGTCTCGCGGATGGCGCGTTCATAGGCGCGCTGGTAGTCGTCCCATTTCTTGCGCTGCTCGACGTCGGTCGGATTGAATTTCCACTGCTTGTCGGGATCGTCCAGCCGCTCCTGCAGGCGCCGGCGCTGTTTTTCCTTCGAGATGTGCAGGAACACCTTGACGATCACCGTGCCAGTCTCCGTCAGCATGCGTTCGAAATCGCGGATCTGCGCGTAGCGGCGCTTGCATTCGTCGCCGTCTATCATGCCCTGCACCTTGGTGATCAACACGTCTTCGTAGTGGCTGCGGTTGAAGATCGCGATCTCGCCCTTGACCGGCACCTGCTGGTGCACGCGCCACAGGTAATCGTGGGCCAGTTCGTTGTCGGTCGGCTGCTTGAAGGCCGCCGCGCGCACGCCCATCGGGCTGATGCCGTTGAACATGACACGTATCGTGCCGTCCTTGCCGGCGGTGTCCATGCCCTGCAGGATCAGCAGCACCTTCTGCTGGCGCTGCGCATACAGCTTGTCCTGCAGGGCGCCGATGCGGGCGATCAGCGCGGCGGTGCGCTTCAGGTCCAGCGCCTTGGCCTTGGCCTTGCTCAGTTCCGGGTTGGCGGAGCGGCTTGAAAAAGCCGCGTCGTCTGCGTCGCTTTCACGCAGTTTCAGTTTGGCGGAGGCGCCGAAGCGCTGGCGGGCGTTATGTGTCATCGGAATAGCTTATCACTTTGCGGCAAGTGCGGCGGCACGGCAGCCCCACCACGCGGCTTCCTCGAAGACCGAGAAGCCCGACAGGTCGGCGTGCGCGAACAGGATGGGGCCATCGGCCTCGCGCAGCGCCTTCATGCCGGCGTTGCTGCGGAAGTTGGGGCCCGGCGAGGCCATCGCGTGGCCGCGCAGCGTGATGTCGACCCGCTCGACGCAGGAGGCGAACTGCGATCCGTAGGCTTCCTTCAGATCGGCGCTGGCCAGCGCCAGCAGCTCTTCCGGCGTGGCGGCCTCCATCCAGCGGCGCGCGGCGCCGGGCTTGCGGTCGGACAGCGCGACGTAGGCGCTGAACACGGTCTTCTCCGGCGGCTGCACGCGGATGTCCTGGTGGGTGGAGACGACGAAGCCCAGTCCCGGCTCGCTGTACACCACGTTGTCCCACGACAGCGGCTGGCTTGGACGCTCGTCCGGAAAGCGCTTGAGCAGGAAGTTCGCCACCATCCACGGCGCATAGTCCGGTACGTGCTTGACCGGATCGAAGCCGTAGGCGGCGATGTTCTCCACCACTCGCGCAGCCACGTAGGTGGGCATCGCGCAGATGGCCTTGCGGGCACGGACGACGTAGGTGACCGGTTGGCCGTTTTCCAGCTTGAAGCACAGCGCCTCGACGCCGTCCGCCGTGGTCTTCAGCGACACCGCGGTGCCGGCCATGCGCTGCACGCCGGATGCGCGCTCGATGCCGGAAGCCAGCGGCTGCAAGCCTCCCGGCCAGGTGAGCCAGGCGCCGTTGCCGGCGTTGGCGGCCTGTCCCCAGCGGCTGCAGTAGTAGTGCAGCCCGGCCCAGGCCGAGACCTGGTCGTAGCGCGTGCCGTAATCGTCGCGGCAGCAGTAGTTCAGGTACCAGTGCAGCGTCGGCGACTTGTAGCCGTTCTGCTCCAGCCACTGCTTGAGGGTGATGCGGTCCAGCGCCTGCCACTGCGGGTCTTCCGACGACAGCACGGTGGGGAACACGAACACGCGGCGGCCGTCCGCGCCATGCGTCTGGCGCAGTCGCGTTACCTCGGCGAAGAAACGCGTGTGTTCGTCGCGCTCCCACTGCGGCACGCCGTCGGTGGGGATGAAGCCGTCCTGCCAGTGGCCGTTGAACAGCAGCCGCTCCTCCGGCCCGTGCAGGATGTAGCGCTCGTCGTAGTAGGGCTTCTCGGCCATCGCATCCTTCTGGATGATGCCCAGGTCGGCCAGGATCTCGCGCACGTGCACCGATTCCGGCGACGGCAACGGCAGGTAGTGCGCGCCGGTCGGATATTCGAGGTCGCCGAAGGCGCCGCCGGCGGCGTTGCCGTGCGGCTGAGGGCCGTCGATCATCAGCACGTCGGTCTTGCCGAGTTTTTTCAGCTTCCAGGCGGCGGTCAGGCCAGCCACGCCGGAGCCGAGGATGGCGACGTCGGTGTGGATAACTTGCGACGGCGGCGGCAAGGCGCGACGGTCGCGCAGGAAGTGGCCCTCGGCGCGGCCAGGATAATGCACCGCTGGCGTGATCTCCTGCCAGCGGTGAAATCCTGCCACGCTGCCCGCCGCCACCACGCCGCTGGCGCCGGCCCACACGAGGAAGGAACGGCGCAGCATCAGCGTATCACCCGGCGCCAGTCCTGCTCGAACTCGTGCACCAGAGATTGCGTGTTGAGGCGGTTCGGCTCCATCGGCAGCGCCTTCATATCCGGCGGGAAGATGAACATCTCGCGCGTGGTGTCGGCGTTCAGGTAGCGCATCGGCAGGCGGTATTCGGTGGGCGGCTTGTAGTCCGCCTGCGGCGTGGCGAGGATGAAGCCCCATTCGCCGAACGACGGCACATAGGCGTGGTACGGATAGGTCTTCAGGCCCACCTCGCGCAGCGTGGCATCGATGGTCCAATAGGCGTGCGGCGCGAAGAACGGCGACGTCGATTGCACCACCATCAGGCCGTTGGCGGCCAGGTGCTTCTTCACCATGCCGTAGAACGGCACCGAATACAGCTTGCCCAGCGCGAAACTGGACGGATCGGGGAAATCGACGATGACGGCGTCGAACATGTCGTCATTATGCTGCAGCCAGATCGCGGCGTCCGCGTTGATGACGCGCACGCGCTTGTCGCTAAAGGAGCCGTGATTGAGCTTGACCAGCTCCTCGCGCTTGGTGAAGGCGCCGGTCATGGCCGGATCGAGGTCGACCAGCGTGACCTGCTGGATGTTCGGATAGCGCAGGATCTCGCGCAGCGCCAGGCCGTCGCCGCCGCCCAGCACCAGCACGCGCCGCGCCCAGGGCAGCGGCTGCAGCACCGGATGCACCAGCGCCTCGTGATAGCGGTACTCGTCGCGCGAGGAGAATTGCAGGTTGCCGTTGATGTACAGGCGCAGGTCGTCCTTCCAGCGCGTGATCACCAGCCGCTGATAGGGCGTGGTGGTGGCGTACACGATCTCGTCGCCGAACAGGCCATGCTCGCCCCAGTAGGTCATCTTGTCGGCGAAGGCGAAGCCGAACACCAACACGCACATCACGCTGGCGGCGCGCAGCATGCGGCCGGTGACGTTTTTCAGCTCTGTGCGAAACGCGGTGATGGTCCACAGGGCGACGCCCACATTGAGCATGCCGAACAAGAAGCCGGTGCGCACCAGTCCCAGATACGGCGCCAGCACCAGCGGGAACAGCAGCGACACGGCCAGCGCGCCCAGGTAGTCGAAGGTCAGCACGCGGCTGACCAGCTCATTGAATTCGGTCCTGCGCTCGTTCAGGGCGCGCATCACCAGCGGCACCTCCATGCCGACGAAGGCGCCGATCAGGAACACCATCACGTACAGCAGCGTGCGGAACGGCGCCGCCATCCACGAGAAGGTGAGGAACAGCACGGCCGCCGACAGGCCGCCGACCAGGCCGACCGCCAGTTCGATGTCCACGAAGCGCGCCAGCACATCCTCGTCCCTGACATACTTGGAAAAATGCGCGCCCACGCCCATGGCGAACAGGTAGCAGCCGATAATGGTGGAGAATTGCAGGATCGAGTCGCCCAGCAAGTAGCTGGACAGGGCGCCGGCGATTAATTCGTAGGCAAGGCCGCAGGATGCGACGACGAAGACGGACAGGATGAGAATCTTTTTGGTCATTTAGCTATTTTTGCACTAATATGTTTGAGCGTTAGCAAGTTAACCACTTTAACCCAAGGTGCGCCGTGCCCGCCATCCTAAACTACCTGATTCATCTTTTGCTGGCCGCAGTGCTGCTGGCGGTCTTCTTCAAAGCCTACACGTGGATGACGCCTTTCGACGAGGTGCTGCTGATACGGCAGGGCAATTTCGCCGCCGCGCTATCGCTGGGCGGGGCCTTGATAGGTTTTTCCATCACCATCGCGTCGGCGCTGGTGCATACTGCCGATTACCGCGAGTTCTCCGCCTGGGCGCTCGGCGCGATGGTGGTGCAGATGCTGGCCTACGCCATCACCACCCGCGTGCTGAACATGTCGAAGGACCAGATAGAAGGCAACAACGCGGCCTTCGGCGGCTTGCTGGGCGCTATCTCCATTTCCATCGGCGCCATCAACGGCGCCTGCATTTCCTAATTTTTTTCGCGAGGACCATCATGGGCTTAGGCAGCTTTATCAAGAAGCAGTTTATCGACGTACTGCAGTGGAACGAGGAAGTCGACGGCGTTCTGGCATGGCGTTATCCGATGCAGGACCAGGAGATCCAGAACGGCGGCGTGCTGGTGGTGCGCGAATCGCAGATGGCGGTGTTCGTCAACGAGGGCCAGATCGCCGACGTGTTCGGCCCCGGCACCCACAAGCTGACCACGCAAACCCTGCCGGTGCTGACCAATCTGAAAAACTGGGACAAGCTGTTCGATTCGCCGTTCAAGTCGGATGTCTACTACTTCAGCACCCGCGTGCAGACCGGCCGCAAATGGGGCACGCCGCAGCCGATCACCATCCGCGACAAGGACTTCGACATGGTGCGCGTGCGCGCCTTCGGCATGTACTCGTACCGCGTGGCCGATCCGCGCCTGTTCTTCAAGGAGATCAGCGGCACCCGCGAGGCCTACACCCGCGACGAGGTGGAAGAACAGCTGCGCGGCATCCTGATGGCGACCATGGCCAGCTCGCTGGGCAGCGCGCAAGTGCCGTTCCTGGACATGGCGGCCAACCAGGCGCTGATGGCGCAGCAGGTCAAGGGCGACCTGGCCACGGCGTTCGGCCGCTACGGCATCGGCCTCGATGAATTCAACGTCGCCAGCGTCAGCCTGCCGGAGGAACTGCAGGCCGCGCTGGACGAGCGCATCTCCGCCGGCATGAAGGGCGGCATGAGCGCCGACAAGATGGCCGGCTTCACCAAGTACCAGGCGGCCACCGCGATTCCGCTGGCGGCGCAGAACGAGGGCGGCATGGCCGGCATCGGCGTCGGCCTGGGCGCGGGCGTGCAGCTGGGCCAGGTGATGGGCCAGGCGCTGGGCGCGTCGCTGGCGCCGCAGGCGGCTCCGGCCGCCGCCGCACCCGCGGCGCCGGCCGAGGACTCGGTCGAGGCGCGGCTGGAAAAACTTAAGGGTCTGCTCGACAAGGGCTTGATCACGGCTACCGACTACGACAGCACCAAGGCCGAACTGCTGAAAAAACTGCTCGGCTAATGCAAATCGTTTCCTGTCCCAGCTGCGGCGCGGAAGTCAAATTCCGCTCGCATGCCTCGGTTATGGCTGTCTGCGAATACTGCAGCACCAGCGTGCTCAAGGACGCCGACTCGGTCAAGGGCCTGGGCAAGATGTCGTCCGTGCTGGAGGACTACTCGCCAATCCAGATCGGCACCGCCGGCGTGTTGGGCAAGCGCCAGTTCACGGTGGTCGGCCGCATCCAGCTGCGCTACTCGGCCGGCATGTGGAACGAGTGGTATCTGCTGTTCGACGACGGCGTGACCTCGTGGCTGGGCGATTCGTCCGGCATGTACACTGTCACCGCCGAATTCAAGATCGATCCCCAGGCCTCGGCGGCGCTGCCGGCGTTCGAGCAGCTGCAGCCCGGCCGCAATTACCCGATCAACGGCGCGCCCTACACCGCCGCCGAAATCCGCACCGCCGATTGCATAGGCGGCCAGGGCGAGCTGCCGTTCAAGGTAGGCGAAGGCTATCAGGCCAGGGTAGCCGACTTCCGGCGCGGCGTGGAGTTCATCACGCTCGATTATTCGGATTCGCCGCGCCCGGTGGTCTACACCGGCCTGGCCGTCACGCTCGAGAGCATGAAGTGCCAGCTGCTGCGAGACGACGACACCATCCAGCGCGCGGCCGGACGCTATCGCGGCAAGCTCGACGCACTCGACTGCCCGTCCTGCGGCAGCGGCATCAAGTACATCCCCGGCGTGACGGCCACGCTGGTATGCCCGGCCTGCCACGCGCAGATCGACGCCGCCAGCCCGAAGGCCGAGGTGCTGGCCGCCGGCGAGCGCGTGGCCGCCGTGCCGATGACGATAGAACTGGGCGCGACCGCCAAAATCAACAACCAGGACTTCACCATCATCGGCATGATGCGCCGCGCCGACGACGAGGGCACGCAGTGGAACGAGTACCTGATGTACGGCACCCGCGCCGGCTTCTCGTGGCTGGTGGAGACGGACGAAGGCTGGTCCGGTTCGAACGTGCTGGCCGAGTGGCCGGTGGCGTACGCGCCCGGCGCGCCGACGGTGACTGTGGATAAGTCGCAGTTTTCCCGCCTGTACGACTACGGCTCGGTGGTGACCTTCGCCGCCGGCGCCTTCAACTGGCGGGTGGCGGCGGGCGACCGCACGCGGGTGGAGGAATATGCCGCCTGCCAGATCCGGCTGGCGGCCGAAAGCACGGACCAGGAAATGACGTGGTCGCGCTCGTCGCCGGTGTCGGCCGACCAGCTCAAGGCCTGGTTCGGCGACAAGTTCAAGGGCCGCGTGGGTGCGCAGGCTAAGGCCAAGGGCGGCAATCGCCGCTACCGCGACACCGCCAAGTACATCATCTGGTTCATGTTGGCGATTAACGCGATACCGCTGCTGATGAACTTCTCCGGCACCTGGTTCCTCAGCCTGCTCGGCGCGGCGGCGATCTACCTGCCCGCCTGGTTTATGGACAACGAGGACAACTCATGAGCAAATTCTTCATCTACGCGGTCATTGTTTCCGTGGTCACCTCGGGCAGCAGCTGGATGCGCGCGATGAGCGGCGGCAGCAACTACGGCAGCAGCTACCGGGGCAGCACCTGGAGTTCCAACACCGGCGGCGGCGGCGGCAGCTACGGCGGCGGTTCCGGCGGCGGAGGCCACAAGTGAAACGCGAAGCGCTCCCGAACGCGGCGGCCGTGCACCAACCGGCCGGCACGCATCTGCTGGCCGACCTGGGCGGCATCGCCGCCGAAAAATTGAGCAATTGCGCGGAGCTGGAAGCGTTGCTGCGCGCGGCGGCCGAGGCGGCGCATGCGCGCGTGCTGTTCAGTCACTTCCACGGCTTCGGGGAGGGATTGGGCGTGACCGGCGTGGTGCTGCTGGCGGAATCGCACATCTCGATCCACACCTGGCCCGAATGCGGCTTCGCCGCCGCCGACATCTTCATGTGCGGCAGCGCGCAGCCTCGGTTGGCGCTCGCCATTCTCGAAACGGCCTTGCAGCCCGCGTCCAGCCAGGTCAACACCGTGCGGCGCGCGCCTCCCGCGATCAGTTGACCCTGGCGGCGCTCTGGCTGGGCGACATCAATTTCAGCGGCACGTCGTCAACCGGTACGTTGGCCGTAACGGGAGACGCCGTGTGTACCGTCACGACGATGCTCGGCGGATAATTGAAGCCGGCGCCGGTATTGCGATCGACGATGTAGCCGATGCCCCCACCCACAAGGATATTGGCCCACACCGCGCCGTTCGCCTTGGACTCTGCCGTGGCGTTACCAACGTAAGCGTCCTTTTTGCAGTCGACCGCCAGGTCACCCGTGCTCTTGTGGACCATCACGCTTGCCGGACTGGTCACGAACCAGCTGCCGGCATCGTTGCTCAGTGTGCAGCCCAGGCCGGCAATTTCCCGGCTGTCGAAAATCGTAGTCACGGCCACCGGCTGCATCTTTTCGCCTACCACCGTCGCGCAGCCTGTCATCGCCAAGACGCCAGCCAAAACGAGTATTTTCTTCATTTATTTTTCCTGGTGGACTTATTGTCCATCAAATTATCACTCAGGAAATAGAAGATAACAATATGCAACGAACACGGGACGGCCAATTGCTGGCCGTCCCGGACAAAAAACTACAGGTTATACGTCTCGTTCAGTCAGTTCGCCTTGACGGCGCTTTCGTTTGCCGACACCGGCTTGAGCGGTGCATTGGCAGGAATGCCGGCGGTGTCGAGCTGGCGCAGCGTCACGACGATGGTCGGCGGGTAGTCGAAACCTGCTCCGGTATTGCGGTCGACGATGTAGCCTATGCCGCCGCCCAGCAGGATATTGCCCCACACCGCACCATTCGATTTGGACACGGCCGTGGCCGTGCCGGCGTAGGAATCCTTCTTGCAATCAATCGCCAGATCGCCCGTGCTCTTATGCACGGTCACGCTTGCCGGGCTGGTCAGGAACCAGCTTCCGGCATCGTTCGTCAACGTGCATCCCAAGCCGGCGATTTCCTTGTTATCGAAAATCGTGGTCACAGACACCGGCTGCATCTTTTCGCCAGCCACCGATGCGCAACCGGTCACTGCCACGACGCCCAGCAAGGCGAGTATTCTTTTCATGTATTTCCCCTAGTGGATTATGTTTTTATACTTTTGCCTGAGACAAAAGTTGCAACACAATACGGGGTTATTGCCATTGCAAAACTAACAAAATGTCACACTGGAAAAATATGGTGAGACCAAGCAACAGTTAGGCGGCGGCTTGGGCGGCGGCCAGTTCGCCGTCCTTGGCATTGGCTGCGGCAAACGCAGGCCGGCTCGTGACGCGCGCCACGTACTGCTCGATCACGGGCAGCTTGGGCAGCAGGTCGTAGGCGCCCATCCAGCCCAGCGACGAGGCCCACAACACGTCGGCCGCGCTGAACTGTTCGCCCAGCAGGTACGGCCCCTTGGACAGCTGTTCGACGAAGGTGTTGAACATGGTGTCGAAATCGCCGTAGGGGCAGGACGCCTTGTCGGCCGGCGTGTTCTTCATCCACTTGTCGACGATGGCCGGCTCGAAGCAGCTGCCGTAGAAGGCCATCCAGCGCAGGTAGGGCCCGCGCAGCGGATCGCCCGGCGGCGGCGCCAGTTTGGCGTCCGGGAACAGGTCGGCCAGGTACAGGTAGATCGCCACCTGCTCGGTGACAATGGCGTCGCCGTGGCGGATCGCCGGCACCTTGCCCATCGGGTTGATGGCCAGGTAGGCCGCCGCGCGGTTCTCGCCCTGCTTCATGTTCATCACCTGCAGCGCGTAGGGCGCGTGCAGTTCTTCCAGCAAGGTCATCACGCCCGTGGAGCGCGAATACGGGCAGTGGTACAAGGTCAGTTGGGTTGCCATGGTGTTACTCCTGTCGATGGTGAAGAGACGCCACGATATCTCTTGCTATGATGGCGGTCTTGTAAAAACGCGAACCCCATCATGCAAACCGTGACGAGCCGGCCCAAAGGCGTGGTCAATCCCGCCGCTGCGGAGAAAGCCTTCCGCCTGGAACGCTACCTGCCGCCGCCGGACCTGGCGCCGTTCGTCGAATACTTCTGGCTGGTCGCGTGGAAGTTGCCGGAGGGCGTGGTCCATGTGCAGCGCACCCTGCCCTCGCCCTGCATCCACCTGGTGTTCGACGCCGGCCGCACGGCGGTGTTCGGCGTGATGACGGGGGCTTTCGAATACACGCTCAGGGACAGCGGCCGCATCCTCGGCGTGCGCTTTCTTCCGGGCGCCTTCCGCTGCTTCCTGAAGCAGCCGGTACAGTCCGCGACGAACCGCGAATTGCCGCTGTCGTCGCTGTTCGATTGCGACGACGCCGAGGCCGAACGCAGCGTGCTGGCGGCGGCCGACGATGCCGGCATGGTGGAGGCGGCCAGCGCCATCCTGCGCCGCGCCTTGCCCGCGCCCGATCCGCAGACCGCGCGCATCGCGCAGATCCTGGACGCGGTGCAGCAGCATCCCGACATCACGCAGGTGCGGCAGCTGGCCGATCACACCGGCATCGGCGTGCGCAGCCTGCAGATGCTGTTCAAGGAATACGTGGGCGCCACGCCGAAATGGGTGATACGCCGCAACCGCCTGCTGGACGCGGCCGACCAGCTGTCGCACGGCAGCGATGTCGACCTGGCCGCGCTGGCGCAGGCACTGGGCTATTACGACCAGGCCCACTTCACCACCGATTTCGAAAAACTGGTCGGCAAGCCGCCGGCCGACTACCGCCGCAGTTGCAAGGAGCAGAGATGAGCCGTCGTTTCAAGCAGGTCGATGTTTTCACCAGCGCACCGTTCATGGGCAATCCGCTGGCGGTGATCCTGGACGCGGAGGGACTGAGCGGCGAGCAGATGCAAGCCATCGCCCGCTGGACCAATCTGTCCGAAACCACCTTCGTGCTGCCGGCCACCGATCCGGCCGCCGATTACCGGGTGCGCATCTTCACCACGGCGGAGGAATTTCCGTTTGCCGGCCATCCCACGCTGGGCACGGCCCACGCGCTGCTGGAGGCGGGACTGCGGCCCAGGACGCCAGGCTTGCTGGTGCAGGAATGCGGCGTCGGCCTGGTACCGCTGCGCATCGGCGACGGCGGCAGCCTGGCGTTCCGCGCCCCGCCGGCCACGCACGCCGCGCTGGACGCCGGACTGACGCCGCTGCTGTGCGCGGCGCTGGGCGCCGACGCGCTGGCCGAGGACGCGCCGCCGGTGGTGGTCGACATGGGCATACGCTGGCTGGTCGCTCGGCTCGACACGGCGGCCGACTGCCTGGCGCTGAGCTGCAACGCCGCCGCCTTGAGCGAGCTGACGCAACGCGCCGGCATCAACGGCGTCGCGGCGTATGGTCCGCATCCGTCGGGCGGCCCGGCGGACTACGAAGTGCGCGCAGTGTGTGTGGAGAACAGCGTGATGATCGAAGACCCGGTCACCGGCAGCGCCAACGCCTGCATCGCCCGTCTGCTGGGCGGCGGCCGGGACTACACCGTCCGCCAAGGCACCGCGCTCGGCCGCGACGGCCGCGTCGCCGTCCGCTACCTCGACGGCGAGCCATGGATAGGCGGCCACAGCGTCACCATCATTGACGGCGCCATCGTCCGATGAGACACTGTGCGCCTAACCCACCCACAGGAGACCATAAAATGCGCCAAGTAGATACTGCCCTCCTGGCGGCTGCCTGATTACGTCGGGACTCCCCTCCGTAGTGTGTTGATCCGCGCGTTCTCGCGCAGCTGACTTCCCGTATTCGCCACCCATTCGCCCAGTCGCGAAGGGTATTGCTCGCCTTACCGGAATCAGGAAACACACACACCATGATCGACATCGATTTTGAATCGCTGCGCCTTATCGGCTTAACGCAAACCATCGCCAGCCAGCTCCACCTGCTGCACGACGCCCCGGCCAACGCCCGGCTGGTGCGCATCACCGAAATCCAGCGCGACTGGCTCACCGTCCACGACGGCCACGAGGAGTTCCGCGCCCGCGTGCTGCCGGCGCTGCACGACGCCGCGCTGGCGGTCGGCGACTGGGTGCTCAGCACTACGCTGGCCCACGACGAACGCTGGCTCGGCGCGCTGCTGCCGCCCACCACCCACATCGCCCGGCGCGGCAACGACGGCCAGCATCACAGCCTGGCGAGCAACGTCGACACGGCACTACTGGTGATGGGGCTGGACCACGACTTCAATCCGCGCCGGCTGGAACGCTACCTCGCCATCGTCAAGACGGCCGGCGTGGAGCCGGTGGTGGTGATGAGCAAGGCCGACATCGGCGACGAGGTGGAACAGCGCATGGCGCTGCTGCGCCAGCGCCTGCCCGCCAGCATTCCGCTGCTGGCCGTGAACACGCTCAGCGACGATGCCGCGACGCAGCTGGCGCCGTGGCTGGGCGCCGGCCAGACGCTGGTGTTGCTGGGCTCCTCGGGCGCCGGCAAGTCGACGCTGACCAACACGCTGACGCAGGCCGGCCAGCAGACCGGCGGCGTGCGCAAGGGAGACGGGCGCGGGCGGCACACGACGACGTCGCGTTCGCTGCACCGTTGCGCCGGCGGCGCCTGCATCATCGACACGCCGGGCCTGCGCAGCTGGCAGCCCGACGCCGACGAGGCCAGCCTGACGGCCGCGTTCGAGGACATCGACGCGCTGGCGGCGCACTGCCAGTTCCGCGACTGCCGCCATGCCGGCGAGCCCGGCTGCGCGGTGCGCGGCGCAGTGGATGAGGACCGTCTGCTGAACTACCACAAGCTGCTGCGCGAAGCGCGCCGCAGCCAGCAAACGCCGCTGGACCGCATCGCCGAGGTCGCCAAGTGGAAAGTGATGCAACGCGCCGCCGTCGCCCGCTCGAAGGACAAGTTCGGCAAGCGATAGCAAGGCTTGGCTGTGCCGTCGGCTACGACGCCACCGACGGCGCATCAGGCTGGCGGTACTGACCGGCGTCCGATGCGGTCGCTCAGAATGCCGAGGATGGGCATGGTCAGCCCGATACCGACCGCGCCCAGCAGTGCGCGATTCATGGGGCCTTTGCATGAAGTAGCCGCCAATTGTATGGTGACCAAGCGTGAACGGCTATGGCCGCTGTCACAACCTCGCGACGTCGGAGTGGATGTCAACGCTACGAAAGGTATTACTTACTGGACCTACCAATATAAAACAGTTATCAAAAGATGACGATGCTATATTCGCACTCGGTGTTTCCTCAAATTTTAAGAAATGTCCTGAGTTATGAAACTATTCGCCGTTTTCGCCGTACTGGCGATTTGCGTTTCGCCTTTAAGCTTGGCTCAGGTAGAAAAAAAACCCACCATCGAACCAGGTATCTATGAACCGAAGGCTCCCTTTGAGAACATAAAGCAGCGGTTTTACGTTCGCGAACGTGAGCGGCCGCTACTAGACGCCATTATGGATGCAAGTACGTCCATCACTTTTTTTTTAATCGATGTAACCAATGCCTCATCGGCCAAATCGGAGTCTTCCATACGTCAGGTTTTAGGCGAGGCACGGAATGACTTACGTTTGCCGCCAATTGCTACTTTTGATAAAACAAATCGATATGTCGGCTTAACTCTCTACTGTTGGAAGAGCACAGAAAAAAATAGCTTAGAGTTTTTGATCGAGTGGGCGGATATCACAACTAACGCACGCTACACCGATTCCTACATATTTGTTCGACGAGGGCCTTCGTGGTATTTTGAAAGGCATGGAAGTACGCCTGCTTGGCACTGGACACAAACCGAGCGCTATTTTCAACGTGCTTGTCCATCAATTCCCACTGAGTGAATCGAATGTTTTGGGCTCGCCCAGCTTCTTCGTGTTCAGGTTCCGCCATCGGTGTCAAAAAGCGCGGCGATTACGGCGCTGGAAATCGCCGAACCGTGTGCCGACCGGCACTCGCCGTTTCGCCGCCTCCCCGCGCACTGATTGAGCTGAAACGCTAACTCGCTGCAGCGGGCTTGCGCATCAACACCGGCAGGCACAGCACATACAGGCCGGCGCCGATCAGCCACACCAGGCCGGGGAAGCGGCCGCGCGACATGAAGTAGATCGTGCTGATCGCCACCGGGCCGATCACCGTCGCCAGGCTGGCGGTGCTGGCCAGCACGCCTTGCAGTTTTCCCTGCTGCGCCGGGCCCACGCTGGCCGACACCAGCGATTGCAAGGCCGGCGCGCCAATGCCGCCCAGGCAGAACAAGGGCATCAGCGCGAACGCCATCCAGCCCTGGTTGGCCAGCGCGATCAGGATATAGGCGCTGCTGTCGGCCGCGACGCCCACCATCAGCGCGCGCCGTTCGCCCCAGCGCTCCGCGATCGGCCCCACCACGAACGCCTGCGCCAGCGCGTGAAACGCGCCGAAGCCGGCCAGCGAGATGCCGATGGTCAGCGAGTCCCAGGCGAACTTGTCCTCGCCGTACAGCACCCAGACGGTGCCGCCGATTTCGCCGATCAACACCAGCACGCCGGACGCGCCTATCAACGGCAGCAACGATTTGAAGCTGGCCGCCCAGCGCAGATTGGCCAGCGGATTGTAGGACATGCGCTCCGCAGCAGCCGCCTCGCCGGCGCGCGCCGTGTGCGATTCGCGCACCAGCAGCAAGGTCAGCACCAGGTTGACGGCGTTCATCGCCGCGGCCGCCAGGAAAGGCGCCCTCACCCACCAGCCGCCCAGCAGGCCGCCGATCACCGGGCCGATGATGAAGCCGATGCCGAAACAGGCGCCCAGCTGGCCGTAGCGGCGCGAGCGCTGGTCTTCCGGCGTCACGTCGGCGATGTAGGCCGACGTCACCGCCATGCTGGCGCCGGTGATGCCGGCGATCGCGCGGCCCACGAACAGCAAGGCCAGCGTCGGCGCCAGCGCCATGAACAGGTAGTCGACCACGGTGCCGGCCAGCGACAGCAGCAACACCGGCCGGCGGCCGATGCGGTCGCTCAGCACGCCGAGGATGGGCGAGAAGATGAACTGCATCAGCGCGTACAGGCCGGTGAAGGCGCCGAAGCGCCAGCCCAGCTCGGACGTGTGGCCGACGTCGCGCATCAGTTGCGGAATGATGGGCATGGTCAGCCCGATGCCGATGGCACTCAGGACGACGGTGGCAAGTATGGTCAGCAGCGCTCGGTTCATCTGGCTCTTTTCAGAAAGTAGCCGTCGATTGTAGGACGATCAAATCCTCGCTGCTGTGCCCGCTATCACAATGTGCTTGCCTCTGCGGGCGCGATCGGCGCCGGTTGAACGCGCCAGGCGGCCAGCGCAACGGCGCTCAACGCGGCGCCGGCCAGCGACACGCCGCTCCATCCGGCGCGGGCGTAGACGTAGGTGGACAGCATCGAGCCGCAGGCGCCGCCGATGAAATAGCAGCTCATGTAGCAGGCCGTGAGGCGGCTTCCGGCGTCCGGACGCAGCTGGTTGATGACGCTGAGGTTCATCACGTGGATCGCCTGCGCCATCAGGTCGAGCACCAGGATGCCAAGCAAGAGTGCGGCGACGGACGTGCTGGCGGCGGCCAACGGCAGCCACGACAGCAGCAGCAGGCCCAGTCCGACGCTGGTGACCAGGCCGGCCTTGCCGCGATCGGCCCAGCGTCCCACCGGGGAGGCAGCCAGCGCGCCCGCCGCTCCCACCAGCCCGAACAGGCCGATCGTGCCGTCGTCGTAATGGAAGGGTTCGGCCGCCAGCAGAAAGGACAGCGAAGTCCACAGCACGCTGAAGACGCAGAACACCACCGCGCCCAGGAAGGCGCGGATGCGCAGCACCGGCTCTTCCACGAACAGGGTCAGCGTCGACGCCAGCAGGCGCGGATAGCTCAGCCTCGCCGACTGGCGATGCCGGGGCAGCGCCCGGCCGAGCGCGAACGCCGTCGCGACCATCATGGCGGCGCCGAACCAGTACACCGCCTGCCAGCCGGCGGCGGCAGACAAATAACCGGCGACGGTTCGCGCCAGCAGAATGCCGAGCAGCAGGCCGCTCATCACATTGCCGACGATCCGGCCGCGCTCCTCCGGCGCGGCCAGCGTCGCCGCGAACGGCACCAGGATTTGCGCCAGCACCGAAAACAGGCCGGTGACCAGCGTGCCGGCCAGCACCAGCGCCAGGCTGTTGGCGAGCGCCGTCAGCACCAACCCTGCCGCGGACAACAGCGCCATGACGACCACGAGCCGCTTGCGTTCGAACAGGTCGGCCAGCGGCACCAGCAGCATCAGGCCCAGGGCATAGCCGAGCTGGGCGGCGGTGACGATGCATCCGGCGCTGGCGTTGGAGATGCCCAGTTGGGCGGCGATGGTGTGCAGCAGCGGCTGCGCGTAATAGTTGCTGGCCACGGCGACGCCGGTGGCCGCGGACATCAGAACCATGAGGCCTGTGCCGAGCTGGTGGGATGGGGTGCTGGCCACGGGCGGGCGCCTTTCGGAGAGGTGGCCCACGCCTGCGCTGGCGTGGGCCGGGCTTGCATCAGTAAGGCTTGTTCGGCAGGAACTTGCCGTTCAGGGTGATCACGGCGCGCTTGCCGCCTTCCGGATCGTCCTCGGTCTTGAAGTCCAGCTTGAAGTTGATCGCGCTGATGATGCCGTCGCCGAGCTCTTCGTGCACCAGCGCCTTCAGGGTCGTGCCATAGATCTGCACCATTTCGTAGAAACGATAGATCGTCGGATCAGTGGGTATGCCGCCGGGGATGCTGCCGCGCAGGGGGATGGCTTGCAGCTGCGCGGCGTCGGCCTGGTCCAGGCCCAGGCGTTGGCACACCAGCTCGGCCGCGTCCTTGCTCAGCGTGTGCTGGCCCAGCAGCGCGGCGGTCACGTAAGGGACGCTCAGTCCGCTGCCGGCGGCGATCTCTTTCCAGGACAGGTCTTTCAGCGCCTTGGCGGCCAGCACGCGATAGGTGACTTCGAGGCGGGGATCTTGAAATACGTTCGACTGTTGCATGGTGATTTCCTTTATCAACGGGGTGGGTGGATGGTTAAGCGGCCAGGGCGCCGTGCTTCGCTTGCGTCGCCTGGGTGTGTGGATGGTCGGCCAGCGAGACGAAGCTGTTGGTCTCGCCGTCCAGCGCCACGATGGAACCTGTTTCGATGTCGTAGACCCAGCCGTGCAGGTTCAGGCGGCCCTGCTCCAGCGCCAGCGCCACCGAGGGATGGGTGCGGATGTTGACCAGCTGGGCGATGACGTTTTCGCGCACCATGGAGTTGAGCCGCGCGGCCGGCGAGACATGGGTGCGCGAGGCATTGACCACCTTGGCCGAGTCCGCATGACGCAGCCAGCTGGCGACGGCCGGCAAGTGATCCAGGCATTTGCAGCTGGAGATGGCCGTCATCGCGCCGCAGTCCGAGTGGCCGCAGACGACGATATCGGTCACGCCCAGCACCGCGACTGCGTACTCGACCGTGGCAGTCACGCCGCCCGGTTCGGAGCTGTAGGAAGGCACGATATTGCCGGCATTGCGGATGACGAAGATGTCGCCGGGATCCTGCTGGGTCAGCAGCTCCGGCACGACGCGGCTGTCCGAACAGGTGATGAACAGCGCGCTCGGGCTTTGGGTGGTGGCCAGCTCCTTGAACAGCGACGACAGCGCGGGGAAGGCGTGCTGTTGGAACTTGATGACTCCGTCGACGATGGACTTCATGGCGTTTCTCCTTGTGTGATGAGGCAGTGACGTCATGATGAGGCGGCGGAGCTATTACGTCCAAGACTCATATACAATGAAGTCCATAACCAATGCCTATAGTTTCAAGCCATGCAACTACGCCATATCCGCTACCTGCTCGCCGTGGTGGAGCACAAGAATTTCACCCGCGCGGCCGAGGTGCTGCATGTGTCGCAGCCGACCTTGTCGCAGCAGATCCGGCAGCTTGAGGAGTCGCTGGGCGCGCAGCTGCTGGACCGTACCGGGCGGACGGTGCGGCCGACCGACGCCGGAACAGCTTATATCGAATACGCGCGCAGGGCGTTGCGGGAACTTCAAGCGGGACAGCGCGCCATCCACGACGTCCACGACCTGTCGCGCGGCGTGCTGCGGCTGGCGATGACGCCGACGTTCACCGCCTATCTGGTGGGGCCGGTGATCGAGCGCTTCAACGCCCGCCATCCCGGCATCGCCATCGACATCCGCGAGATGGCGCTGGACGCGATCGAATCCGCGCTGGCCGAGGATGAGGTCGATCTGGCCATCGCCTTCAGCTCGGTGCGCTCGGCGGAGCTCGATTGCCGCGCGCTGTTCATCGAGAAGCTCAGCGTGGTGGTGGGCGCGGGCCATCCGTTCGCCGCGCGCGCGGACGGCATCGCACCGGCCGACCTGGCGGCCGCGCCGCTGGCGCTGTTGACCGCCGACTTCGCCACCCGCATGCATGTGGATGCGTATTTCCAGGCGCAGGGCATACGGCCGAGGATAGCCGTGGAAGCCAACACGATCAGCGGGATAGTCGAGATTGTTCGGCGGGGCAGCATCGCGACGATACTGCCGGACGCCATCGCGCGCGAGCACGAGGCGCTGCAGGCGATAGCGCTGACGCCGGCCTTCGCGCATCGCGGCGTCGCGCTGCTGAGCCGCAAAGGCGCCTACCAAAGCGCGGCCGCCACCGCCTTCGCGGAACTGCTGGCGGCCATGGTCGCGGAGGCCTGAAATGAAAACGGCCCGGTCGAAAACTCGACCGGGCCGCAGAGGCAGTAGGCTGCCTGTGATGCTGTGCGTTGCTTAGTGCTTGGCGCGCAGTTTGGCGATCGCCGCCAGCTGGCCGATGGCCGCCGCCAGTTCGGCTTGCGCTTTCGCGTAGTCGATCCCGGAGGTGTTGTTCGCCAGCGCTTCTTCGGCACGTTTCTTGGCCGCGGCCGCTTTGGCCTCGTCCAGATCCTTGCCGCGAATCGCGGTATCCGCCAGCACCGTCACGGCGCCCGGCTGCACTTCCAGCAGGCCGCCCGCGACGAAGACAAATTCTTCCTCGGCTTGACCTGGTACCTGGATGCGCACCGCGCCCGGACGGATGCGGGTGATCAGCGGCGTGTGCTTGGGATAGATCCCCAGCTCGCCCTGCTCGCCCGGCAACGCGACGAATTCGGCTTCGCCCGAGTAGATCAACTCCTCGGCGGAAACCACGTCAACGTGAATAGTGTTTGCCATGTGTGTCCTGTCGGTGTGATGCGGCCCCGCTTGCACAGGGCCGCGCTCAAAGCTCAACGATTAGTTGAGTTTCTTGGCTTTTTCGATTGCTTCGTCGATCGTGCCAACCATGTAGAACGCTTGTTCTGGCAGGTGATCGAGTTCGCCGGAAGCGATCATTTTGAAGCCCTTGATCGTGTCTTTCAGCGAAACGTATTTACCTGGCGAACCGGTAAACACTTCAGCAACGTGGAACGGCTGCGACAGGAAACGCTGCATCTTACGTGCGCGTGCCACCAGCAGCTTGTCTTCCGGCGCCAGTTCGTCCATGCCCAGAATCGCGATGATGTCGCGCAGTTCCTTGTAGCGCTGCAGGGTGCCCTGAACGGCGCGCGCGGTGTCGTAGTGCTCCTGGCCGACGACCAGCGGGTCCAGCTGGCGCGAGGTCGAGTCCAGCGGGTCCACCGCAGGGTAGATACCCAGCGAGGCGATGTCACGCGACAGCACGACGGTCGAATCCAGGTGACCGAAGGTGGTCGCTGGCGATGGGTCGGTCAAGTCATCCGCTGGAACGTAGACGGCCTGGATCGAGGTGATCGAACCGGTCTTGGTCGAGGTGATGCGCTCTTGCAGACGGCCCATTTCTTCGGCCAGGGTAGGCTGGTAACCCACTGCGGAAGGCATACGGCCCAGCAGTGCGGACACTTCGGTACCGGCCAGCGTGAAGCGGTAGATGTTATCGACGAAGAACAGCACGTCCTTGCCTTCGTCACGGAACGATTCCGCGATGGTCAGGCCGGTCAGCGCGACGCGCAGACGGTTGCCTGGTGGTTCGTTCATCTGACCGTAGACCATGGCCACTTTGGAGTTGGCCGGGTTTTCCAGGTCGACCACTTTGGCGTCAGCCATTTCGTGGTAGAAGTCGTTACCTTCGCGGGTACGCTCACCAACGCCGGCGAACACGGACAGACCCGAGTGCGCTTTGGCGATGTTGTTGATCAGTTCCATCATGTTCACGGTCTTGCCCACACCTGCACCGCCGAACAGACCGACCTTACCGCCCTTGGCGAACGGGCAAACCAGGTCGATCACCTTGATGCCGGTTTCCAGCAGATCCTGCGATGGCGACAGTTCGTCGTAGGCAGGAGGAGTGCGGTGGATCGAGGCGATCTGGTCGTGAGCGACCGGGCCGCATTCGTCGATCGGGTTGCCCAGCACGTCCATGATGCGACCCAGGGTAGCTTTACCCACTGGCACCATGATCGGCTTGCCGGTGTTCTGGATCATCATGCCGCGACGCAGACCGTCCGACGAGCCCAGAGCAATGGTACGGACCACGCCGTCGCCCAGCTGTTGTTGTACTTCCAGGGTCAGCTCGGAGCCTTCCATTTTCAAGGCATCAAATACCTTAGGCATCGCGTTGCGTGGAAACTCTACGTCCACCACAGCGCCGATACACTGAACGATTTTGCCATCAGCCATGTTCGTTCCTTCAAATATAGTTAAATTCGTTTAAACCGCTGCCGCACCGGCGACGATTTCGGAGAGTTCTTTGGTAATCGCAGCTTGACGGGTCTTGTTGTAAATCAGCTTCAATTCGCCGATCACGTTACCGGCGTTGTCGCTTGCCGATTTCATCGCCACCATGCGCGCCGATTGCTCGGACGCCAGGTTTTCCGCCACGGACTGGTACACCAGCGCTTCTACATAGCGCTCCAGCAGCTCATCAATCACGGTCGCAGCGTCTGGCTCGTAGATGTAATCCCAGTTGTGATTACCTGCGTCAGCCTGCGTCTTGGCCGCTGGCAGTGGCAGCAACTGCTCCACTACCGGCTCTTGCTTCATCGTGTTAATGAACTTGGTGTAGCACAGGTAGACTGCGTCGATCTCGCCGTTCTGGAACTTCTCCAACATGACCTTGACCGGCCCGATCAGTTTTTCCAGGTGCGGCGTATCGCCGATCTGCGTTACTTGCGCAACGACAGGGACGCCTACGCGATTCAAAAAGCCCAAACCTTTGTTACCGATGGCTACCGCGGCAATCTTGTTGCCGGCTGCTTCCAGCTCCCGGGTTTTGGCCGTCACCATGCGCAGGATGTTGGTGTTCATGCCGCCGCACAGACCTTTGTCGGTGGTGACGATCACGAAGCCTATGGCCTTCGCCTTGTCCTGCTGCTCTTCAGCCAGGAACGGGTGGGTGTATTCCGGGTTAGCGGTAGCCAGATTAGCGGCGATATTGCGAATCTTTTCACTGTAGGGACGGGCGGCGCGCATGCGATCCTGCGCTTTGCGCATTTTCGATGCGGCGACCATTTCCATCGCCTTGGTGATCTTCTTCGTATTCTCTACGCTCTTGATCTTGCCACGTATCTCTTTGCCTACTGCCATGAGTCCTTACTCCTTCTGCGCGTAAGGCGCCCCTCGCGGGGCGCCGTTGTGCTTAAAATGCGCCGGATTTTTTGAAGTCAGCAATGGCCGCCGACAGCGTTGCTTCGCCATCTTTGTCCAGTTGCTTCGACGATTCAATCTTGGACATCAGGTCAGCTTGCTTGGTCTTCAGGTATGCATGCAGACCAGCTTCGAACGGCAGCACTTTCTTGACCGGCACGTCGTCCAGGTAGCCCTTGTTCACTGCGAACAGCGAAGCGGCCATCATGGAGATCGACAGTGGCGAGTACTGAGCCTGCTTCAGCAGTTCGGTCACGCGGGCGCCGCGGTCCAGCTGCTTGCGGGTCGATTCGTCCAGGTCGGAAGCGAACTGCGCGAACGCAGCCAGTTCACGGTACTGCGCCAAGTCGGTACGGATACCGCCGGACAGGTTTTTGATGACCTTGGTCTGAGCGGCGCCACCGACGCGCGACACCGAGATACCGGCGTTGATCGCAGGACGGATGCCCGAGTTGAACAGCGAGGTTTCCAGGAAGATCTGACCGTCGGTGATCGAAATCACGTTGGTTGGCACGAACGCCGAAACGTCGCCCGCCTGGGTTTCAATGATAGGCAGTGCGGTCAGCGAGCCGGTCTTGCCCTTGACTGCGCCGCCGGTGAAGGCTTCGACGTAGTCGGCGTTGACGCGTGCTGCGCGTTCCAGCAGACGGGAGTGCAGGTAGAACACGTCGCCTGGGTAGGCTTCGCGGCCTGGTGGGCGGCGCAGCAGCAGGGAAATCTGACGGTAGGCCACGGCTTGCTTGGACAGGTCGTCGTACACGATCAGCGCGTCTTCGCCGCGGTCGCGGAAGTATTCGCCCATGGTGCAGCCCGAGTAGGCCGAGATGTACTGCATCGCTGCCGATTCGGCGGCCGATGCGGCCACAACGATGGTGTACTCCATCGCGCCGTGCTGTTCCAGCGAACGCACGATGTTCTTGATCGTCGAGGCTTTCTGACCGATAGCCACGTAGATGCAGGTCATGCCCTGGCCTTTTTGGTTGATGATCGCATCAACCGCCACGGCGGACTTACCGGTTTGACGGTCGCCGATGATCAGCTCGCGCTGGCCGCGGCCAATTGGTACCATCGCGTCGATCGACTTCAGACCGGTCTGCATAGGCTGCGAGACGGACTCACGGGCGATAACGCCTGGAGCGATCTTTTCGATTGGCGAGGTCAGCTTGGCGTCGATGGCGCCTTTGCCGTCGATCGGCTGGCCCAGGGCGTTGACCACGCGGCCACGCAGTTCAGGACCGACCGGCACTTCCAGGATGCGGCCGGTGCACTTGACCGTGTCGCCTTCGGAGATGTGCTCGTAAGCACCCAGGATCACGGCGCCGACGGAGTCACGCTCCAGGTTCATCGCCAGGCCGAAGGTGTTACCAGGGAATTCCAGCATTTCGCCCTGCATCACTTCGGACAGGCCGTGGATGCGGACGATACCGTCGGCGACGGAAATAACCGTGCCTTGGTTGCGTACTTCAGCGCCGCCATCAAGGCCTTGGATACGGCTCTTGATCAGCTCGCTGATTTCAGATGGGTTGAGTTGCATACTAACTCCTAAAAGTGTTTCTCTCAGCTTGCGCGAGATGAAGAATCTGTTCTAAGCGACGCTTATGCGACCAGTGCGACACGCATTTGCTGCAGCTTGGCGCGTACCGAAGTGTCCAGCACTTCATCGCCAACGACCACGCGCACGCCACCGATCAACGCTGGGTCCACGGTGACAACCGGGTTCAGCTTGCGGCTGAATTTCTTTTCCAGCGTGGCGACCAGCTCGCTCACTTGAGCCGAGCTCAGGTCGAAGGCGCTGGTGATGTCGGCGTCTGCCGCACCTTCCTGGGCGTTTTTCAACGCCTGGAATTGCGCGCCGATTTCCGGCAGCAGACTGATGCGGCCGTTGTCGACCAGCATCGCCAGGAAGTTTTTCGCTTCCGTGTTCAGCGGCGACTTGACCAGTGCCGTGATGGCGGCGCTCACATCGCTAGCCGAAGCTTTCGGGTTGCGGGCGAATGCTTGCACCTCGGGGTGGGCACCGATCTGGGCCAGTTCGGCCACCAGTTCGGACCACGCCGCGAGGTTGAACGATTCCTTACCTGCTTGGGCTACGCGGAACAAAGCTTCCGCGTAGGGACGGGCGACGGTTGCGTTTTCTGCCATGATTACAGCTCGACAGACAGGCGCGACAACAGATCGGCGTGGGCCGAGGCGTTGACTTCGCGCTTGAGGATTTGCTCGGCGCCCTTCACAGCCAGGTCAGCCACCTGAGCGCGCAGCGCTTCGCGCGCCTTGGCCACTTGCTGATCGGCGTCGGCCTTGGCTTGCGCAATGATGCGGTCGGCTTCAGCTTGTGCATTTGCTTTGATTTCTTCCGCCACCAGTTGCGCGCGCTTTTCAGCGTCGGCAACGCGTTGCGAAGCTTCTTCGCGTGCACCAGCCAGCGCTTCGCTGGCGCGCTTCTCAGCAACGACCATCGCCTGCTGGCCCTGGTCGGCCGCAGCCAGACCGTCAGCGATACGCTTGGCACGCTCATCCAACGCTGCATTCAGCGAAGGAAATACGAACTTCATCGAAACCCAGACCAACACCGCGAAGGTGATCATCTGACCGATGAGAGACATATTGATGTCCATACCTTTGCTCCTAACTAAAAGTTTCTCCTAGAAGGGAGCGAATTAATGTGCCGCCAGAACAGCTGCCAGGAACGGGTTGCTGAAGGTGTACAGCAGGGCAACGCCGACGCCGATCATCGAGATCGCATCCAGCAGACCGGCGATAACGAACAGCTTGGTTTGCAGTTGTGGCATCAGTTCTGGTTGACGAGCCGAAGCTTCCAGGAATTTGCCGCCCAGAATTGCGAAACCGAGTGCGGTGCCGATAGCGGCCAGGCCGATGATGATAGCGGCTGCCAGAACGGTCATGCTTTGTACTTGTGCGATCAGAGCTTGCATTGAATTTCTCCTAAGATTTTAAAAAAGACTACGATACTGAAAGTTAAAAACGATTTTGTTGCTTAGTGCTTCTCAACCGCGAGGCTCAGGTACACGACAGTCAACGCCATAAACACAAACGCTTGCAGGGTCACCACCAGGATGTGGAAGATAACCCAAGGACCACCCAGCAGCCACTGCGCCCACCATGGCAGCAGAGCGATCAGAATGAACAGCAGCTCGCCGGCATACATATTGCCGAAGAGTCGCAGCGACAGCGACAGTGGCTTGGCCAGCAACTCGATCATCTGGAAGATGAAGTTGACCGGGGCCAGCACGACAGCCATGAAGCCATGGGCGTGGAACGGCGCGGTCAGCAACTCTTTACCCCAGCCGCCGAGACCTTTGGCTTTGATCGAGAAACCAATAATGCACAGCATGACGCCGAACGACATGCCGAAAGTGTGGTTGACGTCCGCGGTCGGCACGACGCGCAGCTTGTGGACGCCAGCGTAGCCAAGCAGCTTAGGCAGCAGATCGACCGGCAGGAAGTCCATCGCGTTCATCAGCCAAACCCAGCAGAAGATCGTGATGGCCAGCGGCGCGATGACCTTGCTCTTGGCGTGGAATGCGGAATTGACGACTTCGTTGACCAGCTCCATGACGGCTTCGACGAAGTTTTGCAGCTTGCCCGGCACGCCGGCGGTCGCGCGGCGCGAGGCCAGGTAGAACACACCGAGGAAAATCAAGCCCAGAATGGCCGAAACCCAGAACGTGTCCAGGTTAAAGGCGCCATCCGCAGACTTCAGATGCGACAGGTGGTGCTGAATGTACTCGATGGAGGTGGGCGCTTCGTGTGCCCCTACAGCGTTTTCTGTGGTCATAAAAGTAGTAGATTTTGGTGATTAAATTGCGAGCAGTGAAAACCAATAAGCTAAGGTTGCCACCGCGAAACCCAAGATCAGCCATAACCAAGAGGCCGACTGAAACAGCGCCAGTGCCAACACAAACAGCACTACCGTGATAAATATTTTTACAACTTCGGCGCGTACATGCGACCGGAAAGCTTTTTTGGCGTCATTTGTTCCGCCCGCAACAATCATCGCGTACATCAGACTCCCGATGACTGCGATTGCTCCGCCATAGGCGGCCGACCAAGCTTTGAGCACTCCGCCCAAGTTCCAGGCGAGCAAGGCGAATCCAGTGGCGATAGCTAACTGGAGGGCGACGACTTTAAAAATCGGCTTGGAAATACTCGTCGAATCATTCATCTGGCGAGCTCCCGAAAAGCCGATAAAACCCAAAGACACGGGATTATATGTGTCTTTACTGTATCACGTCAAACATTGCTGCACCGCAGCAGAGCAATTGGTGCACGAAAGCGACGCTTTTATAAACAATTCCGCGCCGGTTGCACCAAGTTGGAACCAGTTAAGCGTTTTCGTTTTTCAGGAGAATTTTGGGGTCAAGTCTGACATTCGGACACGAACTCGGCCGTAGACTGTCGTTACGGCAGAGGCCGTGTCCGAATGTCAGACTTGACCCCAATTTTATTAGGCGCGCAGGCGGGCCAGGACGCCGTCGAGGATGTCGAGGTCGGCGAAGGCGATGATCATCTGGCCGCGGCCCTTGCTGCCCATCTTGAATACGACCGGCGTGGCCAGCTTGTCCGACAATTCTTCTTCCAGGCGGACGATGTCGCCGGATTTCTCTTTTTGACGCGCTTCGGCCGGCGGCGCTTTTTGATCTTCCAGCGTTTTTGCCACCAACTTTTCAGTTTCACGCACGGATAACCGTTTGGCGATGACCATGTTGGCCAGGTTGATCTGGGTCGCGGCGTCGACCGACAGCAAGGCGCGCGCGTGGCCCATGTCGATGTCGCCGGCCATCAGCATGGTCTGGACCGCGTTGGCCAGGTTCATCAGGCGCAGCAGGTTGGAGACGGCGCTGCGCGAACGGCCCACGGCCGTGGCCGCCTGCTCGTGCGTGAAACTGAAGTCGGTGATCAGGCGGTGGATGCCCTGCGCCTCTTCCAGCGGATTCAAATCCTCGCGCTGCATGTTCTCGATCAGGGCCATCGCGGCGGCGGCCTGGTCGTCGACGTCGCGCACCAAAACAGGGAGCACTTCCAGGCCGGCGATTTGCGCGGCGCGGAAGCGGCGTTCGCCGGCGATGATCTCGTACTTGGTGGCGCCGGTCAGCTTGTCGGTGCCGACCGGGCGGACCAGGATGGGCTGCATGATGCCCTGGGTCTTGATCGATGCGGCCAGCTCCTGCAGGCCGCCCTCGTCCATCCGGGTGCGCGGCTGGTACTTGCCGGCCTGCATCTGCGCGACCGGCAGTTCGGACGGCGTGTTCGCGTCCGGGGTGGTGATGTCGCCGTCGCCGCCGAGCAGCGCTTCCAGGCCGCGACCCAGGCCTTTGAGTTTTTTGGTTGCCATGTGATTGCCTTACATTTTCTTGATGCGCTTGACCATCTCGGCGCCGAAGGCGATGTACGCCTGCGCTCCCTTGGAGGATGGATCGAAGGTGACGCCCGGCAGGCCGTACGACGGCGCTTCGGCCAGGCGCACGTTGCGGGGGATGATGGTTTTGAAGACCTTGTCGCCGAAGTGCTGCTCCAGCTGGGCCGATACTTGCTGCGACAGCGTCATGCGCGGATCGAACATCACGCGCAGCAGGCCGATGATCTTCAGGTCCGGGTTCAGGTTGGCGTGCACCTTCTTGATCGTGTTGACCAAGTCGGACAGCCCTTCCAGCGCGTAGTACTCGCACTGCATCGGGATGATGACGCCGTGCGCGGCGCACAGGCCGTTCAGGGTCAGCATCGACAGCGCGGGCGGGCAGTCGATCAGGATGAAGTCGTACTCCTTGTCGACCAGGGCCAGCGCATCCTTCAGGCGGCGCTCGCGGTTGTCCAGCGAGACCATCTCCACCTCGGCGCCGGCCAGCTCGCGGTTGGAGGGCAGGACGTCGAACTGTCCCGGCTCCGAACGCTGGCGCGCGGTGGCCACGTCGGATTCGCCCAGCATCACCTCATAGGTCGATGCAGGCAGGCCCGCCTTGTTGATGCCCGCGCCCATCGTGGCGTTGCCTTGCGGGTCCAGGTCGACCAGCAATACCCGCTGGCCCAGCTTTGCCAATCCGGCGGCCAGGTTTACCGTCGTGGTGGTTTTCCCCACACCACCCTTTTGATTCGCTACGCAAAAAATTTTCGCCATGTATTTCTTTGTGTTGTGCTTCTTAATTATTTATACTATTAAAACGATATAAACGATTTATACTGTTTATACAGAATAAACGGTATAAACCATTTATATCGTATAAATCATTTACTTGGTTTCGGCTTGAATGAAGACCAGGTGGCGCTCCGCGTCCAGCCCCGGCACTTCCAAAGGTTCCAGTTTCTGCACTTTCCATGGCTCCGGCAGCCGCTCCCGCTCCTCCGCCGGCGCCGTCCCTTTCAGGGCGATGAATCGCCCGCCCTCCTGCAGCAGGTGCCCGGACCAGTTGACGAAGTCGGACAGGTCGGCAAACGCCCGCGAGGTGATGACATCGAACTTGGTCTTCACTTCCAGCTGCTCCACGCGCTTGGTGTACACCGTCACGTTGGCCAGGCCCAGCTCCGCCTTCACCTGGTTCAGGAAGGCGGTCTTCTTGTGCACCGTGTCGATCATCGACACCTTCATGTCCGGACGGCTGATCGCCAGCACCATGCCCGGCAAGCCGCCCCCTGCCCCCACGTCCAGCACGTTCTGCGCGCCGGCGAAGGCGGGCACCGCCGCCAGCGAATCGAGCACGTGCAGGGTGACCATCTGCATCGGATCGCGCACCGAGGTCAGGTTGTACACCGCGTTCCACTTGTTCAGCAGCGCCAGGTAGTCCAGCAATTTCTCCACCTGATCGTCGCCGAGGTCCAGCTTCAGACTGTTGATACCTTGTTTTAAAACATCCGCAATGGCTACACGGTCAAACACCTTCATTGAACAGCCTCATCTTTTTGATTCAAAAAACCGCCGAAACCGGCCTTCTTCAGGTGCACCAGCAGCAGCGAGATCGCCGCCGGCGTCACGCCGGAGATGCGCGATGCCTGGCCCAGCGTTTCCGGGCGCTGCGCGTGCAGCTTCTGGCGCACTTCCACCGACAGCGCGGTGATGTCCAGGTAGCTGAAACCTTCCGGCAATTTCAGGTTTTCGTAGTGCTCGTGGCGCTCGACTTCCTTGGTCTGGCGGTCGATATAGCCCGAATATTTGAGCTGGATTTCCACCTGTTCGCGCACCGCTTCGTCGCTCACGCCGGGGCCGGCCAGCTCGCGGCCGTCGATGCCGGACAGGCTCATCAGCTTGCCGTAATCGACGCCGGGACGGGCCAGCAGATTGGCCAGCGAGTACTCGCGCTCGATCGCCTGGCCGATGACGCGCTCGGATTCGGCCGCCTCCAGGATGCGCGGATTCACCCACGTGGAACGCAGGCGCTCCAGCTCGCGGGCGACGGCTTCGCGCTTGGTCTCGAAGGCTTCCCACTGGGCGTCGCCGACGCAGCCCAGCTTGCGGCCGATCTCGGTCAGGCGCATGTCGGCGTTGTCTTCTCGCAGGCTCAGGCGGTACTCGGCGCGGCTGGTGAACATGCGGTACGGCTCCATCACGCCCTGCGTGACCAGGTCGTCGACCATCACGCCCAGGTAGGCTTCGGAACGGGCCGGCGTCCAGGCTTCGCGGCCCTGGGTTTGCAGCGCGGCGTTGATGCCGGCCAGCATGCCCTGCGCGGCCGCTTCCTCGTAGCCGGTGGTGCCGTTGATCTGGCCGGCGAAGTACAGGCCGCCGATGGCCTTGGTTTCCAGCGAGGCCTTGAGGCCGCGCGGGTCGAAATAATCGTATTCGATGGCATAGCCGGGGCGCAGGATGTGGGCGTTTTCCATGCCCTTCATCGAGCGCACCAGGTTGATTTGCACGTCGAACGGCAGGCTGGTGGAGATGCCGTTTGGATAGAATTCGTTGGTCGTCAGGCCTTCCGGCTCCAGGAAAATCTGGTGCGATTCCTTGGCCGAGAAGCGGTGGATCTTGTCTTCGATCGACGGGCAGTAGCGCGGGCCGACGCCTTCGATGACGCCGGTGTACATCGGGCTGCGGTCCAGGCCGGCACGGATGATGTCGTGGGTCTGGGTGTTGGTGTGCGTAACCCAGCACGGCATCTGCTCGGGGTGCATGGCGGCGTTGCCCATCACCGAGAATACCGGCACCGGATCGAGGTCGCCGGGCTGTTCGGTCATCAGCGAGAAGTCGATGCTGCGGCCGTCGATGCGCGGCGGCGTGCCGGTCTTCAGGCGGCCTTGCGGCAGCTTCAGTTCCTTCAGGCGGGCAGACAGCGAGATGGCCGGCGGATCGCCGGCGCGGCCGGCCGAGTAGTTCTGCAGGCCGACGTGGATCTTGCCGTCCAGGAAAGTGCCGGCGGTCAGCACCACGGCCGGCGCCAGGAACTGCAGGCCGATCTGGGTGACGGCGCCAATCACGCGCTCGCCCTCCACCATCAGGTCGTCCACGGCCTGCTGGAACAGCCACAGGTTGGGCTGGTTTTCCAGGCGCGAACGGATGGCCTGCTTGTACAGGATGCGGTCGGCCTGGGCACGGGTGGCGCGCACGGCCGGGCCTTTGGACGAATTCAGGATACGGAACTGGATGCCCGACTCATCGGTGGCGATGGCCATGGCGCCGCCCATGGCGTCGACTTCCTTGACCAGGTGGCCTTTGCCGATGCCGCCGATGGAGGGATTGCACGACATCTGGCCCAGCGTCTCAATGTTATGCGTGAGCAGCAGAGTCTTCTGGCCCATGCGGGCCGAAGCGAGGGCGGCCTCGGTGCCGGCGTGACCACCACCGACGACGATGACGTCGAATTTTGTAGGAAATAGCATGTTGGAATTGGTTAAAGCGAAGGGATCAAGGTCAGATTATAGAGTCTTTTTGCTGCTGCGACTTTTTTAAGCAAAAAAATATCGTTGGATTGTTCCACGTGAAACATTGAAAAAGGGCCCTTATCGTTCCCGATAAGAGCCCTCTTTTTGTTCCACGTGAAACAGTGTCACCAACGCAACCATGCATCGTGGCCAGTTTTCAGGATCAATATCGTCACCACGACCAGGAACAATTTGCGCACGAAGCCGCTGCCGTGCTTCATCGCCATACGCGAGCCGATGATGGAGCCGGCGATCTGGGCCACCGCCATGGTTGCGCCCAGTTGCCAGATCAGGTGGCCGCTGTAGCCGAACCAGATCAGCGCGGCGAAATTGCACGCCACGTTGACGACCTTGGCCACGGCCGAGGCGCCGAGGAAGTCGAAGCCGAAGATGCGCACGAACAGAAACACCAGGAAGCTGCCGGTGCCGGGGCCGAAGAAGCCGTCGTAGAAGCCGATGCCGGCGCCGATCAGCAGCGCCAGCGTCTGCTCCCTGGCGCCCGAGTGCACGGGCGCGTGGACGCTGCCGAAGTCCTTCTTGGCGAAGGTGTAGATGGCGACCGCCACCAGCACGACCGGCAGCAGCAGACGCATGAAATCGGCCGAGACCTTGGTCACGGTGTAGGCGCCGAGGAAGGCAAAGACCAGCGCAGCCAGGGCGGCCGGCGTGGCCACCGACCAGGCGATCGCGACCCGCCGCGCGTAGCTGACCGCCGCGACGCTGGTGCCAAAGATGCTGGCCAGCTTGTTGGTGCCGATCAGCGTGGCGGGCGCCATGTTGGGAAACACCGAGAACATGGCCGGAAGTTGTATCAGTCCCCCGCCCCCCACCACCGCGTCCACCAGACCCGCACCGAACGCCGCCACACCCAACACCAGATAATCGACCATCGCCTTGCCATCCTCAACCATGCAAAGGCTACATTGTACGGAAGAAATTCGATGCGGCTCATGCGCATCCTGCATGGCCCGGGGCAGGCACAAATCAGGTAAGCTTCACGTGAAATCCACCAACCTGGAACCGCCATGACCGACTTCCCAGCGTTCGCCTTCAGCACCGTCGCCCATATCGTTTCCAAGCTCGGCGCCGCCGGCCGACTCGGCGAACATATCGTCCAGCGCTTTCCGGCGGCCAGGCGCGCCCTGCTCGTCACCGATCCCGGCTTCCTCGGAACCGGTCTAGTCGAAGCACCGGCCGCCAGCCTGCGGGCCGCCGGCCTGGCGGTGGCGACCTACTCCAACGTGGTGGCGGACCCGCCGGAAGCGGTGGTGCTGGATGCCGTGGCGGCCGCCCGCAAGCACCGGGCCGACATCGTCATCGGCCTCGGCGGCGGCAGCTCGATGGACGTCGCCAAGCTGATCGCCGTGCTGGCCGGCAGCGACCAGCCGCTCAGCGCCATCTACGGCATCGGCAATGTGCTGGGCGCGCGGTTGCCCTTGGTGCAGATTCCAACCACCGCCGGCACAGGATCGGAGGTGACCAACATTGCCATCGTCACCACCGGAGCTACCACAAAAATGGGCGTCGTCGCGCCGCAACTCTATGCCGATCTTGCATTGCTGGACGCCGAGCTGACACTCGGTCTGCCGCCCATGGTCACCGCCGCGACCGGCATCGACGCGATGGTGCACGCCATCGAGGCCTACACCAGCCGCCACAAAAAGAACCCGCTGTCCGACATCTTTGCGCGCAAGGCGCTGGGCCTGCTGTCCGCCAACCTGATCCGCGCCTGCGAAAACGGCGGCGACCTGGCCGCGCGCCAGGCCATGCTGCTGGGCGCGATGCTGGCCGGGCAGGCGTTCTCCAACGCACCGGTGGCGGCGGTGCATGCGCTGGCGTATCCGATAGGCGGGATATTCCACGTGCCGCATGGCTTGTCGAATTCGCTGGTGCTGCCGCATGTGCTGCGCTTCAACGCACCGGAGGCGGCCGCGCTGTATGCGGAACTGGCGGAGATCGTCGTGCCTCAGGCCAGCGGCAGCGTTGAGGCGAGGGCGGAGGCGTTGGTTGTTGCGATGCAACAAATAGCCATCATCACGGGGATAGAGCGGACGTTGCAGCAGGTGGGCATCAGGGAAACGGATCTGGACCGGCTGGCGGACGACGCCATGCTCCAGACCCGCTTGTTGGGGAATAACCCCCGCACCGTCACGCGCGACGATGCGAGGGCGATCTACGCGGCGGCCTTGTAGCCCTTAGTTGGGCACATCGACCGTGGTGCCGCTGACCGCGATCGCGTTGGCGCCAGGCGCGGCCGCGATGGGCGGCACGTTGACCACGGTGATCGGCGTGGTGTTGTCGGCGCGCGGAACGGTACGCACCAGCTGCGACGGCGGCAGCGGTGTCGCGGAACTGCGCAGATTGGCCAGCATCGCATCGAGCGCACGGAACAGGTAGACGTGCAGCGGCACGATGTTGGCCGGCAGCGCGTTGGTGAAGGAATCGAAGTGGTTGGCGTTGGTCACCTCGATGTAGCGCAGCTTGCTGGACGTGCCCTCCGCCGACGCGTTCAAGCCCACGTAGGCGCGTGAGGCGAAGTTCACCGGGATCAGCGTATCGCTGCGTCCCTGCACGATGATGGCCGGCTTGCCGTGCAGATTGCCAGTCGCCGCCACCTCGGCCATGCCCGCCTTCACGCGCGCGCTCTGCGCCGACAACGTCCCGCTCAGGGCGCCACCGGTCACCGGGTCGACGCCCGTCGCCAGCGAACGCAAACACAAGAAGCCGTCCAGCGACTGGTCCGCCAGGCTGCTGCTCGGCGACACGCCGAAGTTGTAGGCCTTGGCGCCGCCCACCGAATTTTCGTACACCACGCTGCCGACGATGCCGTTTTGCGTGGCGAAACTGCTGGCCTTTTGCGCGGCCGTAAAGGCCAGCGGCGAACCGGTCGCGTCGGTTGGCGCGAACGAGAATCCGCACACCTTGTCCGTCACCGAGAATTTGCCGTAGGCGTTGGCATACGTCACCGCCACCAGGATGTTGGTGCCAGCGTGCGCCGCCTGCAAGATGTCGGAATCGGCCAGCCAGCCGTAGGCCTTCAGCCGGGCCTTGGCGTCCGCCTGCTGCGACGGCAGGTCGATGCCGGTCAGCAGGCCTTTGGCGGCCAGCGCCGTGCAACGGCCGGGCGCGGCGGCGGTGGAGGCGATGCAGGGCTGGTACAGCGCCGCAAACGTCGAGTAGTCGAACAGCGCCTTGCCCTGCCCTGTCACGTTGACGCCGCCCTGGCGCACCGTGTAGCCGGTGGCGGTCTTGGGCTGCACCTGCGGCTCGGTGGCCGCCACGCCGCCGATCAGGCCCTTGGTGTCCTGTTCCGCAGCCAGCAGGGCCGAGCCGGCGCCGTTGGAGATGCTGGAGGCGATGGTCACCGTGTTCTTCGGCGTCAGGCGCACGATGTGGCTCTTGTTATCCTTGGCCAGCACGCCGTACTTTTCGTTGAGCACGTAGAAGGCGAATTCCAGCGATTGCAGGGTGAACTTGCCCCAGTCCTTTTCCGGATTCTGCTGCGAGTGCGCGTGCTTGAAGGCGACGCGCCCAGGCGATGATGCGGCGAACACGGCGCGGTCGGCATCGCTCAGCGCCGGCGCGAACATGGCGTTCTTGCCGGCCGCGGCGCGGGTGGAACGCACGCCGTTCTGCAGGTTCACGCTGTCGTCGTCGAAGGTGTAGAGGCCGGTGCCGCTGCCCTTGTCGGCATACGCCACGGCGCAGTTGTTCTTCAGGCCCCACTCGCCGGCGCTGCCGATGGCGCCGTACACGCCGCGCGATCCGCTCGACGTGCCGGTGACGATGCAGGGGTTGTTGATGTCGAAGCCGCTCGGGATCTGCACCATCAAGGTCACGTTCTGGTTGCCCGTGCCGTCGTCGGAATAGGCGATGTACTCGGTGCCGGCAATCATGCCCTGCCCCGAACCGATCGTGCCCCTGGCATCCACATTGGGGCCGTACAGCGTGCCGTAGCCGCTGTTGACGTTGATGTCGAGCACGGCACGGTAGTTGGCATAGATGGCGTTGCGCCGCAGCTCGGTGGCCGTGGGATTGGACGGATCGGCATACGCCGGCGCGGTGGCGGCGGCCAGGCCGGTCGCGCCCAGGCCGGCGGTCAGCAGGTCGTCGGTGGTGCCGTCGTAGGTCTTGCTGCTGATGGTGCCCAGATACGCCGGCAGCACGTTCAAATCCTCGGCCGCGTCGTGCTCGTTGGCGCCGCAGGCGGTCAGCGCAATGCCGGCCAGCGCCAGCGTGATTTTCTTGATGTGCATGTCATCCTCTATGTCGATAAAAAGTTACGGACGGACTACTCCCATTCCGGCCGGCGGCCAGACGAAATGTACTACCGGTGAAATAAAAACGCCGGACAGAACGTCCGGCGCGTGTGCTGCATCAAGCTGCTTTTTTGCCGCCGCCGACGGCGTACTTGGCGACGATCTCGCCGACTATGCCGCGCCGGAACAACAGCACGCAAACGATGAAGATAAAGCCGATCACCATGTTGACCGCTTCGCCGATGGTGTTGAACCATTCGATGCCGGTGTGCGAGACCATGAAGATGCCGAAATCGCCCAGTTTGTTCTCCAGCGCGATGATGAGGATGGCGCCCAGCATCGGCCCGGCCAGCGTGCCCATGCCGCCCACCAGGGTCATCAGGATCACCAGGCCGGACATGCTCCAGTGGACGTCGGTCAGCGTTTCGAAACCCTGCACCAGCATGTTGGACGCGCCCGCCAGGCCGGCCAGCGCGGCCGACAGCACGAAGGCCAGCAGCTTGTACTTGTCCACATCGTAGCCCAGCGAAATCGCGCGCGGCTCGTTCTCCTTGATCGCCTTCAGCACCTGGCCGAACGGCGAATGCACGGTGCGCACGATCAGCATGAAGGCCAGCACCGCGATGCCCAGCACGAAGAAGTACAGCGCGGTGTCGTTCGTCAGGTCGATCAGGCCCAGCAGTTTTCCACGTGGAACACCCTGCAGGCCGTCCTCGCCGCCGGTGAACTCGCCGGCGCGCAGCGCGCCGAAGTACACCATCTGCGCCAGCGCCAGCGTGATCATCGAGAAATAGATGCCCTGGCGGCGAATCGCCAGCGCACCCATCACCAGGCCGATGAAGGCGCCTGCGGCGACGCCGGCCAGCAGGCCCAGCTCGACCGGCCAGCCCCACACCTTCATCGCGTTGCCGGCCACGTAGCCGGCGGCGCCGAAGAAGGCCGCATGGCCGAACGACAGCAGGCCGGTGAAGCCGATCAGCAGGTTGAAGGCGCTGGCGAACAGCGCAAAGCACAGCAGCTTGGCCAGGAACACCGGATAGCCGACAAACGGCGCCGCCAGCGCGATCGCGAAGGCGACGAGATAACCTAGGTTTTTATTCATCTGCGGCCTCTTATTTTTCTTTGCCGAACAAGCCGGCTGGACGGATCAGCAACACGACGACCATCACCAGGAACACCACCGTCGACGAGAACTCGGGGTAGAACACCTTGGTCAGGCCCTCGATCACGCCCAGGCCGAGGCCGGTCAGGATGGAGCCCATGATCGACCCCATGCCACCGATCACTACAACGGCGAATACGACGATAATCAGGTTCTGACCCATCAGGGGCTGCACCTGGATCACCGGGGCCGCCAGCACCCCTGCAAAGCCCGCCAAAGCGACGCCGAAGCCGTAGGTGAGCGTGACCATCAGCGGCACGTTGATACCGAACGCTTCGACCAGCTTGGGATTCTCGGTGCCGGCGCGCAGGTAGGCGCCCAGTTTGGTCTTCTCGATGACGAACCAGGTCGACAGGCACACGGCCAGCGACGCCACCACCACCCAGGCGCGATAATTCGGCAGCACCATGAAGCCGAGGTCGGTCGCCCCGGCCAGCGTCTCCGGCACCTGGAAGGGCTGGCCGGACACGCCGTAGAACGAGCGGAACACGCCCTCCACCAGCAGCGTGATGCCAAAGGTCAGCAGCAGGCCGTAAAGGTGGTCCAGCTTGTAGAGCCAGCGCAGCATGGTTTTTTCGATGACGATGCCGAACACGCCGACGATCAGCGGCGCCAGCACCAGCATCACCCAGTAGTTCAGGCCGAGGTAGGCCATGCCCATCCAGGCGACAAACGCGCCCATCATATACAGCGCGCCGTGCGAGAAATTAATCACGTTCAGCAGGCCGAAGATCACCGCCAGGCCGAGCGACAGCATGGCATAGAAGGAGCCGTTGACCAGGCCAAGCATCAGCTGGCTCATAATCATGGGCAAGGGGTAGCCGAATATTTCCATGAGATCACAATATAAAGATCGCCGTCCCGGACGGTGCGGCGTGACACCAGAAAAAGGCCGGGCAAGGGCGCCCGGCCTGTGTGCAACTCAGCTTATTTCCACAGGGAGCATTTGGTTTCCGCCTTGGTGGCGTAAGCCTGGTCGCCCGGAATGGTGGCCACGACCTTGTAGTAGTCCCATGGATATTTCGATTCCGACGGCTTCTTCACTTCCATCAGGTACATATCGTGGACCATGCGGCCGTCCGGACGGATCACGCCGTTCTTGGCGAACATGTCGTTGATCTTGTTGGCCTTCAGGTAGGCCATGACCTTGTCGGTATCGTCGCTGCCCACGGCCTTGACCGCCTTCAGGTAGTTGGCCGCCGCCGAGTAGTCGGCCGCCTGCAGCATCGACGGTTCCTTCTTCATTTTGGCGAAGTAGCGCTGCGACCAGGCGCGGGTGTCGGCATTCGCATCCCAGTACCAGCCATCGGTCAGGTACATGCCCTGGGTCAGGTTCAGGCCCAGCGAGTGCACGTCGTTGATGAAGATCAGCAAGCCCGCCAGCTTCATCTTCTTGGTGATGCCGAACTCGTTGGCGGCCTTGATCGAGTTGATCGCGTCGCCGCCGGCGTTGGCCAGGCCCAGGATCTGCGCGCCCGACGATTGCGCCTGCAGCAGGAAGGACGAGAAGTCCGACGCCGACAGCGGATGCTTGACCGCGCCCAGCACCTTGCCGCCGTTGGCTTTCACCACGTCGGCCGTGTCTTTTTCCAGCGACTGGCCGAAGGCGTAGTCGGCGGTCATGAAGTACCAGCTCTTGCCGCCCTGCTTGACGATGGCGCCGCCGGTGCCGCGCGCCAGCGCGATGGTGTCGTAGGCGTAGTGGATCGTGTACGGCGTGCATTCCTCGTTGGTCAGGCGGGCCGAACCGGCGCCGATCGAGATGAACACTTTTTTCTTCTCGGCCGCGACCTTGGCCATGGCCAGGTTGGCGCCCGAATTGGTGCCGCCGATCAGCATGTCGACGCCCTGCTGGTCGAACCACTCGCGCGCCTTGGAGGCGGCGATGTCGGCCTTGTTCTGGTGGTCGGCGGAGATGAACTCGACCTTTTTACCGGCGATGACCACGCCGGCGTCGGCAATCGCCATCTTGATTGCTTCGGCACCGCCGGCGCCGTCGATGTCCGTGTACAGGCCGGACATGTCGGTGATCATGCCGATCTTGATGGTGTCGCCGGAAACCTGGGCTTGGGCAGCAAAGGACAGGCCGAGTGCGCACACGGCGGTGGCTGCGATGGTGATGGCTTTGAGTTTCATTTTGTCTCCGTTGGTTCAAGAAGTAGTGCTGGTCTATTTTTTGTACACTTACTCAGACACCCAGAAGCTCGGTCAGGACCGGCATCTTGGCGCTCAATTCCGATGCAACAAAGGTCTCGACGATCTGACCGTGTTCCATCACATAAAACCGATCCGCCAGCGGCGCGGCAAACCGGAAATTCTGTTCCACCATGACGATGGTGTAGCCCTTGGCCTTGAGCGTGGTGATCATCCGCGCCAGGCCCTGCACGATGACCGGCGCCAGGCCTTCGGAGATTTCATCGAGCAGCAGCAGGCGCGCGCCGGTGCGCAGGATGCGCGCCACCGCCAGCATCTGCTGCTCGCCGCCGGACAGCCGCGTGCCCTGGCTGTGCTTGCGCTCTTCCAGGTTGGGGAACATCGCGTAGATTTCCTCGACCGACATGCCCTTCTCGCCGGTCGCCAGTTGCGGCGGCAGCATCAGGTTTTCCTCGGTCGACAGCGACGAGAAAATGCCGCGCTCTTCCGGGCAATAGCCGATGCCGAGGTGGGCGATCTTATGCGTCGGAAAACCGATCGCTTCCACGCCGTTGACCTTGATCGACCCCTTGCGCGCGCCGGTCAGGCCCATGATCGCGCGCAGCGTGGTGGTGCGGCCGGCGCCGTTGCGGCCCAGCAGCGTCACCACTTCGCCCGGCTGCACTTTCAGGTTCACGTCGTGCAGGATGTGCGATTCGCCATACCAGGTTTGCAGGTTGGAGATTTCCAGAGCGGCGGCCATCAGTGGGCTCCTTCCAGCACTGCGGCTTCGGTGCCCATATAGGCTTCCATCACTTGCGGATTACTTGAAACTTCGGCGTACGTGCCTTCCGCCAGCATCGCGCCGCGCTGCAAAACGGAAATCTTGTCGCAGATGCCGGACACTACTTTCATATTGTGTTCGACCATCAGAATGGTGCGGCCGGACGACACTTTTTTGATCAGCTCCGTCACGCGGTGCACGTCTTCGTGGCCCATGCCCTGGGTCGGTTCGTCCAGCAGCATCAGCTCCGGTTCCATCGCCAGCGTGGTGGCGATTTCCAAAGCGCGCTTGCGGCCATAAGGCATATCGACGGTGATGGTGTCGGCGAACTCGGTCAGGTCGACCTCGGCAAGCAGCTGCATGGCGCGGTCGTTCAGCTTGTTCAGCGACCGTTCGCTCTGCCAAAAATTGAAGCTGGTGCCGAGCTGGCGCTGCAGTCCGATGCGGACATTCTGCAGCACCGTCAGGTGCGGAAAGACTGCGGAAATCTGGAAGGAACGGATCACGCCCATGCGGGCGATCTGCGCCGGCTTGGCGGCGGTGATGTCCTTGCCGTTGAAAAGAATCTGGCCGGAGGTGGGCACCAGAAACTTGGTGAGCAAATTGAAGCATGTGGTTTTACCGGCGCCATTGGGGCCGATCAGCGCGTGGATGTGGCCGCGCTGCACTTTCAAATTCACATCATTGACCGCGGTAAAACCTTTGAATTCCTTGGTCAAGTGCTTTGTTTCCAAGATAACGCCGGACATCCTGTCTCCTTGTTATTCTTTTCAAACTACTAAATTTTTTTAAATCATACACAGTAACAAATTGGCTAACAATACAGTATAACTACGGTCCGCTTTTGATTTAGACCTAGCGAACACAGGGTTTCATTTCCACTCTGAACGAATCAGTTCTGAAGCTTTCTCCGCGATCATAATCGTCGGCGAATTGGTATTTCCCGACGTGATAAACGGCATGACGGAAGCGTCGACCACGCGCAATCCTTGTACGCCAATTACACGCAAGGCGCTGTCCACGACGGCGGTTCGATCAGCGATGCGGCCCATTTTGCAAGTGCCGACCGGATGGAAAATCGTGGTGCCGATCAAGCCCGCGGCGGCCGCCAGTTCTTCCTCGGTGCGGTAATGGATGCCCGGCTTGTACTCTTCCGGCGCATAGCGTTTCAATGCCGGCGCGGCGACGATCCGGCGCGTCAAAGTCAACGCGTCGGCGGCGACTTTGCGGTCTTCGGGCGTGCTCAAATACATCGGTGAAATCTTGGGCGGCGCGTACGAATCGGCGCTGGCGATGCGCACATGGCCGCGCGAAGTCGGCCGCAGATTGCAAACGCTGGCGGTGAACGCGGGGAAGGCGTGCAACGGTTCGCCGAACTTTTCCAGCGACAGCGGCTGCACGTGATACTGCAGATTCGGCGTGGCCTGCGCGGAATCGGAGCGCGCAAAAGCGCCCAGCTGCGATGGCGCCATCGACATCGGCCCGCTCTGGAACATCGCATATTCGAGGCCGATTTTCATCTTGCCGTACCAGCTGGACGCCATCGTGTTCAGCGTACGGGCGCCGCCGCCGAGCTTGTAAATCATGCGCAGCTGCAGATGGTCCTGCAGGTTTTCGCCGACACCGGGCAAGTCGGCCAGCGGCTCGATGCCGTGCTGGCGCATGCTGCCGGCGGCGCCGATACCTGAGCATTGCAGAATCTGCGGAGAACCAACGGCGCCAGCCGCCAGCAGGGTTTCTTTGCCGGCGGCCGCGCTGAACCGCGTGCCGCCGCCGGTGAAAATCACGCCTTTGCACACCGGCCCGCGATCTCCCATTTCGATCTGCAAACGTTCCACGTGGCAGCCGGTCATGATGGTCAGGTTGGGCCGCATCGACACCGGTTTCAAAAATGCCTTCGACGTGTTCCAGCGGATGCCGCGTTTTTGATTGACGTCGAAATAGCCGCAACCGGCATTGTCGCCGCGGTTGAAGTCGTCCACTTTCTGAATGCCGGCCTGCTCTGCCGCGTCGCGGAACGCGTCGAGTATCTGCCACGACAGGCGCTGCTTTTCCACGCGCCATGGCCCGCCGGCGCCATGCAGTTCGGATGCGCCGCCGTGATAATCCTCGCTCTTTTTGAACAGCGGCAGCACAGACGACCAGCGCCAGCTGTCGTCGCCGGTCAACTCGGCCCAGCGGTCATAGTCTCCAGCCTGGCCGCGCATGTAGATCATGCCGTTGATGGAGGAACTGCCGCCCAGCACTTTGCCGCGCGGGTAAAGCAAGCTGCGCCCGCCCAGGCCGGGATCGGCCTCGGTGCGGTACATCCAGTCGGTACGCGGATTATCTATGCAATGCAGATAACCAACAGGAATATGGATCCACACATAATCGTCTTTACCACCTGCCTCGATCAGCAGGACATTCGCGTTTCTGTTCGCGCTCAAGCGGTTTGCCAATACGCAGCCTGCCGAGCCTGCTCCAATAATGATGTAATCGTAAATGCCTGCTGATTCCAAAAACTTCTCCTCCAAGAGTGGTGTTCCGGTCAGGCGGCGGCTATCTCCGCCAACAAGGTTTTTACCAGCTGCGCAGCGGGCATCGGCCGCGCACGGCCGACGCCGGTTCCGCACCACAGCGACATCAGTTCCGTCTCGCCGCGCTTGCCCGCTTCCGCCCGGATGGCGCCGGTCAACGCATTTTGTATCGGATAAGCCGGGATTTGTTTTTCCACCGGAGCCATTTCAAGCATGAAGCGGTTCTCCAATCCGCGCGCATAACGGCCGGAAAAGGTGCGCGTCAGGCGGGTCGGATGATCGCCGGCCGTCAGCAAGCGCTGCTTGTAAATCGGATTGATGGACGACTCGTCGCACACCAGGAATGCCGTGCCCATCTGCACCGCCTGGGCGCCGCCGTCCAGCGCGCGCTTGATATCGGCGCCGTCCATGATGCCGCCGGCGGCGATCACCGGAATATTCACCGCCTCGACGATGGTCGGCAGCAGTTCGAAGGTGGTCAGCCTGGCGTCTTCCTGGGCCCCGATGAAGGTGCCGCGATGGCCGCCGGACTCGGTGCCGGAAGCGATCACCGCATCGGCGCCCCTGCTCTGCCAGGCCAGCGCTTCGTCGGCATGGGTGATCGTGCCGATGACGAAAATACCGGCGTCGTGCAAACGCCGGATCTGCTCTGCGCTGAGGATGCCGAAGGTGAAACTGGCCACGGCGGGCCGCAATTCGATCAGCGTTTCAAACTGGGCGGCGAAGTCTTCGCACCATTTGGCGGGCACCGGCACCTCCGTCCAGCCCAGCGACGAAGCGATCGGCTTCAGCCATTCCATGGCGCGGGCCACTTCTTCCGGGGCCGGCTTGGGTGTCTCCAGAACAAAGAAATTCAGGCAAAACGGCTTGTCGGTCAGGGCGCGGATTTGTTCGGTCTGGCTGCGGATGACGTCCGGCGAAAGCAGGGAGCAGGCCAGCGAACCCAGCGCTCCTGCATTGGAGACCGCAGCCACCTGCGCGGGCGTATTATTGCCGCCGGCTGTCGGTCCCTGGATGATGGGATGGGGAAAAATTGATGCCAAATTCATCGGATTTCTCGCAAAAAATGGCGTTTACGACATGTGGATAAGTCTATGGATATCCACAGGCACGAAATGTGAGTAAACAAAAATTTTTTGGGGACGCTTTTTCTTATCCCAAAACAGTTCTTTGCTCATACACGGCTTTCCCGCCCGCTTATGCAGTCCGTAAACGCCTGATTTTAATCCAAAATGGACACTTATCCACAGAAAAGTGTCTGCGTTAACAACTACTACTATTTTTATATATACATCTTTAGAGTAAACCATAAACCCAAAAACCACAGGCGCAAGCGCCTGGACCGCCCGATACCCTACTGAAACGGAAATAAGATTTCTCCCACATCTGCTTTCCCCTATACTGAATTCGCAAACAACCAGCCTCTGGCGGAGACATTTTGTCCTCACAGCGCAAACATCTGCGGTCGCCGGCTTATCTGCGTTTTCGGCGACGTCTGATCACGGGCCTTTTCCTGATGGCTACCCTAGCCATTGCCGTAGTCGTTACTCAATTCCGCACCAGCTACGTTGAACGCGAACTCGCGGTCAAAACCCAAACCGAACATCACGTCAAAGCGATGGAAGCGCATGTGCTGTATTCGCTTCAATCGGTCGACCTGTCGTTGATAGGCTTTGCCAACGCCATCAAGGTTTTGAACGCGCAACAACGGAACTCACCGGAAATGATGTCGGAACTGTTGTCCTCGCGCGGCTCCACTTTCAACGGTGAATACTGGATCACTTTTCTCGACACCAAGGGCGTGGCAATCGCCACCTCCACCGGCAACAACATCAACGGTTCCCGCTATGCCGAGCGCGACTACTTCAAAGCCCATCTGGATATCGCGATGCGCGGCAAATTATTCATTGGAGAACCCGCACTTGGCCTGCGCAGCAGCCAAAGGTTGTTTTTTCTCAGCCGCCGGGTGGAAAGCGCCAAGGGAGAATTTCTGGGAGTAATCGTGGCTCCGCTCAACGTCAGCCGCTACGTCACCGTATTTGAAAATTCGCGCTTCAATTCCGACATCTCTATCGCGCTGGTGCATGCCGGCGGCAAAGTCATCGCCAGCGTCCCGAATTTTGAGGAATCGTTTGCCCGCGACCTCGGATCGACCGACCTGTTCGACAATGTTCGCCGCGCCAGCTCAGGCACTTACAAAACCATCACCAACACCGACAATTTCACGCGCGTATTCAGCTACCGCGTTTTTGAAAAGCTTCCTTTGATCATCGTCGTCGGCAGCAGCGATTCCGAATCGGCCAGATTGCTTCAGCAAAATTCTTTGATTGCTGGCGCTGGCTTGATCTTGCTGTTGATCCTGATCGCAGGCGCCGGTCATTTTTCACTGCGCACATACACCAGGCAGGAAGAACGCGAACTGCGCTTCCGCGCCCTCTACTCCGCCAGCCGGGAAATGGAACAAAAGCTGCTGGCCAACGAAGCGGAACGCAAGAAAAACGAAGAATCCATGAAGCTGGCGGCCTTGCTTTTCCAAAACAGCGGCGAAGGCATGATGGTCACCGACGCGGACGGCCGGATTTTGACCGTGAATCCAGCCTTTTCCCTGCTGAGCGGCTATACGGAAAAAGAAGTTATCGGCCACCGCGGCTATGAGTTGACGACCAGCCGCCAGGACATCAACTTCTACACACGCATGTTCGAGTCGATCGCCCATACCGGCCAGTGGGAAGGCGAACTCTGGCATCAACACAAAGACGGCGAAGAGTATCTGGTCGCGATGCGCTTCAACACTGTCTATGATGAATTGGGCAATCCATTCCGCTATGTAGCGCTATTGAGCGACATCACCAAAAGGAAGGCATCGGAAGAACTGGTCTGGCGCCAGGCCAATTTCGATGCGCTGACCGGGCTGCCGAACCGGCGCATGTTCCATGAGCATCTACGTCAGGAAATGAAAAAGACCGACCGCTCGCACCTGCCGATGGCGCTGGTGTTCATGGATCTGGATCACTTCAAGGAAATCAACGACACCCTCGGCCACGATAAGGGCGATTTGCTGCTCAAAGAAGTGGCAATCCGCTTGTCCGGCGCCGTGCGCGGGACCGATACGGTGTCGCGGCTGGGAGGCGACGAATTCACCATCATCCTGAGCGAGCTGCACAACGCCGGCGACGTCGTCCGGACGGCGCAGGAAATCCTCAGGCAAATGAGCACGCCGTTCAACCTTGGCAATGCCGGGGACAAACATATCGCCCATATTTCCAGCAGCATCGGCATCACGCTCTATCCCGAAGACGGCGCCGATGCTGAAACTTTAATCAAAAACGCCGACCAGGCCATGTACGCGGCCAAACAGCAGGGCCGCAACCGCTTCAATTATTTCGCCCCGTTCATGCAGGAAGCGACGCGCGTGCGCATGACTTTGGTCAACGAATTGCGCGAAGCGGTCAATCACGACGAATTGCGGATCTTGTTCCAGCCGATAATCGACCTGGCCAGCGGCAATATCTGCAAGGCGGAAGCGCTGGTCCGTTGGCAACATCCAGTGCGCGGACTGCTCAATCCTGCCGAATTTATCAGCATCGCGGAAAGCAGCGGCATGATCGTCGGCATCGGCGACTGGGTTTTCAAGCAGGCGGCTCGGGAAGTGCAAAAGCTGCAGGCTCTGGGATTGCCCGATTTCCAGATCAGCGTGAACAAATCCGCGTGGCAGTTCCGCGACAACGGCAGCAATTACGAACAATGGCTGGATTTTCTCCAGGAACTGCATCTGGATGCGAACAGCATCATCATCGAAGTGACGGAAAACTTGCTGCTGGATACGGCAAACTCGGTTTCGGAGCGAATGCTGGCGCTTCAACATGCCCATATGCAGATTTCGCTCGACGATTTCGGCACCGGTTATTGCTCAGTGGCATTTTTGAGGCGATTCGATATCGATTACATCAAAATCGACCCGACTTTTGTCTCCAATCTGTCGAATGGGACGGATGGCGTCGTGCTTTGCGAGGCAATTATCGCCATGGCGCACAAGCTGGACATCAAAGTGATCGCCGAAGGCATCGAAACACCTCAACAACTGGCCGCCTTGACGGCCGCCGGATGCGATTTAGGACAGGGATACCTGTTTTCCAAGCCGATTTCGGGCGAAGAATTGGAAAAACAGATCAAAAACCAGCTGGCACCTGTGAATAACTCGCTGGATATCCACAGGACGACTTGTGAGTAAGGACGAAGTTGTCCAAAGGACGACATTTTATACAGAATTGCTCCTGAACTGGTACAGCGCTTATGCAAGTGTTTATCTTTCGCGTAAACAAATGATTTGTAAACGTATACATGACTTATCCACAGGCTTTTGGTCGTTTACTATTACTACTATTTTTATATAAATCCTTTGTAAACAAGTAAACCGAATCTGAAGGCCTGCTCGCGCTCTGAAAACACCCCAGAGCACAAAAAACGCCTTAAAATCGACCGATTTTCGTAAACCTCTGTGGAAAAACCGCTTGAAATCCACAGCCTCCATCGTCAAAAACCAAGGAAAAGTATGCGTTTAGGCATCATCAGCGCGTTGGCTGAAGAACAGCATGGGCTGATAGAAGCCCTTGAGAGCCCCTACAAGCTCGTCCATGGCATGAGGGAGTACACGGGTGGGAAACTCTGGGAAATCGACGCTGTGTGCGTTCTGTCGCGTATAGGCAAGGTTGCAGCGGCTATGACAGCTTCCATCCTTGTGGAAAAGTTCGGAGTTACCCACATCGTCTTCACCGGCGTCGCCGGAAGCGGGGATAAAAATGTAAAAGTCGGGGATATCGTCGTCGCTGAGGAACTGGTTCAGCATGATTTCGATGCCAGCCCGCTTTTTCCACAGTTTGAAATCCCGTTGACGGGCTTGTCGCGCTTCGCGACCGATACCGCTTTGACTGAGCAATTGGCTGCCGCAGCCGCACAAACCACGCGCGTACACCGTGGAATGATCGCCAGCGGTGATCAATTTATTGGCAAATTGGCCCAAATTCAGGCGTTAAAGGCTGCTTTGCCTGATTTATTGGCAGTGGAAATGGAAGGCGCCGCAGTCGCGCAGGTTTGTTTTGAGCTAGGCATTCCGTTTGCCGTCATCCGCACGATCTCCGACAACGCCAACGACGACGCCGCCGTCGATTTCATGCATTTCATCAAAACCGTGGCTTCCCGTTATGCTTTTGATGTGATTGAGCGCTTTTGCAGGGAACATGTCGGATCCGTCTGAAATGATGGTTATCCCCGGCGGCACCATCGCCATGAGGGACGATCGAACCGGTCGAGCCTGGGTGGTGGAGCTGCCCGCTTTTGCGATCGGCTGCTATCCGGTCACGCAAGCGCAATATGCGGCCGCCACCGGGCTTTGGCCCTCGTCCCGCGTTTCCGCTCAACGTCCGGTGGAGAACGTCTCCTGGGTCGATGCTGTCCGGTTCTGCAATCTGTTGTCGAACAGCGCCGGTTTCCGCGCCGCTTACGAGTTGGACGACGATGGCATGAGCGCTTCGCGCATAGCCGGCAGCAACGGCTACCGCCTGCCCACCGAAGCCGAGTGGGAATATGCATGCAGGGCCGGCACCAATGGCCCGCGCTATGGCGATCTTGGGGAGATCGCCTGGTACCGGGAAAATTCAGGCGGTCGCCCGCACGCGGTCGGCCAGAAACAGCCCAACAGCTGGGGTCTGCACGACATGCTGGGCAATGTCTGGGAATGGTGCGAAGACCAGTACGATCCGGCGGTTTATGGGCCGTACCGGGTATTCCGTGGCGGGGGCTGGTCGGATGCCGAACGGGGCTGCCTGGCGACGAACCGCCGCCGCAGCCATCCCACCTTCGCCATCGACGATCTCGGCTTCCGGGTGGTCCGGCCGTTGGCCTGATCAGGCAAAAAAAGGGCCGGGTTTTATCCCGGCCCCAAAACAACAACAGGTGATAGGTTTATGCGTCCAGCGTCATCAGGCTGGCGTTGCCGCCGGCCGCGGTCGTATTCACGCACAGAGCGCGCTCAGCGAGCAAACGCCACAGGGGGATGGCGCCATCCTCGTTGGTGTCGATCAGGCCCACCAGCGCCCCGCTACGGGCCGCCAGCGAGGCACGCAGGCCGCCGACCAGCATCGTCTCCACCAGCGCGATCTGGAAATCGCCGTTGAAGCTGTCCAGGCTGCTAATAGCCTGGATGCGGTCTTTGACCACGGCAGGCAGGTCCGCAGGCAGCAATTTGGACGATTCAGCCGTCACCAGCGCCATATTGCCGGTCGCCAGGGTCGCCGCGAGCTGGTTCAACAGGCCGGCTTGCGTGCCGGCCGCGCAGACCACGGCGCCGCGCGCAACCAGCGCCAGCGTGTTGCGTTCGCCCGTCGGGCCCGGCAATACCGTCAAGCTGCCCAGCATCGTGGTGCGGCTGTATTGCTCCGCCAGGGTGGCGATGCGCTCGTGGCCGTGCATTTTCGACCAGACGGTCAGCGCGTCCAGGCCAGGCGTCGCCTGGCGCTCGTGTTGCGCGCTGATGATGGCGCCGCGCTGCAGACGCTTCAGATACAGCGGGCCGCCGGCTTTCGGGCCGGTGCCGGATTTGCCTTCGCCGCCGAACGGCTGCACACCCACTACCGCGCCGACGATGTTGCGGTTGACGTAGATATTGCCGACATGCGCGCGCGAGCTGATGTAGTCGATGGTTTCATCGATGCGCGAGTGGACACCCAGCGTCAGGCCGTAGCCGCTTTCGTTGATCTGTTCGATCAGCTTGGGCAGATCGGCGCGCTTGTAGCGAATCACGTGCAGGACCGGGCCGAACACTTCCTGCGTCAGTTCCGACAGCGAGCGGATTTCCAGCACAGTCGGCGGCACAAAGGTGCCGGCCGACGTCACGCTGGCCGGCAGGTCCAGCGAGAAGTAGTTCAGCGCGGTTGCCTTGAGTTTGTTGATGTGCGCCAGCAGGTTTTGCTGGGCTTCGGCGTCGATCACCGGGCCGATGTCGGTCACCAGGCGATCGGGGCAGCCGACTTTCAGTTCCTGCATCGCGCCCTTGAGCATCTTGATGGTCTTGTCGGCGATATCTTCCTGCAGGAACAACACCCGCAGCGCCGAGCAGCGCTGGCCGGCGCTGTCGAAGGCCGACGAAATCGCATCCTGCACCACCTGCTCCGGCAGCGCCGAGGAATCGACGATCATGGCGTTCTGGCCGCCGGTTTCGGCGATCAGCGGAATGTCGGCGTTTTCCGCGACGGCGCGCTTGGCCAGAGTGCGGTTGATCAGCTGCGCCACCTCGGTCGAGCCGGTGAAGATCACGCCTTTGACGCGCGCGTCGGCGGTCAGGGCGGCGCCGACCACTTCGCCGCGGCCCGGCAGGAATTGCAGCGCGGCGCGCGGAACGCCCGCTTCGTGCAGCAGCTCGACGGCGCGGTGGGCGATCAGCGGCGTCTGCTCGGCCGGCTTGGCCAGCACCACGTTGCCGGCGGCCAGCGACGCTGCCACCTGGCCGGTGAAGATCGCCAGCGGGAAGTTCCACGGGCTGATGCAGGTCACCGGACCCAAGGCCAGCGTGTTGGTCGAGCCGTGCACTTCGGCCGCGTAGTAGCGCAGGAAGTCGACCGCCTCGCGCAGTTCGGCGATGGCGTTCGGCAGCGATTTGCCGGCTTCGCGGATCGCCAGCGTCATCAGCTCCATGGCGTTGGCCTCGAACAGGTCGGCGGCACGGTTCAGCGCGGCCGCGCGTTGCGACGGCTCGGTGGTCTGCCAATCCATGGCGAAATTGCTGGCGCTGGTCAGCGCGGTTTCGACATCGGCGGCGCTCGCCTCCACCAGCTGGCCGACGATGTCGCTGCGTTGCGCCGGGTTGCTCACGTCCTGCACCGGCTGGCCGGCGCTCAGGCCGCCCGCCAGCAGAGGCGCGGCGTGCCAGTGGCGCGGCGCGGCCAGTTCCGCTGAAATTTTACGCAGCACGTCTTCGTTGGCCAGGTCGAAACCGGACGAGTTCTTGCGCTCGGCGCCGAACATGTCCAGCGGCAGCGCGATGCCGGTGTGCGGCAGGCCGCCCTGTTCGCGTGCCAGCGCCACCGGATCCTTGATCAGCGATTCGACCGGGATGGCTTCGTCGACGATCTGGTTGACGAAGGAGGAATTGGCGCCGTTTTCCAGCAGGCGGCGCACCAGGTAGGCCAGCAGCGTTTCGTGGGTGCCGACCGGGGCGTAGATGCGGCAAGGCTTGTCCAGGTTGTCCTTGCCGACCACCTGGTCGTACAGGGATTCGCCCATGCCGTGCAGGCACTGGAATTCGTAGTCCGTCACGCCGTCGCGCTTGGCCCAGGTGTAGATGGTCGACAGGGTTTGCGCGTTGTGGGTGGCGAACTGCGGATAGATCACGCCGGTCGCGCCCAGCAGCTTTTGCGCGCACACCAGGTAGGACACGTCGGTGTAGACCTTGCGCGTGTAGACCGGATAGCCGCTCATGCCGTCGACCTGGGCGCGCTTGATTTCGGCATCCCAGTACGCGCCCTTGACCAGGCGCACCATGAACTTGCGGCCGCTGCGCTTGGCAAGGTCGATCAGGTAGTCGATGACGAAGGGGCAGCGCTTCTGGTAGGCCTGTACGACGATGCCGATGCCTTCGAAACCGGCCAGCTCGGGCTCGTGCGCCAGCGCTTCGATCAGGTCCAGCGACAGTTCCAGGCGGTCGGCCTCTTCCGCGTCGATGTTCAGGCCGATGTTGTAGTGCTTGGCCAGCAGCATCAGCTCGCGCACGCGCGGCAGCAGTTCTTCCATCACGCGGGCGCGCTGGGCGCGGCTGTAGCGCGGGTGCAGCGCCGACAGTTTCACCGAAATGCCGGGGCCGTTCTTGATGCCGCGCCCGTTCGATGCCTTGCCGATCGCATGGATCGCGGTTTCGTAGGAAGCGTAGTAATTCTTGGCGTCGGCCTCGGTCAGCGCGGCCTCGCCCAGCATGTCGTAGGAATAACGGTAGCCGCGCGCCTCGTTGGCCTGGCCGTTCTTGATGGCCTCGGCGATGGTCTGGCCGGTGACGAACTGGTTGCCCAGCATGCGCATCGCCAGGTCCACGCCCTTGCGGATCAGCGGTTCGCCGCCCTTGGAGATGAGCTTGGTCAGGGCCGAGCCCAGGCCGGTCTCGCTGCTGGTCGACACCAGCTTGCCGGTGATCAGCAAGCCCCAGGTGGCGGCGTTGACGAACAGCGAAGGCGATTCGCCCAGGTGCTTGCGCCAGTCGCCCTTGCTGATTTTGTCGGCGATCAGGCGGTCGGCGGTGGCGTTGTCGGGAATACGCAACAGTGCTTCGGCCAGGCACATCAGCGCCACGCCTTCTTCCGACGACAGCGAAAACTCGTGCATCAGGGCATCGACGCCCGAGGCGCGGGTACGCTGTTCGCGCACCGAGCTGACCAGTTTATGGGCCAGTTGCTGGGCCTGCTGCAGCGTGCCGGCGTCGTTGTTTTTGATCTGTTCCAGCAGCCATTGAACGGCGCTGACCTCGTCGCGGCGATAGGCTGCCGTCACTGCTGCGCGCAGGGGAATCGGGTCGCGCAGGATCTCGTCCTGCAAGGCGGCGAAAGGGGTGAAACCGGTGCTTGCTGCTGCTTGCATTGAATACTCTCAGAATAGAAATTTTGGCGCAGTACATTACAAAAAAACGCTCGGCCGGCGGGTGCTGGCGAGCGTGAATCTGAGTCAACTGCTGATGATTCGATTGTAAAGTGATTTCTTCTGGATTAATTCTGGTATTGCAGGGGACTAGCAATAGATTGTTTTTAGTGCGACAATTTAACCAAATAATATTTATTTGGGAGTTCCCGGAAATGTTAGACAAGATCAGCAAAAAAATCTTGATGGAATTGCAGAGCGATGGCCGCATCAGCAATGTGGAGCTGGCGGCGCGCGTGAACCTGTCACCGGCCGCTTGCCTGGAACGCGTGCGTAAGTTGCACGAGTCCGGCTACATCATGGGTTATACCGCGCAGCTCAATCCGCAACTGCTCGACGTATCCCTGCTCGTCTTCATCGAAGTGGTGCTCGATCGCACCACGCCCGAAGTGTTCGACGCCTTCAAACACAGCGTGCAGGTCATCCCCGAAGTACTGGAATGCCACATGGTTGCCGGCGGCTTCGACTACCTGGTCAAAGCCCGCGTCAAGGACATGGCGGCCTACCGCGAATTCCTGGGTAAAACCCTGCTCCAGAAGGGCGTACGTGAAACCCACACCTACGCCGTGATGGAAGAAGTGAAGAATACCACCAAGTTACCGATAAAATAGCATCAGGGAAATAAATTAGTCGAGACGCCCAAGGCGCCTGGTAAAACGGGGGACAAATGAAGCTTTTGCAGCACAGGCTGGTGCAACGTGGATTGTGGATTTTGGGCGCGACGGCGGGTGGTACTTGCCTGGCATATTTATTCAAGCTGGTGGCCGGCGACGGCGCGGCCCTGGTCTACACGGCCGCGCCGGCCGCGCTGGGCGGGGCCGCAGTGGCGTGGTGGGCCGCCCGGCAGAATGGCGACGAGGATGGCGTCAAGCGTTTCGCTCTTGTGGTCGGCGATGAAATCGATGCCATCATGATCGGCGCGGCGGAAACCTCGTATTTCGTCGATTCCGTCAAAAAGAAAATCGAGCTGGACGTGGGGACGGCTGGCGGCATCGCCCGCAGTTCGGCCCACAATGCGCAGGCCACGGCCGCCATTGCCGTCAATGCCGAGCGCGCCGCCAAGATCGCCGCCCAGGTGCGCGGCGAGACGGTGACCGGCCGCACCGAGGCCGATCATGGTTTGCAGCGCATCAATACGGCGCGCCAGGATGCGCAGACCGCGGCGGCCGTCATGGCCAGCTTGCAAACGAATTCACGCAAAATTTACGGATTTACCGAGGCCATCAGCGAAATCTCGGCCCGCACCAACCTGCTGGCGCTCAATGCCGCCATCGAGGCCGCGCGCGCCGGTGAGCAGGGACGCGGCTTTGCCGTGGTCGCCAGCGAGGTGCGCCAGCTGGCGCTGCGCACCAAGGAAGCCACCGACGAAATCAGCACCATGGTGCGCGAAATCAATCAGCAGGCCGAGCAGGCGGCCACCGGCATGAATTCGCTGGCGGCCAAGGTCAGCGAGGCGGCCGGCAATGTGGAAACCGTGCACGGCTTGCTGGGCAATATCGAGCGCTCCTCCGGCGTGTCGGAGGAAGAGATCGGCGAAATCGCGCGGGCCTCGCGCGAACATGTCGCCACCACCGAGGAAATCGCCGCCGCCATCGCCAGCATCCGCGACAGCTTGTTATCGACCGAGAAGGAATTGCCGCGCGCCGCCAGCTCGGCGATGGCGCTGGCGGAACGGGCCGAAGTCATTACCGCCGCGCTGAGCGAGTCGTCGATCGAAACCTCGCACGACGCGATCCGCATTGCCGCGCAGCAGGCGGCCGCGCAGGTGGGACGGTTGTTCGAGGCCGCCATCGCCTCCGGCAAGATCACGCGCGAAGCGCTGTTCGACCGCCACTACACGCCGATCCCGAACACCGATCCGCCCAAGCACAAGACCCGTTTCGACGATTTCACCGACCGGGCCCTGCCGCAGCTGCAGGAAGGCGTGCTGGCGGCGATGCCGCAGCTGGCCTACGCCGGCGCTGTGGATAACAATGGATATTTCCCCACCCACAACAAGAAGTTTTCGCAGCCGCTGACGGGCGATTACGACGTCGACATGGTCAACAACCGCACCAAGCGCATCTTCAGCGACCGCACCGGCAAGCGCTGCGGCTCGAACACCAAGCCCTTCCTGCTGCAAACCTACAAGCGCGACACCGGCGAAGTGATGCACGACCTGTCGGCGCCGATCTATGTGAACGGCAAGCACTGGGGCGGTTTCCGCGTGGGTTACCGCTCCAGCCACCAGTAATCAGTAGGTGTCGTTCTTGGGCGCCGTGCCCGGCGCGGTGCGCTGGGCCACGGAGTTCATGCCTTCCAGGTTCATGCGTAGCCACTTGTGGGCCGGGCTGCGGGCGTCGCGCTCGTGCCACAGCATGTCCAGGTGCACGGCCGGCAGCTGGAACGGCAATTCCTTGGAGATCAGCGCATCGGTCATGCCGGTGGAGGCGATCAGGTGGCGCGGCAGCACCGTGATCAGGTCGGAATTGGCCACCACGCGGCCGGCCGTGAAGAACTGGTTCACGGTCAGCAGGATGCGGCGCTCGCGCTGGATCTGCGCCAGCGCCTCGTCGACCAGGCCGTGCGCGCGGCCGGAGAAGCTCACCAGCAAGTGGTTGGCCTTGCAATAGTTGTCCAGGGTCAGGTCGACCTTGGACAGCGGATGGTCGCGCCGCATCACGCACACATAATGCCCCGAATACAGGCGCTCATGGCGGATCGGCGAGCCGGTCTCATACGACAGCTGCGCCGCCACGCCGGGGAAGAAGCCCACCGCCAGGTCGATATCGCCGCGCAGCAGCATCGGCCGCGGTTCGCGCGTGGTCAGCGGCACCATGCGCACGTTGACCCCCGGCGCCTCCCTTTCGATAGAACGCATCAGCGACGGCAGCCAGAAGGCGGCGGTGGCGTCGGCCATCGCCATGCGGAAGGTGGCGTGGGCGGCGGACACGTCGAAGGTCTCCGGCGCCACCGCCGCCTCCAGGCTGGCCAGCGCGCTGCGCACCGACGGCCACAGCGCCTCCGCGCGCGGGGTCGGCTTGACGCCGTAGGCGGTGCGGATCAGCAATTCGTCGCCCAGGCTCTCGCGCAGGCGCTTGATGGCGTTGGAGACGGCGGGTTGGGTCATGGCCAGGTGGCCGGCGGCGCGTGTCAGGTTCTGCTCTGTCATCACGGCGTCGAAGACGCGTAACAAATTCAAGTCCAGCGTCAAAAAGCTCATGTCGGCTCGGGATGTGGGGTTGGGGTCAGTGCAGTATCGAGAAATATGGATTTCCCGTCAATGATAAGACATCCCATTCACCAAACGAATAATTGTTATCGGGGAAGTAAATTGGATACTTATGTTGCGCTGCACTATAGTTACACTTGATTCTAAATGCAGTATAACAACATGTCTACCATCATCTCAGTCGTACAGAATATTTCCTTGGCCGCCGCCGGTGAGCTGGCGCTGGCGAGCGGCGCTTTGTGCGCGCTGGCCGTCCTGTTCAAACCGCTGCTGCGCGGCCTGGCGCGGGCCGCCATGCTGGTCGTCAAACCCAAGCGCAGCAAGGAAGAGCAGCTGCAGCGCCGCCAGATGCGCGACGCGATGATGCTCAAGCGCATGCTCAATGCGATGGAAGGCGACCCCAGCCACGCCGCCGAACTGCGCGCCATGGCTTCGCGTGCTTAAGGATAAGGCAGCGGTACCGGCCTCCGGTACCGCGCCGCAGCATTACTTCTCGCCCAGCAGGGCGGGCTTCAACGAACTGTCGACCGGCTTATCACCCAGCCAGATGCGCAGCACGGCGTTGTAGAACGCCACGTCCGGCATCAATTCCCCGATTTTCTTTCCGTTCAGATAGCACTGCGTGCCCTCGCCCGGGTTCCAGTCCAGCGTCAGCTGGTCGCCCTTTTTCAGCGCCTGGATCTGCGCGAACACTTCGCCGAACTTCATCGTCTGCGGCAGGATCTTGCTGCGCTCGTTCTTGTCGGTGTTGTTGTTCAGGCCGTCCATGAAGGCCTTGCCGAAGTCTTCCGAGCTCACTTCGCGCAACATGGTGATGGCCACGCGGCGCGGGCCCGGCGTGGCCAGCACGTCCGGCACGGAGGTTTTCTTTTCGGTCAGGTAGAGGCCGGCGGCGTAGACCTTGAAGATCACCTTGGTCCGCAGGCCCGCGCCGTTGAGCTTGAGTTCCTTGCCGGCGACATTGATGCTGTCGTCGAACTTGACGCCGGCCACTTCCACGGCGGCAAATGCGGGCAGGCTGAAGCTGCCGGCCAGGAAGGCGGCTGCCATCAGGCTCTTGATGATGTTTCTGCGATTCATGAGTTGTCTCCGAGGAATATAAATGCCAGCGTCCCGCCTGCGAGGCGGGCGTTGCTGGAATATACCACCGGGAGCGGGGCAAAAACGCGCTGCGGCGCAAATTGGCCGCACGGTCATGCTTTTTTAGGCTCGTCAGGCCTTGGCGGCCTGCAAACGCTCGAATTTTTCGCGCAGTTGTTCTTCGCTCTCGCGCCAGGCGGGATTGAAGGGGATGCAGCTGACCGGGCACACCTGCTGGCATTGCGGCTCATTGAAATGGCCGACGCATTCGGTGCACTTGTCCGGATTGATTTCGTAAATTTCGGCGCCCATGTAGATCGCGTCGTTCGGGCACTCCGGCTCGCAAACGTCGCAATTGATACAGTCGTCGGTGATCATCAAGGCCATGCTGGAACTCGCTTATTGCTCGGCGGCGTTGTTGGCGGCAATTTTCTTTTGCAGCCAGCGGTCGACCGATGGGAAAACAAACTTCGATACGTCGCCGCCCAGCACCGCGATCTCGCGCACGATGGTGCCGGAGATGAACTGGTACTGGTCGGACGGGGTCAGGAACAGGGTTTCGACGTCGGGCAGCAGGTAGCGGTTCATGCCCGCCATCTGGAATTCGTACTCGAAGTCGGACACGGCGCGCAGGCCGCGCACGATGACGCGGGCGTCGTGCTCGCGCACGAAATCTTTCAGCAGGCCGGAGAAACTCTCGACCTTGACGTTGGGATAGTGGCCCAGGACTTCGTTGGCGATGGTCAGACGCTCTTCCAGCGAGAAGAACGGCTTCTTGTTCTTGCTGTCGGCAACACCCACCACCAGCGTGTCGAATAGACCGGATGCGCGACGCACCAGATCTTCGTGACCACGGGTCAGCGGATCAAAAGTTCCTGGATAAACGGCTACTACCATCGCGGCTCCTTGCAGTGCACCAATATAGAACGCGCATTATGCCTGAAAAACCCTATCTGCCTTAATTTGGGGCTGCTTGCGGCCCATTTAGCGGCAAATACCGGCGTTTAGGCAAGCGCATCCTTGTGCTTTAACAAATGATAGAACACCATTCCGGCCTTGTCAGCCCGGATCACTTCCCACGGCGCCATCCATTCCGGCACGTCGCCCTCGTCGAACTCCAGCGCCAGGCCGGATTCGGCGTAGATCAGGCCACCCTCTTTGAGGATGCGCGTGCACAGCGGCAGGCAGCGTTCGAGGAACTCCTGCTGGTACGGCGGATCGAGGAAGATCAGGTCGTATTTCTGGCCGCGCGCGGCGGCCGACTGGGCCACGGCCAGCGCGTCGGCACGCATGATCTGCACGTTGTCGGCCTTCAGCTTGGCCTTGATGTCTTCCAGCTGGCGCACCACCGGCACCACGGTGTCGATCATCGTCACCGATTGCGCGCCGCGGCTGGCCGCCTCGAAGCCCAGCGCGCCGCTGCCGGCGAACAAGTCCAGCACCTGCGCATCGGCCCAATAGCCGTCGCGCTGGTGATTGATCCAGTTGAATACGGTCTCGCGCACGCGATCGGGCGTGGGACGCAGGCCGGAGGCGCTCAGCACCGGCAGCGGCGTGCGCTTCCAGGCGCCGCCGATGATGCGCACCTGGTTGCTGTGCTGGGGACCGTGGACCGGGACTTTGGCGGGTTTCGCTGCTTTGCTGGCGGGCTTCTTTGGCATGTGGCTGTGTTCTAAGTCATTGATTCAACAGGGGCCACTATACCATACGGGCCTTAGCGGGGTTCCACCGCCAGACTGTTGAAGTCGTCGATCCAGCCCTGCATGCGCTTGTGCGCGTGGGCTTTCTGGGCCGGCGTGGCGATCTTGACGACGGTCAGTACCAGCTGTGCCGTGGAGGCTTCGTAAGCGTCGAAGAACTGTTTGCGCTCGGAATGTTCGAGGCGCTCGAAGGTGTCCTTGATCAGCGTGTGGACCAGGGCCATCGTGGCCTCCTTGCTCAGCTTTTCGCGCTGTACCTTCTGCACCAGGGTCAGGATGTTTTTCTGGCGGCGCATGCGCTCGTCCAGCCAGATGTCGTTGTCCAGGGGCCGCGCGTCGGAGGCCTTGCGGATTTGCGCCTCCTGGTCCGGGCTGAAGTTGCCGAACCAAAGCTCGAACTGCTCCATCGATTTTTTATAGCGGAACTTCAGCTGGGCATCCAGGTCGCCCTTCATGTTCTTCTTGCGGAACTCGGCGTTGTTGGCGGCGAATTTCTTTTCCAGCGTGGCGATCTGGTCCGGCTGCAGCGAGCGCACCAGGTCGGCCAGTTCCGGCAGCGCCTTGAACAGCAGCAATTGCGTGCGGCTTTTGACTTCGTCGTAATCGCCGATCAGGTCGGCCGCCGTCGGGTTGCCTGCCAGCTGGCGCTGCGCCGTCTGCAGGATTTGCGCGTAGTCGTGCAGCTGGGTCTTGCGATGCCAACGGAACAGGTCGTCGATATCCCGCTTGACCCAGACCTTTTGATCGGAGTTGAGGTCGACATAGGCGTCCAGCCACCAGTACAGCAAGGTATCGCCGTGGTTGTAGGCCAGGCGCAGCGAACTGCAGCCGGCCAGGACCGCCAGCAGGACGACCAGCAAAAGGCGGCGCAGTGCGCGGCTGTGGATAATTGGCATGTTAAACTTTCGCTTTGATTAACTCTCTTGACTTGGCACCTATGAACGTAGTTATCCTCGCAGCCGGCATGGGCAAACGCATGCAATCCGCGCTGCCGAAAGTGTTGCATCCACTGGCGGGCAAGCCGCTGTTGTCGCACGTTCTGGATACGGCGCGTAGCCTGTCTGCCAGCCAATTATGCGTGATTTACGGTCATGGTGGCGCGGCCGTGCTGGAGATGCTGGCGGCGCAGCCGGAAAAAGTTGCTACCGCGCTGCAGGAACCGCAGCTGGGCACCGGCCACGCCGTCATGCAGGCGCTGCCCGCGCTGGACGACAGCGCCGCCACCCTGATCCTGTACGGCGACGTGCCGCTGACCACAGCAGCCTCGCTGCAGGCGCTGGTGGACGTGGCCGGCAAGGACAAGCTGGGCATCCTGACCGTGGTGCAGGACGATCCCTTCGGCCTCGGCCGCATCGTCCGTGAAAACGGCGAAATCGTCCGCATCGTCGAGCAAAAGGATGCCAATGAAGCCGAACGTGCCATCAAAGAGATCAACAGCGGCATCATGGTGGTGCCGACCGCGCGCCTGAAGCAATGGCTGGGCGCGCTGAAGAACAACAACGCCCAGGGCGAGTACTATCTGACCGACATCGTCGCCATGGCGGTGGCGGACGGTGTGCCGGTGGTGTCGGCCCAGCCGTCTGCGCAGTGGGAGGTGGCCGGCGTGAACAGCAAAGTGCAGCTGGCCGAGCTCGAACGCATCCACCAGGCCAATATCGCGCTGAAATTGCTGGAACAGGGCGTGACGCTGATGGACCCGGCACGCATCGACGTGCGCGGCGAGCTGGTCTGCGGCCGCGACGTCACCATCGACGTCGGCTGCGTGTTTGAAGGCAAGGTCGAACTGGCCGACGGCGTGCGTGTCGGGCCGCATTGCGTGATCGTCAATTCCCGCATCCTGGCCGGCGCCCAGATCAAGCCGTTCTGCCATATCGAAGAGGCGGTGGTGGGTGAAGTGTCCATCATCGGCCCGTACGCGCGCCTGCGCCCCGGCACCGTGCTGGCGGAGGACGTGCATGTGGGTAACTTCGTCGAAATCAAAAACGGCCAGGTCGCCGCGCACAGCAAGGCCAACCATCTGGCCTACATCGGCGACGCCACGATCGGCTCGCGCGTCAACATCGGCGCCGGCACCATCACCTGCAACTATGACGGCGTCAACAAGTTCCGCACCGTGATCGAAGACGACGCCTTCATCGGCAGCGACAGCCAGCTGGTCGCCCCGGTGACGGTCGGCAAGGGCGCGACGCTGGGCGCGGGCACCACGCTGACCAAGGACGCGCCGGCCGACAAGCTGACCATTTCCCGCGCGCGCCAGATCACCATCGAAAACTGGAGCCGTCCGGTGAAAAAGCCGAAGTAACAGCACCGCACTCCAAGCAAAGCCGGGACATGTCCCGGCTTTTTTATTTTGTGGATAACGATGTGGAGAAGCGTGCGTATAAGCCGTGAAAAAGCCGCGTATAAGCCGGGGAAAACCGCTGCACAACTCTGCTTGCAGGAGAAAAGTGACCGCGCGCGACGGCATGCAGCTGTGGTTCAGGCCGGGATGTGGATAAGCCTGTGGGAAATCATGTGAGTAAATCAGGATAACTATTTACTGTGGATAAGGTTGGGTATAACCGCGTGCATAGCCCTTGGAAAAGCCGTGGAAAAAACGGGAAAACATTTCCCGGTCCTAGTCCGATGTGGATAAACCTGTGCAGAAACCGTTGAATAAGCCAGGGATAAGTCTCTAAACCGCGATCCGCGTCTCGAATTTGCTGCGGAAGGTGGAAAAGTAGGCTTTGACATTGCGCACATTGGCCTGCGTGGCGAACAGCCGGTGCGCCAGCGCGTGATAGGCCGGCATGTCCGCCACCTGCACGATCAGCACGAAATCCGGCCCCGGCGCCACGCGGTAACACTGCAGCACGGCGTCGTCGCCCGCCACATGGGCTTCGAACTCGGCCATGCGCTCGGCCGCCTGGACATCCAGCGAGATTTCCACTATCGCCGTCAGGCTGGGGCCGACCTTCTCCGGCGCCACGATGGCCACCTGGCGCTGGATCACCCCGCTCTCGGTCAGATGCTTGACCCGACGCAAACAAGTCGGCGCGGAAACATGGACCGCCAGCGCCAGCTCGCTGTTAGTTTGTGACGAATCAATCTGCAGCGCATTCAAAATGCGACGATCTATCTCATCCATAAAAATATTCCTCGAAAATGAAATAATATTTCACACATCAACATCGGTGAAAGAATATTCCAAAATATACAGGATTTAGAAAGCATATTTCAGAAGTCATGCTCTAGCATGGCTAGACTTATTTTTAGCGAGGTTTTCTATGTGCGGCATCGTCGGCGCGGTAGCGCAACGCAACATCACCCCCATCCTGATCGAGGGCCTCAAGCGCCTGGAATACCGCGGCTACGACTCCTGCGGCGTGGCCTTGCACGTGGATGGCCAGTTGCAGCGTTCGCGCAGCACCTCGCGCGTGGCCGACCTGGAAAAGCAGATCGCCGAAGTCGGCATGCAAGGCTTCACCGGCATCGCCCACACCCGCTGGGCCACGCACGGCGCGCCGGCATCGCACAACGCCCACCCGCACTTCTCGCCGACCACCGAACAGGCGCGCATCGCCCTGGTCCACAACGGCATCATTGAAAACCACGACGAACTGCGCGCCGAACTGACCGCGCTCGGCTACGTCTTCCAGAGCCAGACCGACACCGAAGTGATCGCCCACCTGGTCGACCACATGTACAACGGCGACCTGTTCGACACCGTCCAGCAAGCCGTCAAGCGCCTGCACGGCGCCTACGCGATCGCCGTGTTCGCGCGCGAAGAACCGCACCGCGTGGTGGCCGCGCGCCAGGGCTCGCCGCTGATCGTCGGCCTGGGCCAGGGCGAGAATTTCGTCGCCTCGGACGCGATGGCGCTGGCCGGCACCACCGACCAGATCATCTACCTGGAGGAAGGCGACGTGGTCGACCTGCAACTGGCGCGCACCTGGATCGTCGACGTCAACGGCAAGCCGGTCACCCGCGAAGTCAAGACCGTGCAGGCGCACACCGGCGCGGCCGAGCTGGGCCCGTACCGCCACTACATGCAGAAGGAAATCTTCGAACAGCCGCGCGTCATCGGCGATACGCTCGAAGGCGTCACCGGCATCATGCCGGAACTGTTCGGCGACGGCGCCTACAACGTCTTCAAGCAGATCGACCGCGTGCTGATCCTGGCCTGCGGCACCAGCTACTACTCCGGCCTGACCGCCAAGTACTGGATCGAATCGGTGGCCAAGATCCCGGTCAACGTCGAGATCGCCAGCGAATACCGCTACCGCGACAGCGTGCCGCACCCGAACACGCTGGTGGTGACGATCTCGCAAAGCGGCGAGACCGCCGACACCTTGGCTGCGCTCAAGCACGCGCGCAGTCTGGGCATGGAGCACACGCTGACGATCTGCAATGTCGCCACCAGCGCCATGGTGCGCGAGTGCAAGCTGGCCTACATCACCCGCGCCGGCGTGGAAGTGGGCGTGGCCTCGACCAAGGCCTTCACCACGCAGCTGGCCGCGCTGTTCCTGCTGACCCTGTCGCTGGCGCAGGTGAACGGCCGCCTGACCGACGCCGAAGAAGAACAGCACCTGAAAGCCATGCGCCACCTGCCGGTCGCGATTTCCGCCGTGCTGGCGCTGGAGCCCCAGATCATCGCCTGGTCGGAAGATTTCGCCCGCAAGGAAAACGCGCTGTTCCTGGGCCGCGGCATGCACTACCCGATCGCGCTGGAAGGCGCGCTGAAGCTGAAAGAGATTTCCTACATCCACGCCGAGGCCTATCCTGCGGGCGAACTCAAGCACGGCCCGCTGGCGCTGGTGACGGAAGAAATGCCGGTTGTGACCATCGCCCCGAACGACGCGCTGATCGAGAAGCTGAAGTCCAACATGCAGGAAGTGCGCGCGCGCGGCGGCCAGCTGTACGTGTTCGCCGACGTCGACTCGCGCATCACCTCGGGCGAGGGCGTGCATGTGATCCGTCTGCCGGAACACTACGGCCTGCTGTCGCCTATCCTGCACGTGGTGTCGCTGCAGCTGCTGGCCTACCACTCGGCGCTGGCTCGCGGCACCGATGTGGACAAGCCGCGCAACCTGGCCAAGTCGGTGACGGTCGAGTAAGTAGGGGGATGAACCCAAGCAAATGTTTGATCAGGGCTGTACCGCGTTGTACAGCCCGATTACAGTGCCGACAAATCCGCCGGCCTTCTTCGTGCTGAGGAAGCTGGCGTCCAGATCCTTTTCTAGCGACTTCCACCTGCCATCGTCCAGCGCATACGTAGCGGACACGCGCCCCGCATCGAACGCAAGCCGTAGGCGAACTGTTTGCGCTAGCGCGCCCGGCAACTTCCGGGACGCCAGCACCCGGCCAACGCGAGGAGCCTGCTCCCCATCGCGTTCGGCCAATACCAGCATCGGGCTGCCCTCTATTTGCTGGATGCCAAAGAACAACCACGACTGGTCGCTTTGCACGGCAGCGAGACCCGCCCGTTCGCCTTCCGCTGCCGGCGTAAAACGCATCGACGTGCTGGCTTCGGCGTGCGCATGGGCCTGCTTTCTCCCGACGAACGATGGCACGGCCGACGGATCGCCAAGCGGTGTAGACGGACGGAGCACAAGGTCACCGTTCTGCAAGGTGTAATGCGGAGTGCCGTCGCTCCGGATACTCATCCAGCCAAATTGGAGCGCAGGGCCCTTGAAGTCGTCGGTGTAGCCGTAGTCGCCATTGAGTGGCGTCGGCTGCTGGGCTCCATGCGGCAGTTCGGGGCGCTCAACCACCAGCGGCAGCGCCCGGCCCGCCGGCAGGATGGTCGGCCAGTCGTCTTTCCAAGTTACCGGCAACAGGAAGGTCTCCCGCCCCGTGTTATACAACTGCGGCGCGTAGGGACGGGCTGCGAGGAACGCGGCCCACCAGTCGCCGTTTGAGGTCTGCACGAATTTCGCATGGCCCGCGCTTTCAACCGGATGCTTGCGCTCCGCAGGCAGGTCAAGCTGGGAAAGGATCGGATTGCCGGCATAGGCTTCATACGGCCCTTTCAAATTGCGGCTGCGGAACACCAGTTCGGAATGGCGCTCGTGCGGCTTGGTTCCGCCAGCGGCGGTGAGCAGATAGTAATAGCCGTTACGCTTGAAAAGATGCGGCCCCTCGGCCCAGAAAATGGAGGGAGGGTGTTCGCCTCCTCCCACCAGCGGCACGCGCCCGCCCACCGTCGTATGTGTTTTCGGATCGAACTCCTGCAGCCAGATTACGCGGTGGCCCGGATAGCGGGGCGCTCCCTCAGGAGGACCGTTGTTGACGATATATGCTTTGCCGTCTTCGCTGTTCCAGAAAATCGACGGGTCGATCCCTTCGACATCAAGCCAGTAGGGATCGGACCAGGGACCCGCAGGATCGGATGCGGTGATGACGAAGTTCCTGCGGAAAGTCGAGACAATGTAGTAAATGCCATCGTGGTACGAAATGTCCGGCGCCATCATGCCGTCCGAAACCTGCAGGCCGCGAAAATCCAGTTGTGCCGGCCGATCGAGGGCATTGCCGATCTGCGACCAATTGACGAGGTCGGTCGAGTGATAGATCGGAAGCCCGGGAAAATGCGCGAAGCTGGATGTGACGAGATAATAGTCCTTGCCAACCTGAGTCAGGCTGGGGTCTGGTGCGTAGCCGGAGACGATCGGATTGACGAAATGCTTCGCATCGGGCTTCAACCCCTCAAGGCTGTGTCCTTCGTAGCGGAACCAGGAAAAATATGCATCGGCGCCTCGCAATGTTTGTGCATTGCCGATACAGGACGCGGCCATGAGAGCAGCCAGCAAGGAGAGACGAAACAAGGAGATAGCCTTCCTGAACTTGTCGTTGGAGTGCGAATGCGAAGAGCCACGATGCCCGGATGGTCATGGCGTTGGTCAGCGATCGCATACTAGCATTGGAGGGGGCGCCGTTGAGGCGAGTCTACAAAATCGAACGCGCAATTGCTGAATTTCATAATTGCCAGGCCGGGTGTCGCCGTGGACAATGCCTGCTGACTCAATCTGGGGGGAATATGCGGAAGTCTTTGCGCGCGTGGATACGGGTGGCGCCGGCGCTGCTGCTGGCGCCCTTGCTTGCCTGGGCACAGCCGCGCGTATCGGCGCCCCTGGATGCAGGATGGGAATTCCGAAAAGCCGATACCGAACCCTGGCAAAGCGTTACCCTGCCCCACAGCTTCAATGCAGCGGACAGCGCCAGTCCACACTACTACAGAGGACCGGCCTACTACCGGCGCTCGTTGGACCTGCCCGCCATGCGCGGGGATCAGCGCCATTTCCTTGAATTCGACGGCGCCATGCTCGTTACGGAAGTGTGGGTCAATGGGCACCGTATTGGCAGCCACGCAGGCGGATTCGCGCGCTTCCGTTTTGACGTCACTCCGTGGCTCAAGCCGGGACGCAATGAATTCCTGGCAAAGGTCGATAATGCCAGCAATCCCGACGTGGCGCCGCTGGGTGGCGACTACACCATGGCCGGCGGCCTTTACCGGCCAGTGCGCCTGATGAGCACCGGAGATGTGCACTTCGACATGCTCGATTACGGCGGCCCTGGCGTCTACTTCAAGTCTTCCAACGCCACGCCTGGCCGCGCTTCGCTGGCCTGGACCGCCCGTGTCGCCAACGAGCGCGCAGACCTCGTGCGCGCCGTGGTCAACGCGCGCTTGCGCGATGCAGGCGGCAAGGTTGTTGCCACGGCGCGCAAGGTGGTCGCTCTGCCGCCGCGCAGCGTCACCACCGTGGCGTTGGAAAGTGCGCTCTCCTCGCCCCGCCTGTGGCAAGGCGCTTCCGATCCCTACCTGTACACCAGCGAGGCCGCACTCGATGCCGAAGGCGCAGCTGCAACGCTGGACCAGCTGGATTTCCAGGTCGGCATCCGCGACATCCGGCTCGACCCGGCGCGCGGCCTTCTGCTGAACGGCCATCCTTATCCCGTCCATGGCGTCAATGTCCACCAGACCTTCCTGCCGGGCAAAGGCCCCGCTGTTTCGGCGGCCGATATCGATGCTGACTACCGGATTCTCGCCGACCTGGGCGTGACCGGCCTGCGCTACGCCCATTACCAGCATCCGCAGCACGCTTACGATCTGGCCGACCGCGCCGGCTGGCTGGTCTGGACCGAATTGCCGCTGACGGCGGCGGTCAGCGCCAGCCAGGCATTCCTGGCCAACAGCGTCCAGCAGCTCCGTGAACTGATACGCCAGAACAGCAACCACCCGTCGGTCATGGTCTGGGGGCTGGGCAACGAAATCTACAAGGTCGACGCAGACAGCTCGCGCGTGCTGGCCTTGTTGCACGAGATGGCGCGCCGCGAGGATCCCGACCGGCCAACGGTGTATGCCAATTGCTGCGCGCCGATCGAAGGCCCGCAGGCAGCGCACACCGACGCGGTCGGCTCCAATGTGTATTACGGCTGGTATGACGGCGAGTTTGCCGACCTTGGTCCCTTCCTAGACCGGAACCACGCCCGAAAGCCCGCCACGCCGCAGGCGGTGAGCGAGTACGGCGCCGGGGCCAGCGCGCAACAGCAGGAAGATCCGCCCCGGCGCCCTGCCGCCGGCGGCCGCTGGCATCCGGAACAATACCAGTCCCTGTATCACGAGGCTGCATGGCGCCAGCTGGCGGCACGCCCCTGGCTCTGGTCGAACTTTGTCTGGGTCGGTTTCGACTTCCCGTCGGCGGGCCGCAATGAGGGCGACAGCGCCGGTTTCAACGACAAAGGGCTGGTCAGCTTCGACCGCAGCGTGAAGAAGGATGCCTATTTCTGGTACCAGGCCAACTGGTCGCCTACGCCCATGGTCCACATCACCTCCCGCCGCCAGGTGCAGCGCGCGGCGGCGGACCTGCAGCTCAAGGTGTACAGCAACCAGCCAGCCGTGCGCCTGCGCATGAACGGGACCGAGCTTGGCGAGCAGCCTGTCGTCGGCCGCATCGCCAGTTGGCAGCTCCGGCTGAACGAGGGCGCGAACCGAATCGAAGTCAGCGCCGGCGGGGTGAGCGACGCTGTCGAGTGGAATTACCGTCCGGTGACGTCCGCTCCCAGTCCCTAGTTGGCTACCCGCCTAGCGGCCGCTCAATGCCACCCCGTCCAGACTGCGCGACTTTTGCCCGACATACGGCAGCAAGCTGACCAGCCCCAGCGCGGCCAGCGCGACGCCCAGCCACAACGGCGCGCGCAGGCCGTAGCCGGCCGCGATGCCCGCGCCGCCTAGCCACGACCCGGCCCCCAGGCCGATGTTGATGACCGAGGTGTGCACGGTGTTGACCAGCGGCCCCGGATGCGCGGTCTTCATCACGCGGGCGATGATGGCCGGATTCATCGACACGCCGACCAGCCCGGTCACGACCAGCAGGATCACGCTGATCGTCTGGTTGTCCGCGAACACCGCGAACAGCGCCAGGCTCACGCCCAGCACGATCATGCCCCACACCATGATGAGGATGGTGTGCTGGTCCGCGTAGCGTCCCACCACGCCGTTGCCCACCACGTTGGCCACACCGTACGCGCCCAGCAGCCACGGGATGGCCGACGGCGCAAAGCCGCTGATCTGGATCAGGATGGGCGTGAAGTAGCTGAAGGCGGCGAAGATGGCGCTGATGATGAGCGCGCTGGTGGCGTAGGCCGCCCACAGGTGGGGATTGCGGAACTCCACCATCTCCTTGCCGAGGCTGATTTGTCCGGACGAGCGCGAACGCGGCACCAGCAGCGCCACCAGCAGCATGCACATGCCGGTCAGCGCCACCACCAGCCAGAAGCTGGCGCGCCATCCCAGGTGCTGGTCGATCAGCGTGGTGACCGGCACGCCGACCACGGCGGCGAGCATCAGGCCGCCGATCACGACGGCGGCGGCGCGTCCGCGCATGGTCGGGCTGACCACCTCGGCGCTGATCGCCAGCGACATGCCAAAGCAGGCCGAGCCCGCCACGCCGGTGGCCACCCGCGCGATCGCCATGACGTCGTAGCTGACGGCCGAGGCCGCGACCGACTGCGCCAGCGCGTACAGGCCCAGCAGGCCCATCAGCCCTTGCTTGTTGGGGACGCGCAGCTTAAGCAGGCCCAGCGTGGCCAGCGGCCCGCCGACCACCATGCCGATGGCGTACAGCGAGATCAGATAGCCGATCTGCGTCACCGGCACGTTCAGGGCCTGGGCCAGCGACGGCATGATGCCCGCCACCATGAATTCGGACGTGGTCAACGAAAAAATCGTCAACCCGAGTATGTAGACAAGCAACGGCATAAAGGCTTCCTTCGAGATTGGGGGAATGGGCGCGAGCCGCCGGTGCGGCCCGCGCCCTTGAGTGATGCGCCGCCGTCAGCGCGAAAAAATGCTGTCCGCGATATCGCCGGTGCTGAAGTTAGGGAAGTCGCGCACCGACAGGTGGTGCGGGTCGTTGCCGGTGACCATGCGCAGCAGGCGGTTGCTGCCGGCCTGCAGGTAGAACACCGACGACGCGGCCGGCCGCTCCACCACCCAGGCGTCGGCGGCCTGGCCCAGCACAGTGTGGCGGCCGTCGTGCAGCGCCCCGCCGTCCCGCAGGATGGCCTGCGGCAGGAACAGCTCGGGGAAGGACGACAACTCGTCGGCCAGCACGGTCTCCAGCAGCTGCGCGCCGGCCGCCGTCGCTTCCCTGGCATAGGCCACTTTCTGCTTGCGGCTTTGCCCGCGCCCGGCGTCGCCGAGCTCCGACATCCACAGCCGGTAGCCCTTCTCCTTTTCCGGCCAGGGATTGAACAGGCCATCGATGCGGCAGATGTTGCGGGCGTAGTCGAACCAGCAATAGCCGGAGGTGACCTGGTCTTCCGGCTGCATCGGCGACCAATAGGAGACGTAGGCGCTGCTCCATTGCATCGGCAGCAGCGGCGGCGTGGCGTGGACTGGCATCGTGGCGCTCCCTATCGGCCCAGCGCGTAGCCGAGGGCGGCCATCAGCGCGTCCTGCAGCGGCGGCAGGTCCTTGCGGCGGGCGTCGAAGCTGATGGTCAGCTCGGCGTTGCTCAGGCCGATGCGGTCGCCGACGGTCTCGAACCAGCGGCGGCTGCTGTTGGCGTGTTCCTTGAACAGCTGCACCAGCGGCACCGCGCGGTCGTTGAAGTTGCGCAGCGCGGCGGCGGTGTCGGGCTCGGCGCCGAGCGTCTTCACCAGCAGGTGGGCCACCACCACCGCCATCGTGGTGCCGTGGCCGATCGAGAAGTGGCCCGATTGCAGCGCGTCGCCGATCAGCACGAACTTGCCGTCGTAGGCGAGGTCGTGGCTGAGCGTCATGAAGTTGCGCCAGCCCTGGCCCGGCTGGCTCACCAGTCCGTGTTCGCCCAGCTCGGCGTTGAAGGTCTGGGCGATGTAGGCGGCCGCTTCGCGCTCGGTCATGTTGTCCAGCCCGGCGCGTTCATAGGTCTGCTCGCTGCACTCGACGATGAAGGTGCTCATCTTGTCCGAGTACTTGTAGGCGTGGCCGATGAAGATGCCCTTGTCGTTGCTGCGGAAGACCAGGTTCATCTGGTCGAACAGCTGGGTGGTGCCGTACCAGATGTATTTGTTGCGGCCGAAGTCGACCTGCGCGGCCAGCGCCGGCGGCAGTTCCAGCGATTTGTGGTTGACGCCGTTGGACACGACCACCAGGTCGTATTCGGCCTCCAGCTCTTCCCGGCTTTGCATCGGCGTCTCGTAGCTGACGGCGATGCCGGCCGCCACGCATTTGGCGCGCAGCGCCTGCACCAGGCCGCGGCGCTCGACGCCGCACAGCGTCACGCCGGTGCTCATCAGGTTGGGCTGGTCGCGGTGCACCAGTTTGAACTCTTCGATGAACTGCGGGTTCAGCTGTTCCGGCTGCGCCAGGTAGGACAGCGGATTGGCCGGATGGCGCGGCGGCCGCCCGGGCAGCACGACGCCCCAGCCCAGCACTTCTTCCTGGGTATTTTTTTCCGCGATGCTGATGTCCCAGCTTGGCTGGGCTTGCTTCATTTGACTGGCGAAAATCAGTCCTGCCGGTCCTGCGCCGATAACGAGAATCTTCATTAATTTACCCTTCCAAGTTTGTACCAAACGTTTTGCTTCTTCTGGATTTGCTGCAGCTCATCGTAGGGAACCGATGTGAAGTACAGTTTCTCCGCCATGTCGGGCGGATAAACATTGGGGAATTTCTTGTGCATGTAGCGCGTGTAGCGCGTCTGCAGGAAGAAAATGAAATTGGGATTGCTCAGCGCCTCGTAGTTGGCGATCGCCATGTCCTGCATGGCGTCCGCCTGCACCTTGCGCTGGCGGGTGAACTCGGACAGCACCACGTCCAGCGCCTCGCCGTGTTTTTCCAGCAGCGTGATGAACACGTACACGTCCTCCAGCGCCATGTTCATGCCCTGGCCGAGGAAGGGCGCGGTCGCGTGCGCCGAGTCGCCCAGCAGCAGCACGTTGCCCTTGTAGTGGAAGGTGCTGGAGCGCACGTTGATCAGGTCGTTGCTGGGCAGGGCGATGAACTGGTCCACCAGCGCTTGCCGGCTGGCCTCCGGCAGGCCGCCGAAGTAGCGGCTGAAGAACTCGTTCATCGTTTCGCGGTGCAGCGTGGCCAGGCTGGGCACGCCGGTGTAGGGCAGGCAGATGGCGAAGCTGATGCTGCCGTCCGGGATGGTGGCGGCGCGGCCGGCGAACAGGCCCTTGGAATCCATGCCGAAGAAGTACAGCAAGTCCTTGCGGAAGCCCAGTTCCGACGCGTTCGGCAGCACCAGCGTCTTGTAGCCGTGGCGGAAGAAGCTCTGCTTGAACTCGAAGCGCCGCATGCCGCTCTGCATGGCGCGCCGCACGGCGGAGTGGGCGCCGTCGGCGCCGATGATCAGGTCGCCATGCAGGTGCTGCATGGCGCCGTCCTTGCCCTGGATGAGCACGATCTTGCGTTCGAGGTCGACGTCCAGGCAGCGGTGCTCGAAGTAGTACTTCACGTTGTGCTTGGCGGCGTAGCGGTTGAGCAGGCGCTGGAAGGCGTTGCGGTCCAGCGAGAGCGGGAACAGGTTTTCCAGCGGGCTCAGTTCGCGCACCTTGAACTGGCCGCGCACGCAGAAGGCCATGCCGACGATGGGCTCGCCGCACTGCTCCAGCTCCTGCCGGCTGATGCCGGCCGCCAGCACGGCCTTGATGCCGCGCACGGTCATGCTGACGCCGATGGCGCGCGAGCTGACCGGATCGGCCGTGGCCGGGTTGTCCTGCAGCGGATCGCTGCGCTTTTCGATGACGTGGATGTCGTATCCGCGCTGGGCCAGGTAGATGGCGGTCAGGCTGCCGGCCAGCCCGCCGCCGACAATGATGATGGTCTTTTTCATTTACGCTTCCCTTGACATCCTTCCCCGAGATAAGTCGGTCAATTGCTGATTAAAAAACTCCAACATTTCTATCTGCGCCAGGCCGACCACGCCGGCCTGCAGGCCGCGCGCGTACTGCGCCAGCGACCGGCATTTGTGCGCCAGCTGTTCGCAGCCCAGGCTGAAGTTGCTGCTGACCTGCTCGCCCGGCCGCATCGGCACCGGCGGCCCGGCGTTGCGGCCCGGCAGGCCGGACGGCATGTTCATCAGCGCCGCAGACAGGGGCCGCAGCAGGCCGGTCATGATGTCGATGGAGGCGTTCATCAGGCGCGAGCGGCGCAGGCTGCCCAGCGGCTGCTGCGCGAAGTGGTGCGCCATCAGCAGGAAGGTCAGCTCGTAGCAGCCCTGGTACAGCCGCATCAGCGAACGCGCCTGCTGGTCGGTCACCACGGTGCAGTCGGCGCGCGCCTCCAGCACCGGGTTCTTCAGCGCCGGCACGGCCGGTTCGAACGGCTGGGCGCGGGCCGTGTACCTGCCGGCCATGGCGCGCAGCCGCTGGAAATGCGAGGAGGCGAAATGCGGCGAATCGACCGCCACGCCCTCGCCCTGCTCGGTGACGAAGTCGATCGCGAACAGCGCGCTGTCGCGGTCGAACACTTCCAGCTGGTAGCCCGGATAGGCGCGGTTGGTCAGCTCCTTGAGGAACAGGTGGTGCTCGCCGCCGCGCTTGCCGCCGTTGGCGTCGAACAGCTCGGGCAGCTCGGCCAGCGCCCGGCGGATCGCGATGTAGAAGCTGGCGATGGACTTGCCCGGCGTGGGCAGGTAGTCCGGCCATTCGAAGCGCACGAAGCGGGCCAGCACGTGTTCGGAGAACGGTTCGAAGGCGAACTCGGTGTCGAGGCCGAAGCGCTGCCGCGCCTGCTCGCCCAGCAGCGGCGTGCCGGCGTGGAAGGGTTCGCCGAGCGCCATCAGCACATTGTTCACCACCAGGTAGTGGATCATCTCCTCGTGGGCGATTTCCAGCAGCGCGCCGCGCGTGCCGCTGTTGCGGCGCCGGTCCTCGGTGCCGCAGGCCAGTTCCAGCTCGTCCTGCTGCCAGCGGCCGGCCTGCACCAGCTGCGCGCCCTGCTCGTAGTTGGGGATGGTGTAGGCGGCGTACAGGTATTGCAGCATCAGCGACAGTTCCAGGTCGATCGCCGTTTTCAGCTCGGCGATCAGCTCGCCCTTGCAGGCGATCGCGCGCGCTGTCGTGTCCGCCTGCGGCGGCGCGGCTTTGGCTGCGGCCTCGACTTGCGTCAGGTATTTCAGGAACAGGCGCGACTTGGGCAGCGACAGCTCGCGTGTGCTCGGCATGTAGTAGCTCTTGTCGCGATTGTGCGGATCGCACATCTGCCACATCAGGCGCGAGTAGGTCTCGGCCTTGCACTGGTCCGCCAGGCTGAACACCTTGTCCGACATGAAGGGATAGACCAGCTCGTAGTAGCTCATCACGTGCCGGTACAGGAAGGCGTAGTCGACCTGCTCGGCGGGGACCTCGTCCAGGTGCCAGTCGTCGGGCAGCACGCGCGCGCCGATGTGCTGCGCTTCCCTGCCCTCGCCCAGCACGATGCGGGTGGCGCCGGGGCGGCGGCCGGTGACGGTCAGGTCGGCGTAGCCTGCGCCCAGCTTCGATGCTTGCAGTTGCAGCGCCAGCAGCTCGCCGTCCTGCGCCTGCGTCTGTTCCGCGAGCGCGGGGTGCGCGGCCAGCTCGCCGCGGAAGCGGCTTTGCAGCGTGATCGTCTGTGGATAATCCTGGAGTTGTCCACGGTTGGGCGCTTCCAGGTACAGCTGGTTGCTGTCGGACTGCACCACCCAGTCGGCCTCGTCCCATTGCGCGTGCGCGCTGCCCAGGCGCAGCGAGCCGGACGGCGCGGCGCCGTGCCGCAGCGGCACGTCGAACACGCCGTGGTGGCGCCAGTGGTCCAGATACAGCTGCTCGGGTATCCGGGCCACCAGCGTTCCGGCCGCGTCGTGCAGCGTGAGTTCGCCCAGCGCCTGCTTGCCGCCGAGCGCGTGCGTGGGATGCTGTTCGGAGACGGCGCCGGCGTCGCGGGTGGTGAAGGGGATGGCGGTCGGCATGTTGAGCGAGACCCGATCCGCGTGCAGCTTCACCAGCACCGGCCCCAGGCTGCCCTGCCGCGGCAGCAGCAGACGGCCGCTGGGATAGGTGGCCAGTTCGTCGCGGCGCCACAGGCCGATGCTGCCGGCCAGGTCGTAGAACACCGGCGAATCCGGCTTGAGCGGCGTCGACATATTGAACAGCGCGTACTGGATGGTCAGGCCCAGCACGTCGTCGTCGGCCAGCGCGTGCTGCAAGGCGCACATGCTGGACGGCAGCGGCGTGTCGGGATTGAACAGGAAGTTCGGGTCCTGCTTGGCCACCGAAAACTGGAACAGCCGCGAGCGGCCGATCTCCTCGTCCAGGAAGTGTCCGTTGCGCTCGGTGACGTGGCCGTGGCCCAGCCAGCGCACCGAATGCGCTTGCGGAATGTCGGCGCTGAACAGCGTCGGCGTGTGCGGCGTGGCCTGCTTGCCGCTCAGCGTGAACTGGCCGGCGTAGATCAGCGTGGTGTCCGGCTGGCCGGGGTTGTTGTCGACCCAGCGGGCGCGGTTGAAGGTGGTGCGCAGGTAGTCGTTGTAGTGACCCCATAAGGCCAGCTTGGCGCCCACCAGCGCGTCCCCGGTGTCGATCTCGCCTTCCTGCAGCTGCACGCCGGTGATCCTGACGTTCTCCCACGAGAAGTGGTTGTTGCCGCAGAAGTTGTAGCCGGCCGCCTGGCTGAACACGCCTTCCGGGTCCGGCTTGCCGGCGGCGTTGAAGCGCGGCGCCAGCTGCTTCAGGTGCTCATGGAACTCGGACGGCGGCCGGCTCAGGTCGAACGGCTCGCCCGCCATCGAGATCGCGTTGGTGGCGATATCGATGTGGCCGTGCGTGTTGCGGTTCGCGGTCGGCACGTTGGCGCGCGCGAAGCCGCGAAAATGCAGGCGGGGCAGGTCGAGTATGCTCATGCGCGCTCAGCCGACGAGAGGACCAGCGCATCGGCCTCGCCGGACGCTTCGGCCTGCTGGCGCAGGCGTTCCAGCAGCAGGCGGGTGGCGTGGCGCGCGCTGATCAGGCTGCCCTCCATCCAGCCGCAGTGCTGGGTGTAGGCGTCCGAGCAGGAGATGATGCCGTCCTGGTGCAGCAGCGCGGCCGGGTGCGTGCTTTGCGGCTCCATGTAGAACTCGACGCCGTGCGGCCAGTGCTTGTGGAAGTGCGCCTTGATCGGCGGCATAGGCCGGCCGTCCAGCGGCAGCGCTTCCTCCAGGTGGCGGCGCACCCGCTCCAGGTACACGTCCTCGCCCTGCTCCAGCGATTCCCGCCAATAGCTGGCGCTGTCGCTGTCGTTGTAGAACAGCAGGTATTTGTCGCCCTTGAAGTAGATCTTGCGCAGCGGGTTGTTGGTCATCACCACCTTGTCGGTCAGGCCGAGCGCCTGCCACCAGGCGTGGTCGAAGGTCAGGAAGCCTTTGAACAGGGGCAGCGAATCGTATTCGAACGAGCTCCAGGCGGCCGGGAAATCCAGGTTCAGCGGCGGCATCGCGGACGGCGGCACGGCCATGATCACGTGGCGGGTGCGGTGCAGCTGGGTGTCGCCCCGGTGGCTGAAGGCGAGCAGGTGGTCGGTGCCGGCGCGTTCGACCGACAGCAGGCGGTGCTCCATCTGGAACTCCACGCCGGCGGCCTGCGCCTGGCGCTGCAGCCGGGCCAGCAGTTCGCCGTAGCCGCCGGTGGCGTAGCGCCACTGGTTGCCGGCGTTTTCGGTGAAGCTTTGCGTTTCCGGGTGCTTCTTGATGATGTCGTAGGCCATGGCGCCCGAGACGATGGGCAGCAGCAAGGCGTCGTAGCCGGTGGCCTTGATCATGCGGATGGCTTCCGCCTCGCCCAGGTAGTGGCTGACGAATTCAAGGAAGGAATCGGTCGGATGTTCCTTCAGCATTGCGCTCAGGCTGCGCAGGGTGGATTTGAGCTTCTCCTGGGCGCTGCCGCCGGCCGCCACTTCCGTGAACGGATAGGTCGCGTGCTCAAGGCCGCTGTCCTGCATCAACTGGTCGAAATGCGGATGCAGCTGCGGCGAGTAGCGGGCCGCGCCCAGTTCGGCGACCTCGTCGCCGTCGACCATGCGCGACTGGATCCGTCCGCCCACTTTGGCATTCAGATCGAATACCCGGATGCGTAAATTCTTGCCGAACGCGGCTTTGATCAATTGAGTTGCGCATGCCAACCCCCCCAGGCCTGCGCCAATGATGCAAATGTCAGAATAATGTGTCATCCAGAGTTCCTTTCAGTTAATCAAAAAACGTGAAGCAACACACCCTGTGGGCGCACTGCCGAAAACTGATGCGGCTCAAAAAAGCTTGATTTAGACGCGTGGTTTTTCTGCGTCAGATCAAAGGCTGCGCAGACGATAGCGTAATTGCATGTTTGACGATTTGATAAATCACAAGGCGCTCCAAGCGGACTCGTGCTACTTTTGAACGGTTCTATTTCCGCTAGGCAGGACGCTGATTCGGCGGGCAATATCTGGCTGTTGTTGGCCGGAATGTTGTGTAGCCGCGCAGTTTGGCTGCGCGGCGGCACGTGCGGAGGGGGGAATGTGATGGGCGCTGGGTCGCGGCGCTATCCGGGGCGATAGCGTGGACCCGGCGCGAGGCGCCGTTACAGCGTTTGCGCGTAGCCGCTGCCGGCCAGCAGGCGCTCGAAGTCTTTGGTGTTGAGGATGTCGGCGATGGCTAGTTTCTTGTCGGTGGCTTGCCGATAGTAAGCCTGGCAGATGCGGAAGCCCATGAGCAGCGAGGTCGGGAGATCGGCGCCGCCTTCCTTGATGCCGTGGTCCAGCAGGGTCTGCGGCGCGACCTTCTGCTGGAAGTGCATCAGCTCGCGCGTCACCAGCGACGGCATCAATCGGATCCTTTTTGTCGCATGGGCCTATTTCTCGTGCGCGGCGTCGGGATATTTCTGCTCGATCTCTTTGATGATCTCCGCGCCCAGCCTGGCGTAGTTGGCGTAGCGGTCGTAGAGCTGCTGCGCGGCGATCTGCTGGCGCAGCAGGCGCTTGCCCTTGGGCGCGGTCACCAGCTGGTAGTGCTGTTCGACGCTGTCGTCGCCGGACAGGCTGGACTCCACGTAGGCGCGGAAGGCATTCTGACGGTTGCGCCATCCGCCTTCCGAGGTTTTGATCTGCTCGCTCTGGAGTTCATAGAGGTTGAGGATTTTTTCCAGCAGCGCCTCGTCCTCAATATGGATCAGCTTGCCGGAGGACTTGAAGCCCTGGTAGCGGCTGGTCTGCGAGCTGAAGAAGAAATTGCTTTCGGCCGCCTGGTACGCTTGCTCGAATTTCACCGGCTCGGGCGTGGCGCGGGGATCGAGCTTGCTGAGGTATGCAAAGTTGGCGTCGAACTCGCGGTAGGCGGCGTTGAGGTCTTTGATGTATGCGATGTCGGCGCCGATGTCGTGCTTCAAGCCCAGCAGGAAGTGGCGCACCTGTTCCTGTTCGTGCCGGTGCTCGCCCAGGCTGTGCAGCCAGATGCTGAGGGTGACGGCGAACACGATGGTGACGATCTCCAGCATCATCTCGCCGAGTTTGTGGCGCCAGCTGTGTTCATTCTTTTCAAACAGTCGTACCACGTTCTTGGTGTGTTTCGCGATTTCCTGCTCAGCCATGGTTTTCCGGTATTGAAAAATAAAGTAGCCGAAACTATAACGCATGACATCGTGCCGGCGCAAAAAAGCCCGCTCGCGGCGGGCTGAGCGCGGAGCGCGGGGCTGGCGTCAGCGTCCGCCGCAGGCCACCGACGAGCCGTCCGCCGACGCCTGGCAGAAAGGCGCCAGGCCGCCGCACGCGACTTGGCGGCCATTGGCCGATTGCTCGCAGAAGTTGGCCTTGCCGCCGCAGGCGACCTGCTGGCCGTCGGCCGATTTTTCGCAATAGGAGGCGGCGGCGCCGCAGGCCACCGCGCTGCCGTCGGACGATTTGGCGCAGAACGCGGCTTCGCCGCCGCAGGCGACTTGCTTGCCGTCGGCCGAGGTGTCGCAGAAGTTGGCCTTGCGGCCGCAGGCGACCGCGTTGCCGGCGGGGGATTTCTGGCAGAAGCTGGCGGCCGGGCCGCAGGCTACCGCCTTGCCGTCGGGCGAGGCCTGGCAAAACGCCGGGCCGCCGTCGGCGCGGGCCGTGGCCGCGCCGGACTGGGGCACGATCGCGATGCAGCCGGCGCACAGCAGGGTGGCAAGAAAGGTCAGGGTGGAGCGTGCTGCCTGCATGATGCGCATGGTAATCCTCGGAGTGGTTATTGATCTTTTGCTATTATACCCATCGGCGGGCTGTGCACCCGGCCGGGCAAAACCTTATTCTGGGAGGAACGACCATGCTTACCACGGAGTCCGACATCCTCGCCGCCGAGGCGGCCCTGGCCGACTGGCACCGCGCGCTGGAGCGCCACGACTGGGACGCGGTCGAGGCCGGCCTGACGGCGGACTTCGTCATGATCGAGCAGGACCGCATCCTGGACCGGGCCGCCGTGCTGGCGCTGCTGACCGGCAGCGCCGCGCTGGGCCGGCAGCAGGCCAGTCTGCAGGAATTCCGCACCCAGGCGCACGGCGACGTCGCCTGGACCACGGTGCGCAACGATGCGGTCTGGATCGCCAACGACGGCATGCAAACCCCGTACGGCTTCCTGGAGACGGCGGTCTTCAAACGCGACGGCGGCGTCTGGCGGATCGACCGCTACCACGCGACCCGGCTGGCCGTGCGTTGAAAGTTGCAATTTCTTTAGTCCGCGGCAAGAATGGCGGCTGTTCAAATTACAACAGGATGACCGATGACCGACCTGAGCCAGGATGGCCAGCCGCAGCTGAGCAAGCACCGTATCGAAGCCCTGGTGGACGGCATCTTCGCCGTCGCCATGACCTTGCTGGTGATCGACCTGCGCCTGCCCGAGCATGCGCACCTGGCCAGCGAGGCCGCGCTGCGCTACGCGCTGGCGGGCCTGATCCCCAACCTGATGTCGTGGCTGGTCAGCTTTTTCGTGCTGGCGATCTTCTGGATCGCCAATCACCGCCTGTACAGCTACGTGCGGCACGCCGACCAGGGCCTGCTGTGGCTGACCATGCTCAGCCTGTCCGGCGCCGCGTTGCTGCCGTTCGCCTCGGCGGTCAACGCCCAGATCCCGTCGACCACGGGACAGATCGTGTATTCCGGTGTGATGATCTGGTTGAGCGTGTCGACCTTGCTGGTGGCGCGCCACATCCACCGCCATCCCGGCCTGTGCGCGCATCCGATGCCGACCGGCGCCTACCGCGCGACCCTGGTGCGCGGCGGCGGCGTCATGCTGATCGCGGCCCTGGCTGTGCTGCTCAGCATGGTCGCGCCGGGCAAGGCCAACGTGGTGTTTATGCTGATGTCCGCCTTGCGTCCGCTGAGCGCGCGCATTGAGCGCCGCTACGCCGGCGCCGCCGCCTGAGACCGGCTCAGACCTCGCTCCACTGCCGCAGCAGGTTGTGGTAGTGGCCGGTCAGGCCGACCAGTTCCTCGCAGTCGCCCAGGCGCGCGCGCAGGCGCTGGATGTTCTGGTCCAGCTCCAGCAGCATGCTGCGGCGCATGTCGTCGCGCACCATGCTCTGGGTCCAGAAGAAGGAACAGACCCGCGCCCCGCGCGTGATCGGCTGCACCCGGTGGATGCTGGTCGACGGATAGACGATCAGGTCGCCGGCCGGCAGCTTGACCTCGTGCTCGCCGTAGGCGTCGGTGACGATCAGCTCGCCGCCGTCGTAGTCGCCGGGATCGCTGAGGAACAGCGTCGACGACACGTCGGTGCGCAGCCATTGCCCGCTGGCCGGCACGCGGCGCAGCGCGCCATCGACGTGCGCGCCGTAGTGCTCGCCGCCGGCGTAGCTGTTGAACAGCGGCGGGCAGGTGCGCAGCGGCAGCGCGGCGGCGAAGAACAGCGGACTGGCCGCCAAGGCCGCCAGCACTTCCGCGCCCAGCTCCTGCGCCAGCGGCGAGCCCTCGGCCAGCTGGCGGTTCTGCTTGACCTGGGCGCCCTGAGCGCCGACCGTGGTGCGGCCGTCGACCCAGTCGCTCTGGTCCAGCCGGCGCCGCATGGCGGCCACTTGTTCGCGGCTCAGCACGCCGGGGATGTGCAACATCATCGAATCTCTCCTAAAAAAAAGCCCCGCCGGTGAGGGCGGGGCCGGCGTCACAGCATGGCTGGCGCCTAGAACTTGAAGTTGGCGGTCAGGCTGGCCGAGCGCGGCGCGCCCGGCGTGTAGCGGTAGCCCGACTTGTTGATCGCCTGCACGTACTGCTTGTCGGCCAGGTTGTAGACGTTCAGGCGCAGGTCGACATGCTTGTTGAGCGGATACGAGGCCATGGCGTCGACCACCCAGTACGAGTCGGCGTAGGCCGGGGTGCCGACCGCGCCGTCGGTGCCGCGCAGCAGACGGTCGCTGAAGCGGGCGCCGCCGCCGATCTGCAGGCCCATCGGCAGCGTGTACGAGGTCCACAGCGTGAACGCCTGCTTGGGCGTGTAGCTCAGCTGGTTCTCGCCCATGGCGGTCACCACCTTGCCCGACACCACCTGGGTCGACATGCGGGTGTAGCCGGCGCTGACCAGCCAGTTGCGCAGGAGCTCGCCGGTCACGCCCAGCTCGACGCCCTGCACGCGCTTCTTGCCGTTCTGGTAGAAGATGGCGCTGTTGGTCGGGTCGACCTCGATCTCGTTGCGCACGTCGGTGCGGTAGGCCGCGGCCGACAGCGACAGCTTCTGTTTCAGCAGGTCCCACTTGGCGCCCATCTCGTAGGTGGTGGTCACCTGCGGATCGTAGTTGGGGTTGGCGGCGCTGTTGGCTGCCGAGCTCAGCGTGAAGGTGTTGCCGCCTGGCGGTGCCTTCGAGGTCGCCACCAGGCCGTAGACGCTGCTGTCGGCGGTCGGCTTGTACAGCGCCGACAGTTTGCCGTTGAGCAGGTTGTCCGAGGCTGTCAGCGAGGTCGCCAGCAGCGTGCCGACCGGGATGGTCTGCGGCGTGGCCACGCCCTGCACGGTCGCGCCGTTGTAGCTGGTGTTGTAATGGTCCACGCGCAGGCCGGCGTTGAAGATCCACTGGTCGCCCAGCTTGGCGGTGTCGAACAGGTACACGCTCTCGGTGGTGGTGCTGCCGTTGCCGCCGGCGCCGTTGCGCACCAGGCTGACCTGGGACGGCGTCACCGGCTGGCTGGCATCCGGATGGTAGATGCTGACCAGCGGCAGGCCGGTCGCGCCCGGCGCGTTGACGTTGGTGTAGTTGGTCTGCTTCTCGTTGACCAGTTCCAGGCCGGCCACCACGGTGTGCTTGAGCAGGCCGCCGTCGAAGTCGGCGGTGACGGTGGTCTGGTTGGTGACGATCTCGTTGAGCTGGTCTTTGTAGTTCAGGTTGGTGCGCGCCATCATCCAGCTGTCCGGATTCGAACCGGCCACGACGTTGCGCAGGTTGGCGCCGGTCGACATGAAGGACGTCAGCAGGTAGTCCTGCTTGGTGCGGCCGTAGCGGGTGGTGCTTTGCAGCTTGGCGCCGCCGGCGAAGTCGTGTTCGACGCGCACGGTCAGCATGTCGGCCTTGACGCGGTCGAAGTCCAGCACCGAGCCGTAGAAGTTGTTCGGATCGACAGCCCTGGCGCCGGCCATGAAGTCGAAGCTCGGGCCCAGCACGGCCGGCGAGGTGGCCGTGGCCGCCTTCAGCACGACCGGCGCCGGCGGGGTCCAGCCCGGCAGGCCGATGGTCGGCACGCCGCCGTCGGGGATGTTGTCCTGGTCCACGTGCAGGTAGTTCAGGTAGACGCGGGTCGGGCCGTTCAGGCCGAAGGCGAGCGACGGCGCGACGGCCCAGCGCTTGTTCTTGACCACGTCGCGCGCCGGGTTGCCGCTGTCCTGGTCGAGCAGGTTGAGGCGGAAGGCGGTGCCGGTGTCGGCGTTGATGATCTTGTTCAGGTCGGCGGTGACGCGCTTTTGCCGGCCGCTGCCTACCGTGACGGCGCCCTGGTAGGCGTCCTCCATCAGCGGCTTCTTGCTGACCAGGTTGACCGAGCCGGTCGGCGAGCTGCGGCCGTTGTCGGTGCCGGCCGGGCCCTTGAGCACGTCGATCTGTTCGATGTTGAAGGTGTCGCGCGAGATCGAGCCGACGTCGCGCACGCCGTCCACGTAGATGCTGCCGGAGGCGTCGAAGCCGCGCATGTAGATGGCGTCGCCGGTGCTGGTGCTGCCGTTCTCGCCCAGGAAGAAGGCGCCCACGCCGGGGGTGTTGCGCAGCGCCTCGGTCAGCGTGACGGCGCCCTGCTGCTCGATCAGCTCCTTCTTGATGACGGTCAGCGTCTGGGCGGTGTCGACCAGCTTCTCGGTGTACTTGGCGGACGAGGCCTTGTCGGCCTTGAAGTCGTTGATGGCTTCGCCACGGACCTTGACTTCCTGCAGCGTCTGGTTGCTGCCGGCCACGATGACCGGGTCGGCGCCGGCGTCGGCCGCGTGGGCGGCCACCGGCAGCAGCATCACGGCCAACGCCGCGCCCATCTGTTGGTTGAAGCGCGACTGCGCGTGTTTGCGACTCTTAATCATTTGCATCTTTCTTCCGAGAATGTAGGCGGCGGGCTGCGCTGTGTTGCGGCGTCTGGCTGCCGGATCATGATCGGAGGATTGTAACAATGAAGCTTATATATGTAAATGCGAATTATTATCAATAGCGTTCCGCTATATGAAAATACGCGGGGCGGAGGGGATTATTGGCCGGCCAGCCAGGCGCTGGCCAGCGCCAGCGTCTGTTCCAGCTCGGCGCGCACGGCCTGGTACAGCGCGTCGAGCTGGTCGTCGCGCTGCTCGTTGATGGCGGTTTCGGCGTCCAGCGTGGCCTGGATCAGGCGCTTGGCGCCCAGCACGCCGACCGCGCCGCGCAGGCTGTGGAACTGGCGGGCGGCGTCGCGCAGCCGCCCCTCCCGCAGCGCCTGGCCGGCCAGGTCGGCCGGCTCCATGCCGGCGTCGACCACGCCGCGCACCATCTTGACCATCACGGCGCGGCCCTTGGCGTCCTTGCCCATCACCCGCATCAGGCTGTCCATGTTGAAGGCGGGGAGGCGGTCGGGCGGGGGCGCCGGCGGCTGCGGCGCGGCGGCGGCCATGGCGGCCAGCATGGCGTCCTGCGCCGACACCCTGGGTGGCACGTGGCGCAGCAGCACCGCCAGCATCTCGTCCACCTCGATCGGCTTGGGAATGAAATCGGTGATGCCGGCCTCCTGGCTGCGCAGGCGTTCCGAGCCGAGCACGCCGGCCGTCATGGCGATGATGGGCAGGGTCAGGCCCAGCTGCTGGCGCAGCACGCGGGTGGCGGTGAAGCCGTCCATCACCGGCATCTGCATGTCCATCAGCACCAGGTGGTAGCGGCTGGCGCTGGTGCGCAGCAGGTCGACCGCCTGGCGGCCGTCGTCGACCACGTCCAGCGTGGCGCCGGCGTGTTCGAGGATGCCGCGCGCCACCATCTGGTTGAGCGCATTGTCCTCCACCAGCAGGAAGTGGTAGCCGGCCAGGCTGCCGGCGATGCCGGGATCGGCCACCGGCTGCGGCTGGCCGTCGCTCTTGGTCACCAGCGCCTGGTGCAGCGCGTCGAACAGGTTGGAGCTGGTGATGGGCTTGACCAGCACCACGTCGGCCTCGGGCGCGTTGGAGATTTCCTCCGCGTGGTCGCGGGCGAAGGCGTTGACCATCACCACGATGGGCTGCCTGGCGCCGGCCGCCGCCTCGCGGATGCCCTTGGCCGTGGCCAGCCCGTCCATGCCGGGCATGTGCCAGTCGGCCAGCACCACGTCGTACACCTGGTGCGCCTGCTGGCTCTGGCGGTAGCGCTGCAGCGCGGCCGCGCCGGAATCGACCTCGTCGGCCTGCCAGCCCCAGGCGCGGATCAGCTTGGCGATCACCTCGCGGCTGGTGCGGTTGTCGTCCGCCACCAGCAGGCGCAGCTGGCCCAGCGCCGGCTTGCGGCGCTCGTCCGGCAGCTCGGGCAGCACCTCGAACGGCAGGCTGAACCAGAAGCGGGTGCCCTTGCCCTGCCCGCTCTGGACGGCGATCTGCCCGCCCATCAGCTCGATCAGCCGCTTGGTGATGGCCAGCCCCAGGCCGGTGCCGCCGAAGCGCCGGGTGATGCTCTGGTCGCCCTGCGAGAAGGCCTGGAACAGCTGCGTCTGCTGGGCCTCGGTCATGCCCATGCCGGTGTCGCGCACCTCGAAGCGCAGCAGCGCGTGGCCGGCGTCGCGCGCGCTCAGTTCGATGCTCACCACCACCTCGCCCTGCTCGGTGAACTTGATGGCGTTGCCGGCCAGGTTGACCAGGATCTGCTGCAGGCGCATGGCGTCGCCGCGCAGGTGGCGCGGCACGGCCGGGTCGACGCTGATGGCCAGCTCCAGCTCCTTGTCGCCGGCGTTCATGGTCATCAGCGTGGCCAGCGAGTTCATGGTGTCGTCCAGCGTGAACTCCACCGGCGACAGCTCCATGTGGCGCGCCTCGATCTTGGAAAAGTCCAGCACGTCGTTGAGGATGCCCAGCAGCGACTGGCCCGACACCCGCACCATGCTCAGGTATTTGCGTTGCTGCGGCGTCAGCTTGGTGTTGCCGAGCAGGTAGACCATGCCCAGCACCGCGTTCATCGGCGTGCGGATCTCGTGGCTCATATTGGCCACGAACTCGCTCTTGGCGCGGTTGGCGGCCTCGGCGCGGTCGCGCTCGCGCTCCAGCTCGGCGGCGCGCGCCTCCACTTCCAGCTGCAGCCGGTGGCGTTCGGTGATGTCGGAGATCACCGCCAGCACCTTGGTGCCCTGGTCGGTGCGCACCGCGCTCAGGTTGATTTCGATCGGGAACTCGCTGCCGTCGCGGCGCAGGCCGAACAGCACCGTGCCGCGCCCCATGCGCACCGGCTCGGCGCTGAGGCGGTCGGCAAAGAAGCGCACGCGGTGGGCCGCGTGCGGGCCGCGCTGGCGCTCCGGCACCAGGATTTCCAGCGGCTGGCCCAGCACGGCGTCGCGCTGGTAGCCGAAGCAGCGTTCGCTTTCGCGGTTGAAGGTTTCGATGCGGCCGTCGACGCCCACCACCACGATGGCGTTGGGCGCGAATTCCAGCAGGCTTTGCAGGCGGGCGTCGGCCGCCAGCCGCTCGTGCATCAGGGCGTTGAAGGCGGAGGTCAGCTGGCCCACCTCGTCCTGTGCGTGGGCCGGCAGCGGCGTGTAGCGGCCGGGCTGGTCGCGCAGCGCGACGATGGCGTCGCGCAGCCGGATCAGCGGCGCCAGCAGACGCGAGGTCAGCCAGCCGATCAGCGCGGCCGCCAGCAGCGAGGCCAGGCCGCCCCACAGCATCAGCCGGTACAGCACGCCGTTGAAGGGCTCGAACGCTTCCTCGGCCGGCAGCGAGGCGGCCAGCACCCAGTTCACCGTCTTGAGCGCCTTGTAGCTGTTGAGGGTGCGCCGGCCGGCGCTGTTGACGCTGTCGACCGTGCCCTCGTAGTCCTGTTCCAGCGCGCGCGCGGTGGCGGCGTTGGCGTTGGACGGGCGCGGTTGCAGCAGGCGCTTCAGGTCGGGATGCAGCACGTACACCGGCGTCGGCCCGCGGGTCAGCGCGAAGTAGTAGCCGGTGCGGCCGACCTTGGCGTTGCGCAGGTGGCCCAGCAGGTTGTCCTTGTACAGCCGCAACACGCCCACCAGCAGGCAAGCCACCTCGCCGTTGGCGTCCAGCACCGGCGCCACCATCTGCACGATGGGCTGGCCGTTGCCGCGGCCGATCAGCGGTTCGGTGATCATCGGCTGGCGGGTGCGCATCACCGTCTTGAAGTAGGCGCGGTCGGCGGCGTCGATGCCGACCCGGCCCGGCTGTTCCGGCAGGTCGGCGATGACGGTGCCTTGCGGACTGAGCACCAGCAAGTCGTCGAACAGCGCCAGCACCGCGCGATCCCGGTAGTAGGCCCGCAGTTGCCCGGCGGATTTGGCCAGCGCCGGCGGCTGGTTGCGCGCCGACATGGCGATGATGTCGAGCAGCATCGTCAGCTTGTCGTCCAGCTCTTCCGCCGTGCGGTTGATCAGCGCGGTCTGCTGCGTGAACAACACCTTGGTGAAGTCTTCCTGCATGCGGTGGGTCTGCAGCACCGTCACCAGCGCGATCATCAGGACCGAGGTGATGCTGGTGGCCAGCGCAACTTTAGCCTTGATGCCGGGTGACTTCATCGCGTCCTTGTGGGCGAGGTGGGGGGACAGGAGAAAATGTCTAATTGACAGCAAATTCTCCTATCAAAGCCCGCCCTTGGCAACAGGATTAACGCTGGGCGGCGGCGGCGATGATCACCTCGGCCACCCTGGCCGGCTGCGACAGCATCGGCACGTGGCTGGTTTTCAGCGTGACGGTGGTGGCGTTGAGCTTTTTGGCGAAGGCTTGTTGCAGCGCCGGCGCGATCATGCGGTCGTCGGCGGCCGCGATGTAGTAGTTGGGCTTGGTCTTCCAGGCGGCCACGGTGGTGGTGTCGGCGAAGGCCTTGGCGCTGATCGGGCCCTGGGTGGCGGCGATCAGGGCGGCGGTGGCCGGCGCCACGTCCGGCGCGAAGTTGCTGGCGACCGAGTCGGTTGGCAGCCACAGGTAGCCGGCGGCGTCGGCCCGCAGCGTGGCGATGCCGGGCGGCACGGCGTAATCCTTGCCCAGCGCGGCGGTGGCCTCGCCCTCGGACGGCGCGAACGCGGCCACGTAGACCAGCGCCTTCACCTTGTCGCTGGTGCCGGCCTGGGTGATGACGGTGCCGCCCCACGAGTGGCCCACCAGCACCACCTTGCCGGTCTGCGCGTCGATCACGCGCTGGGTGGCGGCGACGTCGTCGGCCAGCGAGCTGAGCGGATTTTGCACGGCCACCACCTTCAAGCCCTGGGCCTGCAGCAGCGGGATGACCTGGTTCCAGCTGGAACCATCGGCGAAGGCGCCGTGAACCAGCACGACGGTGGTGTCGGCGGCCGGGGCGGCGGCGTGGGCGCCCAGGGTGGAGGCCAGCAGTGCGGTAGCGATCAGAGTGCGTTTCATGGTGTTGTCCTTGTGGTTGAGTAGTTGGCTATCAAATAGTGTGCTACTTGATGTGTTGAACTATAGCTCGCAATTTAATCGTGCGCAATATAAAAATTAAAAATATTTTGTGATACTTCGCGAACCCAAACGGCGCCGCCGCGCCTCTTAGCTGCCGAGGGACTTCCTCTGCGACAATTTGGAGTGCATGATGTTTTATGTGAAAAACGTACCGAACTGGGAACGCGCGCTGCGCGTGGTGGCCGGCGTCATCGCGGCCGGGGCCGGCATCGCCGTGCTGGGCGGCGCATGGGGGCTGGCGCTGGCGGCCTCGGCGGCCGGGATCGTGGCGTCCGGGCTGTTCGGCTTCTGCCCGATGTGCGCGCTGGTCGGCCGCCGCCTGGACCGGGCGGCCGGGAAGCAAGGGAAATAATGACGCTGGCAATACAACACTTGCCGGTGCTGGACGCCGCCCACCGCGGCGATCCGGCCGCGCTGGCGCAGCTGCTGCGGCTGTGCCAGCCCGACATCCGCCGCTACGCCCAGCGCAACTGCCTGATCGGCGACGTCGACGACGCGGTGCAGGAAGCCCTGCTGGTGCTGTCGCGGCGGCTGTCGTCGGTGCGCGCGCTGGCGGCGTTTTCCGGCTGGCTGTTCCAGGTGGTCAGGCGCGCCTGCCACCGCCTGGGCCGCGCCGCGCTGGGCCACGATCCGTGGGACGACGAGCGCGCCGAGCTGTGGCTGGCCAGCCAGGACACGGCCGGCCTGCGGCTGGAGCTGGTCAACGCGCTGGAATCGCTGCCGGCCGACTACCTGCAGGTGGTGTTGCTGCGCGATTTTGCCGAAATGTCCATCGCCGAGATCGCCGCCGAGGTGGGCGACAGCGGCGCCGCCGTCAAGAGCCGGCTGCACCGGGCGCGCAAAATGGCGCGCGAATACCTGATCGGCTAACTGCGGCATCAGCCCCGATTGACGACAAATGGTCTACACTGAGGCCATGATACGAGAACTTCCTGAGCTGGTCCTGCCCGGCGCCACCCTCGACACCCTCAAGGCCAGTTGTGCGACGTGCAGCATGCACCAGCTGTGTTTGCCGATGGGGCTGGACAACAACGATATGGACCGCCTGGACCAGATCATCGGCCGCCGCCGCAAGGTGGCGCGCGGCGCCCCGCTGTTCCGCATCGGCGATGCGTTCCAGAGCCTGTACGCGATCCGGCTCGGCCATTTCAAGACCTACCAGGTCAACCGCGAGGGCGTGGAGCAGATCACCGGCTTCCAGATGGCCGGCGAGCTGCTGGGCATGGACGCCATCAGCGCCGACCAGCACCATTGCACCGGCGTGGCGCTGGAGGACAGCGAGGTGTGCGAGATTCCGTTCGGCAGCCTGCAGCAGCTGCTGGCCGACATGCCGACGCTGTTGCGCCATTTCCACCGCATGATGAGCCAGGAAATCACCCGCGAGCAAAGCGTGATGCTGTTGTTGGGGAATATGCAGGCGACCCAGCGGTTCGCCGCCTTCCTGGTCAACCTGTCGTCGCGCTACGAGGCGCGCGGCTATTCGCCGCATGTGTTCCAGCTGCGCATGTCGCGCGAGGAGATTGGCAACTACCTGGGGCTGACCATCGAAAGCATCAGCCGTCTGCTGTCCAAGTTCAAGAAGGAAGGTCTGCTGCGCGTGAGCAACCGCGAAATCGAGTTGCTCGAGCCGATACGGCTCAAGGCCATCACGGCAGGCACGCAGACCTGTAGTTGAATATTAATCGTCCGCCGGTTGCGGCAGGTCGGCGTGCAAGGTCACCGAGCGCTGCGCCGGCCAGCTCCAGGTGCCGGCCAGGCGCCAGTCGCGCCGTTCGCCCTCCACCAGCACCACCCAGCGGCTGCGCTCCAGCATCGGCAGGTTGATCTGGAAGGCGCCGAACTCGTCCGGCTGCACCACCAGTTGAATATCCTTTTCCGGCAAGGTCGCGTGCGACAGGTGCACGAACAGCCGTTCGGTCTTGCCCTGGTCGCTGGCGGTGCGGCGCAGCTGGCCCGTCAGTGCGCCCTGGGTGGCATCGTAGCTGACGTCCACCGACAAGCCCAGCGACGCGGCCAGGCGGTCGCGCCGCAAGTCCTGGTTGATGGCCTTGCCCTGCTTGTAGTAATCGCCCACCACCAGCGCGTCCTGGCGCGAGTAGGCCAGCCAGCCGGTGTAGCTGGCGGCCACCACCACCACGGCCGGGCCCAGCATCAGCAGCCACGGCCAGCGCTGCTTCCACCACGGCGCCGTCGGCGGCGTCATCATCGAAATAGTCATTAGCTTCCCCTTAGCGCGGCACGAAGAATACCGCGTGTTCTTCCACATGCAGCGACGGCTGGTCGACTGCGGTCAGTTCGATCTCGATCTTGTTCGAGCCCGGTTTGCCGGCGCCGTGCGCGCTGCGCAGGCGGATCGGATAGGCCTTGGTCTCTGTGCCTTCCACCCGCACCAGATCCGGCGTCACCTGTGTCAGCGTGGCTATGCCGCTGACGCGGATGCGGTAAGTATGCGCCTGTTCCGAGGTGTTCATGATCTGCAGGCGGTAGACGTTTTCTATCATGCCCTCCTCGACTTCGCGGCCCATGGCGCCGCGGTCGCGGATCACGTCCAGCTTGAGCGGCGTGCGCAGCCACAGCGCGGTGCTGACCGCGATCACGATCAGGCCCAGGATGGCGGCGTAGATCTTCACCCGCGGGCGCAGCGTGCGCTTGCGGATTTCGGTCGGCGTGTAATGCATCAGCAGCGCGCGTTCGGTGCTGTAACGGATCAGGCCGCGCGGCTCGTCGATCTTGTCCATCACGCCGTTGCAGGCGTCGACGCAGGCGGCGCAGCCTATGCATTCGTACTGCAAGCCCTTGCGGATATCGATGCCGGTCGGGCACACCTGCACGCACAGGCTGCAGTCGATGCACGAGCCGCCCTTGAGTTCTTCCCGCTTCGACAGCGGCGCGCGCGGTTCGCCGCGTTCGCTGTCGTAGGTGATGATCAGGGTGTCGCGGTCGAACATCGAGCTCTGGAAGCGGGCATAGGGGCACATGTATTTGCACACCTGCTCGCGCAGCCAGCCGGCGTTGCCGTAGGTGGCCAGACTGTAGAACAGCACCCAGAACCATTCCCACGGGCCGAAGCTCAAGGTCAGCACCTCGTTGCCCAGCAGCTTGATCGGCGTGAAGTAGCCCACGAAGGTGAAGCCGGTCCACAGCGCGACCGCGCCCCAGGCCAGGTGCTTGGCGGTTTTCTTGCCAAACTTGGCGGCCGACGGCGGTTGCCGGTCGAGCGCCATGCGCGCGCTGCGCTTGCCTTCGATCTGACGTTCTATCCACAGGAAGATCTCGGTGTACACCGTTTGCGGACAGGCGAAGCCGCACCACACCCGCCCCGCCACCGCGGTGGCCAGGAACAGCAGGTAGGCGCAGATGATCAGCAGCGCGGCCAGGTAGATGAAGTCCTGCGGCCACAAGACCAGGCCGAAGATGTAGAACTTGCGCGCCACCAGGTCGAACAGCAGGGCCTGGCGGCCGTTCCACTGCATCCACGGGCTGCAGTAGAAGGCCAGCTGCGTCAGCCAGACAAACAGCCAGCGCAGCCGGGCGTAGCGGCCCGTGGTTTCGCGCGGGTAGATTTCCTCACGCTTCGCATACATCTTGATGACTTGTGGTGCAGGATCGTTCATTTTGTTGCCGGGGCGGGTTCTGTCGCCGCCGCGACCGGTGAGGTTTCAACGCGGTTGGCGTCGTTCGACAAGCTCCATACATAGGCAGCCAGCACATGCACCTTGGCGTCGCCGAGGAAGTCCGCGAAGGCCGGCATGGTGGTGGTGCGGCCCTTGCGGATGGTTTCCATGATGGTCTCGGCGCTGCCGCCGAACAGCCAGATCTTGTCGGTCAGGTTGGGCGCGCCGATGGCCTGGTTGCCGGTGCCGCCGGCGCTGTGGCAAGCCATGCAGGCGCCGAACTTGTCCTTGCCGAACGCGGCCTTGATCGGGTCCGAGGTCGAACCGGACAGGCTCAGCACATAGTGCGCGACGTTTTCCACTTCCTTGTCCGAGCCCAGCGCGGCGCCCATCGGCGGCATCACGCCGGTGCGGCCGTGCAGGATGGTTTCCTTGATGGTCTCGGGGGCGCCGCCGAACAGCCAGTCCTTGTCGGTCAGGTTGGGGAAGCCCTTGTTGCCGCGCGCGTCAGAGCCGTGGCATTGCGCGCAGTAGGTCAGGAACAGGCGCTCGCCGATGGCGTGGGCCTTGGGATCGGCCGCCACCGCTTTCAGGTCCTGCTTCTGGTATTGCGCGAACAGCGGGCCGTAGTCGGCCTCGGCCTGCTTGAGCTCGGCCTGGTACTGGCCCGACGATTTCCAGCCCAGCTTGCCGGCATAGCTGCCCAGCCCCGGATACAGGAACAGATAGGCCAGGCCGAACACGATGGTGATGTAGAACAGCCACATCCACCAGCGCGGCATCGGCGTGTTCAGCTCGCTCAAGTCCTCGTCCCACACGTGGCCGGTGGTTTCGCCGGCCTTGCCCTTGATCTGGGATTGCGAGAACAGCAGGATGCCGCAGCCGGCGATGCCGAGCAGGGTCAGCACCACGATGTACAGGTCCCAGAAGCCGTTGGTGAAATCAGCCATGGCTACTCTCCTTGTCGTCGTCGTCGAACGGCAGCTGCGCCGCCGTGGCGAAATCGGCTTCCTTGTTGTGGATGAAGGCCCACCACAGGATGCCGGCAAAGGTGATGAAGGAAATCACCGTCATCACGCTGCTGGCGCGGTCAAACAGGTTATCGATAGCCATGCTAGTTCCTCGTCTTGATTAATGTGCCCAGGCCTTGCAGGTAGGCGATCAGGGCGTCTTCTTCGGTCTTGTCCTTGAGCTCGGCCGGCGCGGCGGCGATCTCGGCGTCGGTGTACGGATCGCCCAGGCGCTGGAGCGCCTTCATGTGCGGCACGATCGCCTCCGGCACCAGCGCGGTCTTCGCCAGCCACGGGTAGTTCGGCATATTCGATTCCGGCACCACGTCGCGCGGATTGTTCAGATGGGTGCGGTGCCATTCGTCGCTGTAGCGGCCGCCCACGCGCGCCAGGTCGGGCCCGGTGCGCTTGGAACCCCACTGGAACGGCCGGTCGTAGACGAACTCGCCGGCGACCGAGTAGTGGCCGTAGCGCTCGGTCTCGGCGCGGAACGGACGCACCATCTGCGAGTGGCAGTTGTAGCAGCCTTCGCGCACATAGATGTCGCGGCCGGCCAGGCGCAGCGGCGAGTACGGTTTCAGGCCGGCCACCGGCTCGGTGGTGGACTTCTGGAAGAACAGCGGCACGATCTCGACGGCGCCGCCGACGCTGACCACCAGCGTCACCAGCACGATCAGCAGCCAGGGGTTTCTCTCGATCCAGTCATGTGAAAATTTCATGCTTTGCTCCGATATCAGGCGTGGCCGGCGGTGAGCGCGGGAATGCGCGCTACGGCGGTCTCGCGGTTACGCAAGGTCATCCAGGTGTTGTAGCCCATCAGGCACATGCCGCTCAGGTACAGCAGGCCGCCGGTGAAGCGCACCACGTAGTACGGATAGGTCGCTTTGACGCCTTCGACGAAGGTGTAGGTCAGGGTGCCGTCCGGGTTGACCGCGCGCCACATCAGGCCCTGCATCACGCCGGCGATCCACATCGCGGCGATGTACAGCACGATGCCGATGGTGGCGACCCAGAAGTGCAGGTCGATCAGCTTGGTGCTATACATTTTTTGCTGGCCGGCCAGGCGCGGCAGCAGGTAGTAGATCGAGCCCATAGTGATGAAGCCCACCCAGCCCAGTGCGCCGCCGTGGACGTGGGCGATGCCCCAGTCGGTGTAGTGCGACAGCGCGTTGACGGTCTTGATCGACATCATCGGGCCCTCGAAGGTGGCCATGCCGTAGAACGACAGCGAGACGATCATGAACTTCAGGATAGGGTCGGTGCGCAGCTTGTGCCAGGCGCCCGACAGCGTCATGATGCCGTTGATCATGCCGCCCCAGCTTGGCGCCAGCAGGATCAGCGAGAACACCATGCCGATCGATTGCGTCCAGTCCGGCAGCGCGGTGTAGTGCAGGTGGTGCGGGCCGGCCCACATGTAGGTGAAGATCAGCGCCCAGAAGTGCACGATCGACAGGCGGTAGGAGTACACCGGACGCTCGGCCTGCTTCGGAATGAAGTAGTAGACCATGCCCAGGTAGCCGGCGGTCAGGATGAAGCCCACCGCGTTGTGGCCGTACCACCACTGGATCATGGCGTCCTGCACGCCCGAGTAGGCGGAGTAGGACTTGAACAGGGTTGCAGGCATGCTGGCGCCGTTGACCACGTGCAGTATCGTCACGGCCAGGATGTAGCCGGCGAAGAACCAGTTGGCGACGTAGATGTGCTTGACCTTACGCTTGATCAGCGTGCCGAAGAACACGATGGCGTAGGACACCCACACCACGGCGATCAGCAAGGTGATCGGCCATTCCAGCTCGGCGTATTCCTTGCCGCGGGTCAGGCCCAGCGGCAGGGTGACGACGGCGCTGAGGATGACCGCTTGCCAACCCCAGAAGGTGAAGGCGGCCAGTTTGTCCGAGAACAGCCGCACCTGGCAGGTGCGCTGCACGACGTAGTAGGAGGTGGCGAAAAGTCCGCAGATGCCGAACGCGAAGATGACGGCATTGGTGTGTAAGGGCCGCAGGCGGCCGTAGGTCAACCATGGAATGTCCAGGTTCAGCGCCGGCCATGCCAGCTGGGCGGCGATAATGACGCCTACCAGCATGCCGACGATACCCCAGACCACGGTGGCGATCGCGAATTGCTTCACAATCTTGTAGTTGTAGTTCTGTGCAAGGTCCACTTGAAGTTCTCCCAAGAACGCTTTGATGATGTGGATCAAAGGTTACTTATGTGGGACTTAAAAAACCTTGATGTGAATCAAAATTTTCAGGATCAAGTCATTCGACCGGCGGCTTGTCGTCGTCCTGCAGCACGCGCAGCGCCGGGCCGACCAGGTCGTCGAACTGGCCGCCGTCGGAGGCGCTGAAGAAGATCCACAGCGCGGCGAACACCAGGATCACGCTGAGCGGGATGAGCAGGTACAAGGCTTCCATCATGCACCCCTTCTGAGCCGCAGCGCGTTGGCCACCACCACGGCCGAGCTGAGCGCCATGCCCACCCCGGACAACCAGGGGTTGAGCCAGCCCATCGCCGCCGCCGGGATGGCCACCGCGTTGTAGACGCTGGCCCAGCCCAGGTTCTGGCGGATCACGCGCATGGTGTCGGCCGCCACGCGGGCGCAGCCGGCCACGGCGTCGAGGCGGCCGCACAGCAGCACCGCGTCCGCGTGGGCCTGGGCCAGCGCGGCGCCGGCGCCCATGGCGAAGGAGACGTCGGCCGCGCTGAGCACGGCGGCGTCGTTGATGCCGTCGCCCACCATCGCCACCACCGCGCCCTTTTCCTGCAGGCGCTTGACGAAGGCCAGCTTCTCGTCGGGCAGGTAGCCGCCGATGGTGGTGCGGATGCCGAGCTGGTCGCCGACCTGGCGCGCCAGCACGTCGTGGTCGCCGCTGAGCAGCACCACCGTCTTGCCGGCCTGGCGGAAGTAGTCGACCGTGGCCTGGGCCTCGGGCCGCAGGCCGTCGTGCAGCTGGAAGCAGGCCAGCCACTGGCCTTCCACGCCCAGGTAGACCGGCGTGACGCCGGCGCCAGGATCGTGCGGCGGCGCCGCGCCGCTCAGTTCGGCCACGAAGCCGGCGCTGCCCAGCCGGTACAGGCGGTTGTGCAGCACGCCTTCGATGCCGCGTCCGGGAATTTCCTTGGTCGCCACCGGCTGCCAGTCGGCGCGCGCGCCGCCCTGCGCCTCGGCCGCCGCGTTGACCAGGGCGCGCGCCAGCGGATGGGCGCTGCCGGCGTCCAGCGCGGCCGCCACCTGCAGGCAGAAGTCGGTTTGCATCAAGCCCAGCTGGCGCACCTGCTGCAGCACCGGACGGCCGTAGGTCAGCGTGCCGGTCTTGTCGAACACCACATGGGTGGCGCGGTGCAGCGTTTCCAGGGTCTGCGGGCCGGTCACCAGCACGCCCTGGCGCAGCAGGGAGTCGGTGGCGGCGGCCAGCGCGGTCGGCGTGGCCAGCGACAGCGCGCACGGGCACGACACCACCAGCACGGCGATGGCGATCGGCCAGGCGCGGCGGGCGCTGTCGCCGTCCAGCCAGAACCAGAAGGCGAAGGTGGCCAGCGCGAACAGCAGCAGCGCCAGCACGAACCAGCCGGCCACGTCGTCGGCCCACTGGGCGATGCGCGGCTTGTCGCGGCCGGCGCGGTCGATCAGCTGCACCAGGCGCGACATGGTGCTGTCCTGGGCGATGCGCGTCACGCGCGCCAGGATCACGGCGCCGGCGTTGATGGCGCCGCCCGGCAGCGCGTCGCCCACGTCCTTGGCCACCGGCGCGCTCTCGCCGCTCAGCAGCGACAGGTCGAGCACGGTGCGGCCGTCGACGATGACGCAGTCGGCCGCCACCGCCTCGCCCGGCTTGATCATGATGACGTCGTCCACCGCCAGCGCGGCGGCCTTGACCAGGCTGGCCGCGTGGCTGTCCGGGTAGTGCTCCAGCAGCGTGGCCGAGGCCGGCAGCGCGTGCTGCAGGCGCTCGAGCGCGGCGCCGGCCTTGCGGCGCGCGCGCAGTTCCAGGTGGCGGCTGCACAGCAGCAGGAAGATGAACATCGTCACCGAATCGAAATACACCTCGCCCTGGCCGCGCACGGTGGCCACCACGCTGGCGCCGAACGCGGCGGCGATGCCCAGCGCCACCGGCACGTCCATGCCCAGCGCGCGCGCCCGCAGGCTGGCCCAGGCGCCGCGCCAGAACGGCAGCGCCGAGTAGCAGATGGCCGGCACGGTCAGCACCAGGCTGGCCCAGCGCATCAGCGTGGCCATGCTGTCGTCCAGCGTGCCGGCGTCGGCCAGGTAGGCCGGCGCCACGTACATCATCACCTGCATCATGGACAGGCCGGCCACGAACAGCTGGCGGCCCAGCGTCCTGGCGGCCTTGCGCTGCTGTTCGCTGTGGCGCTGCACGTCGTAGGGATAGGCGGCGTAGCCGATCTTGTGCAGCGCGGCCAGGATGTCGCCGGGCTGGCAGGCGTCGCTGCGCCAGCGCACGTACAGGCGCTCGCTGGCGACATTGAGCTGGGCGCTTTCCACGCCCGGCAGCTTGGCCAGGCGCTGCTCGATCAGCCACACGCAGGCGGCGCAGCGGATGCCCTCGACGGTCAGCGTGGTTTCGCGGCTGTCCTCGTCGAGCGCGAAGCGCGGGTCGGCGTTGTCGTACAGGCGCAGCTCGGGCGGCAGCATCTGCGCGCCCTCGGCGCTGGCGGCGAAGGCCGAGCGCTCGCGGTAGTAGGATTCCTGGCCGAGGTCGACGATGGTCTGCGCCACCGCCGCGCAGCCGGGGCAGCACATGGGATGGTCGGCGCCGGCGATGCGCACCGTCCACGCGGGGTTGGCGGCGGCCGGCAGCGGCAGGCCGCAGTGGTAGCAGAGGCCGGCGCTGGCGGCCGGCGGCGCGGCGTTGCCCATGGCGGCGCTCATGGATGTGGTGTCAGGCATAGGGTGTCCATCCAGTCGGGCGCGATGCCGCCGGCCGCGCGGGCCAGGCCGAGCACGCCGAAGGCCAGCACCAGCAGGCCGCAGGCGATGCGCACGCGGCGCTGTTGCAGGGCGCGTTGCAGGCGGGCGCCGGCCAGGCCGAGGCCGGTCAGCATGGGCAGCGTGCCCAGGCCGAAGGCCAGCATGACGGCGGCGCCGTCGCCGGCCGAACCGCTCAGCATGGCGGTCAGCAGCACGCTGTAGACCATGCCGCACGGCAGCCAGCCCCACAGCGCGCCCAGCGCGAAGGCCTGGTGCGGGCGGGTGGCCGGCATCAGCGATTTCATCATCGGCGCGATCGCCGGCTGGGCGCGCTGCCACAGCACGCGGCCGCCCCGCTCCAGCACGGCCAGGCCGCGCCAGGCGTCCATCAGGTACAGGCCCAGCGCCACCAGCATCAGGTTGGCCAGCCAGTAAAAGCCCAGCTGCAGCCCGGCCAGCGAGGCGATGCTGTGGGCGCCGCCGGCCAGGCCGCCGGCCAGCGCGCCGGCCGTCATGTAGCTGGCGATGCGGCCGGCGTTGTAGGACAGCACCCGCGTCAGCGCGCTGGTCTGGTGGACCGCGACGATGGGGATCACCGTGCGCGGCGGCGGCGCCGTGCCGACCGACAGCGCGCCGACGATGCCGCCGCACATGCCGACGCAGTGGACGCTGCCCGCGAGGCCCACCACCATCACCGGCAAGAGCTGGAGTGCGTTCATGGCGGGGTCAGATCGTCTTCGAGTAGCGCAGCGGTTGCGGGCCTTCGCTGCGCGGCAGGCTCAGGTAGCGGTCGAACACCATGCAGATGTTGCGGATCAGCAGGCGGCCCTTGGGCGTCACCGTGATCCACTGCTCGTCGAGCTGCACCAGGCCGTCGTCCTCGAAGGCGCGCAGCTTGTCCAGCTCGGCCGCGAAGTATTGCTGGAAGCGGATAGGGTAGGCTTGCTCGATCGACGAGATCGACAACTCGAAATTGCACATCAGCTTTTGGATGACGATGCGGCGCAGCAGGTCGTCGGTGTCGAGCTTGATGCCGCGCGTGACCGGCAGCTTGCCGTCGTCGAGCTTTTCGTAGTAGGCCTCCAGCGTCTTCTCGTTCTGGCTGTAGGTGGCGCCCACCGCGCTGATGGCCGACACGCCGCACGAGATCAGCTCGGCCTCGGCGCGCGTGGAGTAGCCCTGGAAGTTGCGCTGCAGCCGGCCCTGGCGCTGGGCCACGGCCAGCTCGTCGTCCGGCTTGGCGAAGTGGTCCATGCCGATGTAGACGTAGCCGGCCGCGCACAGGCGGCCGATGCACAGCGCCAGCAGGTCCAGCTTGACGGCCGGCGTCGGCAGGTCGGCCTCGGCGATGCGGCGCTGCGGCTTGAACAGGTGCGGCAGGTGGGCGTAGTTGTACAGCGCGATGCGGTCGGGGTTGGCGGCGATCACCTTGTCGAGCGTCTGTTCCATGCTGGCCATGCTCTGCTTGGGCAGGCCGTAGATCAGGTCGATGCTGATGGAGCGGAAGCCGGCCGCGCGCGCCGCGTCCATCACGGCGCGCGTCTCCGCCTCCGGCTGGATGCGGTTGACGGCCTTCTGCACCTCGGGGTCGAAGTCCTGCACGCCCAGGCTGATGCGGTTGAAGCCCTGCGCCCGCAGCGAATGCACGCGCTCCACGCTGACGGTGCGCGGATCGATCTCGATCGAGTACTCGCCCTGGGCGTCCGGCGCGAACTGGAAGTTCTCGTGCAGGTGGGTCATCAGGTCGCCCATCTGGCGGTCGCTCAGGTAGGTCGGCGTGCCGCCGCCGAAGTGCAGCTGCTCGATCTGGCCCATGCCGGCGAACAGGCGGCCCTGCATGTCGATCTCCTGCTTGAGGTAGCCGAGATAGGTGGCGGCCTTGCTGTGGTCCTTGGTGACGATCTTGTTGCAGCCGCAGTAGTAGCAGATGGTGTCGCAGAACGGGATGTGGATGTACAGCGACAAGGGCCGCTGGCTGCGGCGCATGCGCAGGCCGGCTACGGCCTCCAGGAACTGGCCGTAGCCGAATTCCGGCTGGAAGCGGTCGGCGGTCGGGTAGGAGGTGTAGCGCGGGCCCGACTGGCTCAGCTTGCCGATGATGGCGGCGTCGAATTCGACGGCGGGAAAGGCGCCGCCGGTGTGGCTTACGGTGGTGTTCATGTTCATGCCGCGAGGCGTTTCATCGGTTGAGGTTGTTTGGTGGCGCGCAGCGGACGCACCTTGCGCGCGCTGTCGAATTTGAACAGGCTGACCGCCTGGGTCAGGCCGCCCGCCTCCAGCGCCAGGCTGGCGGTGGCGGCCGCAGCCTCCTCGACCAGCGCGGCGTTCTGCTGCGTGACCTGGTCCATGTGGGCGATGGCGGCGTTGACCTGGTCGACGCCGATGCTCTGCTCGTGCGAGGCGACCGAGATGTCGTGCATGATGGCCGTCACCTGCTGCACCGAGGCCACCACTTCCTTCATGGTGGCGCCGGCGCGGTCGACCTGCACCATGCCGTCGCTGACCTTGCCGACCGAGACGTTGATCAGGTGCTTGATGTCCTTGGCGGCGGTGGCGCTGCGCTGGGCCAGGTTGCGCACCTCGCCGGCGACGACCGCGAAGCCGCGTCCCTGTTCGCCGGCGCGGGCCGCCTCGACGGCGGCGTTGAGCGCCAGGATGTTGGTCTGGAAGGCGATCCCTTCGATCAGGCCGATGATGTCGACGATCTTGCGCGAGGAGGCGTTGATCTCGTCCATCGTGGCGATCACGTCGGCGACGATCTCGCCGCCCTGCACCGCGACGTTGGAGGCGTTCTGCGCCAGCTGGTTGGCCTGGGCCGAGTTGTCGGCGTTCTGCTTGACGGTGGCCGAGAACTGCTCGACGCTGGAGGCGGTCTCCTCCAGGCTGGCGGCCTGCGCCTCGGTGCGGCCGGACAGGTCGGCGTTGCCGGCGGCGATCTGGCGGGTGGCCACGGCCATGGTCTCGACATTGGTGCGCACGTCGCGGATGGTGGCGATCAGGTTGCTGTTCATCTGCTGCAGCGCGCGCACCAGTTGGCCGACCTCGTCGGTGGCCTCGGTTTCGAACGAGCAGGACAGGTCGCCGGCGGCGATCGAGCGGGCGCCCTCCAGCGCGCGGCCCAGCGGCTGCAGCACCGACACGCGCAGCGTGTACCACAGGAAGACGTTGATCAGCAGGCCGACGAAGGTGGCGGCGAAGATGCCGTAGCTGTTGCCGCCGCCGCCCATCAGCGCGGCCGCGCAGACCACCACCTGCAGCACGTTGACCACGCTGGTGGCCAGCCAGATGCGCATGGCCAGCGACACATGGCTCAGGCGCGAGAACAGCGAGCCGGCGCCGGAGCGGATCACCTGACCGTTCTTGATGCGGATGCCGTGCTTGCCGCCTTCGCGGATGGCGCGGTAGGCCTGCTCGGCTTTTTCGATCTGGTGGCGCTCGGGCTTGACCCGCACCGACATATAGCCGGTGGTCTTGCCGTTGTCGCGGATCGGCGTGATGTTGGCGCGCACCCAGTAGAAGTCGCCGTTCTTGCAGCGGTTCTTGACGATGCCGGTCCACGGCATGCCGCCCTTGATCGAGCTCCACAGGTCGGCAAACGCTTCGGCCGGCATGTCCGGATGGCGCACGATGTTTTGCGGCGCGCCGAGCAACTCCGCCTCGCTGAAACCGCTGACTTGCGTGAAGTAAGGATTTACATAGACAATATTGCCATTTAAGTCAGTCTTTGAGACGATGGCCTGGTCATCCAGGACTTCCACTTCGCGGTTGCTGACGGGCTGGTTGTTGCGCATACGAGGCTCCGAAGGATATATTGCTTTATCGCAATTGATCCGTTCAGTTTACGGAGTCCGGCGTCCAATTTTATTGATGTGGATCAAAATTCCCCGGATTGGGGTTGCTAAGGAAATCATGAAACTTCACCGTCCCATAGGCATTTTCGACGCCGGCATCGGCAGCTATGCGATCGTCGAGCGCGTGCGCGCGGCCTTCCCGGCGCAGGACGTGGTGTATTTCGCCGACCGCGCCAGTTTTCCCTACGGCGCCAAGTCGCCGCAGCAGTTGCTGGAAGTGGTGCAACGTGCTACCGCTTTTTTGCAGGACCAGGGTTGCGTGGCGGTGGTGCTGGCGTCCAACGCGCCCAGCGTGGTGGTGCTGGAGCCGCTGCGGGCGGCGGCGGCCGTGCCGGTGATCGGCATCTTCCCGCCGGTGGCCGAGGCGGTGCGGCGCTCGGCCAGCGGCCGGGTGGCGGTGCTGGGCGTGCGCTCGATGGTGGGCAGCGCTGCCATGCAGGCCTACGCGGACGCCCACCGGGGCGCCGGCCAGGTGCTGCTGGTGAACGCGTCGCCGCTGGTGGAGCTTGTGGAAAACTTTGATTTTGTCCACAGGCCGCAGGCGACCCAGGCCACCGTCGACGATTTCATCGCCGAACTGCGCGCCGCCCACCCGCAGGTGGATGTGATGACGATGTCGTCCACCCACCTGCCGTGGCTCCAGCCCTTCTTCGAGGCGGCCGCGCCGGACGTGCAATTCCTCGACCCGGCCGACAGCGTGCTGGCCGAGCTGGCGCCGCACACCAGCGCCGGCGCCGGCCTGACGCGCTGCGTGGCCACCGCCAGCGCCGAACTGAGCCTGGAGGACTTCAACACCGCGCTGCGCGCGCTGGGCACGCCGCTGCAGGCCGAGCTGGTCGCCAGCGCCTAGCCGTCCACGCTGAGCGGGCGCAGCGTGCCCACCGCGTAGCCCTGGGCGTAGTCCAGGCCCAGCTCGCGCACCACGGCCAGCGTCGGCTCGTCCTCCACGTATTCGGCCACGGTGCTGATGCCCATCACGTGGCCGACCTCGTTGATCGCCTTGACCATGGCGCGGTTGATGGCGTTGTTGGCGATGTCGCGGATGAACACGCCGTCGATCTTCAGGTAGTCCACCGGCAGCGCCTTCAGGTAGGCGAACGAGGACAGGCCGCTGCCGAAGTCGTCCAGCGAGAAGCGGCAGCCCAGCGCCTTCAGCCCGGCCATGAAATCCTGCGCCTTGATCAGGTTGGCGATCACGGCGGTCTCGGTGATCTCGAAGCAGATCTGCTCGGGCGCCACGTCGTGCTCGACGAACTGCTCGATGATGTAGTCGCGCAGGCCCTCGTCGCTCAGCGAGGTGCCCGACAGGTTGACCGAGTACTGCGCCGGCGCCGGCTGGCGCTGCGCGAGATAGGCCTGCTGCGGCCCCAGGCTCTCGCGCACGCTTTGCACGTGGCGGCACACGGCGCGTATCACCCAGCGGTCGATGGCGGTCATCATGTCGTAGCGTTCGGCGGCGGGGATGAAGGCGCCCGGCAGGATCAGCTCGCCCTTGTCCGGCTGGATGCGGATCAGCACCTCGTCGTGCCCGCCGCCCTGCGCGCCCAGGCCGACGATGGGCTGGGCGTACAGCCGGAAGTACTGGTGCTCGAAGGCCTCGTTCAGGCGCGACACCCATTGCATCTCGCCCTGGCGGCGCGCCAGCCGCAGGTCCGAATCCTGGTACAGGTGCACGCGGTTGCGGCCCCGTTCCTTGGCCAGGTAGCAGGCCTGGTCGGCCGCGATCAGCAGCTCGGTCATCGACTTGCTCAGGTGGTTGATCTCGACCAGGCCGATGCTCACGCCCAGCTCGAAGGTGTGGTCGTCCCACACGAAGCGGAAGTTTTTGATCGATTGCCGCAGCTGGTCGGCGATCAGCTGCGCCTGGTCCGGCGGGCAGTGCGGCAGCAGCAGGCCCAGCTCGTCGCCGCCCAGGCGGGCCAGGATGTCGCTGTCGCGCATCTGCGTCTGCAGCATCTTGGACAGCAGTTGCAGCAGCAGGTCGCCGGCGCTGTGGCCGCAGGTGTCGTTGACGATCTTGAACTGGTCCAGGTCCATGTACAGCAGCGCGTGCACGTGGTTGTCCTGCTTGGCGCTGTGCAGCGCGGCGGCGATCTGCACCTCGAACTCGCGCCGGTTGATCAGGCCGGTGAGCGTGTCGTGGCTGGCGTTCCACGACAGCTGCTTGGTGAGCTTGCGTTCGTGGCTGACGTCGCGGAACACCACCACCGCGCCCAGCAGCTGGCCGCAGTCGGACCAGATCGGCGCGGCAGATTCCTCCACCGCCACGTGGCGGCCGTCGCGCGTGACCAGCTGGTTTTGCGACGAGGTGCCGATCGCCTGCTTGAGGCGCAGGCACTGCAGCGCCACGTGCTCGGGGATGGCCGCGCCGGCGTCGTCGATCAGCTTGAGCGTGGTGGCGATGTGCAGGCCGCGCGCGTGCTCCAGCGTCCAGCCGGTCAGCTGTTCGGCGATGTAGTTGAGGTAGTCGGTCTCGCCGCTGGCGTTGGTGGTGATGACGCCCTCGCCGATCGAGCGCAGCGTGACGGCGGCCAGCTCGCGCTGGCGCGCGACGGCCTGCTCGGTCTCCTTGCGCTCGGTGATGTCCCAGACGATGCCCAGCGTGCCGATCGGCCCGCCGTGGTCGTCGCAGAACACATGGGCCTTGGCGGCCAGCCAGTGGCGGCTGCGGTCGGGCCACTGCACGCGGTATTCGACCTCGTAGCCGGTGCACTTGTCGACCGCGTCCTGCATGGTGTCGAGCAGCTTGTCGCGGTCCTCCGGACAGACGATCTGCAAAAAGGTGGCGAACGGCTGCTGCCGGTCGCCCGGCGGCAGGCCCAGCAGGCTGGTGCCGGCGCCGACCCACTTGACCGTGCTGTCGAGCACCTTGCCGCCCCCCAGCTCGGAATCCCAGATCATCATGCGCGCGGCGTCCAGCGCCATGCGCAGATGGCGTTGTGTTTGCTCCATTGCGGACCTCCTACGCCTTTTGAGTGAAAAGGCGGCTTGGAGTTCCGCGGTTTGCCGAATTTTTTAGCGCCGGATCAGCCCGGCTCGCCGGCGCCGCCGGCCTTGACGGCGGCGACGTCGCGCACGTTCTTCTGCACCGCCACCGCCGCAAACAGGCTGAGCGCGAAGCCCATGGCGTAGAAGCCTTTTTCGCTGGGCGCCAGCGTGGCGTTGAACAGGCCCACACCCAGCAGGCCGATGACCAGCAGAATGGAGGTCCAGCACAGGCTGAAGTACAGGCCGCTGACCGGGATGCCTTCGCTGCGGTCGCGCACCGATTTTTGCAGCGAGACGGCGGCGAACAGGCCGTACATCAGCAGCGTGAAGTAATAGCCTTTTTCGTTCAGCGCCATGGTGGCGTTCCACAGGCCGAACAAATAGGTCAGGGCGCCGGCGATCAGGGCGACCCAGGAGGCGGCGATAAAGGCGCTGGTCGGGCCTTGGTGGGTGGGATGGGCCATATGTGCTCCTTGCAGTGGGTGGCGCGGGGCCGGACGGCGCCCGCTGCGGGATCATATCAAAAATACCAATGTTACTTCCTGATAATCCTCAACAGTTTGCCGCCCAGCATCACCACGGCCAGGGTCAGCGCGCCGGCGGCGACCCCGGCCAGCGCGTCCAGCGCGACCGGCGCGGCCCAGGCCAGCAGCGGGCCGAACGCCGGCACCGTGGCCGCCGCTTCGGCGGCGTGGTGGATCAGGTCGTGGGCGCCCGGCAGGCCGTGGGTCAGGATGCCGCCGCCGACCATGAACATGGCCGCCGTGCCCACCACCGACAACAGCTTCATCAGCTTGGGCGCGGCCGCCAGCAGCACCCGGCCCAGCGCGCGCACGGCGGCGCCGCCGCGCCGGCTCAGGTACAGGCCGGCGTCGTCCATCTTGACGATGCCGGCCACGATGCCGTACACGCCCACCGTCATCACGAGGGCGATGCCGGCCACCACCGTCACCTGCTGCAGGAAGCCGGCGCCGGCCACCGTGCCCAGCGCGATCACGATGATCTCGGCCGAGAGGATGAAGTCGGTGCGGATGGCGCCCTGGATCTTGTCCTTCTCCAGCGCCACCAGGTCGACGTCGGGATCGCTGACGGCGTCGGCCAGCTCGCCCAGATGGCGGTCCTGCTCGTCCTTGTGCAGCAGGCCGTGGGCGATCTTCTCGAAGCCCTCGAAGCACAGGTACAGGCCGCCGGCCATCAGCAGCGGCGTGATGGCCCACGGCGCGAACGCGCTGATGGCCAGCGCGGCCGGCACCAGGATGGCCTTGTTCTTGAGCGAACCGAGCGCCACCGCCCACACCACCGGCAGCTCGCGCTCGGCGCGCACGCCGGCCACCTGCTGGGCGTTGAGGGCCAGGTCGTCGCCCAGCACGCCGGCGGTTTTCTTGGCCGCCATCTTGCTCATCAGGGCGACGTCGTCGAGGATGGTGGCGATGTCGTCGATCAGCGCCAGCAGGCTGGTGCCGGCCATTAACGTTGCTCCTGCGGGTAGTGGGTCATGGGAATTCCTTGGTTGATAAGCAATATTAACCGATGACGGGCCGGGCGGTGAAACGCCAACGCCGCTACAATGTACTTTGCCCCGCGGCATGGTGCTGCGGCTGACCGCACGGGATTATCATGAGCTTCGCCACCTGGATCACCTTTTTCATCGCCGCCTGCATCATCGCCGTCTCGCCCGGCTCGGGCGCGGTGCTGTCGATGTCGCACGGCCTGTCGTTCGGCGTGCGCCGCACCACCGCCACCATCCTCGGCCTGCAGAGCGGGCTGATGCTGATCTTCTTCATCGCCGGCGCCGGCGTCGGCTCCCTGCTGCTGGCGTCGGAAGTGGCGTTCAGCATCGTCAAGACGGTGGGCGCGCTGTACCTGATCTACCTGGGCCTGAGCCAGTGGCGCGCCAAGGTCAGCGTCGGCGCCCAGCGGGAGCGCGCGGAAGTGGTGGTGCCCAGCGCGCGCAAGCGCTTCCTGACCGGCTTCCTGACCAACGCCACCAATCCCAAGGGCATCATCTTCATGGTGGCGGTGCTGCCGCAGTTCATCACCCGGGGCGCCCCGCTGCTGCCGCAACTGCTGATCATGGCCGCCACCATGTGCTGCATCGACCTGGTGGTGATGCACAGCTACGCCTTCCTGGCCTCGTCGATGCAGCGCTATTTCCGCGACGCGGGCGCCGTCCGCAAGCAGAACCGGGTGTTCGGCGGCCTGCTGATGGCGGTCGGCGCGGCCTTGTTCTTTGTTAAACGCGGCGGCGCAAGTGCCTGATTTGCCTATGATTTGTAACCCGGTGTAAGCCCGGTAGCCGAATCCGCCGGCGCAGCGTTAATCTGAAGACAAACTAGGAGACGCGCCATGAGCCGCAAAATACTACGTTCCGCCGTGCTGGCCGCCCTGGCCGGCTTTTGTACGTTCGCGCTGGCGGACCCGCCGGCCATGGTCGGCCGCATTTCGGCGGTGCAGGGCCAGGTCACGCTGGTCGGCGACGACGAGCCGGTCGCCGCCGGGCTGAACTGGCCGGTCACCGGCGCCAGCCATCTCACCACCGCCAGCGGCGCCCGCACCGAGTTCCGGGTCGGCTCGACGGCGGTGCGGCTCGACGGCGACTCCGACCTGGAAATCACCGACCTGGACGACGATCTGCTGCGGCTGCGCCTGAATTACGGCAGCGTCAGCATCCGCGTGCGCAGCCCGGAGCTGCTGCGCGATTTCGAACTGAACACGCCGCAGGCGCGCGTCACGCTGCTGGAACCGGGCCTGCTGCGGGTCGACGTCGAGCGCGTGGCCGACACCAGCCAGGTCAGCGTGCTGGCCGGCAGCGCGCGGGTGGACGGCGCCGGCTCGTCGCTGACGGTCGGCCCGGGCCGCCACGTCGACGTCAGCAGCGTCGATGTCGGCACCAGCGTGGCGCGGCGCGACGGCTTCGATGTCTGGTCCGACGAGCGCGACCGCGCCGCCGAGGTGGTGGTGGCCTCGCGCTTCGTCTCCACCGGCATGACCGGCTACGAGGAGCTGGACCGCAACGGCAGCTGGAGCGACAGCGTCGAGTACGGCGCGCTGTGGACGCCGCGCAATGTCGCCATCGACTGGGCGCCCTACCGCGACGGCCGCTGGATCTGGCTGGCGCCGTGGGGCTGGACCTGGGTCGACAACGCGCCCTGGGCCTATGCGCCGTCGCACTACGGCCGCTGGGTGGTGGTCAACCGCCGCTGGTGCTGGGCGCCGGGGCGGCCCGCCGGGCGGCCGGTGTGGGCGCCGGCGCTGGTGGGCTGGGTGGGCGGCGACGGTTTCGTGCGCGACCACCGGCCGGGCCTGGGCTGGTTCCCATTGTCGCCGCGCGAGCGCTACGTGCCGGCCTACCGGGTGTCGTCCGAGCACGAGCGGCGCCTGGTCTGGACCCACAACGGCCGGCCGTTCGAGCCGCGCACCGGCGTGCCCGGCCAGTGGGAGCGGCGCGACGGCCTGACCGTGCTGCCGCGCGACCAGTTCGAAGGCCGCCACCGCAGCGTGCAGGTGCCGCGCGGGTCGCAGGTGATCCCGACTGCCGCGCTGGCCGCCGCCGCGCCGGTGGCGCCGCCGCAGCCGGCGGTCGCGCGCACGCTGGACACCAACCGCCGGGGCTGGCAAGACAGCGACCATGACGGCCGTCCCGACCGTCCGGCGCGGGTGCTGACCGCGCCGTCGGTGCCGCAACCGGCGGCGCCGTTGCAGCCGGGCCGGCCGCAGGTCAGCACGCTGGCGCCGGGCCAGTTCGGCCGGCCCGACGCGCCGCCGCAAACCATCCAGCCGGGCGACGTGCGCATCGATATGCGTCCGTACGGGCGGCCGGGGCAGGCGCCTTACGTCCAGCAGGCCAATCCGCCGCTGACGCCGGCGCCGCACATCCAGCAGGCCAATCCGCCCATCATGGTGACGCCGACTATCCAGCAGGCCAATCCCCCCATCGTGGTGACGCCGAATATCCAGAAAGCCAATCCGCCGATCACCGCCGCGCCGGTGGCGGCGCCGACCGTTCCGACGCCGTTCCCGGCCTACCGCGAGCGCGATGACAATCGCCGCCCGTACCGGCAGCTGGAAGAGCGGCGCCAGGTGCAGCCGCAGCCGGTGCAGCAGCCGGCGCCCCAGGCGGTGCAGCAGCGTCCGCAGCCGCAGCCGCAGATCCAGCCGCAGGTCCAGCCGCAGCCGCGCGAGAACCGCGACGGCGGCCACGACAAGCAGGAGCGCCGCAAGGAGGACGGCCGCGACCGCGGCGACAATCGCAACCAGAACCGTCAATGACCGTCTGTTCCGGAAAAACCGGCGTTCAGGGCGCCAAATCGGCAGTTCGTCTCATTCGGATGGACTTTGTCTATTGTAAAGTATAATGTTGCATTATTGATAAAGCCGGCGGGAAGCGTGAGAACAAGGATGGCGACATCCGCCACGCAGGACCGTCGAGACCGTCCCCCTTTGCCCCAACTATTTTCCGGATTTTTCCCAATTTCCGATCAGAGAATAGTTTTCGCCAGCCTCCGGGCTGGCTTTTTTTTGGCGCGTCCTTAGCCCCGCTCCGCCTTCAGGCGCAGCCGCGCCCGCCATTCGCCCAGCGCCGACAGCGCGCCCTGGAATTCGCGTTCGATCAGATCGGCCTCGGCCGGGGTGACCTTGCCGTCCAGCAGCGCGGTCGAGACCGCCTCTGCCACCGCCCCCACCTGGCTCATCACCTTGCACACGGTTTGCGACAGGTCGTCGTCGCCGATGTTGTCCGGGGTCGGCACGACGAAGGCCGCCATGCCGTGGCGCACCAGCAGCGCGTGCAGCGGCAGGTGGGCGTCGGCCACGCCGGCCTGGTGGCACAGGTGCACCACCGTCGACACTTCCTCGAACGAGGGATAGTGCGAGGCGATGGTCGGCGCCAGCTTGTTGCGCAGCACGTTGACCGAGATGCCCATCGCCTGCGCCAGCGCGTCGATGCCGCCGGGGTAGCTGCGCGCCACCTTGTAAAGCGCGTCGTGTTGATTCATGTCCGAGTATTTGCGTGTCATGGTGAAGCGAGCCTTTTATTACCGATGCAAGCGCCGGTGCGCGGCGCTATGCTGATTTTCATTCAACTTCTTTGCGAAAAGACATCATGAAGTTCTTTCATTCTGCGCTGGTACTGACGCTCTGCCTTGCGCTGGGCAGCAATGTGGTGGCGGAGGCGCGAACTTCCGCACATTCTGGCACATCGTCGTCGTACAAAAGTGGATTTTCTTCACAAAAGAGCAACGTCTCGCGGAGCTCGCCTGCCGCGCCGGCGGCCGACCGCCAGAGCGGCCCCGGCGCGTTCGGCAAGGCGGCCGGCCCGCCGGCCTCGGCCACGCCGCGCAACAGCTCGGCCGCCTCGCGCGACCTGGACCAGAGCGCGGCCCAGGCCAACGCGCTGAAAACGCTGGACGCCCGCCGGGCCGCCGCCGCCGCGCCAACCGCGCCGCCGCCGTTGAACGATACGGTTTCGCGGCCGCAGCCGTCGCCGGTGTATCAGGCGCCGCCCGCGTACCAGCAGGCGCCCATCATCGTGCAACAGCCAAGTAGCGGCCTGATGCATGGCGTGCTGGGCTTCATGCTGGGACGGGCGATGAGCCAGAGCCATCAGCCGGTGTCGTATCCCACCGCCCCTGCCGCCGCCGGCAGTCCGGCCCCGGCCGACAGCGGCGCCACCCAGGCCGGCATGGTCGGCGGCATGCCGGGGCTGGGCGATCCGGTCCCTGCCGCCGCGCCGCCGGCGCCGTCCTTCCTGGGCAGCGTGGCGCGCTGGCTGGTGTGGCTGGGCGTGCTGGGGGTGATGGCGTGGGCGCTGCTGTACACGGTGCGCAAGCTGCGCCGCCTGCGGGCAGGCAAAGGAACGAATGGCGGCACTGCGAATTATTCATTTGAAAGGAATTGAGATGGGCTGGTCGGATGCATACAACTACCTGCGCAATGGCGCGGCCAAGCTGGGCGGGGCCGAGGCGCCACGCACGGACCAGGGCTTGCCGCTGGGGGCGCGCATCGGCAGCGTGATCCGGCTGCAGCAGTCGCCGCTGCTGCGCGCCGCCGGCGACGGTTCGCTGATCGCCCTGCCGGACGAGGGCGACAGCCGCATCGTGGCGGTGTCGCAGATCCGGCTCAAGCAAAGCGGCGGCCTGTACCGCTACTACCTGGACACCGGCGACCGCGACGCCAGGGAGAAGTTTTTGCAGGTGTACCAGGACACCCAGGGCCAGGTGGCCGAGGTGATGTATTGCACCCAGCTGGCCCGCGTGATTCCGGAAACGGTGGAGGACCAGGAGGCCTACATGGGCCTGGCCGGCGCCGGCCTGGGCGACCGCAGCTACACGCTGTGGCGCGGGCAGCTGGGCGACGTCGGGTTGGACGAGTCCGACCTGGACCTGGTGTTCGGCCAGCGCGACGGCCTCGACTACTGGCGCGACGCCGGCGACCCCAACGCCGAGTTCGTCTCGCCGTTCTCAGGCACCGAGACCCGGCTCGACGACGCCAGCGGGCGCACCGGCCTGCGCCAGGAAATGTACTTCATGCCGTATGTGCGGGAACTGCGCGGCGGCGGCAAGGAATATTTGCTGATCACGACTGAAATCATCAGCAGCGTGAACGGCGATGCATCGAAACGCGGGATCCATGTCGACTTCGTCATTGGCATCCCGGTTGAGCAGCAACGCGTCGTTATCCAATGACGCGCAACTTTTTAAGGACGACTGACATGAGCAACTTGAACGGCTGGGGTTTGACCGCGCGCCTGATTTCCAAACACTTTGGCGCGCTGGGCGACCGTGTTTCCGAAGCGATCGCCAATTTTGATCCGGAAACGGCCACCGAGGCCGACCGCGACCGGCTGGCCGACAGCCTGCGCCTGACCGCGCAAAAACTGGCCGCCGCCCGCAGCTCCTTCGACAAGGAAGCGGCCGACGTGGTCCAGCTGCGCCAGCTGATCGCCACCGACGAGCAGGCGGCCGGCACCTTGGCCGAGCGTCTGGCCGCGGGCAAGATTTCGGAGGCGACCATCACCCTGTTCTGCGACGAGCTGGAGGCGAACAAGGCGCGCATGCCGCAGGAGCTGCAGGAGGAGGCCGACGCCCGCCAGTATATGCAGGAGCTGCAGACCATCGTCGATGCGCTGTCCAAGCAGCTGGCGGACTTCGACTCGGCGGCCAAGAAGGCGATGCAGGCGCTGGCCTCGGCCCGCGCGCAGCAGGATCTGCAGAACCTGCGCGCCGAGCGTCAGAGCCAGCTGGCCGGGCTGTCCGGCATGCGCGGCAACTCCAGCGCGCTGAACGCGCTGACCCGCCGCGCCCAGGCCATCAGCAACGAGGCGGCCGGCATGAAGATCGTCACCGACATCGGCCAGCGCCCGTACGAGCAGGCGGCCGAGCTGGAGGCGATCCGCAAGTCGGTCAGCCAGCCGGGTGTCGCCAACGAATCGGCGCTGGCGCGCCTGCAGCGGCTGTCCGGCCAGCAGCCGGCGCAGCTGGCCGCGCCGCAGGAGCCGGCCACGCTGGCGCTGGGCAAAGCGTAAGCCTGCGCTGAATTGGCTACAATAGAGGCCGGTGGCGTCGTGTTGGCGCCGCCGGTTTTCTTTTTTGATTGGAATGAATATGCAAGCGATCCCGCCGTCAGAGTCCCTCATCGAGTACCCGAGCGACTTCCCGATCAAGGTGATGGGCCCGACTCATATCGATTTCGCCCCGACCATCGTGCTGGTGGTGCAAAAGCATGACAAGGATTTCCACGAAGGCAAGATGGAAGTGCGTCCCTCGGCCAAGGGCAATTACACCGGCCTGACCGTGGTGGTGCGCGCCATCAGCCGCGAGCAGCTCGACGCGCTGTATTCCGAGCTGTCGGCTCACCCGATGGTCAAGATTGTGATGTAAATCAGGCTTGCTGGCGCTGGAAGGCGGCGATCTCTTCCAGCAGCCAGTCGCGGAAGGCCTGCACCTGCGGCCTGCCGGCCGCGCCGGGCGGCGAGACGAAGAAATACTCATCCGGGCACGGCGTGGCGGTATCGAACAGCCGCCGCAGCTGCCCGGAGGCGATCTCCTGCATCGCCACCACATGGCGCACCAGCGCCACCCCGTTGCCGTCGGCGGCGGAGCGTATCAGCATCGACAAATCCTCGAACATCAAGCCGCCGGACGGCTCGGCCATGTCGACCCCGGCCGCGCGCAACCACGGCGACCACGGTTCCACCGAGCGCAGCAGCGTGTGCTGGGGCAGCTCCTGCGGCGTGGCCGGTTGCTGTCCGCCACGATAGTGGGGACTCACTACCGGGTAGTAGACGTCGCCCATCAGCCGCTGCACCACCAGCCCCGGATAGTTGCCGCGCCCGAAGCGGATGCCGACGTCGATGCCGTCGCGCGCCAGGTCCTGCAGCTGGCCGCTCGACTGCAGCACCACCTCGATATCCGGATACAGGTCGATGAAGCGGCCCAGCCGGGGCGCCAGCCAGCGCGCGGCGAACGACGGGATCGACGAAATCGTCAGCCGCTGGTTGACGCTGGAGGCCCGCATGGCGTCCGCCGCGGCGGAAATATCGGCAAAGGACTTGCCTAAAAACTGGGCGAATTTCAGCGCATCGCTAGTTATTTTCACCTGCCGGCCGTGGCGCACGAACAGCGGCCGGCCCAGTTCCTCCTCCAAGGCGCGCACCTGATGGCTGATCGCGCCATGCGTCAGATGCAACTCCTCCGCCGCCCGCGAGAAGTTCTCGTGGCGTGCCGCCGCCTCGAAGGCGCGCAGGGCGGAAAAATTGGGCAGGCGGCGGCTGGCGCTCATCAGGTCGTCATGCTGTGGATAACTATGTGAATAAAATTAGCTAGAATCACGAAAATATAACGTTATACAGGCGCTACGGCAAGGCTTACCATGTGAATAAATCTACTCTAGCCGGAGCCATCATGCCTTTTGAACTGTACGTCGACAGCCTTTTCACCAGTCCTTACGCCATGTCCGCCTTTGTGGCGCTGACCGAAAAGGGCGTGCCGTTCAGCGTCAAGACGGTGGACCTGGAAGCCGGGCAGCAGAAACACAGCGCCTACGCGGGGCGCGCGCTGACCGCCCGCGTGCCGGCGCTGGTCGAGGGCGCGGGTGAATCTCAATTCGTGTTGACCGAGTCGAGCGCCATCACGGAGTACCTGGACGAGAGCTTCCCGCCGCCGGAATACATCGCGCTGTACCCGAAGGACCGGCGCCAGCGCGCCCAGGCGCGGCAGATCCAGGCCTGGCTGCGCAGCGACCTGCTGCCGGTGCGCGCCGAGCGCGACACGGAAACGGTATTTTTCGGCAAGGCCAGCGCGCCGCTGAGCGAGGCCGGCCAGGCCGCCGCCGCCAAGCTGATCCACGCCGCCGGCCAGCTGGTGCGGGAGGGCAGCCCCAATCTGTTCGGCGAGTGGTCGCTGGCCGATGTCGACCTGGCGCTGATGCTCAACCGCCTGATCCTCAACGGCGACGAAGTGCCGCAAAAGCTCAAGGACTACGCCGCCGGCCAGTGGCAGCGGCCGTCCATCCGGCAGTGGCTGGAGCGTCACCAGCCGGGCTGATTTATAATGCCGGGATGACGTCCCCTACCCCAATCGAGCCTGCGCTGATACGCCACCTCGGCCTCTCCGACTACGACAGCACGTTCGCCGCGATGCGCGCCTTCACCGACGCGCGCACGCCGGACACCCGCGACGAACTGTGGATCGTCGAGCATCCGCCCGTGTTCACGCTGGGCCTGGGCGCCGACCGCGGCCACCTGCTGGCGGGCGCGTCCGCGATCCCGGTGGTGCAGACAGACCGCGGCGGCGAGGTTACCTACCACGGCCCCGGCCAGGTGGTGATCTACATGCTGATGGACCTGCGCCGCAACAAACCGGGCGGCAAGTTGTACGCCCGGCAGTTCGTCAATAAAATCGAGCAGGCGGTCATCAACGTGTTAGGGGCGTATAATCTTGCCGGTGAGCGCGTTGCCGGCGCGCCGGGCATCTACATGGCCGGCGGACCCAAGCAGGGCGCCAAGATCGCCGCGCTCGGCCTGAAAGTGCGCGGCAACGGTTGCACCTACCATGGGCTGTCGCTGAATGTGGCGATGGATCTGGCCCCGTTTTCCTGGATTAACCCCTGCGGCTATGCCGGGCTGGAAACAGTCGACATGCGCACCGTCGGCGCGAGCGCCGTGTTGTCCGACGTGCAACAGCAACTGGCCGAGGAGCTGATCCGCGTATTGGCGCATGTTGCCGAACCAGCAGTACACGAATAACCAAACTTTGCCCGCGAGGGCACGCAGCCAAATGACTTCTGAAACCACCTCCAGCGTTGCCCCAGCTTACAACCCGAGCGAAAAGCAAAAAGGCGCCAGCAAGACCGCGCGCATCCCGATCAAGATCGTGCCGATCGAGCAAGTTGAGCGGCTGAAAAAGCCGGAGTGGATCCGCGTCAAGGCGGCGTCGGCGTCGACCCGCTTCTACGAGATCAAGGACATCCTGCGCGAGAACAAGCTGGTGACCGTGTGCGAGGAGGCGAGCTGCCCGAACATCGGCGAATGCTTCGGCAAGGGCACGGCCACCTTCATGATCATGGGCGACAAGTGCACCCGCCGCTGCCCGTTCTGCGACGTCGGCCACGGCCGTCCCGATCCGCTGGACAAGGAAGAGCCGGCCAACCTGGCCAAGACCATCGCCGAGCTGCGCCTGAGCTACGTGGTGATCACCTCGGTCGACCGCGACGACCTGCGCGACGGCGGCGCCGGCCACTTCGTCGAGTGCATCCAGCACACCCGTGCGCTGTCGGCCAAGACCCAGATCGAAGTGCTGGTGCCGGACTTCCGCGGCCGCCTGCAGAAGGCGCTGGACATCTTCAAGGACGGCCTGCCGGACGTGATGAACCACAACCTGGAAACCGTGCCGCGCCTGTACAAGGAAGCGCGTCCGGGTTCGGACTATATGCACTCGCTGCAGCTGCTCAAGGAGTTCAAGGAGCTGTACCCCGAGGTGAAGACCAAGTCCGGCATCATGGTCGGCCTGGGCGAGACCGATGAGGAGATCCTGCAGGTGATGCGCGACATGCGCGAGCACAATATCGACATGCTGACCATCGGCCAATACCTGGCACCGTCCAACAGCCACCTGCCGGTGCGCCGCTACGTGCATCCGGACGTGTTCAAGATGTTCGAGGAAGAAGCGTACAAGATGGGCTTCAAGCACGCCGCCGTGGGCGCCATGGTGCGCTCGTCGTACCACGCGGACGAGCAGGCGCACAACGTGCTGGCCGCCGTGTAAAACCCGGCCACGCCGCAAAGAGCAAGCCCTCGCGAGACGGCTTGCTTTTTTTTGGGCTATTTACGCACCGATCAGCTTCAGGTCGAACGCGCGCTCGGCCAGCCACACCACTGCCACCAGCGCGATGGCCGCCGAGCCGGCGGTCAGCAGGTGGCGGTAGAAGCTGGTGGCGCGCAGCGCGAACGCCAGCGGCAGGAAGGCGGCGACGATGCACAGCTGGCCGATCTCCACGCCCGCGTTGAAGCCGAATAAACCGGCCAGCAAAGCACCCTGCGGCAGGCCCAGGTCGGTCAGCACGCTGGCGAAGCCGAAGCCGTGGATCAGCCCAAACCCGAACGCCGCCACCGGCCGCCGGCCACGGAACAGCGGATAGATGTTGTTCAGCGCCGCCAGCACCACCGATGCCGCAATCGCCGATTCCACCCAGCGCGAGGGCAGCGATATCAGCGACAGGCTGGCCAGCGTCAAGGTCAGCGAGTGCGCCAGCGTGAAGGCCGTCACCACTTTGAGCACGTCGATGAAGCACGCGCGCAGGCCGGCCGACGGCGTGCCGTGCGCACCCACCATCACCGCCGGCAGCAGCAGCGACAGCAGGAACAGGAGATGGTCATAGCCGGTCCAGATATGCCACACGCCGTCCTTCACGTAGGCGCGGAATTGCCGCCAATGGTCCGGCGCTGTCAGCGACAAGGTCTGGCGCGCATGTTCCGGATCGAAGATCGCGCTGGACGTCGCGCCGTCGCGCACCAGCCGCAGCAAGCCTTTGTGCTGCGGATCGAGATCGGCGAACAGCCGGTAGTTGATGGTCAGCGCCGCCACCGGGCCTGGACAGTCCGCGTGAAAACGCAGCACGTTGTAGGCGCCGTCGGTGTGGTCGTCGACCAGCTGCTGGCCGGCGTCGATGCGGCAGGCGCCCTTGCCGGTGGCGATCTCCAGCCGCTCCAGCGCATACGCGGCGATCGCCGCATGCCGCGCGCGGATCTCGTCCCACGTCAGCTTGCCGTCGCCATCCTGGTCAAGGCCGATGGCGAAGTCCAGATCGCGCAGCGCGATGTCCCACTGGCCGGTGATGCGTTCGCCCTGCACCGTCAGCGACAGATAGCTGTCGCTGGGCTTGTGCGCAAGGGCCGGCAGCGCCACGCCGCACAGCAGCGCGCAAAACAGTATCAGGCGTCTCATCATGTCCCCGCTTGCAGTTGACGGATCAGGCGCGACGCGGCCACATCCTCGGTGTGATTCAGCGCGACCCAGTCCAGCACCGGCCTGGCGGCGCTGGCGTCGCGCGCCTGCACCGCCGATTCCAGATAGATGCGAATGTCGGCCGCCTCCTTTTGCACGGCCCAGTTCTTGCGCGCCAGTGCCAGCGCGGTGGCCGGGTCGTGGCGCAGCATCAGTTCAAAGCGCGCCTGCTCGCGCTGGTGCACGGTGTCGCCGCGCTGGGCGGCGGCGTCGAAGCGCGACGCCAGTTCCTGCACATCGGCGGCCAAGGCGATGCGCGCGCCGCCCAGCTGCTGCAACGCCAGCGCGCGGCGCAGCAGCAGCGCGTCGATGCGGGTCTGGTCCTTCAGCAGCGCGACGACTTCGCCCGCGCGCCGTTGCTCCAGCAGGAAATCGGCGTAGGCGCCCAGCAGGTAGCTGTCGCGCGGGCTCAGTGCCAGCGCGCGTCGGTAGCGCGCTTCGGCGACGTCCGCCGCGCCGCACCGTTGCGCCAACTCCGCCAGCAGCGTCAAGGCCCAGACCTGCAGCTCGGCCGGCGCGTTGGCGCTGCGTTCCAGCGTCAGGTCCAGCAGCCGTTCGCTGTTCAGGGAACGCCCGGTCGCCGCGCCGACGTTGGCGATGCAGGCGATGGCGACCAGCTCCGTCGACAACGCGGACAGGTGCGCGCAGCTGGCGGTGGCGCCGGCGTAATCGCCTTGCACGGTCTGCACGGTGGCCTGTGTCAGCCATGCCTGCGCGTTGGCCGGATCGGCCGCCAGCACGGCCTGCAGGTCGTCCATCGCCGGCTTGAAGTTGTGGGTACTTTGCAGCAGCGTGGCGCGCAGCAGGCGCACCGGCGCCGGCGGCGACGACAGCCGCCACCACGGCGCCAGCGCCGCTTGCGCGTAGCCGAGGTAGCGCGGATCGGTTTCGCTGCGGGCCAGGCCGATGTAGCGTGTGGCCAGCCCGATAGCCAGCGGCATGTCCCCGGGACGGGCATGCAATTCACTGCGCATGCGGCGCAGTTCCTGCTGCACCGGATCGCCGCGGCGCGGCAGCGTCTCGATCACTTGCCGGCCGCTGTCGGGAAGGTAAGGCGCCGCCTGCACCGCCGTCGCGGCGCTCAGCAGCAACGCAAATAATGGCTTCTTCATGATGACCTCAAACGGTGGTGTGGGCGGCTGCAAGGCTTACTTGTACGCGACCGGTTCCGCATCCTCCGGCGCGGTGGCGGCGATGCTGTCCGTCGCCACCGGTTCGGCCGTGGTTTCGCTGCCGTCGCCGATGAGGGCCAGTACCGCCGAGTAGAACGCGTCGAGCGTCACCGCCGGCGGCGACGGCGCCGGCGGCATCGGCGGCGTGTGGTCTTCGTAACTGGTGCCGCCTCCGCATGCGCTGAGCACCAGCAGCGCAATCAGGCCAAGGTACTTCATGGCGCGCTCCGGCCCGACGTCACGCCCGAGGTTTGCGGCGAGCCGGGGATGGGCGTTTTCAAGTAAGGGAAGGCGGCGGTGAAGTAGCTATCGTCCAGGTAGGCGCCGTCGGTGAAGTGCAGGCCGCCGGCCGGTGCGTCGGCCGGCGTGCAGCCCAGGTTCAGCGTGCACAGTTTGCCCATCACCACGCGCAGCGCGATGTCGACCACGTCGTCGCCCGGACGGCGGCCGTTGGGAAAGCCGGCGTTGTCGCCGCCGATCACGCCCAGGCGGTTCTGCGCGCCCATCGCGACGGCGGGCGTCGAGGTGTTCAGGCGCAGCATCTCGGAGGCGGTCACGGTGGCCGGCTGGTTCAGGCCCTTGACGCCGGTGAGGAAGGCCGCCACCAGGTCGTTGCGCGGGAAGTTGGTGGGCGCCTTGGCGCCGGCGCTGCCGTACAGGATTTCGATCAGCGCCGGCAGCGTCGGGTTGGTGACGTAGGTCGCGAACTGCGCGTCGCCGGAAGGCTTGCTGCTGTTGAAGCTGTCCTTGTCCTTGAGGCCGATGACGACTTCGTTCACCAGCGGCATGCCGAGGCGCGACACCTGGGTCCAGGCGCCGCCCTCCTTCGATGGCGCGCCGGCGTTGGGCGTCGGATTGAGCAGGCGCGCCTGGCGCACGCTGGCCGTGGTCCAGCCGCCGATCACGGGATCGCTGCCGCCGGGCGCGGTCAGGCAGGCGGCGGCGACTTCCAGTTCGATCGAGGTCACGTTCTTGTCGGCCAGGTCGTCCCTGGCGGCGCGTTCGGCGTTGGCGTTGAACTCGGTGGCCGGGGCCTTGATGTTCACCAGGTCGAAGGTCTCGCCGAGGTTGACCACGAACGGGTCCTTGCGCTGGCCGACGAACATGCGTGCCGGCGTGGCGCAGCCGGGGATGTTGACGTTGTAGAGGTGGGCGGCGGCATAGGCCGCGTAGTTCGGTATCGACTTGTTGCCGATGTTGTCGAGCGGCTTGTCGAAGATGGCGGAGCCGTCGGCCGCGTTGGTGACGGCGGCCCTGGCGCCGGTGCGGCGGTCGCCGCGCACCAGGTTGACGGTGTAGGTTTCGCGCACGTTGGCGCCGGCCGCGTTCGGGCCGGCGATGGGGCCGCCGTTGATCACCAGCGGGATCGACACCTGCTTGCCGCCGACGGTGAGCTTGCCGTCCTTGTTGGCGCTGCTGAAGCGGAACTGGAAGGTCAGGTCTTCCCTGGCGTCGCCGTTGTTGTCGATGTGGATCTCGTACAGCGCGTTCGGGTCCATGGCGAAGAAGTTCGGCCCGCCGTAGGCATCCTGCAGGGGGATGTAGTTGGCGATCAGCGTGATGAAGCCGGCGCGGCCGGCCTCGTAGCTGCGGAACATGTAGAAGTCGGTGCCGTCGACCTTGGGACTTTGCGTAATGAACGGCGCCTCGCGGTGGCTGGAGGCGGTGGCCGCCGGTGCGAACGCGCTGGCCAGCGCGCCGATGGCGGCCGCGCGCATCGCGTGTTTGACGATAGTGTGCATCTCGTTTCTCCCTCGATTGGTTGATCTGCCGGATACTGCGAGGAGATATACGCGGCGCGGGGCGAACCGGATTCAAAATAAATCGGTGTTCGCGCCGGCGGGGGATATGGTATTTTTCATCTGCTTGTATTTTTTCCTCCCCATCCGGAAGGCTCCTTGTGTCCGACGCGAATACTCTTGATCCCCAGCAGCTGCGCGCCTGGCTGCAAGGCGCGGCACGGCGCGACGCGGCCGCCTTCCGCGCGCTGTACGACGCCACGTCGGCGAAACTGTTTGGCTACGCATTGCGTATATTGAACAAGCGCGAGCTGGCCGAGGAGGTGCTGCAGGAAAGCTTCGTCGCGATCTGGCATAACGCCGGCACATATCAAAGCCAGCTGGCCGCGCCCATGACGTGGATGGCGACCATCGTCCGCAACAAGGCTTTCGACCTGCTGCGCCGCAGCGACGCCGCCGCCGAAATCGACGGCGATCAGTTTGACAGCGAGGTGATCAATGCACTGCAAGACCCGGCAGCCACCCCCATCGAGGCACTGCTGATGAGCCGCGACGCCAAGGCGCTGGCCTATTGCATGGCGGCGCTGGAAGGATTGCAGCGGCAGGTGCTGGGCCTGGCCTTTTTCCACGACCTGTCGCACAGCGAGGTGGCGCAGCAGATGGCGCTGCCGATCGGCACCGTCAAGACCTGGATACGGCGCAGCCTGGACAAGCTGAAGACCTGCCTGGCGAAGCGGGAGCGCGCATGAATCTCCGCGACAACGCCGCGCTGCGCGATCAGCTGGCGGCCGAATACGTGCTGGGCACGCTCAAGGGCGGCGCGCGCCGCCGCTTCGAAGGCCATCTGCACAACGACGCGGCCCTGCGCCGGCTGGTGGCGGAATGGCAGGACCGGCTGATGCCGCTGGCCGAGTTCTCGACCGCGCAGGCGCCGCGCCGGCAGGTGTGGCGCGCCATCGAGCGCCGGCTGGATTTGCCCGCCGCCCATCCGGCGTGGCAGTTCTGGCGCAAGGGATCGCTGACGTTCTGGCGCGCGTTGGGCATGGCCTCGAGCGCGGTGGCGGCGTTGCTGGCGCTGGTAATCGGCCTGCGCACGTTCGATGCGCCGCGGCTCGACTACGTCGCCACGCTGACCGACGCGCAGGCGCAGACCGCGCTGCTGCTGACCGGCGACCGCCGCCACCAGGCGATCACGGTGCGCGTGGTGGGCGCGGCGGCGGTGCCGGGAGATAAATCGCTGGAACTGTGGGCGGTGCCCAAGTCCGGCCATCCCCGTTCGCTGGGCTTGCTGAGCGGCCGGGGCGAACTCACGCTGCCGATGACCGGCAAGGCGGTCGGCGACGACGTGGCGCTGCTGGCCGTCACGCTGGAGCCGAAGGGCGGCTCGCCCGATCCCAACGGGCCGACCGGTCCCATTCTGTACAAAGGCCGCTGGGTCCGGGTGATGTGAGGGGAAAGTTGCTATCATCGCGAGTGTCGGGCCGCAGCCCCCACTCGCGAAGGAAAGTCATGGACGCCAGCAAGTTCAACCCGGAATACTTCAACAGCTTCGGCAAGGGCACCTTGCCGGATCATATGGGCATCGTCATCACCGGCGTGCGCGAGGGCGAGATCGTGGCCGAGTTCGAAGTTACGCCACAGCACCTGGCGCCGAACGGCTACCTGCACGCCGGCAGCGTGGTCACATTGGCCGACACCGCCTGCGGCTACGCCTGCTTCTCGCACCTGCCGGAAGGCGGGCACAGCTTCACCACCATCGAGCTGAAGTCCAATCACCTGGGCACGGCGCGCGACGGCGTGGTGGTGGCGACCGCGAAGGCCGTGCACCTGGGGCGCACCACGCAGGTGTGGGACGCCATCGTCAGCAACAAGGAGACCGGCAAGACCATCGCCCTGTTCCGCTGCACGCAGATGATCCTGTTCCCGAAACAGGCATGAGGCACTTCCCCAGGATGGCCGGACTGGGCCTGCTGCTGGCCTCGTCGCTGGCGACGGCGCAGACGCCCTACGCCGATGACGCCACTTACCTTGGCCTCGGCGGCAAGGACGGCATCCGCAAGATCGTCGACACCTTCATCCCGCTGGTGCTGGCCGATGCGCGTATCAAGGACAGTTTCGCCGACTTCGACATGGATCAGGTCGGTGCGCGGCTGCGGGAGCAGTTCTGCGAATTCGCCGGCGGCCCGTGCCGCTACACCGGCCAGCACCGCGACCGCACCATGGACGGCGTGGGCACCGTGCGTGACATGGCGACCGTGCACCAGGACTTGAAGATCACCGACGCCATGTTCAACGCGCTGACCGAGGACTTGCAGCTCGCGATGGAGCGCAACCAGGTGCCGAACCGCGTGGCCAACAAATTGATCGCGAAGCTGGCGCCGATGCGGCGTGACATCGTCACCGAGCGGGCGGCGCCGGGGCGGCCGGACGGGGGCAAGTTCCTCGCCACCGGCGGTGTCAGCCAGGTGGAGGGCGCGGGCGGCGGCGGCATCACGCCGTGGGCGCTGATCGGCGGCTACGGCACGCGCGACAGCTGGGGCGCGAATGCGTACTACACCCGCCTTTCAACGCAGGACTACCGGCTCGACAGCTACGGCGTGGCGGTGGGCGTCGCCGACCGGCTGGAGCTGACGCTGGCCAGGCAGCGCTTCCAGGGGAGCCTGGCGCCGCTGAACCTGCTCGACATCCGGCAGGACATCGTCGGCGTGAAGCTGAAAGTGGCGGGCGACGCGGTGTACCAGCAGGACAGCCCGATGCCGCAGGTGGCGCTCGGCGTGCTGTACAAGCGCAACCGGGGCGTGGACGGCCTGGGCGCGCTGGGCGTGAGCAAGGTCAGCCAGCTGGGCGCCAGGGACGACCACGGCTACGACTACTACGTGGCGGCCACCAAGATCCTGTTCGAGCAGAGCCTGCTGTTGAACGGCACCTTGCGGGCGACCCGCGCCAATCAGATGGGTTTGTTGGGTTTCGGCGGCGACAAGGGCGACAGCCTGCGCCTGATGCCGGAGGTGTCGGCAGCGTATTTGGTCAGCCGCAAGCTGGCGCTGGGCGCCGAGTACCGCCGCAAGCCGCGCAACCTGGGCGTGGACAACGAGAAGGCGTACTACGACGTGTTCGTGGCCTGGTTCCCGAGTAAAAATTTCTCATTGACGGCCGCATATGTCGAGCTGGGCGACATCACCGTCTTCAATCCGGCCCGGCAGCACGGCCTGTACTGGTCGGCGCAGGCTGGCTTTTAAGGTGGGGTCAAGTCTGACATTCGGACACGAGCTCTGCCCTAGGCGCACCTAGGGCAGAGCTCGTGTCCGAATGTCAGACTTGACCCCAGTGTTGGTTTTTGAATTAGCCGCGCAGCGATTCTTCCAGCAGCTTGTGCAGCGCCGGGAAGTCCGGCTCGCCCAGGTAGCGCTTGAGGATCTTGCCGTCCTTGCCGATCACGAAGGTGGTCGGCGTCATCGCCACGTTGCCGTAGGCCTTGGCGGCCGAACCGTCGGTGTCGAGCGCGACCTTGAACGGCAGCTGGCGCGTCTCGGCGTAGTTCAGCACGTAGTTGGGCGGATCGTAGCTCATCGCCACGGCGACGAACTCCAGCCCCTGTCCCTTGAACTTGTTGTAGGTCTCGACCATCTTCGGCATCTCGCCCACGCAGGTGGTGCACGAGGTGGCCCAGAAGTTGACCATCACCACCTTGCCGCGCAGGCTCTCCGGCGATATCTTGTCGCCCTTGATGCTCAGGAAGGTCACCTCGGGCGCGGCCTGGCGCTGGTTCAGCGACAGGTAGCCGCCAAAGCCGGCCGCGGCGATGACCACGGCGGCCAGCACCGGCTTGATCCAGCCGGGGGAAGTTTTCGTCTCTTGCATGATGGGCTCGGACTAGGTATGGAATGGGGCCATTATAGACCCCATCCGGATTACGAGTTGCCGGCCGGCTTGGCGGGCTGGAAGCTCTTCCACTCTTCCTCGGTGATGTACTCGAACACCTTGACCACCTTGTTCACGCCGCTCACGCCGCGCGCCACGTCGGCGCCGATCTGGCCTTCGCGCTGGGTCACGCGGCCCTGCAGGTAGACCACGCCGCGCTCGGTCACCACCTGGTAGGAGTTGGCCGAGATGTCCTTCATGTCGACCAGGCTGGCCTTGACCTTGGTGGTGATCAGCGCGTCGTTCGAGCGCGAGGTGTAGCTGGACGGGCCGGCGATCTCCAGCTCGTTGATCACCGACACCACGCCTTCGATGCCGCGCAGTTCGCGCTCGGCGGTGGCCTTCATGGCCTCGTCGCGCACTTCGCCGGTCAGCAGCGCCCGGCGGTTGAAACTGTTGATGTTGATATGACCCGCGTCGCCGACCACGTTGTTGAGCTTGATGCCGCCCTTGACTTCGATCGCCCGGTCTTCCGTCTGCGCACCCAGGGTGCGGCGGTCGGTCGCGGCCAGCGTTCCGGAAATGGCGCCGCCCGCGACCAGCGCGACGCAGCCCGACAGCGAGGCCAGCATGGCGCCACACAGCACGCTCATGGCCAACGGCCGCTGTACTTTTTTCCAGATATCGCCGGGATTAGTCATTCACATCTCCTCCGAATAGCGCGACGTCGATGCCGTCGCAAATGCAGTGTATGGTCACCAGATGGACTTCCTGGATGCGGGCGGTGCGGTCGGCCGGCACGCAGATGTGCACGTCGGCGTCGGTCAGCATCTTGCCGATGGCGCCGCCGCCCTTGCCGGTCATCGCCACCACGCGCATTTCGCGCTCCAGCGCGGCCTCGATCGCGGCCATCACGTTGGCCGAGTTGCCCGAGGTCGAGAACGCCAGCAGGATGTCGCCGGCCTGGCCGAACGCCTGCACCTGCTTGGAGAAGATTTCGCGGTAGCTGTAGTCGTTGGCCACCGCCGTCAGGATCGAGGTGTCTGTGGTCAGCGCCATGGCCGGCAGCGGGAAGCGTTCGCGCTCGAAGCGCCCCACCAGCTCAGCCGCGAAGTGCTGGGCGTCGGCGGCCGAGCCGCCGTTGCCGCACACCAGAATCTTATTGCCGTTGGACAACGCCGAGAACATCAGCTCGACCGCTTGCGCGATGTGCGGAGCGAGGACGGTGGCGGACTGGATTTTGAGTTCGGCACTTTCGTGGAAGTGCGAGAGTATGCGTTGATTATTCATAGTGTGCTGATTATAGTGCAGCCGCTCAACGAGCCGGACAAGCGCTGTTAAAAATGCTTACATTTCCAGCGTATTTTGTATCCATGACAACTTTTCGCCGTCGATGGCGACCAGGTCGAAGCGGCAAGGCGGCAGGCTGCGGTAGCGCTGCAGGTAGAACTGGGCCGCGTGGATCAGCCGCCGCTGCTTGGCCGGCGTGACGCTGGCGGCCGCCCCGCCGTAGCGGCTGCCCGCCCGCCGCCGCACCTCGACGAACACCAGGTGCCCGCCGTGCCGCATGATCAGGTCGATCTCGCCGGCCTTGCACAGGAAGTTGCGCTCGACCAGCACCAGCCCGGCCGCGCTCAGGTGGGCCAGCGCCCGGTCCTCGCCGAGCCGGCCCAGGCGCTGCTGTTCGGTGCGCGGCATGGCGGCCTCACGGCGTGACCGGCCGCGCCGCGCCGTTCTGGTACACGGCCGGCTGCTCGGCGCGCTCGAAGCTGGCCGCGCCGTCGCCGAAGTCCACGCTCAGCCGGCCGGTGACGCCGTCCAGCTGGAAGCGCCCCACCGGATGGCGGCCGATCTCGCGCGCCACGCGGTAGGCGTCGATGCCCAGCGCGTACAGGCGCTCGATGTCGGCGCTGTTCGATTGCAGCGGATGCGGGTAGACCATCACCGCCGGATGGTCGCGCTGCAGCTGCCACGGCAGGTCCAGCAGGCGCACGCCGTCCAGTTCCTGGGTCGGGCTGTTGCTGCCGCTGCCCGGGTTCAGCGCCGAGGTGCCGTAGATCGGCAGGCCGCGCAGCGATGGCGCCGGCGTGGCGGCCGGCGGCGGCGGCAGCGCGTCGGCGGTGCTGAAGATGGGATTGGTCGGCTCGGTGCTGTAGCCGTCGCCGAGGGCGCCGCGCAGCTGGCGGGTCTGGTCGGCGCTCATGGCCGAGAACAGCAGGCCGGGCGGATCGTCGCGCAGGCGGGCGCGCAGCTGCACCAGTTCCGGATCGCTGAGGTAGCCGTCGGGCGCGCTCAGCTCCACCATTTTGGACGGCAGGCCGTGGCGCTGCCACTGCGCGGCGAAGGCGGCCGCCACGCGCCGCTGCCAGGGCGTGCCGGTGCTTAAAATCAGGGCAGTGCTGCCGGGCAGGTCGGCGGCGGCCCACTGGGCGGCCTGGCGCGCCTCCTCCTCGATCGACAGTCCCATGGCCAGCATCTGCGGCGGCAGGGGCGCGGCGCCCGGCAGGCCGTGGCCGTCCGGATAGTTCAGCGCGACGGTCGGCTTTTGCACCAGCGGACTGGCGGCGATGGCCGCCACGGCCGAGCGCGCCAGCGGGCCGACGATGAGGTCGTCCTGCTGCTGGGCGCGGGCGTAGCTGGCCAGCACGTCCTGCGGCACGTCGCCGGTTTCGATCACGTCCACGGTGATGTTGTCGCGGTCGCGCTCCCACGCCGCCAGGAAGCCGGCCCGCACCGACGACGCGGCCAGGCCCAGCGTCTCGGAACGCAGCGGCAGCAGCAGCGCCATGCGGATCGGCGCGGCGGACCCCAGCGCGGGCGCCTCGGCCATGCGCACCGGGCCCTGGTCGGCGCTGACGGTCAGGCCGGCGCCGGCACGCGGCGGCGCGGCCGGAGCCATGCCCGGCAGCGTGACGGCGAAGACTTCGGCGGGCGGCGGCGCCGGTTCAGGCGGAGGCTTGGGCAGCGGCGCGGGTGCCGGCGGCGGCAGCGCGGCGGGCGCGACACTTGTATTTGACGAGCCGGGCGCGCACAATCCTCCGGGCGCATTGCAGAACGGCGTGCTGCACGCGCTCACCAGCGCCGCGACCGTACACAGCAGCGACAACTTCACACTATTCATCCTACCCCCACAATGACCGCACAAGAATCCAGCTCCATCGCCACCCTGCCCGTGATGGGCGAAACGGCGCACCAGACCTATCCTAGCGCAACCTTGTACGTCGTGGCGACCCCGATCGGCAATGTGACGGATATCAGCCTGCGGGCGCTGCACGTCTTGAGCCTGGTCAACGCCGTGGCCTGCGAGGACACCCGCAACACGGCCCAGCTGATGACCCGCTTCGGCTTGCACAAGCCGCTGATCGCGGCCCACCAGCACAACGAGCGCGAAGTGGCCGACACGCTGATCGCGCGCCTGCAGGCCGGCGAGCGCATCGCGCTGGTGTCGGACGCGGGCACGCCGGCCGTGTCCGATCCGGGCGCGCGCATCGTCGACGCGGTGCGGGCGGCGGGCCTGCGCGTGCTGCCGCTGCCGGGCGCGTCGGCGGCGGTGACGGCGCTGTCGGCCAGCGGGCTGGTGAACGATCAGTTCTACTTTGTCGGCTTCTTGCCGGCCAAGGCCAAGCAGCGCGAGAACTTCCTCGCCACCTTGCGCGCGGTCACGGCCACGATGGTGTTCTACGAGGCGCCGCACCGCATCCTCGACTGCGCCACGGCGCTGGCGGCGGTGTTCGAGCCGGAGCGCCAGGTGGTGTTCGCGCGCGAGCTGACCAAGATGTTCGAGGAAATCCACCGCTGCCCGCTGTCCGAGGCGGAGGCCTGGATCAAGGCCGACGCGCACCGCGAGAAGGGCGAGTTCGTCGTGCTGCTGGCCGGCGCGCCGGCCGCCGAGGACGAGCAGGACGTGGAGGCCGAACGCATCCTCAAGATTCTGCTGACCGAGTGCTCGGTCAAGCAGGCTGCCAACCTGGCGGCGCAGATCACCGGCCGCAAGAAGAACGCGCTGTACGACCGTGCCCTGCAGCTCAAGGGCGGCGAATAATCAAAACTTGCAGCCGCTGTCTTTCTTGTCCAGCAGCCAGATGAGCGGCGCCAGCAGGCCGCCGCCGCCCTTCCGGCAGTCGGGCCGGGTGGCGCCCTGGATGTCGTGCCCCAGCTTGGATTCGCGTTGCTCGGGATACAGCGGATGATCGTCCAGCTGCGCCACCGGCAGGCCGGCGCGCGCCGGATCCTTGGCGTTGGCTTCCTTGCGGGCGGTTTTCAGCGCCGCGTTCATGTCGAATTTCTTCGGTTGCAGCTCCGGGTGCAGCGGATCGGGCACGGCGGCCGGCGCCGGCAGCGTGATCGCCTGTGCCGTCACGGCCGCCGGCGCCTCGGCTTTGGCCGGCTCCGGCGATGCCGGGTTGGCGCGCTTGGCCAGCTGCGGCCGTTCGCGCTTGCGCGGCTGGGCCGGCTCAGGTTTCGGCGCGGGCGGCGGCTCCACCTTGGCGACGATGGGCTTGGGCGGCTCGGCCGGCCGCAGCCACACGGTCATGGCCTTGGCCGGCTGCGTCGGTTCCGGCGCGGTGGGCGCCGCCAGCCGGTAGCCGAAGATCAGCGCCGCGTGCAGCACCAGCGAAACGGCGATGCCCGCGACTATCCCCGGCCGCCGCATCGGGGCGGGCTGGAATTGGGTCAGGATCGCGCTCATGGCTTTTTAGATAATTTATTCACACCGCCATAATCTCACATTGAAAAAAAATCGCCATAGTACATACTGATTTCATAGTGACACTTGACGGATACCGGAGCAGCTTGTATTATCTTGCTTCTTCGGAGTGTGGCGCAGCCCGGTAGCGCACCTGGTTTGGGACCAGGGGGTCCAAGGTTCGAATCCTTGTACTCCGACCAGTTTCAGAAAAAAAGACTCAAGAGTTTCGGCTCTTGGGTCTTTTTTTTATCCCGCACGGTTCAACGAGCTATACGAATTGATCATAGATTCGATTGAATACGCAATTGGTTGGCAAGCAAGCTCTTACGTAATATGAAATGAGCGCGGGCAAAACGCGCAAATAAAAAAACTACGGAGAGACCATGCAACCGACTACGCTCAACTGGCACATCGCCTGCTAGCTCGCCGCATCGCGCGAGCGCCTGCTATCCACAATCAGAGCTACACGCCGCACCAGGCAGGCATTCGCACATTCATTCATTCCTAATACTAAGAGCACGGAGACACAATGAAAATGAATACATCCAAGACAGTCATAGCAGCCGTCATCGCCGAGATGCTGATGATGGCGGGCGCGTCGGCGCAAACGTCCGGCGAGGCCAAGCCCATCGACACCGGCGCGACCGTGGTGGTCAGCGGCATCCGCGCCTCGCTGTCGTCGTCGCTGACCACCAAGCGCCTGCAGGACGGCGTGGTCGATGCTGTGTCTGCCGAGGATGCCGGCAAGTTCCCGGACACGAACATCGCCGAATCGCTGCAGCGCGTCACCGGCGTGCAGATCCAGCGCAACAACGGCGAAGGCCGCTACATCTCCGTGCGCGGCCTGGGGCCGGAATTCAACAACGTGCTGGTCAACGGCCGCACCATGACCAGCGACACCGGCGGCCGCGAGTTCTCCTTCGACCTGCTGTCGTCCGACCTGATCTCGAAAGCGCTGGTGTACAAGACCTCGCAGGCCTTCCTGCCTGAAGGCGGCATCGGCTCGACGGTGGACATCCAGACCGCGCGCCCGCTGTCGGGCAAGCTGGGCCACACGTCGGTGGTCAACGTGTCGGACTCCTACGACACCAACTCCAAGAAGAACACGCCCAACCTCAGCGGCATGTATTCGTTCGCCAACGAGAACCGCACCTTCGGCGTGACCGGCTCGCTCTCCTACACCGACCGCGCCTCCAAGCAGAACAAGGCCGTCAACGACGCCTGGAACTACCGCGACGTCTCGATGATCAACGGCGACCTCAACTCCAAAGGGTTGACGATGGCCGACGTGACCACCAAAAAGCTCTACATGCCGCAGAGCTATGGCTTCCAGCAGGAGAACGAAAGCCGCAAGCGCCTGGTGGGCAATCTGACGGTGCAATACAACCCGTCGCCGACCTGGAAGCTGACGGCCGACGCGCTGTACTCGCGCCTCGACCAGAAGAACGATGTGATCGCGTTCAGCGACTGGAACAATCCCCAGCAGCTCGGCATCAAGACCGACGCCAACAACCAGGTCATCAGCTTCCTGCGTCCCGGCTCGATCTTCTACGCCAACAACCCGGCGATCGCCGGCGCCGGCAAGCTGCTGGGCGAGGCCAACTCGAACGACATGATCGTCAAGGGCGGCGACCGCCTGTCCACCACCCAGGCGTTCGGCCTGAACTCCAAATGGGCGCTGGCGCCGGAGTTGAAACTGGAGGGCGACATCTCCAGCTCGCGCACCACCTCCAAGTCGCCGAACATGTGGATCGTGGCCGGCATGGTGCCGAAGAACGGCGACGTGCTGACCTTCGGCAGCACCCCCGGCCTGGTGTTCGGCGACGGCATCGCCGACCCGACCGCGGTGCGCGCGCACGCCGTCTCGTACGGCGACATCCGCAACCTGGACGACCTGCAGGAAGGCCGCTTCAGCCTCGCGTGGAACCACGAGATGGGCTACTTCAAGGGCATCGACTCCGGCATGGCCTACTCGCAGCGCAACGTCGAACGCACGCAGTGGAACAACGACGCCTGGAACGCCTTCAGCGGCTACCACGTCTCCTTGCCATCGTCGCTGTTCACGGTCACGCCGATGGACAACTTCCTGGGCAACGGCGCGCAGATCCCGAGCGCGTATCTGCGCTTCAGCCCCTACGCCTACATGGACTACCTGAACCAGCCGTCGCTGCTGGCGCAATCGAACGACCCGGCGCTGTATCTGGACAAGAGCAAGTACCCGAACGGCCCGATGGCGATCGACTACACCAAGCCTGACATGTGGGGCGTGAAGGAGAAGGTGTCGAGCTTCTTCCTGGATTCGAAGTGGGAAGGCGAAGGCTGGTCGGCCAACGCCGGCATGCGCGTGGTGCACGTGAACTCGGCGTCGACCGGCATCAGCCGCGTGCTGCTGTCGGCGACCAAGAGCCCCAACGACACCACCTACATCCTGAACTGGGGGCCGACCGCGGTCAACACCGTCAGCAACAGCTACAACAGCTTCCTGCCGTCGGCCAACCTGAAGATCGATCTGACGGCCGACATGATGCTGCGCCTGGCCGCGTCGAAGACCGAGACCCGTCCTACCTTGAACCAGATGGGCGTCAGCAATTCCTACGGCGGCCGCTTCGGCGACGTGCAGACCGGCGGCGGCAATCCCTACCTGAAGCCTATGCAGTCGAAGAACTACGACCTGTCGTATGAATGGTATCTGTCGAAGACCAACTACGTCAGCGCCGCCATCTTCCGCAAGGACGTCTCCAACTTCCTGGAGACCAAAATGGTGGACATGAAGATTCCGCAGTACGATGAAGTGGTCCACGACACCCGCGTGCGCAACGGACAACAGGGCAAGATCAAGGGCGTGGAACTGGCCGGCCAGTACGCCTTCGACAACAGCATCTCGTGGCTGAAGGGCTTCGGCGTCGCCGCCAACTACACCTACGTGGACGCCAGCGCGACCCGCGAGTCCGACGCCAGCGCGCCGGCTTGCGGCTACCCTGGCCTGTCGCCGCAGTCGTACAACGGCTCGGTGTTCTACGAGAACGACAAGTTCATGGCACGCGTGAGCTACAACTGGCGCAACCACTTCTCCGTCGATTGCGGCGGTGGCAGCACCCTGCCGCGCAACCGCGCTGCCTACGGCCAGACCGACGCCAGCCTGCGCTACAATCTGACGCCGAAGATGGCGCTGTACGCGGACTTCATCAACCTGGCCAACTCGCGGATGCACGAATATGCCAACAACGAATCGCAGTTCCTCACCCTGGAAGATGTCGGCCGCCGCGCCAACGTTGGCCTGCGAGTGGCGTTCTAAATGATGCGAGCGAATCTTCCTCGCCGCCGCCTGCTGCAAGGCGCCGCCGCCGTCGCCGGTGGCGCCCTGTTGCCGATCCACGCCGGCGCGCAAGCGGCGCCGCGCTTCGCGGTCGGCGCCAGCGACTTCCTCATCGACGGCAAACCATTCCAGATCCGCTGCGGCGAGATGCACTTCGCCCGCGTGCCGCGCGAGTACTGGGGCCACCGCCTGAAGGCCATCAAGGCGATGGGTCTGAACACGGTGTGCGCCTACCTGTTCTGGAACTATCACGAATGGCGCGAAGGGAAGTTCGACTGGAGCGGCCAGCGCGATGCGGTGGAGTTCTGCCGTCTCGCGCAGCAGGAAGGGCTGTGGGTGATCCTGCGTCCCGGCCCTTACGCCTGCGCCGAGTGGGAGATGGGCGGCCTGCCGTGGTGGCTGTTGAAGAAGAATCCGGGCGATGCCTTCCTGCGCACGCGCGATCCGGCCTTTATCGATCCGGCGCGGCGCTACCTGAATGAAGTCGGCCGCGTGCTCGGGGCCATGCAGGTGACGCAAGGCGGGCCGATTTTGATGGTGCAGGTGGAGAACGAATACGGCTTCTTCGGCGAAGACCTGGACTACATGCGCGTGCTGCGCCAGGCCCTGCTCGACGCCCGGTTCGACGTGCCGCTGTTCCAGTGTAATCCGACCAACGCGGTGGCCAAGACTCATTTGGCGGGCATGCTCTCGGTGGCCAACTTCGGCAGCGATCCGGCCAGCGGCTTCAAGGCGCTGGCGGCGGTGCAGCAGGCGCCGTTGATGTGCGGCGAATACTACTCCGGCTGGTTCGACACCTGGGGCAATCCGCACCGCCGTGGCGACAACACCTCCGCCGTCATCGACATCCAGGCCATGCTGAAGGCGAACGGCTCGTTCAGCCTTTACATGGCGCACGGCGGCACCACCTTCGGCCTGTGGGGCGGCTGCGACCGTCCCTTCCGTCCGGACACCACCAGCTACGACTACGACGCGCCGATCAGCGAAGCCGGTTGGATGGGCGCCAAGTTCAACGCCTACCGCGAGGGCATGCGTCCCTTCCTGGCGGCGGGCGAGGTGCTGCCCGACGCGCCGGCGCGCAATCCCGTGATGCGCATCGATGCCTTTGCGCTGAGCGAGTCGGCGCCGGTGCTGGCCAACCTGCCGCCGCGCGCGATCAAGGCCGTGTCGCCGGAGCCGATCGAGCAGTACGACATCAGCCGCGGCCTGATAGTCTATCGTGTGCAGCTGCCGGCCGGTCCCGCGGGCTTGCTGGCCGCAGCCAAGGTGCGCGACCTGGCCTGGGTGTACATCGACGGCAAGCAGGTGGGAACGCTGGACACGCGCCACCGCCGCTTCTCGGTCGCCGTGCCGGCGCGCAGCAAGCCCGTGACGGTGGAGATCCTGCTGTACACCATCGCGCGGGTCAACTTCGGTCTGGAAGTCCACGACCGCAAAGGCCTGCATGGCCCGGTGACGTTCACCCCCAAGGACGGTGCGGCGCAGGCGCTGGAGAACTGGGAAATCCGCGCCATCGATTTCGACGCCGACGGCGTGCTGCCGCCGCTGTCGTTCAAGCGCGGACGTACGAAAGGCCCGGCCTTCTGGCGCGGCGGCTTCGAGGCGGGCCGGCAGGCCGACACCTTCCTCGACATGTCGAGCTGGGGACAGGGCATCGTGTGGATCAACGGCCGATGCCTGGGCCGCTACTGGAGCATCGGCCCGACGCAGACCATGTACCTGCCCGGCCCGTGGATCAAAAAGGGCCGCAACGAAATCGTGGTGCTGGACCTGACCGGCCCGCGCAGCGCCCGCATCGCCGGCCTGACGGAACCGATACTCGACCAGCTCAATCCGGAGCTGGACCTGGCGCGTCCACCGAGCACGGTCAGGCCGGCGCTGGAAGGCGTGACGCCGGCGCATGCTGGCGAATTCGCGGCCGGCGGCGCGACGCAGGATGTGATGTTCGCCGCTCCGGTCAGGGGCCGCCAGTTCTGCCTTGAATCGCTGGGCGCCTTCGACGGCAAGCAGTTCGCGGCGGTGGCCGAGATTTCACTGCTGGGCAAGGACGGCAAGACGATCAACCAGCAGTCGTGGACGATCGCCTACGCCAGCAGCGAGGAGTTGAAGAAGGAGGACGGCTCGGCGCTCAACGCCATCAACGGGCAGGCGTCGGACCACTGGCACACGGCGTTTGCCGGCGGCGCCGGCCACCCGCACCAGCTGATCATCGACCTGGGTCAGCAGGTGGAGGTGGCGGGCGTGCGCTACATGCCGCGCCAGGGGCCCGACACCGTCACCGGGCGAATCAAGCAGTACCGCATGTACGTCGCGGACAAGCTGGTACGCGAGTGACGTAAGGTTAGCCGGCGCGCTTGGCGGCGATGGCGTTGCCGGCGCGGCTGGCGCCTTTGCGGCCCAGGAACTGCGAGATGAACTGGCCGGCGTCGACCACGATATCGAGGTCGATGCCGGTTTCAATTCCCAAGCCCTGCATCATGTACAGCACATCCTCGGTGGCCACGTTGCCGGTGGCGCCCTTCGCATACGGACAGCCGCCCAGCCCCGACACCGACGAGTGGTAAATCGAGATGCCCAGTTCCAGGCTGGCGTAGATGTTGGCCAGCGCCTGTCCATACGTGTCGTGGAAGTGGCCGGACAAGCCATCCAGGCGGAAGGCGCGGATCGCCGTCTCCATCACCGCCTGCGTCTTGCGCGGCGTGGCCACGCCGATGGTGTCGGCGATGTCGATCTCGTCGCAGCCCAGGTCGCGCATGCGGCCCACCACGTCGGCCACCGCGTCCAGCGGCACCTCGCCCTGGTACGGACAGCCGAACGAGCAGCTGATGCTGCCGCGCAGCCGCAGGCCGTTGTCCTTGGCCGCCTTGGCCACGCCTTCAAAGCGCGCGATCGATTCGGCGATCGAGCAGTTGATGTTCTTTTGCGAGAACGCCTCCGAGGCCGAACCGAAGATCACCACCTCGTCCGCCTTGGCCGCCAGCGCCGCTTCGAAGCCCTGCATGTTCGGCGTCAGCGCCGAGTAGATCACGCCCGGCTTGCGCGTGATCGCGGCCATCACCTCTTTGCTGGTGGCCATCTGCGGCACCCACTTCGGCGACACGAACGACGCCGCCTCGATGTTCTGGAAACCGGCGCTGGTCAGCCGGTTCACCAGCTCGATCTTCACTTCGGCGGGCACGCTTTCCTTTTCGTTCTGCAGGCCGTCGCGCGGGCCGACTTCGACGATCTTTACCTGTTTCGGCAAACTGCTCATTTCAATATCCTCGGTTGCGGTCGACCACGCCGGCGACGGTTTCGCCCTGCGCGGTTTTACGGATTTTTTCGGTGATCTGCAGCACGCTCTCGCGGCGCAAGGTCAGCGCGGAGATGTGCGGCGTGATCGTGATGCGCGGCTCCTGCCAGAACGGATGCTGCGGCGGCAGCGGCTCGTTGCGGAACACGTCCAGCGTGGCGGCGGCGATGTGGCCGGACTTGATCAGCGTGAGCAGATCCGGTTCCGCCAGGTGCGCGCCGCGCGCCACGTTGATCAGGTACGAGCCTTGCGGCAGCTTGCTCATATTGGTGCGGTTGACCAGGTTGTTGGTCTCGGCCGTCAGCGGCAGCATGCAGACCAGCACTCGGCTGCCGCGCAGGAAGGTGTCCAGCCCTTCGGCGCCGTGGAAGCACTGCACGCCCGGCATGCTCTTCTCGCTGCGGCTCCAGCCGCGCAACGGGAAGCCGAACGGCGCCAGCGCCTCCAGCACGCGCGTGCCCAGCACGCCCATACCCAGCACGCCGACGGAGAAGTCTTCCTTCGGATGCTGGGGCAGCGGCAGCCACTGGCCGGCGCGCGCCTGGGTTTCGTATTCGTCGAAGCGGCGGAAGTAGCGCAGCACCGAGTACGTCACGTACTCCGCCATCTGCAGCCCCATGCCGGCGTCTTCCAGGCGGATGATGGGAATGTGCGGCGGCAGCGCGTCGGTGAACTTGAGCACCGCGTCCACGCCGGCGCCGGTGACGAAGATCGCCTTTACCTGCGCCAGTTCCGGCAGCATCGCTTCCGGCGGCGACCACACCACCGCGTAGTCGCAGCCCTGGGTTTTTTCGCCGGCGTGCCAGATTTCGACTTCGGCTTCCGGCAGGTACTTCGCAAAGTCCTTGATCCACGGTTCGGTCTTGCCGTCCGCGCGATGTAAAAGAATACGCATGATGTCCTCCTTTACGCCGTCTTAAACGCCAGCAGCGGTGCGCCGTCTGCCACCTGGTCGCCCACGCTGTACAGGATTTCGTCGACCACCCCATCGTGCGGCGCGGCGATGGTGTGCTCCATCTTCATGGCTTCCATGATGACCAGGGCGTCGCCCTTCTTCACTTCCTGGCCCTTGGCGGCCAGCACCGCGACCACCTTGCCCGGCATCGGCGCGGTCAGGCGGCCGCCTTCGGCCTCGGTCTCGCCGGCGTGCGCCATCGGATCGTTGTAGGCCAGCGGATAGTGCGCGCCATTGGTGAACACGTGCAGCATGTCGCCGTCGCGGCGCACGGTGCCGTGCACGGCCTGCTCGCCCAGCTTGATGCTGAAATCATTCCCGTTTTGCGACATCAGGCTCAGTACCTGCGGCTGCGCCGTGCCGACGCTGAACAGCCAGTCGGCGGCGCGGTAGCTGACGTTGACGCCGTACGGCTTGGCCGCCGCGAATTCGTCGCTGAACGACAGCCCGCGCACGTAAGGATGGTTCATGCGCCAGCCCAGCGCCTGGCCCCACGGGTCGGCGGCGTTGGCGCCGGATTGCGCGGCGGAGCGGTCCTTCTCGGATTCGATCAGCGACACGGCGGCCAGCGCCAACGCGGCGTCCGGCGCCGCGTGGGCGGCCGGGAACAGCGCGTCGTGATTGCGTTCGATCAGGCCCGTATCCAGGTCGGCCGTCGAGAAGGCCTGGCCTTCGACCAGGCGTTTCAGGAAGGCGATGTTGGTGGCAAGGCCGACGATCTGGTACTGCGACAGCGCCTGCGCCATGCGGGCCAGGGCCTGCTTGCGATCCGCGCCCCAGACGATCAACTTGGCGATCATCGGATCGTAGAACGGCGAGATCGCATCGCCGGCGCGCACGCCGGAATCGATGCGCACGCCGGCCGGCAGGTTGACGGCGCCGCCCAGCTCAAACGCGACCGCGCCCGGCGTCTCCATGTGGCGCAAGGTGCCGATCGACGGCAGGAAGCCCTTCTCCGGATTCTCGGCGTAGATGCGCGCTTCGATGGAGTGGCCGTTGATGGCCAGTTCGTGCTGCTGCTTCGGCAGCGGCTCGCCGGCGGCCACGCGCAGCTGCCATTCCACCAGGTCGGTCCCGGTGATCATTTCGGTGACAGGGTGTTCGACCTGCAGGCGGGTGTTCATCTCCATGAAGTAGAACGAACCGTCCTGGTTGGCGATGAACTCCACCGTGCCGGCGCCCACGTAGCCGACGGCCTTGGCGGCGGCGACTGCCGCCTCGCCCATCGCCGCGCGGCGTTCGGCCGGCATGTTCGGCGCCGGTGCTTCCTCCAGCACTTTCTGGTGGCGGCGCTGCACCGAGCAATCGCGCTCGAACAGGTAGATGCAGTTGCCGAGGGTGTCGGCGAAGACCTGGATTTCAATGTGGCGCGGGCGCTGGAGGTATTTCTCCGCCAGCACCTTGTCGTCGCCGAAGGAACTGATCGCCTCGCGCTTGCAGGACGCCAGCGCGTCCTTGAACTGCGCCGAGTTCTCGATCACGCGCATGCCCTTGCCGCCGCCGCCGGCCGAAGCCTTCAGCAGCACCGGGTAGCCGATCTTGTCGGCCTGCGCGTGCAGGAAGTCGGCGTCCTGCTGCTCGCCGTGGTAGCCGGGAACCAGCGGCACGTTGGCCTTCTCCATCAGCTGCTTGGCGGCGGACTTGGAGCCCATCGCGCGCATCGCCGATGCAGGCGGGCCAATGAATACAAGGCCCGCTTCGGAGCAGGCGTCGGCGAATTCGGCGTTCTCGGACAGGAAGCCGTAGCCGGGGTGGATCGCCTGCGCGCCGGTGGCCTTGGCGACGGCGATGATTTTTTCGCCGCGCAGATAGCTTTCCTTGGCGGCGGCGGGGCCGATCAGCACCGCCTCATCGCACACCGCCACGTGCTTGGCGTTGGCGTCCGCCTCCGAGTACACGGCGACGGTCTTGATGCCCATGCGGCGCGCGGTGGCGGCCACACGGCAGGCGATTTCACCACGGTTGGCGATCAGTATTTTTGTGAACATGGTCTCTCTCTTTGCAGCTTGTGGCTGGAAGTTTTTTTATAGTGTGGCGAATCGACGGGCTGGATCAGCAGCCGCACTTCTCCTTCGGTGCCGAGTCCAGCACGGCGCCACGGGTTTTCAGGCCCAATTTGTTCAGCAGCGCGCGGTCGTCTTCCGCTTCCGGGTTGTCGGTGGTGAGCAGCTTGTCGCCGTAGAAGATCGAGTTGGCGCCGGCCAGGAAGCACATCGACTGCACCGCCTCGCCCATCTGGCGGCGGCCCGCCGACAGACGCACGCGCGCCTTCGGCATGGTGATGCGGGCCACGGCGATGGTGCGCACGAATTCGAACGGGTCCAGCGGGTCCATGCCGTACAGCGGCGTGCCTTCCACCTGCACCAGATGGTTGACCGGCACCGATTCAGGATACGGATTCAGGTTGGCCAGTTGCGCGATCAAGCCAGCGCGCTGCAGGCGCGATTCGCCCATGCCGACGATGCCGCCGCAGCAGACCTTCAGGCCCGCTTCGCGAATGCGGCCCAGCGTGTCCAGGCGGTCCTGGTATTCGCGGGTCGAGATCACGTTGTCGTAGAACTCGGGCGCGGTGTCCAGGTTGTGGTTGTAGTAATCGAGGCCGGCGGCCTTCAGGCGCTCCGCCTGTTTTTCTTCCAGCATGCCCAGCGTGGCGCAGGTCTCCAGGCCCAGCGCCTTCACTTCGCGCACCATCTCCTCGACCTTGTCCATGTCGCGGTCCTTCGGGCTGCGCCACGCGGCGCCCATGCAGAAGCGGGTGGCGCCGTTGTCCTTGGCCTGGCGGGCCGCATCGAGCACGGTGTCGATGTCGAGGATCTTCTTGGCTTCGACGCCGGTGTCGTAGCGCGCCGCCTGCGGGCAGTAGCCGCAGTCCTCCTCGCAGCCGCCGGTCTTGATCGACAGCAGCGTGGCCAGTTCGACGTCGCCGTCCGGGAAGTTGGCACGGTGGGTCTGCTGGGCGCGGAACATCAGGTCGTTGAACGGCAGGTCGAACAGGGCCATCACGTCTTCCAGCGGCCAGGTCGCGGCGGGCGGCAAGGTGATGGCGGCCGTCGGACGGTGCAGCGAAACGGTTTTCGGTTCTTGGAGGGTGTTCTGGGACATCGTGTTTCCTTCTTCGTTCAAAGTTTGTTCTGAGCTGGCCAGTTGGGCAGCTGCGTAAAATCGATATATGCGGCGGCGGCTTGCGCGCCCGGTTCGGCCAGGCGCGGCACGCGGCCCAGCAGCGGTGCGCTGATGCGCTGCTCCAGCGCGGCGACGTTTTCGTCGGCGAAGGCCATGTCGTCCTGCGTTTCGTTGGCGACCCAGCCGGCCAGGCGCAAGCCGCGCGCTTCGATCGCCTCCACCGTCAGCAGCGCGTGGCTGATGCAGCCCAGGCGCAGGCCGACCACCAGCACCACCGGCAGGTCGAGCTGCTCGGCCAGGTCGGCGGTGTCGAAATCGTCGTTGAGTGGCACGCGGAAGCCGCCCACGCCCTCCACCACCGAGGCGTCGGAGGCGGCGTTGATTTCGATGTAGGCGGCCAGGATGGGCACCGGCGAAATCGTCACGCCTTCCAGCGCGGCGGCGATGTGCGGCGCGGCCGGTTCCTTCAGCAGGAACGGCGTGGTGATCGACTGCAGCAGGTGGACATTGCCGGCGGCGGCCAGCTGGTCGCAGTCGTCGTTGTGCCAGGCGCCGTCGCGCAGTTCGGCGCCGGCGGCCACCGGCTTCATGCCGCAGGCGCGCACGCCGGCCTGCACCAGCGCGTGCAGCATCGCCGATGAGATCAGCGTCTTGCCGATCTCGGTGTCGGTGCCGGTGACGAAACAGCTGAACCGCGGCGGGATGCCGGTGGCGGCTGGCGCGGGCTGCACCTGCGTTTGCGGTGCGTCCACGGCTATGACGGGATCGTCGAGACTCATATCAAGTCCTTTCCAATGCATTGATCGCGGCTATCAGCTTTGCGACTTCCATGCTGCTATGCCCTGCCGACAGCGTTACGCGCAGGCGCGAGGTGCCCGGCGCCACGGTCGGCGGACGGATGGTGCCGACCCACAGGCCCTGCTCGTACAAGGCCGCGCCGGCGCGCATGGTCTCGGCATTATCGCCGATCAGGATGGGCTGGATCGCAGTCATCGAGGGCAGGCGCTGCCAGCGCTTCAGGCGCAGGCCATCGTCTAATTGTGCCACCAAAGCCTGCAACCGTGCGCGCCGGCTGCGGCCTTCGTCGCCTTCCAGCAGCTCAAGGCTGGTCAGCAGCGCGTGCGCCAGCGCCGGCGGGGTGGCGGTGGTGAAGATGTAGGGGCGGGCTTTCTGGATCAGCGTTTCGATCACCGTCTCGTGCGCGGCCACGAAGGCGCCGCTGACGCCGGCCGCCTTGCCCAGCGTGCCCATATAGACCAGGTTGGGCGAGCGCAGGCCGAAGTGCTCCAGTGCGCCGTGGCCGTTGGCGCCCAGCGTGCCGAAGCCGTGGGCGTCGTCCACCACCAGCCAGGCGCCGTATTGTTCGCACAAGGCCAGCAGCTGCGGCAGCGGCGCGAGGTCGCCATCCATGCTGAAGACGCTGTCCGTCACTACCAGTTTGGTAGCGGCCTTGGACGCGGCCAGCAGCTGCGCCAGCGCTTCCAGGTCGGCATGCGGGTAGACCTGGACGTTGGCGCGCGACAGGCGGGCGCCGTCGATCAGCGAGGCGTGGTTCAGCGATTCGGAGAAGATGTCGGCGTCGCGGTCGGCGGCGGTCAGGCCGGTGACGATGGCCAGGTTGGCCATGTAGCCGGTGCAGAAGGTGAGCGCGCGCGGCGATTCCAGATGGGCGCCGACGAATTCCACCAGCCGCTCTTCCAGCATGGCGTGGGCGTGGCCATGGCCGCTGATCAGGTGCGAGGCGCCGCTGCCGACGCCATACATCGCCGCGCCTTCCTGCAGCGCGAGCTTGATGCTGCGGTGGTTGGCCAGGCCGAGGTAGTCGTTGGTGCAGAAGGCCAGCAGTTCGCGGCCGCCGACCGATACGCGGGGACCGCAGGGAGTGTCGACCGTGCGGCGGGTGCGGATCAGGTCTTGCTCATCGAGCGCTTGCAGCTGCCGCTTGAGTTGATTCAGCATTTCCATGGTCAGCCCGCCATCACTTGGTCGAACACGGCCAGCGTGTTGGCGGCGAGGCCGTCGATTTCCTCGTCGTCGAGGATATACGGCGGCATCATGTAGACGGTGGAACCGATGGGGCGCATCAGCAGCTCGTGCTCCACCGCCGTGGCGAAGAAGCGGCGCGAGAAGTCCGGCTTGGCGCCGACGGCGTCGAAGGCCCAGATCATGCCGCGCTGGCGGAAGTGGCGCACCTGCTGGTGTTGCGCCAGCGGTTGCAGCGCCGCAGTCAGGCGCGCTGCTTTCACGCGGTTCGCGGCCAGCACGTCGTCTTCCTCGAAGATCTGCAGCGTCGCCAGCGCGGCGCGGCAGGCCAGCGGGTTGCCGGTGTACGAGTGCGAGTGCAGGAAGCCGCGCGTGACGTCGTTGCTGTAGAAGGACTGGTATATCTCGTCGCGCGTCATCACCAGCGACAGCGGCAGATAGCCGCCGCTGATGCCCTTCGACAGGCACAGGAAGTCCGGCCACACGCCGGCCTGCTCGCACGCGAAGAAGGTGCCGGTGCGGCCGCAGCCGACGGCGATTTCGTCGAGGATCAGGTGCACCGCGTGGCGGTCGCACAATTCGCGCACCAGCTTCAGGTACAGCGGGTCGTGCATCGCCATGCCGGTGGCGCATTGCACCAGCGGCTCGATGATGATGGCGGCGATCTTGTCGGCGCGTTCGATGAACAGGCGTTCGACGTCGGCGGCGGCTTTGCGGGCCATGTCCTCGGCGGTCTCGCCATCCCCGGCGTTGCGGGCGTCCGGCGACATCACCGTCTGCGAGGCGCGCAGCAGCGGGCCGTAGGCGTCCTTGAACAGGGCGACGTCGGTCACGGCCAGGGCGCCGATGGTCTCGCCGTGGTAGCTGCCCTTGAGGCAGACGAATTCCTGCTTGCCGCTCTTGCCGTTGTTGCGCCAGGAGTGGAAGCTCATCTTCAGCGCGATTTCCACCGCCGATGCGCCGTCGCTGGCGTAGAAGCTGTGGCCGAGCGCATGGCCGGTCAGCGCCGACAGTTTTTCCGACAGCTCGATCACCGGTTCGTGCGTGAAGCCGGCCAGCATCGCGTGTTCCAGCGTGTCCAGCTGGTCCTTCAGCGCCGCGTTGATGCGCGGGTTGGCGTGGCCGAACAGGTTCACCCACCAGGAGCTGATCGCATCGAGGTAGCGGCGGCCTTCGTGGTCGTACAGCCACGCGCCCTTGCCGCTCTTGACCGGAATCAGAGGAACGGTTTCATGGTGCTGCATCTGGGTGCACGGATGCCATACGCTGCGCAGGCTGCGTGCTACCCAGTCGCTTTGTTTATTCAATTCCAAAACTACTCCAGACTTTTTCTAGCTCAGCCAAGTTGGCTTGCGCTTCTCCAGGAACGAGGCCACGCCTTCGCGGCCCTGTTCCGAGGCGCGGATATGGGCGATGCGCTCGGCGGTGTCGGCCAGCAGCGCATCGTTGACGGTTTGCCCGACCACTTCGCGCACCAGCACCTTGGCTTGCTGCACGGCGTTCGGACTGTTGTTGACCAGTGCCTTGACGATCTCCGCCACCTTGGCGTCGAGGGCGTCGGCGGGCACCACTTCGTGCGCGAAGCCGATGCGCAGCGCTTCCTGCGCGCCGAAGCGCTCGGCGGTGAGGAAGTAGCGGCGCGACGCGTTCTCGCCCATGGCCTTGATCACATACGGCGAAATGGTGGCGGGGATCAGTCCCAGTTTTACTTCGCTCAGGCAGAAGTTGGCCTGGTCGACCGCGACGATGATGTCGCACGCAGAGACCAGGCCCATGCCGCCGGCGTAGCAATCGCCCTGCACCTTGGCCACCACGGGCTTGGGACACAGGTAGATCGTGCGCAGCATCTCCGCCAGTTGCAGAGCGTCGGCATGGTTTTCGGCGTGCGTGTAGCCCGCCATTTTTTTCATCCAGTTCAAATCGGCGCCGGCGCAGAAGGCCGGGCCGTTCGCGGCCAGCACAATCGCGCGCAGGTCCGCTTCCGCACCGAGCTCGCCGAAGGCTTGCGTGATCTCGGCGATGGTGGTTTCGTTGAAGGCGTTGCGCACGTCGGGGCGGTTCAGCGTGACGGTGGCGACTTTGCCTTCGCGGCTGATGGTCAGCGTGGTAAAGCTCATCTCTGGTCCTTGATCGTGTATTTGATTTCGGTCGGCATGCCGACGCTTTGCAGGAAGCGCGTGGTCTCCGGCAGCCAGATGGCCACGCCGTCCGGGCTGGAGCTCATGCCGTGCGCGTCGCGCTTGAAAGGTCCGTAGGCCACCAGCTGCGCCTTGCCGCCGGCGCCGGTATAGGCGGCGTACATGTCGGCGGCCAGCTTGGGGCCGAAGTGGTGGTCGTTGGCGCCGTAGAACCAGATGCTGGGCGTGGTGCTGACCGCGCCGTAGGCCTTGAAGGCATCGACCAGCGCGGCCTGCCAGTCGCAGTGCGAGCGGCTGTTGACGCCGCCGGCGAAATTGATCACGCCCCGCACGCCGCTGATGTTATGGCTGCCGGCGGCGATCGCCGTCAGGCCGCCGTGCGACTGGCCGCCGATGACGACGTGCTGCTGGTCGGCCCACGGCTGTTTCATCACGTAGGCCATCGCGAAGTACAGCGACGAGGCCTGGTCCTCGCCGTTTTCCCTTGCCTGGCAATGGGAGTTGACGTAGCTGCCGCCCGAATCGGCAAAGCCCATGCGCATCGGGATCACCACCGCGTAGCCGCGCTTGACGAACTCGCGGCTGATGACGGGATAGCGCGCGCGCGCTTGCCTGTGGGCGTCGCCGCCGTCCTTCCCGTGGTTCATGAACAGCACCGGGAACGGGCCGTCGCCGGGCGGCTTGAAGATGGTGGTTTGCAGTGTGATGTCGGCGCCGCCGATCTTCGCGGGGATGGCGATGACCTGCTCGCCCATGTTCGCATCGACCGCCGGCACATGGATGGCCTGCGCCGAAGCGCATGCCGCCGCCAGCAGCGGCGCGGCCAGTCCTTGACGGTATCGGGTCTGCAAGGTCATCGTCCGCTTACATCCTGAAGACGCCGAACTTGGTGTCCGGGATTTCGGCGTTGAGCGCGGCCGACAGGCCCAGGCCCAGCACCATGCGGGTGTCGGCCGGGTCGATCACGCCGTCGTCCCACAGGCGCGCGGTGGCGTAGTACGGGTGGCCCTGGTGTTCGTACTGTTCCTTGATCGGCTGCTTGAACGCGGCTTCCTCCTCCGCCGTCCACGAGCCGCCCTTGCCTTCGATGCCGTCGCGCTTGACGGTGGCCAGCACCGACGCGGCCTGGTCGCCGCCCATGACGGAGATGCGGGCGTTGGGCCACATCCACATGAAGCGCGGCGAGAACGCGCGGCCGCACATGCCGTAGTTGCCGGCGCCGAAGCTGCCGCCGATGATGACGGTGAACTTGGGCACGGCGGCCGTCGCCACAGCGGTCACCATCTTGGCGCCGTTGCGGGCGATGCCTTCGTTTTCGTATTTGCGGCCGACCATGAAGCCGGTGATATTTTGCAGGAACACCAGCGGGATCTTGCGCTGCGCGCATAGCTCGATGAAGTGCGCGCCCTTCAGCGCGGACTCGGAGAACAGGATGCCGTTGTTGGCGATGATGCCGACCTTCATGCCGAAGATGTGGGCGAAGCCGCAGATCAGGGTGGTGCCGTAGCGCGCCTTGAATTCATCGAACTCGCTGCCGTCGACGATGCGGGCGATCACTTCGCGCACGTCGAAGGGCTTGCGGGTGTCGACCGGGATCACGCCGTACAGTTCTTCGGTGGCGTACTTCGGTTCCGCCGCCTCGCGCAACGCGCCCTGCTGCGGCTTGGTGCGGTTCAAATTGGAGACGATGGTGCGGGCCAGCGACAGCGCGTGCAGGTCGTTCTGCGCCAGGTGGTCGGCCACGCCGGACAATCGGGTGTGGACATCGCCGCCGCCCAGGTCTTCGGCGGTGACCACCTCGCCGGTGGCGGCCTTCACCAGCGGCGGGCCGCCGAGGAAGATGGTGCCTTGTTCCTTGACGATGATCGATTCGTCGCTCATCGCCGGCACGTAGGCGCCGCCGGCGGTGCAGGAACCCATCACCACGGCGATTTGCGGGATGCCCTTGGCCGACAGGTTGGCCTGGTTGTAGAAGATGCGGCCGAAGTGGTCGCGGTCGGGGAAGACGTCGTCCTGGTTGGGCAGGTTGGCGCCGCCCGAGTCGACGAGATAAATGCACGGCAGGTTGTTCTGGTCGGCGATCTCCTGCGCGCGCAGGTGCTTCTTGACCGTGATCGGGTAGTAGGTGCCGCCCTTGACGGTGGCGTCGTTACAGACGATCACGCACTCCTGGCCGGCCACGCGGCCGATGCCGGTGATGATGCCGGCGGCCGGCGCGGCGTCGGCGCCGTTGGCGTCCTGGTACATGCCGTAGGCGGCCATCTGCGACAGTTCGAGGAAGGGCGTGCCGGGATCGAGCAGCATCTGCACGCGGTCGCGCGGCAGCAGCTTGCCTCGCGCGACATGCTTGGCCGATGCCGCCTCGCCGCCGCCCAGGGCGATCCTGGCGACCTTGTCGCGCAGGTCGTCGACGACGGCCTGCATGGCGGCCGCGTTGGCCTTGAAATCCTCGCTGCGGGGGTTGAGTTTGCTTTCGATCTGCGGCATTGCTTTTCCTTTTTTCTGCGCGGTGTCTCCGCCGCGTCCTGATGATTTATTCTGGAAAACTACCGTCAACGTAAAACCAGCGCAGGCCGCCCTCGGCCGGCTCGCGCACAAAGTTGCTGATCTCGTGCAGGCGCTGCGCCCGGCCATTGACCTTGAACCGGGCGACAAACTCCACCGTATCCATGGCCGGATCGGCAACTTCGACTTTACGTTGACGTAAACGTAAAGCAGATTTTACCTCAAGTCCCAGCCACTGCAATTTTTCTTCCTTGCTCATGATGGGCTCGGCCGGACGGGTGCTGGCGTGCCAGGTGGCCATCAGGTAGGGCTCGTTGCGCTGCACGTAGGCGGTATAGCGCGAGCGCATCAGCGCTTCGGCGGTGGGCGGGATGGCGGCGCCGGCGATGTACGGCCCGCAGCAGCTCGCCAGGGAGGGGCCGCCGCAGGGGCAGGCGGCAGGCGCGGTGGACTTCTTGGACATGGGTTCGGATGGTCGGGCTGGTGTAACGATCCAGCATTATCCGCCAAATGGCCGCATTCCGTCGGGCTTGCCGTTATGCCATGTGAACAAATATTGTTAATTTCAGCGTCCTGAGGCGCACACGTTTGGTGTAACGCTATTACACTAGAGGCGTGAGGAGATTTGAATGAGCCAGACGAGTTTTGAATTCAAGGCGGATGCCAACGACAGTACGCCGCTGTACATGCAAATAGCCCGGAAGTTGAGCGACGATGTGCATAACGGCCGCTACCAGGTGGACCAGGCGCTGCCGTCCGAGCGGACCTTGTCGGAGCTGCTGAACGTGTCGCGGGTGACCGCGCGCAAGGCCATCGACCAGCTGGTGGACCAGGGGCTGGTGGTGCGCCGCCGCGGATCGGGCAACTATATTGCGCCGCGCATCGAGCAGCCGCTGTCCAACCTGACCAGTTTTTCCGAGCAGTTGCAGCAGCGCGGCCACATTCCCGGCTCGCGCTGGCTCAAGCGCGCGGTGGTGACGCCGACGCCGGAAGAGCAGCTGAGCCTGGGCCTGTCGCCGTATTCCAAGGTGGCGCGGCTGGAGCGCCTGCGCCTGGCCGACGACGTGGTGATGGCCTACGAGGTGTCGGTGCTGCCGCAGACCGTGCTCAACGATCCGAACGCGGTGGGCGCCTCGCTGTACCAGTATTTGGAGAGCATCGGCCAGGCGCCGGCGCGCGCGCTGCAGCACATCCGCGCGATGAACGCTTCGGCCGAGCTGGCCAAGCAACTGGGTGTTCCCGAGGGGCAGGCGGTGCTGTACATCACCCGCATCGCCTATCTGGAATCGGGCGAGGCGATGGAGTTGACGCATTCCTATTGCCACAGCGATCACTACGACTTCGTCGCGGAGATGCGTCGCGCTACGTAACACACAACCTATGCTAAAAACCGAAACGCCGAGTACGCAGCACGCGCAGCTGGATCAATATTCGGTTGAGGCATTGGTGGCGGCGCTGGTCGACGACCAGACGCAGGCGCTGAAGGCGGTGCAGGCGGCCGAGTCCAGCATCAGCGCGGCCGTGCACGCGATGGCGCCGCGCATCGCCGCCGGCGGACGGCTGGTGTATGTCGGCGCCGGCACGTCGGGGCGGCTGGGCATTCTCGACAGCGTGGAGCTGTTTCCCACCTTTTCCTGGCCGCACGAGCGCGCCGTGGCGCTGCTGGCAGGCGGCCTCGGCGCCATGTTCGAGGCGGTCGAGGGGGCGGAGGACGACCGCGCCAAGGGCGCTTCCGACTTGCGCTTGCTGTATCCGGTCTATAACGACGTGGTGCTGCTGGTGGCGGCGTCGGGCACCACGCCGTATGTGCTGGGCGCGTTGCAGGCGGCGCGCGCGGTGGGCGCTTTGACGGTGGGCATCGCCAACAACGTCGGCACGCCGCTGACGGCCGGCGCCGACATCGGCATCACCATCGACACCGGGCCGGAAGTGATTTCCGGCAGCACGCGGCTGAAGGCGGGCACGGCGCAGAAGATCGTGCTGAACACCTTGTCGAGCGCGTTGATGGTGCGGCTGAACAAGGTCTACGGCAATCTGATGGTGGACATGCACGCCACCAACGTCAAGCTGGTCGAGCGCGCGGTGCGGCTGACCATGCACGCCACCGGCGTCGACGCCGCCATTGCGCGCGGCGTGCTGGAGCGGTGCCATTTCCACGTCAAGGTGGCGATTGTCTCGCTGCTGAAAAACACCTCCATCGAAGTCGCGCAAGACTTGCTCGACGCAGCGGATGGCAATGTCCGCAAGGCCATCAAATAAAATTGGGGTCAAGTCTGACATTCGGACACGAGCTCGGCTGTCGCACGGGGGTCAAGTCTGACATTCGGACACGAGCTCAACACTAGGCGCGGCCTAGTGTTGAGCTCGTGTCCGAATGTCAGACTTGACCCCCAGCCCACGGCACAGGCCGTGTCCGAATGTCAGACTTGACCCCAAGTTGAAAGGTCGTATGAAGCAACAACGCAATGCCTGGGCCTGGGTGCCCAGTATTTCCTTCAGCCAGGCTGTGCCTTACGTCGCGGTGATGATGCTGTCGACGGTGATGTACAAGAACCTCGGCGTGTCCAACACCGACCTGGCGTTCTATACCGCGTGGCTGTACCTGCCGTGGGTGATCAAGCCGCTGTGGTCGCCCATCGTGGAGCTGTTCGGCACCAAGCGGCGCTGGATCGTGCTGCTGCAACTGCTGACCGGCGCGGCGCTCGCCTCGGTGGCGCTGACCCTGCACCTGCCCGAGTTCTTCCGCATCAGCCTGGCCGTGCTGTGGCTGATGGCCTTCAGCTCGGCCACCCACGATATCGCCTCCGACGGCTACTACATGCTCGGCCTGCCGACCCAGCACCAGCAGGCCGCCTTCGTCGGCGTGCGCAGCGCCTTCTACAAGCTGGCGATGATCTCCGGACAGGGCGGCCTGGTCTACCTGGCCGGCCGGCTGGCCACGTCCAGCGGCGATCCCGCCTGGGCCTGGTCGGTGGTGTTCGGCCTGATGGCGGCCCTGATGCTGGCCTTGGGCGCCTATCACCAGCTGATCCTGCCCCGCCCCGGTTCCGACCGCAGCCATGCGGCCGGCGGCGCGCTGTGGCAGGATTTCCTGCGCACCTTCCACAGCTTCTTCCAGAAACCGGGCATCAAGGCCACGCTGGGTTTCCTGCTGCTGTACCGCCTCGGCGAGGCGCAGCTGCTGAAGATGGCGGCGCCCTTTCTGCTCGATGCGCGCGCGCAGGGCGGCCTCGGCCTGAGCACCGAGACCGTCGGCGTGGTCTACGGCACCGTCGGCGTGTGCGCGATGGTGCTGGGCGGGCTGGCCGGCGGCGTGGTGATTTCCCGCTTCGGCCTCAAGCGCAGCCTGTTGCCGATGGTGTTCATCATGCACGTGCCGGACCTGGTGTTCGTCTACCTGGCCAGCGCGCTGCCCACCGACACCACGCTGATCTCCGCCTGCCTGGCGGTGGAACAGTTCGGCTACGGCTTCGGCTTCTCGGCCTTCCTGCTGTACATGGTGCTGGTGGCGGACGGCGAGCACAAGACCGCGCACTACGCCATCTGCACCGGTTTCATGGCCCTCGGCATGATGTTGCCGGGGATGGTCAGCGGCTGGGTACAGCAGCACCTGGGTTATCAACATTTCTTCGTCTGGGCCTGCGTTTCGACCCTGCCCGCGTTCGCGATGACGGCGCTGGTACGGATCGATCCCCAATTCGGCAAGGAATAAACGGTAAGCGCATTACAATACGGGTGCTCAACAGATTCGGGGAATGGTTTTGGTTTTTAATGCAAAGAAGCGGCTGACGCTGTCTGCCGGCGTGGCCGGCGCCCTGGCCGTGCTGCTGGACGGCTGTTCCAGCACACCGATCGCGACCGCGCCGGAGGCTGGTGTCCCGCCGCGTCCGCAGGCACCAGGCATCGCGACGCCGCCGGCGCCGTTCGATATGAACATGCCGCCGCCGGCCCCGCGCGAGTTCCGCGCCGCGTGGGTGTCGACCGTGGCCAACATCGATTGGCCCAGCCGCAGCAACCTGGGCATGGCCAAGCAGCAGGCCGAGGCGCTCGCCATCCTCGACCGCGCGCAGGCGCTGCAGCTGAACGCCATCGTGCTGCAGGTGCGGCCGAGCGCGGATGCGATCTATCCGTCCGAGCTGGAGCCGTGGTCCGAGTTCCTGACCGGCCAGCAGGGCCGCGCCCCCGCCACCGCCTGGGACCCGCTGCAGTTCTGGATCGAGCAGGCGCACGCGCGCGGGCTGGAGCTGCATGCCTGGTTCAACCCCTACCGCGCCCGCCACGCGACGGCCAAGTCGCCGCTGGCGCGCAACCACATCGGCAGCACCAATCCGGAGGTGGTCAAGTCCTACGGCCGCTACCTGTGGATGGACCCGGGCGAGGCGGCTGCCTCGCAGCACACGCTGGACGTGGTGCTGGACGTGGTGCGCCGTTACGATATCGACGGCGTCCACATCGACGATTATTTCTATCCCTACCCGATCGACACGGCCGGGGCGGACGGCGTGGTGCTGGACGCCGGCGCCGGCCCGAAGCAGGAGCTGGAGTTCCCGGACCAGCCGTCGTGGCAGCACTACCTGCTGGGCGGCGGCACGCTGGACCGCGCCGGCTGGCGCCGCCAGAACGTCAACACGCTGATCGAGGCGCTCTACCTCGGCATCCACAAGGAGAAGAGCTGGGTGCGCTTCGGCATCAGTCCGTTCGGCATCGGCCGCCCGGATCGGCGCCCGGCCGGCATCGTCGGCTTCAGCCAGTACGACAAGCTGTACGCGGACGCCGAACTGTGGCTGGCCAACGGCTGGCTCGACTACCTGGCGCCGCAGCTGTACTGGCCGGTGGCGCAGGCGCCGCAGGCCTTCGACGTGCTGCTCGACTACTGGCTGGCGCAGAACACCCGGGCGCGCCACGTCTGGCCGGGCCTGTACACCAGCCGCATCGACAACAGCGCCAAGGCCTTCGCGCCGGAGGAGATCGTCAAGCAGATCGGCGTCACGCGCAGCCGCGCCGGCGTGCAGGGCCACCTGCACTTCAGCATCGCCGCGCTGATGGAGAACCGCAAGGGCATCGCCGACCAGCTGCGCGCGCAGACCTACCAGACCGCCGCGCTGGCCCCGGCCAGTCCGTGGCTGGGCGCGGAGCTGCCGCTGGCGCCCACCGTCGCCGTGCGGCGCGAGGGCAACGGCGTGGGACTGAAGCTGTCGGCCGGCGCCGGCAGGCCGGTGGCGCATTACGCGATCTGGTCGCGCTACGGTTCGGAATGGCGCTTCGCGGTGGCGCCCGCCTCGCGTCCGGTGCTGCTGCTGCCGGACGACGCGGCGGCCGGCTCGGCGCAGGCGGTGGTGGTCAGCGCGGTCGACCGCCTGGGCAATGAAAGCGAACGCATCAGCGTCATGCGCTGACCATCATGGAGCGCAACATGGGCGAGCTGGGACTGGGCATCGACGCGGGCGGCACGCAGACCCGCTGGGCATTGGCCGACGCGGCGGGCGCGGTCGTGGCCGAGGGCGCGGTGGCCGGCCTGTCCGCCACGCAGATGGGCAACGCCGCCGGCCGCGACGCGGTGCGCGGCATCTTCTCGCTGCTGGCGGCGCAGGTGCTGGCGGCCGGCCGGCCGCGCGCCGTGTGCGCCGGCCTGACCGGCTTCGACGGCCAGGCCACGCTGCCCGCGCAATGGCTGGCCGAACTGCTGCAAGTGGCGCCGCCGGCGGTCGCGCTGCGCAACGACGTGGAGATCGCCTACCTCGACAGCTTCGCGCCCGGCGAAGGCTACCTGGTCTACGCCGGCACCGGCTCCATCGCCGCGTGGATCGGCGAGGACGGCGTGTTCCACCGCGCCGGCGGACGCGGCGTGACGCTGGACGACGGCGGCGGCGGCTTCTGGATCGCGCGCGAGGCGATGCGCCACATCTGGCGGCTGGAGGACGAGCAGCCCGGCGCCTGGCAACAATCGACTATGGCACGCGCGGTGTTCGAGCAGGTCGGCGGCAGCGACTGGGCGTTGTCGCGCCAGTTCATCTACGGCCAGGAGCGCGGCGCCATCGGCCGCCTGGCCCTGGCCGTGGCCGCCAGCGCGGACACCGATCCGGTGGCGCGCAGCATCCTCGAACAGGCCGGCCGCGAGCTGGCGCGCATCGCGCTGGCGCTGGTGGGCCGCTACGGCCCGCGCCCTCTGGTGCTCAGCGGCCGGGCCGCCACGCTGCACCCGCTGATCGCGCAGGCGATGCGGGCGGCGCTGCCGCCGGAACTGCCGCTGCGGCAAAAAGAAGCGCAGGCCCACCACGCTGCGGCCCGCATTGCTCTACACTCACGGAATTGAAACGTTGCCGAGACCGCTAATGATGAAGCTCCTGCCGCTTGCCGCCCTGACCACCGCCGCCGCCCTGCTGGCCGGCTGCGCCACCGCACCGCCCGCCGGGCCGCGCCTCGACACCACGCTGACGGCGCGCAGCCAGAGCGACCGCATCAAGTACATCATCCTGCACTACACGGTCAGCGACCTGCCGCGCTCGATCAAGATACTGACCCAGCAGGAAGTCAGCGCCCACTACCTGCTGACCGACACCGACCAGCCCTTCTTCTACACGCTGGTGGACGAATCGCGCCAGGCCAACCATGCCGGCCTGAGCAGCTGGAAGATCTACAACCAGCTCAATTCGGCGTCGATCGGCATCGAGATCGTCAATCCCGGCTTTGTCGACACGCCGCAGGGTAGCGTGTACGCGCCGTTCAAGCAGGCGCAGATCGACCAGCTGATTTTGCTGCTGAAGCAGATCGTCGCGCGCCACGACATCAAGCCGGAGAACATCCTCGGCCACAACGACATCGCGCCGCAGCGCAAGCAGGATCCCGGCCCGATGTTCCCGTGGAAGCAGCTGGCCGACGCCGGCCTGGTCGCGTGGCCGGAGCCGAGCCGCGTGGCCGCGCGCCTGCAGCTGTTCCAGCAGCAGCTGCCGGACGTGGCGTGGTTCCAGCGCAAGCTGGCGCAGCACGGCTACGCGGTGCCGCAGACGGGCGAGCTGGACCAGGCCACCCGCAACGTGATGGTGGTGTTCCAGTCCAAGTATCGGCAGTCGCTGTACGACGGCGAGCCGGATGCGGAAACGGCGGCCATCCTCGACGTGCTGACCAGCCCGCTGCCGCTGCAGATGGCGGTCCCGCCGACCGTGATGCCGCAGCCGCAGCCGGCGCCGGGCACGTTGCCGACCGAATAACTCGTTGGGAGCGCCGCATGGCTGTCACCGTCCGCTGTGAAGAAATCGCCAGCCATCCCGACTTCCGGCGCCTGGACGGCATCGCCGGCATCGCCGTCGACCTGCGCTACGCCACGCCGGATAATTTCGTCGGCCGCGACTTGTACACGCCGCTCGACTGCGCCTGGCTGCACCGGCACGCGGCGGCGGCGCTGGAGCGCGTGGTGGCGTGGCTGGCCGAACGGCGGCCCGACTGCAGGGTGCTGGTGCTGGACGCGCTGCGTCCGCAGCGGGTGCAGGAGCAGTTGTGGCTGGCGCTGCAAGGCACGGAACTGCTGGGCTACATCGCCGACCCGGCGCGCGGCTCGATCCACTCCTTCGGCATGGCGCTGGACCTGACCCTGCTCGACGCGCAGGGCCGCGAGCTGGACATGGGCACCGGCTTTGACGATTTATCGGAACGCTCGCATCCGGCGCTGGAGGCGGCATTGCTGGCGCGCGGCGAGCTGAGCGAACAGCAGATCGCCAACCGCCGCCTGCTGCGCGACGCCATGTTCCAGGCCGGCTGGGTCGGCATCAACAGCGAATGGTGGCACTTCGACTGCGGCGACCGCCAGCTGGTGCGGCGCGACTACATCCGCGTGCTGTAGCGCTTACCCCGCACGGTAGGCATCAACGATCCACCATCGCCATGCGCTCCTTGCTGTAGCGCGGGCCGGACACCTGCTTGAGCGCGCTGTCGAGCACCGCCATCTCGGTCGCATCGAGCGCGATCTCCGCCGCCGCCACGTTCTGCTCCAGGAAGGCGCGCCGGCGCGTGCCGGGGATGGTCACGATATCGTCGCCCTTGTGCATGGCCCAGGCCAGCGCGATCTGCCCCGGCGTGACCAGGCGATGATCGGCCAGCTCGCGCACGATGGCGGCCGCCTCCATGTTGCGGTCGAAGTTCGCGCCCTGCAGGCGCGGGTCCAGATGGCGGAAGTCGCTGGGCGGATATTCCTCCGCGCGCTTGGCGGTGCCGGCCAGGAAACCCCGTCCCAGCGGGCTGAACGCCACCAGGCCGATGCCCAGTTCACGCAGCGCCGGCAGCACGTCGGCCTCCAGATTGCGCTCCCACAGCGAATACTCGCTTTGCAGCACGCTGATCGGATGCACCGCGTGGGCGCGGCGGATGTTGGCCACGCCCGCCTCGGACAGCCCCAGGTAGCGCACCTTGCCCTCGCGGACCAGCTCGGCCATCACGCCCACCACGTCCTCGATCGGCACCAGCGGATCGATACGATGCTGGTACAGCAGGTCGATGTGGTCGGTGTTCAGGCGGCGCAGCGAACCCTCCACCTTCTCGCGGATATGTTTCGGATCGCTGGTCACGCCGACGGTCTTGCCGTCGCGGATGTCGAAGCCGAACTTGGTGGCGAGGATCACCTCGCTGCGGCGGCCGGCGAAGGCGCGGCCCAGCAGCGCCTCGTTGTCGTAGGGACCGTATTGCTCGGCCGTGTCGAAGAAATTGACGCCCAGTTCCAGCGCCCTGTGCAGCGTGGCGACCGCCTCGGTCTGGTCGGCCGGCCCGTAGGTATTGCTCATGCCCATGCAGCCCAGTCCCTGCGCCGATACCGTCAGACCCTGGCTGCCTAAAGTGCGTTGTTTCATGGTGACTCCTGCTTGATGTGGTGCTTTCAGTATGGCCACCGCACAAAAAATACACAATCCACTTACAATGCAAAGCATTGTTGATGTAGCTGCAACGGTGGAGCGATGCAATGGAAATGTTGAAGGAGATGGCCATCTTTGCACAGGTGGTCGATAGCGGCGGTTTCTCTGCGGCGGCGCGGCAGCTGGAGCTGACCACGTCGGCGGTCAGCCGCCACGTTTCGCGGCTGGAGGCGCATATGGGCGGACGGCTGCTGCAGCGGACCACGCGTTCGCTGTCGCTGACCGAGCTGGGGCAGCAGGTGCACGCGGCCTGCGCGCGCATGGTGAGCACGGCGCGCGAGGTGCATGCGCTGGCCGGCAGCTACAGCGCGCGGCCCAACGGCACCATCCGCGTCAGCGCGCCCATCGTGCTGGGGCAGGTGTGGCTGGCGCCCAAGCTGCCCGGCTTCCTGGCGCGCTATCCGGAGGTCAACGTCGAACTCCAGCTGATGGACCGCAAGATCGACCTGATCGAGGAAGGCATGGACCTGGCGATCCGCATCGCCACCGAACTGGCGCCGGGGCTGGCGGCGCGCACGCTGGGGCCGGTGAGCTATGTGCTGGTGGCGTCGCAGCAGTACCTGGACGCGCATGGCGAGCCACAATCGCCGCACGAGCTGCCGGCACACCAGTGCAGCTATCTGGGCTACGCGCGCTTCGGCGACGCCTGGAGCATGCGGCGCGGCGGCGAGACGGCCAGCATCCGCGTGCCGTCGCGGCTGACGATCAACAACAGCGGGGCCTTGATGGCGGTGGTGGAGGCGGGCGGCGGCATCGGCCTGGTGCCGGACTTCACGGCCCGTCCGGCGCTGGCGCAGGGACGGGTGCGGCGGGTGCTGCCGGAGTGGAGCTTCGACCAGCCGTACGCCGGCACCGTGCACGCCGTGTACATGCCCGGCCCGCACCTGGCGCTGAAGGTGCGGGCGTTTATCGACTATCTGGTGGAGGAAGGGTTGCCGGGGATGTGACTACCGGGAGCGGGCAAATGCCAAGATCGGCGCAACGTTGTCGTGGCCAACCACAATCACGTTCTTTGCTTTCAACTCAGCGACAATCTCGCCTTGCGCGCGGCCGCGCGGCGTAGGCTCATTGGCCTCGGGGCCTTTGACGGCAAAGAGGACTTGAGGGGGTAACAGATCGCGCTTTTTAAGCGAGTCAATACGGTAGAGCCATTGGCCGCCGTGGTCGATGATTTTCGCGGCGTCAGTGTAATTGAGGTTGAGCGGCTTGATGATTTTTTCAGGATGCTCTTCCGGGCCTGCCACGAAAGGAAAATGCGCGTGATATTCTTCGTTGCCTATGCGCGCCGCATGGAATTTGTTTTGGAGCCCGGCGTCACGCAGCCATCCGCTGACATCGCGCTCCAGCAGCTTTTCCTGATACTCCTTGTTTGCGAAGTTGTGTCCGACGTAGTAGTCATAGAGCTCCAGCAATTTCGAGGTGCAATCTTCAGCCAAGACAAGACGTGGTTCGCTAAAGCGCAACATGGTCTCACGAGGCTTAATCAGCTCCGCCCAAATGCGCAGCAGAGCTTCTTTGTCGTAGCTGCCAGTCTGGTTTAATATCAAATGGAGTCGTTCCATTTCCTCGCTCAGATCGCTGATTGAGGCTTTGAAAACCTTGGGATCTAGCCCTTCAAAGAAATTGGTCACGCGAGCGTATCGGTTAAGCAAAAGTTTGAACCCGAAGAAGCGTATTCCGGGTGCAAGCATAACCAAGCCAACATTGGCGAACTCTCCGGTCTCAATGAACGGCGTAAAGCGAACAATGGCGTAATGACAGGCGATATTCATGGTGGTGGCAACTGCCAGAATGCATCTGTTAAAGCACGCTCCAAAAGCCGTTTGATCTCATCAAACGGGAACTTGGTCGGCATGGTCATTTCGGCGTCGATAAAGCGCCAAGCTAAGGGAAGCGTATCACAAATAGCATCCCAATTTTCCAGTGCGGTGGTAAAGCGGGCGCGGTATGTGTCGCGCAGGAGGAAATCACTGAACAGATCGGCTACTTCTGAAGAAAACACATGCAGATGAAGAAATTGTGCTGGGTCGAAGTCCGCATCAAAAGCCAAATTGTGATCAATCATGACCAATGCCGGTGACTCACCGACCGTCCACAGCAGGTTGGGATTGCCGCCAATGTCCGTTAAGTTGCGATCTGCATTGCGCACCCACCAGTCAAACACGATGATGTCGCGACGCAGACTTTGCTGTACTCGTTTTATATCGCTGCGCATCAGGTTTCTGGCGTTCACGCGGCGAGATGCGAAGACCGGGTCCGCGCCCAAGTCTTGATAAGTGCCAGTTAAGTCAGCTTCGATTATTTCGACAGGTACCGTCGCCAACGCATAGTGGGGAATGGGTAATTTCAATGCTGTACATAACTGTGCGCTTATCCACTCGGCGATAAGCTGATATCGGGTAGTTGATTTTCCCTTGACGAAGTAGACGTCTCCATCGTCACACCGACAGATGAAAGGGCGTGTTTGTCCCTCTTGAGAGCGGCTCAGTATTTCTGTGACGATTAAGGACATCTTGCAATGTTCCCCGCTGCGTTATGGTCAAATTATTCTACGCGAACTTCAGTATGGAAAATTCAAACCTATTTGGTACGAGCCACCCAGTCGATCACGCCGTCCAGCACGGTGCGGCCGGCGCCGTTGGCGACGTGTTCGTCGTTCAGGATGGCGACCACGATGCAGGGCTGGTTGTTGGCGTCGGTGACGTAGCCGGCGATGGCGATCACGCTCTTCAGGCTGCCGGTCTTGATGCGGGCGCGCAGCGCGGCCGGGCTGTCCTTGAGGCGCTTGCGCATGGTGCCGTCGGTGGCGGCGATTGGCAGGCTGGACAGGAACTCGGGCATCCACAGGCTCTTCAGGCCCGCTTGCAGCACGCCCGCCAGTTGCGCCGGCGTGGCGCGCTCGGTGCGCGACAGGCCGGAGCCGTTGTCGAACACCAGGCCGTTGGCGTCGATGCGCTGGCTTTGCAGCCAGGCGCGGATCGCGGTCTCGGCGCGCATCGGCGTGCTGGCGGCGCTGCCGTCGGGCGCGATCGGGCGGCTGCCCAGCACGGGGTCGGCCTCCAAGCTGCCCAACATCAGGAAGACTGTGCGGGCCAGGGTGTTGTCCGAGAATTTGTTGATGTCGCGTAGCATTTCCGGCAGCGGGCGGGAGACGTGTTCGGCCAGCAGGCGCGTGGCCGGGACGGCGGCCGGGGCCGGCGTAGCAGTGGCCGGCGCATCGACATCGGCGTCAGCGGCCGGTTTGGCGGGCGTGGCGCTGGCGGCGGGCGAGGCGGTCACGTTGGCGGCCGGCGTGGCCGCAGTGGTGCTCGTGCCCGGCGCGGCAGCCTCGCGCACCTCGCCGCTGATGCTGCCGCCCAGCTTGCGCCAGGTGGCGCGCAGCAGGCGCTCCAGATAGTCGTGATGATCCATCACATCGACGCTGGTCGACTTGATGCAATTCCTCGGGAAGCTGCCATGCAGCACCACCTCGATCCTGTCGCCGCTGCGCGCCACGTCCGGCGAGCGCCAGCCCGCCTCCCACGATCCGCACGGCGCGTCGCTGAGCGTCATCTCCGAACGGATGGCGACCTTGTCCATCTCCGGCATCATCACCAGGCCCAGCTTGTGGGCGGTCGAGCGCATCTCCACTTTCAGCAGATTGGTGTTGGTCAGCAGCGCGTCGGGGATCACGTTGTAGTAGGCCCATGGATACTCGTCGAATGGCGGCTGGCCCACGTCCGGCCGCGCCGGCTGGAACAGTTGCCGGTCCAGGATCACTTCGCCCTTGATCTTGCGGATGCCCTGGTTGCGCAGCGCCTGCAGCATGTGCAGCAGCACGTCCTCGTTCAGGTCGACATCGCCGCCGCCGCGCAGGATCAGGTCGCCCTGCAGCACGCCGTTGACCAGCTCGGCGCCGGTGCGGAACTCGGTGCGGCCGCGGAAGGCCGGCCCCAATTGCTCCAGCGCGGTCATCGTGGTGAACAGCTTCATGGTGGACGCCGGCTGCATGCTCTGCTGCGCGTTGTGCGAGACCAGCGTGGTGTCGCCGCGCAGCACGACGATGCCGGCGCCTTCCGGCGGAATTTGCGCCGCCTGCAGCAGGGCGCTGATCGGCTCCGGCAGGTCAGCGGCGTGGGCGGTACCGGCGGCGATCAGCGCGGCGAGGATGAGGCGACGGAACATGGCGACCTTGTTCAATGGAAGAAGACGTAGGATACAAAAATGGCGGCGATCACACCGGCAAAATCGGCGATCAGGCCGCAGGAGATCGCGTAGCGCGTCTTGCGTATGCCGACCGAGCCGAAGTACAGCGCGACGATGTAGAAGGTGGTGTCGGCCGAGCCGTTGAACACGCAGGCCAGGCGGCCGACGAACGAGTCCACGCCGTAGGTACGCATGGTGTCGATCATCATGGCCTTGGCGGCGCTGCCGCTGAGCGGCTTCATCAGCGCGGTCGGCAGCGAGGGCACGAAGTCGGTGTTGATGCCCAGGTGGCCGAACACCCAGCTGAAGCCGTCCACCACGTAGGCGAACACGCCGGCGTTGCGGATCACGCTGATCGCCACCAGCATGCCGACCAGGTAGGGAATGACGGTGATCGAGGTCTGGATGCCGCCCTTGGCTCCCTCGATGAAGGCCTCGTAGACGTTGACCTTGCGCCGCAGCGCGCCGATGATGAAGCCGGCGATCACCAGCATCAGCACCAGGTTGCTGAAGACCTTGGAGAACAGTTCGATCTCGGTCTTGGTCATGTAGTGCGTGAAGTAGTAGACCATGCCGGCGATGGCGGCGGTCATGCCGCCCAGCCAGCCCAGCACCACGCCGTTGAACAGGTTGATGCGCTGGCGGATGGCGACCGCGATGATGCCGGTCACCGTCGCCACGTAGGTCGCGATCATGCAGGGGATGAAGATGTCGGACGGATCGGCCGCGCCCAGGATCGAGCGCTGCGCCATGATCGCCAGCGGGATCAGCGTCAGCCCGGAGGTGTGCAGCACCAGGAACATGATCTGCGCGTCGGTCGGCTCGTCCTTGCTGGGGTTGAGGGTTTGCAGGCTTTCCATGGCCTTCAGGCCGAACGGCGTGGCCGCGTTGTCCAGGCCCAGCAGGTTGGCCGAGAAGTTCATCACCATGTGGCCGGTGGCCGGGTGGTTCTTCGGCACGCCGGGGAAGATGCGCGAGAAGAACGGCGCGATCAGCCGTGCCAGCAGGTCGATGGCGCCGGCCTTCTCGCCGATGTTCATGATGCCCAGCCACAGTGTCATCACGCCGGCCAGCGGCAGCGCGATGTCCATCACGCCGGCCTTGGCGGAGTCGAAGGTGCCGTCGATGATGCGCTTGAAAATCTCGGTGTCGCCCGTCAGGAGGAACTGCGCCAGCGCTGCCACAAAGCCGACCAGGAAGAAGCCGGACCAGATGTAATTGAGCGACATATCGAGTATTTTTCCTGAAAGCAGTGGGCGATCCGCAAAGTATAGCGGGTAAGCCCGCCAAAAAAGTTATAAGCTGCCGCTTTACGTATGCGAGGTGGAATGGACCTGATGACCAAAAGTTATGCCGCAGTCGTGCTGGCGCTGGTGTTATCGGCCGGCGGCGCCGATGCCGCCGCGCCGAAAGTCCTGCACGCCTTCCTGAGCACCGGCGAGACCGGACTTGATCCGGCGGTGGCGTCCGACATCGCCAGCCTGAGCCTGCTGGAGAACCTGTTCGATCCGCTGCTGCGCTACGACTACCTGGCCCGCCCCGTCAAATTGCAGCCCAACACGCTGAGCGCCATGCCGACCATCGAGGACAACGGCCTGAGCTACACCTTCCATCTGCGCCAGGACATCTACTTCACGCCCGACCCGGCGTTCAAGGGCGAGCACCGGCAAGTGACCGCGCAGGACTACGTCTACAGCCTCAAGCGCCTGTACGACCCCACGCTGAAGTCGCCATGGCTGTTCCTGTTGGAGGGCAAGATCGCCGGCGACGAGGCGCTCAAGACCAAGTTCAGCTACGACAGCGACATCGCCGGCCTGCAAGCGGTGGACAAGTTCACCCTGCGCATCAAGCTCAACACGGCCGATCCCAACTTCCTGTTTTACCTGGCCACCCCGTCCACCGCCGTGGTCGCGCGCGAGGTGATGGAAGCCTACGGCGCGCAGGCCGGCAACCACCCGGTCGGCACCGGCCCCTTCCTGATGGGCCGATGGAAGCATAGCGACCAGATCACGCTGCTGGCCAACCGCGACTTCCGCCCGACGATGTTCCAGGGCCGCCGCCTGCCGCTGCTGGACCAGGTCGACATCAAGATCGTCGAGGAATACCAGTCCCGCGTGCTGGGCTTCCTGAACGGCGAATTCGATTTCCTCGAACAGCTGCCGGAATCGATGAAGGACATGGTGCTGACCGCCGACGCCAAGCCGACCCTGAAGCCGGCGCTGGCCAAACAGGGCATGGTGCTGTCGCCCTTCCCCGTGCTGCAAACGTACTACATGTGGATGAACATGGACGACCCGCTGATCGGCGGCTACGGCAAGGAGAAGCTGGCTTTGCGGCGCGCCATCGCGCTGGGCTACAACAGCGGCGAGGACGTGGCGCTGATGAAGAAGGGCCTGGCGCTGCCGGCCGCCACGCCGCTGCCGCCGAACGTGCTGGGCTACGATCCCGCCTACCGCAGCCCGGTCGGCTACGATCCCGCGCTGGCCAACGCGCTGCTGGAGCGCTATGGCTACCGCAAGGCCGCCGACGGCTTCCGCACCCAGCCCGACGGCAAGCCGCTGACCCTGGTGATGCACAGCGAATCGTCCACCGTCGGCCGCCTGCGCGACGAGCTGTGGCGCAAGAACCTGAACGCCATCGGCCTGAAAGTCACGTTTAAGAGCGACAAGAAAACCGAGATCATCAAAGCGTCGCGTCTGGGCTCGGTGATGATGTTCGAGACCAACTGGGTCGCCGACTTCCCAGACGGCGAGAATTTCTACCAGCTGCTGTACGGCCCCAACAGCGGCCGCGCCAACTACGCGCGCTTCAACCTGCCCGCCTACAACCAGCGCTACGAGCAGAGCCGCGCCATGGGCGACTCGCCGCAGCGCACCGCGCTGTACGACGAGATGGCGCAGCTGATCCACGCCTACACGCCATGGGTGCTGCTGACCCATCCGATATCCGCCGACCTGCAGCAGCCGTGGCTGAAGAACTACCAGCGCCATCCGGTAGAATTCACCAACTGGCGCTATCTGGACGTGGGCGCACATAGTCCGCGCTGATCCATGCGTACAATGGCCGCATGAGACTATTCAACCGCAGGGCGCTGCTGCACGTCAGCGCACACCCGATGGGCTTCCTGCTGCAATGCCTGAAGGGCTTCCGCGCCAACCAGGGCTTGCTGCTGGCGGGCGCGGTCGCCTATTACTCGCTGCTGTCCATCGTGCCGCTGGTGATGCTGGTGGTGGTCGCGCTGTCGCACGTGATCGCGCAGGACGAGCTGCTGGCCACGCTGGGCCGCTACCTCAACTGGCTGGTGCCGGGCCAGGCCAAGGCCATCGTGACCGAGGTCGGCCACTTCCTCGAACACCGCGACCTGATCGGCGGCGTGCTGGTGGTCAGCATGATTTTCTTCAGCTCGCTGGCCTTCACCGTGCTGGAGAACGCCATGTGCGTGATCTTCAAGCACCGGGTCGAGATACGGCGCCGGCATTTCCTGATCTCGGCGATCATGCCCTACTGCTACATCCTGTCGCTGGGCGTGGGCATGCTGCTGGTGACGCTGGTGGCGGGCAGCCTGCAGGTGCTGGGCGAGGAAAGCGTGCAATTCCTCGGCTACAGCTGGTCGCTGCACGGCGTGTCCGGCGTGCTGCTGTACCTGCTGGGCCTGGGCGGGGAGGTGCTGGTGCTGACTTCGATCTACCTGGTGATGCCGGTGGGCCGGCTATCGCTGTCGCACGCGCTGATCGGCGGCGTGACGGCGGCGCTGCTGTGGGAACTGGCGCGCCACATCCTGGTTTGGTATTTTTCAACCTTGTCGCAGGTGAACGTGGTGTACGGCTCGATGACCACCGCCATCGTCGTCATGTTCAGCCTGGAGATCGGCGCCACCTTGCTGCTGTTCGGCGCCCAGGTCATCTCCGAGTTCGAGCGGGTCGGCCGCCGCCGCCAGCCGGGCGAAGCGGTGCCGATGACCACCCAAGCTACAGAAGTAAAATAATTTGTGCGTCGCACAAAAAACTGTGTTACACTACGTTCGTGGTTGAGGTTGTGAGGGAGGAATCCCGGACAACAGTCCCACATCCAAGTGGAGCGCCGCAGTTCGATATGTGTAAGACCGAACCGCAGTTGACGCGAAACCTGGAGTTGTAATTCCGGATACGATGGTCGATTTACACGTTGGAGGCACCACGCAGATAGCATGGGCGTCCGAGACTCTGGAGTCACTTTGCAGATAGCACTGGATTCCGGCATACGATTAAAGCATTGGTAATACATTGGAACAAAGCCCGCTGAGATGCGGGCTTTTTTTTATGGCCGATTCATTTCGATATTATTTGAAATATCGAATCACCTGCGGTAATATCGGCCGCATGGAAACCAAACAAGCTCTGGCGGCCCTGTCGTCGCTGGCCCAGGAAAGCCGCCTTGCCGTGTTCCGGCTGCTCGTGCAGGCTGGGCCGGACGGCATGGCCGCCAGTAAAATTGCGGAACGGCTCGCCATCTCGCCGTCGTCGCTGTCCTTCCACCTGAAGGAGCTGAGCCATGCCGGCATGGTCAGCTCGCGCCAGGATGGCCGCTTCATCATCTACGCGGCCGACGTGGGCGCGATGAACGGCCTGATCGGCTTCCTTACCGAAAACTGCTGCAGCGGCCTGCCCTGCGGCGTGAATCCCTGCACACCATGAACGTTCTCTTTCTTTGTACCGGTAATTCCTGCCGCTCGGTGTTGAGCGAAGGCGTCTTCAACCATCTGGCGCCAGCGGGTTGGCGCGCCATCAGCGCCGGCAGCCAGCCTGTGGGCGCGCTGCATCCGCGCGCGGTGGCGCTGCTGGCGCGCAAGGGCATTTCCACCGAGGGCTACTACAGCAAATCGTGGAACGACTTGCCGGTCACGCCGGACATCGTCATCACCGTCTGCGGCAGCGCGGCCGGCGAGACTTGCCCGGCCTATCTGGGCCAGGTGCTGCGCGCGCATTGGGGCGTGGACGATCCCAGCCATGTGGTCGGCACCGAGGAGGAAATCGAGGCCGCTTTCGAGCACGCCTACCGCATCATACGCGCCCGCATCGAGGCCTTCCTGGCTTTGCCACCGAGCGCGGACAAGAACGCACTCAAGCAGGAGCTGGACCGCATCGGCGGCCTGAGCGTGGCCTGATGCTGGCCGCCTCCCTGATCTTCCTGGCGACGCTGACCCTGGTCATCTGGCAGCCGCGCGGCCTGGGCATAGGCTGGAGCGCGGTGGCCGGCGCCTGCGTGGCGCTGCTGGCCGGCGTGATCCATGTCGGCGACATCCCGGTGGTGTGGCACATCGTGTGGAACGCCACCGGCACCTTCGTGGCCATCATCGTCATCAGCCTGTTGCTGGACAAGGCCGGCTTCTTCGAGTGGGCCGCGCTGCACGTGGCGCGCTGGGGACGCGGCAGCGGCAAGCTGCTGTTCGCGATGTTCGTGCTGCTGGGCGCGGCGGTGTCGGCGCTGTTCGCCAACGACGGCGCGGCGCTGATCCTCACGCCCATCGTCATCGCCATGCTGCGCGAGCTGAAGTTCTCCGGCAAGGCCACGCTGGCCTTCGTGATGGCGGCCGGCTTCGTGGCCGACACAGCCAGCCTGCCGCTAGTGGTGTCCAACCTGGTCAACATCGTCTCGGCGGACTATTTCAACGTCAGCTTCGCGCGCTACGCGGCGGTGATGGTGCCGGTGAACTTTGTCGCCGTGGCCGCCACGCTGGCGGTGCTGCTGTGGTTCTTCCACCGCGACATACCGGCCGACTACGACCTGGCGCAGGTCAAGCGGCCCGAAGACGCGATCCACGACCGCGCCACCTTCGTCACCGGCTGGTGGGTGCTGGGCCTGCTGTTGATCGGCTTCTTCTGGCTGGAGGACCTGGGCGTGCCGATCAGCGCCACCTCCGCCGTCGGCGCGGCCATGCTGCTGCTGGTGGCGGCGCGCGGCCACCGCATCTCCACGCGCGAGGTGATCGGCAACGCGCCGTGGCAGATCGTGGTCTTCTCGCTGGGCATGTACCTGGTGGTGTACGGCCTGCGCAACGCCGGCCTGACCGACTACCTGACGGCCGCGCTCAACGCCTGCGCGCAGCATGGCGTGTGGGGCGCGGCGATGGGCACCGGTGTCATCACCGCCATCCTGTCGTCGATCATGAACAACCTGCCGACCGTGCTGATCGGCGCGCTGTCGATCGACGCCAGCACCGCGCAGGGCGCGGCGCGCGAGGCCATGGTGTACGCCAACGTGATCGGCAGCGACCTGGGGCCGAAGATCACGCCGATCGGCAGCTTGGCCACGCTGCTGTGGCTGCATGTGCTGGAAAACAAAGGCATCAAGATTTCGTGGGGCTACTACTTCCGCGTCGGCATCTGCCTGACCTTGCCGGTGCTGCTGGTGACGCTGGCGGCGCTGGCCCTGCGGCTTAACTGAGGAGTGAACATGGACCTGCCCAACATCAACCCAGCCCTGCTGGACACGCCGACGCTGGACAAGCTGGCGCCGGTTGGTGACCTCGATCATCCGCCACGCATCCTGATGCTGTATGGCTCGCTGCGCGAACGTTCGTTCAGCCGCTTTTTGACGGAGGAAGCGGCGCGTATCCTGGAGCACTTCGGCGCCGAGGTGAAAATCTTCGACCCGACCGAGTTGCCGATGGCGGGCAGCGTGCCGGAAGACCATCCGAAGGTGCGGGAGTTGCGCGCCTTGTCGCTATGGTCCGAGGGCCAGGTGTGGTGCAGCCCGGAGCGCCATGGCGCGATCACCGCCGTGATGAAGAACCAGATCGACTGGATACCGCTGGAGCAAGGCGCGTTGCGCCCGAGCCAGGGGCGCACGCTGGCGGTGATGCAGGTGTGCGGCGGATCGCAGTCGTTCAACGTGGTCAACACGCTGCGGCTGCTGGGGCGCTGGATGCGCATGTTCACCATCCCCAACCAGTCGTCGGTGCCGATGGCCTACAAGGAATTCGACGACGCCGGCCGCATGCGTCCTTCCGCGTACTACGAGCGCGTGGTGGACGTGATGGAAGAGCTGTTCAAGATGACCCTGCTGCTGCGCGGCAGGACCGACTACCTGACCGACCGCTACAGCGAACGCAACGAGCGTTCAGTCAAGGTGATCAACCGACAACTTGGGAAGATTTGATGGACCCGCACACCCTGCCAGTGGAACTGGAAAAAGCGTATCGCCTGCTGAACCACGGCCCGACGGTGCTGGTCTCGGCCACGCACGGAGGCACTGCCGATGTGATGGCGGCGGCGTGGTCGTGCGCGCTGGATTTCATGCCTCCGAAAATCACGGTGGTGCTGGATAAGTCGACCGCCACGCGCGGACTGGTCGAGCAGAGCGGCTATTTCGCGCTGCAGGTGCCGAACATGGCGCAGATCGAGCTGACGCACGCGGTCGGTAGCATGAGTCTGGCCGATGTGCCGGACAAGCTGGCGCGATGCGGCGTCGAGCTGTTTCATGTGGAAGGCCAGGAGACGCCGCTGGTGGCGGGCTGTTCGGGCTGGTTGATCTGCAAGGTGGTGCCGGAGCCGCACAACCAGCAGACTTACGACCTGTTCATCGGCGAAGTGGTGTCGGCGTGGGCGGACTGCCGCGTGTTCCGCAACGGCCACTGGGAATTCGAGTCCGCGGGCCCGGAATGGCGCAGCCTGCACTACATCGCCGGCGGCACCTTCTACGCCATAGGCGAACTTGCCAAAGTCAAAACCTAAACGTGGGGTCAAGTCTGACATTCGGACACGAGCTCTGCCGTAAACGTGCGCTTACGGCAGAGCTCGTGTCCGAATGTCAGACTTGACCCCAAATTGCTTAACCCCAATGTGGGGATTACAGCGCGCGGGCGATCAGCAGTTTCTGGATGTCGCTGGTGCCTTCGTAGATCTGGCAGACGCGCACGTCGCGGTAGATGCGCTCCACCGGGAAGTCGGACACGTAGCCATAACCGCCGTGCACCTGGATGGCGTCCGAGCACACCTTCTCCGCCATCTCCGAGGCGAACAGCTTGGCCATCGCCGCCTCCTTCAGGCACGGCAGGCCGGCGTCCTTCATCGAGGCCGCGTGACGGATCAGCTGGCGCGCCGCTTCGATCTGCGTCGCCATGTCCGACAGGCGGAACTGCACCGCCTGATGCTCGAAGATCGGCTTGCCAAAGCTTTCGCGATCGCGCGCGTACGCCAGCGCCGCTTCGTACGCCGCGCGCGCCATGCCCACCGCCTGCGAGGCGATGCCGATGCGCCCGCCCTCCAGGCCCGACAACGCGATCTTGTAACCCTGGCCTTCCTCGCCGATCAGATTCTCCGCCGGAATGCGGCAGTTCTCGAACAGAATCTGCGCCGTGTCCGACGAATGCTGGCCCATCTTCTGCTCCAGCCCCGCCACGATGTAGCCCGGCGTCGATGTCGGCACCCAGAACGCGCTGATGCCCTTCTTGCCGGCCGCCTTGTCGGTGACCGCCATGACGATGGCCACGTCCGCATACTTGCCGCTGGTGATGAACTGCTTCACGCCGTTGAGCACATACTCGTCGCCATCGCGCGTGGCGGTGGTGCGCAGGGCGGCGGCGTCGCTGCCGGTGTGCGGCTCGGTCAGGCAGAAGGCGCCCAGCATCTCGCCCTGCGCCAGCGGACGCAGCCACTGCTGCTTCTGCTGGTCGTTGGCGTACATCATCGCGATGCTGCACACCGGGCAGTTGTTGACCGAGATGATGGTGGAGGTGCCGCCGTCGCCGGCCGCGATTTCTTCCAATACCAGCGCGAGCGACACGTAATCCATGCCGGCGCCGCCCAGCGCCTCCGGCACCGCGACGCCGAACGCGCCCAGTGCGGCCAGCTCCTTCAGCTCCTCTTTCGGGAAGTGATGTTCCTTGTCCCAGCGGGCCGCGTTGGGCGCCAGGCGCTCCTGCGAGAAAGTGCGCAGGGCGTCGCGTATCATTTCGTGTTCTTCGCTCAGTATCATGTTGTCTCGTTTATCGTTATTGAATCACCAGCCGATGCTTGTGCCATCGTGGTTGCGATACTCCGCCCGGTCGGACGCGGGTAGCGCCGCCAGCGTTGCGCGTATGCCTGCCGCGCTTTGTTCCACCGAGAGGTCGGCCTCGCCGCCCCCCATGTCCGTGCGCACCCAGCCCGGATGCAGGGCCACGCACGTCGCGCCCTGCTTGCCGAAGCTCAGCGCCGTGTCGATCAGCACCGAGTTCAGCGCCGCCTTGCTGGCCCTGTACAGCGAGCCGCTCGGATTGCTGCGCTCGCTGAGCGAACCCATCTTCGACGACAGCACGGCCAGCTTGCCGCGCACCGCGCACACCATCGGCGCGATGATGGGCAGCAGCCGCATCGCCGCCAGCACGTTGGTGTGCATCACCGTGTCGAAGTCCGACTGCAGCGGGAAGCCGTCGTGGCGCGGGCCATACACGCCGGCGTTGAGGATGGCCACGTTGAGCTCCTCCCCGTCCAGCTTCCAGCCCAGGCCGGCGACGGCCTCGACGTTGGTCACGTCCAGCCCGTGGGCCTCGGCGCCCAGCTCGGCCAATGCGTCCACGTCCTCCGGCTTGCGCGCGGTGGCGATCACGCGCCAGCCGTCGGCCAGGTACTGGCGCGCCAGTTCCAGGCCGATGCCGCGCGAGGCGCCGATGATCAGTGCCGTCGCCATCCGTTTACGCCAGTTCGATGGCCATCGCGGTCGCTTCGCCGCCGCCGATGCACAGCGCCGCCACGCCCTTCTTGCCGCCGGTGCGCTTCAACGCGCCGATCAGGGTGACGATGATGCGCGCGCCGGATGCGCCGATCGGGTGGCCCAGCGCGCAGGCGCCGCCGTGGATGTTGACCTTGTCGTGCGGGATGTCGAGGTCGCGCATCGCGGCCATCGGCACGGCGGCGAACGCTTCGTTGATCTCGAACAGGTCGACGTCCTTGGTGCCCCAGCCGATTTTCTTGTACAGCTTTTCCACCGCGCCGATCGGTGCGGTGGTGAACAGGTTGGGCTCCTGCGCGAAGGTGGCGTGGCCGTGGATCTTGGCGATCACGGTCAGGCCCAGTTTCTTGGCGGTCGATTCGCGCATCATCACCAGCGCGGCGGCGCCGTCGTTGATCGACGACGACGAGGCGGCGGTGATGGTGCCGTCCTTCTTGAACGCGGCGCGCAGCGTAGGGATCTTGTCGACCTTGGCCTTGAGCGGGCCTTCATCCTTGTCGATGACGGTGTCGCCGGCGCGGCTGGTCACGGTCACGGGCGCGATTTCCCACTTGAAGTAGCCCTCGCTGGTGGCGACCTGCGCGCGCTTGACCGATTCGATGGCGAAGTTGTCCTGCGCCTCGCGGGTGAACTCGTACTTGGCCGAGCACTCTTCGGCGAAGGTGCCCATCGAGCGGCCTTCGCCGGTTTTCTCGTTGCGCGAGTAGGCGTCTTCCAGGCCGTCGTACATCATGTGGTCGAACAGCATGCCGTGGCCGATGCGGTAGCCGCCGCGCGCCTTCGGCACCAGGTAGGGCGCGTTGGTCATCGATTCCATGCCGCCGGCGATCACCACTTCGGCGCTGCCTGCGACCAGTTGGTCGTGCGCGAAGATCGCGGCCTGCATGGCCGAGCCGCACATTTTCGACAGCGTGACCGCGCCGGTCGAGGTCGGCAGGCCGGCCTTCAACAATGCCTGGCGCGCAGGCGCCTGGCCCTGGCCCGCCATCAGGCAGTTGCCGAAGTAGACGTGCTCGACCAGCTTGCCATCGATGCCGGAGCGTTCGACGGCGGCCTGGATCGCGACGGCGCCCAGGTCGTGCGCGGCCTTGCCGGAGAAGTCGCCCTGGAAGGCGCCCATGGGGGTGCGTGCCGCACCGACGATTACGATAGGATCATTCATTTTCTAAGGTCTCCATAAATGGCGGCTGGATGGCCGCCGGTGGGGTGGTGTGTTGATTGCAAAAACGGATGTGCTGCGGATATGGGAACACGTCTTCCACATAGCCGTCGAGGATGCGCTGCTTGCGCGCCTGCCACCAGGCTTGCGTCAGCAGCTCGCTGTGGTGCTTCATGAAATACTTGCGGATCTTGGCGTTCCCCAGCAGGAAGCGGCCGAACTGTTCGGGGAAGACGTCGTACTTGCCGATCGGGTACCACGGCTCGGAGGCCATTTCCTCTTCCTCCGTGCGCGCTTGCGGGATCACGCGGAAATTGCAGTCGGTGATGTATTCGATTTCGTCGTAGTCGTAGAACACCACGCGCTGGTGGCGCGTGACGCCGAAGTTCTTGTACAGCATATCGCCGGGGAAGATGTTGGCCGCCACCAGCTCCTTGATAGCGTTGCCGTACTCCAGCACGCCGTGCTCGATCTGCACGTCGTCGTTGTCCTTCTCGGCGTTGGTCAGCCACATGTTGAGCGGCACCATGCGGCGCTCGATGTACAGGTGCTTGATGACCAGCTGGTCGCCCTCCTCCTCCAGCAGCGACGGCACGAAATGCTTGAGCTCGGCGATCAGCTCCTCGCTGAAGCGGTGGCGCGGGAAGGCGACGTTGGAGTATTCCAGCGTGTCGGCCATGCGGCCGACGCGGTCGTGGTGTTTCACGAGCAGGTATTTTTCCTTGATCAGCGCGCGCGTGGTTTCCTTGGGCGCCGGGAAGAAATCCTTGATGACCTTGAACACGTAGGGGAACGACGGCAGCGCGAACACCAGCATCACCAGGCCGCGGATGCCGGGCGCGATGTCGAACAGGTCGGACGAATGCTTCAGGTGCTGCAGGTAGTCGCGGTAGAACAGCGTCTTGCCCTGCTTCTGCAGGCCGAGGATGGTGTAGATCTCGCTGCGCGGCTTGCGCGGCAGCAGCGTGCGCAGGAACTGCACGTAGGCCGACGGCACTTCCATGTCGACCAGGAAGTAGGCGCGCGTGAACGAGAACAATATCGTGATCTGCTCGTGGTCGAACAACACGGTGTCGAGGATCAGCTCGCCGTTCTTGTTGTGCAGGATGGGCACGACGAAGGGATATTCCTTGTTGCCGTTGATGCCCTTGCCGACGATGTAGGCGCCCTTGTTGCGGAAGAACAGGCTCGACAGCACATGGATCTGGTGGTTGGGCTCCAGCTTGATGCCGCCGAACAGCGTGCGCAGCCGGCCTTCGATCTGCGCCACGTCGCGCGTCAGGTTGGCGAATTTCGTGGCCAGCTGGAAGTTGGTGATGATGCGCTTGAGCGTGTAGTGCAGGCCGTCGGTGCCGGGGTAGTAGACGCGGTAGGTCGGCGCCACTTCCTCGGTTTCGATGTACTCGGTGGACACCACCGGGCGCACGAAGATGAACTCGTTGTGGAAGTAGCGGCGGTGCAGGATGTTGCAGCAGACCGAGTTGAAGAAGGTCTCGGCCAGCTCCGGCTGCTTGTGGTCGGACAACATGCCGATGTAGTGCAGCTTGAGTTCGCGCCACACCTCGTCGGTCAGCTCGGCCGGGTCGTACTCGTCCTCCAGCATCTGCACGCATTCCTGCACGCGGCGGTCGTAGAAGCCGATGCGCTCGCGCGCGGCCTGCTGCGCGATGCGCCAGGCGCCCTGTTCGAAATGCTGCTTGGCCTGCTGGCTGGTGAGCCGGAACAGGCGGTAGTGCTTGTCGAAGCCGTCGCGGATGGTGCGCGCGATATCGAACGCGATCTGCGAGCGCAGCAGTTTGGGAAAAGCAGCCTGGATCATGGGTCAGCCCTGGTGTGCGTTAGCGGAGGTTCATACAGCCGCCGGTCCAGCCAACGCACACGATGCTTACTTGGTTTCCGCGAACAGTTCGCGGCCGATCAGCATGCGGCGGATTTCGCTGGTGCCGGCGCCAATCTCATACAACTTGGCGTCGCGCCACAGGCGGCCGACCGGATACTCGTTGATGTAGCCGTTGCCGCCCAGCGTCTGGATCGCCTCGCCGGCCATCCAGGTCGCTTTTTCTGCGCTATACAAAATGGCTCCCGCTGCATCCTTGCGCAACTGGCGAACCGCTTCCGGAGTTTTGGCCCGGTCGCAGGCCTGACCGACGGCGTACACATATGCCTTGCACGCCATCATGGTCGAGTACATATCCGCAATCTTACCCTGCATCAGCTGGAATTCGCCGATCGGCTGGCCGAATTGCTTGCGGTCGTGGATGTAGGGCACGACCGCGTCCATGCACGCCTGCATGATGCCCAGCGGGCCGCCGGACAGCACGGTGCGCTCGAAGTCCAGGCCGGACATCAGCACGTTGACGCCCTTGCCCAGGCCGCCCAGCACGTTCTCGGCCGGCACTTCGCAGTTGTCGAATACCAGCTCGCCGGTGTGCGAGCCGCGCATGCCCAGCTTGTCGAGCTTCTGGGCCACGGAGAAGCCCTTGAAACCTTTTTCGATCAGGAAGGCGGTCATGCCGCGCGGGCCGGCTTCCAGGTCGTTCTTGGCGTAGACCACCAGCACGTCGGCATCGGGGCCGTTGGTGATCCACATCTTGGTGCCGTTGAGCACCCAGCGGTCGCCCTTGAAGTCGGCGCGCAGCTTCATGCTGACCACGTCGGAACCGGCGTTCGGCTCGGACATCGCCAGCGCGCCCACGTGTTCGCCGGAGATCAGCTTGGGCAGGTATTTTTGTTTTTGCTCTTCGGTGCCGTTGCGCTTGATCTGGTTGACGCACAGGTTCGAGTGGGCGCCGTATGACAGGCCGACCGAGGCAGAGGCGCGCGAGATTTCCTCCATCGCGACGATGTGGGCCAGGTAGCCCATGTTGGCGCCGCCGTATTCCTCGCCGACGGTGATGCCGAGCACGCCCAGCTCGCCCATCTTGCGCCACAGGTCCATCGGGAACTGGTCGTTACGGTCGATTTCTGCGGCGCGCGGCGCGATTTCTGCGGCGGCGAACTGTTGCACGGCTTCGCGCAGGGCGGCGATGTCTTCGCCGTGGTCAAAGGTCAGGCCTGGGAGATGGAGCATGTCGTCCTCATTCTTGTGTTTTGTTGGAAGCGTCAATAATACGCCGGTGTGACGTTAACGTAAACGTAAAGCAGCGGTGGCGGTGGGCCGCCACGCAATCTTGTTATTTTTGTCAGATAGTGGCCGGCCGGGGTTCGCCGATGGCGGCCAGCAGGCGCTTGCATTCGTCCTCGTGGGCGGTGATCTCGGCCAGCGACATTTCGATGTCCTCGCGCTGCTGTTCCAGCGTTTCGCGGTGCTGCGCCAGCACGCCCAGGAAGCGGTTCATCTGGGCGCTGGTATCCTTGGGCGATTCGTACATGTCGACCAGGCTCTTGATTTCCGACAGCGACAGGCCCAGGCGCTTGCCGCGCAGAGTCAGCTTGAGGCGGGTGCGGTCGCGCGGCGTGTAGACGCGGTTGCGGCCGCCCGCGCCTTCGCGGGACGGGCTCAGCAGGCCCTGGTCTTCGTAAAAGCGGATCGCGCGCGCCGTGATATCGAATTCACGGGCCAGTTCGGTGATGGTGTAGGTGGGCATCTCTAGGTTTGCGGTAAAGTCGTACTATTCCGTTTACGTCAACGTCAAGCACATTGTAGCGCGCCTGACATCCTGAAAGAAGAAAAATGAACCCGCTCGAATCGCAACTGGACTATCCGCTGGGCGACACCATCCCGGCCACCGGCGCCGTGCACGAGATCGCGCCGGGCCTGCGCTGGCTGCGCATGCCGCTGCCGTTTGCGTTGGATCATATCAACCTCTGGTTGTTGCGCGACGGCGAAGGCTGGAGCGTGGTCGACAGCGGCGTGGCCGCCGACGCCACCCGCGCCGCCTGGGAGTCCATTTTCGAAAACGGCCTGGACGGCCTGCCGGTGCGGCGGGTGTTCGCCACCCATTGCCATCCCGACCACATCGGCCTGGCCGACTGGCTGTGCCGCCGCTGGGACGCGCCGCTGTGGACCACCGCCGGCGAATACGCCTTCGCGCGCATGATGTCGGCCGCGCTGCCGGGCGTGGATGGCCTGGCGGCGCTGCCGCACTTCCAGCGCCACGGCCTGCGCGACCCCGACATGCTGGAAAAAATGGGCAGCCGGAAAAACTACTATCCGACCTTGGTGCCGTCGGTGCCGCCCGCCTACACCCGCATCCAGGACGGGCAGGCGCTGGCGGTCGGCGGACAGCGCTGGCGGGTGATCACCGGTTTCGGCCATTCCCCCGAGCACGCGGCGCTGTATTGCGCGGAATTGAACGTGCTGATTTCCGGCGATATGGTGCTGCCGCGCATTTCCACCAATGTATCGGTTTTCGCGGTCGAGCCGGAAGCGAACTCGCTGACGCTGTACTTGGAATCATTAAGCAAGTTTGTTGACTTGCCGAATGATGTATTGGTGCTGCCCTCGCATGGCAAACTGTTCCGCGGATTGCACACCCGCATCGCCCAGTTGCGCCAGCACCACGTCGAGCGGCTGGCCGAAGTGGCCGACGCCTGCCGCGCCTGGCAGTCGGCGGCGGACATCGTGCCGCTGATGTTCAAACGGCCGCTGGACGCCCACCAGCTTAGCTTTGCGCTGGGCGAGGCGCTGGCCCATCTGCACAAATTGTGGCATGACGGTATCGTGCGCCGTGAAACAGGGGCGGACGGCATCATACGCTTCCGCGTCGCGTAGCGTCGAAACTCTGGCCGTAAACTAGCAGTAGTGTTATTGTAATAACTTCACTATTTCCGCTGAAAACGGCGCCGAGGCTTCAGCCCATTTCGCAGCGGGAAACCGAATAAAGTTCGGCGCCTGTTGTTGCGGGCGTTTGCACTTACAGAGGATAAAGTGTTAATTATAAAATCCCATCACGTCACAATCAGGTCTTAAAAACAAGAGACTGACTTTCATGACGCAACGTGAAATAGTGCAATTATGAATTCTTCTAATGAACGCGAAAGCTTTAGCCAGCGCTTGCAACAGGCTCTCAAAAACGCCCACTACTCCCCCGACAGTCCCACGCGGTTGGCGCGGGAATTCAATATCCGCTTCGATGGCAGGCCCATCACCGTCCATGCCGCCCGCAAGTGGCTGGTAGGCGAGGCGATTCCCACCCAGGAAAAGCTGCGCATGATCGCGCAATGGCTGGGCGTGCCGGCCGAATGGCTGCGCTTTGGCGGCGCCGAGGCGGACGCGCCCACTGGCGAAGGCGGCAACGGTCTGTCGCGTTTCGAGTCGGCCGACGTCAAGTTGATCGCGGATTTGCAACGCCTGGATGAGCATCATCGCCAGATTGCACGCGAATTTATACGCATGTTGGTGCGAGTCAACTACCAAAAGTAGTCATTTTATGTACTACTACGGAGTTATTTTTACCGTTTGTGGCTGACCGTTGAAGTGTTTCCGTGTGAAACTAGTTTCACGGAAAGTCCAGTTTTTGTTCGGAATGGGCGTCCCCGAGGGGGCGCCTTTTTTATTTTTGGAAGGCTTTACGAATTGTCATAGTTCCGACACGGTTTTGAGGCACAATAGGCCATCAGCGCCGCTGAACCGCAGCATTTACTTCGGGAGCCAAGCTTTTGAGCCGTCTTATGAAAAGTAACTACAGCAACGTCGCGCAGCTAAAAGATTTGATGACCGTCCCCCCGATGACCGCCGCCCAGCATGCCGAGGTGATGCGCAAGCGTATCGCCCATCGCCGCATGGTTGAGGAAGCACGGGATCTGAAGAAGGCCAGCGGATCGCAGTTCGATAAACGCTAGCGCGGCACGGGTAGGTTAGTTTGGTTCGCTGGCGGACTTCATGCCGTTCCAGCGCGGGGCCAGTGCATGCTCGATGCTGAACAAATCCAGCACCCGGCCCACCGTGTGGTCGACCATCTCCGCAATGCTTTGCGGGTTGTGGTAAAAACTGGGCAGCGGCGGGAAGATGATCCCGCCCATTTCCGTCACCGCCGTCATATTGCGCAGATGCGCCAGGTTGAACGGCGTTTCCCTCACCATCAGCACCAGCCGGCGGCGCTCCTTGAGCACCACGTCGGCCGCGCGCGCGACCAGATTGTCCGACAGGCCGTGCGCCACCGACGCCAGCGTCTTCATCGAGCACGGCGCGATAATCATCCCATCCGACTGGAAAGAACCGCTGGCGATGGTCGCGCCGACGTCGCGCACCTTGTGCACCACGTGGGCCAGCGCCTCGACCTCGCGCCGCTGCAAGCCGGTTTCCTGGTGCAGCGTGAGGACCGCCGCGTCCGAGACGATCAGATGCGTCTCCACGTCGGCGGTGTGTTGTAACTGTTGCAGCAGACGCACGCCATACACCGCGCCGGTGGCGCCGGTGATGGCGATAATGATCCGCCGCGGACGATCAGGCATCCAGCAGGGCCTTCAACTCGCCCGACTCGAACATTTCGTTCATGATGTCCGAACCGCCGATGAATTCGCCCTTGACGTAGAGCTGAGGAATGGTCGGCCAGTTCGAATAATCCTTGATACCCTGGCGGACTTCAGGATCTTCCAGCACGTTCACGGTTGCAATGTTCTCAACGCCGCAAGCTTTCAGGATCTGGATGGCGCGGCCGGAGAAGCCGCATTGCGGGAACTGGGCGGTGCCCTTCATGAACAGCACCACCGGGGTGTTGGTCACGGTTTCTTTGATCCAGGTTTGTACGTCGCTCATAGCTGCCTCAGTGAAAAGATGTAATTAGATGCCGTCATTTTATAAGAAATGCGGCCGCCGCGTGGTTGACACGGCGAAAATCATTGGTAGTATAGCGTGTATCGCTATATCGGTTATCGATATAGCGATACACGATACAAAGGGCCGCGATGGGCGATATCCATTATTCGAAGTATTTGCCGCTGTCCGAGGCCACGTTTTACGTGATGCTGGCGCTGAACGAACCGCTGCACGGCTACGCCATCATGCAGAAGGTGGAAACAATGAGCGGCGGCAGCGTCACGCTGGGGCCGGGCACCCTGTACGGCGTGTTCGGCACGCTGGAAAAGCAGGCCTTGATCGTCAAGGTGGCGGAAGAGGAACGGCGCAAGGTGTATGCGCTGACGGAGTTGGGACGGAAGGTGCTGGCCGAGCAGGTGCGCCGGCTGGAAATCATGGTCGGCAACGCCCGCGCGTTGCTGCATGCATCCTGAGGAGGTGGTATGGACATGGATCTGGTGACGAAATACAAGTTCTGGTTTGCCTGGCAGGACGAGCAATGCGAGGCCTGGTTGCAGCGTATGGCAGCGCAAGGCTTACATCTACGTTCGATGAACGTGTTCGGCATCCACGTCTTCGAGCGGGGTGTGCCGGCGGACGTCGCTTACCGGATGGAGATATGCGCCGACAGTTTCGATCCGGCTTATCAGCGCTTGTTGAAGGATGCGGGTTGGGAATACGTGGCCGTGGTGACCGCCGGCTGGCATTGCTGGCGCCACCCCATCAAGGCTGGCGAACCGGCGCCGGAGCTGTTCACCGACAACGCGGACAAACGCCGTAAATACTGGCGCATGCTGGCGCCGTTCGCGCTGATCGTGGGATTTCAACTCTACAACGTGCGCGGTTGGCAACGGTGGGGAAGCTCAGCCGCCTGGACCGCGCTGGAAACGCTGAGCATCGGTATCTTTCTGCTTTGCGCATACAGCCTGCTCAAACTGGGGCAGCGTATTGCAGCTCTGAGATAGGAGGTTATGTGGAAAACGGTACCGTAGTTCGGAAGTTCAAATCCTGGTGGGCCTGGAAGGATGACAAACACGAGCAATGGCTGCAGAGCATGGCGGCCCAGGGGCTGCATCTGCTCGACACCAACGCCATCGGCATGCACAGCTTCGTGCGCGGCGCGCCGGCGGACGTGGCCTATCGTTGGGACATGGGCGCTCAGCGGCGTGATCCGCATTACATGCAGCTATTGCAGGATGCCGGCTGGGAGTATGTGGCCTCCACCGGGATTTGGCATTGCTGGCGCAAAACCCGCAAGGCCGGCGCGGTGATGGAAATCTATACCGACAACGCAGGCCGGATACGCAGGTACCGCAGGGTGCTCGTCGTGCTGTGCGTGGGCGCGGTGGCGCAGCTGCCGGCCATCCTGATCAGCAGCGGACACTGGCCCGAACTGCTGGGGGGGCCGGCCCACCTGACCGGCGTCCCCGCGGCGGTGCGGTGGATGAATGTCGCGCTGTTGTTGCTAATGCTGTATGGCATCACCAAGACCGGCCGCCGCATCCGCGACTTGAAGCAGGCTTAACCCCGCAGCTTGGCGAAGGCGGCCGCCATGCTGCCGCCGATCGGCTCGGACTTGGCGGCCTGCTTCTGGTGCTGGCCCATGCTCTTGCGGTCGTTGCGGTCGCCGCGCTGCTGCGGTTGCGAACCGGCTTGCGGCGCGCTGTCGGTCAGGCGCATGGTCAGGGCGATGCGCTTGCGCTTCTCGTCCACCTCCAGCACCTTGACCTTGACCACCTGCCCCGCCTTGACCACCGTGTGCGGATCCTTGACGAAGGTGTTCGACAGCGCCGAGATGTGCACCAGCCCGTCCTGGTGCACGCCGATGTCGACGAAGGCGCCGAACGCGGCCACGTTGGTGACCACGCCTTCCAGGATCATGTCCGGACGCAGGTCGCGGATCTCTTCCACGCCTTCCTTGAAGGTGGCGGTGGTGAACTCGGGACGCGGATCGCGGCCGGGCTTCTCCAGCTCCTTCAAAATATCGGAGATGGTCGGCACGCCGAACTTGTCGTCGGCGTACTTGGCCGGGTTGAGCGTCTTGATCAGCGCGGTTTCGCCGATCACCGCCTTGATGTCCTTCTTGATGTCGCCGAGGATTTTCTCCACCAGCGGATACGATTCCGGGTGCACCGCCGAGGCGTCCAGCGGGTTCTCGCCGCCCATCACGCGCAGGAAGCCGGCCGCCTGTTCGAAGGTCTTGTCGCCCAGGCGCGGCACCGATTTGAGCGCCGCGCGCGAGGTGAACGCGCCCTTGACGTCGCGGTAGGACACAATGGCCTGCGCCACCGAGGCCGACAGGCCCGACACGCGCGCCAGCAGCGGCGCCGAGGCGGTGTTGACGTCCACCCCGACCGCGTTCACGCAATCCTCGACCACCGCGTCCAGCGAGCGGGCCAGCTGGGTCTGCGAGACGTCGTGCTGGTACTGGCCGACGCCGATCGATTTCGGATCGATCTTGACCAGCTCGGCCAGCGGGTCCTGCAGGCGGCGTGCGATCGACACCGCGCCGCGCAGCGACACGTCCATGTCCGGCAATTCGCGCGAGGCGAATTCCGAGGCCGAGTACACCGACGCGCCCGCCTCCGAGACGACGATCTTGCTCATTTTTTGCTCAGGGAAGCGCTTGATCAGGTCCTGCGCCAGCTTGTCGGTCTCGCGCGAGGCGGTGCCGTTGCCGATCGAAATGAGCGACACATTGTGCTTGGCGGCCAGCTTGCCCAGCGTGTGCAGCGAGCCGTCCCAGTCGTTCTTGGGCTGGTGCGGATAGATCACGGCGGTGTCGACCACCTTGCCGGTGGCGTCCACCACCGCCACCTTGACGCCGGTGCGAAGGCCCGGGTCCAGGCCCATGGTGGCGCGCTGGCCGGCCGGCGCGGCCAGCAGCAGCGCCTTCAGGTTGGTGGCGAAGACATTGATCGCGTCGAGCTCGGAACGCTCGCGCAGCGCGCCCATCAGCTCGGTTTCCAGGTGCATGAAGCTCTTCACGCGCCAGGTCCAGCGGGCCGTGTCGCCCAGCCACTTGTCGGCCGGACGGCCCTGGTTCTTGATGCCGAAACGGGCGGCGATGCGGCCTTCGCACGGATTGTGCGGCGCGTCCCACTTCGGTTTCTCGGCCTCGGTGTCCAGCCGCAGCGTGACGTCGAGGATGCCCTCGCGGCGGCCGCGCAGCAGGGCCAGCGCGCGGTGCGACGGCACCGTGCCTATGGTTTCGGAATAATCGAAGTAATCGGCGAATTTTTCGCCTTCGTCTTGCTTTCCTTCAACAACTTTGGACTCAACGATGCCATGCTCTTGCACATATTCGCGCAGGGACTGCAGCAAGGTTGCATCTTCGGCAAAACGTTCCATCAGGATCTGGCGCGCGCCGTCCAGCGCGGCCTTGATGTCGGCCACGCCCGGATTGTTGCCCTCGGCGGTGGTGAAGGCGTCGCGCAGGTATTTGTTGGCCTCCATTTCCGGATTCAGTTCCGGATTGGCCAGCAGGCCGTCGGCCAGCGGCGCCAGGCCCGCTTCGATGGCGATTTGCGCCTTGGTGCGGCGTTTTTGCTTGTAGGGCAGGTATAAGTCTTCAAGACGGGTCTTGTCTTCTGCATGCATGACAGCATCTAGCAGTTCGGGCGTCATTTTATTCTGCTCGGTGATCGATGCCACGATGGCGGCGCGGCGGTCTTCCAGCTCGCGCAGGTAGCGCAGCCGTTCTTCGAGCAGCCGCAGTTGAATGTCGTCCAGGCCGCCGGTGGCTTCTTTCCGGTAGCGGGCGATGAAGGGCACCGTGGCGCCTTCGTCCAGCAGGGCGATGGCGGCGGCGACCTGCACCGGTTTGCAAGTCAGTTCCAGGGCAAGACGTTGTTCGATAGAAGGCAACATGTGGGCGATTCCTAAGCAGTCAAGCCCGGAATGATACGCAATCGGCGCGAATGTGCCAGTCTTGACAGTCCAAACGGACTGTGGGCGGCCGAAGTGACACGCAAGTAACACGTTTACATGCGGGTTTTTGAAGAATCCGCAAACACGAAGGCGTGTATGGCGGATAATATCGCCTGTTGCCGTTTTTGAACCATGCTGACCAACAATGCGACCTATGGATTTTACCCGCGACGACGCCACCGATGTCCCAGCTGCCCCGGCAGCCCCCGTACGCCCTGCGCCGCCCGCGAATCAATTGTCGTACGCCGTAGCCACCTGGCTGCAGCGTGTGGATGCCGCAGCGCATCCCAAAGCCAAACTGAGCGCGCCGCCGGTCGATAACGATCCCAAGCAGCAGACCCAATACAAGCTGATCTACGTGATGGCGCCCACCAGCGGCGGCCGCCATGTGGCGCTGTGCCTGTACAAGGCGCGGCTGCGCTCGAACGGCGACGTCGCCGCGGCCAGCCCGGTGAGCGAGGTGTTCTCGCTGCTGTCGGCGCCGCCGAGCTTCCTCGCGCCCGGCGACGAGGACTTGATCCGTTTCTTCGTCGCCATGCGCAGCGGGCAGAATTCCCAGACCGGCTCCGCCACCGAACCGCGCGGCAAGATCGGCGCGGCCCTGCTCAACATGCTGGCCGAACAGGATAAGTTGCTTTGGGCAAACTCCTGGGCCGATGTCGGCAACGGCCTGGTCTACCCGCTCAAGGGCGGTGTGATGCGCGAGGCCAACCTGGCCTGGCGCGAGGAAGGCAAGGGCCTGCGGCTGGGCTGGCAGGTGCAGGCGCCGCCGAACGCCAAGCACGTGGGCGCCGACCAGGTCGACTACATGCTGCCGACCGATCCGCCGTGGTACATCGACAACCTGTCCTGCGGCGTGCTGCAGCTCAACCAGGGCGGCGCCTCGATCCCGCTGGCCGACCTGCAGGCGCTGGTGGCGCAAGCCCCGCTGCTGACCAACAACGACAAGATGCGCGTGTCGCAGCTGCTGCTGGCCCACGGCCTGCAACAGCTGATGCCGCTGCCGCAGCCGCTGCCGCAGCGGGTGCGCGACGACGTCAAGCCGCGCCCGGTGCTGACCTTGGACGCGGCCATGCTGGCCGACGGCTCGCTGCAGCGCTGGCACGACTTCGCCGTGCTGTCCTTCGACTACGACGGTGAGCGCGTGTCCTTCGACCCGTCGCAGCGCGTGGTGCGCCAGAAGGGCGAAGTGACCGAAATCATCCAGCGCGACAGCGCCGCCGAGGAACTGGCCCTGTCGCTGCTGACCGAGCGCCACTTCCACCCGCCGGTCACGCTGCCGCTGAGCAGCGTCAAGGGCGGCCTGTTGCTGCCGAGCCAGGCCGAATGGCTGCGCTTCGCCCGCGACGGCATCGACGCGCTCAAGCAAGCCGGCTGGAAGGTCGAAAAAACCGTCAAATACCGCTACGACGTCAGCGACGTCGGCGACTGGTACGCCGACGTGGTGGAAGACCCGGCCGACGGCGGCCACGCCTGGTTCGAGCTGGAGCTGGGCATCATGGTCGAGCAGGACCGCGTGCCGCTGCTGCCGGTGCTGGTGCAGATGATCCGCAGCGCGCCGAACGACTTCAACCCGAAAACCATCGCCCAGCACGGCGACGAGGACCAGATGCTGGCCACGCTGCCCGACGGCAGCCGCGTCGCCCTGCCGTGGGGCCGCGTCAAGCCCATCTTGACCACCCTGGGCGAGCTGTACTTCAGCGACAAGATCAAGACCTCGCTGCGCATGGCCACGCTGGACGCGGCGCGCCTGGACGACCTGGCCCGCAACGTCGAGCTCAACTGGACCGGCGGCGCCGAACTGCGCGAAATGGGCGCGCGCCTGAACCAGTTCGGCGCCGTCAAGCGCATCGCCACGCCGGCCGGCCTGCAGGCCACACTGCGCGACTACCAGACCGACGGCCTGTCGTGGATGCAGTTCCTGCGCGAGTACGGCTTCGCCGGCATCCTGGCCGATGACATGGGCCTGGGCAAGACCGTGCAGACGCTGGCCCACATCCTGGTCGAGAAGGAGGCCGGCCGCCTGACCGCGCCGGCGCTGGTGATCGCGCCGACCAGCCTGATGGGCAACTGGCAGGAGGAAGCGGCGCGCTTCGCGCCCGGCCTGCGCGTGCTGCTGTTGCAAGGCAAGGACCGCATGGGCCAGTTCGACCAGATCGAAGAGGCCGACCTGGTGCTGACCACCTACGCGCTGCTGCCGCGCGACGAGGAAAAGCTGCGCGAGCACGATTTCCACCTGGTCATCCTGGACGAATCGCACTACATCAAGAACACCCGCAGCAAGGCCGCGCAAAGCGCCGGCCTGTTGCGCGCGCGCCATCGGCTGTGCCTGTCCGGCACGCCGCTGGAAAACCACCTGGGCGAGCTGTGGTCGCAATTCCACTTCCTGCTGCCGGGCCTGCTCGGCGACGAGAAGGGTTTCAACACCGTGTTCCGCCACCCGATCGAGCGCCAGGACGACCCGCTGCGGCGCGCGCTGCTGAACCGCCGCATCAAGCCCTTCCTGCTGCGCCGGACCAAGGACAACGTGGCCAAGGAACTGCCGCCCAAGACCGAGATGGTGCGCAAGGTCGAACTGACCGGCGCCCAGCGCGATCTGTACGAGACGGTGCGCCTGGCCATGGACCAGAAGGTGCGCGAGGAGATCGACCGCAAGGGCGTGGCGCGCAGCCAGATCGTGATCCTGGAGGCGCTGCTCAAGCTGCGCCAGGTATGCTGCGATCCGCGCCTGGTCAAGTCGCTGCCGTCGAAGAAGCAGACGGCCGGCTCGGCCAAGCTGATCGACCTGATGCAGATGGTCGAGGATCTGCTGGAGGAAAACCGCAAGATCCTGGTGTTCTCGCAGTTCACCAGCATGCTCGAGCTGATCGAGGAGGAACTGGAGGCGCGCGATATCCCGTATGCCTTGCTGACCGGCGAGACCAAGGACCGCAGCGCGCAGGTGGCGGCGTTCCAGCAGGGCGCGGTGCCGATCTTCCTGATCAGCCTGAAGGCGGGCGGCGTCGGCCTGAACCTGACGGCGGCCGACACGGTCATCCACTACGATCCGTGGTGGAATCCGGCGGCGGAAAACCAGGCCACCGACCGCGCCTGGCGCATCGGCCAGGACAAGCCGGTGTTCGTCTACAAGCTGATCGCCAAGGGCACGCTGGAGGAGAAAATCCAGCTGCTGCAGCAGAAGAAATCCGATCTGGCGCAATCCATCCTGGCCGAAGGCGAGTCGCAGAAAATGGCGCTCACCCAGGAGGACTTGCAGCAGATCTTCGCCCCGCTGGCGGAATAAGTGGCGACCGTCGACGAACTGCAAGCGGCGCTGCGCCGGTCGCAGGAGGAAGCGGAACGCTACCGCCTGCTGCTCCAGCACAGCGGCGAGGTCAGCTGGATGGCCGACTGCGCCAGCCAGCGCCTGACCTGGCTCAGTCCCGCCGCCGAACGCCAGTTCGGCTACACGCTGGAGTCCGCGCAGGCGCTGGCCGCCGACCTGTTGCGGCAGCTGCCGGCCCGGCTGGAGCGCCACGCCGGCGGCGACCCGAGCCGCGTTCGCCTGCTGCGCGAAACCGAGCTGCCGCACGCGGACGGCCGCCTGCTGCCGGTGGAAATCGAATCGACCCTGATCGTCGATGCGCACGGCGCCGCCGTCTCGGTGGTCGGCGTGGTGCGCGACCTGAGCGCGCGGCGCGAGCTGGCGGCGCAGCAGAAGAAATTCGCGTCCATGCTGTCGCACGAATTCCGCACGCCGCTGTCGACCATCGACGGCGCCGTGCAGCGCCTGGAAATGACCGGCGCCCATCACGACGAAGCCACGCGCAAGCGCTACCGCAAGATCCAGACCGCGGTCGACCGCATGCTGGCGATGCTGGACGAGTACCTGTCGCCCGAGCGCATGGCCAGCATCGGCCGCGAGCGCCAGCCGAACGAAATCTCGCCCGCCACGCTGCTGGAATCGGTGGCCGAACAGGCGCGCCGCCGGCGCGACACCGTCAGCGTGCGCACCGGTTCGCTGCCGCAATGGATGCGCTGCGATCCCGCCGGTGTGCGCTTATGTCTGGAAATCTTGCTGGACAATGCAATTAAGTACACAAGCGCCAATACTCCGATAGAATTGATAGGCAATATGGCAAGCGAGGGCGGCGTCGAGTTCCTGGTGCGCGATCGCGGAGCCGGCGTGCCGGCGGCCGAACTGGCGCATGTGTTCGACAAATCCTTCCGCGGCAGCAATGCCGTCGGCGTCGCCGGATCGGGCCTGGGCCTGTATATGGCGCGCGCGGTGGTGGACGTCCATGGGGGCACGCTGACGGCTACAAATGTTTCTGAAAGCGGCGCGGAATTTCGGATTTGGCTGCCGGTTGGGGCCGCTGCCGGGAAAAGCCTTGCGCGGGCGGGTGGCAGCAGTGATAATTCCTTGGACGCAAGCTGAAGCAGCAGGGCAGGACTGAGCACCGTTGCTCAATAATCGATCGAATGGCGCATCAATGACGCAAATACTCATCGTGGAAGACAATCTGGACTATGCCGAAGAAATGGCAGAGTTTTTGACTGAGCTTGAACACGAAGTGCATATCACTAACAATGCCAGCGAAATGTGGTCGGCCCTCAGCCAGGGCAATGTCGGCGTGGTGGTGCTCGATCTGGGCTTGCCGGACGAAGACGGTTTCAATGTGATACCCCGGATGCGCCAGCTGTATCCGCAGATCGGCCTGCTGGTGCTGACCGGCCGCGTGGCCTTCGACAACCGCATCCTCGGCCTGCGCCTGGGCGCCGACCACTATCTGACCAAGCCGATCAAGTTCCCGGAACTGGCCGCCCACATCGAGGCGCTGGACCGCCGCGTCGGCCCGCAGGAAACCATCCCGGCGCCCAGCAAGTGGACGCTGCGCGTGAGCGCCCGCCAGCTGGAGCTGCAAGGCATGGCGATCACGCTGACCGAGAAAGAATGCAATTTCCTTCACTTGCTGACGATTAACACCCGTCCCGTGCCGCGCCAGGTCATCGTGGCCGGCATCGGCGGCGACGATCCGGACGCCGGCCGCCGGGTCGACATGCTGGTGTATCGTTTACGCAAAAAAGCCCGCACGGGCCTCGGCCAGGACTTGCCCCTGCGCAGCGCCTACGGCGAGGGCTACAGCCTCTCCGCCAGCTTTAACTTATCTTGAGTCAAACTCAATAGTATTTCTGTACTGTGGAAATGTGAGAGTTTCCTAGGCGCAGCTTTGTCGTAGCATGAATTTTCCACGTTCAATGTTGGGGAGAATTGCAATGCGTTACAGCGACTGGAAAATTGGGATGCGCCTGGCTGGCGGCTTCGGCCTGGTGATGTTGCTCATCGTCGGCATGGCCATGGCGGGCATGTGGCGCCTGCAGGCGGTGGGGGATCTGACCGAACAGATGGTCGGCAGCGCCAGCGTCAAGGAGCGGCTGACCGCCGAATGGCATAACCAGATCAGCATCAGCGGCGTCGGCGTGCTGGCCTTCGCCCGCAATACCGAAACCGCCGAATCCCCGGCCCTCGCCGATAAGGCCGCCGCCACCCGCGCGCGCGTCAACGCCATACAGAAGCAACTCGAACCCCTGCTCACCAGCAGCGAGGAAAAAGCCTTGCTGGAAGCGGTCGCGTCGGTGCGCAAGGGTTATGCGGCCAGCCGCGACCTTTTGTTCAAGCTCAAGAAAAGCAGCGACCTGGCCGGCGCCCGCGCGCTGGCCGACAACAAGCTGGAATCGCAATTCAATGCCTACCTGGACAGCGTACAAAAAATCGGCGACTACGAGGCCGGCGTCGGCCGCGCGCTGGCGGCGGAGGTGCAGCAGCAATACCATTCCGGCCAGCGCTTCCTGTTGGCGCTGACCGCCGGCGCGCTGGTGCTGGGGGCCTGGTTCGCGTATGTGATCGGCATCTCGATTACCGGCCCCATCCACAAGGCGGTGCGGGTGGCGCAGACCGTCGCGGCCGGCGACCTGAGCAGCAAGATCGACGTGCGCAGCAAGGACGAGACCGGTGTGCTGCTGCAGGCGCTGAAGGACATGAACGCCAGCCTGATCAACATCGTCGGCCAGGTCCGCAGCGGCACCGACACCATCGCCACCGCTTCCGGCCAGATCGCCAGCGGCAACCTCGACCTGTCGGCCCGCACCGAGCAGCAGGCCAGTTCGCTGCAGCAGACCGCCTCGTCGATGGAGGAACTGACCGCCACCGTCAAACAGAACGGCAACAACTCGCGCCAGGCGCACACGCTGGCGCTGTCCGCCTCCGAGGTGGCGGTCAAGGGCGGCAGCGTGGTCGATGAAGTGGTCGGCACCATGAGCGAGATCAGCGCGTCGGCGCACAAGATTGTCGACATCATCGCCGTGATCGACGGCATCGCTTTCCAGACCAACATCCTGGCCTTGAACGCGGCGGTGGAGGCGGCCCGCGCCGGCGACCAGGGCCGTGGCTTCGCCGTGGTGGCCACCGAGGTGCGCAATCTGGCCCAGCGCAGCGCCAGCGCGGCGAAGGAGATCAAGGAACTGATCAACAACTCGGTCGACAAGGTGGAAAGCGGCGCGCGCCTGGTGGCTCAAGCGGGCAGCACGATGCGGGAAATCGTCGTCAACGTGCGGCGTGTGACCGACATCATCGGCGAAATCACCGCCGCCAGCGCCGAGCAGACCAACGGCATCGAGCAGATCAACCGCGCCATCGCGCAGATGGACCAGGTGACGCAGCAGAACGCGGCCCTGGTCGAGGAGGCGGCGGCGGCCTCCGCCGCGCTGCAGGACCAGAGCGGGGCGCTGGCCCGCGTGGTCAGCGTGTTCCAGCTTTCCGGCCACGCGCCGAAAAACAGGGACAGAGTCAGGCCGGTTTTGCTGGGCGCTTGATTAATCGGGGACAGAGTGGTGTAGAATCGGTGTTTCCGATTCGTTTTGCTCAAATTTATGGCACGTCTACCCCGTTTGATCGTCCCCGGCCAGCCGCACCATGTCATCCAGACCGGCAACAACAACCAGCCGATCTTCCGCGAGACCGAGGATTACCAGGCCTTCCTCGGCTGGCTGCGCACCGCCGCCAAGAACTACAAGGTGGCGGTGCACGCCTATGTGTTGATGCCGGACCACCTGCATTTGCTGGTCACGCCGGCCGACGCGGACGGCCTGGGCCAGATGATGCAGTGGATAGGCCGCTATTACGTGCCCTACTTCAACCAAAAATACGGCCGCAGCGGCACTTTGTGGAACGGACGCTACAAAACCTCGCTGATCGACGCCGAGCAATACTTCATGTCATGCAGCCGGTATATCGAGTTCAATCCGGTGCGCAACGGCATGGTGGCGCGGGCCGAGGATTATCCGTGGTCCAGCTATCCGCACCACGCCGGCCTGCGTTCCGACGGCCTGATCGTCGACCATCCGAAGTTCTGGGAGCTGGGCAACACGCCGTTCCAGCGCGAGGCGGCCTATATCGCGCTGGCCGAGCCGGCCTTGAGCGAGGACGAGATCGCCGTCATCGGCAAGGCGCTGCTCAAGGGCTGGCCGCTGGGCACGGAGCAATTCAAGACGGCGCTGCAGCACAAGGTCAAGCGCCAGGTCTTGCCGGCCAAGCGCGGCAGACCGTTCAAAATCAAGCCTGAAGCGGCCTGAGCGACTAGACCAAACCGTGGGGATCGCCAGTCCCTGCGGTTTTTTTAAAACCCCCATCACTCTGTCCCTAATTAAAATTTTCAGCAACTTGGAAAAAATTAATTCGACTCCGACCCTAATTGTTATTGTTGAAGTTTACGCTGCATTGCACTACTCTAGTTTTTCGTTAGTCAAAATTGCAGTGGAGAGCCCATGAAAGCCCAAGGTCTGTACGATCCGTCCAATGAACACGATGCCTGCGGCGTCGGTTTCGTCGCCCATATCAAGGGCAACAAGAGCCACTCCATCGTGGAACAGGGTCTGTTGATCCTGAAAAACCTCGATCACCGGGGCGCCGTCGGCGCCGATGCGCTGATGGGCGATGGCGCCGGCATCCTGATCCAGATTCCGGACCAGTACTACCGCGACGAGATGGCCAAGCAAGGCGTGGAACTGCCGCCGCCAGGCGAATACGGCGTCGGCATGGTGTTCCTGCCGAAGGAAAACGCTTCCCGCATCGCTTGCGAACAGGAAATCGAGCGCGCCGTGCGCGCCGAAGGCCAGGTCGTGCTGGGCTGGCGCAATGTGCCGGTCGACTGCGACATGCCGATGTCCCCGACCGTGCGCGCCAAAGAACCGGTGATCCGCCAGATCTTCATCGGCCGCGGCGCCGACATCATGGTGACCGACGCGCTGGAGCGCAAGCTGTACGTGATCCGCAAATCGTCCGGCCACGCGATCCAGGCGTTGAAGCTGATCCACGGCAAAGAATTCTTCGTGGCCTCGCTGTCGGCCCGCACCATCGTCTACAAGGGCCTGCTGCTGGCGGACCAGGTCGGCGTGTACTACAAAGACCTGCAGGACGCGCGCTGCGTTTCCGCGCTGGCGCTGGTGCACCAGCGTTTCTCGACCAACACCTTCCCGGAATGGCCGCTGGCCCACCCGTACCGCCTGATCGCCCACAACGGCGAGATCAACACCGTCAAAGGCAACTTCAACTGGATGCGCGCCCGTGAAGGCGTGATGAAGTCCGCCGTGCTGGGCGACGACCTGCACAAGCTGTTCCCGCTGATCTACGAAGGCCAGTCGGACACCGCCTGCTTCGACAACGCGCTGGAACTGCTGCTGATGGCAGGCTATCCGATCGCCCAGGCGATGATGATGATGATCCCGGAAGCCTGGGAAAATCACGGCACGATGGACGACAATCGCCGCGCATTCTACGAATATCACGCCGCCATGATGGAACCGTGGGATGGCCCGGCCGCCATGGCCTTCACCGACGGCCGCTACATCGGCGGCACGCTGGACCGCAACGGCCTGCGTCCGGCCCGCTACATCGTCACCGACGACGACCTGGTCGTGATGGCCTCGGAATCGGGCGTGCTGCCGATTCCCGAATCCAAGATCATCCAGAAATGGCGCCTGCAGCCGGGCAAGATGTTCCTGATCGACCTGGAAGCGGGCCGCATCATCGACGATAAAGAGCTGAAAGACACCTATGCCAACGCCAAACCGTACAAGGCGTGGATCAACGCGGTGCGCATCAAGCTCAACGAAATCAAGCTGAGCGAAAGCCAGCTGGCGCACAACCGTGCCAAGGACGCCGCGCCGGCGCAGGGCGAAAAGGCCACGCCGTCGCTGCTGGACCGCCAGCAAGCCTTCGGCTACACCCAGGAAGACCTGAAATTCCTGATGGCGCCGATGGCAGCCGCCGGCGAGGAAGCCACCGGCTCGATGGGCAACGACTCGCCGCTGGCCGTCATGTCCAACAAGCTCAAGCCGCTGTACAACTACTTCAAGCAGCTGTTCGCGCAGGTGACCAACCCGCCGATCGACCCGATCCGCGAAGCGATGGTGATGTCGCTGGTGTCCTTCATCGGCCCGAAACCGAACCTGCTCGACACCAACAACGTCAACCCGCCGATGCGCCTGGAAGTGTCGCAGCCCATCCTGGGCTTCGACGACATGGCCCGCCTGCGCGGCATCAGCGCGCATACCGGCGGCAAGTTCAAGTCATATGAGCTGAACATCTGCTATCCGCTCGCATGGGGCAAGGACGGCGTGGAGGCTTGCCTGGCGTCGCTGTGCGCCGAGGCGGTCGACGCGGTCAAGTCCGGCCACAACATCCTGATCGTGTCGGATCGCTCGGTGAGCCCTGAGCGCGTGGCGATTCCCGCGCTGCTGGCCACCTCGACCGTGCACCAGCACCTGGTCAGCAAGGGCTTGCGCGCGTCCACCGGCCTGGTCGTCGAGACCGGCTCGGCCCGCGAGACCCACCACTTCGCGCTGCTGGCAGGCTACGGCGCCGAGGCGATCCACCCCTACCTGGCGATGGAAACGCTGGTCGAGATGGCGCTGGGCATGCCGGGCGACATGACCGGCGAAAAGGCGGTCTACAACTACACCAAGGCCATCGGCAAGGGCCTGATGAAGGTCATGTCCAAGATGGGCATTTCGACCTATATGTCCTACTGCGGCGCGCAGATATTTGAAGCCGTCGGCCTGAACAAGTCGCTGGTCGACAAATACTTCAAGGGCACGGCCTCCAACGTGGAAGGCATCGGCGTGTTCGAAGTGGCGGAAGAGGCGCTGCGCCTGCACAACCTGGCCTTCGGCGACGATCCCGTGCTGGCCAACCACCTGGACGCCGGCGGCGAGTACGCCTACCGCGTGCGCGGCGAAGACCACCTGTGGACCCCGGATGCGATCGCCAAGCTGCAGCATTCGACCCGCAGCAACAACTTCTCCAGCTACAAGGAGTACGCCCAGATCATCAACGACCAGAGCAAGCGCCACCTGACCTTGCGCGGCCTGTTCGAGTTCAAGCTCGACCCGGCCAAGGCGATCCCGCTGGACGAAGTCGAGCCGGCCAAGGAAATCGTCAAGCGCTTCGCGACCGGCGCGATGTCCATGGGGTCGATCTCGACCGAAGCCCACGCCACGCTGGCGGTGGCGATGAACCGCATCGGCGGCAAGTCCAACACCGGCGAAGGCGGCGAGGATCCATCGCGCTACACGATGGAACTGAAGGGCATCAAGATCAAGCAGGGCGAGACCATGGCCTCGGTCATGGGCAAAGAGCAAATGGTGGTCGACATTCCGCTGCAGGAAGGCGATTCGCTGCGCTCGCGCATCAAGCAGGTGGCGTCCGGCCGATTCGGCGTGACCGCGGCCTACCTGAACTCGGCCGACCAGATTCAGATCAAGATGGCGCAGGGCGCCAAGCCGGGCGAAGGCGGCCAGCTGCCGGGCCATAAGGTGTCCGAGTACATCGCCACCTTGCGCTTCTCGGTGCCGGGCGTGGGCCTGATCTCGCCGCCGCCGCACCACGACATCTATTCGATCGAGGATCTGGCCCAGCTGATCCACGACCTGAAGAACGCCAACCCGCGCGCTTCGATCTCGGTCAAGCTGGTGTCGGAAGTCGGTATCGGCACCGTGGCCGCCGGCGTGACCAAGGCCAAGGCCGATCACGTTGTGGTCGCAGGCCATGACGGTGGCACCGGCGCTTCGCCGCTGTCGTCGGTCAAGCACGCCGGTACGCCGTGGGAGCTGGGTCTGGCGGAAACGCAGCAGACGCTGGTGCTGAACGGCCTGCGCAGCCGCATCCGCGTCCAGGCCGACGGCCAGATGCGCACCGGCCGCGACGTGGTCATCGCCGCCATGCTGGGCGCCGACGAAATCGGCTTCGCCACCGCGCCGCTGGTGGTCGAGGGCTGCATCATGATGCGCAAGTGCCACCTGAACACCTGCCCGGTCGGTGTCGCCACGCAGGATCCTGTGCTGCGCGCCAAGTTCTCCGGCAAGCCCGAGTACGTCGTGAACTACTTCTTCTTCGTCGCCGAGGAAGCCCGCCAGCTGATGGCGCAACTGGGCATCCGCACGTACGACGAGCTGATCGGCCGCGTCGACCTGCTGGACAAGTCCAAGGCGATCACGCACTGGAAGGCCAAGGGCCTGGACTTCAGCAACATCTTCTACTCGCCGGCAGTGCCGAACGGCGATTCCATCTACCACACGATGGAACAGGACCACTGCCTGGACAAGGCCCTCGACCACAAGCTGATCGCGCAAGCCAAGGCCGCGCTGGAGAAAGGCGAGCGCGTCTCGTTCATCTCGCCGGTGCGCAACGTCAACCGCACGGTCGGCACCATGCTGTCGGGCGAGGTGGCCAAGCGCTACGGCCACGCCGGCCTCCCGGACGACACCATCCACATCCAGCTGCAAGGCACGGCCGGCCAGTCGGCCTGCGCCTTCCTGGCGCACGGCATCACCATCGACCTGGTCGGCGAGGGCAACGACTACGTCGGCAAGGGCTTGTCGGGCGGCCGCATCATCGTGCGTCCGAACACCGAGTTCCGCGGCTGGGCGGTGAACAACATCATCATCGGCAACACCGTGCTGTACGGCGCGATCAGCGGCGAAGCCTTCTTCAACGGCGTGGCCGGCGAGCGTTTCGCCGTGCGTAACTCGGGCGCCACCGCCGTCGTCGAAGGCACTGGCGACCATGGTTGCGAATACATGACCGGCGGCACCGTGGTGGTGCTGGGCGCCACCGGCCGCAACTTCGCGGCGGGCATGTCGGGCGGCATCGCCTACGTGTACGACCCGGAAGGCGATTTCGAGGCGCGCTGCAACACCGCGATGGTGACGCTGGAGCCGGTGCTGACCGCCAAGGAGCAGGAAGCCCAGAGCGAAACCTGGCACGTGCAGCACAAGGACCACGGCCGCGAGGCGGACGAGGTGATCCTGAAGCGCCTGATCGAGCGCCACTTCAAGCACACCGGCAGCACCCGTGCCCGCCTGTTGCTGGACAACTGGGCAGAAGGCCGCGGCAAATTCGTCAAGGTCTTCCCGAGCGAATACAAGCGCGCCCTGGTCGAGATGGCCGAGGACGTGGCGAACGAAGCCGCCTCCGCGCAGCCGATCGCAGCCTGATGCTGACCGTACAGAACAATATTTAAGGAATTATCGTGGGTAAAATCACCGGCTTCATGGAATTCAAGCGTCAGGACGAGGGCTATCTGCCGCCTGCTACGCGTTTGAAAAACTATTCCGAATTCGTCATCACCCTGACCAACGAGCAGGCCAAGGTGCAGGGCGCGCGCTGCATGGATTGCGGCATCCCGTTCTGCAACACCGGCTGCCCGGTCAACAACATCATCCCGGACTGGAACGACCTGGTTTATCGCGGCAACTACCGCGAGGCGCTCGACACCCTGCACTCGACCAACAACTTCCCGGAATTCACCGGCCGCATCTGCCCCGCGCCGTGCGAGGCCGCCTGCACGCTGGGCATCAACAACGATCCGGTCGGCATCAAGTCGATCGAGCACAAGATCATCGACGAAGGCTGGGAACACGGCTGGGTCGTGCCGCAGCCGGCCGCCCGCCAGACCGGCAAGAAGGTGGCCGTGGTCGGTTCCGGCCCCGCCGGCCTGGCGGCGGCGCAGCAGCTGGCGCGCGCCGGCCATGCCGTCACCGTATTCGAGAAGAGCGACCGCGTCGGCGGCCTGCTGCGCTACGGCATCCCCGACTTCAAGATGGAAAAGTCGCACATCGACCGCCGCATTAAGCAGATGGAAGCCGAAGGCGTGGTGTTCCGCACCAGCGTCCTGGTCGGCAAGGACTTCCCGGCCAACGTCAACAACTGGGCCAAGGAAACCATCTTCCCCGAAGACCTGGCCAAGGACTTCGACGCCGTCGTGCTGGCCGGCGGCGCCGAGCAGCCGCGCGACCTGCCTGTGCCGGGCCGCGAACTGAAGGGCGTGCATTTCGCCATGGACTTCCTTCCGCAGCAAAACAAGGTCAACGCCGGCGACAAGGTGAAGGACCAGCTGAAAGCCACCGGCAAGCACGTGGTGGTGATCGGCGGCGGCGACACCGGTTCCGACTGCGTCGGCACCTCGAACCGCCACGGCGCCGCCTCGGTGACCCAGTTCGAACTGATGCCGATGCCGCCGGAGCAGGAAAACAAGCCGCTGGTGTGGCCGTACTGGCCGACCAAGCTGCGCACCTCCTCGTCGCACGAGGAAGGCTGCGAGCGCGACTGGGCGGTGGCCACCAAGCGCCTGGAAGGCAAGAACGGCAAGGTCGAGAAGCTGGTCGCCTGCCGCGTCGAGTGGAAAGACGGCAAGATGAGCGAAGTGCCGAACTCGGAATTCGAGATGAAGGCCGACCTGGTGCTGCTGGCGATGGGCTTCGTGTCGCCGGTCGCCAACGTGCTGGACGCTTTCGGCGTCGAGAAAGATGCGCGCGGCAACGCCAAGGCCAGCACGGACGGCGAAGGCTGCTACAAGACTACCGCCCCCAATGTGTTTGCCGCCGGCGACGTGCGCCGCGGCCAGTCGCTGGTGGTGTGGGCGATCCGCGAAGGCCGCCAGTGCGCGCGCGCGGTCGACGAGTTTTTGATGGGCTCTTCGGAACTTCCGCGCTAATCCCCGCGGCCCGCTAAAGCCTGCCTCCCGCCGGTGGCGAACGGGTGATCCCCGTTCCCGCCGGTTTTTTTTTCGTCCATGGCTTGTGCGGTGCAGCAATGTTACAATTCTTGATAGGTGTAAATTGCTGACTTTAGGTTCAGTAGTGTTGTATTATCTGCCACTTACCATGCCTCCCCCTGTCACAAAAGTTGGCGGCGCCTGCAGAGATTAACCTTTCTGCACTACAATACGGCATTAAAAAAAATGAGTTCAGTCGTGGCTAATTTAGTCGAAATCCGTGATTTACACTTTTCCTATGGAAAGCGCTCGATCTTGTCGGGCCTCCAGATGGACTTCCCACGTGGAAAAGTGATCGCTGTGATGGGCGGCTCGGGCAGCGGCAAGACCACGGTATTGCGCCTGATCGGCGGCCAGATCCGCCCGCAACGCGGCCATGTCAAGGTGCAGGGCCAGGTGGTGCACAAGCTCAATACCGCCGGCTTGTATCTGCTGCGGCGCAAGATGGGCATGCTGTTCCAGCATGGCGCGCTGTTCACCGACCTGACCGTGTTTGAAAACGTCGCCTTCCCGCTGCGCGAGCACACCGATTTGCCGGAAGAGCTGATCCGCAACCTGGTGCTGATGAAGCTGCACGCGGTCGGCCTGCGCAACGCCGCCAAGCTCAAGCCGGGCGAGATTTCCGGCGGCATGGCGCGCCGCGTGGCGCTGGCCCGCTCGATCGCGCTGGACCCGGAACTGATCATGTACGACGAGCCGTTCGCCGGCCTGGACCCGATCTCGATGGGTGTCACCGCCAACCTGATCCGTAACCTGAACACCGCGCTGGGCTCGACCACGGTGCTGGTGTCGCACGACGTCAAGGAGTGCTTCGCCATCGCCGACTATGTGTACTTCCTGTCGCAAGGCAAGATCGTCGCGCACGGCACGCCGGAGGACATGATGGTGTCGACCGACCCGTATGTGAAGCAATTCGTCAACGCCGAGGCCGACGGCCCGGTGCCGTTCCACTATCCAGGCAAGTCCCTGGCCGATGACCTGGGCCTGGGAGTGCAAGTATGAGTCTGAAGAACTGGTTGTCCAAGCTGGGCGCGCCGCTGCGCGATTACGTCGAAAGCATAGGCTATGGCAGCCGCAGCTTCGCCAACATGCTGGGCGTGTCGCCCGGCCTGCTGCGCCGGCCGTCGCTGGTGGTGGAACAGTTGCATTTCATCGGCAATTATTCGATGCTGATCATCACCCTGTCCGGCCTGTTCGTCGGCATGGTGCTGGGCTTGCAGGGCTATTACACGCTCAACAAATACGGCGCCGAGCAATCGCTGGGCCTGCTGGTGGCGCTGGGCCTGACCCGCGAACTGGGCCCGGTGATCACCGCGCTGCTGTTCGCCGGCCGCGCCGGCACCTCGCTGACGGCCGAAATCGGCCTGATGAAGGCTGGCGAGCAGCTGTCGGCGATGGAAATGATGGCCGTCAACCCGGTCCAGCGCGTGCTGGCGCCGCGCTTCTGGGCCGGCGTGATCTCGGTGCCGCTGCTCGCTTCCGTGTTCAGCGCGGTGGGCGTGTTCGGCGGCTACCTGGTCGGCGTGCAGCTGATCGGCGTCGACGAGGGCGCGTTCTGGTCGCAGATGCAGGGCGGCGTCGACATCTGGAAAGATATTTACAACGGTTTTGCCAAGAGCGTGGTGTTCGGCATCGCCATCACCTTCATTGCGCTGTACCAGGGCTACGAGGCCCAGCCGACCCCGGAAGATGTGGCGCGCGCCACCACCCGCACGGTCGTGATTTCATCGCTGATGATCTGGTGGCTGGACTTCATGATGACGGCGCTGATGTTCAGCAAATAAGCGTAAAAGTACAAGATAAGAAACTAAGGAATCGCTATGCAACGTAAATCTCTGGATGTCTGGGTCGGTCTGTTCATCGTCGTCGGCGTCGCCGCGCTGATGTTTCTGGCGCTGAAGGCCGGCAACATGGGTTCCATGTCCTTCGGCAAGGCCTACCCGATCACCGCCAAGTTCGACAACATCGGCAGCCTGCGCCCGCAGGCGCCGGTCAAGGCGGCCGGCGTGGTGGTCGGCCGTGTGGGAGAGATTAAGTTTGATGACAAGACTTACCAGGCGCTGGTAACCTTGAACATGGAAGAAGGCTACAAGTTCCCGAAAGACAGCTCGGCCAAGATCCTGACCGCCGGCCTGCTGGGCGAGCAATACGTGGGCATCGAAGCTGGCGGCGACACCAACAACCTGGCCGCCGGCGACAAGATCGCCCGTACCCAGTCGGCCGCCGTACTGGAAGACCTGATTAACCAGTTCATCTACAGCAAAGCTGCAGAAGGAAAGGACAGCAAATGACGCAACGCACCGCCAAACACCTCCGCAGCGCCGCCCTGGCGCTGGGCGTCACCGTGCTGCTGGCCGGCTGCGCCGGCCCGAACCCGCGCGACCCGTACGAGGGCTTCAACCGCGCCATGTTCAGCTTCAACGACACGGTCGACACCTACGCGCTCAAGCCGGCCGCGACGGCCTACCGCAACGTGCTGCCGAACTTCGTGCAGACCGGCGTCAACAACTTCTTCGGCAACCTGGCCGACGCCTGGACCGGCGTCAACAACCTGCTGCAAGGTCACGGCGAAGCCGGCCTGTCGGACGTCACCCGCTTCGCGCTGAACTCCACGCTGGGCATCGTCGGCCTGTTCGACATCGCCTCGGAAGCCGGCCTGCAGAAGCACAAGGAAGACTTCGGCCAGACGCTGGGCACCTGGGGCGTGCCGTCCGGCCCCTACCTGATGCTGCCGCTGCTGGGCCCGTCGACCGTGCGCGACACGGTGGCCCTGCCGCTGGACATCAAGGGCGATATCTGGGGCTACAAGGAACCGGTCTACATCCGCAACAGCGGTACCGCGCTACGCGCCGTCGACCAACGTGCTAATCTGCTCAACGCGACCAGTTTGCTGGAAGACGCCGCGCTGGACCGTTACGAATTCATCCGCGACGGCTTCCTGCAGCGCCGCGAAAGCCAGATTCATCCGGACGGCGACGATGCGCCGCGCAAGCCTTCGAAGGATGACTCGGCCGAGCCCGACGTGAAGCCGGAAGCCAAGCCGGAAGCCAAGCCGGACGCTAAACCAGCCGCTGCCGCACAAAGTTCTGCCCCTGTGTCATCCGAATCGGCGCCAAAAGAGTTAAACTCTGGCGCACCGGCTGCGGCTACCGCCAGCCAGTGACCCCGAAGAACCACACAAAGGTAACGACAACATGAAATTGATTAAACAACTTATCGCCCTGGCAACTGTCGCGCTGGCCGTCAACGCCCACGCGGCCGCCGCGCCGTCCAACGAAGCGCCGGACGTGCTGGTCAAGCGCATCAGCCAGGAAGTGATCGAGACCGCCAAGTCCGACAAAGCCATCCAGTCCGGCGACCAGAAGAAGGTGCTCGACCTGGTCGAAAGCAAGATCCTGCCCTACGTCGACTCGCAGCGCATGACCGCGCTGGCGGCCGGCCGCTTCTGGCGCGACGCCACGCCCGAACAGCAAAAACTGCTGTCGGACCAGTTCCGCACGCTGCTGATCTTCACCTACTCGGGCGCGCTGTCGCAGATTAAAAACGAAACCGTCGAATTCAAGCCGATGCGTTCCGACCCGTCCGACAACGAAGTGGAAGTGCGCTCGCAGGTCAACGTGGCCCGCGGCGAACCGATCCCGCTGAACTACCGCGTCGCCAAGACCCCGTCCGGCTGGAAGATCTACGACATCAATGTGCTCGGCGCATGGCTGGTCGAGACCTACAAAGGCACGTTCGCCTCCGAAATCAGCAAGGGCGGCATCGACGGCCTGATCAAGACGCTGACGGAAAAGAACAAGTCGCTGGCCAACAAGCCCCTGAAAACCGTCGCCAAGTAAGCCCTCACGCCATGTCCACCGCCGTTTCCGAAGCCATCGACAACCTGCAGTCGCTCACGACCCTGACCGTGCTCAACGCCACCGCGGCGCTGGAGCGCGGCCTGGCGGCCCTCAAGGCCGGCCAGACCGTGTTCGACCTGCGCCATGTGTTGACGGTGGATTCGGTGGCGGTGTCGGTCATGCTGGCGTGGCAGCGCGCCGCCCAGGACGCCGGCGTCAAGCTGGAACTGAAAAACCTGCCGCCGGCGCTGCAAAGCCTGACCAAGCTGTACGGCGTGTGCTCGCTGCTGTTCCCGACCGACGTCAAGCTGGAGCAGGATTGCGCCGGACAGGCCAATCCCGCCCACGAAGAATTCGCCCCGGTCGATGCGCCGGAGTCCTTCTTCACCCAAAAGACCGGTCTCGCCGACGACTCGTCTTCGCACCACCATCATTGATCCCCGCCCCACTCCGCTCCCCCGGTAAACAGCCAGTCCGGCTCTGCCGATCCGAATTTCCAATATAATTGAACGTTGCCGCTGCCCGAGAGCCGTGGCGCCCGCAGCATCTTCCGCCTTTTGGCACTACGCGCCGGACCCGTGCCGCCGCACCTTACAGATAAGTCAAGCATGACAGCGATCCAAATAAGTAATGTCGAGAAGCGCTACAAGTCGCTCCAGGCACTGGGCGGCGTGTCCCTTTCCATCGAAGAGGGTGAATTTTTCGGCCTGCTGGGCCCCAACGGCGCCGGCAAGACCACGCTGATTTCCATCATCGCGGGCCTGATCCGCCCCGACGCCGGCAAGGTCACCATCCACGGCCACGACGTCACCGGCGATTTCCGCGCGGCCCGCAAGAAGCTGGGCGTGGTGCCGCAGGAGCTGGTGTTCGATCCCTTCTTCACCGTGCGCGAAACGCTGCGCCTGCAGTCGGGCTATTTCGGCCTGCCCAACAACGACGCCTGGATCGATGAGGTGATGCACAACCTCGACCTGACCAACAAGGCTGACGTCAACATGCGCGCCCTGTCCGGCGGCATGAAGCGCCGCGTGCTGGTGGCGCAGGCGCTGGTGCACAAGCCGCCCGTGATCGTGCTCGACGAGCCGACCGCCGGCGTCGACGTCGAACTGCGCCAGACGCTGTGGAAGTTCATCTCGCGCCTGAACCGCGAAGGCCACACCGTGGTGCTAACCACCCACTACCTGGAAGAAGCGCAGGCCATGTGCAAGCGCGTGGCCATGCTCAAGAGCGGCAAGGTCGTGGCGCTGGACACGATGGCGTCGCTGATCCGCCGCATCTCCGGCTCGCAGCTGACGGTCAACCTGAGCAGCGGCGACCTGCCGCAAGACCTGCGCCACCTGGTCACGCATCCGGAAGAGTCGGAGCACGGCAAGAAGTACAGCCTGCGCATCAACGAATACGCCGAAGTCGAAACCCTGCTGGCGCGCCTGCGCGTATCCGGCGCCGTGATCGACGAAATGCAATTGCAACAAGCTGATTTGGAAGACATCTTCTTGCAGATCATGGATAAGGGCACCGTATGAACTTCATCTCCACCGGCTTCCGCACCCTGGTCTACAAGGAGACGCTGCGCTTCTGGAAGGTCGCCACGCAGACCGTCGCCGCACCCATCCTGACGGCGATGCTGTACCTGCTGATCTTCGGACACGTGCTCGAAGGCCGCGTCACCGTGTACGCGGACGTCAGCTACACCGCCTTCCTGATCCCCGGCCTGGTGATGATGAGCGTATTGCAGAACGCCTTCGCCAATTCGTCGTCCTCGCTGATCCAATCCAAGATCACCGGCAACCTGGTGTTCGTGCTGCTCACGCCCCTGTCGCACTGGGAGATCTTCTCCGCATACGTGCTGGCCGCCATGGTGCGCGGCATCGTGGTCGGTTTCGGCGTGTTCGTGGTGACGGCGTGGTTCGCCCACATGTCGTTCACGGCGCCGCTGTGGATCGTGGTGTTCGCGCTGCTGGGCGCGGCCATCCTCGGCACCATGGGCCTGATCGCCGGCATCTGGGCCGAGAAATTCGACCAGCTGGCCGCGTTCCAGAACTTCCTGATCATGCCGCTGACCTTCCTGTCCGGCGTGTTCTACTCCATCCATTCGCTGCCGCCGTTCTGGCTGACGGTCTCGCACCTGAACCCGTTCTTCTACATGATCGACGGTTTCCGCTACGGTTTCTTCGGCCAGTCGGACGTCAACCCGCTGGTCAGTGTGAGCATCGTCTCCGCCTTCCTGGTCGCGCTGGCGTTGCTGGCGATACGCTTACTGCGCAGCGGTTATCGCCTGCGCCACTAATTTTAAGGACTCATCATGGCTACCACTCCAGAACTCATCCACGGCTACATCTCGGCCGGCCTCGAATGCACCCACCTCGAAGTGGAGGGCGACGGCCAGCACTTCCAGGCCGTCATCGTCTCGCCCGCGTTTGCCGGCAAGCGTTTGATCCAGCGCCACCAGATCGTGTACGCCGCGCTGGGCGACCGCATGCGCGAAGAAATCCACGCGCTGTCGATGAAAACCCTCACCCCTGACGAATACCAAGGATAAGCAAGCATGGACAAGCTCCTCATACAAGGCGGCAACCGCCTGAACGGCGACATCAACATCTCCGGCGCGAAGAACGCGGCGCTGCCCATCCTGTGCGCCGGCCTGCTGACGTCGGGCGACGTCGAGCTGTCCAACGTGCCGCACCTGCACGACGTGGCCACCATCCTCAAGCTCTTGGGCCAGACCGGCCTGAAAGTAACGCAGGACGGCGACAAGGTCACCCTCAACGGCGGCGCCATCGACAAGCTGGAAGCCCCGTATGAGCTGGTGAAAACCATGCGCGCCTCGATCCTGGTGCTGGGTCCATTGCTGGCGCGCTTCGGCGAAGCCAAGGTCTCGCTGCCGGGCGGCTGCGCCATCGGCTCGCGCCCGGTGGATCAGCACATCAAGGGCCTGCAGGCGCTGGGCGCGGACATCACCGTCGAAGGCGGCTACATCTACGCCAAGTGCAAAAAGCTCAAGGGCGCGCGCATCGTCACCGACATGATCACCGTCACCGGCACCGAGAACCTGCTGATGGCCGCGACCCTGGCCGAAGGCGAGACCGTGCTGGAAAACGCCGCCTGCGAACCTGAAGTGACCGACCTGGCCAACCTGCTGGTGGCCATGGGCGCGAAGATCGAAGGCATAGGCACCAACCGCCTGACGATCCAGGGCGTCGAAGCTTTGCACGGCGCGAAGCACGCCGTGATCTCCGACCGCATCGAAGCGGCGACCTTCCTGTGCGCGGTGGCTGCCACCGGCGGCGACATCACGATCCGCAACACCCGCGTCGACATCATGGACGCCGCGCTGGACAAGCTGCGCGAGATCGGCCTGCAGATGACCATCGGCGACAACTGGATCCGCGCACAAATGGACAAGCGCCCGGCGCCCGTGACCTTCCGCACCACCGAATACCCGGGCTTCCCGACCGACATGCAGGCGCAGTTCATGGCGGTGAACACCATCGCCGACGGCGCCAGCCGCGTGACCGAGACGATCTTCGAAAACCGCTTCATGCACGTGCAGGAGATGAACCGTCTGGGCGCGTCGATTGAAACCGACGGCAACACGGCCTTCATCAAAGGCGTCGAGCAACTGGTGGGCGCGCCCGTGATGGCGACCGACCTGCGCGCCTCGGCGTCGCTGGTGATCGCGGCGCTGGCCGCGCGCGGCGAAACGCTGATCGACCGCATCTACCACCTCGACCGCGGCTACGACCAGATGGAAGTGAAACTGTCCGCGGTCGGCGCCAACATCAAACGGATTAAATAATCATGAGCGCATTCCAGGCCAACTCGCAGCTGATCCTCGCGCTGTCGAAGGGACGTATTTTCGAGGACACCCTGCCGCTGCTGGAAGCGGCCGGCATCACCGTCACCGAAAACCCGGAGACTTCCCGCAAGCTGATTTTGTCGACCAACGATCCCGACGTGCGCGTGATCATCGTGCGCGCCACCGACGTGCCGACCTACGTGCAGCACGGCGCGGCGGACTTCGGCGTGGCCGGCAAGGACGTGCTGCTGGAGCACGGTGGCGAAGGACTGTACCAACCCATCGACTTGAACATCGCGGCCTGCCGCATGTCGGTCGCGGTGCGCAACGGTTTCGATTACGAGACCGCCGTGCGCCAGGGCGCGCGCCTGCGCGTGGCCACCAAGTTCGTGGAAACCGCGCGCGAGCACTTCGCCAAGAAGGGCGTGCACGTCGACCTGATCAAGCTGTACGGCTCGATGGAACTGGCGCCGCTGGTCGGCCTGTCGGACGCCATCGTCGACGTGGTCAGCACCGGCAACACGCTGCGCGCCAACGACCTGAAAGAAGTCGAAGCGATCATGGACATCTCGTCGCGCCTGATCGTCAACCAGGCCGCGTTGAAGCTCAAGCGCGCCCGCCTGCAACCGATCATCGAAGCCTTCGAACGCGCCTCTAAAAAGTAAACCATCATGCCGATTCAAATCACCAAGCTCGATTCCACCCAAGCCGATTTCAAAAAGTCACTGGACGCCCTGCTGGCATTTGAAGCGAGCACCGATGAAGCGATCGAGCGCGCCGTCGCCGGCATCCTGGCCGACGTGAAGGCGCGCGGCGACGCCGCCGTGCTGGAATACACCAACCGCTTCGACCGCATTCCGAACGGCGGCGCCGCCAGCATGGCCGCCTTCGATATCCCCGAAGCCGAACTGCAGGCCGCATTGGCCGCGATTCCCGAGGCGCAGTGCAACGCGCTGCACACCGCCGCGCAACGCATCCGCGTGTTCCACGAGCGCCAGAAGCAGGAGCTGAACGGCTTCACCTACACCGAGGCCGATGGCACGGTGCTGGGCCAGAAGGTCACGCCGCTGGACCGCGTGGGCATCTACGTCCCCGGCGGCAAGGCGGCCTATCCATCGTCGGTGCTGATGAACGCGATACCCGCGCACGTCGCCGGCGTCGGCGAGATCACCATGGTGGTGCCGACTCCGGACGGCGTGAAGAACCAGATGGTGCTGGCCGCCGCCGCGATTGCCGGTGTCACGCGCGTCATCACCATCGGCGGCGCGCAGGCTGTGGCCGCGCTGGCGCACGGCACCGAGACCATCCAGCCGGTCGACAAGATCGTCGGCCCGGGCAACGCCTACGTGGCCGCCGCCAAGCGCCGCGTGTTCGGCATCGTCGGCATCGACATGATCGCCGGCCCGTCCGAAATCCTGATCATCTGCGACGGCACCACCGATCCCGATTGGGTGGCGATGGACCTGTTCTCGCAGGCCGAGCACGACGAGCTGGCGCAAGCCATCCTGCTGTGCCCCGACGCCGGCTACATCGCCAGGGTGGAGGCGAGCATCAACAAGCTGCTGCCGACGATGCCGCGCGCGGCAACGATCCGCACCTCGCTGACCGACCGCGGCGCGCTGGTGAAGGTGCGTGACATGGCCGAAGCCTGCGCCATCGCCAACAGCATCGCCGCCGAGCACCTGGAGATATCGGCCGAGAACCCGCAGCAGTGGGCCGACCAGATCCGCCACGCCGGCGCCATGTTCCTCGGCCGCTTCTCGTCCGAATCGCTGGGCGACTACTGCTGCGGCCCGAACCACGTGCTGCCGACGTCGCGCACCGCGCGCTTCTCGTCGCCGCTGGGCGTGTACGACTTCCAGAAACGCTCGTCGATCATCCACGTCAGCGAAGCCGGCGCGCAAACGCTGGGCAAGGTCGCGGCGGAACTGGCCTACGGCGAAGGCTTGCAGGCGCACGCCCGCAGCGCGGAGCTGCGCCTCAAATGAGCGAAGCGTGGATCAATCAGGTCTTCTGTGAGGATGCGCTGGCCGGACTGGCGCGCATCCCGGACGGTTCCATCGACCTGATACTGACCGACCCGCCGTACAACCTGGGCAAGGACTACGGCAACGACTCCGACTCGCAAACGGTGGAGGAGTACCTGCGCTGGACCGAGCAGTGGATCGACGCGGCGCTGCCGAAGTTGAAGCCCAACGGCAGCCTGTACATCTTCCTGACCTGGCGCTTTTCGCCGGAGATCTTCGTGCTGCTGAAAAAGCGCATGACGATGATGAACGAGATTATCTGGGACCGCCGCGTGCCGTCGATGGGCGGCAGCGTGCGCAGCTACTCGTCGGTGCACGACACCATCGGCTTCTTCGTGCGCCGCAAGGACTACTACTTCGACCTGGACTCGGTGCGCATTCCCTACGACGCCGAAACCAAGAAGGCCCGTTCGCGCTCGATCTTCGTCGGCGCCAAGTGGCTGGAGGTGGGCTACAACCCCAAGGATTTGTGGAGCGTGTCGCGCCTGCACCGTGAGCATCCCGAGCGCGCCGACCATCCGACGCAGAAGCCGCTGGAGATCATCGAGCGCATGGTCAAGGCCTCGTGCCCGCCGGACGGCGTGGTGCTGGACCTGTTCATGGGCAGCGGCACCACGGCCATCGCGGCCAAGCGCTGCGGGCGCAATTTCGTCGGCTTCGAACTGAATCCCGACTACTGCGCCATCATCGCCGAACGCCTGGCGATGCCTGAGGTGCCCGCGCCGCCCGAAAAGAAGAAAAAAGCATCACCCAAGCGAAGTTTAATCAACTCATAGGAGCCTTAGTAAGATGTCTTCCATCGACACCCTGGTCAACACCACCATCCGCTCCGACGTGCGCGCCATCCATGGCTACCATGTCGCCGACGCGAGTGGCTATATCAAACTGGATGCGATGGAGAACCCTTACCACCTGCCGCATCATCTGCGCGAGGAGCTGGCCAACCGCCTGGTGGATGTAACGCTGAACCGCTACCCGGTCGCCTCCTACGCCACTATCAAGGAACGCGTGCGCGCCAGGCTGGGCGTACCGGCCGGCTACGACGTCATGCTGGGCAACGGCTCCGATGAACTGATCTCCATCCTGTGCACCGGCTGCGCGCTGCAGGACCGCCGCGCCGTGGTGCTGGCGCCGACGCCGTCGTTCGTCATGTACCAGCGCTCGGCGCAGTTCGCGGGCATGGACTACGTGGGCGTGCCGTTGAAGGCCGACCTGACGCTGGACCTGCCGGCCATGCTGGCGGCGATCGCGCAGCACAAGCCGTCGCTGGTGTTTTTGTCCTATCCGAATAACCCGACCGGCAACCTGTTCGCGGCGGACGACATCGTCGCCATCATCAAGGCGCTCGATGGTTTCGGGCTGGCCGTGGTGGACGAAGCCTACGAGCCGTTCGCGCAGCAGACCTTCATGCACCGCCTGCCGGAGTTCGAGAACCTGGTGGTGATGCGCACCGTCTCGAAGCTGGGCCTGGCCGGCATCCGTCTCGGCTACATGTCGGCGGCGCCGGAATTGCTGGCGGAATTCGACAAAGTGCGGCCTCCTTACAACATCAACGTGTTGACGCAGGCAGCGGCCGAATTCGCGCTCGACCACGTGGAGGTGCTGAACCAGCAGGCCACCGATTTGCGCGCCGCACGCGCCGATCTGATGGCTGCATTGGCCGCCATGCCCGGTGTGCAGGTCTTCCCGTCGGCGGCGAATTTTATCTTGATACGGGTGCCGAATTCCGATGATGCCTATGCGAAACTGCTGTCCCGCAAGGTATTAATCAAAAATGTAGGTAAAATGCACGATGTGCTGGCCAATTGTTTGCGTATCACGGTCAGCACCCCGGAAGAGAATTCCGCCTTCCTCGATGCCTTCGCCGCATCGCTGGCATCCTGAGACCCATCGCGAGCCTTTCATGAACCGCACCGCAGAAATCATCCGCAACACCAACGAGACGCAAGTGCGCGTCTCGATCAACCTTGACGGCACCGGCCAGCAAAAGCTGAACACCGGCGTGCCCTTCCTGGACCACATGCTGGACCAGATCGCCCGTCACGGCCTGTTCGACCTGGAAGTGGAAGCGACCGGCGACATCCATATCGACAACCACCACACGGTGGAAGACGTCGGCATCACGCTGGGCATGGCGGTGGCCAAGGCCATCGGCGACCGCAAGGGCATCGTCCGCTACGGCCACTCGTATGTGCCGCTGGACGAGGCGCTCTCGCGCGTGGTGCTGGACTTCTCCGGCCGGCCAGGCATCGAGTACCACATCCCGTTCACGCGCGCGATGATCGGCACCTTCGACGTCGACCTGACGCTGGAATTCTTCCGCGGCTTCGTCAACCACGCGCTGGTGACGCTGCACATCGATAACCTGCGCGGCACCAACGCCCACCACCAGTGCGAAACCGTGTTCAAGGCCTTCGGCCGCGCGCTGCGCATGGCGTCCGAGCTGGACCCGCGCGCCGCCGGCACGATCCCGTCGACCAAGGGCAGCCTCTAAACAAAATCATGAAAAAAATCGTAGTAGTTGATTACGGCATGGGTAATCTGCGCTCGGTCGCGCAGGCCCTGCGCGCCGTCGCGCCCGAGGCCAATGTGCTGATCTCCGGCGAAGTGGCCGATATCGAATCCGCCGACCGCATCGTGCTGCCCGGCCAGGGCGCCATGCCGGATTGCATGCGCAGCCTGCGCGAATCCGGCGTGCAGGACGCGCTGCTGGTGGCCGCCAAGACCAAGCCGCTGATGGGCGTGTGCATCGGCGAGCAGATGCTGTTCGACGTCAGCGAGGAAGGCAATGCCGCCGGCCTGGGCCTGTTGCCCGGCAAGGTGGTGCGCTTCCAGCTGGACGGCCAGATCCAGGAGGACGGCTCGCGCTTCAAGGTGCCGCAGATGGGTTGGAACCAAGTCCATCAAACCGCGTCTCACCCGATGTGGCGCGATATCGCGGACGATAGTTACTTCTATTTCGTGCACAGCTATTTCGCCCAGCCCGCGCTGGCCGAACACACCGTCGGACAAACTGTCTACGGTGCGCCGTTCAGTTGCGCTGTCGCCCGTGATAATATTTTTGCGACCCAGTTCCACCCGGAGAAAAGCGCCGCGGCCGGATTGCAGTTGTACAAAAATTTCGTTCACTGGAACCCTTGATCTCATTTACCCCTAAATCTACCTAAACCATCATGCTGCTCATTCCTGCCATCGACCTCAAAGACGGTCACTGCGTTCGCTTGAAACAAGGCGATATGGAACTCGCCACCGTATTTTCCGAAGATCCGGCCGACATGGCTCTGCATTGGCTGAAACAGGGCGCGCGCCGCCTGCACCTGGTCGACCTGAACGGCGCCTTCGCCGGCAAGCCGAAGAACGAGGCTGCGGTCAAGGCCATCCTGAAAGTGGTGCAGGAGTACGCCGAGGAAAACGACCTGGACGAAATCCCCGTGCAACTGGGCGGCGGCATCCGCGATCTCGACACCATCGAGCGCTACCTGGACGCCGGCATCAGCTACGTCATCATCGGCACCGCCGCGGTCAAGGAGCCGGGCTTCCTGCACGACGCCTGCGGCGCCTTCCCCGGCCACATCATCGTCGGCCTGGACGCCAAGGACGGCAAGGTCGCCACCGACGGCTGGAGCAAGATGTCCGGCCACGAAGTGATCGACCTGGCGCAGAAGTTCGAAGCCTACGGCGTGGAATCGATCATCTACACCGACATCGGCCGCGACGGCATGATGGGCGGCGTGAACATCGAGGCCACCGTCAAGCTGGCGCAGGCGGTCAAGATCCCGGTCATCGCCTCGGGCGGCCTGCACAACCTGGGCGACGTGGAAGCGCTGTGCGCGGTGCAGGACGAAGGCATCGAAGGCGTGATCTGCGGCCGTTCGATTTACGAAGGCACCATCGACCTGGCCTCGGCCCAGTTGCGCGCGGACGAACTGAGCGGCGACGTGGTCGAAGAAGACACGGAAGAATAATGCTCGCTAAACGCATCATCCCCTGCCTGGACGTGACCGATGGCCGCGTCGTCAAAGGCGTCAATTTCACCGAGCTGCGCGACGCCGGCGACCCGGTGGAAATCGCCCGCCGCTACGACGAGCAGGGCGCCGACGAACTGACCTTCCTCGACATCACCGCCACCAGCGACAACCGCGGCCTGATCCTGGACATCATCGAGGCCGTGGCCTCGCAGGTGTTCATTCCGCTGACCGTGGGCGGCGGCGTGCGCGAGGTGGCCGATGTGCGCCGCCTGCTCAACGCCGGCGCGGACAAGGTCGCGATGAACTCGTCGGCGGTGTCGAATCCGCAGCTGGTGTTCGACGCCTCGCAAAAGCACGGTTCGCAATGCATCGTGGTGGCGATCGACGCCAAGCAGGTCGCGCCGGGCAAGTGGGAAGTGTTCACCCACGGCGGCCGCAAGGCCACCGGCATCGACGCCATCGAGTGGGCGAAGAAAATGGAGCAGCTGGGCGCCGGCGAAATCCTGCTGACCAGCATGGACCGCGACGGCACCAAGTCCGGCTTCGACCTGGGCCTGACGCGCGGCGTGTCCGACGCGATCAACATCCCGGTGATCGCCTCGGGCGGCGTCGGCGGCCTGCAGGACCTGGCCGACGGCATCAAGCTGGGCAAGGCCGACGCGGTGCTGGCGGCCAGCATCTTCCACTACGGCCAGCACACCGTGCAGGAAGCCAAGCGGTTCATGGCGCAGCAGGGCATTCCGATGCGCCTGGTTTAAACGGAAAATAACGATGTCGACTACCCCAAGCGCCTTGGCCAAGGCTAAATGGCTGAAGAAGGTCCAATGGGACGAGCACGGCCTGGTGCCGGTCATCGCCCAGGAAGCGGGCAGCAACGATGTGTTGATGTTCGCCTGGATGAACCGCGAAGCGCTGGCCAAGACGGTCGAGCTGGGCGAGGCCGTCTACTGGAGCCGCTCGCGCAAGAAGCTGTGGCACAAGGGCGAGGAGTCCGGCCACGTGCAGAAGGTGCTGGAAATCCGCCTCGACTGCGACGAGGACGTGGTGCTGCTCAAGATCGAGCAGGCCGGCGGCATCGCCTGCCACACCGGCCGCCATTCCTGCTTCTTCCAGAAGTTCGAGGGCGACGCGCTGGAAGGCGACTGGCAGAACACCGAGCCGGTGCTGAAGGACCCATCGGAAATCTACACCCCCGCCACCGTGGCGAAAACCAAAGCAAAGAAACCGACATGAGCACTATCCTGGACCGCCTGGCCGACATCATCGAGTCGCGCAAACTGGCCAACGGGGGCGATCCCGCCACGTCCTACACCTCCAAGCTGTTCTCCAAGGGCGACGACGCCATCCTGAAGAAAATCGGCGAGGAAGCCACCGAGACCGTCATGGCCGCCAAGGATGCGCGCGCCGGCGGCGACAGCGGCAAGGTGCTGTACGAGGTGGCCGACTTGTGGTTCCATACGCTGGTGCTGCTGGCCCAGTTCGATTTGAAGCCGCAGCAGGTACTCGACGAGCTGGCGCGCCGCGAAGGCGTCTCCGGCATCGAGGAAAAAGCCGCCCGCAAGGAATAACCCCCCACTCACGGAGTCGTTGTGGAAAACTGCCTGTTTTGCAAGATAGCTGAAAAGAAAATCCCCTCCGCCATCGTCTACGAAGACGAAGAGCTGCTGGCCTTCAAGGACATCAACCCGGCCGCGCCGGTGCATTTGCTGGTGATTCCGAAGAAACATTTCGCCACGCTGTCCGACTGCAGCGCCAACGAGGCGCCGTTGCTGGGCAAGATGCTGGCGCTGGCCCCCCGTCTGGCAGAGGAAGCCGGCTGCGCGGTCGGCTATGATGCGGACGGCTCGCCCACCGGCGGCTACAAGACGCTGATTAACAGTGGGCCCAACGGCGGCCAGGAGGTGTACCATTTACACCTGCACGTGATCGGCGGCCCGCACCCTTGGCGCGGACAACGCTAGTCACAATGGCGGGATATCGCTAGCCGCATGACATCTACATGACAGGCTGCGGTTCGCTTATACTGTCGCAGCAGTTCTCGAATCAACGGATAAATTGGGCGCGCGCGCCTTGCAAGGGGAATATGATGGGTTCATTCAGTATTTGGCATTGGCTGATCGTGCTGGTCATCGTGATGCTGGTTTTCGGCACCAAGAAACTGGGCAACATGGGTTCGGACATCGGCAAGGCCGTCAAGGGCTTCAAGGATGGCGTCAAGGGCGAGGACGACAAGCCGGCCACGCCAGCCGCGCCGGGCACCATCGACGTCGACGCTAAAGAGAAGAAGTAAGCCGGGGGAGCGCCGCTCCCTGCCAGGCTGAAACCACCTTATGATCGATCTCGGTCTTACCAAACTTGCTGTGATCGGCGTGGTTGCGCTGGTCGTCATCGGTCCTGAAAAGCTGCCCAAGGTGGCGCGCATGGCCGGGACGCTGTACGGCCGCGCCCAGCGCTACCTCAACGAAGTCAAATCCGAAGTCTCGCGCGAGATCGAACTGGAAGAGTTGAAAAACCTCCAGAAGGAAGTGCAGGCGGCGGCCGAGAGCGTGAAGGCGGACGTCGAGAATTCGATGTCGCAGCACGTGGCCGAGGTGGAAAACGCCTGGCACGACACGCCGACCATCCACACGCCGACCATCAGCACCGCCACCACCGACGACCTGTCGCGCAAGGCGCGCGAGTTCCGCCGCAAGAAGTTGGTGCGCAATTCGGCCATCCCCGGCTGGTACAAGCAGCGCCACGGCGGCAAGATGCACGTGACCTCCGGCGCCGCGCGCGTGGCCCGCTTCCGTCCCGGCAGCAACTCCTCTTCTTCGTTCTACTAAATGACTACTCCTGAAAAGGGCGAAGAGACCTTTATCTCTCACCTGATCGAATTGCGCGACCGTCTGGTCAAGGCATCGATCGGCATTGCCATCGTCTGCATCGCGCTGATGATCTGGCCCGGTCCCTCGCAGATCTACGACTTCATCGCGCGGCCGATGATCGCCTCGCTGCCGGTCGGCTCGAAGATGATCGCCACCGGCGTGATTTCGCCGTTCCTGGTGCCGATGAAGGTGACGCTGGTCATCTCCATCATCCTGTCGCTGCCGTGGGTGCTGTACCAGCTCTGGGCCTTCGTGGCGCCGGGCTTGTACGCGCACGAGAAGCGCCTGATCGCGCCGCTGGTGATTTCGTCGTCGGTGCTGTTCATGGCCGGCGTGGCGTTCTGCTACTTCCTGGTGTTTGGGCGCGTGTTCCAGTTCATTTCCGAGTTCTCGCCGCATTCGATCGCGGTGACGCCGGATATCGAGAACTACCTGGACTTCGTCATGTCGATGTGCCTGGCGTTCGGCGCGACCTTCGAGGTGCCGGTGGTGGTGGTGATTTTGGTGCGCATGGGTTTGGTCAGCGTGGCCAAGCTGAAGGAGATACGGCCTTACGCCATCGTGGGCGCCTTCGTGGTGGCTGCGATCGTCACGCCGCCGGATGCGGTCAGCATGTTCTCGCTGGCGATACCGATGTGCCTGCTGTTCGAACTGGGCCTGCTGGTGGCGCCGATGTTCGTGCGCATGTCGACGGCGCCGGAAGAGAAGGCCTGATCTATCGGGCTAGGGCAGCCGGCTCAATATCTTGAAAAGCACGCCGAGCGTGACGCCGTGCAGTACCAGCGATATTCCGGTCACCACGTAAAGAATGTTGAACCGGATATTCATGTGCGCCTTCAGCTCGGCGAGTTGCGCCTTCAGCACGACGATCTGCGTTTTCAGTTCGTCAATCTGGCCTTGCATGTCGCTGCGCAGCTTTTCGATCTGTTCTTGCACGTCGCTGCGCAGCTTCTCGATCTGACCTTGCACATCGCTGCGCAGCTTCTCGATCTGACCTTGCACGTCGCTGCGCAGTTTCTCGATCTGCGCCTGGATTTCGCTGCGCAGCATCTCGATGCGGGCGATGAGGTCCGTTTTCAGCAATAGCAAATCAGCCGGTGTGACGGTGGATTCGGCCAGCGCGTCGCGCAAAGCCAGTGACTGCGCTTCGGCCTGGTCTTGAGGCAAACCGGCTTCCACAAGTTTTCTGGCGTACTCAAGAGTGTCGAACCTGATAGGCATGTCCATCATCGCTCCCTGATTAAATAATAGCAGAAACTGGCCAGCGTACCGGCCAGCTCCCACCCTATCGAATCAATGGATGAGCCGTTTGCGCGCACGCAAACGGCCGCGATCCTACTGCGTCATCAAGCCCTTGATCACGCGCACCGGCGCGCTGCCGTAGCTCAGGAATTGCTCGTGGAATTCCTTCAGGTTGAACTTGGCGCCCAGCTGCTGCTTGCGCTGCTCGCGCAATTCCATGATCTCGCTGTAGCCGCTGAAATAGCTGGTCAGCTGCACCGACGACACCTGCACCCGATGCCACTTCTCCACCGCCTCGCTGCGCGTCTGGAAAGCCTGGCGCGTCAGCAGGTCGATGGCCTGCTCCTCGGTCATGCCCAACACGTGCACGCTGTAATCGAGGATGGTGTTGGTCACGCTGCGCAGGTTCCACTTCGAATACATCAGCCACATTTCCGGCGCATTGTCGCCGTAGCCGGACTCCAGCATCATGCGCTCGCCATACACCGCCCAGCCCTCCACCATCGCGCCGTTGCCGAAGATGGATTTGACGATGGACGGCGACTTGTTCGCATACACCAGCTGCGCGTAGTGCCCTGGTATCGCCTCATGGATATTGAGGATCTGCAGTATCCAGTAGTTGTACTCGCGCAGGCTGCTCTCGGCCGCCTCCGGCGTCGCACCGTCGAGCGGCGTCACGTTGTAGTAGGTGCGGTCCTGCGGGCGATACGGCCCCGGCGCGTCGATGCTGGCGCCCGCCACGCCGGCCTGGTAGGCAGGCGTCGCGCGCACTTCCAGCTGCTTCTTCGGATCCAGCGTCAGCAGGTTGTGGCTGATCACCCAGTCCTGCAGCACCGGCACCTGGCGGCGGATCTCGGCGAAGAAATCCTCGCGCTTCACATGGCGCTCGGACAGCTTGTCGATCACCATGCCGATCTTGGCAAAGCGGTCGGCCGGCTTGGCGGTGGCGCCCATGGTCTTGTCCCACAGCTCGTCGGAGATGCGCTCCATATTGGCCAGCAGCTCTTCGCGCGCGGCCAGCGCCTTCTGGTAGGTCTGCTCGGCCGTGCTGCCGGACTGGATGTCGAAGGCGAACTTCTGCTCGTACAAGTCTTTGCCCAGGCGGAAGGTGCGGCGGCCGGTGGTGTCCATCTGCTTGTCCAGCTCGGTCAGGAAGGCGATGTAGCCGTCCACCGCCGTCAGCGCCGCGTTCACGCGCTGGGTGAACAGCTGCTTCTCCACCGGCGTCAGGATGGACGCCTGGGCCGCCTTGTCCACCTCGGTCAGCAAGGTCTGCACGCCGGGCGCCTGGGCAATCGCCAGGCGGGTGTGCTCGCGCGTCGGGTTGACGATGTTGGCGCGCGCCGCCTCGTAGTAGGCCGGAATGCCGGCGATGCGCTTGAGCAGCGTGCGCAGGCGCTGCGGCTGGGCCGCGTATTCCGTGTTCAGGATCAAGTCGATCGGGCCGGCCACGTTGTAGCTGGCCGGATTCCACTCGAACTCCTTCAAGGTGGTCAGGCGGAAGCGGTCGCTGTCGAGCTTGTTGATCAGCAGCGCCAGGTCGGTGCGCTGCTTGGCCGACAGCTGGCTGGCGTTGATCGCGCCGAAGCGCTGCTTCCATTCGTCGATGAAGGCCAGCTCCTTGGCCTGGCCGGCCTTGTCGGGGATGGACAGCGTGGCGGCGGTGTCGTACTTGCCGGCGTAGATCGCGCTTTCCGAATCGATGCGCCACAGCGCGTTCAGGAACTGGCTGCTCTGGCCGTCGAAGGAGCGGTCCTGGCGGCGTTCCGGCGTGCCGGACGGCTTCAGCGACGGTGCCACCGCAGCGGCGGCCACGGCGGTGGCGGCGACGGCCCTGGTCTTGCCCTTGCCTTTGCTGGTGCTGTGTTTGCTGCTGCCCTTGGCGGACTTGCCGCCGCTCTTGGCGTGCGTGGCGTGCGTGGATTTGGCGCTGCTTTTGCTTTTGGCCGAGGTGTGGGAGGCCTTGTGGTGCGTGGTGGCGCCGGCTGGTGCGACGGCGAGCGTCGTCATCAATACAGCCAGGGCGATTTTTGTCTTGATCATCTTGAACAGCCTTGTCGAAAAAGTGGCCGGGCGTGCCGGGCCGAAGCGATGGAGATTATCACTAATCGGCCCGTTTGAGAGCGCCCGGTTTGTAACTGGACGTCTACTTTCGCATTCCCTCTTGCAGCATATTGAGCATTTCGCTGGCCGACATGCGCCCGCTGACATCGCTGCCTTCGAGCAGGCTGTCGGCCAGGTCGCGCTTGTGCTGGTGCAGCTCGACGATGCCCTCCTCGATGGTGTGGCGCGCCACCAGCCGGTAGATGGTCACCGGCCGCAGCTGGCCCATGCGGTGCGCGCGATCCGAGGCCTGGTCCTCCACCGCCGGGTTCCACCACGGGTCCATGTGGATCACGTAGTCGGCGGCGGTCAGGTTGATGCCGACGCCGCCCGCCTTCAGGCTGATGAGGAACACATCGCCCTCGCCCGACTGGAACAGGTCCACGCGCTTCTTGCGGTCGGCCATGGTGGTCGAGCCGTCCAGGTATTGATAGGCGATGTTGTTTGCGTCCAGGTGCGCGCGGATCAGCGACAGGTGGTCGACGAACTGGCTGAACACCAGCACCTTGTGGCGGTTCTCCAGCAGCCCTTCCAGCAGGTGCGCGAAGGCCGCCAGCTTGCTGCTGGCCAGGCCCAGCTCCGGCGCGATCAGGTTGGGATTGCAGCAGGCGCGCCGCAGCCGCATGATCTCGGCCAGGATCTGGATCGATTTCTTCTCGGCCGGGCCTTCGACGGCGGCCAGGTTTTCCAGCGCGGCGCGGCGCAGCGATTCGTACAGCGCCGTCTCCTCCGCCGACAGGTCCACCTCCATTGTGATCTCGGTGCGCGACGGCAGCTCGGTCAGCACCTGCGCCTTGGTCCGGCGCAGCATGAAGGGCTGGATCAAACGCCGCAGGCGGTTGCGCGCACCCAGTTCGGCGCGATGGTCCTGCGGCTTTTCGATCGGCGCGGCGAAGCGCAGGTTGAACTGCTCGATGCTGCCCAACAGGCCAGGATTGATGAAGCGGAACAGGTTCCACAACTCGCCCAGGTGATTCTCCAGCGGCGTGCCGGTGGCGATCATGCGGAAGTCGCCCTTGAGCGCCATCACGGCCTGCGAGCGCTTGGTGGCGCCGTTCTTGATCGCCTGTGCCTCATCGAGCACGATGGTGTTCCACTGCACGCCGGCGAACAGCGCGGACTCCAGCTGCAGCAGGCCGTAGCTGGTCACCACCAGGTCGTAGGGCTGCAGCGTGGACAGCGTGCCGGCGCGGTCGCCGGCGCCGAACAGCTTCACGTTCAGCGTCGGCGCGAAGCGCGCGGCCTCGCTGATCCAGTTCATGCAGACGGAGGTCGGCGCCACCACCAGCGTCGGGCCTTGCGGCGCGCGCGACAAAATCAGCGCCAGCGCCTGCAGCGTTTTGCCCAGGCCCATGTCGTCGGCCAGGCAGGCGCCCACGCCCCAGCTGGCGAGGCGCGACAGCCAGTTGAAGCCCTCCAGCTGATAGTCGCGCAGCTCCGCCTGCAGAGTGCTCGGCAGCTGCGGTACGAAGGCCGCCTGCGCCTCCATGCGCGCCAGGTGCTCCTTCCACAGCTTGTCCGACTTCAGGCCGCCGATGTCGTCGACCAGCTCCTCCAGCGCGAACGACGCCAGCGGATGCACGCGCACGCCGTCGCCGGTGATCTCGCCGTACACCGACACCTCCATCAGGCGGCGGTGCAGCTCCTCAGTCAGCGCCAGGTAGCGGTTCTCGCCCAGCTCCACGAAGCGGCCCTGGCTCTTCTGCATCAGGTCCAGCAGTGTCTTCAGGTCCATGACCTTGCCTTCGTCGATCTGCAGTTCGCCGCTGGCCGCGAACCAGTCCTTGTTGCTCTTGATGGCCAGGCGCAGCTGCTTGGTCTCCACCTTGGCGGTCACGCGGAAGCTCTCGCCTTCCGGCCAGGCCAGCACGATGCTGTCCGGGTTCATCTCCTGCAGCTCCACCAGCAGCTGCAGGCACAGCGCCGGTTGGCCCAGCAGCCATTCGCCGTGTTCCTGTTCGGCCGCTTCCAGCACCGGACACTTGGCGATCAATTCGCGTTCGGCGTCGCGTTCGTCGATCAGCTTGCGGCGCGCCTGCACCGGCTTGCCGTTGACGTCCGCGATCACGCTGTCCGCGCCGGCGCCGGGCGCGTAGTAGGCGCCGTTGGCCAGCGGGCGCACCAGCACCTGCATCTTCAGGCCGTGCTGGTAGGGCAGCAGGTGCAGGTGCAGGCGCATGTCGGCCTCCACCTGTTCCATGTCCGGCGCGGCGCCGCCGATTTCCGACTGCACCGTCACCAGCGACGAGATGGAGCTGATCGCGTGCAGCACCTGCTGCTCCGCGTGGGCCGGAACGCTCAGGCCATCGCCGACGATGGCGGCGATGCGGCGGTGCTCGTCGAGGATGGTGACCACGCGCAGGCGGGTTGGCGTCTCCTTGCTGACGATGACGGAGGAGCTGTCGTCCGGTATCGGCGGTTGCAAGCGCAGTTCCAGGTTGCCGGGGCTTTTCTTGATCAGCAGTTCGGGCTCGCCGGCAAGCATCTCCACGCGCGTGTCGGGCGCGTCGGCCCAGAACAGCAGCGGGTGGCCGATCAGCGCCGAGGCGGCGCGCTGCGGATCGATCTCGTAAGCGAGGCCGCTGGACTGGTAAGTGCGGTGCGCCACCGAGATCGCCTCGGAGGCGCGCACGTCCTGCGGCGTGAGAAAATCGAACTGCTCGGCCTCGAAGCGCAGCCGCTTCAGGCCCACGGCGCGGCCCTTGCTCCACAGGCCGCGCGCGTCGCGCTTCTGCTCCACCGGCGCGACGTCGGTCAGGCCGTGGCGGTTGTCGTAGTTCAGCATCCACACCAGGCGCGTGCTGCCGGCGGCGTCGGGGGCGGCCGGCTGCTGCAGGTTGATCAGCGCCGTCAGCTGCCGTTGCCACGCTTCCTGCCGCTCGAACCACATGCTCAGGTCGGGGTAGCCGAGGCGCGAGCGCAGCGCGTTCGCGTGGCGCTGCTGTTCGACGTCGCCCAGGTGGCCCAGTAGGCAGGCGGCCTGCCCGGCGATGAACAGGTAGCCGGCGCGTTCGGCGTTCTGTGCCAGCTCCTGCAGCTGCGCCTTGCGCTCGGACAGCTGCGGCAGCGACAGCCAGAAATACAGCAGGCACTGGAACATCTGCGTCTGCAGGCCGGTCTCCCACGCCAGCGCGGAGACGGCGGCGGGCGGCATGGTGCCGGCGCGGATCTGGCGCAGCATGTCGATCTGCTGATGCACGGCGGTGTCGTGGTTCTGCGGCATGCGCACGGCGATTTCGAGGTAGGCCTCGGCCGCCTTTAAATGTTTGGGATCGCCGCTGCGCAGCATCGACAGCAGGTACAGGTAGCCGCCCATGCCGGTGAACAGGTGCTTGCGCTTGGCGGTTTCGCGCCGCAGCGTTTTCAAGGCCGCGTCGAAGCCGACGATGGCCGCGCCGCTGGCGCCGCGCAGCAGCACCACCGCGCTGGCGAGGTATTGGCTCTGCGGGCCGGCGGTGCGTTCCAGATAGCGCTTGGCGTCGTCCAGGCGGCCGCACAGGATGGCGTCTTCCGCCAATGCCATGCGCAGCTCGGGGCTGATGTCGTCCTTGACTGAAAGGCGGCGCTGTATGTGCTGCTCGCAGAATTCGCGTATCACCGGCACGGTGAGGAATTCATGCTGGGCGTTTTGCAGCAGCACCATCAGCACGTCGTCCTGCAGCAGCGGATGCACGCGCGCCAGCATGCCCGGCTCGAACGGGCGGCCGAAGATGTCGACGATGGGGTGCAGCTGCGCCGCCTCGTAGCTGCCAAGGCAGAAGGCCAGTATCGGCTGGATCTGCTGCGGCGTTTGGCCGCGCAGGAGGCCCATGCGCAGGCGCGCCATGCCGGCGCGGTAGCTGCGCGGCTCGACGCTGTTCCAGGTCTGGCGCATCGGCACCAGCTCGTCGTAGGCGTTGCACAGGTCATCCAGCGCGTGCGTGCCGATGGAGGCGCGCATCGCCGGCCAGCGCAGCTTGGGGTTGCAGACGAAGCCGCGTCCCGTCACCACGCTGATGAAGGCCAGCCGTTCCAGCTTGCGCAGCGCCTCGTCCAGCGTGCCGACGCTGTAGGCGTTGCCGTCCTTGTCCTCGATGCGTGCGCGGTTCAGGTGATCGAGGATGGAGGTGCGTCCCACCGGCTCGCCGATCAGGGCGAGCAACGCCAGTATCATTTTTTCGTTGAACTCAAGCGTGTCAAATTCGGCGAGCAGCTTTGCGTCGGTCATGCGGGGTCAGTCTTTCAGGTTATCGATGTGTACCGGCGGCGTGGCGGCCGGGTCGTGCAAGCCAAACATCCGCTGGTAGAAGTACAGCTCCGCCTCCAGCGTGCGGACGATGTTCTCGCCCTTGCGGAAGCCGTGGCCCTCGCCCTCCAGCGGCACGTATGCCACCGGCACGCCGCGCGCCTTGAGCGCGTCGACCATCATCTCCGATTGCTGCGGCGGCACGACCTTGTCGTCCAGGCCCTGGAAGAAGATCATTGGGCGCGCCAGCTTGTCGGTGTGGTTGATCGGCGAGCGGGCCTGGTACAGCGCCTCGGCCTGCGGCTGCGGCGCGATCAGGTATTCGTTGTAGTGCGATTCGAACTTGTGCGAGTCCTGGTCCAGCCCTTTGAGGTCGGACACGCCGTAGTAGCTGGCGCCCACCTTGAACACGTTGTGGAAGGTCAGCGCGCACAGCGTGGTCAGGCCGCCGGCGCTGCCGCCGCGGATGATCAGGCGCTCGCCGTCGGCCAGGCCGCGTTCCACCAGCGCCTGCGCGCCGGCCACGCAGTCCTCGACATCGACGATGCCCCACTGGCCCTTGAGCAGGTCGCGGTAGGCGCGGCCGAAGCCGGTGCTACCGCCGTAGTTCACATCGAGCACGCCGAAGCCACGGCTGGTCCAGAACTGGGTCTTCAGGTTCAGCGTGTTGACGGTCATGCCGGTCGGGCCGCCGTGGCTGATGACGATCACCGGCGGCTTGCTGCCCGCCGGCGCGGTCGCGTCGCGGTTGCGCGGCGGGTAGAAGAAGGCGTGCGCGGTGCGGCCGTTGGCGCTGGGGTAGCTGATGCTGGCGGGGATGGACAGCTGGTCCTCGTCCGGCAGTTCCTCGATCGATTGCGCCAGGATCTCCACGCCCTCCTCGGTGAAGTCGATGCGCGCCAGTTCCAGCGGGATGGTCGGGCCGCCGGCCAGCATGGCGATGTAGCCCTTGGCCACGCGCAGTTCGCGGATTTCCTCGTACGGATTGGCGATGGCTTCCAGCTTGCCGCTGCCCGGCAGCAGGCGCGCCAGGCGGCTCACGCCCTTGTCGATGTAGGTGCAGATGATTTCGGAGGCGGAGCGGAAGCCGTACATCGAGTTCCCGAAGGTCCAATGCGGCGAGGCGAATTCCGCCTCCATCGGGCACAGGCCCTCGGTGCGGTCGCGGCCCCGGCACAGGCGGTACAGGTTCCACCAGCCGCTGCGGTCGGAGACGAAGTGCAGCAGGCCGTCCGGCGACCATTCGGGCTGGCACACCGATTCCTCGGCGCCGCCGGCGATGCGCAGCGGCGCGGCCAGCGTGCCGTCGTCCTGGACCTCGGCCAGCCACAGCGTGGTACCCTGCCACGGCATGCGCGGATGGTCCCAACTGAGCCAGGCCAGCGAGCGGCCGTCCGGCGACAGGCGTGGCGACGAGTAGAAGTCGGCGCCCTGCGCCAGCACGGTTTCGCCGCCGTCCGCGCCGATGGCGCAGATGGTGTTGGTGGGCTGGGCGTGCGGATCGCTTGCCTCATCCTTGTGCAGCTCGCGCACGCCGATCAGGCGATCGCGCGCGCGGTCCACCACGAAATCGGCGAAGCGCTGCTTGCCGGCGGTGGTCAGCGCGACCGGCGCGGCGCCGTCGTCGGTCAGATCAAGTTTGTAGACGCGGTTGTCGGCAAAGTGCGAAAAATAGATGGTATCGCCGTCGACCTGGTAGGCGCCGCCGCCGTATTCGTGTACGCGGCTGCGCACATTGAAGGGGGCCGGCGTCAGCTCGCCGGTGGTCACGCCGTGGTGGCGCAGCAGGGTGTTGCGGCCCGCTTCGGCGGCGCGGCCGGCCAGCCAGAAGATATCGCTGCCGTCGGCGCCACCCAGCATGAGCGTGGACAGGGGCGTGGCGCCGGCGGCGACGCGCGCGGCGCTGATGGTCGATGGCCAGGCGCCGTAAGGGGCGGTAATGGGTGGGGCGGATGTCATGGCGTCTCCAAAGTCGGGTGCTACGCATGATAGTGAATGAACGGCCTATCATCCAGCAAAAAAAATCCGCGCAGGATGCGATAATAGCTCTTTGACCGATTTCGATTGCCTTCCATGCCACAATTTGCCCCGCTCCAGAACGACACCTTCTTGCGCGCGTTGTTGCGCCAGCCGACCGACTACACGCCTGTGTGGCTGATGCGCCAAGCGGGGCGATATCTGCCGGAATACCGCGCCACGCGCGCCAAGGCCGGCTCCTTCATGGGCCTGGCCACCAATCCGGACTACGCGACCGAAGTCACGCTGCAGCCGCTGGACCGCTTCCCGCTGGACGCGGCCATCCTGTTCTCGGACATCCTGACGGTGCCGGACGCGATGGGCCTGGGCCTGTACTTCGTCGAAGGCGAGGGTCCGAAATTCGAGCGTCCGCTGAAGACCGAGGCCGACGTGCTGGCGCTGCGCGCGCCGGAACTGGGCTCGCTGGACTATGTGTTCAAGGCCGTCACCCAGATCCGCACCGAATTGAACGGCCGCGTGCCGCTGATCGGCTTCTCCGGCAGCCCGTGGACGCTGGCCTGCTACATGGTCGAAGGCCAGGGCTCGCGCGAGTTCCACACCATCAAAACGATGCTGTACAACCGTCCGGACCTGATGCATCACATTTTGAGCATCAACGCCAAGGCGGTGGCCGAGTACCTGAACGCCCAGATCGACGCCGGCGCCCAGGCGGTGATGGTGTTCGACTCGTGGGGCGGCGCGCTGGCCGACGGCGCCTACCAGGAGTTCTCGCTCAAATACATGCAGCAGGTGGTGTCCCTGCTCAAGCGCGACAAGGACGGCGTCAAGATCCCGGCCATCGTCTTCACCAAGGGCGGCGGCCACTGGATCGAGCAGATCGCCGACATCGGCGCCGACGCGGTCGGCCTGGACTGGACCGTCAACCTGACCCAGGCGCGCAAGCTGGTCGGCCACAAGGTCGGCCTGCAGGGCAACTTGGACCCGGCCATCCTGTTCGCCAGCCCGGACCAGATCCGCGCCGAAGTGCACAAGGTGCTGGACGCCTACGGCACGCCGGCCGCCGGCAACGGCCACGTGTTCAACCTGGGCCACGGCATCTCGCAGTTCACGCCGCCGGAGAACGTCGCCGCGATGGTCGAAGCCGTTCATAGCTACAGCAGGGGCCAGCGCGCCGGCTGATGTAATTTGCGAACAGAGGGCACGTTTCTCCGGAGGCGTGCCCTTTTTCGTTGGTGCGCGCGGGAAAGCAAATACCGACTTATACACAATTTTTTTTGCTGCGGAAATATTAGGCAGTGCTTTTTTTCTAGCCCGTGAGCGCCTTGCAAGTCGTTGATTACATGGGATAAATTTTGTAGACGAAGAGTCAATAGATGGCAAGTCGTAAACCTTGACTGTGCGCTGAAACTAGTTTATTTCTTCATTGTCCACAAAGTTATCCACAAAAACTGTGGATAAAAAATAAAAGTACTTAGTAAACCGTGACTTAGCCATAATGTTGCTGTTTTGCGTGAGGTTTATGTTGCGTTGCACGATTTTTAGGCAAAGTTTGAGCCGCGATAACGAAGTTGCGAACAGACAAACCTTATACATAAAGTACCTCTTGGCTCTTCCACTGAAAGTACCGCGTTGTGCTTTGCAATATCGGTGGATAAGCCCCAAAAAGTGCTTGATTTCAGCAAAAAAAGCATCCTAAATACTTCACTTATGCACAGCGGCGGAGAAAAAACGCGAAATTTTCTTCCCCTAGGAAGCATTTTCCAAGTGTTTGATTTTAAAGAGAAATAATTTTGAATTTTTGCCCGGTTTACGACGATGCCAAGCCAGAAGTCTGTGCTTTCCGGGGATTAAGATTCCTTTGTCCACAAAGTTATCCACAAAAACTGTGGATACATCAAAGCGCCCTAGGCGGGGCGGTATTTGCGGCCAATTTCCGCAAGAATTTTCTACTGTGACGGGATCCATGCAGGGCCTTTTCCACCATTGCATTCTTCAGATTGCGCTCGATACGCCGCTGAACGCGATTTTCGACTACCGCTGGCATTGCGATGCGGCAGAGCAGCCGCAGGTCGGCCAGCTGGCGCTGGTGCCGTTCGGGCGCCGCGAGGTGATGGGGCTGATCGTCGGCATCGCGGCCGAGACCGACGTGCCGGTGGACAAGCTCAAGGATGCGCTGGCCGTGCGCAGCCAGCTGGGGCCGTTGTCGGCGCAATGGCTGGCGCTGGCGGGCTTTGCCGCCGATTATTACCAGCGTCCGCTGGGCGAGGTGGCGCTGCCCGGCCTGCCCAAGAACCTGCGCGTGCTGACCACGGTGGCGCTGGACCGGGCGCTGAAGAAGCTGGCCAAGCTGGACGCGCCGCACGACGGCACGCCGCTGAACATGCCGGCGCTCAATCCCTCGCAGCAGGAGGCGGCGGACGCGATCGGCGGCGCCACGGGTTTCAAGCCGACCCTGCTGTACGGCGTGACCGGCAGCGGCAAGACCGAGGTCTACCTGCAATCCTGCGCGCAGGTGCTGGCGCGCGAGCCGGACGCGCAGATCCTGATCCTGGTGCCGGAGATCAACCTCACGCCCCAGCTGGAAGGCAATATCCGCGCGCGCTTCCCCGGCGTGATGCTGGCGACTTTGCACAGCAGCCTGTCCGAAGGCGAGCGCATGCTGCACTGGCTGGCCGCGCACCAGGGCAAGGCGCGCATCGTGCTGGGCACGCGGCTGGCGATCCTGGCCTCGTTGCCGAACCTGAAGCTGATCGTCATCGACGAGGAGCACGATCCCTCGTACAAGCAGCAGGAAGGCTTGCGCTACTCGGCGCGCGACCTGGCCGTGTGGCGCGCGTGGCAGCTGGGCATCCCCATCGTGCTGGGTTCGGCCACGCCGTCGCTGGAGAGCTGGCACCACGCCCAGTCCGGCCGCTACCGCAAGCTGGAGCTGCGCGAGCGGGCCGTCAAGAACGCCGTGCTGCCGCAGGTGAAGCTGCTGGACATGGAGCGCGACAAGCCCAAGGACGGGCTGACGTCCCATTTAATCGCGGCGATCAAGCAGCGCATGGAGCGCGGCGAACAGTCGCTGCTGTTCCTGAACCGGCGCGGCTATGCGCCGGTGATCTGCTGCGAATCGTGCGGCTGGATCAGCGAATGCACGCGCTGCACCTCGTTCATGGTGCTGCACCGTCCCGAGCACCGGCTGCGCTGCCATCATTGCAGCCTGGAGATGCGCATCCCGCGCCATTGCCCCACCTGCGGCAACGTCGACCTGCAGCCGCTGGGGCGCGGCACGCAGCGCGTGGAGGAAGGCTTGCAGGCCTTGTTCCCGGAAGCGCGGGTGTTGCGTATCGATGCCGACTCCACGCGCAAGAAGGGCAGCGCGCAGGAGGCGTTCGAGACTGTGCACCGGGGCGAGGTCGACATCCTGATCGGCACGCAGATGGTGGCCAAGGGACACGATTTTAAGAACCTGACCTTGGTGGGCATCCTGAATCCGGACACGGCGCTGTTTTCGCAGGACTACCGCGCCAGCGAGCGCCTGTTCGCGCAGCTGATGCAGGTGGCAGGCCGGGCCGGCCGCGCCGCCCAGACCGAAGGCGGCAGCGCCAGCGAGGTGTTGATCCAGACCAGGTACCCGCAGCATCCGCTGTACGGCGCGGTGGTGAACCACGACTACGACCATTTCGCCACGGCCTTGCTGGAGGAGCGCGAGCAGGCCGCCTTGCCGCCCTATCTGTACCAGGCGCTGCTGAGGGCCGAGGCGCCCGAGCTGGCCACGGCCATTGAATTCCTGACCATCGCCCGCGACTGCGTCGAGCATCCGGGCATCACCATCAACGATCCGATACCGATGAGCATGACGCGGGTACACAACGTCGACCGTGCCCAGCTGCTGGTGGAATCGGCATCAAGGCCCATGCTGCAAGCCTTCCTGCGCGAGTGGCTACTCACTCTGCGCGAAATGAAAAGCCGCGTGAAATGGTCGCTGGAAGTCGATCCGCTGGACATCTAACCGTGGGGTCAAGTCTGACATTCGGACACGAGCTCTGCCGTTGCGGCCGCAACGGCAGAGCTCGTGTCCGAATGTCAGACTTGACCCCAAAATGGGTTAGAGCAAGAAGCGTTGCGCGGTGGCGACGATTTGCTCGGTCAGCGCGCGGGTGAACGGGGTGTCGAGGTTCCAGGCGTGCCAGTTCAGGGACACGTCGATGTGGTGGCCGGGCGCCAGGTCGATCAGGCGCCCGGCCGCCAGCGCGCCGGCGACCTGGATCTGCGGCATCAGGCCGTAGGCAAGGCTGCCGTGGATGCACTCGGCGGTGGCGGCCGATTGCGGCATGGTGTGGTGCGGATACGGGCCGCTCAGGTCCAGCACCGTGCGCAGGAAGCCGCTCATCATGTCCTGGTCGCTGATCACGGCGGGCGCCAGCCGCGCCGCTTCCTGCGAGAAGCCGTCGCCGAACCAGTGGCCGGCAAACGCCGGCGTGGCGACGCACACGTAGCGCAGCTTGCCCAGCGGCGTGACTTCCGGCCCGTTGGCGTGCTGGTCCGGGTGCTCCTGGGCGGCGGCGATGCTGCCGAATACGCTGCCCTCCTGCACCAGATGCAGCGCCATCCGCTGGTCGGCCAGCTGTACCTTCAACTGGCAGCGCGGCGGCGACAGCAAGGGCTGCAGACTCATGGGGAACCAGGTCGCCAGGCTGGCCGCGTCCACCGCCAGCGCGATCTCCGGCATGCTCACTTTGTGACCCAGGTCAATGTCGAGCGCGGCCTCCATCAGCCGAACGTTGCGGTGGTGCGACACCAGCCGCTGCCCCAGCCCGGTCGGCACGGCCGGCTGGCCGCGCACGATCAGCAGGCGCCCGGCGGCGTCCTCCAGCGCCTTGATGCGCTGCGATACGGCAGATTGGCTGATGCCCAGCGCCAGGGCGGCCTTTTCGAAGCTGCCCTGGCTGGCAACGGCGTCCAGCACGGCCAGCGCGCGGTAGTCCAGTGATCCCATAAGCTGTACTTATATAAATTGGAAACGATAAGCGATACTAATACTCTTTTGAAATTAAGTAAAACTCGATTACAGCCTGTCGTGCGTGAAAAGCTTGCCTTTTGGCCGGAGATGCGCTCTGGCCAAACGGTGTAGACTCTCGACATGAAAACGCTACGCACCGAAGTCGCCGTGATCGGCGCCGGCACCGCCGGCATGACCGCTTACCGCGCCGCCTCCGCCGGCGGCAAGAAGACCCTGTTGATCGAGGGCCATGTCTACGGCACCACCTGTGCCCGCGTCGGCTGCATGCCGAGCAAGCTGCTGATCGCGGCGGCCGAGGCGGCGCACGCGCTGCACGCGGCGCCGGCGTTCGGCGTGCATCCGGGCCAGGTGCGCATCGACGGCAAGGCCGTGATGGCGCGCGTGCGCAGCGAGCGCGACCGGTTTGTCGGCTTCGTGGTCGACAGCGTGGACGGCTATCCGGCCGAGGACAAGCTCCACGGCCACGCCCGCTTCCTGAGCGCGACCCAGCTGCAAATCGACGACCACACGCTGGTCGAGGCGGAACGCTTCGTCATCGCCACCGGCTCGACCCCCATCGTGCCGGACGAGTGGCGCGCGGCAGGCCCGCGCGTGATCACCAGCGACGACGTGTTTGACTGGGACGACCTGCCGGCCTCGATCGCCGTGGCCGGCACCGGCGTCATCGGCCTGGAGCTGGGCCAGGCGCTGGCCCGCCTGGGCGTGCGCGTGACCGTGTTCGGACGCGGCGGCAGCGTGGCCCAGCTCAGCGATCCGGACGTGCTGGAGGTGGCGCGCCGCGCCATGGCGGACGAGCTCGACGTGCGCTTCAAGACCAGGGTGGTGCGCGTGGCGGCCGACGGCGACGGAATGGCCGTCACCAGCGAGGACGCCAACGGCGAGCAGCGCACCGAGCGGTTCAGCTATCTGCTGTCGGCCATCGGCCGGCGGCCCAATGTCCACAAGCTGGGCCTGGAAAACACGGGCCTGGCGCGCGACCACCAGGGCATACCGCTGTACGACCCGCGGACGATGCAGTGCGGCGCCAGCGCCATCTTCATCGCAGGCGACGCCGACAACGAACGCCCGCAACTGCCGGAGGCGGCCGACCAGGGCCGCATCGCCGGCGACAACGCGGCGCGCCACCCGGCAGTGCAGCCCGGCCTGCGCCGCACGCCGCTGACCATCGCCTTCACCGAGCCGCAGATCGCCACGCTGGGCGCCAGCTACCAGGAGTTGTGCGCGTCGCACGCGGGCCGTTTCGCGGTCGGCAAGGTGTCGTTCGAGAACCAGGGCCGCAGCCGCGTCATGCTGCAAAACAAAGGCATGCTGCGCGTGTACGCCGAGTACGCCACCGGCCGCTTCCTGGGTGCCGAGATGATCGGCCCGCGCGCCGAGCACATCGGCCACCTGCTGTCCTGGGCCTGCCAGGCCGGGCTGACCGTCAGCGCCATGCTGGACATGCCCTTCTATCATCCGGTGGTGGAGGAAGGCGTGCGCACCGCGCTGCGCGACCTGGCGCACCAGCTGGCCAATGCGCCGGCCCACGACTGCGCCTGCATCGATTGCACCCCGGCGCCCTAGAACAAAAATGCAACAATCTCACACATTCTCACGGAAACACCGTATGCTGCTGGCTCGATAGTTTTTTATCAACGGCAATGAAGATACGTAGAGTGACGGCGGCCGATCTGAAGCTGGGCATGCTGATTCCGTGGAATGTGTACGGCGAGAATGGCGCGCTGCTGGTCCGCAAGGGCCATATGATCGCCGGCGCCAACCAGATCGACTATCTGGTCGAGCGCGGCTCGTTCGAAGACCACGGCGGGCAGCCGGAAGCAGCCCGCGAGCCGGACTCGGCACTACGCAAGCTGAACGCCGCCAGCCTGGAATTGCAGGGGCTGTTGCACGCGGTGGCGCGGCGCGCCGCCCCGCCAGACCTGCGCCGCCGCCTGGACGAGGTGGCGCTGCTGGTCGCCGGCGCCGTGGCGGTCAACGCCGACGTGGCGGTCGCCGCCATCCTGCACAACCAGCGCGCCGCCCCGTACGCGGTGCGCCACAGCATCGATACCGCCGTCGTCGCGCAACTGCTGGCGCAGGCAAAACAACTGTCGCCGGAAGAGACCGCCAGCCTGACGCTGGCCGCGCTGACCATGAACGTCGGCATGCTGGAGCAGCACCAGCGCATGCACGACAGCCGCGCCGGGCTGAACGCCGCCGAGCGCGCCGCGCTGCGATCCCATCCCGAGGCCGGTGTGCAGCTGCTGCGCCAGGCCGGCGTGGCCGACCTGGCCTGGCTGGACTGCGTGTTGCACCACCACGAAAACGAGGACGGCAGCGGCTATCCGCTGCACCGGTCGGGCGCGCAGATCCCGCCGCTGGCGCGCCTGCTGGCGCTGGCCGACCGCTACTGCGCCCGCGTGGCCGAGCGCGCCTGGCGCCCGAGCATGACCCCGCACGCCGCGCTGCGCGAGCTGCTGCTGGAATCGAACGTGACGGTGGACGGCAAGCTGGCCGCGCTGCTGATACGCGAGCTGGGCATCTACCCGATCGGCACCTGGGTGCGCCTGGTCAACGGCGAGGTCGGCGTGGTGTCGCGCCGCGGCCTGCAGTCGACCACGCCGCACGTGGAGTCGGTGATCGGCCCGCGCGGCGCGCCGCTGGAGCTGTTCCTGCAACGCGACACGCGCGCCGAGCTGCACGGCATCCGCGAGGTGTTGGGCGGCGCGCAGCTGGCCGCGCTGCAGGCGCCGCCGCTGCGCATGGAGCAGGTGTGGGGCCGCGGCGCGGCGCTCTGATCAGTTGAGCAGCGCGTCCAGCCGGCCCTGCTGCGCCAGGTCGCGCAGCACGCGGATGGTGTCGATGTCCGACTCCTGGTAGGCCGAGCGGCGGAAATCGTCGTACATGGCGTTGGCGGCGTCGGTGGCCGCGTCGTGGCCGTCGTCGTACTGGAAGCGCACGTACAGCGTGTCGGCGGTCGGGGTTTCGATCGTCATCGTCAGGCTGGACTGGCTGATGTCCTGCTGCGCCGCCACCTCGTAGCGCACCGCGCGCATCGGCTCGAGCAGCACGCGGTCCTCGATCACCAGCTGGCCGTAGCGCAGGCTGCGGCTGAAGCTGAGCTCGCTGCGCTCGGTGATGGTGCATTCGTCCAGGTGCGGCACGAACAGCTTGGGCGATTCGGCGCGCAGCACCAGGCCGGTCCACAACTGCTTGATGCTGAGCGCGTCGATCAGCGGGTTGAGCGGGTCGTTAATTTCAATCAAATGTTCGAATTTCATAGGGCAACCGTCTAAAAGCCAGGCGCGCGTGCGCCTCATCCCCGCATGGTAACGCAAATGTCCACGACACCTCTGCGCCGGCTCAGGCAAGGCGCTGCTACAATGGGTGGTTGTCACCCAGCCATAGCGCCTCCAGATGTCCAAAGCACCACAATTCGGCCTTAACGTACCGCAGAGCGAAGCGGTCACCTATCTGGACGGCCCCTGCCTGGTGCTGGCCGGCGCCGGCTCGGGCAAGACGCGCGTGATCACCCAGAAGATCGCCCACCTGATCGAGGACCGCGGCTACGATCCGCGCACCATCGCCGCGCTGACCTTCACCAACAAGGCCGCGCTGGAGATGCAGGAGCGGATCGCCAAGCTGCTCAAGCAGCCGCGCCAGGCCAAGCAGCTGACGGTGTCGACCTTCCACTCGCTGGGCGTCAAGATCCTGCGCCAGGAAGCCAACGGCGTCGGCCTCAAGGACCGCTTCTCGATCATGGACGCCGACGATTGCGGCTCGCTGATCCAGGACCTGGCCATCACCACCGACAAGCAGGTGGTGCGCCGCATCCAGACCGACATCTCGCTGTGGAAGAACGGCCTGGTCGATCCGGCCGTCGCGCTGCACAACGCCAAGGACGAGGACGAGGCGCAGTCGGCGCGCATCTACGCCAGCTACCTGGCCACGCTGTCGGCCTACCAGGCGGTGGACTTCGACGACCTGATCCGCCTGCCGGTGGAGCTGTTCCGCAACAACGAGCCGGTGCGCGACAAGTGGCAGCGCCGCCTGCGCTACCTGCTGATGGACGAGTACCAGGACACCAACACCTGCCAGTACGAGCTGGTCAAGCTGATGGTGACGGGCGTCGGCAAGAAGCCGATGTTCACCGCCGTGGGCGACGACGACCAGGCGATCTACGCCTGGCGTGGCGCGTCGGTGGAAAACCTCAAGACGCTGCAGACCGACTTCCCCGACCTGGCGGTGATCAAGCTGGAGCAGAACTACCGCTCCACCACCCGCATCCTGCAGGCGGCCAACGCGGTGATCGGCAACAATCCCAAGCTGTTCGAGAAGTCGCTGTGGTCCGAGCACGGCCTGGGCGAGCCGATCAACGTGCTGGGCATGGCCAACGACGACCAGGAGGCCGAGCAGGTGGCCATCATGATCTCGGCCGACCATTTCCAGCGCAAGAACAAGTGGTCCGACTACGCCATCCTGTACCGGGGCAACCACCAGGCCCGCATCATCGAGCAGACGCTGCGCAAGGAGCGCATCCCGTACACGATCTCCGGCGGCCAGAGCTTCTTCGACAAGGCCGAGATCAAGGACATCATCAGCTACCTGCGCCTGCTGGCCAACACCGACGACGATCCGGCCTTCATCCGCGCCGTGACCACGCCCCGGCGCGGGGTCGGCCAGTCGACCATGGAGACGCTGGGCACCTTCTCGGGCCAGTGGCAGTGCTCGCTGTTCGAGGCGGTGTTCAAGGGCGGCATCGAGGCGCTGCTGAACGACCGCCAGCTGGGGCCGTTGCGCGACTTCTGCAACTTCATCAACAACCTGGAGGCGCGCGCCAGCCGGCCCGGCCCCAGCGGCAGCGGCGACAACGCGGCCCAGGTGCTGGACGACCTGCTCGAGGCGATCAACTACGAATCCTATCTGTACGATATGTTCGACGAGCGCGCCGCCCAGGGCAAGTGGCAGAACGTGCTGGAGTTCACCAACTGGCTCAAGGAGCGCGGCCGCGGCGGCAAGGACCGCGACGGCGAGGAAAAGAACGTGCTCGAGCTCACGCAGATGGTGGCGCTGATGTCCATGCTCGAAGGCCAGGACGAGGACCCGGACGCGGTGCGCATGTCCACCCTGCACGCCTCGAAGGGGCTGGAGTATCCGCACGTGTTCCTGGTCGGCGTGGAGGAAGGCATCCTGCCGCACAAGGGCGATCCCGACGCGCCGGCCGAGACCATCGCCGCCCGCGTGCAGGAGGAGCGGCGCCTGATGTACGTCGGCATCACGCGCGCGCAGCGCACGCTGCAGATCACCTGGTGCAAGAAGCGCAAGCGCGCGGGCGAGCAGGTGCATTGCGATCCGTCGCGCTTCATCAAGGAGATGGAGCTCGACGTCGGCAACGCCGTGCCGGCCGAGTCCGAGGTGCTGACGCCGAAGGAGCGGCTGGCGCGGATGAAGGAACTGTTGACGACACCGAAGACGTAATCGGGCGCGTCTTGTGCTAGCATCGGCACGTGCCGTTCCGGCATGCTCTTGTTGGAGGTGATCTTGGGTACCAAGTTGCTCGCGTCTCTCGTTTTAGCCTGCGCCCTGCTGCCAGCGGCCCGGGCCGCAGAATTTGCCACCAAGCCGGAAGCTGAGGCGATGGTGCACAAGGCCCTGAAGTTCATGAAGGCCAACGGCAAGGAAAAAACCTACAGCGAAATCGACAAGAAGGACGGCCAGTTCGTCGACCGCGACCTGTACCTGACCGTGTACGGCATGGACGGCGTGGTGCGCGCGCACGGCGCCAACCCCAAGATGATCGGCAAGAACCTGATGGAGATTAAGGACGTCGACGGCAAGGCCTTCGTCAAGGAACGCGTCGAGATGGCGAAGAAGAAGCAGCCGTTCTGGCAGGACTACAAGTTCACCAATCCGGTCAGCAAGCAGATCGAGCCGAAGTCCATGTACTGCGTGCCGGAGGACGACATGGTGGTCTGCGGCGGGGTCTATCTCAAGTAAGGCGGTAGAATGCGGGCTTTCCAGCAGGGAGTATGCCGTGAGCACCACCGAAGACCGCTTCATCGATATCGAAATCAAACTGGCGCACCAGGAGCACATCGTGGAGTCGCTGAACCAGCGCGTCTACGAGCAGCAGCAACAGATCGACAAGCTGGAGCAGATGTGCGCGGCGCTGGTGCAGCATGTGCGCGACCAGGCGCAAAGCAGCGGCGGCGGCGCGCTGGCGCACGAACCGCCGCCGCACTACTGATCAGGCTAGCACGGCCCGCAGCGCTTCCACCACGATCGCATGGTCTTCCGCCTGGCGCAGGCCGGAGACGGTGGCCGTGCCGATCGGCCCCACATTTTTGACCACCAGCGGGAACGAGCCGCCGTACGGCGCGTACTCCTTCGGGTCGAGATACTTCACGTCCTCGAACGACACGCCGCGATTCTTGTAGTCGGTGCCGACGTGGAAGGAGCAGCGGCCGAAGCGCGTCACCACATTGCTCTTGCGCCGTATCCAGTCGGCCTGGTCGGGCGTGGCGCCCTGCATCGCGTGGTGGAACAGCACCTTGCCGTTGACGGTCACGTTGACGGTCACGCTCTTGTCGCGCTGCCTGGCCAGCTCGACCACCTTCAGGCCCAGCGCCAGCGCGATGTCGCTGGTGAAGGCGGTAAATTGCAATTCCTTTTCCTGCTGCGCCAGGGTTTCCAGCAGCTCGACATAGTTTTCCATCGTTGATCCTCGTGCGGTACAAGACGGCAGTGTAGCCGAGCCGGCCGGCTTAGCGGAAGACGAATCGCGGCGCGGCGGCCTTGCGTTCGGCCTTGTCCTGCCATGCGCGCGCCAGCGCCGCGTCCGGCTTCAGGCCCAGTTCGCCTTTTTCGTAGGCGCTGGCCAGGCGGCGCATGGCGGCTTCGAAGTCCAGCCTGGCAGAACGCTGGTACAGGGCGGCGGCCGTGGCCTCGCTGCGCGGCACGCCCAGTCCGGCCTCGTGCAGCGCCGCCAGGCGATACAGGCCGTCCGCGTTCTCTTGCGCGGCCGCCAGCTGGTATTGCGCCGCCGCGCGCACCGGGTCCTTGTCGACGCCCAGGCCCAGCTCGTACAAGCCGCCCAGCGCAGCCTGCGCGTTGCCGTTGCCCCGGCCGGCGGCGCGGATGTACCAATCGCGCGCGGCCGCGTAGTCGCGCGCCACGCCGCTGCCGGTCTCGTAGGCATAGCCCAGGTTGTTCTCCGCGACGGCACTGCCGCGCCTGGCCGCGGCGCGCTGCCACTTCGCGCCCTCGACGGGATCGGCGGCGGCGCCCAGCAGGCCGTGGCTCAACACCAGGCCCAGCCTCACTTGCGAGCTGGTGTCCGCGTCCTCGGCCGCCAGGCGCAGATAGCGCAGGCCCTGCTCGTCGTCGCGGGCGACGCCTTTTCCGCTCAGGTACATGGTCGCCAGGTCGCGCTCGGCGGCCGGGTTGCGCTTGGCCGCGGCGCGCTCCAGCCATTGCCTTGCCTGCGGCAGATCCTCGGGCACGCCGCGCCCGTACAGGAGGAACATGCCCAGGTTGGCTTCGCCCCAGGTGTCGCAGCCTTCGGCCGCCTTGCGGTACCAGACGGCCGCCTCGGCATAATCGAGGTTGACGCCGCGGCCATACGCATGCAGCAGGCCGATATCGTTTTCCGCTTTGTGGCTGCCCTGCGCCGCGGCCTTCAGATACCAGGCCATCGCCTCGGCATAGCTTTGCGTGACGCCTTTGCCGTGCTCGTAGCGGTAGCCCAGTTCAAGCTGCCCGTCGACGTGGCCGGCTTCGGCGGCCTTGCGGTACCAGGCTGCGGCTTCGGTCTGGTCCCTGGGGGCATTGGCGCCGGTCGCCAGCCGATGGGCCAGCTCGAACTGCGCGTCCGCCAGGCTCTTGTCCAGCGTTTCGCGGAACTGTTGCAGCGTCACGGCCTGGTTGGCCGCGCCGTTGCTGTAGGCCTTGGCCAGCTGGTACAGCGCTGCGCGATCGCCGGCCAGCGCGGCGTCGCGATACTGGCCCACGGCGGCTTGATCGACCTTCAGCCTGGGGCCGCCTTCCAGCGCCCACACGTATTGCATCTGCTGCCAGGCGCTGGCGGGTTTGCCGTCCACGGCGCTGGGTTTGAAGTGGCACTGGCGCACGGCGGTCAGCGCCGCGTCGTCGAGCAGCGGGTAGCCGCTGGAGCGGACGACGAAACTATCGACCACCGTGCCTGCGGCGCCGATCATGAAGGACAACGTGACGGTGCCGCTCTGCTCCTTGCGCAGCGCTTCTTTCGGCCAGACCGGTTTGGCGCAGCCGCGGAAATCGGCGACCGTCAGCGAGCGCGGTTCCGCCGCGCCGGCCTGCAACGAGACGCTAACGCCCAGCGCCGCCGCCAGCAGCGGCCAGGTGGAAAAAAACGGTCTCATGGCGTATCCTTAATGTTTCAAATTTAAAAACTGGCAGGATAGGCGCTCATGGCGTGTTTGTCTATTACTGACAGGATAGGCGCGGCGTGTCGAATTCGCGCACCGTCGTTCGTCGTAGCATGCAGAGGGATGTCCTCTGACACTTTGGAGATACGATCATGACCACGAATACCGTACAACTGCACCGCGTGCTCAAGACCAAGGCCGAGCGCGTCTACCGCGCCTTCCTGGATGCCGACGCGCTGGCCAAATGGCTGCCGCCGCACGGCTTCACCGGCAAGGTGCATGCGCTGGACGCCAGGGTGGGCGGCGGCTACCGCATGTCGTTCACCAACTTCACCACCGGCGGCGGCCACCACTTCGGCGGCGAGTACCTGGAGCTGGTGCCCAACCAGCGCCTGGTCTACACCGGCAAGTTCGACGACCCCAACCTGCCAGGCACCATGCAGACCACGGTGACGCTGCGCGAAGTGTTCTGCGGTGTCGAGCTGAAGGTGGTGCAGGAGGGCATACCGGCGATGATCCCGGCCGAAGCCTGCTACCTGGGCTGGCAGGAATCGCTGCAGTTGCTGGCGCAACTGGTGGAGCCTGAGATTCGCCAGTGACGCCGGCTAGAGCAGGCCGAAGACTTTGACGATCAAGCTCATCGTGCCGAGGGCGGTGCTCAGGCTGATGCTCAGCAGGATGCGGAAGTCCGTGGTGCGTATCTTCATCAGCTGCTCGTGTACGCGAACGAACTCGGCGTCCGTACGGACAAAGCCCGCCCGCATTTCCTCGCGTAGCTCCGCTATGGCCTGGCTTTGATAGTCGATGGCCGTCTCAAGACGGGCAACGCGTTCGGCGATGCTGTGCTGTTCTTGCTGGGGCGGATGATTGCCATTCATGGTGGACTCCTTGGCGGCATCCACCACTCTACGCCGGCAATCATGCGCGGCATAGCGCGCACGATTGATGCAGGTCGCGATGGTTCGGCGACCCCGGCAGTGAAGTCCGCGTCACCGCAGCGCGGCGTCGGCCCAGCTGACCGGCAGTTGCTCGTTGGCGCCGGCCGCGCTGCGCGCCACCAGTTCGACCATGCGCACGCCGGTCACGTCGGCGTTCAGCGCCTGCGCCGGCTGGCCCCAGCGCAGGGGCTTGCTCTTGGCCAGCAGCTTGCCGTCGCCGTAGACCAGGAAGGTGACGCCGCGCGCGCGGTCGTGCGCGGAGTCGTCCACGCCCACCTGCGCGCTCAGGCTGCGATAGCCCTGGTTGCGCACCTCCAGCCGGGAATTGGCCAGGATGCCGATGCCGGCGGCGTAAGGCTGGCCGGCGATCCGCAGCGTCTGGCCATACGGCGTGCTGTCGGCGCGCGCACCGCCCCAGCCGGCGTACATCGGCCGTTCGCCCGGGCCCTTGGTGCCGGTCCAGCCGGCCGACGAGCGGAAGATCGTCGGGTCGGCCTGCGGCCTGGTCACGCCGTCGACCGCCGGATTCACGCTGCCCGGCTGTTCCGAAAGATACAGGCCCTGGGCCAGCGCCCGCGCACCCTGGGCGCGGAAGATGCGCGTCTCGCGCGGCGCCACGCGCAGCTTGGTCTCGTTGGTGAACGTGCTGTGTTCCTTGCTCCACAGGTCGGTCAGCGTGACCGGCGCGTCGGTGCGGAACTTCAGGTGCTCGGCCGTCAGGTCGACGTCGATCGGCGCCAGCCCGCGGTTGAACACCGCCACCGCCTTCTCGCCGGACGCCAGCGGCTTGACCAGGATCTGCAGGTCGTCGGCGTCGTAGGCGAGCGCCGCCTGGTTGCCGGCCGGGTCCTGGTTGAGCGCGATGATGTCGGCGTTGCCGACGATGTCCATCAACGGCTGCGCCATGCTGCGCAGGTCGGCGCCCAGCATCAGCGGCGCGTTCAGCATGGCCCACAGCGCGAAGTGCGACTTCGCCTCCACCAGATGGTCGGCGTCGAAGTCGCCCTTGCCGATGTACAGCATGTCGGGGTCGTTCCAGCTGCCCGGATGCGCATACAGTTCGCGCCTGGCCGCGCTGTCGAAATTGCTCAGCATGCGAGCCCACGACGGCGTGAGGTCGTCGCTGGTGCGCGAGAGGTTGCCGTAGTTCTTGCCCCAGGCGCGCACGTCGGCCGCGCCCCAGATGCACAGCGACAGCAGGAAGTCGCCGTCCGGCTTGTTGCGCCGCAGCGCCGCGTTGATCTGCGTGAATTCCGCCTGCACCGCCGGGATGTCGGAGCGGCTGACCGATTCCAGGTCCAGCACCGGCGCCAGCGCGCGGTACTGGCCGGAGCGGACCTTGGCGCTATTGGCGCCGTAGGCGCGCAGGCCGCAGCCGTCGACCTTGATGAAGTCGAAACCCCAGTCGCCGAAGAAGAGGTTGATGTCCTGGTCGATATGGCCGTACAGGCCGATCTCGCGTTCCAGCACGCTGCCCTTCGGCAGGTCGGTCTCGACGCCGGAATAGGCCTGCGAGCAGGTGTTGCGGCCGAGGTCGGAATAGATGCCGGCCTTGAGTCCCATCGCGTGCAGCCTGTCGGTGAAGGGGCGGAAGCTGGTCGTGCCGCCCTGCACCGTCGACGGGAAGCGCTCGGCCCGTATCGCCAGGCGGCCGTCCGGGATCTGGCGGCGCGCCGCCCAGCCGTCGTCGATGTTGATGTAGCGGTAGCCGCGCGCGGCTAGGCCGCTGTCGGCGATGCGCTGGGCCGAACCGAGGATCTTGGCCTCGTCGATGTCGGTGCCGAAGGCGTTCCAGCTGCTCCAGCCCATCGGCGGTGTGGCGGCGCGGCCGGCGGTGTAGGCGCTCCAGCGCGCCGATGGCGCCAGCGGATCGGGCGCCGCGTGCAGCGTGGCGGCGGCCAGGCACAGGGTCAGCAGCGCCAGGCGGGGCGGGCGGTGTGGGGTGGTGCGTGCTTGCATCGTGGTCTCCGGGTTATTTTGTCGTTTTGAGTTGGAACGTGCCGACCGGTTGGTCGTCTCCGCTGTACAGGTTCGCGAACGGCGCGTCGGCCCAGGCGTGGCGCACGTGGGTGACGTCGGCCGCGCCGGCGCCGGGCAGCACCACCGTGTCGCCGGCCACGCGCGCGTCGGCGTAGCGGCAGCGCGCGCCGGCGCACACTTCAAAGCCGATGGCGCGGTCGGACGAATACGTCGCCAGGCCACCGCCCGTGTCGCGGAAGGCGATGACGAGGTCCTTGCCGCTGCGCTGCGCCGATACCGGATAGGGGCTGCCGGGCGCTATCTGCTCGCCGTAGGCGACGGCCCGCGCCGCGCGCGCCAGCCGTTCGCCGACCACGGTTTTTTGCGTGGGATGGATGTCGAAGCGGTCGCCGACATCGAGCGTGACGGCGAGCGCCGCGTGGGCGTCCTGCGCCACGGCGGCGGCCTGGGCGTCGCGCAGCTCGGCCCAGCTCGACTCGCCCGGCGCCTTGGCCACCGCGCCGAACGACGTCAGCTGCGCGACCAGGAAGGGCAGCGCCGGCTGGCCGAGGCGCTGGCGCCAGTCGCGCATCAGCAGCGGCAGCAGGGTGCGGTATTCCTGCCCCGCGCCCGCGTTGGCCTCGCCCTGGTACCACGCGGCCAGCTTGAATTTGTAGCCCACCAGCGGGGCGATCATGCCGTTGTACAGCGTGCTGAGGCTGGTCGGCACGTCCCACGGCGCCGGCGCCACGGACAGGCCGCGCAAGGCGCGGCCGCGCTGCACCTTCCACGTGGCAGGCAGCGGGATGACCTGGCCGTCGGCCGTGCCGATCTGGCGGTTGTCCGGCTGGCCCGACAGGCCGCCGCCCTGGCCGCCGCTCAGCACGCGCACGGCGATCACGTTGCGGCCCGGCCGGAACACGCCGGCCGGCACGGCGTAGTCGCGCCACATCCAGGCTATGCTGGCGCCGCCCACGCGCACGCCGTTGACCCAGGTGCTGTCGCAGGTGTCGATGGTGCCCAGGCGCAGCGCGTTCGCGGCCCGCGCCTGCGCCTCGGTCAGCGTGACGGCGGTGCGGTACCAGGCCACGCCGTCGAAGTCCTGGAAGCCGGCCAGGCCGCTGTCCTTCCACGAGCCGGCCGGCGTGACGCTGGGCCAGGCGGCGTCGTCGAAGTCCGGCGCGCTCCATGCGTGCTGCGCGGCGGCGGCCGGGTCGTGGGCGCGCCACCATGCCTCGTTGCGGGCCTCCTCGGCGCGCATGCCTGCGGCCGGATCGGCGCCGTATTGCGCGACGGCGTCCACGCCCGCCGCGTAGTCGCCGAGGGTGCGCAGCGATCCGGCCGCGATCCAGCTTTGGATGGTGGTGCCGCCCCAGCTGGCGTTGATCAAGCCCACCGGGATCTTGTAGCGGGCCTGCAGCGTGCGCGCCATGTAGTAGCAGACGGCGGAGGCGTCGCCGACCGTCGCCGGTGTCAGCGGCGTCCACGCCACCGGACCCTTGAGCTCGTCCTGCGGCGTGGCCGCGCTGTGCTTCTGGATGTTCAGGTAGCGCATGCGGTCGTTGCCCGCGCCCCAGGTCGCGCCCATGGCGTTGGTCGACGCGTTCACCGCGAATTCCATGTTGGACTGGCCCGAGCACAGGTAGACGTCGCCGACCAGCAGGTCGCTGCGGCTGAGCGTCCGGCCGTCCGAGGCCACCGTCAACGCATAGGGCCCGCCGGCGGGCTGCGGCGGCAGCTCGACGCGCCATTTGCCGTGCGCGTCCGCGCTGCCGTTCACCGTCCGCCCGCCCAGCGTGACGGTCAGCGGGCGTCCGGCGCCGGCCGTGCCCCAGACGGCGATGGGCTCGCCGCGCTGCAGCACGGCGTGGTCGGAAAAGAGTTTTGCCAGGCCGAGCTCGGCCGCCTGCGCGGGCAGGCCGGTGCAGCCCAGGGCAAGCGCCAGCAGGGGCGCGGCGGTGCGGGGTGTCGCCATCATGATTCCTCGTTGTTGGGGGCTGGCCGGATTCTGCGATCTTGTGCGGCGTGGAGCAATTACGAAAACGGCCAAAGGGTTCAACGTTATTGAGGAAAACGGGCGGCGCGGATTTTTGGCGGGCGCGCGAGCCGATAGAATGAGTGCTCTTCAATGCGGGGACTACGATGACGAACAACCTACTGCGCGCCGCTGTCGCGCTTGCCCTGGCGTCGCTGTGCGCCGCTGCCATGCCTGCCCGCGCGGAGGCGGCCGCCCCGGCCGTGTCCGCCGCCGTGAGGAGCGCGAGCGGCCTGACGGTGACCACCGCGCAGGGCACCGTGCGGATCGAGCCGTGGAGCGAGCGCATCGTGCATGTGCTGGCCGGCCCGGCGGCGCAGTGGGACGGCAACTACAACCCGGCCGTGATCGCCCGTCCGGGTAGCGTGGACTGGACCCTGGCCGAGACGGCGGACTACTATCAGCTGGCGACGCCGGCCCTGTCGGTGCGCGTGGCCAAGGCCAGCGGCGCCGTCAGCTTCCTCGACGCGCAGGGCAAGCAGCTGCTGGCGGAGGCCGGGCGCGAAGCCTCGAAGGCCGGCGTCATGCAAGGCTTCGACTACGCCGGCCCGGTGTTCGGGCTGGGCCAGCACCAGAACGGCAAGCTGGACTACCGTGGCACGTCGGTGCGCCTGCAGCAGGCCAACCGCGACGTGGCGGTGCCGATGCTGGCCACGCCGGAAGGCTTCGGCATCCTGTGGAACAACGCGGCGGTCACGCAGGTGGATGCCGGCCTGCCGGCCGTGCCGTATCCGCTGGCGATCCGCTCCGAGGCGGGGCAGGGCGTGGACTACCATTTCATCCTCGGCCCCGAGCTGGACCAGGTGGTGGCCGGCTACCGCGAACTGACCGGACACGTGCCCATGATGGCGCGCTGGACCTGGGGCCTGTGGCAGTCGAAGGAACACTACGCCACCCAGGCCGAGCTGCTGGACATCGCCGCGCGCTACCGCGAGATGAAGGTGCCGCTGGACGCGGTGGTCCAGGACTGGCAGTACTGGCAGCCGGGCGCCTGGGGCGAGCATCAGATGGACCCGGCGCGCTACCCGGACCCGCAGGGCATGCTCGACCGGCTGCACGCGCAGCATGTGCACGCCATCGTCTCCGTCTGGGCCAGGTTCGACGCCGGCACCCGCAACGCGGCCGAGCTGGAGGCTGCGGGCGTGCTGTATCCCGGGCTGTACAACAACGTCTACCCCGCCGGCAAGGGCCGCTGGTACGACGCCTACGCGCCCGCCGGACGCAAGCTGTACTGGGAGCAGATCAACCGCACGCTGGGCCGCGCCGGCTGGGACGGCTGGTGGCTGGACGCCAGCGAGGCCGAGCTGGGCGGATGGTGGGGCCAGATGCGCGACGTCGCCACCGCCGCCGGCCCCGGCGCGCAGGTGTACAACGCCTATCCGCTGCTGCACACGGCGGCCGTGTTCGAAGGCTCTGCGCAGGCCGCGCCGGCCAAGCGGCCCTTCATCCTGACGCGCTCGGCCTACAGCGGCCAGCAGCGCAACGCGGCCGTCACCTGGTCCGGCGACACCATGGGCACCTGGGACGTGCTGCGCGCCCAGCTGCCGGCCGCGCTGAACTTCACGCTGAGCGGCATCCCGTACTGGTCGGCCGACATCGGCGGCTTCTTCGGCGGCAATCCGGCCGATCCCGGCTATGCCGAGCTGTACACGCGCTGGTACCAGTTCGGCGCCTTCAATCCCATGTTCCGCGTGCACGGCACCGGCGACGGCAAGGAGATATGGCGCTTCGGCCCGGCCACGCAGCAGATCCTGCGCGACGTGACGCAGCTGCGCTACCGCCTGCTGCCCTACATTTATTCGGCCTCGTGGGACGTCACCAGCCGCGACGGCACGATGATGCGCGCGCTGGCGATGGACTTCCGCGCGGACGCCCAGGCGGTCGCCACCGCCGATCAGTACATGTTCGGCAAGACGCTGATGGTGGCGCCGGTGATGACGCCGCACACGGACGTGCGCACGGTCTACCTGCCGGCGCAGAACGACTGGTTCGATTTCTGGACCGGCAAGCGCTACGCCGGCGGCAAGGTCATCGCCGCCAAGGCCGATATCGCGACCATACCGCTGTTCGCCCGCGCCGGCAGCATCCTGCCGCTGGGGCCGGTGCTGCAGTACGCGGACGAGCCGAGCGCGCAGCCGCTGGAACTGCGCGTCTATCCGGGCCGCGACGGCAGCGTCGAACTGTACGACGACGCCGGCGACGGCCAAGGCTATGCTCGCGGCGAGCGGGCGACCCGCCGCATCACCTGGAGCCAGGCCGGCGGCAAGCTGGTCATCGCGCCGTGGCAGGGCAGCTTCCCCGGCATGCGCCGCGAACAGGCCTACCTGGTGCGCTGCGCGGCCACGCCGGCCGGCAAGGGCGTGCGCGTGGTGGCCGGCGGCGCGGCGGTCGAGGTGTCCCTGCCGGGTTGCCGCTGATTCGGGGTCAGGCTTCCGGCGCGGACCAGACCAGGTTCCACAGGTGGCCGTCGATATCCTCGAAGCCCTGGTCGTACATGAAGCCGTTGTCCTCGGGCGGATGCGGTATGCGGGCGCCGGCGGCGGTGGCCTTGGCGATCAGGCTGTCCACCTCTTCCCGGCTTTCGCAGCTTAGGCAGATGACCAGCTCATTGGCCTCCTTGGCCTTCACCATGGGCTTGTCGATCAGGGACTGGAAGAAGGGTTCGGTCGTCAGCATGGCCTGGATGGTGTCGCCGACAATGTTCATGAAAGCCGCGTTCTCGCCGCTGAAGCGGGCATTGAAAGTAAAGCCGAGCGCGGAAAAGAAGGCCTTGGACTTGTCCAGATTCTTCACGGGCAGGTTGAGGATGATCTGATTTTTCATGGCGTTTCCTTGGTTAAGGTGGATTGGGCAAGCGGTGCTACATCCCTACGACGGCTGACGTTACACAAAATCGACACGTTTGCGAAAAATATTTTCCTCCAGGATGGACGAAAGAGCGAAGTCTTCCTGAAGGAAGTTGCGTGCCGGAATAAGTTGAATCACAATGCGTCGAACGATAAGGAGCGGCGCATGGGCAAAGGCAGGTTGGAAGCATTCAGCGATGGCGTCATCGCCATCATCATCACCATCATGGTGCTGGAACTGAAGGTGCCGCATGGCGCGGACTGGGCGGCGTTGCAGCCTTTGTGGCCGGTGTTCCTCAGCTATGTGCTGAGTTTCATCTATGTAGGCATCTACTGGAACAAGCTTCAACAAGGGAATCACCCATCGCGAGTAGTGACTGAAATCAGTTAGACTGCGTTATGAAAATTATCACTCAATTGCTCAAGGAATTCTGGCTACCACTTCTGCTTACTCTTGCATGGACTGCCTTCGGTTTGGTCGGACATGCGTATCAGACTTGGGATGGGACGAAGATCGTTAATGGGGCGTTTGTCACCTTCTTTGGGTTGGCGTTCTGGTTCGGACAATGGAATCGAGTCAAGAAGCAGTTGCGAGTCGAAGAAGGTCTAACTGGGATTGAGTTGAAGGTAGCAGAAATGCTGGACAGCCTCGACAAAAAAACCGATCACCTTGTCGGTCATATCACTGGAGGAGATGGATACTGTTCCGTCATCGGCCTAGGATCGTCCTTCGCATCCCTTTGCAACTTCCACCAATACACATTATTTGACGTGACGGCTACTTTCATCGACCTTGATCTGATGTTGAAGAACGCGCAGATAAGTGATCCGAACTTACGATATCAGGGACAAACGGTGCATATTGGCACCTTGCATAGCGGCACTGCCGTGCCGTGGCCGGTTCCCCTTCACCTCGGAGAAGGATTGAAGCGGTACATCAACATCAATTTTTCTGCAAGAAATGGACAGTTCTACCAGCAACTTCGCTTCTCGAAAGTAGGCGGAAACTGGGTCGTTGCGCAACGGACTTTTCGCGCCAACCCGGAAGTGATATTGCAAGAAGTCGTGAATGAAGCTTTCCCACGAGAAGCCGATGGAAGCGTCGATTGGAGCTATCCTGGCTCTGGTAACAGTCAGCGGAGTGATTGATGGGCAAGGGGCGATTGGAAGCATTCAGCGATGGGGTAATCGCGATCATCATCACCATCATGGTGTTGGAACTGAAGACTCCGCATGGTTCTACGATGGACGCGCTGATTCCGCTGTTGCCGGTGTTCTTGAGCTATCTCCTTAGCTTCATTTACGTTGGGGTGTATTGGAATAATCATCACAACTTGGTCCATGCAGTTACCAAAGTGACCGGCGGCGCACTGTGGGGGAACCTGCATCTACTGTTCTGGTTATCGCTGATCCCGTTCGTAACGGCTTGGGTAGGGGAGAACCAACTAGCGTCTGTTCCGCTGGCCTGCTACGGCTTCATCCTGTTCATGTCCAGCGTCGCCTACTACGTCCTGGCGAAGTGCCTGGCGGCCAACAACGAGGCGCTGCGGGTAGCATTGGGCAAGGATCGCAAGGGCAAGCTGTCGACGCTGCTGTATTTGATCGGCATCGGCCTGTCGCTGCTGCAACCGATGGCCGGCTTCGCGGTCTATGTGATCGTTGCGATGATCTGGTTTATCCCTGATCGCCGTTTCGAGCAGCGCTAGCGTCCTGGCTCAGCGCCTTTTGCCTGGCCTTGCTGAGCGATTCCACCGCGCGGCGGTAGGAGCCGTCCACCAGCTCGGCCAGATAGTCGGCCGGGAACTTGCCCACGTCGACGATGGTCACCCAATGAAAGCGACCCATGTAGCGCGCCGGCTTCACGCCGGGCATATCGGTCAGCTCCAGGAAACGATCCGGCGTCACCCGCAGGCTGAAGCGCCACTGCTCCGGCTCGCTGGTCTTGAAGTAGGCGAAGGTCTTGTCCTCGACCTTGTAGACCAGGATGTTCGACGGCTCGCCGTGCAGGGTTTCCACCGCGCCCGGGTATTGCCGGCAATGTCGTTTCAGCTGTTGAGGAGTCATATCTGCGGCCATGTTGCATTGGAGCCTCAGTGTAGCCGCAAAAATGCCATTTCGACAAAGCATTCTTCGGAAAAAGCGCCCGCTTTCCAATCAAGTGCAGTGCAGCATTTTTTGCCAGTGACTGCCGCCATAGCACCCTGATATGATCTTGCGCTTCCATGCTGCGCTTAGTCGCGTCAGCATTTTTCCCTGGCGTTTATGAAAGATACCCACATGTCCCGTCCTCAAATGCTCATCATTGCGGCCGCCCTCGGCCTGGCCTTCTCCTCGACCGTGCTGGCCGCTCCGGCGGCTACGCTGGCCGGCAATCCGCTGGCCACGGCCAGCACGCTGCCGTTCCACTATCCGGCGTTTGACCAGATCAAGGACGAGCACTTCCAGCCCGCGTTCGTCGAAGGCATGCGCATCCAGCTGAAGGAAATCGAGGCGATCGCCAACAACAAGAAGCCGGCCACGTTCGAGAACACCATCGTCGCCATGGAAAAATCCGGCGAGCTGCTGACCCGCGTGCAAACCACCTTCGGTAATCTGCAGGGCGCCAACACCAACGACAAGCTCGACGCGATCGACAGCGAGATGTCGCCGAAACTGGCCGCCCACGGCGACGCCATCTACCTGAACCCCAAGCTGTACGCCCGCGTGAAGTCGCTGTACGACAACCGCGACAAGCTCAAGCTCGACGCCGAAGCCAAGCACCTGCTGGAACGCTACCACACCGATTTCGTCCGCGCCGGTGCCAAGCTGTCCAACGCCGACAAGGAAAAACTGAAGGCCATCAACGGCGCCATCGCCACCTTGCAAACCACCTTCACCCAGAACGTGCTGAAGGAAACCAACGCCTCGGCGCTGGTGGTCGACACCCGCGAAGAGCTGGCCGGCATGACCGACGCCGCCATCGACGCCGCCGCGGCAGCCGCCAAGGCCAAGGGCATGGACGGCAAGTTCCTGATCGCCATCGTCAACACCAGCGGCCAGCCGCCGCTGGCCGTGCTGACCAACCGCGCCGTGCGCGAACGCCTGATGGCCGCTTCGCTGGCACGCGGCAGCCACGGCGGCGAGTTCGACAGCCGCGAAGTGGTGCTGAAGATCGCCAAGGCGCGCGCCGAGAAGGCCGCCCTGCTGGGCTATGCCAACTTCGCCGCCTATTCGCTGGAAGACCAGACCGCGCACGACACCGCCGCCGTCAACAAGCTGCTGGGCGAGCTGGCCAAGCCGGCCGTCAACAACGCGAAGAAGGAAGCGGCCGACCTGCAAGCCGTGGTCGACGCCGACAAGGGCGGCTTCCAGATCGACGCCTCCGACTGGGCCTTCTACACCGACAAGGTGCGCGCCCAGCGCTTCGCCTTCGACGAGAACCAGCTCAAGCCCTACTTCGAGCTGAACAACGTGCTGACCAACGGCGTGTTCTACGCCGCAGGCAAGCTGTACGGCCTGTCGTTCAAGGAGCGCAAGGACCTGCCGGTGTACAACCCGGATGTGCGCGTGTTCGACGTGTTCGACGCCGACGGCAAGCAGCTGGCCATCTTCCTGGCCGACATGTACGCCCGCAGCAACAAGCAGGGCGGCGCCTGGATGAACGAGTACATCTCGCAATCGTCGCTGCTGGGCACGCACTCGGTGGTGGCCAACCACCTCAACATTCCTAAGCCGCCAGCGGGCGAGCCTACGCTGCTGACCTACGACGAAGTCAAGACCGCCTTCCACGAGTTCGGCCATGCGCTGCACGGCATGTTCTCCAACGTGAAGTATCCGCGCTTCTCCGGCACCAGCGTGCCGCGCGATTTCGTCGAATATCCGTCGCAGGTCAACGAGATGTGGGCCGTGTGGCCGGAAGTGCTGGCCAACTACGCCAAGCACTACAAGACCGGCGAGCCGATGCCTAAGGAATTGCTGGACAAGGTCATCGCGTCGAAGAAATTCAACCAGGGCTTCCTGACCACCGAGTACCTGTCGGCCTCGCTGCTGGACCAGCGCTGGCACCAGCTGACCCCGGCGCAGATCCCGACCGACGTGCTGGGCTTTGAAGCGGCTTCGCTGAAGGACATGGGCGTGGACTTCGCGCCGGTGCCGCCGCGCTACCGCACCACCTACTTCTCGCACAGCTTCTCCGGCGGCTACTCGGCCGGCTACTACGCCTACCTGTGGTCCGAGAAGCTGGATGCCGACACCGTCGAATGGTTCAAGGAAAAAGGCGGCCTGAAGCGCGAAAACGGCGACTGGTTCCGCGCCAAGCTGCTCTCGCGCGGCGGCACCGACGATGCGATGAATTTGTTCCGCAACTTCCGCGGCCGCGATCCGATCATCGAGCCGCTGCTGGACCGTCGCGGCCTGAAATAATATAAACCGTTTATAAGAAAACAGATGAACACCAACCTGATTATCGCCGCCGCCGTGGCGGCCGTCTTCAGCGTCGCGCATGCGGCCGAGCCAGCTTCGATGCTGCCGGCCAGCAATGCCTTCGCCAAGGCCAGCACGCTGCCGTTCGGCTATCCGCCGTTCGACCAGATCAAGAACGAGGACTACGCGCCGGCCTTCGCCGAGGGCATGCGCATCAACGCCGCCGAGATCGAAGCGATCGCCAACAACAAGCAGCCGGCCACGTTCGAGAACACCATCGTCGCGATGGAGAAATCCGGCCAGCTGCTGTCGCGCGTGTCCAGCGTGTTCGGCAACCTGTCGGGCGCCAACACCAACGACAGCTTCAAGGCGCTGGAGCGTGAGCTGTCGCCCAAGCTGGCCGCCCACAGCGACGCCATCCGCCTGAACGCCAAGCTGTACGCGCGCATCAAGTCGCTGTACGACAAGCGCGCCAAGCTGCATCTGGACGCCGAGTCGCTGTATCTGCTGGAACGCTACAACACCGACTTCGTGCGCGCCGGCGCCAAGCTGTCCAATGCCGACAAGGAAAAGCTGAAGGCGCTCAACAGCGAGCTGGCCCAGCTGTCGACCAGCTTCGCGCAGAACGTGCTGGAGGAGGCCAACGCCTCGGCGCTGATCGTCGACACCCGCGAGGAACTGGCCGGCATGTCGGACAAGGCGATCGACGCCGCAGCCGCCGACGCCGCCAAGCGCGGCCTGGCGGGCAAGTTCGCCATCCCGGTGGTCAACACCACCGGCCAGGCCAACCTGGCGGTGCTGACCAACCGCGCCGTGCGCGAACGGCTGATGGCCGCTTCGCTGGCGCGCGGCAGCCACGGCGGCAAGTACGACAACACGCAGGTCGTGCTGAAGACCGCCAGGCTGCGCGCTGACAAGGCCGCGCTGCTGGGCTACGCCAACTACGCCGCCTATTCGCTGGAAGACCAGACCGCGCATACGCCGGAAGCGGTCAACAAGATGCTGTCCGAGTTCGCCCGTCCGGCCGTCGCCAACGCCAAGAAGGAAGGCGCCGAGATCCAGGCTGTGATTGACAAGGAACACGGTGGCTTCCAGCTGGCCGCGCAGGACTGGTCGTTCTACAGCGACAAGGTGCGCGCCGAGCGCTTCAATTTCGACCAGAACCAGCTCAAGCCCTACTTTGAACTGAACAACGTGCTGACCAACGGCGTGTTTTTCGCCGCGAACAAGGTCTACGGCCTGACGTTCAAGGAGCGCAAGGACTTGCCGGTCTACGATCCCGACGTGCGCGTGTGGGACGTGTTCGACGCGGACGGTAAGCAGCTGGCCATCTTCATCGGCGACTACTACGCTCGCAGCAACAAGCGTGGCGGCGCGTGGATGAACGCCTATGTTTCGCAGTCGAAGTTGATGGGCACGCAGCCGGTGATCGCCAACCACCTCAACATTCCGAAGCCGAACGCCGGTGAGCCGACGCTGCTCACCTACGACGAGCTGCGCACGGCCTTCCACGAGTTCGGCCACGCGCTGCACGGCATGTTCTCGGACGTGAACTATCCGCGCTTCGCCGGCACCCGCGTGCCGCGCGACTTCGTCGAGTTCCCGTCGCAGGTCAACGAGATGTGGTCGGTGTGGCCCGAGGTGCTGGCCAACTACGCCAAGCACTACCAGACCGGCGAGCCGATGCCGCAGGCCTTGCTGGATAAGGTGATCGCGTCCAAGAAATTCAACGAGGGCTACCGCACCACCGAGTACCTGGCCGCCTCCATCCTGGACCAGAAATGGCACCAGCTGGGCGCGTCGCAGATCCCGGCCGACGTGCTGGGCTTCGAGGCGGCGTCGCTGAAGGCCGCCGGCGTCGATTACGCGCCGGTGCCGCCGCGCTACCGCACCACCTACTTCTCGCACGTGTTCGCGGGCGGCTATTCGGCCGGCTACTACGGCTACCTGTGGTCGGAGAAGCTGGACGCCGACACCGTCAACTGGTTCACCGAGAACGGCGGCATGCTGCGCAAGAACGGCGACTGGTTCCGCAAGATGCTGCTGTCGCGCGGCGGCACCATGGACGCGATGCAGATGTTCCGCGCCTTCCGCGGCCGCGATGCACGCATCGAACCGCTGTTGGAGCGCCGCGGCTTGAAATAATATAAATCATTTATATGAAAAATGCGATGATCACCAACCTGATCATCGCTGCCCGTTTCTAGCTGCATTCCATCAACACTCGCACTTGCAAGTTGCGCTGGACTTGTTTCGGCGCAAAGCAAACCAGGATGTGTCAGCTACAGTTGCTCTCTACGCGCGCAGCAAGAGACGAGAGCCGACATGAACCTGCTTCCTGGCATTACCGCCCTATTCGCCGCATTTGACGACGATCACCAGAGCAGCTGCCTGCTGTGCCTGAATAGGCAGATCGACGGCAAAGACGTGGACCTCACGTGACACGGGGGCGGCGATGGAATTCGTCAATCACACGCCGTTTCCAGCCCAAGCGTTCGAGGGCATTGATCAGCACCGGCGCCCTTTCCATGTCGTGGCGCTGCGCCAGACTCTGAGTTTCGCCACTGGCATGCTGAAGTACGCCAGCGCGCAGGTGCCTCTGTGCGAAGGCAACGTCTGCTTTGGCGAAATAGACGGAGCTGGGGGGCGCCAGGAATCCGACCTGTGCCACTACAAGCCTAAGTGCGACGTTATCGTCAACGCGACGGCATATGCGCCCCATGGAAAGCCACGGACATGTTTCCCGGTGCGTCTGCGGGTCGCCAAACCGGATGCACCGGCGCCAATACCGCAGCGCCCCCAGGGGTTGAATCAATTTGAAAACGCAGCGCCCGGGATTATGGCGTGCTGGCGGAAAGCGGTTCAGCACGCGGAACAACATCCCGTTCCCGGCGCGCTTCTGATCAACAAGACACTGATCGTCAGTGGCGAGCGCGAGTTCAAAAAGAAGGCGGGCGTCACGCGGACCTTATACGGCCTGCTCCGTCTGTCCACGCTGGGCATGCTGCGGCTCAACCCGTGGAAGCTAACCGACGCCAAACGGGTCACAATGCTGCCGCTGCGCTACGAGCGCGCCTACGGCGGGGAATGCCGGATCGAGGCCGATGATCCGGCCGCGCAACGTCTGCAACGCAAGCAATGCAGCGCGCTAGCGCGATCACCGGCCCTGCATTCGGTTTACGAACCCAATCCGCGCGGGACCGGATACGTCGAACCTTCTTACTTGCGGGCGACGCGCGTCAGAACTATCGCCGCACCGCAGATAGAACTTTCAGCCGCGCCGCTCTGCGCCTGGAAGTTCTGGCAAGCGCTGCGTGGAAGCCCGAACGATGCGGAACGGGACAGCCCGAGCGCGCTACAACCCGCCGGCTTCGGCATACGTGCCGGCTCGCATCCGGCCCGGCGCGCGTTCGCCGGCACGGTTGATCAAACCTTTCTCAAGGGTGACGACGCCTTGCCGGCGGACTTCGATTTCGCTTTCTGGAACGCCGCCCCGCCCGATCAACAAACCGATTTCCTGCGCGGGAATGAAACATTTGAGCTCATCAATCTGTGCGCTCCAGACACACCGGGAGCGACACCAGACCGCGATGGTAATACAACGCTGCGGCTAAAACTGCCGGGCCACGAATGCTTCGTGCTAGTCAGGCAGGAAGATGGCACGCTGTTCCGGCAGGCGCTGGCCCTTGATACGGTATTGCTCGAACCGGAAGAGCGACTAGTGACCCTGGTGTGGCGCGGCATACTGCCAAAGGACGCAGACGCACCATTGCGCCGCTGCGAAGCGCGCATGCATAGCCATGAAGAGCGAGACAGGATGCTACGGGAGGTCAATTTTCTGGACTGCTACGCCGGCGCGGCCGAATCGTCACCATCGTCGACGGTCGAAGGCGCGCCATGAGTGACCATTTGAAGTTATCCGATCCAAACGGCGACGACGGGACCAGTAAGATCGCCAGTACGTTGGAAGTGGCCGAACAGCAGAAGCGCTTCGATGAGCTGAAGAATAATATTCAGCGGCTCGAACAATTGGTCGCTGAACAAAAGCTCCAAGCGCGGCGCGCTCAACCATTAAAGCACGCTAACAACAAGATCGCTGCACGCAAGGACGGCGTCTTCACGGCAACTTCCACCGCGCCATCGTTCAACCTGACGCCGGTTGGTCCCAGCATGGTGCCTCTTCCCTATCCGACGACCGTCGACCTGTCCAACAGCGTCGACGTCGCTTCCAACGTCCGCTTTAATGGCAAGCGGGTCTACACCTTGGGCAGTTCGCAGCCAAGCTGCAAAGGCGACGAGCAAGGCAGCGGAGGCGGCGTCAGGTCGGGCACGGTCAACGGGGAAGTCAAACCGGTGGCGGCCAGCAAGTCCGTGCGCGTGGAAGGCAAGCGCGTGGTCAGGGATGGCGATGCCTGCACCATGAATGGTGGAAACAATCCAGGCATCTACATCACGGTGCCGCCCATCAGCGGCGCGTCGCCCAATGACGCGCTGGCGACGTCGAACCCACCGGTCAAACTTGAAACGGAGCAGGAGAAATCCGCGTTCAAGCAATGGCTGCGCCGGACGGAAGAGCAATTGCGTCAGGCTGCTAACCATCCGGCGGAAGCTGTCAAAGGCGCGGCCAAGGGCATGGCCAACATTCCTTCGTATATTTGCGAACTGCTGTTGAAGGCGGCTGCCGAACAACGTGTCACTGAATTGGACCAATCGGCCGCGACGCAAGCCGCATTTGGACGGACTGAGGCGACAAAAACGTTGTCCGACGTGGCGGCGGAAACCGGGCGGCTGGGCGCTAACATTGACCTGCCAAAATTTAAGATGGAAAATCCAGCGCAGGAAGGGGGCGACGTGATCGCCACGGCCGTTCAGCTGTTCGCCGGCGGCGCGGGGATAGTCAAGAGCGCGGCAAAGCGCGCTCTGACACTGAGCAAGGCCGGAGAGGCCGCGCGAGCGGCAGGCACTGGTGGCGAAATGGGGAAAGGTGCGGTGGAGGCTAGCACCGTTGGCGGTGCGGAACCAACAATTGCGCCAGCTGGTCAGACGGAGGATGGCGTCCGTGTCGCGAGGGGTACGGCGCTGCGACGTGGGCATCTGAATGAAAAATTTGGACGAACAGGGAACCTCAACCTCGACATCAATATTCGGGGAAACCAGCAAACCGCTACCAATTTCTTCCTATCCCAAGGCGTCCCAGAGGAGGCTATTCCGTCGTACATGACAGGAATTGACCTTACCAAACCTGTTGAAGTACAAACGCTAGGTTCCCAAAAGCAGCTTTGGCAATATCAAACATCGGGAGCACCGCAGGGAAACTGGTACTCTTTAAGTCCATCGGTAGAACCCACAGAATTAGGAATCAGCCCCCTTGGCTTCAATCGAGCCACCCGAACCGTGGAGCCCAAAATACTCAATTCATACAAGACAACTCAACCGACAACCGTACTACGAAGCACTTCGGCGGAGGTAGAAGATTTTTGGTCAGTTAAAGGGCAGTCCTATCCTACGACGGGGGGTGCCCGACAATTATTTTCAAGCAAAAAATCGGTGTTTTCCCCTGATTCACATTAAATTTGGTGAACCTATGAGCGCAATAGAAACTGTAACTAAAGCTTTGGAACTTGCTCGCGCCCGTTTAAACACAGCGCCAAACTTCGAGATATTTTCTTCGGCTGTAACCCAATTGGAATATGTTTTGGCGGTATTGAACGGGAATGAGCGCGATAAATCTCGGCTGAAAAACATTATCGTTGGTCATTTTGCTGTCAGGGAATTTGAGGAAAGTGATCCAGAATTTGCAGAGGCATTGATGGCGGTTCAAGCACTAGCCTCTAAGATGGCAAAAGGACTTAAAGTATAAACATGGGTTGCTACACAACTCTGATAGTGGAGTGCTGCGGCTTGACCGAAAAGTAAGCGCCAGCGGGACAAGTAAGCAGGGGCCGGGCTCGATTTGTGTAAGAATCGAGTCCGGCCCTTTCATTTTATGAGTAAGATAGAACTATGAGTAACGAACTGCACGGCGTGACGCTGGAAGCCATCGTGACCCTTTTGCACGCGCATTACGGCTGGGAACAGCTGGGCCAACGGATCGACATCAACTGCTTCATCAGCGATCCGAGCGTCAAGTCCAGCCTGAAATTTTTACGCAAGACCCCGTGGGCCCGCGCCAAAGTCGAAGAACTTTACGTCGCCACGAAATTTACCGACTAGGGATGTATATGGACAGCAATCTGAAGGCTTCACTGAGTTCCCTGCGCAACCGCCTGGCCAGCGCCGGCCCGATCGACGATGAATTGCAGGAATTGCTGACGCAGCTGGACGGCGATATCAAGCAACTGCTGGAACGCCGCGCCGCCGAGGCCGAGCCGGGCGAGAGCACCACCTACGGCCTGGCCGAGCGCACGCAGGAAATCTCGGCCAAGTTCGCCGTGCGGCATCCGCAACTGGAACCGGCCCTGCGCGAGCTGGGCAATATTCTGTCGAGCATGGGAATCTAAAGCAGGCGGGAGAACCCGGGGAACCCAAGTCCCCGGGCAGCCGGCGTTACGGAAACGCCAGCATAGGCGGTTCCATACCGCCAAAGCTGATTTCGGGATGACGCTTGGCGATCATCTCTTCGATTTCTTCGACCCGCCGCACCGGCACGTCGACGATTAACAGCACCTGTCCCTGCTCGATGCGGGCGGCGAAGGGCTTGAGGCGCGAATTGGGCACGGCCGCCGCGTTCATGCCCGAGGCCCAGCCGCCGAACACCGCGCCGGCCAGCGCCACCAGCAGGATGGCGGCGGTGCGCAAGGTCATGCCGTCCACCGGGAACAGCGTGAGGAACACGCCGGCGCCCAGGCCGACGATGGCGCCGATCACCACGCCCAGCTGGGCACCGTGGACCAGGTCGGTTTTCTGCATGAAGTTAACGTCCGGCATGTCCGACGGCAGCGCATCCCTGGCCATGAAGCGCATGTGGCCGATCTCGATGCGGGCCAGCAGCAATTCGTCCAGCATGGCGCGCGCGCTCGGCACGTCCGGCAGCATGAAATAAAGTCGGCGTCGCATAATGGTCTCCCGGCGATAGGTATCTAACCGTTATAGCAAAATTGCGGACTATAGCAATGTGAATCCGTCATCATTTACACTCAAGTGATTGAATAGTAAAAGAATTTTTCTTTCCGGCACAAGCGGAGCGGGGGCATTTCCGGTACAATGCTGTCCGATATGAGCTCCCCTACCAATTTATTTGCGACCGTTCCCAAGCGGTCTGCGCGCGCTGCCGCCGCGCCTTTCCTCCCGATGTCCCGCGCCGAAATGGACGCGCTGGGCTGGGACGAGTGCGACGTCATCCTCGTCACCGGCGACGCCTACATCGACCATCCGAGCTTCGGCATGGCGCTGGTCGGCCGCCTGCTGGAGGCGCAGGGCTTCCGCGTCGGCATCATCTCGCAGCCGGACTGGACCTCCGCCGAGGCCTTCCGCGCGCTGGGCAAGCCGCGCCTGTACTACGGCATCACGGCCGGCAATATGGACTCCATGGTCAACCGCTACACGGCCGACCGCAAGATCCGCTCGGACGACGCCTACACCGCCAACGGCGAGCCGAACAAGCGGCCCGACCGCGCCGTCACCGTCTACGCCCAGCGCGTGCGCGAAGCCTACCCCGGCACGCCGGTGGTGATCGGCTCGATCGAGGCCTCGCTGCGCCGCATCGCCCACTACGACTACTGGTCGGACAAGGTGCGCCGCTCGGTGCTGACCGATTCCAAGGCCGACCTGCTGATCTTCGGCAACGCCGAGCGCGCGCTGGTCGACCTGACCCACCGCATGGCGGCCGGCGAGGACATCAAATCCATCCGCGACCTGCGCGGCACCGCCTTCATGGTGCCGGCCGGCTGGCTGCCGGACGCGGACTGGGGCGTGCACAACAGCACCCGCGTGGACGTGCCGGGCAAGATCGACACCCATCCCGATCCGTACATGATGGTGCAGCAGAACACCTCGTCGTGCGCCACCGAGAACGGCGGCGCCAGGGCCGAGGCGGACGAGGGCATGGTCGAGCCGAAGCCGGTGGTGCCGGTCGAGGTCGTCAAGCCTATCCGCATCATGAGCCGCGAAGAGCGCCAGGCGATGGCGAAGGAAAAGCACCACAAGACCGTGGTGCGGCTGCCGTCCTACGAAACCGTCAGCGCCGACCCGGTGATGTACGCGCACGCCTCGCGCGTGTTCCACCTGGAGTCCAACCCCGGCAACGCCCGCGCCATGGTGCAGGCGCACGGCGAGCGCGACGTCTGGCTCAACCCGCCGCCGCTGCCGCTGCGCATGGACGAGATGGACGGCGTGTACGACATGAACTACGCGCGCGCGCCGCATCCGTCCTACGGCAAGGCCCGCATTCCGGCGTGGGAGATGATACGCTTCTCGGTCAACATCATGCGCGGCTGCTTCGGCGGCTGCACCTTCTGTTCGATCACCGAGCACGAGGGCCGCATCATCCAGAGCCGCTCGGAGCCGTCCATCCTGCGCGAGATCGAACACATCCGCGACAAGACCAAGGGCTTCACCGGCACCATCTCCGACCTGGGCGGGCCGACCGCCAATATGTACCGGCTGGCCTGCAAGGATCCGAAGATCGAGGAGTCGTGCCGCCGCCTGTCGTGCGTGTACCCGTCGATCTGCGTCAACCTGGGCACCGACCACAGCAAATTGATCTCGCTGTACCGCAAGGCGCGCGCGATTCCCGGCGTGAAGAAGATCCTGATCTCGTCGGGCCTGCGCTACGACATCGCCGTGCGTTCGCCCGAGTACGTCAAGGAGCTGGTCACCCACCACGTGGGCGGCCTGCTGAAGATCGCGCCGGAGCACACCGAGGAAAACACGCTGTCGAAGATGATGAAGCCGGGCATCGGCGCCTACGACGAGTTCAAGGAGATGTTCGACCGCTTCTCGCTCGAGGCCGGCAAGAAGCAGTACCTGATCCCGTACTTCATCGCGGCCCACCCGGGCACGACCGACCTCGACATGCTGAACCTGGCGCTGTGGCTGAAGAAGAACAACTTCAAGCTGGACCAGGTGCAGACCTTCATGCCGACGCCGATGGCCATGGCCACCACCATGTACCACACGCGCAAGAACCCGCTGCGCAAGGTGACCGAGGATTCGGAGGTGGTCGAGACCGCGCGCAGCGGCAAGATCCGCCGCACCCACAAGGCTTTCCTGCGCTACCAGGACCCGGAGAACTGGCCGATCCTGCGCGAGGCGCTGGTGGCCATGGGCCGTGGCGACCTGATCGGCAACGGCGACAAGCACCTGATCCCGTCGTGGTCGGCGGGCGAGGGCAATGCGCCCGACCCGAGCCGGCGCGCGCCGTCCGGCCCGGCGCCGAGCGCCAAGGGCGCCCGCTCCGGCATCGTCGCCAGTGCCCAGCCGCCGGCGCGCCAGCAGGGGCCGCGCGCCAACGCGCTGACCGGCTCGCTGACGGCGCGCCAGTCGCTCGACACCAAGCCGCGCGCCTCCATCCTCGACACCATCAAGGTCAAGCGGCCGGCCGCCGCCGCCCCGGCCAAGGGCGGCAAGCCGGCCCCGCGCGGCCGCAAATAAGCCCGCCCGGCCGGCCGGTCAGGCAGCGTCCTTGCGGGCGCTGCCTTTTTTTTGTCTATTCCCCCGAAGAAATGTTGTTAAATACCCCTAACGGTGCAATTGCGTGGATAATTCAGGCTTGCTCCGGCGATGCGTGGCGGCCGCTTGCGGCTACACTGGTTGCAAGCTGGCCACCGGTTCGGTTGGCTCCGCACGCAGACCTCATTCTGTGAACTGGAAGAACATGAAAAACTTTAAATTCTCGACCCTGCTGCTGGTACCCGTGCTGGCCATCCTGGCGGCCTGCGGCGGCGGCGGCGGCGGCAGCAACGCGACGCCGGCTGCGCCGACGCTCAAGTCCATCGCCGTCACGGCCACCGGCAGCACCACCATCCCGATCGGCATCTCGGTGCCGCTGACGGCCACCGGCACTTATTCGGACAACAGCACCAAGGTGCTCAACACCGCCAGCGGCCTGGTCTGGGCCTTCAAGGGCACCGGCGCGGTGGCCAGCATCGTCCCGGCCGGCAATGTGACCGGCAAGGCGGCCGGCACCGACATCGTCACCGCGACCCAGGACGGCGTGGTCGGCACCCTCAACATCAGCGTGATCGCGCTGTGGAACGGCGTGAACGCCGGCGGCAACCAGACCATCGGCCGCAAGTCCGACGGCACGCTGTTCGGCTGGGGCTCCAACATCCGCGGCCAGCTCGGCGACAGCACCAAGACCGACCGCAACGCGCCGGTCCTGGTCAGCGGCGGCAGCACGCTGTGGAAGCAGGTGGCGGTGGGTGAGCAGTTCGTGGTGGCGCTGCGCACCGACGGCACGCTGTGGACCTGGGGCTCCAACCAGAACGGCACGCTGGGCCTGGGCACGTCCGACACCGACCCGCATCCGACCCCGACCAAGATCGGCAAGGACACCGACTGGGCCTTCGTCGCGGCCGGCAAGTCGCACGCGTTCGCGATCAAGACCAGCGGCGCCATGTACGGCTGGGGCCGCAACTTCAACGGCCAGCTGGGCGACAGCAGCAATATCGACAGGCTGAGCCCGACCCTGATACCGCTGCCGACCGGCATGAAGGCGTGGCTGTCGGTGAGCGCCGGCGATACCCATACGCTGGCCATCATCAAGGACAACCTGAATCTGTACGGCTGGGGCGGCAACACCAGCGGCCAGGTCGGCAACGGCGGCCTGGTGGACATCAACGCCCCGGCCAAGATCGGCGCCTTCCAGTGGTCGTCGATCACGGCCGGCGCCAACCATTCGGTGGGCGTGCGCAGCGACGGCGCGATGTTCGGCTGGGGCAGCAACAGCTTCGGCCAGGTGGGCAACAACGGCTCGACCAACATCAACGCGCCGGCGCCGATCGGCGTCGGCAGCAACTGGCTGGCGGTGGCGGCCGGCGCCGCGCACACCATCGCGGTCACGCGCGAAGGCCAGCTGTGGGCCTGGGGCAGCAACGCCGAAAGCCAGCTCGGCACCGCCGGCCCGGACAGCCCGACGCCGGTGCAGGTGGGCACGGCGACCAACTGGCTGTCGGTGGCCTCGGGCGCCTCGCACAGCTTCGGCCTGCGTTCGGACAACACGCTGTGGGGCTGGGGCCGCAACGTGGAGGGCCAGCTGGGCAAGGGTGACAATGCCCAGGCGCCGGTGCCGGTCAGCATCGCCAACTAAGTAGTACTACCGGCTTGCGACGGACGGCAGGCGCGCGCCTGGCCGTCCGTTGTGTTTTATGCCTGAGTATTGTCAGAAAGCGACGATATCGGGCGCCGAAGCGGCTACAATTTCACCTAGTCCGCTGCCCTCAGGAACCCTAGTGCCATTACGCGATGCCGTCCCCGCCTCTTCCCTGCCAGCCCGCGCCCCGCGGCGGTGGCGCCATGGCGGCCTGACGCTGCTGGCGCTGCTGCCGGCGCTGTGGCTGGCGCCCGCCGCGGCCCAGGAAAAGATCACGCTGCAACTCAAGCACAGCCACCAGTTCCAGTTCGCCGGCTACTACGCCGCGCTGGAGCAGGGCTATTACCGCGAGGCCGGGCTGGACGTGGCCATCCTGGAGGGATCGGACGGCAACGAGCCGGAACGCGACGTCGTGTCCGGCAAGGCCGAGTACGGCGTCGGCGCCAGCAGCCTGCTGCTGGCGCGCCTGGCCGGCAAGCCGGTGGTGGTGCTGGGCGTGGTGTTCCAGCACTCGCCGTACGCGCTGGCGATGCGCCAGACCAGCGCCGAGCCGGACATCCGCCGCATCATCGGCAAGCGCGCCATGATAGGCTCGCTGACCGACGAGCTGGGCAACGCCGACGAGCTGCTGGCCTACCTGGTCAAGGAAGGCATACCGGCCACCAGCTTCCAGCGGGTCGAGCCGACCTACAACACGGCCGACCTGATCAACGGCAGGGTGGACGCCATGGCGGTCTACACCACCAACGAGCCGGACACCTTCGACCGCCTCGGCTTCCCCTACGATATCTACAGCCCGCGCGCGGTCGGCATCGACTTCTACGGCGACAACCTGTTCACCAGCGAGCGCGAGATTGCCAACCATCCGGCCCGGGTGCGCGCCTTCCGCGCCGCCAGCATGCGCGGCTGGCAGTGGGCCATGAGCCACCAGGAGGAGATGGCCGACATCATCCTCGCCAAGTATTCGCAGCGCAGCGACCGCGCCCACCTGCTGTACGAGGCGCGCCAGATGGTGCCGCTGGTGCAGCCGGTGCTCGTCGAGATCGGCTACCAGAACCCGGAGCGCTGGCGCCACATCGCCGACGTCTACGCCGGCCTGGGCATGGTGCCCAAGAACGCCAACTTCGACGGCTTCATGTACAGCATGGACGGCGGCGCCAGCCTGCTGTGGCTGTATCGCGTGCTGGGCGCGGCCGCGCTGCTGCTGATGGTGGGCGCGGCCATCCACTTCAGCCTGCTGGCGCGCGAGCGGCGCCGCGCCAACGCCGCCATCCGCACCGGCGAGCAGCGCTTCCGCACCATGTTCGAAGCGTCGCCGCTGGGCATCGCGCTGGTCGATTCGGTCACCTACGAATACCGCGACATCAACCCGCGCTTCCAGGAGATCGTCGGCCGCTCGCAGGTCGAGCTGGGCGCGATGCGCTGGCTGGAGGCCGGCCATCCGGAGGACGTGGCCCAGATCAAGGTGCAGATGGGGCGCCTGCTGGCGCACGAGGTCGGCAGCTTCAAGATCACCAACCGCCTGTTCCGCCCGGACGGCGAGCTGGTGTGGATCGAGGTGTCGGTCACCGCCATCGAGACCGAGAAGGGCAGCCATCCGCACCACCTGTGCATGATCGAGGACGTCACCGACAAGAAGCAGAGCGAGGCGCTGATCTGGCAGCAGGCCAACTTCGACCCGCTGACCCAGCTGCCCAACCGGCGCATGTTCCACGACCGGCTGGCGCACGACATGCTCAAGAGCCAGCGCGACCGCTCGCACATCGCCATCCTGTTCATCGACCTCGACCACTTCAAGGAGGTCAACGACACGCTGGGCCACCACCAGGGCGACATCCTGCTGGTGGACGCGGCGCGCCGCATCAGCGCCTGCGTGCGCAAGTCGGACACGGTGGCGCGCCTGGGCGGCGACGAGTTCACCGTGATCCTGTCCGAGCTGGAGGGCACCGAGCGGGTCGAGCAGATCGCCCAGCACATCATCGACAGCCTGCGCCAGCCCTTCCCGCTGGGGCAGGAGCAGGCCTTCGTGTCGGCCAGCATCGGCATCACGCTGTACCCGGACGACGCGCTCGACATCGACGACCTGCTCAAGCACGCCGACCAGGCCATGTACGCGGCCAAGGGGGCCGGGCGCAACCGCTACAGCTATTTCACGCCGACGCTGCAGGTGGCCGCGCTCAACCGCATGCGCCTGACCAACGACCTGCGCGGCGCGCTCAAGGGCGAGCAGTTCCAGCTGTACTTCCAGCCCATCGTCCACCTCAAGAGCGGGCGCATCCACAAGGCCGAGGCGCTGATACGCTGGAACCACCCGCAGCGCGGCGTGGTCAGCCCGATGGACTTCATCCCGCTGGCCGAGGCGAGCGGCCTGATCGTCGACATCGGCGAATGGGTGTTCCGCGAATCGGCGCGCTGGGTGCAGCGCTGGCGCCACGAGCACCATCCGGAGTTCCAGGTCAGCGTCAACCAGTCGCCGCTGGAGTTCGCGCGCGAGGACGGCGCCTACGACGCCTGGCTCGCCTACCTGCAGGCGCTGGACCTGCCGGGCCAGTCGGTGGTGGTGGAGATCACCGAGGGCTTGCTGCTCGACGCCAACGCCACGGTCAGCAACAAGCTGCTGCAGCTGCGCGACGCCGGCATCCAGGTCGCGCTGGACGACTTCGGCACCGGCTACTCGTCGCTGTCCTACCTGAAGAAGTTCGACATCGACTACCTGAAGATCGACCGCTCCTTCACCCGCAACCTGGCGCCCGATTCCAGCGACATGGCGCTGTCGGACGCCATCATCGTCATGGCCCACAAGCTGGGCCTGCGGGTGATCGCCGAGGGCGTGGAGACGCCGGAGCAGCGCGACCTGCTGGCCGCGGCCGGCTGCGACTACGGCCAGGGCTACCTGTTCGCCCGCCCCATGCCGGCCGAGCAGTTCGACCAGCTGCTGCGCCAGCAGGCGGCCTGATTTCAATCGTATCACTCTTGCCCAACCGGGCGAACTCAGGTGTAATGCCGGATAAATCATAGTAATTTACTAATTCCGCCGTTACATTTGAAGGGTTGCGATCGATGTTTGCGCTGTTAGACAGTTTGACCCAGGAAAACCGCATCCTCCGGCTGAGCACGCCGCTGGGGGCGGAGACGCTGGTGGCCGAATGCCTGCGCGGCGAGGAAGCGCTGAGCCAGCCCTACCGGCTGACGGTGACCGCGCTGTCGAGCGATGCGGCGATCCCGCTGAAGTCGCTGCTGGGCCAGCCGGTGCTGCTGGAACTGATGACGGCCGCCAGCCGCGACCGGCTGCGCCCCTTCCACGGCCATGTGACGGCGCTGCGCATGCTGGGCGCCGACGGCGGCCTGGCGCGCTACGAGCTGAGCATCGGCCCCTGGTACGCCTTCCTGGCGGCCGGGCGCGACAGCCGGGTGTTCCAGGACCAGACCGTGTTCGACATCCTGGACGCCGTGTTCAACGGCTGGCAGGACCCCGGCAAGCTGGTGCCGCGATGGCGCTACGACCTGGCCGACCGTAGTATTTATGCCAAGCGTTCCCTGACCTGCCAGTACCAGGAATCCAACCTGGCCTTCGCCGAGCGCCTGATGCGCGAGGAAGGCTTGTTCTACTATTTTGAGCACAGCGGCGACGCCGCAAGCCCCGGCCTGGGCAGCCACACCATGGTGATCGCCGACCACAACGGCAGCTTCCAGCCCAACGCCCAGGCCACGGTGCGCTACACCCAGCCGGGCGCGGTGATGCGGGAGGACGCCATCGACCGCTGGCGCAGCGAGCTGCGCTGGACCGCCGGCGGCGTCGAGCTGGCCAGCTGGGATTACCGCAGCCACGGCACGCGGCCGGCGTCGGCCGCCAGCGTCGGCGCCGATCCCGGCGCGCCGCTCAGCCGCGACGCGCCGGGCGCCTACGCCTACACCTCGCGCGAGCACGGCCAGCACATCGCCGGGCGGCAGGTCGAGGCGCTGGAGGCGGGGCGGGAAATCTACACCGGCGCCGGCACCGTGCGCACGCTCAGTCCCGGCACCACCTTCACGCTGGAGGGGCAGGCGCTGCTGGACGCCGGCGACGCCGCCGAGCGCGGCTTCCTCATCACGCGCGTGCTGCACCTGGCGCACAACAACCTCAGCACGGACATCTGGCACGCGGCCACGCAGGCGCTGGGCGTGAGCGCGCTGGCCGAGGCCATCGCGCGCGAACAGGGCGGCAGCCTGCACGCGGTCGGCGCGGACAAGGGCGAACGGCCGCTGTACCGCAACCGCATCGACGCCATCCGCAGCAAGGTGCCCTACCGCAGCTGCGACGTGGACGGCCACGGCCTGCTGCTGCATCCCAAGCCGACCGTGCGCGGCCAGCAGACCGCCATCGTGGTGGGCCCGGCCGGCGCGGTGATCCACACCGACCGCGACCACCGCATCAAGGTGCAGTTCCACTGGCAGCGCGGCGAGCAGAGCCACAGCCGCCTGGCGCATCCGGCGCCGGACGGCCACAGCGGCGCGCCGGCCGACGACACGGCCGGCACCTGGGTGCGCATCGCCACCGCGATGGCGCCGGTGGCCGGCGCCAACTGGGGCGCGGTGGCGGTGCCGCGCGTGGGCAGCGAAGTGCTGATCGACTTCATCGACGGCGACATCGACCGGCCGGTGGTGATCGGCAGCGTCTACAACGGCAGCGGCGCGCGCGACGCGCAGCACAACCAGGCCGGCCAGGGCGCAGGCGCGGCCACCGGCAACGCCCCGGCCTGGTTCCCCGGCGAGGGCGGCGCGCATGCGCATCCGGCCGCGCTGTCGGGCATCAAGTCGCAGGCCATGCACGCCAGCCAGGGCGGCGCCGGCGCCTACAGCCAGCTGGTGTTCGACGACCATCCGGGCGAGCCGCGCGTGGCCCTGCAGCGGCACGCCTCGCCGCACGCCGGCACGGACGAGCTGAACCTGGGCCACCTGCGCCACCAGAGCGACAACCAGCGCCTGATGACGGCCGGCTTCGGCGCCGAGCTGAAGAGCGCGCACAGCGCCGCGCTGCGCGCCGGCCGGGGCTTGCTGCTGTCGGCCGACGCCCGCGACGGCGGCAACGGCGGCCAGCTCGACTCGGCCGAGGCGCAGGCGCAGATCGGGCAGAGCCAAGCGCTGCAGCTGTCGCTGGCCGAGACCGCGCAAAAGCACAACGCCAGGTTCAAGGACGAGGCGCAGCCGGCCAAGCTGGCCGCGCTGGCGCAGATGGACCACAGCGGCCAGGTGCTGCGTGCCACCGCGGCCGGCGCCGGCGGCCGCCAGGGCGGCGACGGCGCGGTCAGCGCGTACAGCGCCCAGCATCTGCAGCTGTCGAGCCCGGCAGGGATCGCGGCCGTGACGCCGGCCAGCGCCGTGCTCGCGGCCGGCGGCACGGCCAGCCTGAGCGCGGGGCAGGACATCAATCTCGCCGCGCAGGGCAACGCCAGCCAGCTGGTCAAGGACGGCATCAGCCTGTTCACCTACGGCAAAGCCGGCAACGCGGACAAGCCCAACCAGGAGACCGGCATCAGGCTGCACGCGGCCAGCGGCAAGGTCAGCGTGCAGAGCCAGTCGGACGCGACCAAGGTGACCGCCGACAAGCTGATCACCGTGGCCAGCGTGAGCAAGAGCGTGACGGTCGGCGCCAGGGAGCATGTGATGCTGACCGCGCAGGGCGCCTACCTCAAGCTGGAGGGTGGCAACATCATGATCCATGGGCCGGGGACGATGACGTTCAAGGCGTCGATGAAGGAACTCGCCGGCCCGGCCGACGGCAGCGCCGGCGCGCCCGTGTTCAAGGCGCAGGATTTGTACAACGAAGCCTTTGTCGTGCGCGACGAAAAGACCGGCGAGATCATGAAGAACGTGCGTTACCGGATGGAGTCCGCCAGCGGTTCGGTGATCGAGGGCTATACCGACGCCGAAGGCCGCACGCAACGCTTGTTCACCGCCAAGCCTGAGCAGATTCACTTGTATTTACCGGACCACGACTAATCGCTATGAGTTTAACCGCCGCCCCCGACTCGACCGCCGTCACACCGCCGCCACCGCGCAAGCCGCACGCATCCACCGTGAGCACGGTGCCGTCCCATACCTTCATCGACGCCAAGGTCACGCCTGGCGAGGGCGAGTTGATCTACTGGCCGGAACAGAATGCGTTCCTGGCCTTGTACCCGCCCGAGTTCCTCGATTTTCACTACGAGGCGGACGAGCACAGCAAGAAAATCGCCGCGCTGCAGGCCGCCAACCAGAAAGTCACCGAGGCGGCCGTGGCGATGCGGGCGGCGCAGAAGAGCAATGTCGCCGCCGACCTCAAGAAGGCCGAGGCCGAACTGAACGCCGCGCTCGACGAGATGCAGAAAGCCAGCGAAGAGGTCAAGAAGAAGCTGGAGCCGTTGTCGAAGCTTGACGCCAAGGCCGGCGTGAAGATGGTCGAACTGGTGTCGCTGCGCACGCCGAAATACAAGGACAAAGGCAAGGGCGTGCCGATTTACGTCACCAGCGAGCGCTTGAAAAAGGTGTTGGCGGAAAAGCGCATTTATGTGGTCGGCGGCGAGAAGGCCAAGCGCGACAAGGACAAGGTCTTCAAGGACGGCAAACTCAACACGACCGAGATCAAGCACCGCATCGCCGAGAAGGCGCAAGACCAGGGCTTCAAGAAGGAGTGGAAGTTGAAGCCGGGCGACGCCGAGGAATACACCGGCGTGTTGACCGAGTGGGCTAAGACCATGAACGGCGACATCGCCAAATTCATCGAACGCAATGTCGATGACGTGCAAAAGAAATTTAATATCGATCCCAAAGACCCGCATCGCAACATCGACCTGGCGGTCGACGCGCAATTGATGCGCTACACCGCCGGGGCCGGCTTGGAAGTCAACTTCAAGCCGTTCCGGGGCAACCTGTTCGACCAGCGCGACCGCACCTGGCCGGATCGCCTCAAGCGCGGCCTGAAGTCGGCGGACATGGGCATCAAGGCCAACGCCAAGGCTGCGTTCGCGGTGGCCGAGGGGCGCGTGCACACGGAGCTGTACTGGCCGCATTACGCCGGTTGGCACGCGACCATGGATGTGGCGGGCGAGGCGGTCGAACTGGGATATTGGCGCCTGTATGGCGAACTGGTGTTATCGGGCAGCGCCGGCGCCAGCCTGGCGGTGGAAGTCGATGTGGAACTGTGCCTGACCGGTGGCAAGCAGGGCGTGCGCGGCATCCCGCCGGCGAATAAAAAGAAGAGCGGCGTCAAGGCGCGCGCCGGCGCCAGCGGCGACCTGCAGGCCTTTGCCGGCGCGACCGCCGGCGTCGATGCCAAAGGTGCTTTGCAATGGCTCAATCCCGAAGGCGCGGAGAGCGACGGCAAGCCCTTGAAGGTGAAGGCGGGCAAGGCGGTCGCCGAATACAAGGACATGGCCAAGGTCGACGCCGGCGTGGCCGGAACGGCGGGCATCGGCGTCAAGGGCAGCTTCGCGATCAAGCACGAAGAAGGAAAATTTGTGATCTACGCAAAGATCGGCGCCTGCCTGGGGCTGGGTGGCGACGGGTCCATGAAATTTGTGGCTGCCTATGGCATGATCGGCGAATTTTTCAAATGCGTGGCCTATCATTTGAAGCGCATCGACTACCACAAGGTCGGTGACATAATTGACGAACGCACTTATAAGACGTACTGCCAAGTCAAATATTTGATGGTTGCCGCCGGCCGTCATATTGACGAATTTGTAGAGAAAGGCATGGATGAAATTGCGTCGGAATTCAAGAACGCGGTAGAAAAAATAGATGAAGCGATTGAGCGCGGCAGCGAGGCTGGAAAGGAGTTCTTGCAGCGTATTCGCGTTGAATTGGAAAAAGAAACATCTAGCTGGTTTAGCTATGCTCCGCCGGAGGTCTCCGGGCAGATTGCCAGGCAGGTTGCTGCTGCTGGCGGTAGCCTCGATCCGTCGATGCGCCAGGATGCGCCTGTGTTGATGGCCATGATACTCGGGGCACCACAAACCATGAATCACTTAAGCACAATAGCGGAACGTATGACACTCGCTATGGGCGACAAACAGAATGAGGCGGCTGGTTTTGCTGAGATTAACTCTTGTATAGCCGGTACTCGCTACGCCGCTTGTCTGAAGGATGCTCAAGACAGACTGGCACAGGCAGAACCGCTGTTGAGCCTGCCATTCATCTGGAACAGTTCCCCAGAGTTTATCGCTGCCACGCATGTCATTGAGCATTCAATGTATGCGTAATGCCGTCACCGGCCTAAGCGAATGCAGCGGAACGCATTGCTCGCGTAGTTGGAGTAGGTCGTGTATGGAATTTCTCTAGTGGGCTCTTTTTTGTCAGCTGGATAAAACGTCCATGTCCCGGTTGGTGGGTTTTCTTTCGGTGTCCAGCGTTTGAATGTCATGGCGCTTGAATCGCTGCCGGCGAATCCCCGTGCGACATGGCGGGTCCCACTGGCTGGGCCAGTTGGATTTTTCTTTGGTGAATTGCGGTAGTAATCTTTGTCATACCAGTCTTGTGTCCATTCGTGCACCCCTGCGCTCATGTAATAAATTCCAGCCGGGTTGGGGGGGAAACTTGATACCGGAACGTATCCGCCCGCCGCTTCCATTTGCTCGAATGAGGGCAGATTTTTTCCAGGTTCGGATTCGCCGTTGTTAGTCGGATATACATGGCGTTTGCCCCCACTGCGCGCGGCGTACTCCCATTGCGCTTCGGTAGGGAGGGCAAATGGCTGTCCGGTTTGTTTTGACAACCATGCACAATAGTCAGCCGCACCTTGCCACGTAACGCCGACTGGATTATCCGCTTTCCGGTGTGTTCGATCAGCATTGGATTGATTGACGCGCGGCAGGCGCAGCGCTGCAGTGAACACGTCAAACTCGGCGTAGGTGACGGGGTACTTACCGATAGAAAAACTATCGAGCGTCACTTTGTGCAGTGGCTTGGAGTCGAACGAACCGTCGAACGGCAGCCCACCCTTGTTGACCTCGGCGCCCCAGTCGCCCATGTCAAACGTGCCGCCTTTTAAAAAAACGAGATTCTTTTGGGCCGTGGCCAGGAATTCCTTCATCGCTTCTGCGCTGGGAACGGGATCCCGCAAGTTCCCATCCGGCATAACCTCGACCGTGCCATTGCGCGTGCTGTCCGGCGTTTGCGCCAGGACGTTGGATAGCGTTGCTGCAAGAAAGATAGTGCCGACGAAGGCGGGATTGAGGCGCATTGTTCCTCTGTTTTTGAGGTTAAGTAATGGATCCGATTATCCCATCAATGGCGCTGCGGGCGGATTCGATTGGGCGGCGCGAGCGCTGCCTTCTCCTTCGTGCGCAGCAAGCTGGAGGCCGCTACGCGATAATAGCTATCCCCTTTGCCCATCCTATAGCTGAAGACTATTGAAACTATTGGAACAATCAATTTTGCAAATGGGGCAAAAGCCCTTAAACTGGCGTCTCAATGATTCACAACCCAACGAGGAAACCACAATGTCTCTGATCAATACCCAAATCAAACCATTCAAGGCCACCGCATACGCCAACGGCAAGTTCATCGACCTGAGCGAAGAGTCCCTGAAGGGCAAGTGGTCCGTTCTGATGTTCTACCCAGCCGACTTCACCTTCGTGTGCCCGACCGAACTGGAAGACCTGGCCGAGCAGCAGCCTGAATTCGCCAAGCTGGGCGTGGACGTGTACGGCGTGTCGACCGACACCCACTTCGCGCACAAGGCATGGCACGACACCTCGGACGCGATCAAGAAAGTGAACTACCCGCTGATCGGCGACCCAACCGGCACCCTGTCGCGCAACTTCGAAGTGATGATCGAAGAAGAAGGCCTGGCGCTGCGCGGCACCTTCGTCATCAATCCGGAAGGCTTCATCAAAGTGATGGAAGTGCACGACAACGGCATCGGCCGCGACGCTTCCGAGCTGCTGCGCAAAGTCAAGGCCGCCAAGTACGTGGCCGAGCACCCAGGCCAGGTTTGCCCAGCCAAGTGGACCGAAGGCGCCGCAACCCTGACCCCGTCGCTGGACCTGGTCGGCAAGATCTAAGTCTTGAAGCAGACTGCAGCACACAAGTAATACCGCGATGCCGGTCCGGGCGTCCGGCCCGGCATACGCCTAAATATTTGTAAAAAGGAAGAAAAATCATGTTAGATGCAACTCTCAAAACCCAGTTGAAAGCCTACTTGGAAAAAGTGGTGCAACCGATTGAGATCGTCGCTTCTCTCGATGACAGCGCCAAGGCCCGCGAGATGGAGGAACTGCTCCAGGAAATCGTCCTGTTGAGCGACAAGATCACGCTGGTGCAGCGCACCGACGATGCCGTACGCAAGCCGTCGTTCAGCATCAACCGCCCCGGCACCGACATCGGCGTGCGATTCGCCGGCGTGCCGATGGGCCATGAATTCACCTCGCTGGTGCTGGCCCTGCTGCAGGTGGGCGGCCACACCATCAAGTTCGACGAGGCCGTGATCGAGCAGATCCGCAACCTGGACGGCGATTACGTCTTCGAAACCTTCATCTCGCTGAGCTGCCACAACTGCCCGGAAGTGGTGCAGGCGCTCAACGCGATGGCGGTGATCAACCCGCGCATCAAGGTCACCACCATTGACGGCGGCGTGTTCCCGCAGGAAGTCGAACAACGCCAGATCATGGCGGTGCCGATGATGTTCCTCAACGGCGAGCACTTCGGCCAGGGCCGCACCAGCGTCGAGGAGATCCTGGCCAAGCTGGACACGAACGCCGGCGCCCGCCAGGCCGCCGAGCTGAGCAAGAAGGACGTGTTCGATGTGCTGGTGATCGGCGGCGGTCCCGCCGGCGCGGCCGCGGCCATCTACGCCGCCCGCAAAGGCATCAAGACCGGCGTGCTGGCCGAGCGTTTCGGCGGCCAGGTGCTCGATACGCTGGCGATCGAGAACTTCATCTCGGTCAAGGAGACCGAAGGTCCGAAGTTCGCCGTGGCGCTGGAGCAGCACGTCAAGGAATACGACGTCGACATCATGAACACCCAGCGCGCCGCCAAGCTGGTGCCGGGCAAGCTGATCGAGGTGCAGACCGCGACCGGCGCCACGCTGAAAGCCAAGTCGGTGATCCTGGCCACCGGCGCCCGCTGGCGCGAGATCAACGTGCCGGGCGAGAAGGAATACCGCAACCACGGCGTGGCCTACTGCCCGCACTGCGACGGCCCGCTGTTCAAGGGCAAGCGCGTGGCGGTGATCGGCGGCGGCAACTCCGGCGTGGAGGCGGCGATCGACCTGGCCGGCCTGGTCAAGCATGTGACGCTGATCGAGTTCGGCGCCGAGCTGCGCGCCGACGCGGTCCTGCAACGCAAGCTGCGCAGCCTGGCCAACGTGACCGTGATCGTCTCGGCGCAGACCACCGAGATCCACGGCGACGGCAAGATCGTCAACGCCCTGAGCTACACCGACCGCGTGTCGGGCGAGGCGAAGAAGGTCGAGCTGGAAGGCGTGTTCGTGCAGATCGGCCTGGTGCCGAACACCGAATGGCTGAAGGGCACGGTGGCGTTGTCGCGCCACGGCGAGATCGAAGTGGACGCGCGCGGCCAGACCTCGATCCCCGGCGTGTTCGCGGCCGGCGACGTCACCACGGTGCCGTACAAGCAGATCATCATCGCCACCGGCGAAGGCGCGAAGGCGGCCCTGTCGGCCTTCGACCACCTGATCCGCTCGGACGACGTGGAAGTGGTGGCCGAAGCGGCCGAGCAGCAGGCGCTGACCGCGTAAGCGTTCGTAGCAAAGCAAAAGGGCCGCTACGACAGCGGCCCTTTTTTTATGCCAACATTGGGGTCAAGTCTGACATTCGGACACGGGCTCTGCCGTAGCGGTCGCTACGGCAGAGCCCGTGTCCGAATGTCAGACTTGACCCCACCTATGTCAGGTCGGCGCTGGCTTGCCGGGTGCGCAGTTCCATGGCGTTGCGGTGGCGCGCGCGCAGGCGCGGGTCGGTGATCAGCCGGCCCAGCGTTTCGCCGATCACCATCACCACGCCCAGCAGCGGCAGCACCAGCATCAGCCCCGCCACACCCGCCACCGAGCCGCCGATGAAAATCATCAGCACGGTGATCAGCGGATGGATGTGCAGGCTGCGCCCCAAGGTCATCGGCATGAAGACGAAATCGTCCAGCAGCCGCACGGCGATGAACACGCCGATCGCCATGTAGGCCACCGCCGGCTCGGCCGGCGCGTCGGTCGAGGCCACCATCACCACCAGCACGCAGCCGACGATGGAGCCCACGTACGGCACCCACGCCAGCATCGCCGCGATCAACCCCAGCACCAGCGGCGACGACACGCCGATCGCCCACAGGCCGATGGCCAGCACGGCCGTGTCGAGGATGGTCAGCTTGATCAGGCCCTGGAAGTAGCGGTGCGCGGTCTGGTCCACCTCGTGCAGCAGGCACAGGGTCTTTTCAAAGAAGGCGTTGGGCACGGCGCGCGCCAAAAATTTCTTGAAGCGCAGGCCGTCGCGCAGGAAGAAGAAGGTCAGGAACGGCGCCAGCAGCAGCGACGGCAGCCACGCCGCCACCGACACCAGAATGTCGGTCAGGTGCTTTTGCACGAAGGTGCCGGTGAACGCGCTCACCCGGCTGTTGACCGTGCGCGCCAGCTTGATCTGCCTGAGGATGGGGAACTCGCGCTCGAGCGACAGCATCGTGTGGCGCACGAACTCCAGCCCGCCGGTCAGGTATTTGCCCAGCATGTCCTGCCACGAGTCGGACGGGCCGCTGTCCCAGAAGATGAACACCAGCCCGGCCATCGCCAGCAGCAGCAGGAACACGCCGCCGACGATCAGCGTGGCGGCGTTGTGGCTCAGCCCCATGCGGATCAGGCGCTGCATCGGCGGCTGCAAAATGTAGTACAGCACGATGCCCAGCAAAAAGGGGATGGCCAGGAACAGCATTTGCTGCAGCAGGAACAGCAGCACGCAGGTGGCGGCGATGATGCCGCTCCAGACCACCGGCCCGGCCCGCTGCTGGGTCGGCAGGAAGTTCATATCGCCTCGATCTGCGGCTTGCCGCTCATCCAGTCGCGCAGGCGCCCGCCGATGTGGCGCGCCAGGGCCAGCGAGATCTTGTAGCCGATCACGGCGTCGGTCTCCATCAGGCCCATGAAGTCGGCGCGGAAGAACACCGCCAGCTCGCAGTTGTCCAGCGCGCGCGTCTGCGCGTTGCGCGGCGTGTTGTCGAGCAGGGCCAGGTCGCCGAAGAAGGCGCCGGCCGACAGCTCGGCCACCACCTCGCGCGTGGCGCCCAGCTTGCGGCTGATGATGACCCGCCCCGACATTACCAGGTACAGCGCCTGGCCTTCCTCGCCCTCGTCGAAGATGATCTCGTCGGCCAGGTAGCGCCGTTCGTGCATCAGGCCGTCGACGATCTTCAGTTCGAGCGGCGTCAGCGTGGCGAACAGCGCCGATTCCTTCAGGCGCAGCAGGCGCGGCGACAATGCGGGCGATTTCAGGAAACCAAACATCAGGGGAACTCCGTGCGGGAATGCGGGCCGGGCCGGCTCAGCTCATCATTCCCATGATAACTTAAAGTTGCACGGTGGCGGACAGCGGCAGGGCCGGGTCGAGGTGGCTGGTGAGCAGGATGCACTGGCGCGCCAGCCGCTGCGGCGCCGACAGTTGCTGCCGCAGGTAGGCCATGGCGTCGGCGTCGAGGCCGTTGAACGGCTCGTCGATCAGCAGCAGCCGCACCGGCAGCGCCAGCGCCAGCGACAGCTGCATCTTCTTGTGCTGGCCCAGCGACAGCGTGGTCACCGGCTGGTCCAGCGTGTGCCGCAGATGGAAGGCCTGCAGTTCGGCGTCGAGCAGCGCGGCGTCGGTGCCGGGGTACAGCGACAGGTGCAGGTCGAGGATTTCCTGCACGGTCAGCCACGGCAGTTGCGGCGTGTCGCCGCCGCAGTAGTAGCACTGCAGCCGGTAGGCCAGCGGCTGGGCCCGGATGTCGATGCCGTCCAGCGTGATGACGCCGGCGTGCGGCGTCAGCGCGCCGCCGGCCAGCTTGAGCAGCGTGGTCTTGCCGGCGCCGTTCTCGCCGCGCAGCCAGGTGACGCCGGCGTCCAGCCGCAGGTCGAAGCGGCGGAACAGCGGATGGCTGGCGTATTCGAAGGTCAGTTGTTCCATGCGCAGCACGGGCTTCAGTTCCATAATTCGCTTCCAATGGCGGTGAGGATGATGATGGCGCTGATGACCAGCCCCACGCGGCCGCGCACGCTCAGGCGGCGCAGCACGATGATGGCGGCCTGGGCCAAGCCGGCAAAGCACAGCCAGACGGTGGCCACGGTGGTGCTGTAGCCGGCGGTCGTGGCGCGGCCCAGGTGGCCCAGCGTCAGCAGCGCGAACCAGGCCATCACGGCCAGGCCGGGCAGCAGCGCCGACCAGCGCGCGAAGCGGAACAGGCGCTCGATGGGCACCGGCCATGCCGCCGCGACCGGACGCAGCAGCGCGATCTGTTCGGTGACGGCCTTGTCGCCGCGGTCGGTCAGCAGCATCAGCAGCAGCGCGGCGTTGAAGCCCCACAGCGCCGGCGGCACCACGGGCGGATGCCACAGCCACGTGCCGATGCCCAGCGCGGCGCCCAGCAGCAGCACGGTCTGCTGGATGCCGACCACGCTGTCGGCGCGCCAGAACGGCAGCCAGAACAGCTGGCGCCAGTGGTGCGGCGCGTTCCAGCCGTGGCGCGGCAGGCGCGGCGCGTAGGGGCCGGGCGGCGGCCGGTTGGGATCGAGCTTGGCGGCGGCCGGCATGCGGCAGCGCCGGGCCAGCACCAAGGTCGAGACGATCCAGCCCAGCAGCAGCGAGCCGATGGTCAGCAGCAGCGCCTGCGGCGCCACCGGCCGCAGCCAGTCGGGCCATTGATACAGCCAGATCGCGGTGGACAGCGCGTAGGCCAGGCCGAGCGGGACGATGATCATGCCGGCCACGGCGATGTTGGCGCCCCATTGCCAGCGCGCGGGTATCGGCAGCGGACGGCACCACTGCAGCACCTGCGCCGGCAGCAGCCGCTTGCGCAGCAGCCACACCGGCGCGCTGGCGATCAGCGCCTGGCCGGCGAACAGGCCCAGCGCCTGCGGCCACGGCCGCGTCGCCGCGAACAGTCCCGGCAGCGCGAGGCAGGCGACCAGGCCCACCAGCACCTGGCCGAAGCCGAGCAGGATGTATTCGAGCGAAGTGGTGAAGCTGGCCACGAACTGCAGCATCGCCTGCCGCGCCATGTGGACGCGGAAACGCAGATAGGGAGGGAAGGACGTGGTGGAGAGAATCATGCCGGGAGGATAACACCCGATGCGCAAGCCCAAGCTTAATCGCGGATTAATCGGCGCGGAAATGATTAAGGGCCCGACGAATCGGGCCCTTAAAGGAATTTGGCGGAGCGGACGGGACTCGAACCCGCGACCCCCGGCGTGACAGGCCGGTATTCTAACCAACTGAACTACCGCTCCAAATTTCGTTTTTCTGTTTTCCTGGTGGGTGCTGAGAGGGTCGAACTCCCGACCTACGCCTTGTAAGGGCGCCGCTCTACCAACTGAGCTAAGCACCCAGAAAACATATCAGCTTTGCTTCACTACTTTGTTGCAACTGCTGAACGAGGCCGTATTCTACAAGGTGCCTAATCCGTTCCGCAAGGGTTTTTGTAAATTATTTAGAAAATTTGTTTGCGGCCCCGATCCGGTGTCACCATGGCTGCACGCCGAACACCCGGAATAAGGACCCCTCCCATGCAGCTTGACGACCGCCATCTCGATCCCCTGTACCGCCGCGTCAGCTGGCGGCTGATGCCTTTCCTGTTCCTGTGCTACGTGGCCGCCTACCTGGACCGCGTCAACGTCGGCTTCGCCAAGCTGCAGATGCTGGCCGACCTGCGCTTTTCCGACACCGTGTACGGCATCGGCGCCGGCATCTTCTTCATCGGCTACTTCCTGTTCGAGGTGCCGTCCAACCTGCTGATGACGCGCACCGGCGCCCGCATCTGGATCGCCCGCATCATGATCAGCTGGGGTTTGATCTCGTCGGCGCTGATGCTGGCCGACAGCGTGGCGACGTTTTATGTGCTGCGCTTCCTGCTCGGCGCGGCCGAGGCCGGTTTCTTCCCCGGCATCATCCTGTACCTGACCTACTGGTATCCGGCCCGCCGCCGCGCGCGCATGGTGGCGCTGTTCATGAGCGGGGTGGCGGTGGCCGGCGTGGTGGGCGGGCCGCTGTCGGGCTGGATCATGCAGGCCTTCGCCGGGCGTTATGGCCTGAGCGGCTGGCAGTGGCTGTTCCTGCTCGAAGGCTTGCCGTCGGTGCTGATCGGCGTGTGGACGCTGTTCTATCTGGACGACGGCATCCGCGCCGCCAAGTGGCTGGGCGAGGATGACAAGCGGCTGCTGGAGCGCGCCATCGCCGAGGACGGCCGGCACCAGCAGCGCCTGCCGCTGGCGCGGGTGTTCGCCAGCGGCACGGTGTGGCTGCTGGCGCTGGTGTACTTTTTGTTCGTGATGGGCTTGTACGGCGTGAGCTTCTGGCTGCCGCAGCTGATCAAGAACAGCGGCGTCAAGGACGTGTTCGACATCGGCCTGCTGACGGCGATCCCGTATTTGGTGGCGGCGCTGGCGATGGTGCTGGCCGCGCGCCATTCGGATCGCAGCGGCGAGCGGCGCTGGCACGCGGCCGCAGCCGCCGTGGCCGGCGCGCTGGGCCTGGTGGTGGCCACCGTCTACAGCGACAACACCGTGATCGCCATGGCCGCGCTGAGCGTGGCCACGGCCGGCATCCTGAGCACCTTCCCGATCTTCTGGAGCCTGCCGACCGCGATGCTGGGCGGCGCGGCGGCGGCGGCCGGCATCGCGCTGATCAATTCGGTGGGCAACCTGGCCGGCTTCGCCAGTCCCTACCTGGTCGGCGCCATCAAGGACGCGACCGGCAGCACGGCCAACGGCATCTATCTGCTGGCGGCCAGCCTGGTGGCCGGCGCCGTGCTGGTGGTGGCGCGCCGATTACCTGGGACGTAATCGCCGTCGCGCAGCGATTTCCGGACAATGGTTTCCGTCGCTTCGACATCAACCACCCAAGGAGATCAGCATGCACACCCCAGCCCACATCGCTCACCAATACCTGGCCGTCTGGAACGAACGCGACGCCGCCGCCCGCCGCGCGCTGGTGGCGCGCGCCTTCGCGCTGGACGCCCGCTACCTCGACCCGATGATGCGCGGCGCCGGCCACGACGGCATTGACGCCATGATCGCCGGCGCGCAAGGCCAGTTCCCCGGCTACCGCTTCGAACTGGACGGCACGCCGGACGGCCACAACGACGTGGTGCGCTTCTCGTGGACGCTGGCCGTGCCCGGCGGCGCGCCGGTGGCGCACGGCACCGACGTCGCCGAGCTGGGCGCGGACGGCCGCCTGACCCGCGTCACCGGCTTCCTGAACGCGGCCTGAACGCGGCCGGGCTATCATAGCCGGACAAGGAGACCCGCATGCCCGCATCGCATCCATCCGGCGCCCACGGCGCGACCGATTATTTCAGCGACTTCGCCGCCGCGCTGAAGTACTGGCGCGGCAAGCGCGGCTACAGCCAGCTGCGCCTGTCGGCCGAGAGCGAGATTTCGCAGCGCCACATCAGCTTCCTGGAAAGCGGCCGCTCGCAGCCCAGCAAGGACTTGATCCTGAAGCTGGGCATGGTGCTGGAGATTCCGCTGCGCCAGCGCAACGTGATGCTGCTGGCGGCCGGCTACGCGCCGGCCTACCAGGAGCGCAAGCTGTCCGATCCGGAGCTGGGCGCGGTGCGGCGGGCGCTGGACTTCATGCTGGCGCAGCAGGCGCCGTATCCGGCGCTGGTGGTGGACCGGCTGTGGAACCTGGCGCTGGCCAACGCGCCGGCGGCCGGCATGATGCGCTGGCTGCTGGGCCTGCCGCCGGACGCGGTCCTACCCACCGACGGCTCGGTCAACGTGCTCAGGCTGATGCTGGACCCGCGGGGCGCGCGCCCCTACCTGCTCAACTGGGAGGAGGTGGGCGCCGACCTGCTGCACTGGATCCAGCGCGAGGCCATGGGCGACGGCCCCGGCGGGGCGGCCGCGCTGCTGCTGGACGAGCTGCTGGCGCTGCCCGGCGTGGCCGGCATGCCGCGCACGCCCAACCTGGACCGCCGCGCCCTGCCCTTCCTGCCGGTGACGCTGCGCAAGGACGGCGTCGAGCTGAAGCTGTTCACCACCATCGCCACCTTGGGCACGCCGCACGACGTCACCGTGCACGAGTTGCGCATCGAATCGTTCTTCCCGGCCGACGAGGCCAGCGCGGCGTGGTTCCGCGCGCGCGCCGGCGCCGGTTAGTCTGGCGGCATGGCGTCCAGGATGTCGCGCACGCCGCCGGCGAAGATCTGGCGGGTGAGGTCGGCGTCCAGGTAGCGCAGGTAGATCTGCTGCACCGTGCCGTCGCCGACGATGGCGCGCAGCGCCTCGATGTAGCGCCGCCGCTGCGCCGCCGGCACCTGCCTGGACACGTAGATGCCCACCATCGCGCGCGGCGATTCGGCGAAGGTGGCGGCGCGCATCTTGCCCAGCAGGTGGAACTGGCGCTGGTGCAGCACGTGGATGGCCGGCGGCGCCAGCGTGCCCTCGGCGCGGCCGGCCAGGATCTTGCGGAACACCACGCCGTAGTCGTTGACGTATTCCAGCCGGCCCAGCTTTTGCAGCCGGTCCATCTGCGCCTGCGTCGCCGGGGAATACGCGATGCTGCGCGCCACGTTCAGGCGCGCCGTGCTGTGCTCGACAAAATCGGCCAGGCTGTGGAACTCGCCGGCGCTCTGGTTGAGCAGCACCAGCTCGAACTGGGAATAGGTGTAGGGCAGCCACACGCCGTGATGGTCGCGCTCGGCGTTGCGCAGCGCGGCGCCGGTCACGTCCAGCCGGCCGCTGAAGAATTGCGCGTACATCCGGCCGTGCGGATACCAGCCCAGCTGGAAGGCGCAGCCGCTGCGCCGCGTTATCTCGTCCAGCAGGTCGGCCGTGATGCCGCGGATGGCGCCGCCGTCGCGGTAGGAGGCGTAGCCGAGGTCGCTGAGGCCGACGCTGGCCGGCGCGCAGCCGCCCTCCGCCGCCCGGGCGGCCGGGGCGGCGCACAGCAACATGCCCAGCAATACGGTGGTCAGGCGCTTGGTCATGGCGGCCGGGGGAAGCAAGCGGTTTCTCCAGTCTAACATCGGGGCGCGGCAAAAGGTGGGGTCTTGCGAACTGAGGCGTTTCCATGGATACTGTATGCATTCACAGTAATTTCATCCGCATCATGGTCGACCGCCCGCGCCGCATTGCCCACCTCGACATGGACGCGTTTTATGCGTCCGTCGAGCTGTTGCGCTATCCCGAGCTGCGCGGCCTGCCGGTGGTGATCGGCGGCGGGCGCGACGCCCAGCCGGTGTTGCAGGCGGACGGCCGCCACACCTTTTCCCGGCTGCGCGACTATGTCGGCCGCGGCGTCATCACCACCGCCACCTACGAGGCGCGCGCGCTGGGCGTGGGCTCGGCCATGGGCATGATGAAGGCGGCCAAGCTGGCGCCTGACGCCATCCTGCTGCCGGTCAATTTCGACGCCTACCGCCAGATGTCGCGCCTGTTCAAGAACGCCGTGGCCGCCATCGCGCCGGAGTTCGAGGACCGCGGCATCGACGAGATCTACATCGACCTGACCCACGTGGAAGGCGAGACGCGCGAGCTGGCGCAGCGCATCAAGCAGGCGGTGCGCGACGCCACCGGGCTGTCGTGCTCGATCGGCGTGACGCCCAACAAGCTGCTGTCGAAGATCTGCTCGGACCTGGAAAAGCCGGACGGCCTGACGGTGCTGGGCCACGCGGACATCCCGGCGCGCATCTGGCCGCTGGGGGTGCGCAAGATCAACGGCATCGGCCCCAAGGCCACCGAGAAGCTGGCCGCGCTGGGCATAGACACCATCGGCCAGCTGGCGGCGGCCGACGCCGGCCTGCTGCAGGACCATTTCGGCGCGCACTACGCGGCCTGGCTGGCCGAGGCCGCGCACGGCATCGACCACCGCGAGATTTCCACCAGCTCGGAGAGCAAGTCGATCAGCCGCGAGACCACCTTCGAGCGCGACCTGCATGCGCGCCAGGACCGCGGCGCGCTGTCGTCCATCCTGACCCGGCTGTGCGACCGGCTGGCGGACGACCTGCAGCGCAAGGGCTACGTCAGCCGCACCATCAGCATCAAGCTGCGCTTCGACGACTTCCAGATCGTCAGCCGCAACGTCACCTTGCCCCAGCCCGTGGCGGACGCGGCCGGCATCCTGCAGGCGGCGCGCGAGTGCCTGAAACGGGTGCCGCTGCAACGCCGGCTGCGCCTGCTGGGGGTGCGCGCCAGCACGCTGGAGCCGCCCGGCGCCAGCCCGCAGGCGGCTGTGCCCCAGCAAGGCGAATTGTTCGCCTAGGCCAGCAACAGATTCGGTCCAGCGCCGCCGTCACCGTGTAAAATGGCGCTCCCCTGGCATTACTGAAACAAGGCTCAACACATGTGGTTCAAGAATCTACAGATTTACCGTCTGCCGGCCCCTTGGGCCTTTACCCCCGAACAACTGGAAGCGGCGCTGGCGCCGCACTCCTTCGTCCCGGCCAGCAGCAATGAACTGCTGCGCCAGGGCTGGGACCGTCCGCGCCCGAACGGCGGCCTGGTGCACGTGGTCAACCAGCAGATGCTGATCCTGCTGGGCACCGAGAAGAAGCTGCTGCCCAACACCGTGATCAACCAGGTGGCCAAGGCGCGCGCGGCCGAGATGGAAGAGGCGCAAGGCTTCGCCCCCGGCAAGAAGGCGATGAAGGAACTCAAGGAACGCGTGGCCGACGAGCTGCTGCCGCGCGCCTTCTCGATCCGCAGCAACGTCTGGACCTGGATCGATCCGGTCAACGGCTGGCTGGTGGTCGACGCGGCCAGCCCGGCCAAGGCCGACGAAGTGATCAAGCTGCTGCTCAAGGCGGTCGACAAGCTGCCGCTGGAAAGCCTGCGCGTGCAGCGCTCGCCGGTGGGCGTGATGACCGAATGGCTGCAGGCCGACGACGCGCCGTCCGGCTTCACGGTCGACATGGACACCGAGCTGCGCGCCACCGGCGAGAGCAAGGCGGCGGTGCGCTATGTGCGCCACACGCTGGAGGCGGACGAGGTGCGCCGCCACATCGCGGCCGGCAAGCAGTGCACGCGCCTGGCCATGACCTGGGACAGCAAGATTTCCTTCGTGCTGACCGAATCGCTGGCGATCAAGGGCATCAAGCCGCTGGACGTGATCGCGGAAAAGGAGTCGAGCACCCGCAACGACGAGGAACGCTTCGACGGCGACTTCATGCTGATGACCGGCGAACTGGCCAAGCTGATGGCCGACGTGGTCGAGGCCCTGGGCGGCGAAGCCAAGGCCTGAGCGCCGCGCCACAAAAGCCGTTGCCTGTTGGTTAAGGATGCCGCAAAGTCTTTGATTTTGCGGCATTTTTCATGTAATTTTTGATAAAAATCAAGGAAATAAATTCGTTGCTTTGTAGAAATTAGAGCGAATTCTGCTATAGTGAAAGGTGTTATCAAATAAGGAACTCGCGATGAGCACCTTCGTCCCCGTACTCTCCACCGACCAGATCGCCAACGTCCTGACCACCCAGGACCTGTCGTTGTGGACAAGCGAGGATATCGTCGCCTTGAGTTCGCTTCAGGTGCCGGCGCTGCGCACCGACCACCTGGCCGCGATGAGCAGCTACCAGCTGTCCTACCTGGCTCCCGGCAACGTCGCGGTGCTGACCACGCGCGACCTGGCCGCCATCCGGCCGGCCACGCTGAACGCGGTGGGCGCGCTGCCGTCGGGCTTCATGGGCGCGCTCACCAGCGCCCAGGTGGCCGCGCTGACCACCGCCCAGGTGGCCGCGTTGGGCACCCGCGCCTTCACCAGCCTGAGCAGCCAGGCCATCGCCGCGTTCGGAACGGCCGACCTGGCCGCCCTGAGCGTGGCCAACATCGCCAGCCTGTCGTCCGACCAGGTCGCCCTGATGAGCGCCGGCCAGTTGGGCGCGCTCAGCACGCGCCAGCTGGCCAGCTTCACCGGCGACGAGATCGCGGCCATCGGCACGCGCGGCATCGCCGCGCTGGGCACGCAGGCGATCGCCGCGTTGAGCACGGCGCAGCTGGCCGCGCTTGGCACCGATCAGGTGGCGGCGCTGGGCACGGCGCAGGCCGCCGCGCTGAGCGGCGCGCAGCTGAACGCCTTGTCGACCGACGCCGTCGCCGGCATGCAGACGGCCGACGTGGCCGCGCTCAAAAGCGCCGCCGTGGCCGCCCTGTCGACCCGCCAGCTGGCGGCGCTGAGCAGCGCCCAGCTGGCCGCGCTGACCACGGCCGATGTCGCCGCCCTCAACAGCGCCCAGATCGGCGCGCTGTCCGCCGCCGCGCTGGCCGGCCTGTCCGGCGCCGACCTGGCGGCCCTGAATCCGTCCGTGGTGCCGCAGTTGGGCACGGCGCTGCTGGCCGCGCTGAGCACGGCGCAGATCGGCGGTTTCGGCAGCCGCCAGATCGCGGCGCTGAGCAGCGCGCAGGTCGCCGCGCTGAGCAGCACCCAGCTGCAGGCCCTGAGCACGGCGCAGATCGCCGCGTTCGGTTCGCGCCAAGTGGCCGGCCTGTCGACCGACGACGTGGCCGCCCTCGGCAGCGCGGCCATCCGCGCGCTGAGCGTGGCCGCCGCCGGCGCGCTCGGTTCCGACCAGCTGGCGCTGCTGGGCGGCGCCGGCGGCAGCCTGTTCGGCGCCTTGGGCACGGCCCAGCTGGCCGCGCTGCGTCCGGCCGTGCTGGCCGGCCTGAGCACCGCCCAGGTGGCGGCGCTGTCGACCGCGCAGGCCGCCGTGCTGAGCAGCGCGCAACTGAACGCCCTGTCGCTGGCCCAGGTGGCCGCGCTGGAAACGGCCGACCTGGCCGCGCTGAAAACCGCCGCCGTCGCCGGCCTGGGCACGCAGCAGCTGGCCGCGCTGAGCAGCATCCAGCTGGGCGCGTTCACCACCGCGGAATTCGCCGCGTTGAGCAGCCGCCAGCTGGCCGCCCTGTCCAGCGCCGCGATCGCCGGCTTGCCGGGCGCCGACCTGGCCGCGCTGAATCCGGCCGCCATCGCGCTGCTGGGGCCGGCCTTGCTGGCCTCGCTGGGCAGCGCGCAACTGGGCGCGCTCGGCACCCGCCACTTCGCCGCCATGGGCAGCGAGCAGATCGCCGCGCTGAGCAGCGCGCAAGTGCAGTCGCTGTCGACGCTGCAGATCGGCGCGCTGGGCTCGCGCCAGGCGCAGGGCTTGTCGCCGGCCGACCTGGCCGCGCTCGGCAGCGCCGGCTTGAAGGCGCTGAGCACGGCCGCGCTGGCCGCGCTGAGCTCGGCGCAACTCGCTGAGCTGGGCGACGCCGCCGGCGGCAGCCTGTTCGGCCAATTGAGCACCGCCCAGATCGCCGCGCTGCGTACCGCCGCGCTGGCCGGCCTGAGCACCGGACAAGTGGCCGCGCTCACCACGGCGCAGGCCGCTGCCCTGAGCAGCGCGCAGCTGGCCGCGCTGTCGCTGGCGCAACTGGCCGCGCTGGCGACGGCCGGGATCGCTGCGCTGCGCACCAGCGCGGTCGCGGCGCTGTCGACCCAGCAGGCCGCCGCGCTCAGCAGCGCGCAGGTGACGGCGCTGACCACCGCCCAGATCGGCGTCCTGAGCAGCAAGCAATTCAACGCCCTCGGCGCGGGCGGCCTAGCCGGACTGGAGGCGGACGACTTCGCCGCGCTGTCCACCAACGCCATCGCCGGCCTGGCCGCCGCCAGCTTCGGCGCCCTGAGCACGGCGCAGCTGGCCGGCCTGGGCACGCGCCAGGTGGCGGCGCTGGGCACGGCGCAACTGGCCGCGCTCGGCAGCGACCAGCTGCACAGCCTGAACGCGGCCCAGGTGGGCACCCTCAGTTCGCTGCAAGCGGGCAGCCTGTCGGCCGCCGGCATCGCCGCGCTGAACCCGGCCACGCTGGCGTCGCTGCGCACCGCCGCGATCGCCGCGCTGGGTTCCGACCAGCTGGCCGCGCTGGGCCAGGTGCAACTGCTGACCACGGCGCAGATAGGCGCGCTGCGCAGCGCCGCGCTGGCCGGCCTGAGCACCGCCGAAGCCGTGGCCCTGAGCGCCGGCCAGGTCGCCGCGCTCGGCAGCAGCCAGCTGCGCGCGCTCAGCACGCAGGCCATCGCCGCCATGGAACCGCTGGACCTGGCCGCGATCCGCACCGCCGCCATTGCCGGCCTGAGCGCGGCCCAGGTGGGCGTGCTGTCGAGCAGCCAGCTGGCCGCGCTGACCATGGCGCAATTCCTGGCCATGAACGCCGCGCAGCTGGGCGCGCTGTCGTCCGACACCATCGCCGGCTTCTCCAGCGCCAATATGGCCGCGCTCGGCACGGCCTACATCGCCGCGCTCAGCCCGGCGGCGGTGGCCAACCTGAGCGCGCTGCAACTGTCCAGCCTGACCTCGCGCCAGTTCGCCGTGTTGTCGAGCGACCAGCTGGCTGCGCTGCGCACGGCGCAGGTGGCCGCCCTGGGCGTGCCGCAGATCCTGGGCCTGAGCTCGCGCAACATCGCCGGCCTCTCCAGCGCCGACGTGGCCGCCCTCAGCGCGGCCGCCCTGCAGGCGCTGGGCAGCTCGGCGCTGGCCGCGCTGCGCGCCGACCAGCTGGCCGCGCTGGCCGACGATCCGTCCGGCAGCCTGTTCGGCACCCTGGGCACGGCGCAGATCGCCGCGCTGCGTCCGGCCGCGCTGGCCGGCCTGAGCAGCCGCCAGACCGTGGCGCTGAGCACCGCGCAGGCGGCCGTGCTGAGCAGCGCCCAGCTGGCCGCGCTGTCGAGCAACGATATCGCCGCGCTGGAAACGGCCGACCTGGCAGCGCTCAAGACCGCCGCGCTGGCCGGCCTGAGCGCGCCGCAGGTGGCCGCGCTCAATAGCGACCAGGTGGGCGCGCTCACCAGCGCCCAGGTCGCCGCGCTCAACAGCAGCCAGATCCTGGCGCTGTCCTCGGCGGCCGTCGCCGGCCTGCAGACCCAGGACATCGGCGCGCTGGGCACGGCCGTGATCGCCGCCCTGCCGAGCGCCGTGTTGAGCGGCCTGAGCACCGCGCAAATCGCCGCGCTGAGCACGCGCCAGATCGCCACCCTGAGCAACGACCAGCTGACCGGCCTGAGCGCGCTGCAATTGGCCGCGCTGACCTCGGCGCAGCTGGGCGCCTTCGGTACGCGCCAGATCGGCGCCTTGTCGGCGGCCGCCGTGGACGCGCTCGACCCGGCCGCGCTGGCCGGCCTGAAGACCGCCGCGCTGGCCGCGCTGAGCTCGGCCCAGCTGGCCCAGCTGGGCAACGACGCGGCCGGCGCCAGCCATCTCGACCTGTTGTCCACCCAGCAGATCGCCGCCCTGCGCGCGGCCGCCATCGTCGGCCTGAGCACGCGCCAGATCGTCGCCCTGACCACGGCCCAGGCGGCCGCGCTGAGCAGCGCCCAACTGGCCGCGCTCGACACCGGCGACATCGCCGCGCTGGAGGCGGCCGACGTGGCGGCCTTGCGCACCGCCGCGCTGGCCGGCCTGACGACCGACCAGGTGCGGGCGCTGAGCGCGGCCCAGCTGACCGCCCTGACCACCCAGCAGCTGGCCGCCCTGAGCAGCCTGCAGCTGGGGGCACTGTCCAGCGAGACGCTGGCCGGCCTGTCCACCGCCAACCTGTCGGCGCTGACCACCGCCGCGATCGCCGCGCTGACCACCCGGGTGATCGCGCAACTGATGCCGGCCCAGCTGGCGGCCTTGAAATCGCAGCAGGTGGCGGCGCTGGGCAGCGACCAGCTGGCCGCGCTGGGCACGCAGCAGATCGTCGCCTTCAGCTCGGCGCAGCTGGCCGCGCTGGGCTCGAAACAAATGGCCGGCCTGTCGACCGCCGACCTGGCCGCGCTCGACAGCCGCGGCTTGCCGGGCTTGAGCACGGCGGCCATCGCGGCCCTGAGCGCGGCGCAGCTGGCCGCGCTGGGCGGGGTCGACATCGCCCAGTTCGCCTCGCTGCGCAGCGCGCAGATCGCCGCGCTCGGCACGGCCGCCCTGGCCGGCCTGGGCAGCGCGCAACTGGCCGCCCTGACCACCAGCCAGGCCGCGGCGCTGAGCAGCCGCCAGCTGGCCGCGCTCAGCACCGCGCAGATCGCCGCGCTGACGGGCGTCGACTTGGCCGCGCTGAAGACTGCCGCGATCGCCGCGCTCGGTTCCGACCAGCTGGCCGCGCTGGGCAACGACGCGGCCGGCGCCAGCCATCTCGATGTGTTGACCACGGCGCAGATCGCCGCCCTGCGCAGCGCCGCGCTGGCCGGCCTGAGCACGCGCCAGATCGCCGCGCTGAGCACCATGCAGGCGGCGGCGTTGTCGAGCCAGCAGGTGGCCGCGCTGTCGACCCGCCAGATCGCCGCCTTCGAGACGGCCGACCTGGCCGCGTTGAAGACCGCCGTCATCGCCGGCCTCGGCAGCGACCAGCTGGCCGCGCTCGGCAGCGCCCAGCTGGGCGCGTTGACCACCGCGCAGTTCGGCGCGCTGAGCAGTGTGCAGATCGGCGCGCTCAGCAGCCAGACCGTGGTGGGCCTGTCCACCACCAATATCGCCGCGCTGAGCTTGCCGGTGATTTCCGCCCTGGACGGAGCGCTGCTGGCGCACCTGAGCCAGGTCCAGCTCAACAGCCTGAGCACGCGCCAGATCGCGGCCCTGCAGAGCCAGCAGATCGCCGCGCTGGGCAGCGGCCAGGTGGGCGGCCTGACGCAGGCGCAGCTCGCCGCGCTCGGTTCGCGCCAGGCGGCGGGCTTGTCGACCGCGCACCTGGCCGCGCTCGATCCCGACCATCTGGTGGCCTTGAGCACCGCGGCCGTCGCCAGCCTGCGGTCGGACCAGATGCCCGGGCTCGGCGCCGACCAGAGCGGCTACCCGTGGTGGTTCAACGTGCTGGGCACGGCGCAGATCGCCGCCCTGGGCAGCAACGCCCTGCAGGGCATGAGCTCGCTCCAGATACAAGTCCTGGGCAGCGCGCAGGCGGCCGCGCTCAGCAGCGCGCAAGTGGCGGCGCTGTCGCCGGCGCTGCTGGCGGCGCTGTCCACCGCGGACATGGCGGCGCTGCGCACGGCCGCCATCGCCGGCCTCAGGACGGCCCAGGCGGCGGCGCTGGGCAGCCGGCAACTGGCGGCGCTCAGCACCGCCCAGGCCCGCGTGCTGAACAGCGCCCAGCTGGCCGCGTTGAGCACGGACGCGCTGGCCGGCCTGCAAAGCGCGGCCCTCGGCGCGCTCAGCACCAGCGCGCTGGGCGGCTTGTCCGGCGCCGATCTCGGCGCGCTGAGCCCGGCGCAACTGGCCGGCCTGACGTCGGCCCAGGTGGCCTCGCTGCGCAGCGCCCAGATCGACGGCCTGGGCACGCAACAGATTAACGGTATGAGCTCGCTGCAGATCCACGCGCTCGGTTCGCAGCAGCTGGCGCGCCTGTCGGTGGACGACGTGGCCGCGATCGGCAGCGCCAACCTCGGCGCGCTGAGCACGGCGGCCCTGGGCGGCCTGACGGCGGCGCAGCTGACGGCGCTGGGCGGCGCGGCGCAGCTGATCTCCGTGCTGAGCACGGCGCAGATCGCCGCCCTGCGCACCGCCGCGCTGCAAGGCTTGAGCGCGGCGCAGGCGGCGGCCTTGACCACGGCCCAGGTCGCCACGCTGAGCAGCGCCCAGCTGGGCGCGCTGCAGCTGACGGTGGTGGCGGCGCTGGAGACGGCCGACGTGGCGGTCTTGAAAACCTCGGCCATCGCCGGCCTCAAGACGCAGCAGGTGCTGGCCCTGACGGCCGGCCAGCTGGCGGCCCTGGGCACGGCCCAGGTGGCCGCGCTCAACAGCACCCAGCTGAGCATCCTGGGCGCCAGCCAGGTGGTGGCGCTCAGCACGGCCGACGTGGCGGCGATCAATCCGCTGCTGCTCAACGCCGCCGCACGCGACGGCAATCTGCTGGCGGCGATGAACACCGCCCAGTTGCGCGCGCTCACCACGGCGCAGTTCGCCGCGCTGAGTTCGGCCGCGCTGGCGCAGATCCAGGCCGGCGCGCTGGCCACGCTGGGCACGGCCGCCATCGCCGCGCTGGGCACGGCCGCGATCCGCGCGCTGCGCGACGACCAGTTGCTGGCGCTGGGCACGGCGCAGATCGCCGCGCTCAGCCTGGCGCAGATCGCCGCCCTGCAGCCGAGCGCTTCCGGCGCCGACCAGTTCACCTCGGCCCAGATGGTGGCGCTGTCGTCGGCCCAGGTGGGCGCGCTGAGCACGGCGCTGATCGCCGACCTGACGGCGGCCAACCTGGCCGCCATCGAGGCGCGCGACATGCCGGGCCTGAGCACGCGGCAGATCGTCGCGCTGTCGCCGACGCAGATGCAGGCGCTGCAGACGGCCCAGCTGTCGGCGCTGAGCACGACCCAGACGCATGCGATGAGTTCGGCCCAGTACAACGACCTGAGCGACGTGCAGAAGGCCGCCTTCAGCACGGCCCAGCTGCACGCCATGCCCTTCGTCACGCCGCTGGTGCTGGACCTGGACGGCAACGGCGTCACCACGCTGGGACTGGAGGCGGGCGTGCGGTTCGACCTGGCGGCCAGCGGGCAGGCGCGCGCCACCGGCTGGGTCGGATCGGGCGACGGCTTGCTGGCGCTGGACCGCAACCACAACGGCAGCATCGACGACGGCAGCGAACTGTTCGGCTCGGCCACCAGGCTGGCCGTCGGCGGCACCGCCGCCGACGGCTACCAGGCGCTGGCCGAACTGGACAGCAACCACGACGGCAAGGTCAGCGCGCTGGACGCCGGCTACGGCGACCTGCGCGTGTGGGTGGACGCCAACGCCGACGGCGTCAGCCAGGCGGGCGAGCTCAAGACGCTGGCGGACTTGCACATCACCAGCCTGAACCTGGACGTGCAGCAGGGCGGCGCGGTCGACCACGGCAACCTCGTCGGCCTGACGTCGAGCTACACCACCATCGACGGCCAGCAGCACGCGGCCGCCGACGTCTGGTTCCGCCAGGGCCTGAGCGCCCAGGTCAGCGGCATGGCGCAAGCGCTGTCCGCGTTCGGCGCCGGCGCGCAACAGCCGCCGGCCGCCGGCCCGGACCTCGGCCTGCCGCCCGGCGGCGCGCTGGCGGCCAACGCCGCGCGCATGGCCGATGTGCTGGCCCAGGTGCGCGAGCTGGGCCGGGACGCGGCCGGCGCGCCGGCCGACAGCGACCTGCTGCGCCTGAAGGCCCTGCAGGGCGCCGCCTGCCACGGCGTGCTGGCGGTGCCGAAATAGCCCGTCTGCGCACTCCTAAAAAGCCCGCCGTTCGCGGGCTTTTTTTGCCGCCCGGGCATAGCATTTCCTCAATATTTCCGTTTCCCTCAACTCTGCGCCTGAACCACTTCATCAAAAAGGAAACCATATGACCTTCGACAGCAGCCTGACCCCGGCGCAGTTTGCCGCCGGCGGCACCCGCCTGATCTCCCGGCTCACCACGGCCGACATGGCCCGGCTGGGCACCGAGTACATCGCGGCCATGACCACCGCCCAGGCCAACATCCTGAGCGGCGCGCAACTGGGGGCGATGCCGGCCGCCAGCGTCGGCGCCCTGCGGCCGGAAGACTTCGCGGCCCTGCGCTCCAACAGCCTGGGCCTGGCCTCGCAATCGAGCGCCTTCATGACGGCGCTGGCGCCGGAACAGCTGGCGGTGTTGACGGCGGCGCAGGCCGGCATGCTCAGCGCCAAGGGCATCGGCGGGCTGTCGCCCGAGGCGCTGGCGGCGATCCACACCAGGCAGATCAGCATGCTGGCCAACACCGTGATCGCCGGCCTGCAGCCGGAGCAGGTCCACGCGCTGGGCACGGGCCAGATCGCCGCGCTCAAGGCCGGCCAGGTGGCGGCGCTGCCGCTGCTGCGCAAGGAGGGCGAGGACATGTTCAGCGCCGCGCAGATCGCGGCGTTTTCCACCCAGCAGATGGCGGCGCTGAGCACCGGCCTGCTCAGGCAGTTGAGCGCCACCGAACTGGGGGCGATAGAAACGGCCGATTTCGCCGCGCTGAGCTCGCGCCAGATCGGCGTGCTGAGCGTGGCGCAGCTGCTGGCCCTGAGCCTGGACCAGCTGCATGCGCTGCAAGGCCGCCAGGTCGGCGCCCTGGGCAGCAGCCAGATCCAGGCGCTCGACCCCGAGCGCCTGCAGGTGCTGGGCACGGCCGTGATCGGCGCGCTGAGCACGGCGCAGATCCACGCGCTCAGGGCCGAGCAGCTGCACGCGCTCACCAGCGCCCAGCTGCACACGCTGACCGCGCGCCAGTTCGGCGTGCTGTCGACCGCCGACATCGCGGCGCTGGACGGCGCCAACCTGGCCGCGCTGCGGGTGGCGGTGATGGCCGCGCTCAATTCGGCCCAGCTGGCCGCGCTGGGCGCCGGCGGCGACGGCGACTTCGGCCTGTTCTCGAGCGCCCAGGTGGCGGCGCTGAGCACGGCCGCGCTGAGCGGCCTGAGCGCGCACCAGGCGGCGCAGCTGACCAGCGCCCAGGCCGCCGCGCTGAACGCGGCCCAGCTCGGCGCGCTGAGCACCGAGACCATCGCCCAGCTCGACGGCGGCGACCTGGCGGCGCTCAAGGTGGCCAGCGTGGCCGGTCTCAAGACGCGCCAGATCGCCGCCCTCAACGGCGAGCAGTTCGCCGCGCTCAACACGGCCCAGGTGGCGGTGCTGTCGAGCAGCCAGATCAACGCCCTCAACAGCGACGCCTTCGCCGCCATCGAGACCGCCGACCTGGCCGCGCTGGGCCAGGGCGCGATCGCCGGCCTGTCGACCCGCCTGCTGGCGGTGCTGGACCCGCAACGCATCGCCGCGCTGGCGCCGCGCCAGGTCGCGGCGCTCGGCTCGGCCAGCCTGAACGCGCTCAGCGTCGAACAGTTCCAGGCCTTCAGCACGGCGCAGCTGGCCAAGCTGAACCCGGCCGCGGCCGGCGGCCTGTCGACCGCCAACCTGGCGGCGCTGGCGCCGGCCGCGCTGGCGGCCCTGCCGGCGACCGTGTTCGGCGCGCTGAATTCCGCGCAGTTCGCCGTGCTGGGCGGCGCCGAGCACCAGATCGGCTACCTCAGCACGGCGCAGATCGCCCAGCTGAAGGCCGCCGCGCTGGCCGGCATGACGGTCGAGCAGGCCATCGCGCTGACCACCGCGCAGGCGGCCACCTTGAGCGGCGCGCAGATGGCGGCGCTGTCGCTGGCGGCGGTGGCGGCGCTGGAATCGCAGGACTTCGCGGCGCTGAGCGCGGCCGCCATCTACGGCCTGCGCACCGCCCAGCTGGCGGTGCTGGGCAGCGAGCAGATCCTCGGCCTGACCACGGCCCAGGCGTCCGGCCTGGGCAGCCAGCACATCGCCGCGCTGTCGGCCGAGGTGCTGGCCCACATGCAGACGGCGGAGATCGCCGCGCTGCGCAACACCGCCATCCCCGGCCTGCGCAGCGACCAGCTGCAGGCGATGAGCAGCGACCAGATCAACGCGTTCACGGGGCTGCAGGCGTCCACGCTCAGCAGCGCGCAGTTCGCGGCGCTGTCGGCCGAGGTGGTGGCCAACCTGCAGCTGAGCGACCTGGCGGCGCTGAACACCTCGGTGATCGCCGGCCTGTCGCCGGCCACGCTGGCGGCCCTGAGCAGCCGCCAGATCGGCGCGCTGGCCGGACGCCAGGTGGCGGCGCTGACCACCGCCGCCCTGGCCGGCCTGACGCTGGAACAGTTCGCCGGCCTGTCGGTCACGCAGTTCGGCGTGCTGAGTTCGCGCCAGTACCAGGCGCTGCGGGCGGAGGAGGTGGCGGCCATCGACACCGCCCACCTGGCGGCGCTGTCGTCGCAGGTCATCGCCAGCCTGAACACGGCGCAGCTGGCGGCCTGGACGACCACGCAGGTGGGCGCCCTGAGCGCGGCGCAGGCGGCCGCGCTGGTGGCGGCCCAGCTGCGCGGCCTGGGCAGCGACGGCCTGGCGGCCTTGACCACGGCGGCGGTCGGCGGCTTGAACACCGCCGTGATCGCCCAGCTGGCGCCGGAGCAGTTGCACGCGTTCGGCACGGCGCAGATCGCCGCGCTGTCGGTGCGCCAGATCGCGGCGCTGCCGACCGCGCATCTGGCCGGCGTCGACCTGCTCACCACCGAGCAGATGGTGGCGCTGACCTCCAGCCAGGTGGCCGCGCTGAGCAAGCCGCTGCTGGCGGCGCTGGGGACGGACGATCTGGCGGCGATCGAGACGCGCGACCTGCTGGCGCTGGGCAGCGCGCAGCTGGCGGCGCTGTCGACCGCGCAGATCGGCGCGCTGACGACGGCGCAGGCGGTGGTGTTCACGACGGCGCAGACGGCCGGCCTGAGCACGGCGCAGCTGGCCGCGCTGGCGGCGGCCAAGCTGCCGCACCTGGCGGCGCAGGGCGGGCCATCGTTGCGGATGAAGGTGGGCGGCATGGTGGAGGCGCTGGCGGCCTTCAGCGCGGCCGGCCAGCCGTCCGCGGCCGGGCCGTCCGCGTTGTCGATGCCGGGGCCGTTGAAGGAGGGGGCCGGCATGCTGGCCGCGCCGGATGGCTTGCGTGTGGCTAGCCTGTCGCCGGAAGCGAGGGACCTGCTGGCGGCCCCGCGCAAATAAGCGCAGCACCGTCATTCCCGCCCGCGCGGGAACGACGGCGGTTACAGCGGCTGGAACACGCCAGCCGCTTTGTTTTTCTGCACGTTATCCCACGCGAAAATCTTGCCGTTCATGGCCACGTACACGCCCGGCGGCAGGGTCTGCGCCACGCCGGCCGCGAAGCCCAGGTTGAACATGGCGTCGGAATTGGCGATCTCGTAGGGAATCATGGCGCCGGTCAGCACGATGGTCTGGCCCAGGCCGGCCGGTCCCAGCACGGCGGCGGTCTGCGGCATGGTATCGGTGCCGTGGATGATGACGATCGCCTTCTCGCTGGCGGCGCGGCACGCGGCCAGGATGCGCTCGCGGTCGGCGTCCACCATGTCCAGCGAATCCATCAGCGGCAACTGTTCCAGCGCCACGTCCACCGTCAGGCGGCAGCGCGCCAGCAGCGCCGGCACATGGCTGTCGGCGAAACCCAGCGTGCCGTTCAGTTCGTTGTAGTGTTTGTCGAAGGTGCCGCCGGTGGCGAGGATGCGCAGGGTCATGATGAAAGCTCAAGCTGATTAAAATGATCTGCATCATAACCCAAACCGCCACGCGAAAAGAGTCCCGCCATGGGCTGGAAACTTGGGCATACTATGTCTACACTGGTTTCTTTGTTCGTTTCGACATCATGAAAGCGCTTGCCCCCGGAACCGTCATTTTCCACCGCCATCGCGGCTACGGCGTCATCACGTCGGTCAACCTGCTGACCGGCTGGATCTCGGCCCGGTTCGGCAGCGAGGCGAGGACGCTGGACCTGAACCTGTCCACCGACGAGGTGCAGTTCGCCGACGGCGAGGCCATCCTGTTCCGCCGCGCGCCGCCCGACCGCATGCCGCACGCGCGCCTGATGGCGCTGGTGCGCGCGCTGCACCAGGCCGGCTACCAGCGGCTGTACCTGTATTCCTGGCCCAAGCCGTCCGGGCTGCACTGGCGCTGGCATTTGTTCACCGGCCAGCGCGACTGGATGCAGCGCTCGTGGCGCGAGGGCTGGTACGGCTCGGGCGCGGACTACAACGTCAATCCGGTGATGGGCTGGGGCGACTCGCCCGGCGCCACCACCGAGGAGCTGGTGCACGCGCTGGCCCGCTTCGACCCGCAGGGCCTGGCGCAGGCGCTGGGGCGCGACGAGGACCACACCGCCTGGTTCGCCGCCGTGTGCGACGCGCTGCTGCCGGGCTATATGTACAGCCTGGACATGCAGCGTCCCGACGGCGGCCCGCTGCTCGACATGCCGCCGGTGCCGGTGGTGCCGGTGCGCGCCACGCTGCCGCCATACCCCGGGCCGGAGATCGCCTGGCCGCCCGGCTGGGCCGGCCTGTGGAGCAAGGTGCACGCCATGCCGGCGCCCCGCATCAACCTGAGCGGCCTGCCGGAAGTGCCCGAGCAGGCCGACTAGCCGGTCGGCCGCTCAGCGCGCCTTGGCCAGGTAGCCGGGGTTGTGGATCTGGCCGCAGCCGCCGGCGGCGAAATCGACGATGTTCTGGAACGCGTGGCGGAAGTACAGCTCGTAGCTGTCGCGCTCCACATAGCCCAGGTGCGGCGTGGCCAGCACGGTCGGCATGCGCAGCAGCGGGCTGTCGGCCGCCAGCGGCTCGGACGGGAACACGTCCAGCGCCGCGTAGCCGGGCCGGCCGCGCGGCAGCGCCTGCTCCAGCGCGTCCGGCTGCACCAGCTCGGCGCGGCTGGTGTTGACCAGCAGCGCGGTCGGCTTCATGCGCGCCAGGTCGTCGGCGGTGACGATGCCGCGCGTGTCCGGATGCAGCCGCAGGTGCAGGCTGAGCACATCCGCTTCGCCGAACAGCGCCTCGCGCGAGGCCGCCGCCGCGTGGCCGTCGGCCACCGCCTTGTCGCGGCTGGACTGGCTGCCCCACACCACCACCTTCATGCCGAAGGCGCGGCCGTAGCCGGCCACCAGCTGGCCGATCTTGCCATAGCCCCAGATGCCCAGCGTGCGCCCCTTGAGCACCACGCCCAGCCCGTTCAGCTGCGGATTGATGGAGGCGGTCTGCCACAGGCCGTCCTTCAGGTTGGCGGCGTAGGGCACGATCTTGCGCGCGGCCGCCATGATCAGCGCCCAGGTCAGCTCGGCCGGCGCGGTGGGCGAGCCGACGCCCTCGGCGATCGCGATGCCCAGCTCGGTGGCGGCGTCGACGTCGACGTGGCCGGCCAGCTTGCCGGTCTGCGAAATGAGCTTGAGATTGGGCAGCCTGGCCAGCAGCGCGCGGTTGAGGGCGGTGCGTTCGCGGATCAGCACCAGGGCCTCGAACGGCGCCAGCCGGATCGCCAGCTGGCCCAGCCCCCGGGCCGAGTTGTTGAACACTTTGACGTCGTGTCCGCGCAATAAATCAAAGCATCCGAGCGTGGCGGTGGCATTCTGGTAATCGTCGAGAATCGCAATTTTCATGGGAGATGACCGATCTTATGGGGAATTTCGTAGGGAAATAACGGCTTGCAAAAGAACCTGAATAGCTTACTACTTTACTCAACAATTTCTCCTACATTTTTGACTGGAACGGCTGTTGACGGGTGTACAATCGCCTCAAAAAACAGGCCTGTCGATCACACATCCGGGCCGCGCAAGACCGCCGTGACCGCGCCGACCCATTTCGAATGGGCATCCGAGCGCAAGCCAAAAGCTGACGACGATCCTGCCGCACGCAGAATTTTAATTGGCATTGGAGGTAGTATGAATCAACCCGTCATGGGTGGCGTTGCGGCATTGCTCAACGTCCCAGCTTACATCAAGCAGCAAAAACTGATCAACTGGGTGGCCGAGATCGCCGCCCTGACCAAGCCGGATCGCATCTACTGGTGCGACGGCTCGCAGGAAGAATACGACCGCCTGTGCGGCGAGATGGTGGCCTCCGGCACCATGAAAAAGCTGAACCAGGCACTGCGTCCTAACTCCTACCTGGCCTGCTCCGACCCGACCGACGTGGCCCGCGTCGAAGACCGCACCTTCATCTGCTCCAACACCAAGGAAGAAGCCGGCCCGACCAACAACTGGATGGCCCCGGCCGACATGCGCGCCACCCTCAACCCGCTGTTCGACGGCTGCATGGCTGGCCGCACGATGTACGTGGTGCCGTTCTCGATGGGCCCGCTGGGCTCGCCGATCGCCCACATCGGCGTCGAACTGTCGGACTCGCCCTACGTGGCGGTCAATATGCGCATCATGACCCGCATGGGCAAGGCCGTGTACGACGTGCTGGGCACCGACGGCGAGTTCGTGCCGTGCGTGCACACCGTCGGCGCGCCGCTCAAGGCCGGCCAGAAGGATGTGGCCTGGCCGTGCAACGCCACCAAATACATCGTGCACTTCCCCGAGACCCGCGAGATCTGGTCCTACGGCTCCGGCTACGGCGGCAACGCGCTGCTGGGCAAGAAGTGCTTCGCGCTGCGCATCGCCTCCAACATGGGCCACCAGGCCGCCGCCGTGGACGGCAAGGGCTGGCTGGCGGAGCACATGCTGATCCTCGGCGTCGAATCGCCGGAAGGCAAGAAGCACTACGTCGCGGCCGCCTTCCCCTCGGCCTGCGGCAAGACCAACTTCGCCATGCTGATCCCGCCGGCCAGCTTCGACGGCTGGAAAGTCACCACCATCGGCGACGATATCGCCTGGATCAAGCCGGGCGCCGACGGCCGCCTGTACGCGATCAACCCGGAAGCGGGCTACTTCGGCGTGGCGCCGGGCACCAACACCCGCACCAACTCCAACTGCATGGCCTCGCTGGGCTCGGACACCATCTTCACCAACGTCGCGCTGACCGACGACGGCGACATCTGGTGGGAAGGCCTGACCAAGGAAGCGCCGGCGCACCTGATCGACTGGCAGGGCAAGGACTGGACGCCGGCCTCCGGCACCAAGGCCGCCCACCCGAACGCCCGCTTCACCGTGGCCGCCACCCAGAACCCGGTGATCGATCCGGCCTGGGACGATCCCGCCGGCGTGCCGATCTCGGCCTTCATCTTCGGCGGCCGCCGCTCGACCACCGTGCCGCTGGTGACCGAGGCGCGCAACTGGGTCGAGGGCGTGTACATGGCCGCGACCATGGGTTCGGAAACCACCGCCGCCGCCGCCGGCCAGATGGGCGTGGTGCGCCGCGATCCGTTCGCCATGCTGCCGTTCATGGGCTACAACATGAGCGACTACTTCCAGCACTGGCTGAACATGGGCGAGCAGCTGGGCCAGCTCAACGCCGCCGCGCTGCCTAAGATCTACTGCGTCAACTGGTTCCGCACCGACGAGCAGGGCCACTTCGTCTGGCCCGGCTTCGGCGACAATATGCGCGTGCTCAAGTGGATGCTGGAACGCATCGAAGGCCAGGCCGGCGGCGTCGAGAACATCTTCGGCACCACCCCGCGCTTTGGCGACCTGAAGTGGGACGGCATCCCGTTCTCGCCGGAGGAGTTCGAAACCATCACCTCGATCGACAAGGACGCCTGGCGCGAAGAGCTCAAGCTGCACGACGAGCTGTTCGCCAAGCTGGCCTACCACATGCCCACCGAACTGACGGCGGTTAAAGCCGAACTGGAGAAGCGCCTGGCGCGCTAATCCCATGGCCCGGGACCAGCTCCCGGGTTTTTTTTGCTTGCAGTTTCGCACAGGTGTGCTAAAGTTCGGGTCATGGACACCCTGACCGCCAAAAGCGAAGCCACCTTCGCCACCATCATCGACGCCGCGCTGGACATGGCGGCGGCCGAGGGCATCGGCAAGCTGTCGCTGGGCGAGCTGGCCAAGCGCACCGGCATCAGCAAGAGCGGCGTGTTTTCGCGGGTCGGATCGCTCGAGACGCTGCAGGCCGCCGTGCTGGACGAATACGACCGCCGCTTCTCGCAGCAAGTGTTCCTGCCGGCGCTGCAGCAGCCCAAGGGCCTGCCGCGGCTGCTGGCCATGGTTGGCGCCTGGTCGCAGCGGGCCTGCGACGAGAGCCTGCGCAACGCCTGCCTGTACAGCGCCGGCGCCTTCGAGTACGACGACCAGGACGGCCCGCTGCGCGACCGCCTGCAGCAGGGCGCGATGGCCTGGCGCGCCGCGCTGCGCAAGACCATCCTGCAGGCGATGGAGCTGGGCCATCTGCGGCCCGACACCGACGCCGGCCAGCTGGTCTACGAAATCTACAGCCTGATCGTGGGACTGATCCACGACACCCGTTTCCTGCGCGACGGCCAGGCCAGGCGCCACATGCAGCGCGCCTTCAGCCGCCTGATCTCGACCTACAAAAGCTTCAACGACATGGAATAAACCCGGCCGCGGCTAGTCCGCGGTTTTCTTGACACTAATTTCGCACATGTGTGCGAAAACCGGAGCTTGCTATGAAAACCGCCCTCTTCTTGTTGTTGCTCGTGCTCTACCTGCTGTGCCGGCCCTTCAGCCGCACACTCAGGTCGCTGCCGAATACCAACGACGACTTTATGCTGTTTTAAGTCTGGAAACTTGATTACCATCGCCCGATGGAAATCAAAACCGACACCGGCGGACAGGCCGGCCTGCTGGAGCGCATCGGGCAAACCCGACGTCCCGACCTGGTCGTCATGATGGGCTATGGCGACGAGCTGCCGGTGTTCCGGCGCGCCCGCGCGCTGTGGGAGTTTTACGCGACCCACTTCCCCGGCATCGAAGTCGTTTTCCCGCGCTGGTCGAACCAGCTCAAACGCGGCGAGATCGTGTCCGAAGGCCGCGATCTGTTGATCGGCATCGGCGACGGCTTCCAGGGCGATGCCGGCTCCGCGCTGGATTTACCGGCAGGTGCTGGCGCAGGACTATTTGCTGCGCAACCGGGAAGGGCCGTTCTTCCTGTACCAGACCACGGTGACCTCGGTGGTCGATTTCCGCGGCCTGTGCACGGTGCGCCAGGCGCTGCCGACGTTCAACCTGGCCAAGCCGCGCGCCGCGCGCGCCGACGCCGGCTACATCGGCGCGCTGGTCAAGCAGATGCTGCGGGAAGGCCAATACCACTTCCGCGTCAAGACCGTGGCGCCGGAGGACGCGGCCGGACGGCGCGAAGACATCGATCCCTGGATCATGTTGCGCGTCATGGAAGCCATCCTCGAGAGCGAGCATACGCCGTCGGCCACGCCGGCGCGCCGATCGCGCAAATCCGCGCCGAACCGCTGCATACCGGCCAGCGCGACTTTCCCCTCTCGGACCTCGAGATTGCGTAGCGCCGGCGCGCGCGTTGCGCCAGGTGGGCGAACTGCCGGCCCGGGCCGGTGTTGTTAAATTTCGAAACCCCGGTTGGGGAAATTCGTACCTGCGCCGGCGCGGAAAGCAGGTAGTCTTGCGCACTCCCCCGTGCGCGGCACGGCAACCTGGAGAACGATGATGACGCCTTTCCGTGCGATCGCCCTGGCCGCCGTGTGCGTGGCGGCCTTGCCTGCCCATGCCGCCCAAGCCACCCAAGCCACCCAAGCCACCACCGCGCCGGTAAGCGTGACGGGCGGCGCCATCGCCGGCCTGCGCGCCGGCGGCATGCGGAGCTACCTTGGCATCCCCTACGCGGCGCCGCCGGTGGGAGCCCTGCGCTGGCAGGCGCCGCAACCGGTGGCGCCGTGGACGGGCGTGCGGCCGGCAAGCGCCTACTCGGCCGCGTGCGCGCAGACCGCGCCCTGGGTCGCCAACCCCAAAAGCGAGGACTGCCTCTACCTCAACGTCTGGGCGCCCGCGCGCGCGGCCAGGCTGCCGGTCATCGTCTGGATCCACGGCGGCGGCTTTTACGGCGGCACGGCCGCGCAGCCGCTGTTCGACGGCGCCAACCTGGCCAGGCGCGGCGCCATCGTCGTCAGCCTGAACTACCGGCTCGGCATCTTCGGCTTCTTCGCCCACCCGGAGCTGTCGGCCGAATCGCCGGACCACGCCTCCGGCAACCAGGGCATCCTGGACCAGATCGCCGCGCTGCGCTGGGTGCGGCACAACATCGCGGCCTTCGGCGGCGACCCCGAGCGCGTGGCCATCGCGGGCGAGTCCGCCGGCGGCGAGTCGGTCGCTATCCTGGTGGCGTCGCCGCTGGCGAAGGGCTTGTTCCAGCGCGCCATCGCCGAGAGCGGCAACGACGCCATGCCCATCGATCCCGCCGAGGACCACCTGTTCGACCGCAAGACCGCCGAGGCCGAGGGCGCCGCCGTCGCGCCGCGTCTGGCGGACCTGCGCGCGCTGGGCACCGGCGCCTTGCAGCAACGGGCCTGGTCGCCGCGCACCATCGTCGACGGCCACGTGCTGCGCGCAGACCTGACCACGATCTATCGCCACCACCGTCAAAACGACGTGCCGCTGCTGGTGGGCTGGAACGCCGAGGAGGGCAAGGACCTGGCGCCGGAGCTGCTCGGCACCGGCGATTTCACGGCGGCCGGCCACCGCGAGCTGGTGGCCAGGCTGCTGGGCCGTCCGCCGTCCGCCGCGCTGCTGGCCGCCTACCCCGGTGCCACGGATGCCCAGGCCCGCGCCTCCATCGTGCAGCTGACCAACGACTGGTGGGGCTGGCGCATGACGCACTGGGCGGGCCTGCAGGCGCGCCACGGCCGGTCCAAGGCGTATGCCTACTTCTTCGCGCACCAGCCGGCCGAGCCGGCCACGCCGTGCGGCTACGGCTGCGGCGCGGGCCACGGCGCCGAGCTCCCCTACGTGTTCGACAATCTCGACACCGACCGGCGCGCATGGAGCGGGGCGGACCGGCAACTGGCGGCCAGGCTGGCCGACACCTGGGTGCGCTTCGCCCGCACGGGCAGCCCGAACGGCCGGGGCTTGCCGGCCTGGCCGGCCCACGACGGCGGCGCGGCGTCCATCCTGCGCATCGGCGACGCGGCGCAGCTCAAGGCCCATCCGCTGCCGGACCTGAGCGGGACCGGGCCGCTGCGGCGGGATTAGTGGACTGTCCTGCCGATCCGCGAAAAATGCGTTCCATGCCCATGTTTTAACATTCCGTCTCAATCCGTGCGCGCGGCGCGGGGCGGCGGCATACAGTGCAGGCTCACCATTCTTTCGATAGGCCTCTAGACATGACAACTGCAACCACCCGCATCGGCGTCGCCAGCGCCCTGTTGTTCTCCCTGATCCTGGGCGTGGCCCACGCCGACACCACGGCACCCGACCTGGCCGGCCGCCGCGAGGCGCTGAACTCCCTGATCAAGGAGCAGTGGGAATACACCATGCGCTCCAGCCCCGAGTGGGCGTCGCTGCTGGGCGACAAGCGCTACAACGACAAATGGTCGGACTTCTCGCAGGCCGGCATCGACGCCGACCTCAAGGCCAGCGCCGACTTCCTCCAGCGCTTCGAGGCGATCGACACCAGCGGCTTCCCGCTGCAGGAACAGCTGAACCGCGAGCTGATGGTGCGCCAGCTGCGCCAGAGCGTGGAGGGCGGCCGCTTCAAGGAATGGGAGATGCCGCTGGCGCAGAACTCCGGCATCCACATCGACGCGCCGCAGCTGGTCTCGGCGCTGCCGTTCGAGACCGTCAAGGACTACGAGGACTACATCGCCCGCCTGCACAGCCTGCCCAAGCTGTTCGACGAGACCCGCGTGCAGATGGACAAGGGCGTGCACGACAAGCTGATGCCGCCGAAATTCCTGATCCCGAAGATCGTCAAGCAGTGCGAGGACGTGGCGGCCATGAAGCCGGCCGATTCGCCGTTCGCCGAGCCGTTGAAGAAGTTCCCCAAGGAGTTCTCGGCCGCCGACAAGGCGCGCCTGAGCAAGGAGGTGCTGGCGGCGGTGCAGAAGGACGTGATCCCGGCCTACAAGAAGCTGGCTGTCTACACCAGGACCAGGTACGCGCCATACGGCCGCACGGACGTCGGCATGTGGTCGCTGCCGGACGGCGCGGCGCGCTACACGTACAAGGCCAAGTCCTCGACCACCACCGACATGTCGCCGGAGGAGATCCATCAACTGGGCCTGTCCGAGGTCAAGCGCATCGAAGGGCAGATGCTGGCGACCGCGCAGAAGCTGGGCTACCAGGACCTGAAGAGCTTCAACAAGGCGGTGGCCGCCAAGCCGGAGCTGCACCCGAAATCGCGCCAGCAGATCATCGACCTGTACCAGAAATACACGGACCAGATGTACACCCAGCTGTCGCAGCAGTTCGGCGTGCTGCCCAAGGGTAAGGTGGAGATCAAGCCGGTCGAGGAATTCCGCGAGAAGGGCGCGTCGGCCGCGGCTTACATGCCGGGCTCGCCGGACGGCAAGCGCGCCGGCCGCGTGATGGTCAACACCGGCGACTTCGCCCACCGCTCGACCATCGACATCGAGACCACGGCGCTGCACGAGGGCGTGCCGGGCCACCACATGCAGCTGACCATCGCGCAGGAGATCGAAGGCTTGCCGACCTTCCGCCAGCAGGGCAACTACACCGCCTATGCCGAGGGCTGGGCGTTGTACTCGGAGCGGCTGGGCGAGGAGCTGGGCTTCTACCAGGACCCGTACAGCTACTACGGCCACCTGCAGGACGAGATGCTGCGCGCGATCCGGCTGGTGGTCGACACCGGCCTGCACTACAAGAAGTGGAACCGCCAGCAGGTGGTGGACTTCTTCCACGACCACTCGGGCATCGAGGAGGTGGAAGTGCAGAGCGAGACCGACCGCTACATCGTGTGGCCGGGCCAGGCGCTGGGCTACAAGATCGGCCAACTGAAGATACTTGAGCTGCGCGACTACGCCCGCAAGGAACTGGGCGCCGGCTTCGACATCCGCAGCTTCCACGACCAGGTGCTGGGCGCGGGCGCGTTGCCGATGGACGTGCTGGAGTCGCACATCAAGGACTGGGTGGGCGAGGAGAAGCTCAAGCAGAGCCGCGTCACCGCGCAGTAAGTGCTCAGGGCGGCGCCGCCGCCTTTGTTGCAGTGCCGCTGCCGCTGCTGGTCCGCATACGGGCCAGCAGCGTTTCATTTTCATGCTGGACGTCGCGCCGCAACGTGTTGGCGCCGAACAGCATATCGTCCACACGCCAGCCGGCGTCTTCCAGTGCCAGCACGAAGCGTATCTTGCGCCGGTAATTGTCGCCCTGGCCGGGGAAGACATTGAAGGACACATCGACGTTGCCGTTTCCTGAGTAGGCCGCCTTGAAGCCGGCCTTGCCGAGGTTCAGATCGGGCGCGGTTTCCTGCGCGTTCAGGAAGACGTCGCCATCGGCGTCGTAGCCGCAGATCTCGTCGTTGCGCGCCAGTTTGCCGCACAGCGCGTGATTGGTGGCCAGCAGGTCTTCCAGTTCCGGCGAGTAGAAGGTGCCGGCGGGCGGCGGCGCGCGCCGCGTGTCGCCGAGGTAGCTGCGGTAGAACCGGGTGATGAAGTCGACCTGCTGCCGTTCCGCGCGCGCCTTGTAGGCCAACAGCGACGCCACCGCGATGGCCGTGGCGCCCACCAGCGCGGCGGCGGGCAGGTAGTGCTTTTTATTGAATGACATGGCGGTCCCCAAGGAAGATGCATTGCTGCATTGTCCTTGAGGCTGGCGCGGAACGAATTGCCCGAAATCAAGAAGAGATGAGCGGAGGGGCCGCCGCCGCATTGCGCGGCGGCGACGGCATCACTTCAGCAGCGGCACCAGGTACTTGCCGGTCACGCTGGCCGGGTTGGTCGCCACTTCCTCCGGCGTGCCGGCGGCGATGATCTTGCCGCCGCCCGCGCCGCCTTCCGGTCCCAGGTCGACGATCCAGTCGGCCGTCTTGATGACGTCGAGGTTGTGCTCGATGATGACCAGCGTGTTGCCCTGGTCGCGCAGGCGGTGGATCACCTTCAGCAGCAGGTCGATGTCGTGGAAGTGCAGGCCGGTGGTCGGCTCGTCCAGGATGTACAGCGTGCGGCCGGTGTCGCGCTTGGACAGCTCCAGCGACAGCTTGACGCGCTGCGCCTCGCCGCCCGACAAGGTGGTGGCGCTCTGGCCCAGCTTGATGTAGCCCAGGCCCACGTCCAGCAGCGTGTGCAGCTTGCGCGCGATCAGCGGCACCGGCTTGAAGAATTCGTGCGCGTCCTCCACCGTCATGTCGAGGATCTCGGTGATGTTCTTGCCCTTGTACTGCACTTCCAGCGTCTCGCGGTTGTAGCGCTTGCCGTGGCAGACGTCGCACGGCACGTACACGTCCGGCAGGAAGTGCATCTCGACCTTGATCACGCCGTCGCCCTGGCAGGCCTCGCAGCGGCCGCCTTTGACGTTGAACGAGAAGCGCCCGGCGCTGTAGCCGCGTTCCTTGGCGGTCGGCACGGTGGCGAACAGGTCGCGGATCGGCGTGAACAGGCCGGTGTAGGTGGCCGGGTTCGAGCGCGGCGTGCGGCCGATCGGCGCCTGGTCGACCGCGATCACCTTGTCGAAGTGCTCCAGGCCGCTGATGGCGTCGTGCGGCGACGGCTCGGTCTGCGAGCCGTACAGGTGGCGCGACAGGGCCGGGTACAGCGTGTCGTTGATCAGCGAGGACTTGCCGGAGCCGGACACGCCGGTCACGCAGGTCATCAGGCCGACCGGCAGGTGCAGGTTGACCTTCTTCAGGTTGTTGCCGGTGGCGCCGGTGATCACCAGCTGCTTGTCCGGGTCGGCCACGTGGCGCTTTTTCGGCACGGCGATCTTCAGCGTGCCCTTCAGGTACTGGGCCGTCAGCGAGTTCTTGTTCTTCAGGATGTCCTGCAAAGTGCCCTGGGCGATCACGTCGCCGCCGTGCACGCCGGCGCCCTTGCCCATGTCGACGATGAAGTCGGCGGTGCGGATGGCGTCCTCGTCGTGCTCGACCACCAGCACGCTGTTGCCGATGTCGCGCAGGTGCTTGAGCGTTTCGATCAGGCGGTCGTTGTCGCGCTGGTGCAGGCCGATCGACGGTTCGTCGAGCACGTACATCACGCCGGTCAGGCCGGAGCCGATCTGCGAGGCCAGGCGGATGCGTTGCGCCTCGCCGCCGGACAGGGTGTCGGCGCTGCGGTCGAGCGACAGGTAGTCGAGGCCGACGTTGTTGAGGAACTGCAGGCGCGAGATGATCTCCTTGACCACGCGGTCGGCGATCTCCTTCTTCGCGCCCTTCAGTTTCAGCTGCTCGAAGAAGGACAGCGTGTCGCGCAAAGGCTTCTCGGCGATCTCGTAGATGGCCTTCTCCTGCTTGCCGCTGCCGACCTTGACGTAGCGCGCCTCGACGCGCAGCCGCGCGCCGTCGCACGACGGGCACTTCTTCTCGTTGATGAACTTGGCCAGCTCCTCTTTCACCGCCATCGAGTCGGTCTCGCGGTAGCGGCGCGCCAGGTTGGTGACCACGCCCTCGAAGGCGTGCTCCTTGACCACGGTGCGGCCGCGCTCGTTGACGTAGGTGAACGGGATCTGCGTCTTGCCCGAGCCGTGCAGGATCACTTCCTGCGCGGTCTTGGGCAGCTGCTCGTACGGCAGGTCCAGGTCGAACTCGTAGTAGGCCGCCAGGTTGGACAGCATCTGGAAGTAGAACTGGTTGCGGCGGTCCCAGCCCTTGACGGCGCCGGACGCCAGCGACAGGTTCGGGAAGGCGACGATGCGCTTGGGATCGAAGAACTCGATGTGGCCGAGGCCGTCGCACTCGGGGCAGGCGCCCATCGGATTGTTGAACGAGAACAGGCGCGGTTCCAGCTCCTGCAGCGAGTAGCCGCATTCGTTGCAGGCGAACTTGTTGGAGAACACCTGTTCGGCGCCAGAGTCCATCTCCAAGGCCACGGCGCGGCCGTCGGCCAGGCGCAGCGCGGTCTCGAAGCTCTCGGCCAGGCGCTGCTTGATGTCGGCGCTGACCTTGACGCGGTCGATCACCACGTCGATGGTGTGTTTCTCGGTTTTCTTCAGCTTGGGCAGGTCGTCCACTTCGTAGATCTTGGCGTCGTGGGTGCCGCTCTGCACGCGGAAGCGCACGAAGCCCTGCGCCTGCATCTGCTCGAACAGGTCGGAATGCTCGCCCTTGCGGTTGGCCACCACCGGCGCCAGGATCATCAGCTTGGTGCCCTCCGGCATGGCCAGCACGGCGTCCACCATCTGCGACACGGTCTGCGCGGCCAGCGCGTGGTCCGGGTGGTTGATGCAGTACGGCGTGCCGACCCGCGCGTACAGCAGGCGCAGGTAGTCGTGGATCTCGGTCACGGTGCCGACCGTCGAGCGCGGGTTGTGCGAGGTGGCCTTCTGCTCGATCGAGATGGCCGGCGACAGGCCCTCGATCAGGTCGACGTCCGGTTTTTCCATCAGCTGCAGGAACTGGCGGGCGTAGGCCGACAGCGATTCCACGTAGCGGCGCTGGCCCTCGGCGTACAGCGTGTCGAACGCCAGCGAGGACTTGCCGGAGCCGGACAGGCCGGTGATCACGATAAGCTTGTTGCGCGGGAGGTCGAGGTTGATGTTCTTGAGGTTGTGCGTGCGTGCGCCGCGGATGCGGATCTGTTCCATGGATTTTTTGCCTTTCGGGTCAACCCGCTACTATAGCTGGGTTTGAATATATGCGCCGACCTTGCGCCAGATCGAACTTGGGCGTCGCGGCACTGTATATAATACCAGTATTTTCTTGAGCGGTTGCAACGCAAATTTTGGCGGGGGGCTGGCCCGTTCGACTATAATCGCTGTTTGCGCACTACATAAACAGCCCGCTTGAGGCGGCCGCCGTTACTCAGGAGTTTTATACATGGCATCAGTCAACAAAGTCATCATCGTCGGCAATCTGGGTCGCGACCCGGAAATTCGCTACATGCCCAGCGGTGACGCGATCGCCAACATTGCTGTGGCGACATCCTACAAATCCAAGGACCGCAACACCGGCGAGCAGAAAGAGCTCACCGAATGGCACCGCATCTCGTTCTTCGGCCGCCTGGCTGAAATCGTCGGCCAGTACCTGAAAAAAGGCTCGTCGGTCTACGTCGAGGGCCGCCTGCAGACCCGCAAGTACACCGACAAGGACGGCGTCGAGAAGTACGCGACCGACATCATCGCCGAGCAGATGCAAATGCTGGGCGGCCGTCAAGGCATGGGCGGCGACGCCGGCATGGACGACGGCGGCGGCTACGAAGCCCCGCCGCAGCGCCAGGCCCCGGCCCCGCGTCCGCAGATGGCGGCGCCGGCCCCGGCACCACGCCCGGCCCCGCGCCCGGCGCCGAACTTCTCGGACATGGACGACGACATACCGTTCTAACGAGCCGGTTCATTGAAAACAAGTAGTCCGGAGCCCGCACAGCGGGCTCTTTTTATTGCCCTCTCCATACCCCGCAAAGAGCCGGTGAGGAATTTGTTCCATGCCACTTGTGTGATACGATAATTCCATTCGCGATACTATTCACTTTTGTATTCAAAAACGTACAAGCCCCTATAGAAAACAAGCTAATTTTTCTATTTACAAAATTTCGAAAACATAGTGGCTAAAATCCAAAACATTGAAAGCTTGCGACATTTTCTCAAGGGGGGGCCTGCAAAAACGTCAGCCATTCTGAGAGAGCTTGGCATCAGTCAGCCTACTTTCTCACGTTTATGGGCAACCGTACGAGACGGGGTGGTGTTGGGTGCCGGTAAGGCGCGACAGTATGCCCTGAGGCGTCAGATCCAAGGAGTCGAGCTTCCTATTCCGATATTTCGTGTTTCTGAAGGGGGCGGGCTTGCGCCCATTGGATACCTGGATGTTCTTCAAGGCGAGTTTTACGCCACGATGCCCTTGGAGGGGACCGGATATGAGGTGTTTAAGGGCATGCCATTTTTCATCCGGGACCTTCGCCCTCAAGGATTTTTGGGGCGCATGGAACCGGGAAGAAACCGGGAATTAGATTTGCCTGACAACATCTTGTACTGGACGGATGAGCAAATATTGAAATACATTTCCCGGCGCAGTGAAAATGCTGCGGGAGACCTCATGCTCGGTAATGCGTCCTATGCCAGGTATATTGAGTCTTTCGCCCCGCTGGAGAGGCAGGTTATTCCAGCTGAGTTGCGCGTTGTGCGCTACCCTGGGATGGCAGAAGACACCATGCAAGGCGAACCTCCGGGCTCATCCGCAGGTGGCGAGCAGCCTAAGTTCACTGCCGTGATCCGTCGCGAAGATGACGGGATGTTGGTTGAGCACGTCATAGTCAAATTCTCTCCGCAAGTTAATACGCCATCTGGAAGACGCTGGGGAGACCTGCTCATATGCGAGCATTTGGCCCTACAAGTTCTCGCTCGCAATGGCATCGCTGCAGCTAAAACCGCGATTCTCGAACTGGACTCCCGTGTTTTTTTAGAGGTTGTCCGGTTCGATCGAGTCGGGTTGAGAGGACGCCTTCCAATGGCTACCTTCTCTGCATTGGATGGCGATCTGGGGATGATGGATCAGAACTGGACAGCTGTCGCCCGCGAGCTTGGCCGCCTCGGAGAGCTGTCTGCGAAGGACATTATGACCGTTGAGATACTCGACCTTTTCGGTTCATTCATCGGCAACACAGACAAGCATCATGGAAATATCGCGGTCTCATGGACATTTGAGCGCAAGCACCGGTTGCTGGATGCATATGACATGCTTCCAATGCTATATCGCCCCAATTCTCACGGTGAGATTATTGAGCGGGAGTGGCTGCCGGTCTACATGGGTAGAGTGGAGCTGAGGCATCTATCGAAGTGTTATGACATGGCGCTACAATTTTGGCAGGAGGTGGTCAACGATCCTCGTATATCGGCGGACTTCAAAGGAGTCGCGGATCGCCATATGAAGGCTATCCGGCCATTTGCTCCCGTTGTGGGAGCCGACTGAGTTCTCTTCACGCGCCGCGCCGTGTCGCGCAAGGGCCGCACACACACCAGGGAGGACGCTTGCGTCACACATTGATAGCGCGCCAGGTGGCGCTGGTCAGCTACGGCACCCGGTTCCTGCGCGGCGACGCCGCGCTGGAGGACTGGTACCGCCACGGCATTTTCTTCGGCGCCCGCCTGCAGTTCCGCGAGCCGGACGGCAACACCCTGCTGGCCGACGACTTCACCTGGTGGCTGGGCATCCTGCGCCGGTGCGGCGCCGAGCGCCTGTCGCTGCACCTGCCCAGCGAATTCGATCTCGGCGCCGGGCGCGCCGCGCGCGGCGGCGCCTACGCGGTGGCCGTGCACTTCGCCGACCGCCACGAGATCTGGATCGTCGGCAGGGAGCGCGCCGACTGGCGCGCGCATCCGCTGCTGCCCGACGACGGCCGCTGCCCGGCGTTCCCGGACGCGGCCGCGTGGGGCGGCGAGCTCGACACCTATTGGCGGGTCGCCGAGCGCCCGGGCCGGCTCGACGTGCCCGACACCGGCTGGCGGCAGCTGGCGGCCGCCATCGCGGCCGATCTCGATATCCGCGTGCCGTCCAGCCTGGTGCCGGCGGGGCCGCTGTTCATCCGCGGATGGGAGCCGGAATCGTGGGCCAGGCTGCCGCTGTTCGCCCAGTCCGCGGCGGCCGCGCCGGCGCACCATCTGCTGGCGACGCTGTATGACGAGCAGGCGAGGTTGTCCAACGAGATGAATGTCAAGAACGAGCACAGCGCCTACAAGAACATGGGCGAGGCCGACGCCGTGGCCCTGGAGAACTGGGGCCGGCGCCTCGACAGCTGGATCATCGAGGCGGAGCTGCGCTGCGCCAACGAGTGCCGCGCCTCGGCCACGTCCGAGCGCGCCGCGCCGCTGGTGCGCCTGCACCTGCCGGTCGAGCTGCCGCCGCCGGACCCGGCTCCGCCGGCCGGCGCCGCCGGGCGTGCCGCCGCCGCAGAGGCCGCCACCGCCGCGCGACCCGACGCCGCGCGCGCCGCCACCACGCGACCCGCCGCGCCGCCCGCCGCCGCCGGCAAGTGGCGCGAGCGCATGGGCTTCGCGCTCGCGCTGGCCGTGATCTGCCTGTTCGTCGTGGCCTGCGCCCACGTCATCGCCAGCTTCCCGTGGCTGGCCATCCTGGTCGGCCTGCCGTGCGCGCTGTACGTCCGCTACAAAAAGAGCGGCTGACCGCGTCACCCCGGCAGCGTGCGCTCGACGTGGACCCGCGCCAGCGCGAACGCCTGGCGCAGCACCGCCAGATCGCCGATGTGGTTCGACAGCAGCAGGATCAGCTGGTCGTTGAGCATCCTGCTCTGCCGCGCGTCCAGGCCGTGGTGCGAGTCGCCCAGCATGTCGTAGAAGTCCTCGTAGTCGGCCAGGTTCTGGCCCAGCTTGAGCGGCAGGTCCATGGCGGCGCCTACGCGGTCAGCAGGCGGCCGGTGGCCAGCGCGTGGACGGTGCGCAGCGCCAGCGCCAGCACCGCCAGCGTCAGCAGGCACAGCAGCAGCGCCGCCAGCCACGCCAGGCCGGCGCCGCCGACCGCGTCGGCGTAGGTCAGCGCGGCGTTGGCCAGCGCCGCCATCGGGAAGCCGATCGCCCACCACGACGGCGAGAACGGCGCGGGCCGGCGCAGCAGGCGGTAGCCGACGATGACGAACAGGAACAGGCCGAAGTAGAACAGCAGCGCGGCGAACAGGTCCACCCGCTGCGCCAGCTTGACGTAGGCGATGAAGCCGACCGCGAACGGCGCCACCAGGATCATCTTGGACGGCCGCATGGGGCCGGCCAGCGGCGCGTGGTGCACCAGCCGCGAGAAGATCAGCACGAAGAACACCAGCGCGCTGACGCCGCCGATGGCGGCCGCCAGCAGGACCAGCTCGCGGGCCCAGCCGGCCGCCGGCGCGCCGCCGGTCACCACGATGTCGAGGCTGCCGACGCCGGCGATCAGCCACGCGGGCACCACGCTGGCCGGCTCGGCGTTGCCGTCGAGCAGGCGGGCGATCATGCGCGCGCTCAGCGCCAGGGTGGCGACGGCGCCGGCGCACCACAGCGCCAGCTGCGCGGCCGCGCTGTAGCCGCCGATCACGCTCGACAGCAGCAGCACGCTGATGCCGACCGTGCCGAAGAAGCTGCCGATCACCGGATGGGCGAATTCCTGCCGCACCAGCGCCGGGTAGCGCGCCAGCTTGCCCAGGTAGGACAGGGCCAGCACGATGAACACGGCCAGCGCGGCCACGCCGAGCGCGTCCGCCAGCGCGGCGCCGGCGCCGTAGGTCTTGCCGGCCAGGCGCCAGGCCAGCGCCAGGCCGGCGATGCTCATCACCGCGCCGAACAGGCTGACCGGCAGGTGGCGCAGGGACGGCGCGGGCGCGGCCGGCGGCGCGGGGGACGACGGGGACGAGGACGAGGGCGATGGCATGGCGGGCTCCTATGGGTGGTTGCGCATGCGGCCATTGTGGCCCGGCGCCGGCCGGGCGGGCGCGGGCTGGCCCCAAAGACGCGCCGCTTGTCCCCAAAAGCGCTAAGCGGCCCGTCCGAGGTCGTCCGCGCGGAAGCGTGCGCGGTACTGCTTGGGCGTGGTGCCCAGCCGGCGCGCAAAGCTCATGCGCATCTGGTTGGCGTTGCGGAAGCCGCAGCGGAACGCCACCGTCTTCAGCGGCACGTCGGTCTCCTCCAGCAGCTTGCGGGCGAAGTCGATGCGGACCTGCTCGACAAACACCGACGGCGTCACGTGCGCGTGCTTGGCGAAGGCGCGCGAAAAGGTGCGCCGGCTCACGCCGACCGCGTCGGCGATGTCCTCGATGCCCAGGGCCTCGGCGATGTGCTCGGTCACATGGCGCAGCACCCTGGCCACCAGCGCGTCCTCGTCCGGGCCGACCGCCAGGTAGGGGCTGTATTGCGACTGGCCGCCGTCGCGGCGGATGTAGACGATCAGGCGCTTGGCCACCTGCATCGCCAGCTCGTGGCCCCAGTCCTCGGCCAGCAGGGCCAGGCACAGGTCGATGCCGGCGGTGACGCCGCCGCAGGTGAACAGCTTGCCGTCGCGCACGAAGATCTTGTCCGGCCGCACCGTGGCGCGGGGGAACTGGGCCGCCAGCCGCGCCGCGTGGTCCCAGTGGGTGGTGATTTCGCGGCCCGTCAGCAGGCCGGCGTGCCCCAGCAGGAACACGCCGTTGCACACCGCGCCGTAGCGGCGCGCGCGCCGCGCCCGCAGGGCCAGCCAGTCGAGCAGGGCCGGCTCCGGCCGGTATTCCGGGAAGCGCGGCCCGCCGGCCACCAGCAGCAGGTCGGTCTCGGCCTGGCTGCTGCGGTAGTCGGCGTCGACCTTGAACTCCAGGCCGCTGGAGCACAGCACGCTGCCGGGCCGGCCGCCGACCAGCGCGATGTCGTAGCGCTGCCCGGCGGCCAGCAGGCGGTTGGCCTCGGCGAACACGTCCAGCGGCCCCGCCACGTCCAGCGCCTGCACTCCGTCCAGTACCAGCAAGGTCAGTTTCACCGTGTTCCGCCTGTTGACATCCCCATCCACGGCCATGATAAGCCATGTGGCGGCCGCGCGCCGCGCCGGGCGCTGTCGTTTTAGCCACGAATTTGCAACAGCCGGGCGTTCGACTGTTCAGCTGCAAGCCGCTTCGTGTAATACTGGACCGACATGAGTTCGCTACGGGGGCAGTGCCATGTCCGCATCTGAAACACGACCAACTGCCGCCACCGAGCGCGAGGTGGCCGAGGCCGAGCCGCTGCTGCAGACGCTGCGCGATTGCCTGCTGGCGCACGAGATGCCCCAGCACGCGCCCACCCTGCGCGCGCTGGCGGCGCGCCCGCTCAACGGCTCGCAGGCGCGCGAGCGCGAGGCGTTCGCGCTGCTGGCGCGCGCGGCCGATCCGGCCTGCGCGGCCGACGCCCTGCTGTTGCCGGCCAGAACGCTGCAGCTGCAGGCCCAGACCGAGCAGCATCCGCTGGCCCAGGCCGCCGCGCTGCGGGCGCTGCACTGGGTGCAGATGCGGCTGCGCCTGCACCACGCCGCGCTCGACAGCCTGGCCAAGGCCGCCGAGCTGTACGCGCGCTGCGCGCTGCCGCGGCTGGCCACGCAGATGCGCGCCACCCGCTGCCGCGTCATGCTCAGCGCCGAGATGTACCCGGAACTGCTGCAGTTCTGCGCCGCCATGCTGGCCCAGCCGGCCGAGCTGACGCCGGCCCTGCACGTCATGCTGCTCGACAGCGCGGCCTCGGGCGCCTACTACCTGGCGCTGGAGGAGGCCGACGAGGACGCCGCCGCGCCGCTGTGGCGCGACTGCCTGGCGCGGCGCGAGCTGGTGCTGCGCCGCAGCCGCGCATACGGCCTGGAGGCGCAGCAATGCCTGGCGCTGCTGAACCTGGCCGTGGTCAGCGCCAGCTGCGGCCAGGCCGGCGCCTGCCGCGCCTACACGGCCCAGCTGCACGCCCAGTACGGGCGCGACGGCTACTGGACGCCGTGGCTGGCGCTGGCCGCGCGGCTGGCCGACTGCGCCGACGGCGACCCGGCGCGCGCCTGGCCGGCGCTGCTGGCCTACGACGCCGGCCTGGCGGCCGACGCGCTGCACGGCCCGCGCCTGCGCGAGATCACGCTGCACGCGATCCGCCGCTACGGGCGCCGCTGGGGCCACGTGGAGGCGGCGCTGGCCGCGGCCATCGAGCAGGTGGCGGCCGAGCGCGGCCACAAGCGCGCGCTGGCGATCTCGCTGGACGAGACGCTCAGCGCCGTCATGGAGCGTCCGCAGCTGCTGCACCAGAACGCGCTGCTGGCGCAGCACGGCACGGTGCTGGAGCACTCGCTGATGCAGCGCAACGAGGAGCTCAACGAGGCGCTCGCCACGCTGCGGCGCGAGGTGGCGGTGCGCCAGGGCGCCGAGCAGGCGCTGCGGGCGGCGCACGACCGCCTGGAACAGCAGGTGCGCGAACGCACCGACGAGCTGGCCCACGCGATGCGCGCGCTGATGCAGCAGGAAAAGCAGCTGGGCCTGTCGCGCATGGTGGTCGGCATGGCGCACGAGCTCAACACGCCGCTGGGCAACGCGCGGGTGGCCGCCAGCGCCATCACGGCCCAGGCCGAGTCGCTGCGGCACGGCCTGGACGGCGGCAGCCTGCGCCGCAGCCAGGTGGCCGCGCTGCTGGCCGGCGTCACCGAGGGCGGCGCGCTGGTCGACCGCGCGCTGGCCCAGATCGGCCGCCTGGTCGAGCGCTTCAAGGGCCTGGCCGGCCAGCCCACCCACGAGCCGGCCAGCCGCTTCGACCTGGCCGAGCGCCTGCGCCACTGCGCCGGCGCCTGGGAGCACAGCCTGCGCGCGCGCGCCGTGACGCTGACGCTGCGCCTGCCGGACCAGCTGTGGCTGCACGGCTATCCGGGCGCCTGCCAGCAGGTGTTCCAGCACCTGCTGGAGAACTGCCTGCTGCACGCCTTCGCCGGGCGCGCCGGCGGCGCCATCGTGGTCGAGGCGCGCGCGGCCGCCGGCGCGGTCCACGTCGACTGGCGCGACGACGGCGTCGGCATCGCCCCCGAGCATGTGGCGCGCGTGTTCGAGCCGTTCTACACCACCCAGCTGGGCCTGACCGGCGCCGGGCTCGGCCTGGCCAGCGTGCACAGCATGGTGGTCAGCCTGATGGGCGGCCAGGTCACGCTCGACAGCGCGCCGCAGCGCGGCACGCGGGTGTCGCTGCGCCTGCCCGTCGGCGGGGAGGCGCCGTGAGCGGCCGCCGCTGGGCCGCGCCGGCCCGCTCGCTGCTGCGCTCGCTGGCCTGGGCAGGCGCGCTGGCGCTGTGCGGGGGGGCGGCGGACGCCGCGCCGGAGCCGCTGCGCCTGCTCGCGGCCGACCTGCCGCCGTACGCGGTGGCGCAGGACGCCGGGCGCCCCGGCGCGCTGGTGGAGCTGGCGCAGGAGATGGCGCGCCGCGTGCGCGCGCCGGCCACGCTGGAATTCTATCCGTGGCAGCGGGCGCTGGCGCTGAGCGCGGTGCAGCCGCGCACGCTGGTGGTGCCGCTGACCCGCACCCCCGAGCGCGAGGCGCAGTACCGCTGGCTGGTGCGGCTGCGCCGCCAGGACTTCGTGTTTGTCGGCCGCCGCGGCGGCGTCGACCTGCGCGACCCGGCTGCGCTGGCGCGGCGCCCGGTGGCGGTGTTGCGCGGCTCGCCGCACAAGCGCCTGCTGCAGTCGCTGCATTTCAGCGCGGTGGCCGAGTGCGCGTCGGTGCGCGAGTGCATGCGCATGGTCAGCAAGGGCGTGGTGGACGCCACCTACGGCGGCGAGGACATCCACCGCCACGCGGCCCGGCTGGACGGCCAGCGCGAGGCCGACTTCAACTTCAGCCCGGTGTTCCGCAGCGGCGACATCTGGCTGGCCGGCTCGCTCGACATCGGCGAGGACGAGGGCCGCGCCTGGCGCGCCGCGCACGAGGCCATGCGCGCCGACGGCACGCTGGCGCGCCTGCTGCGCAAGTACGGCCTGGCCGCCAACTGAGCGGCGCGCCTACTTCGGCCTGGCGCGGCGCGCCTGGATTTCCCTGATCAGCTTGAGTTCCTTGTCGCTGGCCTTGTCCAGCAGCGCCGCGTGCTTGCGGCCCTGCTCGGCGTACGCGGCCAGCTCGGGCGGCAGCGGCGTGTCCGGATGCAGCTGGTAGGCGATCCACGCCGACAGCAGGCACAGCGCCAGCGTGCCGGCGCTATAGGCGCCCAGCCACAGGCCGGTCTGGCCGCGCGCGCGGTGCAGCGCCTGGCACACTTGCGCGGCCTCGCCGGTGGCGGCGCGCAGCTGGCCGAGCAGCCCGGCCACGGCGGCGTCGGCCGCCTCGGTGGCCGCGCGCGCCGCCTCGCGCCCGGTGGCCTCCAGCCGCACGGCGGCCTGGGCCTCGATGCGCACCGCCTCGGCGATGCGGGCGTCGATCTGGTTCAGGCTGATGTGGGCCATGCGCACCAGCTTGTCGCAGCCGGCGATCTGCTTGGAAAAATTCTGCAGGTCGGCGTGGAAGCGGTCCACCAGCGCGCCGTGGGCCTCGACCTTGTCGTTGAGCGTGTTGAAGAAATCGCCTTGCGATGCCGCGGGCTGCTGGTCTGGATTCATGCGCTGCGCCTCTCGATGACCGGGAAGCCCTATTGTAGTTTCAAGCGGCGCCCTTGTGGGAACGGCCGCCGCCCGCTCGCTAGCCGCCGAAGGTCAGCGTCAGCGCGCCGCCGCCATAGCTTGGCGTGAGCTTGACGCCGTCGGCCTCGATGGCGGCGAAGCGGCCCGCCAGGCGGCCGGCCGTCAGCACCGTGAGCGTCTCGCCCGCCCTGGGCTGGTAGCCGCCGGCGAACTTGACGCGCAGCGTGCCGCCGGCGATGACGGCGTCGCCGGCCACCGCCACGCTGCCGCGCGCGCCGCCGCCCAGGTCCAGCTCCAGCGTGGTGGCGCCGGCCAGCTGGGTGTAGCGGGCCAGCTTGAGCGCGCCCGGCGCGTTGGCGATCAGCGTGCCGCCGCTGACGTAGACCTCGCCGTTGCCGAAGGCGCCGGCGCTGTCGCCGGCCAGCGCGCCGGCCGTCAGCTCGGTGCCGCCGCTCCAGCTGTTGTCGCCCGCCAGCCTGAGCGTGCCGCTGCCCTGCTTGACCAGCTTGCCCGTGCCGGCGATGTCGTTGCGCCAGCGGTCGGCCGCGTGGAAGCCGCCCTTGGCCGCGTCCATCACCAGCACCACGTTGCCGTTGAAGGCGCCGTAGCCGTCGGCCGCGGCGAACAGGTTGAGCCTGCCCCAGCCCTCGGGGTCGTCCATCACCGGCGCGCCGGACGGCAGCGCCGTGGTCTTGAGCACCACCCGCCGCTGCGCCTCGCTCAGGTAGGGCAGGCGGGTTTCCAGCAGCACCTCGGCGCCCTTGGGCACCACCGCCGGCGCGCCGGCCGCGCCGCTGGCCGGTAGGCCGTAGGTGCTGCGGCGCAGGTAGTTGGCGCGGTTGACGGCGTAGTCGGCGAAGCGGTCGCCGCCGGCGCCGGACTGCGCGTAGGCGAGGAAGCTGTCGGCCGTGGTCGAGGTGGCGGCCATCAGCGTGGCGTGGGCCTGCGCCACGGCCGCGCTCTTGCTGGCCGCGTTGGCCGGGTCGGCCAGGTTGGCGGCCACCACCGCCTCGCCGTGGATGCGGCCGCTGAGCACGTCCAGCGGCGCATGCATGCCGGCCCAGATGCGCGCCTCGCCCAACTCCAGGGCGCGGCTGAGCAACTCCTGGTAGCGCTCCGGCACCGCGTAGGCCATCGCCAGCGCGTTGCGCATCGCCTCGGCCGAGTGGCCGCTGGTGAAGCCGCCGTCGGTGGCCGGGGTGGCGCTCTTGGCCGGCACCAGCGCCGGCAGCACCTGCACCGCGGCGCTCCAGCGGTAGGGGCGGGCGTACTTGTAGAAGCGCTTGGCTGGCTCGGTCGAGCCGTTGGTGCCGACCAGGTTGACGAAGTCCACCACCGCGCCGAAGGCGGCGTTGGCGCTGCCGCCGACGCCGTTGTTGTTGCCGCCGTCGTTGTACAACTTGCTGGTGGCGTCGTCGGCCACGGCGCTGATGGTGGTGGTCTGCCGGGCGGCGGCGCGCCACGCGGCCGTCAGCGGGCCCATGCCGTCGGACACGCTGTAGCCCTTGTTGCGGCGGTCGTCCAAATAGGCCTGCAGCGCCTGCGCCGGCGTGCGGTGGGCGGTGGCCTGCACCACGTAGTCGATGTTGGCCGCGTGCACGGCGGGGTTGACGATGGTGCCGCCGTTGCTGCCGTCGTTGGGCACGCCGGTCCAGGTGGACGCCACCACGGCCGGGAAGCCGGCCGCCGCGTCGGCGCTGACGCCGGCGTCGACGATCTCGGTGAGCGGCCTCCACACCTGCAGGAAGCCGGCCAGCACGCGCACGCCGGCGTTGGTGGCCAGCGTGGCGTAGCGGGCGTCGCCGCGCTGGTTGGTGGCCACCGTGTCGACAAAGGCGGTCACGGCCGGCACCGGCGCCGCCTCGGCCGCGCCCTGGTCGGCCGGCGCCGGCGGCACCACCAGCACCTGGTCTTCGGAACCGGCGCCGCAGGCGCTCAGGGCGAGGGCGATGCTGACGGCGAGCAGCAGGGGGCGGGCGGGGACGAGATGCATGCAGGAATCCTAGGTGGGTGGGAAAAGGCCATAGAGTAATGACGTCGTATGACATGCCGATTACACAAGCAAAAATATGCGCCATGTCCTGCTACAATGGCCGCGTGAAAAAAATCCTGCTCATCCTGCTGCTGACCATGCTGCCGATCCAGTATTCCTGGTCGATGGCGGCCGTCTATTGCCAGCATGAGCCGGCCAAGGTGTCGCACTTCGGCCACCACGGCCATCAGCACCAGGCGCAGTCCGACGACGGCGCCGACAACGGCAAGCCGGCCAAGGTCCACAGCGACTGCGAGGTCTGCCACCACGCGGTGCAGGCCTCGGCGCCGGCCCACGCCGCGCCCGCGCTGGCCGCCGCGCCGGCCGGCCACGCGCCGCCCGCGCCGTCGCGCTACCTGTCCCACATCGCCGACCGGCCCGCGCGGCCCGACTGGCTGCTCGTCGCCTAGCGCGACGAGGCCCTCGCCCCCTATCTAGACGCCTGAGTCTCGTCGAATTCCTGTTCCTGTTTTCCGGAGAATTCGATGTACAAGTATCTGTTGCCGCTCGTCGTAGCGGCGTGGCCCGCCCTTGCGCGGGCCGAAATCGAGCCGTCCGCGCCGCTGACGCTGCCGGCCGCGCTGGCGCTGGCCGCCGGCGCCAACGCCGGCCTGGCCGCCGCCCGCCACGAGCTGGGCGCGCAGGACGGCGCCGTGCTGCAGGCCGGCCTGGCGCCCAATCCCACGCTGTCGGCCGAACGGCTCGGCGCCGGCGCCGAGCGTCGCGAGACCACCTTCCAACTGAGCCAGCCGCTCGAGCTGGGCGGCAAGCGCGCCGCCCGCGTGCAGGCGGCCGAGCGTGGCCGCGACAGCGCCGCGGCCGGGCTGGCGCTGCGCCGGGCCGAGCTGCGCGCCGGCGTGATCGAGGCCTGGTTCGCCGTGCTGGCCGCGCAGGAGCATGTGCGGCTGGCGCAGCAGGCGGCCGAACTGGCCGAGCGCGCGGCCGGCGCCACCGGGCGCCGCGTGGTGGCCGGCAAGGTCTCGCCGGTGGAGCAGACCCGCGCCCGCGTGGCCGCGTCCTCGGTGCGGCTGGACTTGATCCGCGCGCGCGGCGCGCTGGCCGGCGCGCGCCAGCGGCTGGCGACCCTGTGGGGCAATCCGGCGCCGCGCTTCGAGCGCGCCGACGGCGCCATCGACGCGCTGCCGGAGCCGCCGGCGGAGCAGGCGCTGCGCGAGCGGCTGCGGCGCGCGCCGGCGCTGGCGCTGGCCCGCGCGGAACTGGCGCGGCGCCAGGCGCTGGCGCAGCTTGAGCTGAGCAAGCGCGCGCCGGACCTGACGCTCAACGTCGGCAGCAAGCGCTCGGCGGAGCTGGGGCGCTCGCAGGCGATCGTCGGCGTGTCGGTGCCGCTGCCGCTGTTCGACCGCAACCAGGGCGGCGTGCTGGAGTCGGCGCGCCGCGTCGACCAGGCGCGCGACGAGCTGGCCGCCACCACGCTGCGGCTGGAGGCCGAGCTGGCGCAGGCGCGCGCGGACTTCGACGTCGCCCGCCAGCAGGCGCAGGCGCTGCGCGGCGACATCCTGCCCGGCGCGCAAAGCGCCTACGACGCCGCCACCACCGGCTTCGACTACGGCAAGTTCGGCTTCCTCGACGTGCTCGACGCCCAGCGCACCTTGCTGCAGGCGCAAACCCTATACCTGAACGCCCTGGCGGACGCGCACCGCGCGCTGGCCGCCATCGACCGCATCCTCGGAGTAGACCATGAATAAAACGCAGAAAATCACCATCGCCATCATGGCGCTCGCCGGCCTGCTGCTGGCGGCGCTGATGCTGATGCCCAGGCGCGGCGCGCCGTCGGCGCAGGCGCCGGCCGAATCCGGCGAAGTCGCCGGGCGCCGCGAAGGCGAATCCGCAAGCGGCGGCCACCACGAAGCCGGGCCGCAAACCATCGCGCTCGACGACACCCGCGCCATGGCCGCCGGCATCGTGCTGGCGGTGGCGGCGCCGGCCGGCATCGGCGCGGCCATCACGCTGCCGGGCGAGATCCGCTTCAACGAGGACCGCACCGCGCACGTCGTGCCCAAGCTGGCCGGCGTGGTCACCAGCGTGCGCGCCGAGCTGGGCCAGGACGTCAAGCAGGGCCAGGTGCTGGCGGTGATCGCCAGCAGCGGCCTGTCCGAGCAGCGCAGCGAGCTGCTGTCGGCCGAGCGCCGGCTGGCGCTGGCCGCCACCACCTTCGAGCGCGAGCGCCGGCTGTGGCAGGACAAGATCTCCGCCGAACAGGACTACCTGCAGGCCAAACAGGCGCTCAGCGAGGCCGGGATCGCGCTGCGCAACGCGCGCCAGAAGCTCGCCGCCATCGGCGCCGGCGCGGTCGCCGCCAACGGCGCGGACCTGAACCGCCTGGAACTGCGGGCGCCGTTCGACGGCGTGGTGATGGAGAAGCACCTGGCGCTGGGCGAGGCGGTCAAGGAGGACGCCGCCGTCTTCACCATCTCCGACCTGTCCACCGTGTGGGCCGAGATCGCCGTGCCGCCGCGCGACCTGGCGCTGGTGCGCGTGGGCCAGACGGTGCTGGTCCAGGCCTCCGCCTTCGACGCCCAGGCCAGCGGCAGGATCACCTACGTCGGCTCGCTGCTGGGCGAGCAGACCCGCACCGCCAAGGCCCGCGTGGCGCTGGCCAATCCCGACCGCGCCTGGCGCCCCGGCCTGTTCGTCAGCGTCGACGTGCAGTCCGCCCGGGCCGCCGCCGGTGCCGAGGTCGCGGTGGCGGTGGCGGCCGACGCCGTCCAGACCGTGGACGGCAAGCCGGTGGTGTTCGTCAAGGTGGCCGGCGGCTTCCGCGCGCAGCCGGTGGCGCTGGGCCGCAGCGACGGCCGCCGCACCGAGATCGTCCAGGGTCTGGCGGCCGGCGCGCAGTACGCGGCGGCCGGCAGCTTCGTGCTCAAGGCGGAACTGGGCAAGGACGGCGCCGAACATGCGCACTGAGACGGGGGACACCATGTTTGAACAACTCATCCGCTTCGCCATCGCCCAGCGCTGGCTGGTGCTGCTGGCGGTGGCCGGCATGGCCGCCGTCGGCGTGTACAGCTACCACAAGCTGCCGATCGACGCCGTGCCCGACATCACCAACGTGCAGGTGCAGATCAACACCAGCGCGCCCGGCTACTCGCCGCTGGAGACCGAGCAGCGCGTCACCTTCCCGATCGAGACGCTGATGGCCGGCCTGCCCGGCCTGGAGCAGACCCGCTCGCTGTCGCGCTACGGGCTGTCGCAGATCACCGTCGTGTTCAAGGACGGCACCGACATCTTCTTCGCCCGCCAGATGGTCGGCGAACGGATACAGGAGGCGCGCGCGCAGCTGCCGGCCGGCGTCGCCCCGGCCATGGGGCCGGTGTCGACCGGCCTGGGCGAGATCTACCTGTGGACCGTGGAGGCCAGGCCGGGCGCCAAAAAGCCCGACGGCACGCCCTACACGCCGACCGACCTGCGCGAGATCCAGGACTGGATCGTCAAGCCGCAGCTGCGCAACGTGCCCGGCGTGACCGAGATCAATTCCATCGGCGGCTACGCCAAGGAATACCAGGTGGCGCCCAACCCGCAGCGGCTGGCCTCCTACGGCCTGACGCTGCGCGACGTGGTGACTGCGCTCGAGCGCAACAACGGCAACGCCGGCGCCGGCTACATCGAGCGGCGCGGCGAGCAGCTGCTGGTGCGCGCGCCGGGTCAGGTGCGCTCGCTCGACGATATCCGCGACATCATCCTGGCCAACGCCGGCGGCGTGCCGGTGCGCGTGCGCGACGTGGCCGAGGTGGACGTCGGCCGCGAGCTGCGCACCGGCGCCGCCACCGAGAACGGCCGCGAGGTGGTGCTGGGCACGGTCTTCATGCTGATCGGCCAGAACAGCCGCGCCGTGGCGCAGGCGGTGGACCGCCGGATGGTCGACATCAACCGCAGCCTGCCGGCCGGCGTGCACGCGGTCACCGTGTACGACCGCACCGCGCTGGTGGACAAGGCGATCCACACCGTCAGGAACAACCTGCTGGAGGGCGCGGTGCTGGTGATCGCGGTGCTGTTCCTGTTCCTCGGCAACCTGCGCGCGGCGCTCATCACCGCGCTGGTGATTCCGCTGGCGATGCTGTTCACCTTCACCGGCATGGTGGCCTACCAGGTCAGCGCCAACCTGCTCAGCCTGGGCGCGCTGGACTTCGGCATCATCGTCGACGGCGCCGTGGTCATCGTCGAGAACTGCGTGCGGCGGCTGGCGCACGCGCAGGCGCGCCACGGCCGCGTGCTCACGCGCGCCGAGCGCCACGAGGAGGTGTACGCCGCCGCGCGCGAGGCCCGCAGGCCGCTGCTGTTCGGACAGCTGATCATCATGGTGGTCTACCTGCCGATCTTCGCGCTGACCGGCGTCGAGGGCCGCATGTTCCATCCGATGGCGCTGACGGTGGTGCTGGCGCTGGCCGGCGCGATGCTGCTGTCGGTCACCTTCATTCCGGCGGCCGTGGCGCTGTTCATCGGCGAGCGCGTGGTGGAGAAGGAGCAGCGCCGCATCGGCGCGTGGTACGCGGCGCTGCTCGAGCGCGCGCTGGCCGGCACGCCGGTGGTGCTGGCCTTCGCCGCCATCGCGGTGGCGCTGTCGCTGCTGCTGGCCACGCGGCTGGGCAGCGAGTTCGTGCCCAGCCTGAACGAGGGCGACATCGCGATCCAGGCGCTGCGCATCCCCGGCACCAGCCTGACGCAGTCGGTGGCGATGCAGCAGCAGCTCGAACTCGCGCTCAAGCGCCAGTTCCCCGAGATCGAGCGCGTGTTCGCCCGCACCGGCACGGCGGAAATCGCGTCCGATCCGATGCCGCCCAACGTCTCGGACGGCTACATCATGCTCAAGCCGGAGGCGCAATGGCCGGCGCCGAGGAAGTCGCACGCCCAGCTGGTGGCGGCGATCCAGCAGGCCGCCGCCCAGTTGCCGGGCAACGCCTTCGAGTTCTCGCAGCCTATCCAGCTGCGCTTCAACGAGCTGATATCGGGCGTGCGCAGCGACGTCGCCGTCAAGCTGTTCGGCGACGACATGGCGGTGCTGAACGAGACCGCCGCGCGCATCGCCGCCGCGCTGGGCAAGGTGGACGGCGCCACCGAGGTCAAGATCGAGCAGACCGGCGGCCTGCCGGTGCTCACCGTGGAGATCGACCGCGCCAAGACCGCGCGCTACGGCCTGAACGTGGGCGACGTGCAGGAGACCATCGCCACCGCCATCGGCGGCACGGAGGCCGGCACCATGTTCGAGGGCGACCGCCGCTTCGACATCGTGGTGCGCCTGCCCGACGCGCTGCGCAGCGACCTCGATGCGATGCGGCGCCTGCCGGTGCCGCTGCCGCGCGGCGGCGGCGCGGCCAACTTCATACCGCTGGGCGAGGTGGCGAGCTTCGCCATCGCGCCGGGGCCGAACCAGATCAGCCGCGAGGACGGCAAGCGCCGCGTCGTCGTCAGCGCCAACGTGCGCGGGCGCGATATCGGTTCGTTCGTGGCGGAGGCCGGGGAGCGTCTGCGACAGGTGCGGGTGCCGGCCGGCTACTGGACCAGCTGGGGCGGGCAGTTCGAGCAGCTGCAGTCGGCGTCGCGGCGCTTGCAGGTGGTGGTGCCGGTGGCGCTGCTGCTGGTGATGGTGCTGCTGTTCGCGATGTTCGGCAATCTGAAGGACGGCTTGCTGGTGTTCAGCGGCATTCCGTTCGCGCTGACCGGCGGCGTCGCGGCGCTGGCCTTGCGCGGCATACCGCTGTCGATATCGGCGGCGGTGGGCTTCATCGCGCTGTCCGGCGTGGCGGTGCTCAACGGGCTGGTGCTGGTTTCCTTCATCCGCAGCCTGCGCGAGCAGGGGCGCACGGTGGAGCAGGCGATCCGCGAGGGCGCCATCGGCCGCCTGCGTCCGGTGCTGATGACGGCGCTGGTGGCGTCGCTGGGCTTCATCCCGATGGCGATCGCCACCGGCACCGGCGCCGAAGTCCAGCGCCCGCTGGCGACGGTGGTCATCGGCGGCATCCTGTCCTCCACCGCGCTGACCTTGCTGGTCTTGCCGCTGCTATACAGGGTGGTGTACTTAAAACGGCAGTCTAGAAAGTCTATTTCGCTCTAGTTGAACTATTTCGCTCCAGTTCACTCTAAAAACTGGCGGGATGGCCGAAAAAACCGGCCAAACCGGCCCTCTCGCCACCCATTTTTAGAGCGAACTAGAATTCACGGCCAAAAACTAGACTGAACTAGAGCGAACTAGAGTGAACTAGACCGATCTAGTCTTTTTAGACAAGGAGAAAAAATGGACCACCCCATACCCCTCCATCTGCCAAGCGAAGTATTCATGGCGCTGATCGATCATGTGGGCGAGGGATACTACGGCAGGAAAACAGAAGCCGCCCTCTGCAACATTATCCGCAAGTGGATCGCCGGCACGCGCGCCCAGCCCGGCGAGTCTGAAGACGAAGAAGGCAAAGAGGCCGAGAACAAAGGCTATCAATGGAAGCAGCTCTTCCTGCCGAACGGCACCGAGCTGCGCGCCACCTATCGCGGCCACTCCAGCTACGCCAAAGTGGAAAACGAAATCATCGTGAGCGACGGCCAACCCGCATCGCCGTCGCAACTGGCCAACGCGAACGGCTGCGGCGCGCGCAATGCCTGGCGCGCGATCTGGCTGCGCTTTCCCGGCGAGCGCTCATGGAGGCTGGCCGCCAGCTGCCGCGCCGCCGAATAAAAAAAACGCCAGCCGCGAGGGCTGGCGTAGTCGCGGCGCGGGAGCGGCGCTTACTCTTGCGGCGTCAAGGCCAGCGCCGAGCTGAAGTCGCCCATCGGCTTGGCGCCGTTGGCGGCCAGCGCCTTGTCGCGGGTGCTCAGGCCTTCCAGCACCGGCAGGCTGAAGCGGCGGGTGATGGCGCGCAGGATGGAAGCCGAATCGTACTGCGTATGGTCCACGCCCTTCTTCACGTACGGCGAGACGATGATCGCCGGCACGCGCGTGCCCGGACCCCACTTGTCGCCCTTGGGCGGGCTGGCGTGGTCGTAGAAGCCGCCGTTCTCGTCGTAGGTGACGATCACCAGCATGTTCTTCCACTGCGGGCTCTTCTTCAGCTTGGCGATGACGTCGGCGATGTGGGCGTCGCCGTCGGCCACGCTGGCGTAGCCGGGATGCTGGTTCAGGTTGCCCTGCGGCTTGTAGAAGGCCACCGGCGGCAAGGTGCCGTTGGCCACGTCGGCCACGAACTGGCTGTCGTAGTCCTTCAGGTGGGCCGCGCGGTAGGCCGCGTTCTTCACCGGGTCCATGTTGGCAAAGTAGTTGAACGGCTGGTGGTGGAACTGGAAGTTGGGCGGATTGCCGGTCGCGCCGCGCGGCGCGGCGGTGGCGGCGGCCGTGGTGGCGTTCCAGGCGCCGGCGTACCAGGCCCAGTCGATGTTCTTGCCGGTCAGCAGATCGCCGATGTTCTGCTGCGTCTGCGGCGGCAGCGTGTTGGCCTTGCTGGTGTCGGCGTACAGGCGGGTGCTGTCGCCGGCCGCGTAGCTGTTGCTGCTCGGCTGGTAGGGCGGCTGCATGGTGTTGACCGCGTAGAACATGCCGCTGGCGTCGGCCGGCGTGATGGCGCCGTCGTTGGCGTAGGCCGGCGCGCCGTTGAGCACGCTGGACGGCGCCGTGGCCGACGGCGTCAGGCGCACGAAGTTGCCCTTGGCGTCGACGTCGATCTTGGCGATAGCCCCCTTGGCCACCGAGGTGTCGGCGTTCGGGTACTGCGGCGCGCAGGCGCAGATCAGGTACTGGTGGGTCAGGAAGGAGCCGCCGAAGGCGCCGATGTACAGGTTGTCGGCCAGCGCGTACTGCTTGGCGATGTCCCACATCTTCATCTTGCTGCCGTCGTAGTAGCCCATGGCCAGGCCGCCGGCGTCGGAGTAGGCCGCGAACTTGTCGTTGGCGCCGCCGTTGATCTGCATCTGGTTGTTGTAGAAGCGGTGCACCAGGTCGCGCGTGATGGTCGACGGCGCCAGGTACAGCGGGCTGTTGGCGTCGTCGATCTGGAACGGCTTGTTGGCCATGCCCACCGTCTGCGCCTGCGAGATCACCACGCTCTGGCCGGCGGCCGTCATGCCGCCCCAGGTCGGCGGCAGGACCGGCAGCGTGCTGCCGTCGTAGTCCTTCTGCGGCACGTAGGCGCTGGTCGACGTCGGGTTCACGCCGGGCACGCCGTTGGCGCCGGGGAACAGGCCGTACAGGTTGTCGAAGCCGCGGTTTTCCGCGTAGATGACGACGATGTTCTTGATGTTGTTGAGCGCCAGGCCGCTGCTCAGCGCGGCCGCGACGTCGGCCGGCGCGGCAAGCGCGCTGGCGGCGGCGATGACGTCGGTCACGCCGGCGCTTTCCGCCTTCAGCCTGGCCTGGTCGTCGCCGGTCACCTTGTTGGGGTCGGCCAGCAGATTGGCCTCCGCCACGCCCAGCTTGGCGGCCAGCTTGGCGCTGGCGGCCGCGAAGTCGCCGCCGTTGGCGTCCATCAGCGCGGCCAGCTCGGTGGAGAGGGCGCCGACGAAGGCCGTGTGGCCGTCCGGCGCGCGGAACACCAGCTTCTGCGCGACCTTGACGCCGGCGTCGCCGGGCGCGTCGTGGCGGATGGCGTCGGTGCCGACCGTGACCAGCAGCGCGCCCTTGTCGGTGCCGGTCAGCGCGAAGCTGCCGTCGGCGCCGGTGCGCACCGGCGAGGCGCCGCTGTCGCAGCTGAGCTTGACGGTGGCGCTTTCCAGGCACACCACGGCGTTCTCGTAATAGCTGCCGACCACCTGGCCCTTGAGCGTGGGGACGCTGTCGGACGAGCTGCCGCAGGCGATCAGGCCGGCGCCCAGGCCGATCGACATCAGCATCAGGGGCAGCGGGCGCATCGGGTTCAGTTTCATGTTCTTGCCTTGTGGGGTGGGTATCAAAGCAGCCCATGCTAGGGTTGAAATATTTCAGGATGATGAATTTTCATGTTTCGTCATGTATCCTTTCCTATCTGTCATGTAGCGGTCATGTCGCGCTGCTAGGCTTGCGGCATGAAAAGGATCACACTTGCCCTGGCCGCCGTATGGCTGGCCGCCTGTCACCAACAGCCGCCCGCCGCCGCACCCGCCGTTGCGGGCGCCGTTGCCGCTACCGCCACCGCCGCCTACGCGCCCGGCCCGCAGCGCCAGCCCTCGGTGGCGGAGCTGACCGCGCTGGGGCGCGCCCTGTTCAGCGAGGCTAGCCTGTCCGCGTCCGGCCGCAGCAGCTGCGCCAGCTGCCACAGCCCCGAGCACGCCTACGGCCCGCCCAACCGGCTGGCGGCGCAGCTGGCCGGCGCCGACGGCGTCACGCAGGGCACGCGCGCCGCGCCGTCGCTGAAGTACCTGCAGACGGTGCCGCCGTTCAGCGAGCACTACCACGACGACGACGGCGACGACAGCGTCGACGCCGGCCCGACCGGCGGCTACGACTGGGACGGCCGCGCGCCATCGGCGCACGAGCAGGCGCGCGGGCCGCTGCTGTCGCCGCGCGAGATGGGCAACCGCGACGACGCGGCGGTGGTGGCGCGGCTGCGCGCCGGCCCGCTGGCGCCGCAGTTCCGCCGCACCTTCGGCGAGGCCATCTTCGAGCGTCCGGACGCGGCCATGCGGGGCGTGCTGATGGCGCTGGAGGTGTTCCAGCAAAGCCCGGCCGACTTCTACCCCTACACCAGCAAGTACGACGCGGTGCTGCGCAAGCAGGCGGTGCTGACGGCGCCGGAGGCGCGCGGGCTGGCGCTGTTCAACGACGAGCGCAAGGGCAACTGCGCGTCCTGCCACGTCAGCAGGATCGGGCAGGGCGGGGCCTTCCCGCAGTTCACCGACTACGGCCTAGTCAACCTGGGCGTGCCGCGCAACGGCCAGCTGGTGGTCAACGCCGACCCGGCGTATTTCGACCTCGGCCTGTGCGGCCCGGAGCGCGCCGACCTGCGCGCGCGGCGCGACTACTGCGGCCGCTTCCGCACGCCGTCCTTGCGCAACGTGGCGCTGCGCCAGGTGTACTTCCACAACGGCCGCTTCGACAGCCTGGCGCAGGTGGTGCGCTTCTACGCCCAGCGCGACAGCGCGCCGCAGAAATGGTATCCGCGCAACGCCGACGGCAGCGTCCACAAGTTCGACGACCAGCCGGCCGGGCTGGAGGCCAACGTCAACATGGAAGCGCCGTTCGGCGGGCGCCCCGGCGGCCCGCCCGCGCTGAACGAGCGCGAGATCGCCGACGTGGTGGCCTTCCTGCACACGCTGACCGACGGCTATGGTGGGGTCAAGTCTGACATTCGGACACGAACCCGGCCGTAGTCAGCGCCCAGGGCAGAGCTCGTGTCCGAATGTCAGACTTGACCCCGATGTTGCCAAAGTGGCATAGAATGCGGGATTCGTTTTTTGAGGATGTCGCACATGAAATACTTCAGGCAGTTGGGCGTCGCGGCGGTGGTGGCGGCGGTCGCCGGCGCGGGCGCGTTCGTGGCGCTGCGCGGCGCCCAGCCGGCCGGGCCGTCCGCCGCGGTCGCCGCCGCCGTCCCGGCGCCCGACCTCATGCCGGAACTGCGCGACATGCTGGCCGCCTACCGCAAGATCATCGTGCTGCTGGCCGACGAGAAGTCGCTGTCCGAGTCCGAGCGCAAGGCCGCCGGCCAGGTCGGGCAGTCGCTGTTCCACGAGAACCTGGAGCGCCTGGCCAGGGTGCAGGCGCTGCTGGCGCAGACCCAGGCGCTGCCGCCGGCGCGGCGCGACGCCGCCGACGATGCGCTGCTGTCCTACATCGAATCGGCCGCCGACCTGTTCGACGCCGACCGCCTGGCCTTCCGCGAAGTGCTGCTGTCGCTGCAGAAGCTGGCCGCGGCCGACCAGACGCTGCCGGCGATCAAGCTGCACAAGCGCGTCAGCGAGGACCTGGCCGCGCTGGAGGACATCGAGAAGCAGTACGACAAGGAGATCAGCGACATCTTCTCGCGCTTCGACACGCGCGCCATCGCGCCCAGGCGCGAGCGCTGGGACGACTACGTGGCCCACCTGCGCAAGCTGTACGGCCGCGAGCAGATCATGAAGGACTACGGCGTCATCGTGCCGTATCCCGAGCAGCCCAGGACCGCCGAGCAGGAGGCGCAGGCCAGGGAAATCTTCGGCAACACGCTGCCGCCCAAGACCGTGGTGCTGACCTTCGACGACGGCCCGCACAAGAGCTACACCGGGGAGGTGGCGGCCATCCTCAAGCAGTACAACGTGCCGGGCGTGTTCTTCCAGGTGGGCCAGAACCTGGGCAAGCTCGACGCGCAGGGCCGGCAGACGCTGGGCGCCAACGCGGCCGAGAGCCGGCGCCTGATCGACGCCGGCCACGCGGTGGGCAACCACAGCTTCAGCCACGCGCTGCTGTCCAAGGAGCAGGGCGAGCAGCTGTACGGCGAGATCGCCAACGCCGACGCGCTGCTCAAGGCCACCGACCCGCGCCGCTCGGACCTGTTCCGCTTCCCCTACGGCGCCCACAACGCCGAGGGCCTGGCCATCCTGTCCAAGCTGGGCCTGCGCTCGGTGATGTGGAATATCGACTCGCTGGACTGGGCCGACCCGGTGCCGAGCTCCATCGCCAACCGCGTGCTGACCACCTTGGGCAAGGAGCAGCGCGGCATCATCCTGTTCCACGACATCCACGAGCGCAGCGTCAAGGCGCTGCCGCTGGTGCTGGATAAACTGATCGCCGACGGCTACAGCTTCGCCGGCTGGGACGGCCACGAGTTCAAGGTGGCCAAGGGCGGCCGGCCGGAGCCGGAGAAGATCGCCGTCAGCACCGGCTACGCCAACAGCTACGCCGTGGTCATCGGCATCAACGACTACCAGAAGTGGCCCAGGCTGCAGTACGCGGTGCAGGACGCGCGGGCGATCCGCGACACGCTGGTCAACCGCTTCGGCTTCGCCAATGAGCGGGTGTACACGCTGTCGAACGGCGAGGCCACGCGCAACAACATCCTGGCGCTGTTCCACGACAAGCTGGCCGACGCCCAGCTCAAGAAGGATGACCGCGTATTCGTGTTCTTCGCCGGCCACGGCGCCACGCGCCAGCTCAGCTCGGGGCGCAACCTGGGCTACATCATCCCGGTCGACTCCGACCCGCAGCAGGTCGGCGTGGACGCGATCCCGATGACGGACCTGCAGAACATCGCCGAGAGCCTGAACGCCAAGCACGTGCTGTTCGTGATGGACGCCTGCTACAGCGGCCTGGGCCTCACGCGCGGCGGCGGCAGCGGCGCCTTCCTGCGCGACAACGCGCGCCGCCTGGGGCGGCAGATGCTCACCGCCGGCGGCGCCGACCAGATGGTGGCCGACGGCGGCCCGGGCGGGCACTCGGTGTTCACCTGGACCCTGCTGCAGGCCCTGAACGGCAAGGCCGACCTCAACGGCGACGGCCTGATCACCGCCACCGAGCTGGCCGCCTACGTGGCGCCGGCGGTGGCCAGCGTGTCGCAGCAGACGCCGGCGTTCGGCAGCCTGCCGGGTTCGGAGGGCGGCGAGTTCGTGTTCCAGCTGCCGGCCGAGGCGGAGTTCCTCAGCGCGCAGTCGGCGCAGCTGTCGGCGGACGCGATCGCGCTGAACAGCAAGCTCGACAAGGGTCGCGACCTCAAGGCCGACGGCAACACGGTGGTGGTTAAAAACCTGCAGGGCGAGGAGCAGAAGATCGCCGCGCCCAAGCCGGTGGACGCGTCGAGCCGCCAGCTGGCGCAGCGCGCCAACGACCGCGGCCTGCAGCTGTATAAGGAGAAGCAGTACGCGCAGGCCGAGGCGGCGTTCACCGAGGCCCTGAAGTACCGTCCCGACTTCGGCCTGGCCGCCAACAACCTGGGCTTCGTCTACTACAAGCAGGAGAAGTACGCCGAGGCCGCGCGCTGGTTCGAGAACACGCTGCAGATCGACACCTCGCGCGCGATCGCCTACCTGAACCTGGGCGACGCCCGCATGCGCCTGGGCGACGGCGACAAGGCCAGGCAAGCCTACGCCAGCTTCCTGGAGCTCGCGCCCAACCACGCCAACGCGGCGTACGCGAAAGAGCAGCTGAAAAAGCTGTAGCCCCGCCGGGGTCAGGCCTCGTTCCAGTTGTACTCCATCTGCAGCGCGGTGCGCGCGGCCAGTTCGCGGCCGGCCAGCCGCGCCACCAGGTGCAGCGACATGTCCAGGCCGGCCGAGATGCCGCCGCTGGTGACGGTGCGGCCGTTGTCGATCCAGCGCCGCTGGCCCGCCACCTTCAGGCGCGGGAAGGCGGCGCGCAGTTCGTCGATGTCGGCCCAGTGGGTCGTCACTTCCTGCCCGTCCAGCAGGCCCGCCTGCGCCAGCAGGAAGGCGCCGGTGCACACCGACGCCACCAGCTCGCACGCCGGCGCGGTGGCGGCGATCCAGCGTATCACTTCCTGCTTGTCGCGCTCGGCGTCGACCACGCCGCCCGGCACGACCAGCACGTCGAGCGGGCCGGCGTTGCCGAAGTGCGCCTCGGGGAACACGCTCAGGCCCGCGCGCGCCCGCAGCATGGCGCCGCGCTGGCCGATGGTGCGCACGCGGAACGGCGGCGGTGCCGCCGGCGCCAGCCCGGCCGCCACCCGCGTGGCGCAGGTGAACACTTCGTACGGGCCGGCGAAGTCCAGCACTTCAACGTCGTCGAACACATAAATGCCTATGGTGCGTGTCATGGTGGCTCCTGTTGGTGGAAGCGTCCATCATGCCCGCGCGGCGGTTGACACAAATGACGTTGATGGTTGAATATCTGCCACATGAAACCCATCGACATCTGGCTGCTGGTGTATCCCGGCTTCGTGCTGCTCGACGCCACCGGCCCGGCGCAGGTGTTCGCCAGCGCGAACGACGAGGCGCGCGACGCCGGCCTGGCGGAACCCTACCGCATCCGCATGATCGCGCCCGGCGGCGGGCTGGTGGCGTCCACCGCCGGCGTGACGGTGATGACCGGGCCGCTGCCCAGGACCGGGCGCGCGCTGGCCGGGTCGACCCTGATCGTGGCCGGCGGCCGCGGCGTCGAGGACGGCGCCAGCGCGGCGCTGGACCCGGCCACGGTGCGCTGGGTGCGGCGCGCGGCGCCAGGCGGCGGCACCGGCGGCGACGCCCGCACCGGCAGCGGCGTGCTGCGCTGCTGCGCGGTGTGCTCGGGCGCCTTCGTGCTGGCGCGCGCCGGCCTGCTGGACGGCCGCAGCGCCGTCACGCACTGGATGGACGCGGCGCGCCTGCAGGCCCAGCATCCCGGCGTGCGGGTGCTGGACGACGCGATCTACGTCAAGGACGGCCCGTGCTACACCTCGGCCGGCATCGCGGCCGGCATGGACCTGGCGCTCAGCCTGGTCGAGGAGGACCAGGGGCGCGGCGCGGCGCTCGCCACGGCCAAGCGGCTGGTGGTGTTCTTCAAGCGTCCCGGCGGCCAGCGCCAGTTCAGCTCGGAGCTGCTGGCGCAGGCCGATCCGCAGGGCTTGCACGGCCGGCTGACCGCCTGGCTGCGTCCGCGCCTGAGGCGGCAGGTCGACGTCGAGCAGATGGCGGCGGCGTGCGCGCTGTCGGTGCGCACGCTGCACCGGCGCCTGCAACGGGAGGCGGGCGTGTCGCCGGCCCAGCTGCTGCTGCGCCTGCGCATGGAGGCGGCCTGCGCGCTGCTGGAGCGGCCCGGCATGAGCGTCAAGCGCGCCGCCGGCCAGAGCGGCTTCGGCAGCGAGTACAATCTGCGGCGCGCCTTCGCCGCGCAGCTGGGCGTGCTGCCCGGCGACTACCAGGCGCGCTTTGGCTGACGCCGGCAACCGGACGGGAATCAGATGATGCGGGAATTCGAAAAGTGGCTGGCGCGGGTGCTGCTGCTCAATGGCGCGCTGGCGCTGGGCGTGTGCCTGGGCCTGCTCGGCGAGCCCCAGCCGGCCGAGGCGCTGCCGCTGCTGTACGGCGCGGCCACGCTGGGCTTGCTGTCGGCGCTGCTGTCGCTCAAGCGCCGGCAGGCCGGCCTGTGGGGCGGCGCCCTGTACTACGCGCTGCAGCTGGTGGCCGTCTATCCACTCGCCGGCGGCTGGCAGTACGCGCTCAAGGCCGGCGTCAGCGTCGGCCTGGTGCTGCGCTTCCACGGCGCGGTGGTGGTGCTCAACCTGGTGGCGCTGGCGCTGCTGGCGGCCACCGCCGCCGTGCTGGCCTGGCGCCGCCGCGCGCCTACGGCTTGCGGAAGCGCAGGATGAACTGGTCGGTGTGGGCCCGGATGCCGCTCTCGAACACCTGCGCGCCGCGCTCGTCCCCGGGATTGCGCAGCGCCGGCGATTCGGCGTCCAGCACGAAGCCGGCCGCCAGCACCTCCTTGCGCACCAGCGCCTCGTCGATGCGGTGCAGCCTGGCCATGCCGGCGTCGTCCAGCCCCGGCTGGGCCGCGTGGTCCAGCACAATATAGTAGCCGCCCGGCTTGAGGGCGTCGAAGGCCGCCTTGTTCAGCTCGGCCGCGCCGGCCGCGCCGCCCCAGATATGGATGTCGTGGTAATTCTGCGAGGTCCACACCAGGTCGGCCTTGACCGGCACGTTGAGCGAGGCGGCGCCGACCGCCTCGCGCACATTGGCGCGGCCCGGCTCGGCCGACACGGGCGGCGGCGGCGGCTTGCCCTTCGAGCGGTCCAGCCAGGCCTGCGGCGTCACCGCGTACACCATACCCTGCGGCCCGACCGCCGTGCTGAACAGCCGGGTGAAATAGCCGCGGCCGGGGAAGAAGTCGATCACCGTCTGGCCCGGCTGCAGCTTGGCGAAGGCCAGCATCTCGGCCGGCTTGCGGTCGGCGTCGCGCGCCTTGTCGGCGTCCGGGCGGGTGGCGTCGGCCACGGCGGCGGCGGCCAGCGGCGCCTGCGCGGCGGCGTGGCCGGCGGCCAGCCACAGGGTGCTGCTCAGACTCAAGAGGACCAGGGTACGGCTTGCGGGCAGTAGCTTCATGGCGGCATGTCTCCATCGCGGGTGGGGGAGTGGGGATTATGCACCGGTCATGCGCTTGTCACACGTCCGGTGCAAAATATCCTTGCGGATACATTTCCCACAATCAATATGATTGAATTGCCATCCAGTGAGGATCGCTTTCCGCCGGCATAAACATGACGCTTCGACAGGTTGTGTGGCCGCGACAGCATGGAAAAAAATTCTTTTGAGAAATTAAATAAGATATAATGCTCTACTGAAATTCCGCCGCGCAGGCGGCGCACGGCAGAACCGGCAAGCTTTTTTCTTGAATCCACACGGCAACATTGCGGTTGGAAAAAAGTTTACTTAATGAAAGTCTAAATTCTGTCGTTATGTACGGTATAAGCCGGATTTTCCCGGCGGCATCAAAAAAAGTTATATAAAATAGCAACATATTCCACGACAGGGCTCGAACGCCGGCGCAGGCCGGACGTTCGAGTTGCTTTCTGAGCTGACAGAGAAGTACCTCCAGGAGAATTAGAATGAGTTTCGCGACCACCTTTACCACGGCACAGATTGCCAGCCTCAGCACTTCCCAGATCATCACGCTGGCGACTGCCGATATTGCGGCATTCAATTCTGACCAGTTGGGTGCGTTCACGACTTCGCAAATCCCTGCGTTTACCACTGCCCAGCTCGCGGGCGGCATCACCACCACCCAGGCCGCCTACCTGACCACGGCCCAGGTGAGCGTGCTGACCTCGACCCAGATCGGCGCCCTGCAGACGGCCAGCTTCGCCCAGCTGTCGACCAACGACATCGCCGCGCTGTCGACCTCGGCCATCGGCGGCATCAGCGCCGGCCAGGTCAAGGCGCTGACTACCAACCAGGTCGTGGCGCTGAGCAGCAACCAGGCCGCGCAGCTGACCTCGACCCAGGTCGCGGCGCTGAGCACCAACGCCATCGGCGCGCTGGAGACCGGCGACCTGGCCGCCATCAAGACGGCGTCGATCGCCCTGCTGAGCAGCGCCCAGGTGGCCGCGCTGAGCACCGCCCAGATCACCTCGCTGTCGACCGGCGCCGTCGCCGCCCTGAGCACCGCCGGCATCGCCGTGCTGAGCACCGACCAGGCGGTCGCGCTGACCTCGGCCCAGATCGCCAGCCTGAGCGCCACCCAGGTGGCCGCGCTGAGCAGCAAAGCCATCGGCGCCATCGAGACCGCCGACCTGGCCGGCCTGAGCACCGCCGACATCGCCGCGCTGCGCACCGCCCAGCTGGTGGGCTTGACCACCGACCAGGTCGGCGCGCTGTCGACCAACCAGACCGCCACGCTGAACTCGGCGCAGATCGGCGCCCTGAGCACCAACCAGATCGCCGCGCTGACCACCGGCCAGGCGAGCGCGCTGACCGCCGCCCAGGTGGCCGGCCTGAGCACCAACGGCGTGGCCGCGCTGGAGACCGCCGACTTCGCCGCGCTGTCGACCAACGCCATCGCCGCGCTGAGCGCCAACCAGGTCAAGGCGCTGACCACCAACCAGGTCGTCGCGCTGACCACCAATGAAGCCGCCGCGCTGGGCACCGCCCAGGTCGCCGCGCTGAGCACCAACGCCATCGCCGCGCTGGAGACGGCCGACCTGTCGGCCATCAAGGTGGCCGCGATCGCCGTGCTGAGCACCGCCCAGGTCGCCGCGCTGACCACCGGCCAGGTGGCCTCGCTGGCCACCGCCTCGGTCGCTGCGCTGAGCACCGCCGCCATCGCCGTCTTGAGCACCAACCAGGTCGTCGCGCTGAGCTCGGCCCAGATCAACAGCCTGGGCACCGCCCAAGTGGCGGCCCTGTCGAGCAACGCCATCGGCGCCATCCAGACCGCCGACCTGGCCGGCCTGTCGACCGCCGACATCGCCGCGCTGCGCAGCAACCAGCTGGCCGGCCTGACCACCGACCAGGTGGGCGCGCTGTCGACCAACCAGATCGCCGCGCTGAGCAGCGCCGCCGTCGCCGGCCTGACCACCAACCAGATCGTCGCGCTGACCACCGCGCAGGCGAGCGTGCTGAGCGTCCTGCAAGTGTCCGGCCTGTCGACCAACGCCATCGCCGCGCTGTCGACCGCCGACTTCGCCGCGCTGTCGACCGCCGTGGTCGCGTCGCTGAGCGTGAACCAGGTCAAGGCCCTGACCACCGGCCAGGTCGTCGCGCTGACCACCGGCGAAGCGGCCGCGCTGGGCACCGCGCAGGTCGCCGCGCTGAGCACCAACGCCATCGCCGCGATGGAAACGGCTGACCTGTCGGCCATCAAGACCGCCGCCATCGCCGCGCTGACCACCGCGCAGGTGACCGCGCTGACCACCGGCCAGATCAACTCGCTGGCCACCGCCTCGGTCGCCGCGCTGAGCACCGGCGCCATCGGCGTGCTGAGCACCGACCAGGTCGTCGCCCTGACCTCGTCCCAGATCGCCAGCCTGAGCGCCACGCAAGTGGCCGCGCTGAGCAGCAAGGCCATCGGCGCCATCGAGACCGCCGACCTGGCCGGCCTGAGCACCGCCGACATCGCCGCGCTGCGCACCGCCCAGCTGGCGGGCCTGACCACCGACCAGGTGGGCGCGCTGTCGACCAACCAGTTCGCCGCGCTGAACTCGGCGCAAGTGGGCGCCCTGAGCACCAACCAGATCGTCGCCCTGACCACCGCGCAAGCGAGCGTGCTGACCGCCGCCCAGGCCGCCGGCCTGAGCACCAACGGCGTGGCCGCGCTGGAGACCGCCGACTTCGCCGCGCTGTCGACCAACGCCATCGCCGCGCTGAGCGCCAACCAGGTCAAGGCCCTGACGACCAACCAGGTCGTCGCGCTGACCACCAATGAAGCCGCCGCGCTGGGCACCGCGCAAGTGGCCGCGCTGAGCACCAACGCCATCGCCGCGCTGGAGACGGCCGACCTGGCAGCGATCAAGGTCGCCGCCATCGCCGTGCTGGGCACCGCGCAGGTCGCCGCATTGACCACCGGCCAGGTCAGCTCGCTGACCACCGCCGCCATCGCCGCGCTGAGCACCGCCGCCATCGCCGTGCTGAGCACCAACCAGGTCGTCGCGCTGAGCTCGGCCCAGATCAACAGCCTGGGCACCGCGCAAGTGGCGGCCCTGTCGAGCAACGCCATCGGCGCCATCCAGACCGCCGACCTGGCCGGCCTGTCGACCGCCGACATCGCCGCGCTGCGCAGCAACCAGCTGGCCGGTTTGACCACCGACCAGGTGGGCGCGCTGTCGACCAACCAGATCGTCGCGCTGACCACGGCCGCCGTGTCCGGCCTGACCACCAACCAGATCGTCGCCCTGACCACCGGCCAGGCCAGCGCGCTGAGCACTGCGCAAGTGGCCGCGCTGACCACCAACGCCATCGCCGCGCTGGAGACCGCCGACTTCGCGGCCCTGCGTTCGGACGCGATCGCTGCGTTGAGCGTGAACCAGGTCAAGGCCCTGACCACCGCGCAAGTGGTGGCGCTGACCACCGGCGAAGCGGCCGCGCTGAGCACCGCGCAGGTCGCCGCGCTGAGCACCAACGCCATCGCCGCCTTGGAAACGGCCGACCTGTCGGCGATCAAGACCGCCGCCATCGCCGCCCTGACCACCGCGCAGGTGACCGCGCTGACCACCGGCCAGATCAACTCGCTGGCGACCGCCTCGGTCGCCGCGCTGAGCACCGGCGCCATCGGCGTGCTGAGCACCGACCAGGTCGTCGCCCTGACCTCGTCGCAGATCGCCAGCCTGAGCGCCACGCAAGTGGCCGCGCTGAGCAGCAAAGCCATCGGCGCCATCGAGACCGCCGACCTGGCCGGCCTGAGCACCGCCGACATCGCCGCGCTGCGCACCGCCCAGCTGGCGGGCCTGACCACCGACCAGGTGGGCGCGCTGTCGACCAACCAGTTCGCCGCGCTGAACTCGGCGCAGATCGGCGCCCTGAGCACCAACCAGATCGTCGCCCTGACCACCGCGCAAGCGAGCGTGCTGACCGCCGCCCAGGCCGCCGGCCTGAGCACCAACGGCGTGGCCGCGCTGGAGACCGCCGACTTCGCCGCGCTGTCGACCAACGCCATCGCCGCGCTGAGCGCCAACCAGGTCAAGGCCCTGACGACCAACCAGGTCGTCGCGCTGACCACCAATGAAGCCGCCGCGCTGGGCACCGCGCAAGTGGCCGCGCTGAGCACCAACGCCATCGCCGCGCTGGAGACGGCCGACCTGTCGGCCATCAAGGTGGCCGCCATCGCCATCCTGAGCACCGCCCAGGTCGCCGCGCTGACGACCGGCCAGGTGGCCTCGCTGGCCACCGCCTCGGTCGCCGCGCTGAGCACCGCCGCCATCGCCGTGCTGAGCACCAACCAGGTCGTCGCGCTGAGCTCGGCCCAGATCAACAGCCTGGGCACCGCGCAAGTGGCGGCCCTGTCGAGCAATGCCATCGGCGCCATCCAGACCGCCGACCTGGCCGGCCTGAGCACCGCCGACATCGCCGCGCTGCGCAGCAACCAGCTGGCCGGTTTGACCACCGACCAGGTGGGCGCGCTGTCGACCAACCAGATCGTCGCGCTGACCACGGCCGCCGTGTCCGGCCTGACCACCAACCAGATCGTCGCCCTGACCACCGGCCAGGCCAGCGCGCTGAGCACTGCGCAAGTGGCCGCGCTGACCACCAACGCCATCGCCGCGCTGGAGACCGCCGACTTCGCGGCCCTGCGTTCGGACGCGATCGCCGCGCTGAGCGTGAACCAGGTCAAGGCCCTGACCACCGCGCAAGTGGTGGCGCTGACCACCGGCGAAGCGGCCGCGCTGAGCACCGCGCAGGTCGCCGCGCTGAGCACCAACGCCATCGCCGCCTTGGAAACGGCCGACCTGTCGGCGATCAAGACCGCCGCCATCGCCGCGCTGACCACCGCGCAGGTGACCGCGCTGACCACCGGCCAGATCAACTCGCTGGCGACCGCCTCGGTCGCCGCGCTGAGCACCGGCGCCATCGGCGCGCTGAGCACCGACCAGGTCGTCGCCCTGACCTCGTCCCAGATCGCCAGCCTGAGCGCCACGCAAGTGGCCGCGCTGAGCAGCAAAGCCATCGGCGCCATCGAGACCGCCGACCTGGCCGGCCTGAGCACCGCCGACATCGCCGCGCTGCGCACCGCCCAGCTGGTCGGCCTGACCACCGACCAGGTGGGCGCGCTGTCGACCAACCAGACCGCCACGCTGAACTCGGCGCAGATCGGTGCCCTGAGCACCAACCAGATCGTCGCCCTGACCACCGGCCAGGCGAGCGCGCTGACCGCCGCCCAGGTGGCCGGCCTGAGCACCAACGGCGTGGCCGCGCTGGAGACCGCCGACTTCGCCGCGCTGTCGACCAACGCCATCGCCGCGCTGAGCGTCAACCAGGTCAAGGCCCTGACCACCAACCAGGTCGTCGCGCTGACCACCAATGAAGCGGCCGCGCTGGGCACCGCGCAGGTCGCCGCGCTGACCACCAACGCCATCGCCGCGCTGGAAACGGCCGACCTGAGCGCCATCAAGACCGCGTCCATCGCCGTGCTGGGCAGCGCCCAGGTCGCCGCGCTGACCACCGGCCAGGTCAGCTCGTTGACCACCGGCGCCATCGCCGCGCTGAGCACCGCCGGCATCGCCGTGCTGAGCACCAACCAGGTGGTCGCGCTCGGTTCCGCGCAGATCGCCAGCCTGGGCACCGCGCAAGTGGCCGCCCTGTCGAGCAACGCGCTCGGCGCGATCCAGACCGCCGACCTGGCCGGCCTGTCGACCAACCACATCGCCGCGCTGCGCACGGCCCAGCTGGCCGGCCTGACCACCGACCAGGTGGGCGCGCTGTCGACCGGCCAGATCACGGCGCTGTCGTCGGCCGCGCTGGCCGCGTTGAGCACCAACCAGATCGTCGCCCTGACCACCGCCCAGGCAAGCGTGCTGAGCGCCACCCAGGTGGCCGGCCTGAGCACCAACGGCGTGGCCGCGCTGGAGACGGCCGACTTCGCCGCGCTGTCGACCGCCGCCATCGCCGCGCTGAGCGCCAACCAGGTCAAGGCCCTGACCACCAACCAGGTCGTGGCCCTGACCACCGGCGAAGCGGCCGCGCTGAGCACCGCGCAGGTCGCCGCGCTGTCGACCAACGACATCGCCGCGCTGGAAACGGCCGACCTGTCGGCGATCAAGGTGGCCGCCATCGCCGTGCTGGGCACCGCGCAGGTGAGCGCCCTGACCACCGGCCAGGTCAACTCGCTGGCCACCGCCTCGGTCGCCGCGCTGAGCACCGCCGGCATCGCCGCCCTGAGCACCAACCAGGTGGTGGCGCTGACCTCGGCCCAGGTGGCCGCGCTGGGCACCGCGCAGATCGTCGCGCTGAGCACCAACAGCCTCGGCGCGATTGAAACGGCCGACCTGGCCGGCCTGTCGACCGCCGACCTGGCCGCGCTGCGCACCGCCCAGCTGGCCGGCCTGAGCACCACCCAGGTCAGCGTGCTGACGACCGCGCAGATCGCCGCGCTGTCGACCGCGGCCTTCGCCGGCGGCCTGTCGACCAACCAGATCGGCGCGCTGACCACCAGCCAGGCCGTCTCGCTGAGCGTGCAGCAAGTGGCCGCGCTGTCGACCCGCAACGTCGCCGCCCTGGCGACGTCCAGCGTGGCCGCCTTCTCGACCACCGAAATCGCCGCGCTGACCTCCGCCCAGCTCGGCGCGCTGAGTTCCGACCAGGGTGTGGCGCTGAGCTCGACCCAGGTGGCGGCGCTGACCACCGCGCAAGTGGTGGGCTTGTCGACCAACGCGCTGTCCGCGCTCGACACCGCCGACCTGGTGGCGCTGAGCACCGGCGCCATCGCCGCGCTGACCACCCGCCAGATCGTCAGCCTGCGCACGGCGGAAATCGTCGCGCTGACCACCAACCAGGTGCACGCGCTGACCTCGATGCAGCTGCATGCGATGACCAGCGACCAGGTGCACGCCTTCACCACCGCCCAGACCCCGGCGCTGTCCTTCCTGACCCCGATCGCGCTGGACCTGAACGGCAACGGCGTGCAGACCAGCGCACTGGGCCAGGGCGTGCAGTTCGACCTGCTGGCCAACGGCAACAAGGTCAACACCGGCTGGATCGCCGGCGGCGACGGCCTGCTGGCGCTGGACCGCAACCACGACGGCGTGATCAACGACGGCGGCGAGCTGTTCGGCTCGGGCACCACGCTGGCCAACGGCCAGAAGGCCGCCACCGGCTACCAGGCCATGGCCGAGCTGGACACCAACGGCGACGGCGTGATCGACGCCAAGGATGCCGCCTTCGCCGACCTGCGCGTCTGGGTCGACGGCAACGCCGACGGCGTCAGCCAGGCCGACGAGCTCAAGTCGCTGCAAGCGCTGGGCATCACCAAGCTGAACCTGGACGTCAAGCAGGACGGCACGGTCAACAACGGCAACATCCTGGGTCTGAGCTCGACCTTCGAGACCGCCGACGGCGCCACCCACGCGGCGGCCGACGTGTGGTTCGCCACCACGCCGGTCAGCAACCTGAGCGGCAACGTCAGCGGCCTGGCCCAGGCGCTGTCCAGCTTCGCAGGCAACGCGGCGGCCCCGGCCACCGCCAAGCTGGACCTGCCGGGCGCGGTCAACAACAACGTCGCGCAACTGGCCGGCGCCATCAAGCAGTTCAGCGACAAGCCGCTGGGCGCCGAGAACCAGGCGGCCACCGACAGCGAGCTGCGCTTGAAGGCCCTGCAGTCGCAAGGCGGCCACGGCTTCCTGGCCTCACCGGCCAAGTAAGGCGGATCAGCGGTAACGGAACGGCAGGGCTTAGGCCCTGCCGTTTTGCCCTCTGGACCCGGTTTTTCGTAGCGAAATGCAAGTGTTGTTGCCCGCATACGTGTTGCGGGAGGTAAACAAAAATCTTAATGCAGACGGTAAATTTGTCGCTTTGTACGTTCAGGACGGCTGCCGGCGTAGTGGTGGCCGTCGCCGATTAATCCAAACTATGTGATGGTCCTAAGCAATAAAAATGTTAACGGTAGGAAAAATCCTAGTGCTGGTATCCTAAAGTTGGCTTGGATATTGACGTTAAGAACTAAAGTCCAGCGCTTTTCTCGCGTTTAACTCAAGCAATTCAGTAGCAAAATCGCAAGTGGTACCCAATTTGACGTTGGAGCCGGGGGGGTGGCCTCTGTAGGCTCCGACCTTCGTCCGTCTAGAACAGTGCAGCGCCCCAAGGAGAATGGAAATGAGCCTCGTAACAAGCATGAGTACCGACCAGATTGCAGCTCTGTCGACCCAAACAATTGCTGCTCTCGCGACTTCCGATATTGTTGCGCTCAATTCGGCTCAGACCCGCGCCCTCACCACGGACCAGACCGCTGCACTGACGACCACCCAGATCGTTGCCCTGACCACCAAGCAACTGACGGTCGGCCTGACCACCGACCAGATCGTCGCGCTGACCTCGACCCAGGTAGGCGTGCTGAGCTCGGCGCAGTTCAACGCGCTGGCCACCGACTCCATCGTCGCGCTCGAGACGGCCGACTTCGCCGCGCTGCGCACCGCCACCATCGCCGGCATCAGCACCAGCCAGATGGCCGCGGTCACCACCGACCAGATCGTCGCGCTGACCACCGCCCAGGCCGCCGCGCTGACCAGCACCCAGGTGATGGGCCTGAGCACCGGCGCCATCGTCGCGCTGGAATCGGCCGACCTGATGGCCATCAAGACCTCGGCCATCGCCGCGCTGACCACCGCGCAGTTCACCTCGCTGAGCACCGACCAGATCACCAACCTGACCACCGCCCAGGTCTCCGCGCTGAGCACGGCCGACCTGGCCTCCGGCCTGACCACCAACCAGGTCGTGGCCATGAGCTCGACCCAGCTGTCGCTGCTGAGCACCAGCCAGTTCAGCGCGCTGGGCACGAGCGCCGTCGCCGCCATCGAGACGGCCGACCTGGTCGCCATCAAGACCAACGTCATCGCCACGCTGAAGACCGCGCAGCTGGTGGCCCTGACCACCGACCAGCTGTCGAGCCTGACCACCGGCCAGATCGCCTCGCTGACCACCGCCAGCATGGCCGCGCTGACCTCGGACCAGGTCGTCGGCCTGAGCTCGCAGCAGGTCGGCACGCTGAGCTCGGCGCAAGTGGCCGCCCTGAGCACCCTGAACCTGGCCGCCATCGAGACGGCCGACATCGGCGCGCTGAAGACCTCGGCCATCGCCGCGCTGTCGACCGGCCAGGCCAAGGCCCTGACCACCGACCAGATCGTCGCGCTGGGCTCGGGCCAGATCGCCGCGCTCAACAGCGCCCAGGTCGCCGCGATGACCAGCACCCAGATCGCCGCGATTGAAACGGCCGACTTCGGCGCGCTGAAGACCTCCGCCATCGCCGCCATGACCACGCAGCAGACCGCCGCGCTGACCACCGACCAGATCCAGGTGATGGGCACGGCCCAGATCGCCGCGCTGACCACCGCCAACCTGGCCTCGGGCCTGACCACCGACCAGGTCGTCGCGCTGAGCTCGGCCCAGTTCGGCGCCATGAGCACCGCCCAGTTCGGCGCGCTGACGACCACCGACGTCGCCGCCATCGAGACCGCCGACATCGTCGGCCTGAAGACCTCGATCATCGCCGCGCTGAAGACCGCGCAACTGGCCGCGCTGACCACCGACCAGCTGTCGAACCTGACCACGGCGCAGATCGCCGCGATCACCACCGCCAATATGCAGGCGCTCACCACCGACCAGGTCGTCGCGCTGACCTCGCTGCAGGTCGGCACGCTGAGCTCGGCGCAGGTCGCCGCCCTGAGCACGCTGGACATCGCCTCCATCGAAACGGCCGACGTCGGCTCGCTGAAGACCTCGGCCATCGCCGCGCTGTCGACCAACCAGGCCAAGGCCCTGACCACCGACCAGATCGTCGCGCTGGGTTCGGCCCAGATCGGCGCGCTCACCAGCGCCCAGGTCGCCGGCATGACCAGCGGCCAGATCGCCGCGATTGAAACGGCCGACTTCGGCGCGCTGAAAACGTCCGCCATCGCCGCCATGACCACGCAGCAGACCGCCGCGCTGACCACCGACCAGATCCAGGTCATGGGCACCGCGCAGGTTGCCGCGATGACCACCGCCAACCTGGCCTCGGGCCTGACCACCGACCAGATCGTCGCGATGAGCTCGAACCAACTGGGCGCGCTCAACACCGCCCAGTTCGGCGCGCTGTCGACCACCGACATCGCCGCCATCGAGACGGCCGACATCATCGGCCTGAAGACCTCGATCATCGCCGCGCTGAAGACCGGCCAACTGGCCGCGCTGACCACCGACCAGCTGTCGAACCTGACCACGGCGCAGATCTCGGCCATCACGACGGCCAACATCCAGGCCCTGACCACCGACCAGGTCGTCGCTCTGAGCTCGCTGCAAGTGGGCACCCTGAGCTCGGCGCAAGTGGCCGCCATGAGCACGCTGGACATCGCCTCCATCGAGACCGCCGACATCGGCGCGATGAAGACCTCGGCCATCGCCGCGCTGTCGACCAACCAGGCCAAGGCCCTGACCACCGACCAGATCGTCGCCTTGGGTTCGGCCCAGATCGGCGCGCTCACCAGCGCCCAGGTGGCCGGCATGACCAGCACCCAGATCGCCGCGATTGAAACGGCCGACTTCGGCGCGCTGAAGACCGCCGCCATCGCCGCCATGACCACGCAGCAGACCGCCGCGCTGACCACCGACCAGATCCAGGTCATGGGCACCGCGCAAGTGGCCGCGATGACCACCGCCAACCTGGCCTCGGGCCTGACCACCGACCAGATCGTCGCGATGAGCTCGAATCAGCTGGGCGCGCTCAACACCGCCCAGTTCGGCGCGCTGTCGACCACCGACATCGCCGCCATCGAGACCGCCGACATCATCGGCCTGAAGACCTCGATCATCGCCGCCCTGAAGACCGGCCAACTGGCGGCGCTGACCACCGACCAGCTGTCGAACCTGACCACGGCGCAGATCTCGGCCATCACGACGGCCAACATCCAGGCCCTGACCACCGACCAGGTCGTCGCTCTGAGCTCGCTGCAAGTGGGCACCCTGAGCTCGGCGCAAGTGGCCGCCATGAGCACGCTGGACATCGCCTCCATCGAGACCGCCGACATCGGCGCGATGAAGACCTCGGCCATCGGCGCGCTGTCGACCAACCAGGCCAAGGCCCTGACCACCGACCAGATCGTCGCGCTGGGTTCGGCCCAGATCGGCGCGCTCACCAGCGCCCAGGTGGCCGGCATGACCAGCACCCAGATCGCCGCGATTGAAACGGCCGACTTCGGCGCGCTGAAGACCGCCGCCATCGCCGCCATGACCACGCAGCAGACCGCCGCGCTGACCACCGACCAGATCCAGGTCATGGGCACCGCGCAGGTGGCAGCGATGACCACCGCCAACCTGGCCTCGGGCCTGACCACCGACCAGATCGTCGCGATGAGCTCGAACCAGCTGGGCGCGCTCAACACCGCCCAGTTCGGCGCGCTGTCGACCACCGACATCGCCGCCATTGAGACGGCCGACATCATCGGCCTGAAGACCTCGATCATCGCCGCGCTGAAGACCGGCCAACTGGCGGCGCTGACCACCGACCAGCTGTCGAACCTGACCACCGGCCAGATCGCCGCCATCACCACCGCCAACATCCAGGCCCTGACCACCGACCAGGTCGTCGCGCTGACCTCGCTGCAGATCGGCACCCTGAGCTCGGCCCAGGTCGCCGCCATGAGCACGCTGGACATCGCCTCCATCGAGACCGCCGACATCGGCGCGATGAAGACCTCGGCCATCGGCGCGCTGTCGACCGGCCAGGCCAAGGCGCTGACGTCCGACCAGATCGTCGCGCTGGGCTCGGCCCAGATCGGCGCGCTGACCAGCGTGCAGGTCGCCGCGATGACCAGCACCCAGATCGCCGCGATTGAAACGGCCGACTTCGGCGCGCTGAAAACGTCCGCCATCGCCGCCATGACCACGCAGCAGACCGCCGCGCTGACCACCGACCAGATCCAGGTCATGGGCACCGCGCAGGTCGCAGCGATGACCACCGCCAACCTGGCCTCGGGTCTGACCACCGACCAGATCGTCGCGATGAGCTCGAACCAGCTGGGCGCGCTCAACACCGCCCAGTTCGGCGCGCTGTCGACCACCGACATCGCCGCCATCGAGACGGCCGACATCATCGGCCTGAAGACCTCGATCATCGCCGCGCTGAAGACCGGCCAACTGGCGGCGCTGACCACCGACCAGCTGTCGAACCTGACCACCGGCCAGATCGCCGCCATCACCACGGCCAACATCCAGGCGCTGACCACGGATCAAGTGGTGGCACTGACTTCGCTGCAGATCGGCACGCTGAGCTCGGCCCAGGTCTCCGCCATGAGCACGCTGGACATCGCCTCCATCGAGACCGGCGACATCGGCGCGATGAAGACCTCGGCCATCGGCGCGCTGTCGACCGGCCAGGCCAAGGCCCTGACCACCGACCAGATCGTCGCGCTGGGCTCGGCGCAGATCGGCGCGCTCACCAGCGTGCAGGTCGCCGCGATGACCAGCACCCAGATCGCCGCGATTGAAACGGCCGACCTGGGCGCGCTGAAGACCTCGGCCGTCGCCGCGCTGACCACCCAGCAGACCGCCGCGCTGACCACCGACCAGATCCAGGTGTTGAGCACCGCGCAGTTCGCCGCGATGACCACCGCCAACCTGGCCTCGGGTCTGACCACCGACCAGATCGTCGCGATGAGCTCGGCCCAGTTCGGCGCCCTGAACTCGAACCAGTTCGGCGCGCTGTCGACCACCGACATCGCCGCCATCGAGACGGCCGACATCATCGGCCTGAAGACCTCGATCATCGCCTCGCTGAAGACGGCGCAACTGGCCGCGCTGACCACCGACCAGCTGTCGAACCTGACCACCGGCCAGATCGCCGCCATCACCACGGCCAACATCCAGGCGCTGACCACGGATCAAGTGGTGGCACTGACTTCGCTGCAGATCGGCACCCTGAGCTCGGCCCAGGTCGCCGCGCTGAGCACGCTCGACATCGCCTCGATCGAAACCGGCGACATCGGCGCGCTGAAAACCTCGGCCATCGGCGCGCTGTCGACCGGCCAGGCCAAGGCCCTGACCACCGACCAGATCGTCGCCCTGGGCTCGGCGCAGATCGGCGCGCTGACCAGCGTGCAGGTCGCCGCGATGACCAGCACCCAGATCGCAGCGATTGAAACGGCCGACCTCGGCGCGCTGAAGACCTCCGCCGTCGCCGCGCTGACCACGCAGCAGACCGCCGCGCTGACCACCGACCAGATCCAGGTGTTGAGCACCGCGCAGTTCGCCGCGATGACCACCGCCAACCTGGCCTCCGGCCTGACCACCGACCAGATCGTCGCGATGAGCTCGGCCCAGTTCGGCGCCCTGAGCTCGAACCAGTTCGGCGCGCTGTCGACCACCGACATCGCCGCCATCGAGACGGCCGACATCGTCGGCCTGAAGACCTCGATCATCGCCTCGCTCAAGACCGCGCAACTGGCCGCGTTGACCACCGACCAGCTGTCGAACCTGACCACCGGCCAGATCGCCGCCATCACCACGGCCAACATCCAGGCGCTGACCACGGATCAAGTGGTGGCACTGAGCTCGCTGCAGATCGGCACCCTGAGCTCGGCCCAGGTCTCCGCGCTGAGCACGCTCGACATCGCCTCCATCGAGACCGGCGACATCGGCGCGATGAAGACCTCGGCCATCGGTGCGCTGTCGACCAACCAGGCCAAGGCCCTGACCACGGACCAGATCGTCGCGCTGGGTTCGGCGCAGATCGGCGCGCTGACCAGCGTGCAGGTGGCCGGCATGACCAGCACCCAGATCGCCGCGATTGAAACGGCCGACTTCGGCGCGCTGAAAACGTCCGCCATCGCCGCGCTGACCACGCAGCAGACCGCCGCGCTGACCACCGACCAGATCCAGGTCATGGGCACCGCGCAGGTCGCCGCGATGACCACCGCCAACCTGGCCTCGGGCCTGACCACCGACCAGATCGTCGCGATGAGCTCGAGCCAGCTGGGCGCGCTCAACACCGCCCAGTTCGGCGCGCTGTCGACCACCAACATCGCCGCCATCGAGACGGCCGACATCATCGGCCTGAAGACCTCGATCATCGCCGCGCTGAAGACCGCGCAACTGGCGGCGCTGACCACCGACCAGCTGTCGAACCTGACCACGGCGCAGATCTCGGCCATCACCACGGCCAACGTGCAGGCGCTCACCACGGATCAAGTGGTGGCACTGACCTCGCTGCAGGTCGGCACGCTGAGCTCGGCGCAGGTGTCCGCGCTGAGCACGCTGGACATCGCCTCGATCGAGACCGCCGACGTCGGCGCGCTGAAGACCTCGGCCATCGGCGCCCTGTCGACCAACCAGGCCAAGGCCCTGACCACCGACCAGATCGTCGCCCTGGGTTCGGCGCAGATCGGCGCGCTCACCAGCGCCCAGGTCGCCGGCATGAGCAGCGGCCAGATCGCCGCGATTGAAACGGCCGACCTCGGCGCGCTGAAGACCGCCGCCGTCGCCGCCATGACCACGCAGCAGACCGCCGCGCTGACCACCGACCAGATCGGCGTGCTGGGCACCGCCCAGATCGCCGCGCTGACCACCGCCAACCTGGCCTCCGGCCTGACCACGGATCAAGTGGTGGCGCTGTCGTCGGCCCAGCTGGGCGTGCTGAGCACGGCGCAGGTCAACGCGCTGACCACCACCGCCATCGCCGCCATCGAAACGGCCGACATCGGCGCGCTGAAGACGGCCATCATCGCCACGCTGCGCTCGGCCCAGGTCGCCGCGCTGACCACCGACCAGATCTCGGTGCTGACCACGGCCCAGATCGTCGCCCTGAGCACCGCCAACCTGTCGGCCGCCCTGAGCACCGACCAGGCGGTGGCGCTGACCACCACCCAGGTGGCAGTGCTGAGCTCGGCGCAACTGAGCTCGCTGACCACCAACGACATCGCCGCGCTCGGCACGGAAGACATCGCCGTGATCAAGACCTCGGTGTTCGCGGCCCTGCAGACGGCCCAGGTGGCGGCGCTGACGACCGACCAGATCGTCGCGCTGTCGAGCCAGCAGGTTGGGGTGCTGAGCTCCAACCAGGTCAAGGCGCTGTCGACCAACCAGATCGTGGCCATCGAGACGGCCGACCTGGTGGGCCTGAAAACCGCCGCCATCGCCGCCCTGAGCACCAACCAGATCCGCGCGCTGACGACCGACCAGATCCACTCGCTGGGCAGCCAGCAAGTCTGCGCGATCACCAGCGCCCAGGTACCGGGCCTGTCGACCGACCAGATCGCGGCACTGCCTTCGCCGCTGGGCACGCCGATCGTGCTGGACCTGAACAACAACGGCATCAACACCCTGGGCCTGTCGGCCGGCGTGAACTTCGATCTGAACGCCACCGGCACCAAGGTCAACACCGGCTGGGTCGGCGGTGGCGACGGCCTGCTGGCCCTGGACCGCAACCACGACGGCGTGATCAACGACGGCGGCGAGCTGTTCGGTTCGGGCACGACGCTGGCCAACGGTCAGAAGGCGACCAACGGCTACGCCGCGTTGAACGAGCTCGACACCAACGGCGACGGTGTCATCGACGCCAAGGACAGCGCGTTCGGCGACCTGCGCGTGTGGGTGGATGGCAACGCGGACGGCGTCAGCCAGGCCGGCGAGCTGAAATCGCTGGCATCGCTGGGCATCACCAAGCTGAACCTCGATGCCAAGGAAAACGCCTCGCTCAACAACGGCAACATCGTCGGCATCACCTCGACCTACGAGACGGCCGACGGCGCCAGCCACGCGGCGGCGGACGTCTGGTTCCAGACCGGGGCCGCGACGACCAGCCTGACCACCTCGGTGAGCGGCCTGGCCTCGGCGATGTCGAGCTTTGACGCGGCGGCGGCGACCACCACCACGGCCAAGCTGGAAGTGCCGAACAGCGTCAACACGGCGGTGGCGGCGATGGCCGACGCGATCAGCAATTACGACAACAAGCTGACCGCGACGACCAACTCGGCCGCAAGCGAGGAAACGCTGCGCCTGAAAGCACTGCAAGGCGGCAACCACCAGGGCTTCCTGGCTGCCAAGTAAGCAGCTTTCATAGCGTAAGCAAGAACGGCAAGGCCTGCGGGCCTTGCCGTTTTTTTTTATGCCCCGAACAACAAGGTAAATTGCGCTGTGTTTGCGCCACACAAAAACCTCCCGGAAACACTATGCTGGGTTAGAATCCGAAGGCTGGCACGATAGTGCGCTAATGCAAGCTTTTCCCAGCTCTTACCCATTCATCAGGCCTATGCACGATAAATTTCCCCATACCGCGATCCAGTGTCTGACAGCGATCGCGCAGCATCATGGTCTGCAAATCAATCCGGAACGCCTGATCGACGACTATGCGTTGCGCGCCGAGGAACCCGGCACCGGCGCGCTGTTGCGGATCGCCTCGGACATCGGCCTCAAGGCCAAGGCCGACAAGCTGACCTGGTCGCGCCTGATGGCGCAGGGCGGCGTGTTCCCGCTGATGGCGCGCCTGAACGACGGCAACATGGTGATCGCGGTCGGCGTCAAGCCGGGCGAGAACGGCGGCGCCGACCAGGTGGCCGTGCTCAACCCCGCCAACGCCAACGCCGCCGTGGTGATGGTGGCGCGCGCCGACTTCGAGCAGCGCTGGAGCGGCGACGTGCTGTTCATCAAACGCCAGCACAAGTTGAACGACCCCAACCAGCCGTTCGGCCTGCGCTGGTTCATCCCCGAGATCCTGAAACAGAAGGCCGCGTTCCGCGACATCTTCATCGCCGCCGTCGCCATGCAGCTGCTGGCGCTGGCCTCGCCGATCTTCTTCCAGCTGGTGATCGACAAGGTGCTCACGCACCAGAGCGTGACCACGCTGCAGGTGCTGGCGGTGGGCATCATCGCCGCGCTGCTGTTCGACGCCACCTTCGGCTTCCTGCGCCAGACGCTGACCCTGGCCGCCTCCAACAAGATCGACATGCGCCTGACGCGCCGCGTGTTCAGCCACCTGCTGTCGCTGCCGATCGACTTCTTCGAGACCACCAGCGCCGGCGTGGTCACGCGCCACATGCAGCAGCTGGAAAAGATCCGCAGCTTCCTGACCGGCCGCCTGTTCTTCACCGCGCTCGACCTGATCGCGCTGCTGGTGTTCGTGCCGATTTTGTTCAGCTACTCGTTCAAGCTGGCCATGATCGTGCTGCTGTTCGCCGGCATGATCGCGGCGGTGGTGATGGCCATGGTGCCGACCTTCCAGCGCCGCCTCAACGCGCTGTACTCGGCCGAGGGCCAGCGCCAGGGCATGCTGGTCGAGACCATCCACGGCATGCGCACCGTCAAGGCGCTGGCGATCGAGCCGTCGCAGCGCCGCATCTGGGACCAGCGCTCGGCCGAGGCCATCACCATGCACTTCCGCGTCGGCCAGATCTCGATCGCCGGCAACGCCGTCACCGACTTCCTCGGCAAGCTGCTGCCGGTGATGCTGATCGTCGTGGGCGCCGCCGACGTGTTCGACAGCACCCTGTCGGTGGGCGCGCTGATCGCCTTCCAGATGCTGTCGGGCCGCGTCACGCAACCGCTGATCTCCATCGTCGGCCTGGTCAACGAATACCAGGAGACCGCGCTGTCGGTGCGCATGCTGGGCGAGGTGATGAACCGCGCGCCCGAGGGCCGCGCCGGCGCCAACGGCCTGCGCCCCGTGCTGCAGGGCGAGATCCGCTTCGACGACGTCACCTTCCGCTATCCGGGCGCGCAGGCGATGGCGCTGGACAAGGCCCGCTTCACCATCGAGCCGGGCACGGTGGTGGGCATCGTCGGCCGCTCCGGCTCCGGCAAGACCACCTTGACCAAGCTGATCCAGGGCCTCTATCCGGTGCAGGAGGGCATCGTCCGCTTCGACGGCATCGACGCCCGCGAGATCGAGCTGTCGCACCTGCGGCGCCAGATCGGCGTGGTGTTGCAGGAGAACTTCCTGTTCCGCGGCACCGTGCGCGAGAACCTGTCGGTGACCAAGCCCGACGCCACCTTCGAGGAACTGGTCGAGGCCGCCGCCGCGGCCGGCGCCGACGAGTTCATCGAGCGCCTGCCGATGGGCTACGACACCGTGCTCGAGGAGAACGCCTCCAACCTGTCCGGCGGCCAGAAGCAGCGGCTGTCGATCGCCCGCACGCTGGTGGCCAAGCCGCGCATCCTCATCCTCGACGAGGCCGCCTCGGCGCTGGACCCGGAGTCGGAGGCCATCTTCATCAGCAACCTGTCGCGCATCGCGGTCGGGCGCACGGTGGTGATGATCTCGCACCGCCTGTCGACCCTGGTCAACGCCGACAAGATCATGGTCATGCAACAGGGCCGGCTGGTCGACGCCGGCCGCCACGAAGAACTGCTCACCACCAGCGACACTTACCAGCACTTATGGAACCAGCAAACAAGTCACCTCTAAGCCTCAAGCGCCGCCGCAAGGACGAAACCGAGATCGCGTTTCTGCCCGACGCCGACGCCATCGAGCGCGGCCCGCTGCCCAAGTTCGTGCGCCTGACGCTGCACGTGATGCTGGCCGCCTTCGTGTTCTTCATCGTCTGGGCCAGCGTCTCGCCGGTGGAGAAGATCGTGGTGGCGCACGGCCGCCTGGTCAACCCGCTGCCCAACATCGTGGTGCAGCCGCTCGACACCTCCATCATCCAGAGCATCGAGGTGCGGGTCGGCCAGGTGGTCAAGAAGGGCCAGGTGCTGGCGCGGCTGGACCCGACCTTCACCGCCGCCGACGAGCAGCAGCTGCGCGTGCGCCTCGACAGCCTCAACACCCAGGCCGCCGGCCTGCGCGCCGAGCTGGCCGGCCAGCCGGGCGCCGTCACCGGCAGCGGCTCGACCGCCGACAGCCTGCTGCAGGCGCAGCTGTCGACCGAGCGCAAGGCCAACTTCGAGGCGCAGAAGAACAAGATGGACCAGAACATCGCGCGCCTGAAGGCCGGGCTGGAAACCAACAAGCACGACCAGGTGATCCTGGCCCAGCGCGTCAAGTCGCTGCGCGAGGTGGAGGCCATGCAGGAGCAGCTGATGGCCGAGCAGTTCGGCGCCAAGATGCACCTGCTGGAGGCGCGCGACCGCCGCCTCGAGGTCGAGCGCGACATGGACCTGCAGCGCAACAAGGCGGTCGAGATGGCCAGCGAGCTGGCCTCGGCCCAGGCCGAGCGCGCCGCGTTCGACAAGAGCTGGCGCCAGAAGACCATGGAAGACCTGCTCAGCGCCACGCGCGACCGCGACGGCATCACCGAGCAGCTGGCCAAGGCCGACAAGCGCCACAAGGCGATCAACATGGTGGCGCCGGCCGACGGCGTGGTGCTGGAGATCGGCAAGCTGTCGGTGGGCTCCATCGTGCGCGAGGCCGAGCCGCTGTTCACGCTGGTGCCGCTGGGCGCGCAGCTGGAGGCCGAGGTGCAGATCGACTCGCTCGACATCGGCTACATCAAGCAGGGCGCGCCGGCCCACATCAAGGTCGACGCCTTCTCGTTCCAGCAGCACGGCATGTTGGAGGGCAAGGTGCGCACCATCAGCCAGGACGCCTTCAAGCGCGAGGCGGCCGACAAGAACGGCGGCGGCCTGGACGCCTACTACCTGAGCCGCATCCCCTACACCGGCAAGCTCAAGAAGCTGCCCGAGGGCGCCCAGCTGCTGCCGGGCATGACGGTGTCGGCCGAGGTGGTGGTGGGCCACCGCACGGTGATGTCCTACCTGCTGTATCCGCTGACGCGGGCGATGGACGAGTCGATCCGCGAACCGTGACGCCGGGACCATGACCACGCCCTACGCCGACCACCGGTTCGAACTGCACGAGCTGCCCGAGCTGCATCCGGGCGTGAAGATCGCGTTCGTCGGCAACAGCCTGACGCTGCACGCGCCGGCCATCGAGATCGGCTGGCACCACCACCACGGCATGGCGGCCAGCGCCACCGGCCGCGACTACGCGCACCGGCTGCTGCGCCAGCTGCGCCTCGAGCCGCGGCAGGCCTACATCCGCAACTTCTACCCGTTCGAATCGGACGCGTCGGTGGCGGGCAACCACATCCGCTCGCTGCACGGGGTGCTGGCGCAGCGCCCGGCGGTGATGGTGATCCAGCTGGGCGACAACGTCTTCACCCAGCAGCAGCTCGACGACTTCGCCCACAACCTGCAGCTGCTGGTGTACGCCGCCTGCACCTTCTGCCCGAACGTGTTCTGCCTGTCGACCTGGTGGCCGCGCCCGCCCACCGACTCGGTGATCGAGCAGGTGTGCCAGTTCCACGGCGCCCAGTACGTGTACATCGGCGACCTGTTCGACAGCCCGCTCAACGTTGACCGCGTCCATTCGACCTACGCGCACGGCGACGTCGAAGCCCATCCCAAGGACTGGGGCATGGAGCAGATCAGCGAACGGCTGTTCCGCGCCATCCTCGGACGCCTGCCCGGCATGACGGCGGCCAGGCCTTCGCCGCCGCCCTGACCGTCACCGGAGCCCGCCATGTTCACCATCATCATCGCCACCCACGACCGTCCGCTGCTGCTGATCCGCACGCTGGAATCGCTGATCGCGCAGACCTGCCAGGACTTCAACGTCGTCGTCGTGTCGGACACGGCGGGCTACCTGCCGCCGTACCAGCAGCTGAGCCAGCTGGACGGCCGCTTCGACTTCGTGATACGGCGCAGCGGCCAGGGCGGGCCGGCGGCCAGCCGCAACCTCGGGCTGGCGATCGCCGAGGGCGAATACATCCTGTTCCTGGACGACGACGACACCTTCCGTCCGGGCCACCTGGCCGCGCTCAAGGCGCGCCTGCTGCGCGACAAGCCCGAGCTGCTGTTCTGCGACTTCCAGGTGCAGCACGAGGACCGTACCGTGTATCCGCCGACGGCGCTGTCGACGCAGTCGATCTCGATCGCCGACGTCAGCTTCGACAGCGTGTACGTGCGCAACCGCATCCCCAACAGCTGCGTGGCCTACCGGCGCGACGTGCTGGCCGGCGTGCGCAACGAGACCGAGCTGATTTTGTACGAGGACTGGGATTTCCTGCTGGCGGCGATGCACGGGCGGCGCCTGGCGCACCTGGCGACGGACGGGGTGGTGATCCACAAGAGCCAGGCCACGGCGCCGGAGAACATGCGGCGCGGGAACTCGCAGGACGACAAGATCGTCGAGGTGATGTTGCAGCTGTACCGCAAGCACGCGGCGCCGAACATGGAGACGCGCCTGGCGCGCCAGGCGCTGCTGGCGAGCGCCGGCGTGGTGCTCGACCTGGCCTACTTCTAACCCGCCATCAGCTGGTCGATGATGGCGTCGACGTTGTCGAGCGTGAGCGGCTGGTACAGGATGTCGCGGCTGCGCAGGATGGCGGCGTCGCTCACCCGCGAGTAGTCGAGCCGCTGCATTTTCGCGATGATCGCCGGCTCGTAGCGGTGCTTGATGAACTTGGCCGGATTGCCGCCGACGATGCTGTACGGCGCCACGTCCTTGGTCACCACGCTGCCGGCCGCGATCACCGCGCCCTGGCCTATCGTCACCCCCGACAAGATCAGCACCTGGTAGCCGATCCACACGTCGTCCCCCACCACGATCGGCCCCTTGTTGGTCGACTCCAGCCCCTCGCCGAAATACTTGACCCGGAACGGGTAGGTCGACACGCCCTCGTACGGGTGGTTGCCGCCCAGCATGAACTTGACCTCGCTGGCCATCGACACGAAATGGCCGATGGTCAGCCGCTCGCCCTCGCGGCCGTAGGCCATCACGTTGAGCTCGCCATACGACATGCGCCCCACCGTCACCCGGCTGAAGTCGAACGGCCCGGCCGACATCGTCAGCTCGGTGTGGTTGTGCGGGTTCAGCGCCCGCCAGTAGGCGCGCTTCTGCTCCTCGAAGGTGGGCGCCGGCGCCGGCGCCGGGGCGGGGACGGGCGCGGCCCGGCGCGGCGGCACGTCGCTGTCGAGGTGCGCCACCGCCTGGTAGAAGTAGTCGTCGTCCACGTAGTCCTGCATGTGCTCGAAGAAGCCGGTCTTCTGGTAGTCGTTGTTGGCGTCGAAGTAACACGGGATGATGTGCTGGATCAGCAGCAGCTTCTTCTCGTGCTCGTACACCGCGCGGTCCAGCTGGCCCGTGGCCAGGTAGGGCTTGAGCAGGCTCAGGTAGTTCTTGCCGAACACCTCGGCGATGTTGTAGCCGCCCTTCTTGTAGTTGCCCTTGCGCCCGGTCGGCACGCCGCTGAAGTAGTGCCCGAACAGCACGATGGCGCGCTTGCCCATGCCCAGCAGGCGCAGCATGACGTCGGTCTGCACCAGCCGCAGGTGCTGGTTGCGCGCGAAGTCCGGCAGCGCGTGGAACTCGCTGCGCCACATGCCGAAGCCGCCGATCCAGGTCGACATGAACGACACCCGCCGCACGAAGTCGCTGATGCTGGTGAGCGCCTCGATCGGCTGGCCCTGCGCGTGGTTGCCGTTGGTCAGGAACACCACCGGCATCTCGGCCGCCGTGGCGCGGTACACCTTGACCAGCTCGGCCAAGGTGCCGGGATGGACCAGCAGGTTGTCGTTGTGCAGCTTCAGGTACAGCCCGCGACCCTGCTCCATGACGAACTTGAAGTTCATGTCCGGCGAGATGGTCTCGGCGTGGCGGTGGTACCGGATCTTGCCGGGGAAGGCCGCCACGTAGCGCGCCGCCACGGCCGCGGTCTCGTCGTCGGAGGCGTTGTCGGCGATGACGATCTCGATCTCGTTGGTGTCGGCGAAGGCCGGCTGTCCGACCATGCTGTCGAGCGTCTGCTGCAGGTAGGGCGCGCGGTTGAAGGTCGGGATGCAGATCGACAGGACGATGTCTTGGTTTTCCATGGACGCTCCGGTCAGCCGCGCAGGTAGCGGCGCAGCTGCTCGGCGTGCTTGCGCGGATGCAGGAAGAAGTAGTTGGTCGGGATGGTGTGCTCGTCCATCTCGCCGAACTTCACCAGGCGCCCGCCCTCGGCCGTGTAGACCTCGTAGCCGACGCTGCGGAACAGCGCGAAGATCTCGTTGGGGTTGTAGTTGAACTTGGCCGACCACTTGCGCAGGATCTCCGACAGCACGATCGGCAGGTCGCGCTTGATGGTCTCGAGGCCGCCCTTGAACACCAGCAGCTCGGCGCCCTCGACGTCGCACTTGATGAAGTCCACGCGCACGCCCGTTTCGGCGGTGTAGGCGTCCAGCGTGCGCACCTCGCATTGCGCGGTGCGCACGTCGTCGCGGCCGGTCAGGTTGACCGCCGAGGCGTTGCCCGAACCCTCGGGCGGGTAGTAGAACGTGAACTCGCCGGCCTGCTCGGACAGGCCGAAGTTGTGCGGCAAGATGTTGGCGCTGGCGTTGAGCGCCAGGTTGGTGCTCAGGTGGCCGTAGGTGGTCGGAATCGGCTCGAACGCGTACACCGTGGTGGCGCGGCGCGAGGCGGCGATGTTGAGCGCGTACCAGCCGATGTTGGCGCCGATGTCGAAGAAGTTGTCGCCGTCGGCCACCAGGTTCTCCATCATGGTCGCCTCTTCCTTCTCGTAGTCGAAGAAGTTGAGCGTCTCCATCGGCGCCACGCGGTAGTCGCCGGGCGTGCAGGCGATGCGGATGCCGCGGTCGCGCGAGGTCATGATGACCTTGCCGTCCTCGACCTCGATCTTGCGCACATTGGTCTGGCCGATGTAGCTGGCGTAGTCGAACAACACCGCGTGGTGTTGCTCGTACATGGTCTTGATGAAGGTCGGCTTGTCGATCGCGCCTTGCTGGAACTGGCCCAGGGTCGTTTGGATGGAAATCATGTCAGCACTCGCGGTAAAGGTTCAGGACAGGGAGGCGTGCCAGCCGTCTAGCTGGAGGCCCATTTTCTCGCGCAGGAAATCCTGCGAGCCGGCGCTGCTGATGAAGGCGTTCGGGATGGCGATGCGTTTGATCGCCGGCAGCGCCGCCAGCGCGCCGTCCGACAGCAGGTCGTGCAGGCGCTCCAGCACGGCCGAGCCGAAGCCGCCGTTGGCCTGGTGCTCCTCCAGCGTGGCCACGTGGCGGTAGCGCGCCGCCAGTGCCGCCAGCTGCGCGCGGTCGATCGGATTGACGAAGGGGAAGCTGTACAAATCGATGTGCGGCGCGTGCTGCGCCAAATAGCGCGCCGCGTAGCCGACCATGTCGCCGGTGGCGAACACCGCCGCCGTCGCCGCGCCGCCGCTGCCGCCGCCGGGCGCCACGCGCACCGGCACGATGTCGCCCAGCTTGAGCGCCGGCGGCTGCGGGTGCAGGCGCGCCTCGCCGGCCTTGTTCAGACGCATATAGCACGGGCCGCGGTGCTGGGCGATGAAGGCCGTCATCGCGTCCACCTCGGCCGGGTCGCCCGGCGCGGTGACCACCATGCCGGGGATGGTGCGCAGCATGCCCAGTTCCTCGGTGGTGTGGTGCGAGGTGCTCAGCGGGCCGTAGGCATAGCCGCCGCCGACCGCGATGATCTTGACGTTGGCCTCGTGGTAGGCGACGTCGTAGCGGATCTGCTCCATCGCCCGCAAGGTCGGGAAATTGCCGATCGAGTAGCAGAACACCGTGTAGCCTTCCATGCTCAGGCCCGTCGCCAGGCCGACCATGTTCTGCTCGGCGATGCCGACGTTGAGGAAGCGCTCGGGATAGGCCTCGGCGAACGGCTCCAGCACCGAGTAGCCAAGGTCGCCGCACAGCAGGAAGATGCGCTCGTCCCGGGCCGCCTGCGCCATCAGGGTGGTGATAAAACTGTTTCTCATGCTTGGTCCTCTTGCAGCAGTTCGGCGCGGGCGGCGGCGAATTGGGCGGCGTCCGGCGACTTGTAGTGCCAGGCCAGCTGGTGTTCCATGAAGCTCACGCCCTTGCCCTTGACGGTGTGGGCGATCACCACGCGCGGCTTGCCGCTGCGGCCCTCCTTGGACAGCGCGGCGGCCAGCGCCGCGTGGTCGTGGCCGTCGACCTCGACGGTCTCCCAGTTGAAGGCCTTGAACTTGTCCGACAAAGGATCGAGGTTGAGCACCTCGGCGGTGCTGCCGAAGCTCTGGATCTTGTTGTAGTCGACGATCAGCGTCAGGTTGTCGAGCTGGTGGTGCGGCGCGAACAGGATGGCTTCCCAGTTCGAGCCTTCATCGAGCTCGCCGTCGCTGACGATGGCGTAGGTGTGCCACGCGGCCTTGCGGCGCTTGCCGGCCAGCGCCACGCCGGCCGCCACCGACAGCGCGTGTCCCAGGCTGCCGGTCGACAGCTCCACGCCCGGCACCTTGTGGTTGACGTGCGAGGTGAAGTAGCTGCCGTTGTCGGTGAAGGTGTCCAGCTCGGACTTGTCGTAGTAGCCGGTTTCGGCCAGCGTGGCGTACAGCGCGGTGCAGGCGTGGCCCTTGCTGTAGAAGACGCGGTCGCGCTGCGGCGCGCGCGGCTGGCTCGGGTCGGCGGTCAGCAGGCCGCCGTACAGCACGGCCAGCACGTCGGCCACCGAGAACGCGCCGCCCAGGTGCGAGGCGCGCTTGGTGTGGCACATGTGCAGGCATTGCAGCCGGATGCGGCGCGCCAGGTCGGTTGTGGAGTCGGTCATCACAAATAGCTTTCTATGGTGCGGCGGAAGCCGTCGGCCAGCGAGGTGGCGGGACGCCAGCCCAGCGCGTTGGCCTTGGCGATGTCGGGCGCGCCGCGCTGCACGGCGCTGGCCAGGTAGTTGTCGCCCTGCGGGCGTTCGACGTAGCTGACGGTCAGGCCCTTCTCGGGGTACAGGCCGACCAGCAGCTGGCCCAGCGCGCGCATGCTGATCTCGCCGTCCGGGTTGCCGATGTTGTAGGCCTGGCCGGGCGCGCCGTCGAGCAGCACCTTCCAGAAGCCGGCCACGGCGTCGGCCGAGTAGCAGAACGAGCGCGTGGCCAGGCCGTCGCTCTTGAGCGCGATCGGCTCGTTGCGCAGGATGCAGGCGACGAAGTCGGCGTAGACGCGGCCGTCGTCGAGCAGCATGCGCGGGCCGTAGGTGTGGAACGGGCGCACGATGGTGGCCGGCACGCCGAACTGGTGGTGCCACGACACGCACATGTTCTCGCCCATGCGCTTGCTCTCGGCGTAGCAGGCGCGCACCGAGGTCGGATCGACCACGCCGTAATCCTGCTCGGCGGTCGGCACCTTGCTGGCGGCGCCGTAGACCTCACTGCTGCTGAAGTAGAGGAAACCCTTGCTGCCGCTGGCGCGCGCCAGTTCCAGCAGGGCCGCCGTGCCGAGCGTGTTGGCGCTCAGCGTGCCGACCGGATCGGTCGCGTAGTATTTCGGGCTGGCCTGGCTGGCGGCGTGGATGATGTAGTCCGGCCGCTCGTCCAGCGTGAACGGCCGGCTGATGTCCTGCTCGATGCAGACCAGGTCGGTGCGGCCGCCTTGGTGCGCGTGTTGCGGCATATGATGCGCGTAGCGCCGCTCGAAGCCGGCGCGGTTGCGCACCATGGCCAGCACGCGGATGCCGAGTTGGCGCGTCTCGTTCAGGTACAGCATGGTCTCGACCATGTACGACGGCAGGAAGCCCGACGCGCCGGTGATGCAGACGGTCTGGCCGGCCAGCCGGCTCCAGGCTATGCCGGGCGTGGCCACGATGGCGGCCATGTCGGCGGTTTCTATCGGATGCCGCGTTGCTTGCATCATGGCGCTCCTCAGAAACCGACGCCGAAGAATTCCTCCAGCTTGGTGATGGCGTAGTCCAGCATCTCGCGCGTCAGGCCGGGGAACACACCGATCCAGAAGGTGTCGTTCATCACGCGGTCGGTGTTGGTCAACTCGCCGGAGACGCGGTAGTTGCGGCCCACCATGTAGGGCTGGCGCGTCAGGTTGCCGGCGAACAGCAGGCGGGTGCCGATCTTGTGCTGGTCCAGGTAGGTCAGCAGGTCGACGCGCGAGACGTTCGCCTCCGGCTTGAGCGTCATCGGGAAGCCGAACCACGACGGGTCGGAATGCTCGGTCGCTTCCGGCAGGATCAGGAACTCGGCGCACGACTGCAGCCGCTCCTTCAGATACGCGAAGTTGTCCTTGCGGGCCTGGATGAAGCTGGGCGCGCGGTCGATCTGCGCCAGGCCGCAGGCGGCCTGCATGTCGGTGATCTTGAGGTTGTAGCCCAGGTGGCTGTAGGTGTACTTGTGGTCGTAGCCCATCGGCAGGGTGCCCAGGCACTGGCAGAAGCGCTTGCCGCAAGTGTTGTCCTTGCCCGGCGCGCAGTAGCAGTCGCGGCCCCAGTCGCGGAACGACTCGGCGATCATCTTCAGCTCGGGATTGTTGGTGAACACCGCGCCGCCTTCGCCCATCGTGATGTGGTGCGCGGGGTAGAACGACATGGTGCCGATGTCGCCGAAGGTGCCGACCATCTTGCCGTGGTAGGTGGAGCCCAGCGCGTCGCAGCAGTCCTCGATCAGCCACAGCTTGTGCTTCTTGCAGATCGCCGTGATGACATCGAGGTTGTACGGGTTGCCCAGCGTGTGGGCCAGCATGATGGCCTTGGTCTTGGGCGAGATCGCCGCTTCCAGCTTGGTCACATCGATGTTGTAGGTGCCCAGCTCGACGTCGACGAACACCGGGATCGCGCCGAACTGGATGATCGGGTTCACGGTGGTCGGGAAGCCTGCGGCCACGCCGATCACTTCGTCGCCCTGCTGGATCGCGCGCGCGCCCAGCTTCGGCGAGGTCAGCGTGTTGAATGCGACCAGGTTGGCCGAGGAGCCGGAGTTCACGGTGATCAGGAAGTCCACGCCGATCAGCTTGGCCAGCTTGGCCTCGAACTGGTCGTTGAAGCGGCCGGTGGTCAGCCAGGCGTCGAGCGAGGCCTCGACCATCAGTTCCATTTCCGGCGCGCCCACCACCTTGCCGGCCGGCGGGATCACCGTCACGCCGGGTTCGAAGGCCTTGGGCACGCTGGCCAGCGCGCCGTATTCGCCCACCAGCTTGATGATCTGTGCGCGGAGTTGTTCTTTGCTTTGTGCTTCACTCATGATTGCTGCCCTAAATGTGTGCGGTGTTTTGATACGTGTCGATTTGCGCCAGCGTCAGCGCGCGCATGTCGTCGCCCCGGGCGTGCGCCTGGTGCCAGGCCACGATCATGTCGATGGTGTGGCCCAGGTGCCAGCGCGGCTGCCAGCGCAGGCGGCTGCGGGCCTTGGAACAGTCCAGCTTGAGGTAGTGCGCCTCGTGCGGCTGCGGCGCGGAGTCCAGCTCCCAGCCGGTGCCGTCGCCCCAGCTCTCGCACAGGCGCGCGATGATCCACTCGACCGGGCGGGCGTCGATGTCGTGCGGGCCGAAGTTGAAGCCCTCGGCGAAATCCGCGCCTTGCAGGTACAGGTGCTCGGCCAAGGTCAGGTAGCCCGACAGCGGCTCCAGCACGTGCTGCCATGGACGGATCGCGTGCGGGCTGCGGATGCGCACCGGCTTGCCGGCGGCGATGGCGCGCACCATGTCGGGGATCAGCCGGTCCTCGGCCCAGTCGCCGCCGCCGATCACGTTGCCGGCGCGGCCCGAGGCCAGCGCCACGCCGTGCTCCGCGTATTGTTCGGGATTGAAGAACGACGAGCGGTAGCCGGCCGTCACCAGCTCGGCGCAGGCCTTGCTGTTGCTGTACGGGTCGTAGCCGCCGAAGGCTTCGTTCTCGCGGTAGCCCCAGGCCCACTCCTTGTTCTCGTAGCACTTGTCGCTGGTGACGTTGACCACCGCCTTGACGCCCGGCGTGTTGCGCACCGCCTCGAAGAAGTTCACCAGCCCCATGACGTTGGTGGCGTAGGTCTCCACCGGATTGGCGTACGAGTAGCGCACCAGCGCCTGCGCCGCCATGTGGATGACGATCTCCGGCCGCGCCTTCGTCATCGCCTCGCGCAGGGCCGCGCCGTCGCGGATGTCGCCGATGATGGAGGTCATGCCGGCGGCCACTTGCGCAGTCTCGAACAGGCTTGGTTTGCTCGGTGCTTCGAGGGCGTAGCCGGTGACGTGCGCGCCCAGTTGCTGCAACCACAGGCTCAGCCAGCTCCCCTTGAAGCCGGTGTGCCCGGTCAGGAATACACGCTTGCCGCGCCAGAACGACGGCGTCATGGCCATCGCTTCCACGGCGCCTTGCCGCTTTCCCACAGGTCTTCCAGCAGGATCTTGTCGCGCAGCGTGTCCATCGGCTGCCAGAAGCCGTGGTGGTGGAAGGCGTCCATCTGGCCTTCGCGGGCCAGCTTTTCCATCGGCTCTTTTTCCCAGGTGGTGCTGTCGTCGGCGATGTAGTCGATCACCTTCGGCGACAGCACGAAGTAGCCGCCGTTGATCCAGGCGCCGTCGCCCTGCGGCTTTTCCTTGAAGCTGACGATGCGCTGGCCGTCGATGTCGATCGCGCCGAAGCGGCCCGGCGGCTGCACCGCCGTCATGGTGGCCAGCTTGCCGTGCTGCTTGTGGAAGGCGATCGAGGCCGAGATGTCGATGTCGGATACGCCGTCGCCGTAGGTGAAGCAGAACGCCTCGTCGTTCTCGACGTACTGGCGCACGCGCTTGAGGCGGCCGCCGGTGAGCGTGTCGGCGCCGGTGTCGATCAGCGTGACCTTCCACGGCTCGGCGTGGCGCTCGTGCACTTCCATGCTGTTCTTTTGCAAGTCGAAGGTGACGTCCGACGTGTGCAGGAAGTAGTTGGCGAAGAATTCCTTGATCACGTAGCCGCGGTAGCCGCAGCAGATGACGAAGTCGTTGATGCCGTGAGCGGAATAGCTCTTCAGGATGTGCCACAGGATAGGCTTGCCGCCGACCTCCACCATCGGCTTCGGCTTGACCGTGGTCTCTTCGCTGAGCCGCGTGCCCAGTCCACCAGCCAGTATGACTGCTTTCATGCTATCCCCGGATTGTTATGAGTTGACGCAGACCACATTATCTATTGCGCCCGGGCTATTTTAAACGAAAAGCAGGGGCTGTTTGGTGCCACAGACCGGGCGATGGCGATTTACCACAGTTCTCGCGGCCGCCGCCTGCGCGCACCGGCGTCCGAGGGTATGTACACGGGGTGCTGTTCCGCCGCCCTTCTAGCAAAGCTTCGATTTTTTGTTCGATTTTCTTCGATTTTTTCAAGCTTTGAACTATTGCCAACTGCCTACTCATTCGGCGCCAGCAGCAGTTGATAGCCGATGCGCATCGCGCGCTGCAGCGCGTCGACCCGGTGCGCGGCGCTGGCGGCCAGCTGCGTGTAGTGGGCCGCGATCAGCGTGTTCAGCTCGGAAAGACGGGCCGCCAGCAGTTGCTTGAAGCGCTCGGCCGGCTCGAAGCGGTGGCCGTGCGCGTGGGCCTGGTACAGCAGCTCCAGCGCCTCGACGCCGGCCTCCAGCTGGGCCAGCGGCGAGGGCGGCACGGCGGGCGCGGCGCGGTAGCTCGACAGTGGCTGCGGCAGGTAGACGTAGTCGCCGCCGGCCAGCGCGGTCAGCGCGGTGGCGATGTTGGCGCGGTCGAGATAGGGACGTTCATGATAGTGACCGAAGGCCGCCCCGATGCTGGCGCGCTTGAACAGCAGGGCGCCCGGCGCGCACACGGCCGCCGTCGCGCCGCTGTCGCCGTTGAGCAGCAGGTTGGCCAGCGAGCCGCCGCTGACGACGATCTCGTTGGCGAACAGCGGCGCCACCGGCAGCGCCTGGCCGTCCGGCGCGCGCGGCTGGCGCCAGCAGGCCACCAGGCTCACCTGCGGATGGTCGAGGAAGTAGGGCAGCATGACGGCGATCTTGTCCGGCGCCAGCGTGTCGCCGGCCGGCGCGGCGGCCACGTAGACGCCCAGCGCCAAAGCCAGGCAGTGGTTCAGGTTGTCGAGCGGCGCCAGGCCGGGCGCGTGCACGTAGCGCAGGCGGCGGTGGGCCTTCAGCTGCGGCTTGAGCAGCGGCAGGCAGGCTCCGCCCGGGCTGCTGTCGCTGACGATGATTTCGCAGTTGGCGTAGGTCTGGGCCAGCGCGCTGAGCAGCGTGGTCTCCAGCGGCAGCGGATCGTCGGCGGGGATCAAGATGCTGACCAGCGGCGCCAAGCCGTCGTTCCCGCGCGGACGGCCGGCCGACGCGGAGTCCATCCCTCGCGTGTTCCCACGCGGGCGGCCCTCCGATGCGGAATCGATATCTCGCGTCCCCGCCGGCGCGGAAGCGGCTGGCGCGGTCGCTGCGGCGCGGCCGTGCCGCAGCTTGAGCGTGCCCTTGGCGACCCGCAGGTACAGCGCTTCCAGGTCGGCCGCCAGCTGCGGCGTGTCGAACAGCGGCGCGCTGCTGCGATGCTTGCGCAGCCGGTTGCGCAGCCGCGCCAGCTCCTTGGGCCGCTCGGCCAGCCGCACCGCGCGCGCCTCATATTTTTGCTCGCTGGCCGCGACCAGCTCCGGCAACCCGGCCGCGTGCAGCAGGCTGGCGCTGACGCGGCCGGCGCCGCATCGGCCGGTGCTGGTCAGCAGCGGCAAGCCCGCCCACAACACTTCGCCCGCGATGTCGCCCGACGCATGGGGCGCGGTGTCGAGGAACAGGTCGGCGGCCAGATAGCGCGCCAGTTGCTGCTCCGGCGCGGCCGGCTCGGCGAAGCACAATCGCTCGCTGGGCACGCCGCGTTGCATGGCCGCCACCCGCAGATTGTCGCGCACCGGCTCGCTGGCCGTTTGCAGCCACAGCACGCTGTCCGGCACCTGCCGCAGGATGCGCATCCAGGTGGCGAACCGTTCCGGCGTGATGTGCTCGGGCGCCGCGAAGCAGCAGTAGACGAAGCCCGGCTCCGGCAACCCGAGCGCAGCGCGCCCCCCCGGCTGCGCGCCCGGCAGCGGACGCTGGCGGTCCTGCGGCTGGAAGCAGTGCGGCAGATACAGCGGCTGTTCGGTGTAGTGCGGCGCCAGTTCCGGCGGCAGCGTCACGGCGTCGGCCAGCACGTAGTCGATGGCGGCCATGGCGCTGGTGCCGGGCTGGCCCAGCCACGCGATCTGCACCGGCGCCGGACGGTGCAGCAAAATCCCCGGCCGCGCCCCCGCCAGCCGCCCGTGCAGGTCGACCAGGATATCGATCTCGTGCGCGCGTATCGATTGCGCCGCCTGCGCATCGCTCAGCGTGGCGATCGGCACGTGCAGGTCCATGCCGCGCAGCAGGCGCTGGCGCAGCGCCGAGCCATCCTCCGGACTCCAGCAGAAGCCGTAGACCTCGATCAGCTCGCGGTTGTGCAGCTCGAACAATTCCGCCAGCAGCCGTCCCACCGGCTGCGCGCCGAAGCCGCACGACAGATAGCCGACGCGCAGCTTGCGGTGCGCATAGCCGTCGCCGTCGGCCAGCGGCGCCGGCGCCGGCGGCAGGGTCGCGCGCACCTCGCGCTGCGCGGCGGCCAGCTGGCGCGCCGGATCGTCGCTCAGGTCCAGCATGGCCAGCGCCGACGTGGCGTGGCGCAGCGCGCTCTCGCTCAGCCCGGGCACGAAGCCGTACACCGGCCACGCGCACAGCTTCATGCGCAGCTTGATCCACTGCGGCGCGACCATGGCCTGGCGCGGGTCCAGCTGCAGGCTGTGCAGCAGCGCCTGCTCCGCCTGCGGCAGGTCGCCCTGCGCCTCGGCCAGCCGGCCGATGTTGTTGTACAGGCGGATCTGCAAGGCCGGCGACGCGGCCGTGGCGGCGTCCAGGTCGTCGAGCGCCGCGCGCCACTGCGCCAGCGCCGCCTCCGGCTTGCGCTGGCGCTCCAGCAGCGCGCCCAGTCCCAGCTGGCTTTCGGTGAAGCCCGGATGCAGCCGCAGCGATTGCCGGTAGCCGCGCTCGGCGCCGGCTTCGTCGCCCGCTTGCAGCTGCACCACGGCCAGGTTGTACCAGGCCACGTATTCCAGCGGCGAGTCGCAATGCTCCAGCCACAGCTGGTACAGCGAGATGGTTTGCTCGGTCTTGCCCTGCGCCGTCAGCAGGCCGGTCAGCCCGATCAGGTCGATGATGGCCAGCTCGCCCAGCCGCGCCAGGGCCAGCGCCAGCGTGCCCGCCTCGGCCAGGTTACCGGCCGCCATCGCCTGATGCAGTTGCTGGGACATGGGCGGGCTCCGGTCGGGTGGCGTGGCGTCAGTGCTGCTCGGTCAGCATCAGCACGCCGACCAGGTCGAAGTAGCGCTCGGGCGCCTCCGCCAGGCCGCCGGCATAGCAGTCGAAGCCGGTCTGCGCGCCGCCGGCCTGCTCCGGCACCGACAGCGCCAGCCGGCTGGCGCCATAGTGGCGCAGCAGGCTGTGGCTCCACAGCAGCGGCAGCGGAATGCTGGAGTAGACGAAGGGCAGCGTCTCGGTGTCCGCGTGGCGGGTGGCCACGCGGGCGTTGAAGGCCAGGCCGTCGTCGCTGCTCAGCTCCACCTGCAGCGTGTCGTGGCGCGGATCGGACTTCAGGAACAGCGCCAGCGGGAACATCTCGCTGTTGAGCTCCAGCCGGCTGCCCGGCAGCATGCGCAGGTAGTCCAGCTGCATCAGGCGGTTGCCGGTGTGGCCCGGCTGCACCGGGCCGCTGGTGAACTGCTGCAGGTTGCGGCCGGGCAGGTACATCGCCTGCAGCCTGGCGAACGGCGACACCGCCTGCAGCCGCGCCGCCGTGGCCGACAGCGGCTCGGCGTGCTGCGCCGCCAGCGTGAGCAGCCGCTGCGCCACGATGGCGCCGACGATGGAGGTGGCGTGCGGCGTGTCGTAGTGGGCCGGGTCGCGGTACAGCCAGGCCGGCGCGCGGCCCAGGAACAGCGCCGACAGCGCCGCGCGCACGTCGATCACCGGCAGCGCCAGCTCGCCGAAGGCACGCAGCTGGGCGTCGTAGATCGGATGCGGCGCGGCCGACGAGAAGTGCTGCTGCTGCGCCAGCACCAGCGGCACGAAGTGGGCCGCCGGGTACAGCTGGGCGGCGGCCTTGAGCAGCAGGTGGAAGCAGAACAGCCACGACTCGGCGCCGCCCGGACGGGGCGCGAAGTGGCCGGTGTCGTTGATCGAATACTCGTACAGCACCACGTCCACCGGCTTGCCGTCGTAGGTCTCGTACAGCCGGCCGATGGCCGACAGCGAGGTGGTGGCGCCCACCGATATCTGCACGATCTCGGCCTCCGTGTAGCCCTGCAGCGACTGCGCCAGGTGGGTGACGTAGCCGTCCTTGAGCAGCGAGTTGGAACCGCCGATGATGAGGATACGCATGGCGGTCAGGCCGGCACGGCGGTGATGAGGTAGCGCTGCGCCAGCGCGTCCTGCGCCGCCAGCTCGGGATCGCTGCCGCTGGCCTGGGCCAGCTGGCGCAGGATGGGCAGGAACACCTCGCGTCCCGGCTCGTTGAAGATCACCGGCACGCCGCCGCTCATGCGGAAGCCGGCCAGTTGCAGCAGCTCCAGCAGCGAGCCGCGCGTGAAGCCGTGCAGCTCGTCCGGCTGCATGACGCCGTCGGCGCGGTAGCGGAAGTCGCCCATGTTCAGGCGCACCTGCGCGCTCCAGTGCTGCAGGTTGCGCACCGACAGCGCCAGCGTGCCGCCCGGCGCCATGCTGGCGCGGATCGCCTTGAGCACGGCCAGTGGATCGCGCACGCGCTCGAGCGCGCCGTCCAGCACCCACAGGTCGGCCTGCGCCACCTGGCGCTCGCGCTGCGGGTCGGCCGTCTCGATGTCCTGGCTGTAGACGAAGTCGCAGTGGGCGCGCGCCTGCTCGGCGGCGATGGCGTCGCGTTCGATGCCGGTGTAGTTGCACAGCGGGTGGCGCTGCTTGTAGGCCTTGGCGAAGGCGCCGTCGCCGCAGCCCAGCTGCACCACCTTGACCGCGGCCGGCGCGAAGTCCAGCAGCTGCTGGTTGACCTGCGCGCTGGCGGCCGGCTTGTCGTAGTGGTAGCCGCCGGTGCGGCGCACCGTGCCCTGCCAGTCGTGGCGGATGAAGATGCGCTGCGCCGGCTGGTCGCTGAAATCGTTGTTGACCCAGGCGACGTTGCGCATCAGCTGATCGCTCCGGCCGGCCTGCGCCATCGCCACCATCGGCGGCAGCATCGGCGCGCCGTGCTTGACCGGCAGCGGCCACTGGCGCACCACCTCGATGTTGGTCAGCATGCAGGCCGGATGCAGATAGGGCATGCTGCCTTCGCCGTAGGGCTGGCCGTCGGCGTTGACCGGCGTGACGTTGCCCACGCCGTACATGTGCGGCTCCAGGTTCTCCGCCAGCGATTCGAGGAAGCCGCGCTTGAGGATCTCGACGTCGGAGTCGAGGAACAGCACGCGGCCGGACAACTCAAGGTTCTCGATCGCCCACGCCATGCCGGGGCCGTGGTGGATGTTGTAGCCGAACGGGATGAAGCGCACGCCCGGGTACTGCGCGGCGATCGGCGCGATCTGCGCGGCGATCTCCGGCGTCGAGCCGTCGATGATGGTGACCGGGTTGTGCGGATAGAACTGGCGGAACGTGCCCAGCAGCGAGGCGATCAGGTCGGGCGCGTTGTAGGACACGGCGATCATCGGAATCTGGTCGATATTCATGGGGGCTTTCGTCGTGTTCGTGTTGATGGCGGCGGCCGGGCGCGCCACGCGCCGCATGGCCGCTTCCAGGTTGCGCACCAGGCGCGGCGTGTCGAACAGCGCGCAGCTCAGGCGCTTGTCGACCAGCTGGCGCTTCATGGCGGCGATGGCGGCCGGGTCGTTGGCCAGCGCCACCGCCTTCTCTTCGTAGTCGGTGAAGTTGTAGGTGATCAGCTGCGGCAGGTCCACCGCGCGCAGCAGGCTGCCCGCCATGCGCGAGGCGAAGGTCGGCCCGGCGCAGGTCAGCAGCGGCAGCCCGGCCCACAGCGCGTCGCTGGCGGTGGTGCCGGCGTTGAACGGATAGGTGTCGAGGAACAGGTCGGCCAGCTGGTAGCGCGCCAGGTAGTCGGCCGGCAGCGCGCGCTCGGCGAAGATCAGCCGCTGCGCATCGATGCCGGCTTCGGCCGCGTGGCGCTTGAGGTTCTCGGCCACCAGCGGCGTGTCGGCCACCAGCCACAGCACGCTGCCTGGCACGCGCCGCAGGATGTTCATCCAGTGCGCGAACAGCTCGGGCTTGAGCTTGTAGCTGTTGTTGAACGAGCAGAAGACAAAAGCGTCGTCCGGCAGCTTGACGCTGGCGCGGGTCGGCTTGTTGCCGATCAGGCGCTGGCGGTCGTTGATCTGGAAGGTGTCCGGCAGGTACAGCGGCTGCTCGGTGAAGTCCTGCCGCATCTCCGGCGTGATCAGGAACTCGTCGGCGATCACGTAGTCGACGCCGGGCAGGCCGGTGCTGCCGGGGAAGCCCAGCCACGTCATCTGCACCGGCGCCGGGCGGTACGCCAGGATCTGCGGGCGTGCGCCGGAGGTCAGGCCATGCAGGTCGACCAGGATGTCGATCTCGTGGCTGCGGATCAGGCGCGCGGCCTGCTCGTCGCTCAGCGCGTGGATCGGGATGTAGTGGTCCATGCCGGCCACCACGCGGGCGCGCAGCGGCGAGCCGTCCTCGCGGCTCCAGCTGAAGGCGTACACCTCGAACTGGGTGCGGTCGTGCAGGCCGTACAGCTCGGCGGTGAGGATGGACACCGCGTGCGAGCAAAGATCCGACGACAGGTAGCCGATGCGCAGCCGCTCATGGCCGTAGCGCGAGCCCTGTCCGGCCGGGCCGGTCAGCGAGGCCACGGTGGTGTCGATCTTCTCGGCCACGAAGCGCGCGGCGGCGGCCGCCTGCAGCGCCGGATCGTCGGTCAGGCTCAGCATCGCCAGCGCCGAGGCGCCGTCCTCCATCTGGCGGCGGCTGATGTGCGGCAGGCCGCTCCAGGTCGGCCAGTGGCACTGCTTCTGGCGCAGATGCACCCAGTGCGTCATCACGTGCGGCTGGTCCGGCTCCACGGTCAGGCTTTGCGCCAGCATGGCTTCGGCCTCCGGGTACTGCTTCTGGATCTCCAGCAGCCGGCCCAGGTTGTTCAGGGTTTGCAGGTATTGCGTGCGCTGGGCTTTCTGGTCCAGCTTGACGGCCGGGCCCAGGATGGTGCGCCACATGGCCAGCGCCTCCTCCGGCTGGCCCTGGCGCTCGAGCAGCGTGCCAAGGTTGAGCCGGCCCTCGACAAAGCGCGGCTGCAGCGCGATGCACTTGCGGTAGGCCGCCTCGGCGCCGGCGTCGTCGGACTCGGCCGCCAGCAGCGCGCCCAGGTTGAACCAGGCCGCGTACAACAGCGGCTGGCGCGCGCCGTGCTCGATCCAGCAGCGGTACAGCGCGATCGCCTGCTGGGGCTGGCCTTGCTTCTGCAGCGCGGCGGCGGCGTCGAACAGCTGCGGGACCGTCATGTTGCCGCGTGCCGCCTGCTTCATCCACTGTGTGCCGGCGATGCTCATGGCTGCGCCGCGTCCCAGCCGGCGGTGATCTCGGCCGGGTAGCCGCGCCTGAAGTGCGTGGTCCACGGATAGGCCGGCGCGCCGCTGCCGTCCTTCAGGCGGATCTTGCTGGCGTCGCACAGGAACTGCGCCGGATTGCCGGCCACCACCGTGTGCGGCGCGACGTCGCGGTGCACCTTGCTGTGCGCGGCCACCAGCGCATGTGCGCCGACGGTCACGCCGGGCAATATCACCGACATCGCGGCGATGGCGGCGTAGTCGCCGATGGTGGCGCCGACCAGCACATTGCTGGGCGGATGGGGATCGTTGGTCAGCACCACGTAGGGCAGCAGCCAGACGAAGTTGCCGACCCTGGACATCTTGCCGATGAAGACGTTGGACTGGCAGCGCACGTAGTCGCCGATGACGCAGTCGCCCTGGATGTCGTTCATGGTGCCGATCTGGAAGGCGACGCCGGCCACGGTCTTCTCGCGCACCACCACGCGGTGGCCGGTGACGAGCTTGTCGCCGAAGCGCGAGCCCTCGTAGAACACCGAGTGCGAGCGGATGCGCGCGCCGGCGCCGATCACCAGCGGCTGGCCGTCGGCCAGCGGGGTCGGGTAGCCGATCTCGCAGTAGCTGTCGATGACCGAGCCGGCGCCGATCTCCACGTTGTCATGGATGATGGTGAACGGGCCGACGCTGACGCCTTCCCCCAGCTTGGCCTTGGGCGAAACGATGGCGCTAGCATGAATCATGGTCGTATCCTGTTTATGCCGCGCAGAATTTGCGCACCGCCGCCACCACTTCCATCGCCTGTTCGGCCGTCATGGTCGGCCCCATCGGCAGGCTCAGCACTTCCTTGTGGATGGCCTCGGCCAGCGGGAAGTCGCCCGGCTTGTAGCCCAGGTGGGCGTAGGCCGGCTGCAGATGCGGCGGCACCGGATAGTGGACGATGGTGCCGATGCCCTGTTCGGCCAGCGCCTTGGCCAGCGCGTCGCGCTGGGCGTGGCGGATCACGTACACATGCCACACCGGCTCGGCCCACTCCGGCACGTGCGGCAGCGCCAGGCCGGGCAGGCCGGCCAGCTCGCGCTGGTAGATGGCGGCGATGGCGCGGCGCTTGGCGTTGTCGCCGTCCAGCTTGGGCAGCTTGACGCTCAACAGCGCCGACTGCACCTCGTCCAGCCGCGAGTTATAGCCCGGCACCTCGTTGTAGTACTTGACCTTGGAGCCGTAGTTGCGCAGCGTGCGGATACGGTCGGCCAGCGCGTCGTCGCTGGTGGTGACGGCGCCGCCGTCGCCCAGCGCGCCCAGGTTCTTGCCGGGGTAGAAGCTGAAGGCCGCGGCGTCGCCCAGCTGGCCGGCCACGCGGCCGCGGTACAGCGCGCCGTGCGCCTGGGCCGCGTCCTCGATCAGCTTCAGGCCGTGCTTGGCGGCCAGCGCGATCAGCGGGTCCATGTCGGCGGTCTGGCCGTACAGGTGCACCGGCATGATGGCCTTGGTGCGCGCCGTGATGGCCGCCTCCACGCGGGCCGGGTCGATGTTGAAGCCGTCGGCGGTCGGTTCGACCGGCACCGGCGTCGCGCCGCAGTCGCTCACCGCCAGCCAGGTGGCGATGAAGGTGTTGGACGGCACGATCACCTCGTCGCCGGGGCCGATGCCGTAGGCCTTGAGGATCATGAAGATCGCGTCCAGGCCGTTGGCCACGCCGATGCCGTGCTTGCTCTTGCAGTAGGCCGCGAAGCTGGCCTCGAAGGCGCTGGTCTCGCCGCCCAGGATGTACCAGCCCGAATGCAGCACGCGCTTGAACGCGGCTTCGAGCTCGTCGGCTTGCGACAGGTTGATGGCTTTCAGGTCGAGGAAGGGGACGCTCATGGCAAAACTCGCTTAGTTGTCACTTGGGTTGTTGGTGTGCCGCGGCCACGAACTCGTCGTAGTCGTGGTAGTAGTCTTTCGGGTCGTACAGCGTGGAGGCCAGCACCACGCACACCGCGCCCGAGGAGAAGTTCTCGACCTCGCGCCACATCATGCCGGGCACGTACAGGCCGTAGTAGGAGCGGTTGAGCTGGAACTTCTTGCGCTCGTAGCCGTCGTCGACGATCACGTCGAAGCTGCCCGACATCGCCACGAACAGCTGCTGCAGCTCGATGTGGCCGTGGCCGGCGCGCGCCGAGCCGCCCGGCACGTCGTACAGGTAGTACACGCGCTTGATGTCGAACGGGATGTGCACGCCGCCCTCGATCACCGACAGGTTGCCGCGCACGTCGTGGTGCGGCGGCAGCTGGATCATCCGGCACTGGTCCATCATGATGCCGCCCCTACACGCTGCGCCGCCAGCACCTCGTGGAAGCGCTGCTGCGACCGGCCCACCATCGGGAAGATGCCGCTCAGGCGGGCGGCCACGTCGTCCACGGTCGGCTGCATCACCACCAGCTCCTCGGGCGCGACCAGGCCGATGTCGCACGACTCGATCAGCAGGTCGATGTAGTCGGAGAAGCAGTAGCCGAAGTTGGGGTTGCTGTTGATGTTGCTGTTCGACTCGAGCCGCTGGTCGTGGCGGAAGTAGGACAGCTCCTCGTCGATGTAGAACACCTTGCCGTCGCGCGCCAGGTTGAAGTAGGCGGCCACGTCGGCCAGGCCCAGCGTGCAGTCGTGCTTGTGGTAGCGGAACAGGTGGCGGCCGATTTCCCACAGGCGCTCGCGGCGGAACATGATGGAGCTGAACTCGCCGACGAAGTTGCGCATGCCCAGCACCATGCTGCGCTGCATGTCGCGCGCGTCCATGCTGCCGCTGGCCTCGTACGGCCGGCGCAGCTCGGTGCGCTCGTTGTCGACGTTGATCACCTGCGACGACGAGAACACCAGCTGGATGGCCGGGTCCATATTCATCGTGGCCACCATGCGCTCGACGCAGAACGGGTGCAGCACGTCGTCGTCGAACAGCGGCTTGATCAGCTGGCCCTTGGCGGCGAACAGCGCGGTCAGCACGTTCTGCTCGCGCAGCGCGGAATTGCGCTGGTAGATCAGGTGGCCGGCGTACTTGGCGCACATGTCCTTGATCGCCTCGGTCGGGCAGTTGTCGCTGACCAGGATCTCGATGTTGGGATAGCTCTGTCCCAGCGCCGACTTCAGGCAAGCCTCGAAGTGGGCGGTCTTGTAGGACGGGATAACGATGCTAACTAATGGCAAACTCATAAATTGTCAGGCTCCTGGCTGGGGCGGTTAGGCGGCGACCGCCATCACGATGTATTGCCACGGCAGCGCGTCTTCCACCGCCACCACGGGGTCGAGGCCGCTGGCGCCGGCCATCAGGCGGATGGCCGGCAGGTATTTTTCGCGGGCCGGCTCGTCGATGATGCGGGCGCTGCCGCCGGCGATCTGGAAGCCGGCCTGCTGGAACAGCTCCAGCATGGCGCCGCGGGTGAAGATGCGCTTGCGCGACTTTTCAATGCCGCCGGGGCCGTAGCGCATGTCGCCCGCGTTCAGCCGCGCCTGCATGCTCCAGTGCTGGAAGTTGCGGATGGTGGCGACGATCTTGCCGCCGGGCGCGATGCTGGTGCGGATCTTCTGCAGCACGGTCCACGGGTCGTTGAGCGTCTCCAGCGTCTCGTCGACGACCCAGCAGTCGGCGCCGCGCACGTGGTCCCACAGGTCGGCGCCGGCGTGCTCGATGTCGAAGTTGAACACGAAGTCGCAATGCGGACGGGCCGCCTGGGCCGGCGCCGGATCGGCCTCGATGCCGGTGTAGTTGGCCAGCGGATTGCGCACGCGGTAGGCCTTGGCGAAGGCGCCGTCGCCGCAGCCCAGCTCGACCACCTTGACCGCGGCCGGCGGCATGAACTGCAGCAGGTCGGTGTTGACCTCGCTGGTGGCGCTGGGCAGGTCGTAGTGGTAGCCGCCGGTGCGGATCACCGTGCCCTGCCAGTCGTGCTTGATGTAGGTGCGGGTCGGCTCGCGGGCGAAGTCGCCGCGCACCCAGTCGACGCCTTGCATCAGCGCGCTCTGGCCGGCGCGGTGCATGGCCAGCATGGCCGGCAGCAGCGGCGCGCCGTGCTTGATCGGCAGCGGCCACTGGCGCATCACCTCGGCGTTCACCAGCATGCAGGCCGGGTGCAGATAGGGGATGCCGTCGGCCTCGCGGCTGTGGCCCTGCTCGTTGACCCACTGGACGTTGCCCACGCCATACATCTCCGGGCGCAGCGCGCCGTGCAGCGACTCCAGGAAGCCGGCCTTGAGGATCTCGACGTCGGAGTCGAGGAACAGCACCTCGCCCGACAGGCCCAGGTGGTTGAGCGCCCACGCCATGCCGGGGCCGTGGTGGATGTTGTAGCCGAACGGGATGAACTCGACGTTGTCGTAGCCGTCGGTGATGGCGCGGATTTTTTCCGCCACGTCGGGATTGGAGCCGTCGATCACGTACACGCGGTTGCCGTAGAACTGGCGCAGGGTGCGCAGCAGCGCCTCGATCAGGTCGGGCGCGTTGTAGGACACGGTGACGATGGGGATGTCGGCGATGCGCACCGGCTCGGCCGGGGGGTGCTCCGACGGTTCCTGCGGCCGCACCGCGTGTTCCGGCGCGGCCAGGCGCGGCGCGGCCGGCTTGGCGACCTTCAGCAGCGCCGCCTCCAGGTTGCGCACGAAGCGCGGGCTGTCGAACAGCGGGCAGGTCAGGCGGTTGGCGGCCAGCTGGCGCTTCATCGCGGCGATGCGGGCCGGATCGTTGGCCAGCGCCACCGCCTTTTCCTCGTAGTCGGCGAAGTTGTAGGTGATCAGCTGCGGCAGGTCGACCGCGCGCAGCAGGCTGCCGGCCATGCGCGAGGAGAAGGTCTGGCCGGCACAGGTGAGCAGCGGCAGGCCGGCCCACAGCGCGTCGCTGGCGGTGGTGCCGGCGTTGAACGGGAAGGTGTCGAGGAACAGGTCGGCCAGCTGGTAGCGCGCCAGGTACTCGGCCGGCACCGCGCGGCTGTTGAAGATCAGGCGGTTGCGGTCGATACCGGCTTCCTCGGCGTAGCGGTACAGGTTCTCGCGCACTTCCGGATAGTCGGCCACCAGCCACAGCACGCTGTTCGGGACGCGGCGCAGGATGTTCATCCAGATCGTGAACAGGTCGGGCGTGAACTTGAAGTTGTTGTTGAACGAGCAGAAGACGAAGGCGTCCTCCGGCAGGTTGACGCTGGCGCGGGTCGGCTTGGGCGCGATCAGGCGCTGGCGGTCGTTGATCTGGAAGGTGTCGGGCAGGTACAGCGGCTTCTCGGTGAAGTCCTTGGTCATCTCCGGGGTGATCAGGAACTCGTCGGCGATCACATAGTCGACGCCGGGCAGGCCGGTGCTGCCGGGGAAGCCGAGGTAGGTCAGCTGCACCGGCGCCGGGCGGTAGGCCAGGATGTTGGGGCGCGCGCCCAGGGTCAGGCCGTGCAGGTCGACCAGGATGTCGATCTCGTGGGCGCGGATGGTGCGGGCGGCCTGCTCGTCGGTCAGCTTGTCGATGCGGATGTAGTGGTCCATGGCCTTGACCACGCGGGCGCGGATCGGCGAGCCGTCCTCGCGGCTCCAGCTGAAGGCGTAGACCTCGAACTTGCTGCGGTCGTGCAGCTCGTACAGCTCGGCGGTGAGGATGGACACCGCGTGCGAGCAGAAGTCCGACGACAGGTAGCCGATGCGCAGGCGGCCGTGGCCGTAGCCATGCTGGCCGGTCAGCGGCGCGACGGCGGCGTTGACCTTCTCGTTGACGAAGCGGCGGGCGGCGGCCAGCTGCTGGGCCGGGTCGGCCGAGGCGCTGAGCATGGCCAGCGCCGAGGTGCCCTCCATCATGGTCGCGACCGAGATGTGTTCGAGGCCGCTGTAGACCGGCCACTCGCACTGTTTCTGGCGCAGATGGACCCAGTGGGTCATGACGTTGGCCTGCTGCGGATCGACGCGCAGGCTCAGCGCCAGCATGGCCTCGGCCTCCGGGTAGCGCTTGCGGATCTCCAGCAGGCGGCCCAGGTTGTTCAGGGTTTGCACGTACAGCGTCGGATTGGTCTTGATGTCCGGCTGCACCTCGTCGGAGAGGATGGTCTTCCACATGGCCAGCGCGTCGTCGGGGCGGCCGGTGCGTTCCAGCAGCGTGCCCAGGTTGAGGCGGGCCTCGACGAAGCCGGGGTTCTGGGCGATGGCCTTGCGCAGCACGGCCTCGGCGCCGGGGTCGTCGCCCGAGTTGGACAGCACCACGGCCAGGTTGAAGCAGGCAGCGTAGACCAGCGGCGAAGGGGTGTGGTCGATCCAGGCGCGGTAGAGGGCGATGGCGGCGGGCAGTTGTCCGCTTTCCTGCAACACGGCGGCGGCGCCGAACAGATCGCCGATGGACAGCGCGCCCTTGACGGCCAGTGCCATAACGGTGCCCAACGGGCTGGTATCGGTGGGAGCGGCAGGTACTTGAGCGGTCATAGCGGGCGTAGGATGGGATGAGCCATAAAAGGTACGCACTATCATACCTTTTTGTCGCTGGATGAGGGGCAACTTTTGGCACAGGAGCAAGACTGTAAAACGCCACCTGCTCAACGGATAGGCAGTGCTAACAATCAACTTGGGGTCAAGTCTGACATTCGGACACGAGCCCGGCTGTAGCGGCGTGGGGTCAAGTCTGACATTCGGACACGAGCACAACCGTAGCGCCCGCTACGGTTGTGCTCGTGTCCGAATGTCAGACTTGACCCCATTGTGACGGCAGAGGTCGTGTCCGAATGCCAGACTTGACCCCACCGGGGTTAGCGGTTGGGGACGCTGAACCAGTTGCCGGTGTTGTGTTGCTGGTCGTCGGGCTGCTTGGTCAGCGCGGCGGCGGCGCCTTGCAGCGCTTGCCGGCTGCGGTAGTGCTGCAGCGCGTCGGCCATCGCTTGTGCGTTGCTATCGATTGCCGCCGTGCCGGTCTCGCACAACGCCGCTTGTGGCGCCGGCGCTGCGGGAGCGTCGCCGGCATAGGCGGCCAGGGCGTTGCTCAGGCCGCTCACCTGCTGTTGCAAGGTGGCCGCCGCCGTGGCCGCGCTCTTCTGCGCCAGGAACCAGACGTCGGCGCTGGCGTGGCTGCTGCCGTCCGTGCCGGTGTAGCTCGATGTCAGGCCCACCACGTTGCCGTTCTGTTGCGTCAGCGCGTGCTCGGCGCTGGTGCTGATGGCGGCGATGCCCAGCTGCTCCAGCGTCTTCAACTCGCCGGCCTGGCTGATGCCGTCGGAGTTGCCATCCACCCACACCCGCAGCGCGCCGAACGCGCTGTCGGCGCTGGTGATCTGGCCGTCGCCATTGCTGTCGAGCGACTTCAGCGCGGCGTAGCCGTCGGCCGCCGTGCCGCCGTCGGCCAGCCTGGTGGCGCTGCCGAACAGTTCGCCGCCGTCGTTGATGACGCCGTCGCCGTTGCGGTCCAGGGCCAGCAGGCCGTCGTGGGCGTCGACCCAGCCGGTGTGCACGGCCTTGCCTTCGGCGCGGATGTCGAACTGCACCCCGGCCGCGATGCCCAGCGTCTGCACGCCGTTGCCGTCCAGGTCCAGCACCAGCGGCGTGGCGTAGTTGGTGGACGAGGCGTTCAGCGCCATGGTCTGCGTCAGCGACATCGCCGCCACTTGGCCGCCGGTGAAGGCGTTGGCCTGGGCGACGCTGAGCGCGCTCAGCCCCGCCGTGGTCAGCGACGGCACCTGGCCGGCCGTGAACGCGGCGATCTGGTCGGTGGTGAAGACGATCAGCTGGCTGGTCTTCAGGCCCGCCACCTGGGCGTTGCTCAGGCCGGCGATCTGCGCGGTCGACAGGTAGCCGATCTGCGTGGCCGTCAGCGAGCCGAGCTGGCTGGTGCTCCAGGCGCCCAGCTGGGTGGTGGTGAAGGCGTTGATCTGGTCGATGGTCAGCGCGGCGATCTGGGCGTTCTTCAGCGCCGCCATCTGCGTGGTGCTCAGCGCGGCGGCCTGGCTGCCGGTCAGCGCGTTGAGCTGGGTCGAGCTCAGCGTCTGCAACTGCGAGGTCGTCACGGCCTGCAGCTGGTCGGTGCTGAACGCGGCCATCTGGTCCACCGTCAGCGCGGTGATCTGGCTGAGCTTGATGCTGGCGACCTGCGCCGTGGTGAACGCCTGGATCTGCGTGTTCGACAGCGCGGCCAGCTGGGTGGTGCTCAGGTAGCCGATCTGCGTGGTGCGCAGGGCGGCGATCTGGCTGGTGCTCAGCGCGAACATCTGGTCGGCCGTCATCGCGCCCAGCTGCAGGCTGGTCAGCGCCTGGATCTGCGCGGTGTTCAGGCCGGCCAGCTGGCCGACGGCCAGGCTGGACACTTGGAGCGTGCCCAGCGCGGCCACGTCGGCCGTCTGCAGTGCGCCGATCTGGTTGGTCGACAGCGCGACCACGGCGTTGATGCTCAGCGCCGCGGCCTGCTGCGTGCTCAGCGCGCCGATCTGGTCGGTGCTGAGGACGTTGATCTGCGGCACGTCGATGGCGGCGATCTGCGCGGTCTTCAGGCCGCGCATCTGCGCCGTCGTCAGCGCGACGGTCTGGTCGGTGGACAGGCCGGTGAACTGGCTGGCGGTCAATGCGGCCACGTCCTGCGTGTCGAGCGCGGCCACCTGCGCGGTGCCCAGCGCGGCCAGCTGGCCGGCGCTCAGCGTCGGCATCTGCGCCACCGAGAAGCCGGTGACCTGGGCCGCGGCCAGCGCGGCGATCTGGTCGGTGGAGAGGCTGCTGGCCTGGTCGGTGGTCAGCGCGGCGATCTGCGCGGTCTTCAGCGCGCGGATCTGGTCGCTGGTCAGGGCCAGCAGGTTGTTGACGGTCAGGCCGTACGCCACCTGCGCGGTGCTCAGCGCGGCGATGTGGTCGGTGTCGAGCACCGGCACCTGGTTGATCTGCAGGCCGTTGGCCAGCTGGCTGGTGCTGAAGGCGGCCAGCTGCGCCAGGGTCAGCGCGTTGAGCTGGTCGCTGCCCAGGAAGGCGATCTGATTCGTGGTCAGGGCGGCGATCTGGCGCGTGGCGAACGCGGCCAGGTCGGCCGTTTCCAGCACCAGGATCTGGTCGGTGGTGAGCGCCGCCACTTGCTGCGTGCTCAGCGTGGACGCCTGCGCGGTGCTCAGCGCGACGATCTGGGCGCTGGTCAGCGCCTGCACCTGGGCCGTGCCCAGCGCGACGGTCTGCGCGGTGCGCAGCGCGGTGATCTGGTCGGTGCTCAGGGCGGCGATGGCGTCGCTGCCCAGGCCGTAGGCCAGCTGCGCCGTGCCCAGCGCGGCGATGTGGGCGGCGTCCAGCGTCACCAGCTGGGCGGTGCCGAGGCCGCTATTGAGCTGGCTGGTGGTCAGCGCGGCCAGCTCGGCCGTGGTGAGCGCGTTCAGCTGGTCGCTGCTCAGCACGGCGATCTGGTCGCTGCCCAGCGCCACCATCTGGCGCGTGGTGAAGGACGACAGGTCGGCCGTCTCCAGCGCGGCGATCTGCGCCGTGGTGAGGGCGGCCACCTGGCGCGTGGCCAGCGAGACCGCCTGCGCGGTGGTCAGCGCCACGATCTGGTCGGTGCCCAGGCCGCTGGCGACCTGGTCGGTGGTGAGGGCCGCCACTTGCGCCGTGCCCAGTGTGGCGAACTGGTCGGTCAACAGCGCCTGCAGCTGGTCGCTGCCCAGCAGCGTGACCTGGGCGGTGGTCAGCGCGGCCAGGTCGGCCGTCTCCAGCGCGGCCACCTGGCCGCTGGTGAGCGCGGTCAGCTGCACGCTGTTCAAGGCGCGCACCTGGGCGGTGCTCAGCGCGACGATCTGGTCGGTGGCCAGCGCGCTGAACTGCGCGGCCAGCAGGTGGCTGATGGCGCTGGTGCTCAGCACGGCGAACTGGTCGGTTCCCAGCGCGGCCAGCTGGTCGGTGCTCAGCGCCGGCGCCTGCAGCGAGGTCAGCGCGGCCACCTGCCGGGTGCTCAGCTGGGCGAACTGCGCCGCCGTCAGCGCGCCGATCTCCTGCGTGGTCAGGCCGGTGAAGGCGCTGGTCGACAGGGCGTTGAGCTGGTCGCTGGTCAGCGCGGCGAACTGCGCCGTGCTGAACGCGGCCAGCTGGTTGCTGTGCAGCGCCACGAAGTCCATGGTGCTGAGCGCGGCGATGTGGTTGGTGCTCAGGCCGCCGATCTGCAGCGTGCTCAGCGCGCCGACCTGGGCCGTGCCCAGCGCCTGGATGTGCTCGGTGCTCAGGGCGGCGATCTGGTCGCTGCCCAGGCCGGCGATCTGCGCAGTGGTCAGCACGCTGACCAGGTCGGTGGTCAGGGCGCCGATGTTGGCGCTGCCGATGGCGGCGATCTGCGCCGACTTCAGCGCGACGAAGTCGGCCGTCTCCAGCGCGTCCAGCTGGTTGCTGCTGAGGGCGGCCACTTGCGCGGTGCTCAGCGCGGCCACCTGCATGCTGCTCAGGCCCACCATCTGGTCGGTGGTGATGGCGCCGAACTGGCTGGCGTTGAGCGCGCCGATCTGCGTGCTCGACAGCGTGGCGAAGTTGTCGGTGCTGATGGCGGCGATCTGGTCGCTGCTCAGCGCGTTGAGCTGGCGGGTCGCCAGGTTGTCCATTTGCAGCGTGGTCAGCGCGGCGATCTGCGCGGTCGTCAGCGCGGCGGCCTGGGCCGAGGTGAGCGCGTCCATCTGCGCCGTGCTCAGGTTTTGCAGCTGGTCCATCGTCAGCGCGATCAGCTGGTTGGTGGTCAGCGCCTGCACCTGCGCGGTCTTGAGCGCCTGCAGCTCGTCGGTGCCCAGCGCTTGCAGCTGGTCGGTCGACAAGGTCGCCAATTGGCTGGTGCTCAGCGCGGCGGCCTGGGCGGTGGTCAGCACGCTGATGTGGGCCAGGTCCAGCTGCGAGATCTGCAGGGTGCTCAGGGCCTGGATCTGGTTGCTCAGCAGGGCGGCCAGGTCGGCCAGCTCCATCGTGGCCAGCTGGTCGGAACTGAGGGCGGCCAGTTGCGCCGTGCCCAGCTGGGTGTATTGCTGCGTGGTCAGCGCGACGATCTGGTCGGTGCTGAGCGCGCGGAACTGCGCCGTGCTCAGCGCGTTCAGCTGCGCCGAACCCAGGCTTTGCAGCTGGTCGGCGATCAGCGCGTTGAGCTGGTCGCTGCCCAGGGCGGCGATCTGCGTGGCTTTGAGCGCGTCCAGGTCGTCGGTGCTCAGGGCCTGGATCTGCGCCGAGCTCAGCGACAGCAACTGGCTGGTGGTCAGCGCCTGCGCCTGCGCGGTGGTCAGCGCGGCGATGCGGTCGGCCGCCAGCGCCTGCATCTGGCCGGTGGTCAAGGCGGCGATCTGCGCGGTCTTGAGCGCGGCCAGGTCTTCGGTCTCGATCACGGCCAGCTGCTGCGTGCTCAGCGCGGCGACCTGCGCCGTGCCCAGCGCCTGGAACTGCTGCGTGCTCAGGCCGACGATCTGGTCCGAGCCGAGCGACTGCACTTGCGCGCTGCTCAGCGCGTTCAGCTGGGTCGCGCCCAGGCTCTGCACCTGGGCCAGCGCCAGCGCGGCGATCTGGTCGCTGGTGAGCGCGGCGATCTGCGCGGTCTTCAGCGCCAGGATCTCGTCGGTGCTGAGCGCCTGCACCTGGTCGGTGGTCAGCGCGGCGACCTGGGCGGTGGCCAGGCTGGCGGCCTGCGCCGTGGTGAGCGCCTGCACCTGGTCGGTGGTCAGCTGGCTGATCTGCAGCGTCTTCAGCGCGGCGATCTGCGCGGTCTTCATCGCGGCCAGGTCTTCCAGTTCCAGCGCGCGCAGCTGGTCGCTGCTGAGTACGCTGACGCCGGCCGTGCTCAGGCTGCCGATCTGCTTGGTGGTCAGGGCAACAATCTGGTTGGTGCCCAGCGCGGCGATCTGGTCGGTGGTGAGGCCGCCGATCTGGGCCGGCGTGAGCGCCTGGATCTGGTCGGTGGTCAGGTTGTTCAGCATGCCCAGCGCGCTCAGCTGCGCGGCGCTCAGCGCGGCGAAGTCGGACGTGCTCAGCGCGCCGATCTGGTCGGACGACAGCGAGGACAGCTGGGCGGTCGACATGGCGCCGACCTGGCCGCTGGTGAGCGCCATGATCTGGTCCGTGCTCAGCAGCGCGACCTGGGCGGTGCGCAGCGCGTTGATCTGCGCGGTCTTCAGCGCGACGATCTCGTCGGTGTTGAGCGCGGCCAGCTGGCTGGCGCTCAGGCTGGCGATCTGGCCGGTGGCCAGCGCCGCCACCTGCAGCGTGCTCAAGGACGCGATCTGCGCGGTCTGCAGGCCCTGGAATTGCGCCGTGCTCAGCGAGGCCAGCTGGGCCGGGGTCAGCGCCTGCAACTGGTCGGTGCCGAGCGCGTCGAGCTGGTCGGTGCCCAGCGCTTGCAGCTGCGCGGTGCGCAGCGCGGCCAGGTCCTGGGTTTCCAGCGCCTGCACCTGGGCGGTGGTGATCGCCGCCAGTTGCTGCGAGGTCAGGCCGGACACCTGGGTGACGCTCAGGCCGGCGATCTGGCTGCTGTTCAACAGCACGAACTGGTCGGTGCTCAGCGCGGCCACCTGCTGCGTCTTGAAGGCGGCCAGGTCCTGGGTTTCCAGCGCGGCCAGCTGGCTGGCGCTCAGCGCGCGCACCTGGGCCGTGCCGAGGTTGGCCGCCTGCAGCGTGCTCAGCGCGACGATCTGGTCGGTCGTCAGCGCCTGGAACTGGGCGCTGCTCAGGGCCGCCATCTGCGCGATGCTCAGGGCGCGGAACTGGTCGCTGCTGAGCGCGTCGAGCTGGTCGGTGGACAGCGCCAGCACTTGCGCGCTGCGCAGCGCGGCGATGTCGCCGGTGGAGAACACCTGCCACTGCGCGGTGGTCAGCGCGGCCAGCTGGCGCGTGCTCAGGCTGGCCACCTGGGCGGTGGTCAGCGCGGCGGTCTGCGCGGTGCTGAGGCTGGCGATGACGTCGGTGCTCAGCGCGGCGAACTGCGCGGTGCGCAGCGCGGCGAAGTCCTGGCTTTCCAGCGCGTTCAGCTGGTCGCTGCCGAGGGCGGCGATCTGCAGCGTGCTCAGGTTGCTGACCTGGGCCGTGGTCAGCGCGGCCAGCTGGTCGCTGTTGAGGGCGGCGATCTGCGCGGTCTTGAGGGCGGCGATCTGCGCCGTCCTCATCAGCGCCAGGCCCTGCGTGCCCAGCGCCACCAGCTGGTCGCTGCTGAGCAGGGCCACCTGTGCGGTGACCAGGCTGCTCACCTGCACGGTGCTCAGGTTGGCGATCTGCGCGGTGGACAGCGACAGCAGCTGGCTGCTGCCCAGCGCGGCCAGCTGGGCCGTGGTGAGCGCCTGCACCTGCGCGCTGGTCAGCACGTTCAGGCTGTCGCTGCCCAGGCCGGCGATCTGCGCGGTCTTGAGCGCGGCCAGGTCGCGCGTTTCGATGGCGACGATCTGGCTGCTGCCCAGCGCTTGCAGCTGGCGCGTGCTCAGGCTGGCGAATTGCGCGCTGGTCAGCGCGACGATCTGGTCGGTGCTCAGCAGGCCGACCTGGTTGCTGCCCAGCGCGGCCAGCTGCGCCGTCCTCAGCGCGGCCAGGTCGTCGGTGCCGATGGCCAGCAACTGCTCGCTCGACAGCACGGCGATCTGCTGGCTGCCCAGGCCGCTGGCCTGGGCGGTGCTCAGCGCGGCGATCTGGTCGGTGGTCAGCGCGGCCAGCTGCTTGCTGGTCAGCGCGGCCAGCTGCGCCGTCTTGAGCGCCTGCAGCTGGGCGGTGGTGATGGCGGCCACGTCGGCCGTGGCCAGCGCGACGATCTGCTGCGTCTTCAGCGCGGCCAGGTCGGCCGTCTCCAGCGCCTGCAGCTGGTCGGTCGACAGCAGCGCCACCTGCTGGGTGGACAGCGCGCCCGCCTGCAGCGAGCTCAGCGCGACGATCTGGTCGGTGGTGACGGCGGCCAGCTGGTTCGAGCCCAGCGCGTTGAGCTGGCTCGATTTCAGCGCGGCCCAGTCGGTGGTGGTCAGCGCGGCCACCTGCTCGGTCAGCAGGTAGCCGATCTGGGCGGTGGTGAAGGCGTTCACCTGCGCCGTGTTCAGCGCACCCAGCTGGGTGGAGTTGAGCACGTGGATCTGGTCGGACGTCAGCTGGGCGATCTGCGCGGTCTTGAGCGCGGCCACCTGGCCCACCGTCAGCAGGGCGATGGCCTTGGTGCCCAGGCCCAGCAGCTGGCTGGTCTGCAGCGCGGCGAAGTCCTGGGTCTCCATGGCGTTGAGCTGGTCGGTGGTCAGCGCGTTGAGCTGGCCCGGCGTCAGCGCGCCGGCCTGCGCGGTGGTCAGCGCGACGATCAGGTCGGTGCCCAGCGCGGCCACCTGGGCCGTCGTCAGCGCGGCGATCTGCGCGGTCCTGAGCGCGGCGAAGTCCCGCGTCTCGAGCGCGTTCAGCTGGTCGGTCGACAGCGCGGCGATCTCGCGCGTGCTCAGCGCGGCGGCCTGCGCGGTGGTCAGCGCGACGATCTGGTCGGTGGTCAGCGCGGCGATCTGGGCGGTGGTGAAATTGCTCAGCTGGACGCTGGCCAGCGCGGCGAACTGCGCCGTGGTCAGCGCGGCCACGGCGTTGCTGCTCAGCGCGGCGGCCTGCTGCGATTTGAGCGCCACCAGGTCCTGCGTCTCCAGCGCGGCGGCCTGGTCGGTGGTGAGCGCGGCGATCTGCAGCGTGGCAAGCGAGGCCAGCTGCTGCGAACCCAGGCCGGCGACCTGGTCGGTGGTGAGCGCGGCGATCTGGGCGCTGCCCAGCGCGGCCAGCTGGGCCGTCCGCAGCGCGGCCAGGTCGCGCGTTTCCATCGCGGCCAGCTGGCCGGTGGCCAGCGCGGCGAGCTGGCGCGTGGTCAGCGACGCCGCTTGCGCCGTGGTCAGGCTGACGATCTGGTCGGTGCCGAGCGCGCCGGTCTGCTGCGTGCTCAGCGCGGCCAGCTGCGCGGTGCCCAGCGCGGCGACCTGGTCGGTGCTCAGGCTGTGGACGTTGTTGGTGCTCAGGCCGGCCAGCTGCTGGGTGCGCAGCGCGGCCAGGTCCTGCGTGTTCAGCGCGGCCAGCTGGTCGCTGCTCAGCGCCGACAGTTGCAGCGAGCTGAGGGCGTTCGCTTGCGCGGTCTTCAGCGCGGCGACCTGGTCGGTGCTGAGCGCGGCGATCAGGCTGGTGCCCAGGGCGGCCAGCTGCTGCGTCTTCAATGCGGCCAGGTTGGCGGTGCTCAGCGCGCCCAGCTGGTTGGTCGACAGCGCGGCCACCTGCTGCGAGCTCAGGCCGCCGACCTGGGCGGTGTTCAGCACGGCGATCTGGTCGGTGCCCAGCGCGGCCAGTTGCGCGGTCTTCAGCGCGCCCAGCTGCAGCGAGCTCAACGCGGCGATCTGGTCGCTGCCCAGCGCGGCGATGCCGTTGCTGGACAGGGCGGCGATCTGCACGGTGCGCAGCGCGGCCAGGTCCTGGGTTGCCATCGCGGCCAGCAGGGTGGTGCTCAGCGCGGCCAGCTGTTGCGTGGCCAGGCCGGCCGCCTGCGCGGTGCTCAGGCCGGCCAATTGGGCCGTGCCCAGCGCGTTGATCTGGGCGGTGGTGAAGGCCGCCACCTGCGCGGTCTTCATCGCGGCCAGGTCGCGCGTTTCGATGGCCGCCACCTGGTCCGAGCTCAGCACGACGATCTGCGCCGTGCCCAGCGCGGCCACCTGGGCCGTGGTCAGCGCGACGATCTGGTCGGTGGACAGGCCGCGCAGCTGGCCGCTGCGCAGCGCGGCGATCTGGGCCGTGGTCAGCGCGGCGATCTGGTCGGTGCTCAGCACGGCGGTGGTGGCCGTGCTCAGCGCGTTCAGCTGCTGGCTCTTGAGCGCGGCGAAGTCCTGGGTTTCCATCGCGGCCAGCTGGGCGCTGGACATCTGGCCCAGTTGCAGCGTGGTCAGCGCGGCGGTCTGCGCGGTGGTCAGCGCGACGATCTGGTCGGTGGTCAGGGCGGCGAATTGCCTGGTGGTCAGCGCGGCGATCTGCGCGGTCTTGAGCGCGGCGAAGCCGTCGGTGCCCAGCGCGGCCAGCTGGTCGCTGCCGAGGGCGCTGATCTGCTGGGTCGCCAGGCTGCTGCTTTGCGCGGTGCGCAGCGCGGCCATCTGCGCCGTGGTCAGCGCGCCCAGCAGGCCGGTGCCCAGCGCGAGCAGCTGCTGCGTGCCCAGCGCGGCGATGTCGTCGGTGGCTATGCTGGCCAGCTGGGCGCTGGAGAGGGCGGCGATCTGGCGGGTCTGCAGGGCGGCGGCCTGGCTGCTGCTCAGGGCGACGATCTGGTCGGTGCTCAATGCACGCACCTGCGCGGTGTTCAGCGCCACCAGCTGGGCGCTGCGCAGCGCGGCGATGTCGCCGGTGCCGACCAGGGACAGCTGCTGCGTACCCAGCGCGGCCAGCTGCACGGTCGCCAGCGCGGCGAACTGGTCGGTGGTGAGGCCGTTGACCAGCTGGTTGGTGCTCAGGCTGACGATCTGGCCGGTGCTCAGCGCCGCGATCTGTTTGGTGGTGAGGCCGTAGCCCAGCTGCTGCGTGGTGAGCGTCTGCAGGTTCTGGGTGGACAGCGCTCGTAACTGGCTGGTGCCAAAGGCGGCAAGCTGATCGGTGCTCCATGCGGTCATCTGCAAGGTGGACAGCAGCACGATGTCCGCAGTCGTCAGTAAAGCGATCTGATTGGTCTGCAGGCTGGCGATTTGGTCGGTCGTTAAACCAGGTACGAGTGATGGCATGTTAAGTAGTCTCCTTACGGAAATATATAGTACTTCCAAACGAACTCATACGGTAAGCAAAGGGCCAAAAGTAGTTTAAATCTTGGCCTGAAAACAATGACTTAGCGCGCTTTCGGTCATCAAATTGTCATCAATTCTCACGGCCAAAAGTAAGCATTTAGGAAACACTGTAAGATCATGGCTTGCGATAAAACCCGAGCCTCCCCGCCATGCTGCTGACTCCCGCCACATTTACCCCGCTGATCCGCCCCCACGACCATGACGATCCGCTAACTTTCGTGTTCCACCGTGGAGAGTTGCTTTTACGCAACGAAATCCTCGGCCTGCCCGACCATCAGGCGGTGGCTGCGCTGAATCTGCCGGCCGAGCGCTTCCACGCGCTGGGCCGGTGGGAAGGCCGCTACTACCAGCTGGCGTGGATCGACCGGCCGGAACTGCCGGGGCCGGAGTACGGCTACCACGGCCTGCGCTCGCTGTTCGGCGTGGCCGACGAAGGCTTCGTGGCGCTGGCCGGACGGGCCTGCCAGCTGGCCGAGTGGGCGCGCACCCACCGCTACTGCGGCGTCTGCGCCACGCCGATGCGCCAGCTCGAAGGCGAGCGCTGCTACCAATGCCCGGCCTGCGGCATGAGCGCCTATCCGCGCATCTCGCCGGCCATGATGGTGTTGATACGCAAGGGCGAGCAAGTGCTGCTGGCCATGCACGCCAACGCGCCGTACAAGCGCTACACGGCGCTGGCCGGCTTCCTGGAGGCGGGCGAGTCGATCGAGGAGGCGGTGCACCGCGAGGTGTACGAGGAGGTCGGGCTGCGGGTGCACAACCTCAAGTACTTCGGCAGCCAGTCCTGGCCCTTCCCGCATTCGCTGATGATCGCCTACACCGCCGAGTACCTGGACGGCGAGATCCGCGTCGACCCCGGCGAAATCGCCGACGCCCGCTGGTTCGGGCCGGGCGACGAGTGGCCGGACATGACGACCACCGTGTCGATCGCCGCCGAGCTGCTGAACGCCCACCGGCCGCGGCGCTAGCCGGTAGCCTGCCGCGGATTTCTATATACTGTCGGCAATCGTAAAAAAAAGGTGTTTCATCATGTCTCAAAAAGAATTTTCGGAAGGCGACTGGCGCCGACTGATCGCCAGTTTCGGTGAAGATCCCGACCGTCCGGGCCTGCTGGAAACCCCCGCCCGCGTCACCAAGGCGTGGAAACACTGGACCTCCGGCTACGGCCAGGACCCGGTCGAGCTGCTGAAAGCCTTCGAAGACGGCGCCGAGCAGTACAACGAATTGATCGTCGTGCGCGGCATCCCGGTCTACAGCCATTGCGAACACCACCTGGCGCCGTTCTTCGGCAAGGCCACGGTCGGCTACGTCCCGAACGGCAAGATCGTCGGCCTGTCCAAGCTGACCCGCCTGGTGGACTGCTTCGCCAAGCGCCTGCAGGTGCAGGAACGCATGACCATGCAGATCGCCAACGCGCTGATGGAAGTGCTGGAACCGAAGGCGGTGGGCGTGGTGGTCAAGTGCCGCCACCTGTGCATGGAAAGCCGCGGCATCCGCACGCCGGGCGAAGAGACCGTCACCTCCGCCATGCTCGGCGAGCTGCAGCCCAACCTGGCGATGCGCACCGAGTTCCTGGCCCTGGCGCGCGAGTCGTAGTCGGCATGGCGGCGATCGCATGGCAGCACGGCGGCCTCGACGCCGCCTTCGCACTGGCGGCCGCGCAGCAGCGGCCGCTGTTCCTGTACTGGGGCGCGGTCTGGTGCCCGCCCTGCAACCGGGTCAAGTCCGAGATTTTCGCGCGTGACGAGTTCATCGGGCGCACGTCGTCGGTGCTCTGCTACCACCTCGACGGCGACAGTGTAGGCGCGCAGGCGCTGGGCGCGCATTACGGACTGCGCAGCTATCCGACGCTGGTGCTGTACGCGCCGGACGGCAGCGAAATCACGCGCCTGCCGTGCGAACTGGACGGCGAGCTGTTCACCGCCGCCTTCGACACCGCGCTGGCCGTGCACGCGGCCGGCTCGTGCGCCTCGGCCGCGCTGGCGGCGGCCCTGTCCGGCGAGCGCAAGCTCAGCGCCGGCGAATGGTCGCTGCTGAGCCACTATTCCTGGGACACCGACGAAGGCCGCCTGCTGGGCACGCGCGCCTTGGCGCCGACGCTGCTGGCGCTGGTGCGCGCCTGCGACGACGCCGACGCCGGCGCGCGCCTGCAATTGCACGCGCAACTGGCCACGGCCGGCAAGGACATCGACGCCGAAGCCAACGCCGCCTTGCTGCTGAAGGTGTTCGCCGACGCGCGGCTGGCGCGCGCCAACATGGACATCCTCGGCAACAGCGGCATCCACCTGATCAAGTTCGCCACGCGGCGCGAAGAACTGGTGGCCGCGCTGGGCGCGGCTGCCGCGCAATGGGCCGCCGACTTCTGGCTCAGCGCGCCAGACCGCTTGACGGCGGTGCGCCTGCAAATGCGCCTGGGCCGCCTGCTGGCGCCGGCGCAAGGCTTGCAGGAACAGGTGCGCGCGCGGGTGGAGGCAGCGCTGGCAGAGTCGAGCGACCCGTACGAACGGCACACACTGGTCAACACCGCGGTGAGCGCCCTGAACGACGCCGGCCTGGCGGCGCAAGCCGAGCAAGTGCTGCTGGCCGAACTGCCGCGTTCGCATTCACCCTACTACTTCATGTTGAGCCTGGCCGCCAGCGCCAAGCGGCGCGGCGACACGGCGGACGTGCTGGCGTGGTACGGCAAGGCCTGGCAAGCGGCGGTGGGACCGGCGACGCGGCTGCAATGGGGCGTCAGCTACCTGAGCAGTCTGATGGAACTGGCGCCGCAAGACAGCGCCCGCATCGAGCAAGCGCGCGAAGGCCTGCGCGCCGACATCGCCCGCGCCGGCGCCGACGCCCACCACCAACGCAACCAAGCCCAGCTGCAAAAACTCGGGTGGGGTCAAGTCTGACATTCGGACACGTGCTCAGCCGTTGTCTCCGCGTTCGGCAGCGGCGACGGCGCGGCTCACCGTCTTGACCGAGACGCCGAAATGCTCGGCGATTTGCCGCATCGAAAACGCGGTGGAGCGGTAGGCCTCGGCCATCGCGATTTCGCGGGTGTATCGCAATGCATACTCGTCAAGCGACATGGCCAGCGCGCGCCGCTGCACCCGGGCGATTTCCGCCGACCTGGATTCCTTCGCAGATTCCCGGTGCCGGGCGATGAATTCGGCGTCGCCCAATATGCACCGGAAGCGCAACTGCTTGAGTGGGCTTTCCGCGCGCATGCCGGCCGTGACGAACTGCTGGTAAGCAAGCCGCGCCGCCATTTGGTCTTGGCCGAAGCAGGCCAGCAGCCAATGGGTCGCTAGCCACGCGGCCGCCGGCGCCTCGCCCATCATCGCGCGATAGCTGCTCCACTCCCAGTCGCCGGGTGCGCACGCCATGCCGGCACGCACGGGATTCAGAACGATGTAGCGCGCCAGTTCGCGCAAATAGCCCTCCTTCTGCACCAGGATGGCGTGATAGCGGCCCTGCATGACGTGGCCGACCAACTCGTGGCGGCGGTTGTAGTACTGGGAATACGCGCTGTTCAACTGACGCATGCCTTGCCCGAGATTGCCTTCGGGCGTCTCGATCAGCACGTGAAAATGATTCGCCATCTGGCAAAACGCGTGGACGACAAAATGAAAGCGTGCGCAGACGCGTTCGATTTCCGCGAGCCAGGCCAGGCGGTCGGCGCGATCGCGAAAGATGCGCTCGCGCCGGTTGCCGCGGCAAGTGACGTGATAAAGCGCACCGGGGAATTCGAGTCTGAGTGGACGGGCCATCGCCACAATGTAGCGCTTGCGCGCTGGCGCGGCGCTGATGCAACGCAGAAGTCGTCGCAGTCCCGGCCGCCAGATACGGCCGAGCCCGTGTCCGAATGTCAGACTTGACCCCAACGATCTTCAGCAGAGCTCGTGTCCGAATGTCAGACTTGACCCCAAATCAGCGCTTGAATTCGGCGTTGTCTTTCCACTGCGGGCGGTCCTTGCCCTGGGCCACCTGGTAGCCGGCTTTGAACAGCAGCTCGATGTCTTCCAGCGCGCCGCTGGTGTCCCATTTGGCTTGCACCGTGTCGTTGACGGTGTGGTACTGGTGGGCGCTGTAGTTGAGCAGCTTTTCGCGCCCGTAGCCGGCTGCCTTGCCGATGAAGTTGGAACTGCTGCGCAGGTACACCACCGGCACCCCGCCCCTGGCGAACTCGAACTGGTCGCCGCGGTAGAAGCTGCCGTAGTCGGCGTTGCTGTCCGGCCGCACGCTGCGCCCCTGGCCGCGCGCGATGGCCGTCACCAGCTCGTCGGCGCTGGACTTGCCCATGCCGCTGAGCTCGACGTCGCGCGTGCGCCCCCACAGGTTCAGGCCGTCCACGTTGATGTTCAGCAGCGTCTTGTTCAGCGGGTAGGCCGGATTGCGCGTGTAGTATTGCGCGCCCAGCAGGCCGCGCTCCTCGGCCGTGGTCAGCACGAACACGATGGTGCGCTTGGGCGCCACCGGCAGCGCCTTGTAGGCGCGCGCGATCTCCAGCAGCGCGGCGACGCCGGCCGCGTTGTCCATCGCGCCGTGGAAGATCTGCTGCGTGCGCGGCCCCGGCAGGCTGTCGTCGATGCCGAAGTGGTCCCAGTGCGCGCTGTAGACGATCGCTTCGTTCTTCAGCTGCGGATCGGAGCCGGGGATGCGCGCCACCACGTTGTGCGAGCCGACTTCGCGCCAGGCGTTCAGCGCCGTGACGTTGAGCTTGACGCCCAGCGGCACCGGCTTGAAGGCGCGCGACAGGGCCTGCTGCTTGAGCGCGTCGAAGTCCTGGCCGGCGGCCTTGAACAGCTCGCGCGCGCGGTCGCCCTGCAGCCAGCCGGGGATGGCCGGGAACAGCGGGTCGGGCGTCTTGCTCTTGATGGCGAAATTCTCGCGGCCCCAGCTGTTGCGCACCACGTCGTACGGATAGGTGGCCGGCTTGGTCTCGTGCACGATCAGCGCGGCGGCCGCGCCCATCTTGGCCGCCATCTCGAATTTGTAGTTCCAGCGGCCGTAGCGGGTGGTGGCGTTGCCGCCGAACATGGCCGGGTCCAGTTGCTTGGGATGCTTGGGGTCGGGCAGCTGCGGGTCGTTGATCAGCATGACCAGGGTCTTGCCCTTGAGGTCGGCGCCCTTGTAGTCGTCCCATTGGAATTCCGGCGCCTGCACGCCGTAGCCGACGAACACCAGCTCGGAATTGGCGACTTCGATTTTCTTGTCGGTGCGCGCGGTCCAGGCCACGTAGTCGTCGCCGAAGGTGAGCTGCTTGCTCTGGCCATCCTTGACATAGCTCAGCGTCGGATGGCTGGAAATGGCCACCAGCGGCACCGGCTGCAGGTAGGTGCCGTCCGGATTGCCCGGCTCCAGGCCCATTTTCTTGAACTGCTGCTGCAGGTAGTCGATGGTGACGGTTTCGCCATGGGTGCCCGGCGCGCGGCCTTCGAACTCGTCGGAGGCGAGCACGGTGATGTGCTCCAGCAGGCGTTCGCCGTCGATGCGGGGCGTCGCCGCCTCGGCCGGTTTTCCGGCCCGGGGCGCGGCGGCTTGGCCATGGCCGGTGCACAACGCCAGCAGCGCCATCGACAGTAGGTATCTCATTTGGAAATGATTGTTAAGAAGGAATCCCTCATTCTGACACATTTTGTTGCTCAAGAACACTAGCAAGCCAATCGACCACCAGCCGCACGCGCGGCGACAGGTGGCGGTTGTGCGCGTACACGATGCTCAGCGGCATCGGCGCCGGCCGCCATTGCGGCAGCACTTCCTCCAGTTCGCCCGAGGCCAGCAGCGGCGCCAGGCTCTGGCGCGGCATCTGGATCAGGCCCAGGCCGGCCAGGCAGGCGGCCAGGTAGGCCTCGGTGCCGCCGACCGACACCTGGCTGCGCATCGGCAAGGTGCGCGCCACGCCGCCGGCGTCGACATATTCCCAGTCGAGGTCGCGCCCGCTCTGGCTGGAAAAGAAGTTGACCGCCGTGTGGCGGCGCAGATCGTCCAGCGTCTGCGGCCGGCCGTGGCGCGCCAGGTAGGCCGGCGTGGCGACGTTGACCTGTTCCATCGACGCCACGCGGCGCGCCACCAGCGTGGAATCGCGCAGTGTGCCGCCGCGCACCGCGCAGTCTATGCCCTCGCCGACCAGGTCGACGAAACGGTCGTTGGAGCCCAGCCGCAGCTGCAGGTGCGGATGGCGCTGGCAGAACGCCGGCAGCGCCGGGATCACGTACAGGTGGGCCAGCCGCTCCGGCAGGTCGATCCGCACGGTGCCGCTGAGCAGGCGGCCGTCGCCGGCGAACAGGCCGTTCAGGCTGTCGAGGTCGTTGAGCAGGGCGGTGCAGCGCTCCAGGTACTGCGCCCCCTCCACCGTCAGGCTGACCTTGCGCGTGGTGCGCTGCAGCAGGCGCACGCCCAGCTGCTGCTCGATGGCCTGCACGGCGTTGGTGACGCTGGGCTTGGGCAGGTCCAGCCGCTCGGCGGCCTGGGTGAAGCTCTTGCAGTCGGCCACGGCCTGGAAGATCTGCATGGCCTTGAACTGGTCCATGATTGTTATCTCTGGTCGAATAAAGTAATAGGATTTACGGTATTTATTGCTTGAATCGATAATAGCATAATGGCTCCACTCGCTAACCACCCTTGGAGAACGCATCATGCAAACACGCAAACTTGGCCGCACCGGCCCGCAAGTGGCCCAGCTGGGCCTGGGCCTGATGGGCATGTCCGACCTGTACGGCCCGGCCGACCGCGGCGAAAGCCTGGCCACCATCCGCGCCGCCATGGACGCCGGCGTCACCCTGCTCGACACCGGCGACTTCTACGGCATGGGCCACAACGAACTGCTGCTGGCCGAGGCGCTGGCCGCCGGCGGCCGCGACCGGGTGCAGATCAGCGTCAAGTTCGGCGCGCTGCGCGACCCGGCCGGCAACTGGACCGGCATTGACACCCGCCCGGTGGCGCTGAAGAACTTCGCCGCGTATTCGCTCAAGCGCCTGGGCGTCGAGCACATCGACATCTACCGCCCGGCCCGCCTTGATCCCAACGTGCCGATCGAGGACACGGTCGGCGCCATCGCCGAGCTGGTCAAGGCCGGCCGCGTCAAGCACATCGGCCTGTCCGAGGTGGGCAGCGAGACGTTGCGCCGCGCCCACGCGGTCCACCCGATCGCCGACCTGCAGATCGAGTATTCGATGATCTCGCGCGGCATCGAGCACGGCATCTTGCAGACCTGCCGCGAGCTGGGCATCGGCATCACCGCCTACGGTGTGCTGTCGCGCGGGCTGATCAGCGGCCACTGGAGCCGGCAGCGTGCCGGCGAGGCCGACTTCCGCGGCCTGGCCAGCCCGCGCTTCCAGGGCGAGAACCTGGACCACAACCTGGCGCTGGTGGAAAAGCTACGCGCCGTCGCGGGCGAGCTGGGCGTGTCGGTGGCGCAGGTGGCCATCGCCTGGGTGGCGGCGCAGGGGCAGGACATCGTGCCGCTGGTGGGCGCCCGCACCCGCGTGCGGCTGGAGGAGGCGCTGGCCTCGACCCGGCTGCAGCTGTCGGCGTCGGACCTGGCGCGGCTGGAGCAGGCGGTGCCGTCCGGCGCGGCCGCCGGCGGCCGTTACGACGCCCATTCGACCGCGGTGCTGGACAGCGAGAACAGCCGATCCATCGGATAAACGGATGAGTTTAAGCGGATATTTGCGCTTTTATATCTGAAAAATTAATCCTAATATGACTCCATCGACGACACAAAGCCGGTTGGCACCCAGCACTGGGTGCCACACTTAATCTGACAAGGAGCATCATATGAACGCCAAATCCATCCTCGCCTCGGTTTCCCTGCTGCTGGCCGCCGGCGCGGCTTTCGCCCAGGGCCCTGTGGAACAGAACGAAGTCACCGCCGACATCGCCAACGCCAAGCCGGTCGCCAGCACGGTCACCCGCGCCCAGGTGAAGGCGGAAACCATCGCCGCCATCCAGGCCGGCGCGCTGGAGCAGAACGAAGTCACCAGCGACATCGCCTACCAGGCCGCGCGCGGCAAGACCCCCGGCGTGGAAGCGCGCCTGGCCGCCAAGGCGGTCAAGGACCGCAGCGTCCAGTAAATCCCGGCCGCGTTTTTCAGGCGGGCGCAACGATGCCCATCGTTGCGCCTTTTTTTTGATGCACATATTGCAAATAAACGACAGTGTCTAGGACACAATTCGGGTATTCTGGTTTCCACAAGACAATACGGAGACTCTGTACCATGAATAAGTTGTCCTTCCAACAGAAGCTCTGGGTACCGCTGATTTGCAGCCTGCTGTGCATCACCGCCATCTTCATTTACCAGACCCTGCAGATGCGCGAGGTGCGCATCGAGGAACGCCAGATCGACCTGATGAACCTGGACGACGCCGGCCTCAGCATCCTCAAGCTGTACGGCGACAAGGCCAGCTCGGGCGCCCTGAGCAAGGAAGACGCGCAGAAGCAGGCCATGGCCAGCATCCAGGCGCTGCGCTTCGGCAAGGACGGCTACATCACCATCACGCAGGGCACGCGGTCGCTGATGAATCCGTTCAAGACGGAAAACAACGGCAAGGACATGGCCGACTTCAAGGACCCGAACGGCGTCTACCTGTACCGCGACATCGCGGCCGCCGGCGCCCGGCCCGAGGGCGGCGGCTTCGTGCGCTACTCGTGGACCCGGCCCAACACCAAGGATCCGGTGCCCAAGATGAGCCGCGTGGTGCACTACGCGCAGTGGGACTGGGACCTGGTCACCGGCGCCTACATCGACGACATCGACAACGCCTTCTACAGCTCGCTGTACAAATCGGCCGGCGTGCTGGCGCTGGTGTGCCTGCTGCTGTGGGCGGTGGTGAGCGTGGTCAACAAGAGCTTGCGCCACACCATAGGCGGCGATCCGGAATATGTGGGCGAAATCGCCCAGCAGATCGCCGGCGGCGACCTCAGCGCGCACATCAAGACCCATGCGTCGGATCGCGCCAGCATCCTGTACGGCATGAAGTCCATGCAGGCGCGGCTGGCCGACACCATCGGCGAAATCCGCCGCAGCGCCGACACCATCGCCACCGCCTCGGGCGAGATCGCCTCGGGCAATATGGACTTGTCGGCGCGCACCGAATCGCAGGCCAGCTCGCTGGAAGAGACGGCCGCGTCGATGGAGGAGTTGACCTCGACCGTGAACCAGAACGCCGACAACGCGGTGCAGGCCAACCAGCTGGTGCTGTCGGCCTCGGCGGTGGCGGAGAAGGGCGGCCGCGTGGTGTCGCAGGTGGTGCAGACCATGGACACCATCAACGCCTCGGCCACGCGCATCGTCGACATCATCAGCGTGATCGACGGCATCGCCTTCCAGACCAATATCCTGGCGCTGAACGCGGCGGTGGAAGCGGCGCGGGCGGGCGAGCAGGGACGCGGGTTCGCGGTGGTGGCGTCCGAGGTGCGCAACCTGGCGCAGCGCTCGGCCGGCGCGGCCAAGGAGATCAAGGAGCTGATCAACGCCTCGGTGGAAAGCATAGGCGCCGGCAGCGCGCTGGTGGCCGAAGCCGGCACGACGATGGATCAGGTGGTGGCCAGCGTCTCGCGGGTAACGCAGATCATGTCGGCGATCACCGAAGCGTCGAGCGAGCAGAGCACCGGCATCGGCCACGTCAACATGGCGATCACGGAGATGGATTCGGTGACGCAGCAGAACGCCGCGCTGGTGGAGCAGGCCGCGGCGGCGGCGGGCAGCATGCAGGAGCAGGCCGGCCGTCTGGCCGAGTTGGTCAGCCGCTTCAAACTCGATGGCGAAACCGCCGCCAGCGGCAAGCGCACCAGCCGCCTCGCCCTGCGCTAAACCGTGGGGTCAAGTCTGACATTCGGACACGAGCTCGGCCGTAGTGCGCGCACTACGGCCGAGCTCGTGTCCGAATGTCAGACTTGACCCCAATTTTATTTGGCGGGTTCCAGCACCGCCGCTTCGAATACCAGCTTCCTGTCTTCCACCCGGAATACGCCGATCAGCTCGCCCTCGGCGCCCTTGACGTCGGGGTACTGGGTGCAGCTCTGCGTTTCAACCTGCCACATCTCTTTGCCGGCGCGCAGCGTCCAGACGTTGTCGCCGTTCGACAGCAGTTCGATTTCCACTTCGTCGGCCGGCATCTCGGCCAGCTCCACGCGGCGCAGGCAGTCCGGCAGCCGCTGCATGATCAGCTCGACCTTGCTGTCGCCGCTCCAGAAGTGCTTCTGTGCGCGGTGCAGCGTCAAGGCGTGGTTGCCGGTGCTACCGTCCGCGTAGTACGAGGCCGAGTCGTCGACGCATGCCGTCAGCAGCAGGGAGGTCAGGACTATCAGGATCTTGCGCATGGGCCGTGGTTCCATTGGTGGTGAGTGCGAGCGGTTGCCGGCCATTATAGCGGCCTCCGCCGGCCGCCTCGGTTTTGAAGAAGCCCACCACCGCCGCCAGCGCCGCCGCCTGCTCCTGCATGCTTTGCGACGCGGCCGCCGCCTGTTCCACCAGCGCCGCGTTCTGCTGCGTCACCTCGTCCATTTGCGCGATGGCCATGTTGATCTGCTCGATGCCCATAGTCTGCTCGTGGCTGGCCGAGGTGATCTCGCCCATGATGTCGGTCACCCGGTGGATGCTGGCGACGATGTCGCCCATGGTCTGCCCGGCCTCGCCGACCAGCCGCGAGCCGTCGTCGACGTTGGCCACCGAGGCCGAGATCAACTCCTTGATTTCCTTGGCCGCCGCCGCGCTGCGCTGCGCCAGGTTGCGCACCTCGGACGCCACCACCGCGAAGCCCCGTCCCTGTTCGCCCGCCCGCGCCGCTTCCACCGCCGCGTTCAGCGCCAGAATATTGGTCTGGAAGGCGATGCCGTCGATCACGCCGATGATGTCGACGATCTTGCGCGAGGAGCTGTTGATGTTGCCCATGGTGCTGACCACCTGCGAGACGATGGCCCCGCCCCGCGTCGCCACTTCCGACGCGGTGCACGCCAGCGTGTTGGCCTGGCGCGCGTTGTCGGCGTTCTGCTTGACGGTGCTGGTCAACTGCTCCATCGACGAGGCGGTCTGCTCCAGCGAGCTGGCCTGTTCCTCGGTGCGGGTCGACAGGTGCAGGTTGCCGGCCGCGATTTCGTTGGAGGCGGTGGCGATGGTGTCGGTGCCCTGGCGCACCTGGTTGACCACGTTGAGCAGGCTGTCGTTCATCGAGCGCAGCGCGCCCAGCAGGCGCCCCGTCTCGTCGCTGGTGCGCACCTCGATGTGCGAGGACAGGTCGCCCGAGGCCACCGTCTCGGCCACGCCCACCGCAGCCGTCAGCGGCACCGTGATCGAGCGGCTGATGAACCAGCCCACCGCGCAGCCGATCGCCATCGCCAGCGCGCCCAGGCCCACCAGCACGATCTGCGCGGTACGCAGCGCCGCGTCGACCTCGTCGCCGGCCTGCTTGGTCTGCGCGGTTTCGTAGGCAACGATGTCGTCCAGCGCCTTCTGCACGTCGTTCAGGGTGGGGCCGGCCACTTGCGTCAGATAGCTCATGGCTTCCTGGACCTCGCCCTCCTTGCGCAGCGCGATCACCTTGTTGTTCTTGGCCGCCCCGGTCTTGAGCAACTCGTCCAGCGTGGCCAGCATGGCTTTTTCCTTGTCGTCGCGGACATGCTCGAGCAGGATTTTTTTCGCCTCGCCGTAGCGCTTGCGCGACGCGGCTATCTTGTCCAGCTCGGCGTTGACTTCCTCCATGCTGGCGACGACGAGAGTGGTGGTCAGCGACAGGGTGATGCCGCGCACATTGTCGAGCATGCGGTTGGCCGCATCCATCTTGACGTTCTTGTCGTCGATGATGTCCTGCGTGCGGCTGCCGATGCCGTTCATGGAGCTCAGGCCCAGCACGACGATGGCCACCAGCAGCGCCAGCACGATGCCGAAGCCCAGGCTGAGGCGGGTGCCAATTTTGACGTGGTCGAATGACATAGCGATACTCCTCTCGTTGAAGCAAAAAAAAAACGGGCATTCGAGAAAACCGCTTTCTCAAAGTGCCCGTTCCTGTCAGCATGCTGGCAGCCCTGCCGCGGCGCTTACGCCTGCCGCGGTGCTGTCCGCTTAGAATCGATAGCCAACACCAACGCCTACCATCAGCGGATCGACCTTCACGCGGCTGACCTTGGCGCCACTGATGAAGACATCGCTGCGGATTTGCACTTTCTTCACGTCGAAGTTGAGCGACCATTTCTTGTCGATCGCGTAGTCGACGCCCGCTTGCAGCGCCAGGCCGAAGCTGTCATGTTCCAGGCCGCCCTTGCCGCCCAGCAGATCCACCTTGGACATGGTGGTGTAGTTCACGCCGGCGCCCAGGTAGGGCTTGAACGGCGTGCTGTTCACGAAGTGATATTGCAGCAGCAGCGTGGGCGGCAGGTGCTTGAAGGTGCCGATGTTGGCGCCGTCCAGCGACACGTCATGCTTTTGCGGATAGGTCAGCACCAGCTCGGCCGCCAGGTTGGGCGAGAAGAAGTAGGAGACGTCGAATTCTGGAATGGTCTTGTTGCTGACGGTCAGGCGGTCGGAGGCGCCCACGCCGCCGACTGGATCGGATTTATTGGCGGTATCCAGGTGCACGGCGCGCACACGTACCAGCCACGGGGTTTCTTCCGCCATCGCGCTGCTGCCTGCAACCAGGCTCAGGGTGGCCAATACTGCTGCTGCTAAAGACTTGCTCATTTCAACCCTCTTTGTCGTTGTGAAGTAATGAATGCAAGTCTATTGACGCAGCGCAGTAAAAACTTTGATGCAAGTCAAAAAAGAAAATATTTTCCAAATGTGTGTAAGTAATCGCGCCATCGATGCGACAGAGTCATGCAGCACCTACCCAACCTACCTTTTTGGAGAATCACATGAACCACATCACCCGCATCGCCGCCATGGCAGCCACCGTCGCCACCATGGCCATGTCCGCATCGGCCATCGCCGCCACCTCTACCGTCAGCGCCGACGACACCGTGCACTGCGCCGGCATCAACAGCTGCAAGGGCACCAGCGATTGCGCCACCGCGGAAAACGCCTGCAAGGGCCAGAACTCCTGCAAGGGCCACGGCTTCCTGGCCACCAAGGCCGGCGCCTGCTTCGCCAAAAAAGGCAAGATTGTCGATCTGGACAAGTAATCACCGCAGCCCTTATCGCTACCGCGCCGGCACCGCCGGCGCTGCGCCCACCATGACACCTACATTGCCGTCGCCAGGTTACGGACTTGGCCTGCGCCCCGCGCACTACGCCGACATCATCGCCACGCCGCCCGCCGCGACCGGCATCGACTGGTTCGAGATCCTGTCCGAGAACTACATGGTCCCCGGCGGCAAGCCGCTGGCCATGCTCGACCGCATCCGCCGCGACTATCCGATGGTCATGCATGGCGTGTCGATGTCGATCGGCACGCCGCAGGGGCCGTCCGACGATTATCTGCGCGAACTGAAAAAACTGATGCGGCGCGTCGAGCCGCTGTGGGTGTCCGACCATTTGTGCTGGACCGGCACGCACGGCGCCAACATGCACGACCTGTTCCCGCTGCCCTACACCGAGGAGGCCGTGGCGATCGTCGCGCGCAACGTGCGGCGCGTGCAGGACTACCTGGAACGCCCGCTGTTGCTGGAGAATGTGTCGAGCTATCTGTCCTTCGAGGCGGACACCCTGCAGGAATGGGACTTCGTGGCCGCCGTGGCCGAGCAGTCCGACAGCCTGATCCTGCTGGACGTGAACAACGTCTACGTCAGCAGCGTCAATCACGGCTTCAACCCGATCGCCTATCTGGACGCGCTGCCGGCGCGGCGCGTGCAGCAGATCCACCTGGCCGGCCACAGCGTGCAGCAAGGCTGCATCATCGACACCCACGACCAGGCGGTGGCCGATCCGGTATGGGCCCTGTACGCGCAGGCCTTGCGCCGCTTCGGCAAGGTGGCGACGATGATCGAGCGCGACGACCGCATCCCGCCGCTGGCCGAACTGTCGGCCGAGCTGCGCCGCGCGCGCACGCTGGCGGAGGCCCTGTGAACACGGTCGATCAAGTCCAGCGCGAGTTCCAGCGCTACATCCTGGCCGACGACGCGCCGGGCGCCATCCACGCCGCCGTGCGCGAGCAGTACGGCCTGAGCGCCGCGTCGCGGCTGGCGATCTACCACCGCGCCTACCGCAGCCGCCTGCGGCAGGCGCTGTGCGAGGCCTACGACAAGACCTGGACCTACCTCGGCGACGACATGTTCGCCGGACTGGCCGACAGCTACATCGCCGCGCAGCCGTCGCAGCACGCCAACTTGCGCTGGTTCGGCGGCGGCCTGGCCGCGCACGCGGCGCTGGTGCTGGCGGACTATCCCTTCATCGCCGAACTGGCGGAGCTGGAATGGTCGCTCAGCCTGGCCTTCGACGCGCAAGACGCCGCGCCGCTGGCCGCCGCCGACCTGGCGGCGCTAGCGCCCGAAGCGTGGGGCGATCTGCGCTTCGGCCTGCACCCGTCGGTGCATCTGCTGGAGATGCGCTGGAACGCGGTCGCGCTGTGGCAGGCGCTGGCTGCCGGCGCCGAGCCGCCGCCGCCGGAGCAGGCCGCCGGCGCCGGCCACTGGCTGGTGTGGCGCCAGGACGAACAGCCGCGCTTCCGCTCGCTGCCGCCGCTGGAGGCCGACGCGCTGTACCGCATCGCAGAAGGCGCGACCTTCGGCGAGGTGTGCGCGGCCGCCGGCGAGGAAGCGCTGCTGGCGCTGGCGGGCTATCTGCAGCACTGGCTGGCGCAGGGGGTGCTGACGCGTGATAGTTGAATAGTTTTCCCCATGGGAAACATTGGGATGTTGGCATACCAAAAATTTTCAATCGATTCACGCCATGGCCGACGATTTCCGCTCCGACTACACCACCACTGGCCGCCTGGAGCCGGCGCACGGGGTGATCGGCGCGGCCGGCGACCAGGACTGGTTCAAGGTCCACCTGCAGGCCGGCGGCGGCACGCTCGACACCGCCGACCACTCGCCCGCCATCAATCTGTGGATGGCCGACGGCAGCAACGCCGGCTACAGCAGCCCGGCGGTCGGCGAACCGCGCATTTTCTACCACGCCAGCGCCAGCGGCGACTACTTCGTCGACGTGCATGTCAACGGCGGGCTCACCGGCAGCTATACCGTCAACGAAACGCTCACCAGCGGCGACGTCAGCGCGCCGGTGCTGACGTCGAGCTCCTTGCAGAGCGGCGCCGTCAACACGCCGCTGCGGCAGAAGATCGTGCTCGATTACAGCGAGGCCATCATGCTTGGCAGCGGCGGCACGCTCAAGGACGCCGACGGCGTCGACCTGGCGGAAGCGTACCACCAGTCGGTGCTGACGGTGCTGGGCCACACGCTGACCATCGATCCGCACATCTTCCTCAAGCCGGGCATACCGTCGCGCTGCCCGAGGGCGCCGTGCTCGACCTGGCCGGCAACACGCTGCAGAACGTGGAGCGCCTGCTGTTCACCGACCACGCGCTGGCGCTCGACGTCGACGGCGTCGGCGGCCAGGTGTACCGGCTATACCAGGCCGCGTTCCACCGCGCGCCGGCCGCCAGCGGCGCCGGCTTCTGGGAGCACCTGGCAGGCCCGCACGTGACAATTGAATAGTTTTCCCTTGAGAAATCTTAGTATTATGTTACATCCCGAAATCTCACACTATTGCGCATCATGGCCGACGACTACAGCTCCGACATCTCCACCACCGGCCGCCTCGGCGTCGGCGGCAGCGCCAAAGGCAGCGTTGACTCCAACGGCGATGCCGACTGGTTCAAGATCACGCTGACGGCCGGCACCAGCTACCTGTTCCAGATGACCGGCCAACTGGATGGCGGCGGCACCTTGACCGACTTCTCCGGCAGCACGCTCATGGTGTACAACGGCGACAGCGTGCCGCTGGCCTCCAGCTGGTACTCGCCGTCCGGCGGCCACGGCCCGCAGGTGGGCTACACCGCGGACCACAGCGGCAGCTACTACGTCGGCGCCCTCAACGGCTATTACTCGCTCGGCAAGACCTACACGCTCAAGGCGACGCTGGCCGACGCCGACGACTTTGCCGGCGACCGCAGCACCACCGGCGAGGCGAGCGCGGAGGCGACGCTGACCGGCGCCTTCCAGCTGCCCGACGACAAGGACTGGTTCCATTTCCACGCCGATGCGGGCCAGGTGGTGCGCTTCGACAACGGCAGCGGCGCCGGCCTGTCGGAGGTGAGCCGGCGCACCATCTACAACGCCGACGGCCAGTATGTCACCAGCCTGCAGTCCGAGCCGCAGTTCGTGGTGAACAAGTCCGGCGAGTACTACCTGGAGCTGGCCGCCAGCGGCACCGTGGGCGCGTACGCGCAGACCATGCACGTGGGCTACGACGATTATTCCAGCGACGACAGCCGCGCCGGCGCGCTCTACCTGTCGGGCCAGGTAAGCGGCAAGTTGGACTATCAGGGCGATGTGGACCGCTTCACCATGGACATGACGGCGGGCCAGGTCTATACGCTGAGCCTGTCGATGGACGCGGACGCGCGGCAGTTGCCCAACCTGTCCGTGAGCGACGCCAGCGGCGCCTATCGCGGCTACTACAACGCGAACGTGGTGAACGGCACGATGACGGTGCGCTTCCTCGCCGCCAGCAGCGGGACCTACAAGCTCGACGTCGGTTCCAGTTATCCCGACTTCAGCGGCAAGGCCTACACGCTCAAGGCGCTGTCGTCGGAAGCCGACGACCACGGCGGCACGATGGCCAGCGCCACCGCGCTGGCGCTGGGCCAGACCGTCAGCGGCGTGCTGCAGAGCCGGGACGACGTGGACATGTTCCAGATCGACCTGGACGCCGGCGTGACCTACAATATCGCGCTGCCGCAGAACGACGGCTACAACCTCAGCGGCCGGCTGACCGACGCCAACGGCGGGCAGGCCGCGTGGACCTCCAATTACAAGGCCTTCAGCTTTACGCCGACGGTGGCCGGCACCTACTATCTGTCGCAGTCGCCGGGCTATTCGGTCAACGACGCGCAGCCCTACTCGGTGACGGTCAGCGCCGCCGCCGACGACTACGCGGCCAACACCGGCACCACCGGCAAGCTGCTGGTGGGCGGATCGACCAAGGGCGAGCTGGAAGCCGGCGGCGGCGACCGCGACTGGTTTGCGGTCACGCTCAACGCCGGCGGCAGCTACTGGTTCCGGGTGGCCGGCAACAACGAGGGCGCCGGCACGCTGGCCGCGGGCGCCACGGTCAAGCTGTACGACGCCCAGGGCAAGCTGCTGGCCACGGAGGCCGGCGGCTACTACTCGGCGTCGCCGGTGCTGCAGTACCAGGCCGCCACCAAGGGCACCTACTTCGTCGAGGTGTCGTCGCCGAACAATGCCGGCACCTACCAGGTCAAGGCCCAGGTGGCCGAGCGCGACGACTACGGCAGCGACGCGGCGCACGCCAGCCCGATCCAGGAGGGCGTGACGGTCAACGGCAAGCTGGAGCTGACCACCGACCGCGACGTGTTCAAGCTCTCGGCGCTGCAGGGCGCCAGCTACGAGCTGGTGCTCACGTCGGCCACGGCGGACACGCTCTGGAGCAGCTACGCCTCGGTCAGCGTCAGCGACGGCGCCAGCAGCTACACCTCCACCCGCACCTTCTACGGCAGCGACGGCAAGACGCACCTGATGTTTGACGCCGCGCACGCGGGCGACTACTACCTGACCGTGGCCACGTCGCTGCAGGGCGTCGCCGGCGGCTATGCGCTGACCGCCAAGCTGCTGGGCATCGACGATTTCAGCGCCAACGCGCAGACCACCGCCCTGGTGACCCCGGACGCGCCGCTGCGGGGCGCGCTGGGCGTGCCCGGCGACCAGGACTGGATCAAGGTGCACCTGGAGGCCGGCCGCAGCTACGTGTTCGACCTGCAGGGCGCGCAAAGCGGCGGCGGCAGCCTCGATACCGGCGACTACGCGACCAGCATGGTACTGATGGGGAGCGGCGGTTCCTACCTAGCCCAAAGCAGCGCGGCGGCGGGCGAGCCGCGCATTGCCTACCTGGCCGCCAGCACCGGCGACTACTTCCTCAGCGTCTACAACAGCAGCTCCAAGACCGGCAGCTATACCGTCAGCGAAACGCTGACCAGCGGCGACGCCAGCGCGCCGGTATTGCTGTCGAGCTCATTGCAGAACGGCGCCGTCAACACGCCGCTGCAGCAGAAGATCGTGCTCGATTACAGCGAGGCCATCATGCTCGGCAGCGGCTACACGCTCAAGGACGCCAACGGCGTCAGCGTGCCGGCAGGGTACGGCACGCCGCTGTTCAAGGCGCTGGGCCACACGCTGACCATCGATCCGCACATCTTCCTCAAGCCGGGCATGAGCTACACCGTCGCGCTGCCCGAGGGCGCCGTGCTCGACCTGGCCGGCAACAAGGCGGCCGCGCAGAGCTACACCTTCACCACGCTGCCGGCGGTGACCGCGGGCACCGCCGGCAACGACTACCTGGTGGGCGCGGCCAAGGGCCTGTCGCTCGACGGCGGCGCCGGCCTCGACACGGTGTACTACGACGGCACCGGATCCAACCTGTCCATCAGCCGCGACGCCAGCGGCAAGGTGACGGTGCGCGACTACTGGAGCGGCAACGCCGGCGACACGCTGCAGAACGTGGAGCGCCTGCTGTTTACCGACCATGCGGTGGCGCTCGACGTCGACGGCGTCGGCGGCCAGGTGTACCGGCTGTACCAGGCCGCGTTCCACCGCGCGCCGGCCGCCAGCGGCGCCGGCTTCTGGATGTCGGCCATGGATCACGGCGCCAGCCTGACGGCGATCGCAGACCAGTTCGTGCAAAGTCCGGAATTCGCCAGGCTGTACGGCACCGCGGCCAGCGACGGCGATTTCGTCAAGCAGGTGTTCCACAACGTGCTGGGGCGCGATCCGCTGCCGGCCGGCAGCGATTTCTGGACCGGCGCGCTGCACGACGGCGCCTCGCGCGCGGCGGTGCTGGCGGCCATCAGCGAAAGCACGGAAAACGTCGCCCACGTCGCGCAGGTCATCGGCAACGGCTTCAACTACACGCCGTGGGGCTGATCACCAGCTGCCCAGCCACGCCTTGCAGGCCCGCCACTGGGCTTGCGTCTGCTCGGTCATGGCGGCGGCGGCGTTGAGCATAGTCAGGCGCCAGCCGTCGTCGCGGCCGTGGGCGATCAGCTCGTCCGCGCCGGCCGCGCCGCCCCGGCCCGCCGCGCGCAACTGATCCCACGCCAGGTTGCAGCCCATGGTGGCGATCACTTCCTCCAGCCGGCTCAGCTTCTTGCCCCACGCATCGAGCGCCACCCGGTCCTCCGACGGCTGCAGCCCGCGCAGCACGCACGAGCGGCCGTCCAGCGCGACCGCGTGCAGGAAGGCGTGGTCGACCGCCTGCATGCGCTGCTGCGCCGTCACCACGCGGCTGGCCTGGTCCGGCCACGCCGGCTGCTTGATCTTCCACGCGGCCAGGCGCGGCGCCAGCGCCGACGGCTTGCATTCCTTGATGTCGAGCAGATAGTTCCCGTCCGGCGACCCCTTGCCTTCGACCAGCACCACAAAGCGCATCAAGCCCAGGCTGCCGGTGCCGGCGATGCGGCGCGCCGCGTCCAGCATGGTGTAGAACGCCGGCTGCTCCTGCTGCGCGGCGAAGCGCGGCAGGAAGGCCTCCAGCAGCTCGCGCTGGCCCGGCAGCAGCGGCAGCGCCTTCTCGCCGTCGAGGTTCAGGCTGCGGCGCTGGCCTTTGCGCGTGGTGCGCTTGTCGAGGAAGTCGACGCGCTTGCGGTCCTGAAGATCGCACAGCAGGTCCCTGATCAGGCCCACGCTGGTTTCGCGCTCGACCCAGCGCGGCTTGCCGGCGGCCAGCGCGGCGCGGTAGGCGTCCAGGCAGCGGGCGCTCAGCGCGGCCGCCTCGTTGGCCGACACGCGCAGCGCGTCGGCGCCGCACTGGATGCTGGCGAGCAGGCGCACCAGGTCCCAGCTGGCCGGCGCCAGCGCTGCCTCGTCGAAATCGTTGATATCGAAATAGACCTGGCGGTTGTCGCCCTTGTAGCTGCCGAAGTTTTCCAGGTGCAGGTCGCCGCAGCTCCAGGCCAGCGGCGCCTTGCGGAACAGCGGCTGGTCCGGCAGCAGCTCGTCGTAAAACAGGTGGTCGGCGCCGCGCAGGAACAGGAAGGCGCTCTGCGCCATCTTGCGGTATTTCATGCGCAGCAGTTGTGGGTCGCGCTCCTGGTTGTGGGTTTGCAGGGCGGCGATCAGTGCATCGGTATTCATGGGAACCTCCTAGCGGTAGCGCGCCAGTATCTGGTCGATCACGCCCTCCTTGAGCATGGCGTCGATGACCCGGTTGGCGTCGGCGAATGGGACTTGCGATTTGCGCGAGAACGCGCACTGCGCCTTGTAGCTGGAGAACACCAGCTCCGGCCGCAGCTTCAGCGCGGGGTGGATGCGCTGCAGGTAGATCAGCGTGCTTTCGCCGGCCACCGTGTAGGGCGTTTTACCGGCGATCATCTGCTGCACGTTGAGGTCCATGCTGGCCGCATCGACGCGGGCGAAGCGCTTGCCCAGCACCTGCTCGATGCGCGGATAGCGGTAGCCCGCCACGGTGCCGACCGGCTTGTCCTTGAGATCCTTGAGGGAGCGCAGGCGGGGCGCGTCGGCGCGCGCCACCACCAGTTCGGTATCGGGCAGCAGCGGCGCGCTCCAGTCGTAGTCGCCGTCGATCCAGAACGGCATCACGTAGCACATGGCGTCGGCGCGGCCGCCGGTGAGCGCGGGGGTGACGCCGGGCACGTCGACGTTCAGGTAGACGGGACGCAGGCCCAGACGCTGCGCCAGCGCGTCGCCCAGATCCTTGACGATGCCGCCGTCCAGCGCGCCGTTGCTGAAGCGGACGATGGGCATGGTCTGGTCCAGCGGCGCCAGCATCACCAGTTCGCCCGGCCCGGCGTGCGCGGCCAGCGGCGGCAGGGCCGCCATCAGGATGGTGAGCAGGGGCAGGGCGGTTTTCAGCATCGGCATCTTCCAGGACCTGGGGGGATGGATCATTATAGTCGCCGCCGGGTTTAGAGTGCATGCTCTAATCCCGGCGGCCCACCTTTACCTTTTACGCCATTGTGCAAGAATGATCAGCACGAACTCATTGAACGGTAATAACAAAAACATCGTGTTCACCCCACTCGTTAGTGCCCTCGCGGCAAGCGCAGTAAGCCTCCCCCACACCAGCCTTCCATTTGCCTGTCCGCGACGATAGCCGCGCCGGGCTGCTGCATCCACAACTTTATCCACAACCGAAAGGTTCGTATGTTTACCCTGCTTGGCAGTGAAGTAACCGTTGTCGTCTGCATTCTCGTCATCGCCGCCCTGATCAAGTTTTCCGGGGCCATCAAGTACATCCCCAACGACCGCGTCGGGGTCATCGAAAAACTCTGGAGCTCGTCCGGCTCCGTGCAGAACGGCCTGCTGGCGCTGAACGGCGAGGCCGGCCTGCAGCCCGATCTGCGCCGCGGCGGCTTCCACTTCTTCGCGCCGTTCCAGTACCGCGTGCACATCCATCCGATGGTGTCGGTCACGCAGGGCACGATCGCCTACGTGTTCGCCCGCGACGGCCTGGACCTGCCGGCCGGCCAGACGCTGGCCGACAACTCGCGCATCGTCGACTTCCGCAACGTGCGCGACTTCCTGCGCGACGGCGGCCAGAAAGGCCCGCAGCGCATGGTGCTGCGCGAAGGCACGCACATCATCAATCCGGCGCTGTTCGTCGTGATGACCGAGGAGACCACCTATTCGATGTCGCTCGACGCGCTGGAAAAAGCCTACTACCAGCAGATGCGCGGCGTGCTCGACGAGCGCGGCGGCTTCAAGCCGGTGGTGATCAAGGAGGTAACCGGCTCGCACGACTCCGACCAGCTGGCCGTGGTGACGGTGCAGGACGGCCCCGGCCTGCTGAAGGACGAGCTGCTGGCGCCCGACGTCGGCGACAGCCACAACGCCTTCCAGGAGCCGGAGAAGTTCCTCGCCGCCGGTGGCCGCCGTGGCCGCCAGGAGCGCGTGCTGGTCGAGGGCACCTACTTCATCAACCGCCTGTTCGCGACGGTGGAGTTCATCAAGAAGACCATCATCCCGGTCGGCTTCGTCGGCGTGGTGGTGTCGTACACGGGCCGCGTGGGCACCGATTTGTCGGGCACCGAGTACTCGCACGGCGAGCTGGTGGAGACCGGCTGCCGTGGCGTCTGGCGCGACGCGCTGATGCCGGGCAAATACGCCTTCAACACCTACGCCGGCAAGATCGAGCTGGTGCCGACCACCAACTTCGTGTTGATGTGGAAGTCCGGCGAGAGCGGCTCCAACTTCGACAAGAACCTGCGCGAGATCACCCTGATCACCAAGGACGCGTTCGAACCGCAGCTGCCGCTGTCGGTGGTGGTGCACATCGACTACCGCAAGGCGCCGATGGTGGTGCAGCGCTTCGGCAACGTGGCGCAGCTGGTCGAGCAGACGCTCGATCCGATGGTGTCGTCGTACTTTAAAAACGTCTCGCAGACCAAGACCTTCATCGACCTGATCCAGTCGCGCAGCGAGCTGCAGAACAACGCCTCGACCGACATGAAGCAGCGCTTCCAGGCCTACTCGCTGGAATTCCAGGAGGTGCTGATCGGCACGCCGAAGCCCCAGGCCGGCGACAACAAGATCGAGGACATCATGGCCCAGCTGCGCGACCGCCAGATCGCCCGCGAGCAGGTCGAGACCTTCGCGCAGAAGCAGATCGCGGCCGACAAGCAGCGCGAGCTGAACGAGGCCGAACAGCGCGCCGCCAAGCAGAAGGAGCTGACCGGCTCGCTGGTGGACATCTCGATCAAGGAGAACCAGGGTTCGGCCAACGTCAAGGCCGCCGAGAAGCGCCGCCAGGAGATCGAGGCGCTGGCGCAGGCCGACAAGTTCCGCCAGGAGATGGAAGGCGCCGGCCGCGCCTCGGCGATCCGCTCGGTGGGCGAGGCGGAGGCGGCCGCCATCCAGGCCAAGTCCGAGGCCATGCAGGGCGAGGGCGCGGACAAGCAGCTGATGCAGACCGTGATGCTGCGCCTGGCCGAAGCGTTTGAAACGGCCAAGGTGCCGCTGGTGCCGCAGGTGCAGATGGGCGGCGGCGACAGCAACGCCTTCGGCACGCTGATGGGCCTGATGAGCGCGATGAAGGCGGGTGAGCTGACCCAGTCCATCAACGACAAGGGCTGACCGCAGCGGCGCGCGCGGATGGCAGCGCGCGCGCCCTCGGATTTCCTCTCGGCAAACGGGCGCTACGCCGCGGGCATCGGACGTAGACTGGAATGGTGACCGATCTCAAGCGTCTCAACCCAGGAGCCCACCATGACACACACACTGGCAGCCGTATTTGAAACCCGTGCCGAGGCTAACCGAGCCAAGGACGAACTGATCCACAGCGGCTACGCCGCCGACAGCATCACCGTGAGCGATTCCGGCAGCGTGGCCGGCACCCCGCGCATCAACGACAACGCCTCCATCCTGCACAGCATCCGGCAGATGTTCAGCCAGTTGCTGGGGCGCGAGCACGCGGATCGCCACATCTACGCCGAGGCGCTCAACCGCGGCCATGTGGTGCTGACCATCCGCACCCACGGCATGGAAGCGGCCGACCGCGCGGCCGACATCGTCGAGGACTTCAACCCGATCGACATCGACGAGCATGAGACCATGTGGCGCGCCAGCGGCTGGAGCGGCGGCGAGCTGCTGCGCAGCGGCGCCGGCGCGCCGCAGTCCGCGCCGGGCGCGCAGCAGAGCGCACCCGAGCAGCACGGCATCCGCCCGCGCGAGGAGGCGGTGGACTTCGCCCGCTCCGAGCAGGGCTCGCTGGCGCCGGGCTCGATGCAGCGCGGCGAGACGGTGTCGCCGACCATGACCGGCGTGAACGCGCCGATCTCGGAACAAAGCACGGTGCAGCGCAGCGGCATGCGCATCTATCCGCGCGATACGGCCTCGGCCACGCTGGACATCCTGCGCGGCAGCGGCGACGACGACCTGTATTTCCGCAGCCACTGGGAGCAGACCCTGTCCTACAGCGGCGGCACCTACCAGGAGTTCGATCCGGCCTACCGCTACGGCGCATCGATGGCCGGCAATCCCGGCTACCGCGACAAGCCGTGGGACGAAGTCGAACCCGAGCTGCGCAGCGACTGGGAAAGCCGGCATGCGCAATCGAGCTGGGAAAAGTTCAAGCAAGCCGTGCGCGCAGGCTGGGAGCGGGTGACGAAATAGGCCGGAGCGGCGTCCGCCGGGCGGATGGACGATAATGGCGCATTATCCGAACAATAGTGAGCCGTGCACTGCACACCCGACGACATCCGCAGCCGCTTCGACCACACCACCTACAACCGTGGCGCGGACTACCATCGCCGCGACATGGTGCTGGAAGCCCGCGTTGACGGGGGCACCATCCGTGGCAAGGTGCGCGGCAGTTCGGCTGGCCATTACCGGCAAGTGGTCAAACTCGTCACGGACGGCAGGCATGTCGACTTCCAGGGCGATTGCAGCTGCCCTGTGGAGTACAACTGCAAGCCGGCAATGGCCGCCTGCTGCTCCATCTGTGCAAGGGACGCATCGCGGCCGACACCGTGATCCATTACGATCCGTGGTGGAATCCGGTGGCGGAAAACCAGGCCACCGACCGCGCCTGGCGCATCGGCCAGGATAAGCCGGTGTTCGTCTACCGCCTGATCGCCAGGGGCACGCTGGAGGAGAAAATCCAGGAACTGCAACGTAGCAAGGCCCGCCTGGCCGACGCGGTGCTGGCCGGCGGCGAAATGCAGGGCCTGCAGATCACGGCGGAAGATTTGCTGGAAGTGTTGGCTGTCGCAGGAAACTGAAACCGGAGAGAAAATTTTGCACATGAATATCAAACATTGGTCCAGGCTCGCCGTCTTGCTGCTCCCCTTGCTTGCGGGCGGCGCCGCCGGCGCGCAGGACAGTCGCGACAACGCGGACGTGCGCGCCGGGCAGCTGGCGCCATCGAAGACACTGGCGCAACTGGAGCCGTTGCGGCTGGCCATCGATCAACGCCTGCTGCTGGCGCAAGCCGTGGCGCGCGCCAAGTGGAATGCGCGCGCGCCGGTCGAGGACGTGCCGCGCGAGGTGCTGGTCATCCGCGCGGCGGTGGAGCAGGGCGCCGCGCTGGGCTTGCCGGCGGCCTGGATCGACGCCGTGTTCCGCGCCCAGATCGAAGCATCCAAGACGGTGCAGAGGGAACTGTTCGCCCAATGGCGCGCACAACAGGTGGAACGCTTTGAAGACGCTCCCGACCTTGCGAAGACCGTACGTCCCGAGCTCGACCGGCTCACCACGCAGATCCTGCGTTCGATGCTGGACAACCGGGCCGTGCTGCAAGATTCGGAGCGGAAAGCCGACGTGGCGCGCATCCTTGGCGCGCTGAACGCAAGGGCGCTCAGTCCGGCAGCGGTGGCGCAGGCGCTGGCGCCGTTCTAAGCCTTGCTGCACCCGGCGTTGCCAGGTGCAAGCTACCAGGCGATTGTTGCATATCAAAAGCCCGGCATGCGGGCGTGACATCATCGGCAACCTGTGCGGTCAAAATCTGCGACGGATGCCACGATGGAAAAACTGCTGCCTTACTTCGAACGCGAACTGAGCATGCTGCGGCGCACCGGAGCCGAGTTTGCAAGTCGCTACCCCAAGCTGGCAGGCAGTTTGCAGATAAGCGGCGAGACCTGCGCCGATCCGCATGTCGAACGGCTGATCCAGGCCTCCGCCTTCCTCAACGCCCGCATCGCCAAGCTGCTGGACGACGGCTACGCCAACTTCACCGAAGCACTGCTGGGCATGCTGTATCCGCACTACCTGCGGCCGATCCCTTCCTGCTCGATCGCCCGCGTCGATTACGATGGCGCGGCGGCCAACGTCGTCACCAGCGTCACCGTCCTGCCGCGCGGCACGGCGCTGAAGTCGCTGGGACACGGCGCCGTCAGCTGCCGCTTTCGCAGCGTCTACGATGTGACGGTGGCGCCGGTGACCATCAGCGCCGCCTGGTTCGAGCCCTACATCCAGGCGCCGCCAACCCTGCCGCTGCCGGGCGAGGCAGGGTCCGCGCTCTGCATCACCATCGACAGCACGGCCACCGCGCGCGGCCTGGCGTCGCTGGACCTGCCGATCTTGCGCGTCTTCATCGACTGCGACGCGTCGCTGCGGGCCGCCTTGCGGGACATGCTCTTCATGCGCGCGGCCTGCGCCTGCGTGGAGGCGAACGGCCAGTGGCGCCTGCTGGACAGCATGCCGATCGCCCCGGCAGGCTTCGCCGCCGAGGACGCGCTGCTGCCCGCCGCCGCCTCGGAGCACAGCGCCTACCGGCTGCTGAGCGAGTACTTCGCCTTCCCGGAAAAATTCGACTTCTTCGACATCGACCTGTCCGCCTTGCTCGCCGCCAGCCCGGCCGACTGTTCGCGGCTGACGCTGCGCATCGCCCTGGCCGACGTGCGGCCCGACGCGCCGGCAGCGCGCATCCTGCGCACGCTGTCGGCGGAGCACCTGCTGCTCGGCTGCACGCCCGTGATCAACCTGTACCCGCAGCAGGCCACGCCGATCCGCGTCGACCACCGCCGCAGCAGCTATCCGCTGATGCCGGACGAAATGCCAGGCGGCGCGTGCGAAATCTACAGCATCGACACGGTGCAGCTGCTGCGCAAGGCGCCGCAGGGCAACTCGGTCACCGAATTCTTTCCCTACTATTCGCTGCGCCACGGCGAGCAGGACAGCCGCAAAGGCCACTACTGGCTCGCCCATCGCGACGAGGAGCTGGCCGACGCCGCAGCCGGCCACGAATACACGCTGGCGCTGCTGGACCGCGACTTCTCGCCGCTGACGCTGGACGAGGGCACGGCGTCGGTGCGCCTCACCTGCACCAACCGCAACCTGCCGCACGGCTTGCCATACGGCCGATCGGGCGGCGACCTCAGCACCGAAGCGGCCAGCGGCGGCTTCCCGATCCGCCTGCTGCGGCGGCCGACGCTGTCCTGGCGCCAGCCGGGCGGCGGCAACCGATGGGGACTGATCGCGCAGCTGGCCTTGAATCACCGCTCGCTGACGCAGGAAGGCTTGCCGGCGCTGACCGCGATGCTGCGCCTGTATGCCCAGCAGGACAGCGCCGTCTCGCAGCGGCAGATCGACGGCGTGATGGCGCTGTCGCAGCAGCCGGCCACCGCGTGGGTGCGGCAGGCGCGCGGCAAGGCCTATCTGCGCGGCGTGGAAGTGCGGGTGTCGCTGGACGAGGAGGCGTATGCCGGCACCGGCGTGCACGCCTTCGCGCAGGTGCTTGATCACCTGTTCGGCCTGCATGTGCATTTGAACAGTTTCACGCAACTGGTCGTGCTGTCCCACGGCAGTGGAAAGGAGTTGCTGCGATGCCTGCCTCGCAACGGCGCACTGACGCTGGCTTGATCGATGTGCTGCTGGCCGAGCCGCACGGCTTCGAGTTCTTCCAGGCCGTGCGCCTGATCGAGCAGGCGCGGCCGCCGCGCCGGCTGCGCTACCGCAATCGGCTGTCGCTGGCCTTCCCGCCGAACCAGATCGAGAACATCAGCGACGACGGCAACGACCTGATCCGCCTGACGCCTGCCTTCATGGGCCTGCTGGGCAGCCACGGCGCGCTGCCGCTGCACTACTCCGAGCGCATCAACCGCCATGAAAGGACCAGCAACGATGGTGGTCCGCGCGCGTTCCTGGACATGCTGTCGCACCGGCCGCTGTGCATGTTCTACCAGGCGTGGGCCAAGCACCGGCCGGAATGCATGACGGCGGCGGATGGCGGCGACGGTTTTCTCGCGATGCTGCTTGCACTGTCCGGTGCGCATGCCGACGGAGCCGTCGACCGCGAGACGCTGGCGCGCTATGCGATGCAGTTCCGCAGCCGCAGCGCATCGGCGCCGCTGATGGCGGGGATCTACTCGGAATACTTCAACGTTCGCTTCGTGGTGGAGCAGCTGGTGGGGCAGTGGCAAGTGCTGCCGGCCGCGGATCAGGCGCAGCTGGGCGTGGCGCATGTCGACCTGGGCGCGGGCGTGATGCTGGGGGAGCGCATCTACGGTTGCGATGCGCGGGTGCGCCTGCGCATCGGCCCGCTGGATCGGGCGCTGTATGAGGATTTCCTGCCCGGCCACAGCGCCGCGCGGCGGCTGGCGGCGATGCTGGGCCTGCACTGCGGCGTCGGCATGACATATGAAGTGCATCTGATCCAGCGGGCGGAGGATGTATCGGCGCTGAGCCTGGATGGCGGATGCAGGCTGGGCGTCAATGCCCGCCTGGTCGATGGGCCGTCGGGCCGGGACCGGGAAGAGTTGATGTATCTGCTGCATATCTGAGGAGCGATTGTGGAAAGCGATAACGACTTTTTCAGCTTCATGGGCCTGGCCAAGGAACTCGTGACCAGCAACCGGCCGTTGCGCCTGCGGCTGGATCTGCCGGGAGGCGTCAACGACGACATGCTGCTGCCGCAGCGGGTGTACGGCTCCGAAACGCTGTGTGGCGGCATCGAGTACCGCGTGCTGTGCGTATCGGTCAATGCGCAACTGCCGCTCAAGGAGATGATCGCCGTGCCGGCCGCGCTGGACTTCGTCACCGACCGTGGCGACCTGCGCAGCGTGTGCGGCATCGTCACCGAAGCCTGCTCGGGCGACAGCGACGGCGGCCTGGCTAGCTATCAGCTGGTGCTGCGCGACGCGCTGGCGTTACTGGAAAAGCGCAACAACACACGCGTGTTCCGCAACATGGATGAAGTGGAGATCGTGCAACGCATCCTGAACGAGTGGCGGCAGAACAGTCCCATCCTGGGCGTGTGCTTCAAGCACGAGCTGGATGAATTCTTCACCATCCGCGAGTATCCGCAGCGCGAATTCACGATGCAGCACAACGAATCGGACGCGGCCTTCATCCGGCGCCTGTTGAAGCGGCGCGGCATTGGCTGGTATGTGCGCGCCGTGGGCGGCGAATATCCGGTGCATACGTTGGTGCTGTTCAACAACGCCGACAGCCTGCGCCGGAACGCCGCCGGCACCATCCGCTACCACCGCGACGCCGCGACGGAGGAGCGGGACACGATCACCTCCTGGAGCGCGGTGCGCAGCCTGCAAGCGGGCAAGGTGACGCGGCATAGCTGGGACTATCGCAACCCGCTGGGGCGCGACTTCATGATGGCGGATGTGGGCAGCGGCGTGGATCAAGGCCTCCACGGCAACGAGCTGGCCGCCAGCCTGGATGACTATCAAATCCTGGCGCCCCATGCTGGCGCCGATAACGAGGACTTGTGCCGCCTCGGCAAGCTGCGCATGAGCCGGCACGATTACGAGTCGAAATGCTTCCATGGCGAAGGCAGCGTGCGCGACCTGTGCGCGGGGGAGTACTTCACGCTGGCCGAGCATCCCGAGGTGGACCGGCATCCGGCCGAGGAGCGGGATTTCATCGTCACGGCCTTGCAGGTGAATGCGCAGAACAACCTGCCCAAGGTGCTGGCTGCGCGCGTGGAGAGGCTGTTCGCCCGCAGCCGGTGGATGCAGGGCGGCCAGGAGCTGCAGATGCAAAGGGATGTGGCGGACCAGGTGGCGTCGGGGCCGCTGCGCATGCACATCCAGTTCACGGCCGTGCGACGCGGCGTGATCATCGTGCCGGACTACGATCCACGCACCGATCTGCCGCTGGCGCTGATGCAAAGCGCGATCGTTGTCGGCCCAAAAGGGGAGGAGGTGCATTGCGATCAAATGGGGCGAGTCAAAATCCGCTTTCCCGGCACGCGTGCGGCTGACCACGAGCAAGCCGCCGGCAACGGTACATCCGATTCCGACAGGGATTCGGCCTGGGTGCGCGTGGCGTCGAACTGGGCCGGCAACGGACCAGGCAGCCTGCAGCAATGCGGCACTGTCGCCTTGCCCCGCGTGGGGACGGAGGTGCTGATCAACTTCCTCGGCGGCGATCCGGACAAGCCGGTGATCGTCGGGCAGCTCTACAACCAGCAGGCGCAGCCGCCAGCGCTCAGCAATGTCGGCGACCTGCCGGGCAATCGCTACCTCTCCGGTATCAAGAGCCGCGAAATCAAAGGCACACGTGGCAATCAGCTGCGCTTGGATGACACAGAAGGCGAGATTAGCGCGCAGCTGTCTAGTGATCATGGCGCAAGTCAGCTGAATCTTGGTTGGCTATCGCAGCCAAGATCCCTTGGACGCGCGGACCAACGCGGATCTGGTGCTGAACTGCGCAGCGATATGAACGTGGCGGTACGGGGCATACAGGGCGTCCTCATCACCGCTGAACCGGGGGACGCGGCGAATGGCAAGCACCTTGAGCGGTCTGAACTCCTCAGCATTGCGGAGGGTTTGCAGAAGCTGGCCTCTCAGTTAAGCGAACAGGCGGAGCAGCGTGCCGGCGACACAGCGCAACGCAAAGACCTGTTAAACCTGATTGAAAAGTTGAAGAACCTCGAAAATGATGGAGCACCTATTGTTGCGCTTAGCGGCCCGGCGGGGCTGATCTGCGCCAGCAACCAAAATGTCGCAGTAGGTGCGGCTACTACGGTTGATATCGTCAGCGCTTCCGCCATGTCGCTGGCATCGGGCGAGACGGCATCAATACGCTCTGTACAGGCCATGAGCTTGTTCTCAAATGAAGGCGATATCAAGGTGACAGCGGCCAGTGGCAAGGTTGCCCTACAGGCTCAAGACGAGCAGTTGCAAGTGCTGGCCAAGAAAGTGGTAGAGATCATCAGCAATACCGATTGGATCACCATCAAGGCAAAGAAGGGCGTGCGCCTCAATGGCGGTGGCACAGAGCTGGAATTGAGCGCGGATGGAATCAAGGGCTACACCTCAGGCAAGCATGAGATGTACGCATCCGATCATCAAACGTTCCCTGGACAAAGCCGGAATATCTCATTTCTTGGAGATAAGGTGCCGCACAAGATTTGTGTTCCGTGCTTACTGATCGCGGCGGCCGCTCACAGCCCATTTGCCAAATCTGGAACTTAGTCATGACATCAACATATATTCTCATTGACACCACTTTGATTGGTTACCCAAAGGATAAACCGTGGACCAGGAAGCCTCGCAGGCTAAGCTGGCTCGCCTCGTTATACGAGCGAGAGGCGATAGTAGTCAGCCCAATTTTGATTGATATCGAACGCGCCAACATTTGCAATCGTCTTGATGCCGTGATGACGTTAGTTAATGCCCTGCGCCCGCAGTTGGGGATCTCGTTCATCGAGACGAAGCTCACATTGGCCGAGCTTCAGGAGCATCTGCGCCAGTTCATCAATGTCAAGACGGAAGACAACATGGAGCTGACGTTGCGATTTGCGGACTGTGCTGTGCTGGCGGCGCTATCTGTGTGTCTGACCGCCGAACAATGGTCATCGATCGTGGCGCCGTTTGAATCTTGGAAAATTCACGGCCGCGACGGGAAACTGAAATCGCTCCCGATCCTGAAAATGGATGCGCCATTGCCGGCTCCCATATTGCTGAATGATGGCCAAATCGCGTCCCTGAAAAGCGCCATGAGCGTGGATCAGTTGTTGGCGAATTTGAGCAAGATGCGACCAGATCCGTCCCACGATTACTCGACTTTAAAATCGTACGAATACGCTGAGCAGGCACGCCATGCATGGCTTTCCGCGGGACACAAAGAGGATACGGAGCTCTTGCTATTCGTTCGTGATGTATTTGATACCGGTGGAAAACTATTGCGCCACCTCAATTTGAATAAGGTACTTGAGCAAACTGATCCCGTCTTACGGCGCGAGAACCTGCAGCGTATGGCCGGTCTTTATCTAAGGAGAGGTTGAGAGATGAAAAAGTACGTACTTCGCTCCCTGCTTGTTTTAGCCACTAGCGTAACGCTTTACGCTGGATACGCCGCGTATCAATCTTCTTCTAGCGAAAATGAGGCTGTTCCGGCCGTTGTTGTTGGAGTTCAGCATCTCGGTCCTGACCACCTCATATCAGAATTTTATGTAAATAAATACGGTGGAACTGGCGTTGGACGAGAAGGGGGCGGAGGAGGAGAGGTTTGTTGCATTGCGATTCCCTCTCAATGGCGCCCAGGTCTTATCGTCGAAGTCAGATGGAAGGTGGAAGGCTGGCCACCGGAAAGTCGCAAAGAAGTCGAAGCTGGGAAATTTGAGAGCGTCACGACGACGGGTATGTATATCGCGAAAGTGCCGTTGGAGAAATACGAAAACGAAAGATCGGGTGATGTGTATGTTCATTTTTTTCCCAAAGGCAGGGTTCGTGTCGTATCCACACTGTATTCGGTTTTGAGTACAGCGCATCCGGTACGGTATGGTCCGGTCGAGGTGGACCCCAAGGCAACCGCCGGCTGGCCCATCAAGGAAATGTTTACTCAAGCGGAGTTAAATGAGGCGGATCAGAGGAGAAACAAATGGCAATGAACGAGCTAACGGAGAAGTTTGGTGTCACTCGAACGGCTCCCGTTCAAAACATCAGACGTTCAAGACCTGTTCGATATGTCGATGCTTTTGCTTCTACGGGAGGACTAACCTGGCTAGTTATCATTTAAGGGAAGATTGAGAGATGAAAAAGTACCTATTCCGCTCTCTGCTTGTCTTAGTAGCTGGCTCCGCGCTCTACTTTGGGTACTGCGCGTATCACTCTTCTCGCGAGGATGAATTTGTTGCTACCGATATTGTTGGAGTTCAACATCTCGGGCACGACTTCAGTATCACAGACTTTTATGTGAATAAATACAGTGGTTCCGGCATCGGACCGGAGGGGGGCGGTGGAGGGGCGGTCTGCTGCGTAATGATTCCCGTGCGGTGGCGACCAGGTCTTATTGTTGAAGTTAGGTGGGAAGTCGCCGATCGAACGCACGAAAATCGCAGAGAAATAGAGGCTGGAAACTTTGCAAGCATTACGACGAGGGGACCGTATATTGCAAGAGTTCCAGTAGAAAAATATGAAACCCCAGGTGCCCTTTATGTCCACTTTTTTCCGAGAGGTAGGGTTCGTGTCGTGTCCACGATGTATTCGGTTTTGAGTACTGTACATCCAGTTCGGTACGGCCCGATCGATAGTGATCCAATGGCAACGGCTGGTTGGCCGATCAAGGAACTTTTTACTCAGGAGGAATTAAATGAGGCAGACCGGAGGAGAAACAAATGGCAATGAACGAGGTAAAAGGTAAATTTGGCGTCACTCGAACTGCGCCTACCCAGAACATCAGGCCCTCAAAACCTGTTCGATATGTCGATGCTTCTGCTTGTGAGATGACTATGCAGATAGGAATTTTCTTTGACGGGACGGGCAACAATCTTGACATTGATAAGGGAAAGCAAGGGCATTCCAATGTGGCGCGCTTGTACGAATCATATATTGATAGCCCTGAGAAAGGCAGCTATAAGATATATATCCCTGGCCTGGGTACCCCTTTTCCCTTAATAGGAGAAGACACAGAGACCACTGCGGGCGGTGCATTCGGTAGTGGTGGTGACTCGCGCATTGTATTTGCTCTTCTGCGCGTCTTTGATGCTATTCACCAGACTCTTTTTCATGCCGAAATGTTTAGTAAAAAACTACGTCAGGCGCTATGTAGTTCTAGCCCGTCAAAGGTTGACAAAACACAACTTGAAAAAGTTGGACTAATTTCCAGCTTGGTCGATGGTGACGGAAGGAGTCGAAGCGGTCGGTACTTGGGGTTATGTATAAAAAGCATTCAAATGAAAATGGAAACCCAGCGGACTCCTAAGGTTTGTGAATGTCATATTGATATATTTGGTTTCTCTCGCGGCGCAACTGAAGCAAGAGTATTTTGCCACTGGTTGAGTGATTTACTGAGCAGTGCCAAGTTAGTAGGAATTCCGATTCGATTTCGATTTTTAGGTTTAATGGATACGGTTGCTTCGGTGGGCACATGGGAGGGAATCAAAAATGACCAGAAACGTGTCACTGGCGGACATTCCGACTGGGCACCTTCGGAGGCCTTACGGATTTTGCCAGTTGTTGAAAACTGCATTCATTTAATTGCAATGCATGAGTTGCGCAAAAATTTTCCATTGGACACGGTTCTGATTGATCATCATCTGCCTGCTAATTGCGTCGAGTATATTTACCCTGGTTCTCATAGCGACGTTGGCGGTGGTTATAAGCCTGGCGAACTAGGAGTGTCAGCCGTTGACTCACTTAAGCTGTCGCAGATTCCGCTAAATCATATGTTTGATTGTGCTGTTGCGGCTGGCGTTCCATTGTCAAAGGATTGGCCTAATGCCAAGAGTAAAGTTGCCTTCATGGTAAGTGATGAGTTATTGAGTGCCTTCAACCAATTCATTGACAGCTCAACCGAAGCGCCGAAATCATTAGGTGATTGGATGCTTCCTTATCTCGTGTGGCGTTGGCAAACAAGGTCGGTATACGACAAAACGGGACAGGCTATGAGAGCCAATCCCGAGGACCGAGGCTATTTATTGGCGGGAAACCAGCAGTTTTGCTGGCTCGACGAGCAAATGCAAATGTACAACTATTCCAAGACAGCTAAATGGAAGAAAAGACCTTATGATCGTGAAGGTACCCAGGTCGCATTGCCTCAACTTGAGCCAGAGGCTTTGGATTTACGTGCTCGTGTTGCTGCTCAATCTAAAATCTCTCCCTCGCTAGCGGCGTTCTTTGACAACTTTGTACATGACTCGCTTGCCGGCTTCCGCAAGAAGCTTATGGAGCCGACTGGGCATTGGCGCTATCGCCGCTTGTTCCGAGGTTCCGCAACTCCTTACATCGAATGAAAGACACACCTATGAAGAACAGTGAATGCCGCGGAGTAATTCGATTGGGCGACAAGACCACGCACGGCGGCACGGTCATCTCTGCCCAGTCGACCTTCAAGGTATTAGGGAAAGCCGTAGCGGTGGAAGGAGACCTAATCAGCTGCCCACAATGCAAAGGGACTTTTCCCATTCGACCCGAAAATAGTGAGCGGCGCCACCAGGGCCGAGCTGTTGCTTATAACGGTGATAAGGCCGCCTGCGGTGCTGGACTTATTTCGTCAATTTAGATTATTTGGCCGGGGCAGCCGTGAGCGACTCGAAGGGAACACGGGCCGCGAGTTACAATCCAATCCTCACCAAAATCGTGACACCCTTAGATGACAGACTCGCTCGCACAAAACGTACTCAGCTATTGGCACTGCGTTGAATTCTTCAACCACTACGATTTGGACGATCAAATCAAGACCGCCAGAGATGGCAAGCGTCGCGAGTTCTTCCTTTCTCTCCCACGATTGAACGAGGAAGAGTGGGCAAAGCACGAAGGCACGGTACGCTATCTTTACCTGCTCCCCTTCGACGTCAGCCAGATCACCGAAGTGGCGATCGCACATACCGGGGCGGCCTCCGCGCTCGCCAAGCCACGCGATGAGGAGTTTGCTCCGGAAGGCACGACCTGTTTCGCCAAACTGCGCCTGTCCGCCGAAGGCGTCCCCGACTTCAAGACTCTGAGCTTGTCCACGCTGCCGTGGGCCGGCGGCATGCTGTCGCAGGGCAGACTGGATGAATTGCATGCGACCGCTTTCGAAGAGAGCGTTGTCAACGTCAAGCTGAAAATCGAATCCGCATGGTCCTGTCGCACCGATGAGAAATGCACGCCGGAATTCCTGCGCGTGCTCGCGGAGGTGTTGGTGGACTGGGCCGGTTACCGCCCGCGCGGCAACGATATTGCCTGGGTTGACGTGCAAAAGGACGCGCCGAAATTCGTGGCGAAGCAGCCCGCCCAGCCTTCGATCGCGGAAGCCGAGAACCAGGATGACATTCCCGCCCCCGTCGACGAGCTCCCCATTCTGAACAGCTTTTTTTACCACGACCTGAAGCTGGCGGCCGCGGCCATGCGGCAGGCCACCATTGAACCTAACCCGTTGCGCGCCTATCTGTCGGCCGGCGGAATCGACAAGCTCGATCTAGAAACGCCGGCCGGCGAGCAAACCATACACGCGGCGCTCGATCCCGTTCAAACCAACGCCGGCCGTTGGCCTACGGAGCCTGTACTGCTGCAATCGCTGATGCAGCAGTTCGCGCTGAATAAGATGCGCGCCTTGCCGCCTGGTGGATTGATCTCCGTGAACGGCCCGCCAGGTACCGGAAAGACCACGCTGGTGAAGGATCTGATCGCCGACCTGATCATCCAGCGCGCTGACGTACTCGTGAAGTTGAACAAGGCCAAGGAAGGTTTCCCCACGCAGGTGACCATCGGTTTTGGCAACGACGCCGCGACAACGATTCCCGCCCTCGCTCCAGCGCTGACCGGCTTCGAGATCGTCGTCTCCTCGTCCAACAACGGCGCGGTGGAGAATCTGTCGCTGGAGTTGCCGCAGCTGGCGGACATCGCCGCCGACCACATCGAAACGCTGCGTCACTTCGCAGAGGTCGCGACGAAGTACGCCGGCGCGCAAGCGGGCAAGCCGTGGAAACGGCCGGACAAGCCGGTATGGGGGCTGATCTCGGCCGCACTCGGCAATTCAAAAAACCGCCGGCGATTTCAGCAGGTATTCGTCTACACGGCTGCGACGCCTTCGCAGCTCGCCGGTGATCGATTCCTGTCCGCGAACGATGTCGACCACGACGCCTGGGATGTCGAGGGCGCCATGACCTATTGGCGGTTTGTGCGGGCGCGCAGATCCTCTACACCCACGTTCGACAGCGCGAAGCTGCGCTTCCTGGAAGCGAGGAAAAGTTACGCCGGGTATCAAGTCAATCAGATCGCGCTGCGCAAAAAATGGCTGGCCTTTGTGGATGCCTGGACGGCGGCACGGCCGTCGTTGGAGCTGCATGTCGATCTGGAGCACGAGCTGCAACCGCTTGTGGACGAGCTCGACGCGTGCGTCCGTCGCGTCGACCGCCAGCTTGAGCAGTTGGAACTGACACTATGGCCGAGCAAGCTCCGTTGGTTGATGCGCTGGTTCAGCAAACGCAAATTCCTCGCGTGGCTCGAGGCCAAATCGAAGACCTTGAACGCCGCCAATTTGCGCGACGATCTGGAAATAGTGCGCAAGCTTCAGCAGAAAACCGGACAACTGCATTTGTGGGATGGGCAGACGCTGGACAGCCATCGCAATCAGGAGTCCGCGCTGTGGCATGGCAGCGAATACAACGAGCGCCGCAATGAATTGTTCGCGGCGGCGATGCAGCTGCACCAGGCGTTCGTCATGGAGGCGCCGGCCGAGGTGGGCAGAGCGATCAGCAACCTGTTCACCAAACGCGTGACGCAGGGATCGCCGCTGCCTGTGTGGCAATGGTTGTTCATGCTGGTGCCGGTGGTGTCCAGCACGTTCGCGTCGGTGCGCAATCAGTTCCGCGGCGTCGAGCCGGGCAGCTTCGGCTGGTTGATCATCGACGAAGCCGGTCAGGCCATCCCCCAAGCCGCCGTCGGCGCCTTGCTGCGTTCGCGCCGCGCGGTGGTGGTGGGCGATCCGCTGCAGATCGAACCGGTCGTTGGCATTCCCACCAGACTGGTTGAAAAGCTGGGTGAGGTCTGGCTTGGCGATCACGCGGGCGCCTATGCTGCGAATCGTCATTCCGTTCAGACCTTGGCCGACCGCGCTCACGAGTATGGCGTGCGCCATCCCCACCGCGAAGACGAATTTATCGGGATTCCGCTGGTGATGCATCGCCGCTGCGACAATCCCATGTTCGACATCGCCAACAAGATCGCCTATCGCGAGCGTATGCGCCATGCCAAGAACGATCCGGCGTTGGCGCATCCTGTTCTTGGGAAGAGCGATTGGTGGGATGTCAAAGGCCGCTGCACGGAGGGTAAGTACGTGCCTGAACAGGGCTTGTATTTGATGGAGCGATTGGTGGCCTTGTATGTCCATGAAGCCCAGGCCGGCCGCGCTGCGATGCCCAAGGTCTACGTGATCACGCCGTTCCGGGAGGTCAAGCGAGGACTGACGGAGCTGCTGCTGAAGAAGTCCGAATGGGCGCGGCGGCTGACCCCGCAAGGGTTGGCGGTCCCCGATAATCTCGAGGATCTGCGTGACTGCATTGGCACGGTCCATACCTTCCAGGGCAAGGAGGCGGACATCGTGTTCTTCGTGTTGGGTTGTGACGAGGAGCGGGGCGGCGCGATGAACTGGGCCGCGAGCAGCCCCAATCTGCTTAACGTCGCGGTCACCCGCGCCAAAAAGCACTGCTACATCATCGGCGACAAATCGCTGTGGGGAGGCTTGTCCAATTTTGAGACTGCGCTGAGTGAATACGCCAGGTTCAACGCAGGTTGACGGAGCCGGTGAGAATTGATTTCATGCGGCTAGTTGTCGCTGTGGGGGAAGCTGCTCAGAAATTCCTACGGTGCCGCCTTAACCGCGCAGCGATAGGGATGCAATGCCGACAGCTCTAGAAAGCGGTGGCCAGGCGATATCCCACGCAATGCGTTCCTGCTCCAGGCGTAGCGATTGTCCCCAGATATTGGCTTTAAGCGTGCGAAAGACTTCCTACTCCGCCGGGGCCAGCATGGATAGCTCGGCGGCGTCGTGCTGCGACGCTTCGGACGTGCAGGCGCACCTAGATCACCTCGACCAGCATCAGCTTTTTTTGCGAAGCAAAAGATATTTCCAGCTAAATGGAGGTCTAACTAATTTTGTCCTGCAAATTAGAACGTAGCTGATGTGGGGCAAGTTGATGCGATAGTGTCGCGCATCTAAGCGAGGCTTGCCTACGATGGCGCGGCTCAGCCCATATCCTGCTTTCGCGGTTTAAGGTTTATGTGAGGAGTAACCGATGACCAAGACCTCTGTATCAAAGATATTTTTAAACCAGGACGACGCGATTGCCGTCGCTCTCTATGTCATGACGTCGAAAGGAACGATCCAATACGAGTGCTTGCCGGGAGGGCAAGCGCGTATCACGGTTGATCAAGAAAGTGCCGCGTTGCTGAAAGAAAAAACGGCACCGTCATACGTCTACGTGCAAGAGGGCGGTTCGATGTCAGAATTGTATTTGCACGAACACGAGACCAAGTTGGGGGCCCTCGACGGTCGAGTTGATTGCGCATTGGCTGGTGCATATAAGACTGGTGCGGTTGTCGAAATTGCTCCATGTTTGCGGGCATTGGGGAGGGCCTTTTATGCTACAGCAGAAGCGCTCGTCCGCACGGTTCCAGTCCTGGTGCTCTACAGTTAAATAATATAAATCGTTTATATTATTTATTCAACGGTGATCAGTTCCACTGTGCCAGTGAAAAATACCGCTGCATTGGATTCGCAGCCTACAATTTGTTCATCTTGGACATCGAAGATCAGTTCGGATTGAAACTTAGAGAATTTTAAAAACGACGCTCATCGGGCTGCTTCCGGTGTGGTTCTGATAAGTCACCGGGCCGTGATAAATGAACGGCGCCCCCTTGCCGCTCTCCAGCTTGGACTCGCGAACAAATAGGTAGATCGTGACTCCATTTTTTACGTGGTCGATGATGTCGCGGCCTTTTTTGCTAGCTGGCGTAGTCGCATTTTGGCTCTGCCAGTGGAAGGTACTCTCATCGATCCAATGATCCAGATATCGATGATCTTTTTCCTTACCCTGTTTATTGACCGTTACCAGCAATACCATCGCATTCTGTGAATTGAGAGCGACATGCCCTACGTTCCATTTTCCGACGTTATAGGTCTCGCCAAATAACGGTGGAATGTCCTCCCTCATAAATGCCTGACCGATGGCGAGTTCAAGTGGATTGATCACCGTTTTCAACCGGGCCAGCGTGTGCATATCGTCTGTTGCAGCCATGTCTTCGTAGTCCGGATTGCTGGCCCGAAGAACATAGCCTCCATCCGCAGCCTTCACGACATTACGGAGCAGATATTGGAAGCCGTCGCCTGATTCGTCCTGGCGTTCTATGGCCATTACCGAACCTGTGATCGAACCTGCGCTGGTCGGCGTAATATGCTCCAGCAGCAAATAGTCGCCGTCGTGGATCGGATGCTTCCCGCCATCCATAGAATTGCCGGAAGCGCGCGCGATGAAATGGCGCTGCGCATCGAGGTAACCGTAACCGGCACCGAGGGTGCGATATTCCTCCGCATCGGCAGTGCCTGTTTTGAAGTGGCCACAGGCGATTTTCAGATTCGGGAAATACGGAAGCTCTACGCCATCTCTAGCTTTGGTGCTTCGCGTGAATGGGACTACATTGTCCGGAAGGTCGGTAGTGGATCGGCGAATTTCATACGCGGATAGGCGGTAGTCGACCACCTCCTGAACCATCTGCGCAAACTTTTCTTGCATGTCAGCCGGTAGATCGAACAGTGCGCGAAACTTACCATCCTTGACTTGGAAATAGGTGCCTTTGGCGCCAGCTCGATTGCCTCCAATCCAGGCATTGATCGGGTTCTCAGTCCAATAACGTAGCCAGGCATCGCTGGCACCATTTGACAGCTTGCGTTGTGCCGGTGGCAGATCGGCCAGCAGAGCTCGACGTCGCTGCAACACTTCCCACGAACGTTCCGCAAGAGTCGAGGTAGTCGGCGGATTATTCCAGCCATCGAGTTCCTGGAACGCTTCCAGCAGCACCATCTTGAAGCTCTTCGTCATTGCGGTGATCTCTAGCTCGCGCAAGAAGGCTCGGTTTGTCGCCAATATTTCTTGTTCGTCCGAATCGAGATCATCCATTGACTGGACCAACGAGAACCAGTCGCCATACTCGTTCCGCATCATCGGCATGCTGGCGCCAGAACGGTAGAGCTCGGCGAACGAGGGGCGACGTCCAAACGTATCGCGTAGCGCTTGGTACTCGTTCTTGATGCCGTCGCTATCCAACGATTTGAGAAACTCGATCAACTGCAGATCGTAATTGACGAAGCAGCCTTCGGGCAGCTGTAGCTTGTTCGCCTCGGCCTTGCGCGCGAAATCCGCTAGCTGTTTGTAGCTGGCGTCGATTCCCAGCAAGGCCTGCGGCTTATGCAAGAAGCTCTTGTGATTGCCGATGAAGTCGAGGATAACCAGTCGCTCTTTTCCCTCGCTCTTACGCAATCCCCTGCCGAGCTGCTGCAGGAAGAGAATTTTTGATTCCGTCGGGCGCAGCATCATTACGGTATCGATCGCCGGCAGGTCCACGCCTTCGTTGAACAGGTCCACCGAGAATATGACTGACAGGCGGCCGTCGCGCAATCGCTCCAGCGCGTCCACGCGGCTGAGTTTCGACCCTGCATAGACCGCTGCGCAGGACACTCCCGCTTTCTCAAACTGCGAAGACATAAACTCCGCATGCGTGATCGAAACGCAAAACGCCAGGGTGCGCTGCTGCTTGCGACGCTGCCACTCTGCCAGCACATGCCTGGCTCGCGCCAGCGTGGCCAATTTGTTGGACAGCTGCTCTTGATCGAAGCGCCCGCTACGCCAAGGTATTTCGGTATAGTTCACAGAGCTGTCGAAGATGCCGTAGTAATGGAACGGGACCAAGAGCTCGGAAGTAATGCCATCGAACAGTCCCCGATTGAAGACTAGATTGTCATCGCACAGCGACAAAATATCGGACTGGTCGGATCGGTCGGGCGTCGCGGTAAGGCCCAGCAGGAACCGTGGCGAGAAATAGGCTAGCAGGCGACGGTAGGTAGTGGCTGCGGCATGGTGAAACTCGTCAACGACGATGTAGTCAAAATGACCTGTGGAGAATCGCTCCAGATGAATTTCTTGACCCAGCGTTTGGATGGACGCGCATAAGACCTCGACCTCCATGTCCCGGCTTTTTCCTGCATAGAAGCCGACACGAGCGGTTGGCCGGATTCGTAGAAAGGTCTCAGCCGCCTGATTTAAAATTTCCTCGCGATGCGCAACAAACAAAACACGTTGAGCGCCGATCTGAGCGGCATCGAAAGCGGCAAGCCATGTCTTACCAAGGCCGGTGGCCAAGACGACCAAGCCACGGCGGAAGCCTTCGTCTCGGGTCTCGGACAAGGCGAACAGTGCCTCGGTTTGTACGATCGTTGGTTCCGGTGGCGGGTCCTGTTCAAGGCTTCCTGGCTCGACCGTTCTAGGCAATGGAATCCGGCGAGCTTCATACTGGGCTATCCACTCGTCCGACAGTGGGACGCAGCGAGGATGTACGAACAGCTCTTCAAATCTTGAGCGCGCTTCAAGATAGCCGTTATCGCCGGGGTAGTCGATTCGGTAATTCCACTCCAGACCAGTTTGCAAAGCCTGTCTGCTGATGTTGCTTGACCCAATGAAGGCCGTGCCCGTCATACCGCTGGCGCCATCGAGCCGCGCGAACAGGTAGGCTTTAAGGTGGAAGCTACTTCCGGCTGACTCGTAGACTTTGATTTGCGCGCCTTGTGCTTGTAGCAGCATGAGCAGGCGCAACGCCTCGGGGTCCGTGACGTCTAGGTAGTCGCTGGTAAGCACACGGACTCGTGCCGGCTGGCGCTTGGACTCATCGTCGCCTTTGAGGGCGCTGTGGAGGTCGGGCAGCAAGAGCCGCAATCCCGTCGTTTTGACGAATGCAACCGCGAGGTCCACTTCCGATGCTTGGTTAATTGCAGAACTCAGGTGCGGCAGAAACGGATCTTCACCCCCCGTGACGAGATGATTCTTTGGGGTGGTGGCGCGGAACGCGAGGGCGTTCAGCCACTGTTCTGTTCGGCCAGGGCGTTGATCGATCGACGTCCAATATTCAATGCCTCGAACATCAGGCAGCGCGGAGAACCACTCGCTCAATTGGTCTTGGTTCGTGTCAGTGAAATGTCGCCCATCTTGAACGCGTTCGCTCGTGCCAAGCTTGAAACTGAGGTAGAACGTTCCGTCTGGTTTCAGCGCGTTCCAAAGGTGCTCTAATGCTTTGGGGATATCTGCGGGAGCGAGATGCAGCAAGCTAGCACATGCCCAGATTCCATCGTAGCTGTGCTGCTCGTGAACATCGAAGAAACTACGGAGTTGGATATCGATGCCCGTATGCTGACTGGCCAAGTGCACAAGTTCTTCAGATGCATCGAAAGCGGTAACGCGATAGCCTCTGTTATGAAATGCTTTGACATCTCGACCGGACCCGCAGCCGGCATCCAATATGCGGCCTCCGGCGCTTACTGTAGATAAAAATCGATCGTGCAGCGCCGACATATCAACGTTCACGGTATTGCTAAAAAAAGCGGCAGCGTTTTGATTGTAGTAAGTAAGGGTCGATGTCATATGTTCGAAGCTATAGATTTACGCCCATACAGCATCGAGTCTTACGATTCGCCACCGCAGTTGATATTACTTTTGGTCGTTATGCTCTATCTTACTCGGAAATGTTGTTCGAACTGAATTTATAGGTGGCTTCGATTTTGGTTTTTGGCGCAGTAGAAATGAAAACGCCAACCGGGGTGAGGTTGGCGCTTTGGTGCATGCCTGCAGTGTCATGCAAGCGATTATATCGGGCTTAAACGTCGATGTTACCGGCGCGCAGCGCGTTATTCTCGATAAACGCGCGGCGCGGTTCAACATCGTCACCCATCAGCGTAGTAAAGATCTGATCCGCAGCAATCGCATCCTCAATCTGCACCTTCAGCAGACGACGAACCGTCGGATCCATGGTGGTCTCCCACAGCTGATCCGGGTTCATCTCACCCAGACCTTTGTAGCGCTGCTTGGACACCACACGCTCCGCCTCATCCCGCAGCCACTGCATCGCCTGGTGGAAGTCGACCACGGCCGATTCCTTTGTGCGCTCGCCTTCGCCGCGGCGCACGTAGGCGCCTTCGCCGATCAGGCCCTTGAACGTGGCTGCCGCGCTGGCCAGCACGCTGTAATCCGCGCCCTGCACGAAGTCCGCGTCGATCGCGCTGACCTTCACGTTACCGTGATGCATACGCTCGATGCGCAGTGCGTGTTTCTCGGACAGCTCATCCGATATCACCGTCACCTTCACGCTGATGTCGCTGATCTCCGACGCCAGCGCGCGCGCCGACGCTTCCGCCTGCTCTTGCGTATCCAGGTTCAAGGTCACGCCGGTCATGATGGCCGTCAGCGCGGCGCGGTCGATCACGCGCGTCAGGCGCATCATGATGACGTTGGCCAGGTTGAACTGGCGCACCAGCTCGGCCAGCGGCTCGCCGACGATAGGATCGGCGCCTTCGCGCGGCATCAGCGCGGCGGTGTTCAGCGCCACGTTCATCATGTAGCTCGCTTCTTCCGCGTCATCCTTCAGGTAGCGCTCGTCGCGGCCGGCCTTGACCTTGTACAGCGGCGGTTGCGCGATGTAGATGTGGCCGCGCTCGACCAGCTGCGGCATCTGGCGATAGAACAAGGTCAGCAGCAGCGTGCGGATGTGGGCGCCGTCGACGTCCGCATCGGTCATGATGATGATGCGGTGGTAGCGCAGCTTCTCGACGTTGAATTCGTCCGGGCCGATCGACGTGCCCAGCGTGGCGATCAGCGTGGTGATCTGTTCCGACGACAGCATCTTTTCGAAGCGCGCCTTCTCCACGTTCAGCACCTTGCCTCGCAGCGGCAAAATCGCCTGGAACTTGCGGTCGCGGCCCTGCTTGGCGGAGCCGCCTGCGGAGTCACCCTCGACGATGTACAGTTCGCACAGCGCCGGATCCTTTTCCTGGCAGTCGGCCAGCTTGGCCGACAGGCCCAGGCCGTCCATCACGCCCTTGCGGCGGGTCAGGTCGCGGGCCTTGCGGGCCGCTTCGCGCGCGCGCGCCGCTTCCACGATCTTGCCGCAGATGATCTTGGCGTCGTTCGGTTTTTCCTGCAGGTAGTCCGACAGCGTCTTGGCGACGATCTCTTCGACCGGGCCGCGCACTTCGGACGACACCAGCTTGTCCTTGGTCTGCGACGAGAACTTCGGCTCCGGCACCTTGACCGACAGCACGCAGGTCAGGCCTTCGCGCATGTCGTCGCCGGAGATTTCCACCTTGGCCTTCTTGGCGAATTCCTGCTCATCGATGTACTTGTTGATCACGCGGGTCATCGCCGCGCGCAGGCCGGTCAGGTGGGTGCCGCCGTCGCGCTGCGGGATGTTGTTGGTGAAGCACAGCACCTGTTCGTTGTAGGCGTCGTTCCACTGCATCGACACGTCCACCGAGATGTTGGTGCCCTGGTCCGACAGGCGCTCGCCGGTGGCCTGGAACACGGTCGGGTGCAGCACGGTCTTGGCCTTGTTGATGTACTCGACGAAGCCGCGCGTGCCGCCCTCGAACGCGAAGATCTCTTCCTTGCCGGTGCGCTGGTCGGTCAGCTTGATGTTGACGCCGTTATTCAGGAACGACAGTTCGCGGATGCGCTTGGCCAGAATCTCGTAGTGGAATTCGACGTGGGTGAAGATTTCCTCGTCGGCCCAGAAGTGCACGTCGGTGCCGCGCTTGTCGGTTTCGCCGATGACCTTGATCGGCGAGACGGCGAAGCCGTCCTTCTCTTCCAGTTCGCGGTTCTGCGGCACGCCGCGCACGAACTCCATGTAGTGCACCTTGCCGTCGCGGCGGATGGTCAGCTTGAGCAGCTTGGACAGCGCGTTCACGCACGATACGCCCACGCCGTGCAGGCCGCCCGACACCTTGTACGAGTTCTGGTCGAACTTGCCGCCGGCATGCAGCTCGGTCATGACGATCTCGGCGGCGGAGCGCTTCGGATCGTGCTTGTCGTCCATCTTCAGGCCGGTCGGCACGCCGCGGCCGTTGTCGGTGATCGAGATCGAGTTGTCCGAGTGGATGGTGACGTGGATTTCCGTGCAATGGCCGGCCAGCGATTCGTCGATCGAGTTGTCCAGCACTTCGAACACCAGGTGGTGCAGGCCGGTGCCGTCCGAGGTGTCGCCGATGTACATGCCCGGTCGTTTGCGTACTGCTTCCAGACCTTCGAGGATCTGGATCGATGCTGCGCCGTATTCTTCGGTTTTGGCCGGTACTGGTACTGGGTTCTCTTCTGGGATGGCGGACATGTGCTGCTTTCTCTGTTATCGATTACTGGTGTTCTGACGGCGGCTGCAAAAAACTTAGATACGCATCGGCATGACGACGTACTTGAAGTCGGCATTGTCCGGGATCGAGATCAGCGCGGACGAGTTCGAATCGCCCAGCGCGACGTTGACCTGGTCGCACTTCAGGTTGTTCAACACGTCCAGCAGATAGGTCACGTTGAAGCCGATGTCGACGCTGTCGCCGCCGTAGTCGATCTCCAGTTCTTCCACGGCCTCTTCCTGGTCCGCGTTGGTCGAGCTGATCTTCATGCTGCCCGGCGTGATGATGCAGCGCACGCCCTTGAACTTGTCGCTGGTCATGATGGCGGCGCGTTGCAGCGAGCGCAGCAGTTCATCGCGGCCGATCGTGAACTCGTTCTTGTAACCCTTCGGGATCACGCGCGTGTAGTCGGGGAACTTGCCCTCGACCAGCTTGGAGATCAGCTCGATGTCGGCGAAGGTCAGCTTGACCTGGTTGGCGGCGATATCCAGCTGCACGGTCTCGTCGTTCTCTTCCAGCAGGCGCTGCAGTTCGATGATGGTCTTGCGCGGGATGATCACTTCCTGGCGCTCGAACGATTGCTCGGTCTCGACCTGGCAGAACGCCAGGCGGTGGCCGTCGGTGGCCACGGCGATCACGTTCTTGCCGTCCAGGACCAGCAGCAGGCCGTTCAGGTAGTAGCGGATGTCCTGCTGGGCCATCGAGAAGTGCACCATGTTGAACAGGTGCTTCAGGGTCTTCTGCGGCAAGGTGACGGAGGCGCTGTAGCTGTCGGCCTGCTGCACGGTCGGGAATTCCTCGGCGGCCAGGGTCTGCAGCGCGAAGCGCGATTTGCCGGTCTGCACCGTCAGGCGCTTGTTCAGCAAGGTCATCGTCACGTCGCCCGATTCAGGCAGCGCGCGCAGGATGTCGAGCAGCTTGCGCGCGGCCACGGTGGTGCCGGTCACTTCGCTGCCGGAGCCGATCTCGGCGTTGGTGGTGATCTGGACTTCCGTGTCGGTCGACAGGAAGGATACGCTCTCGCCCTCTTTGCGGATGAGGATATTGGCCAGAATCGGCATAGTGTGCCGACGCTCGACAATACCGCTCACGATCTGCAGTGGCCGGAGAAGGGTATCTCGGGTGGTTTTGACCAATTGCATAGATTATCCTCAATAGTAAAGATTAAACGATATTTTTATAACAATGTTGCCTTGTGAGCAGACGTGCTTTTTTGCCTAGATCATAAAGCCAAACCTACTGTCCGGCTAGCCTTTCAGCGTTTGCTCCAGCACGTGCAGCTCGTGGTTGCATTCCGGGTTCTTGGTGCGGTCCAGCGCGATCTTGCGCACCGCGTGCAGCACGGTCGTGTGGTCGCGGCCGCCGAACAGTTCGCCGATCTCCGGCAGGCTCTTCTGCGTCAGCTCCTTGGCCAGGTACATCGCGATCTGGCGCGGCCGCGCGATGTTGGCCGGGCGACGCTTGGAGTACATGTCGGCCACCTTGATGTTGAAGAAGTCCGCCACCGTCTTCTGGATGTTCTCCACAGAGATCTGGCGATTCTGCACCGACAGCAAATCCTTCAGCGCTTCCTTGACGATGTCGATCGTGATGTCCTTGCCGTGGAAGCGCGAGTACGCCAGGATCTTGCGCAGCGCGCCTTCCAGCTCGCGCACGTTCGAGCGCAGGTGCTTGGCCACGAAGAAGGCGACGTCGTCCGAGAACGTCACGCCCTCCTGCTTGGCCTTCTTGAGCAGAATCGCCACGCGCATCTCCAGCTCCGGCGGCTCGATCGCCACCGTCAGGCCGGAGTCGAAGCGCGAGATCAGGCGGTCGTCCATGCCGGTGATTTCCTTCGGATAGGTATCCGAGGTGATGATGATCTGCTTCTTGGCCGCGATCAGCGCTTCGAACGCATAGAAGAATTCTTCCTGCGTGCGGCTCTTCCCGCCGAAGAACTGGATATCATCGATCAGCAGCATGTCGAGCGAGTGATAGTAGTGCTTGAAGTCGTCGAAGCCCTTGCGCTGGTAGGCCGTCACCACGTCGCGCACGTACTGCTCGGCGTGGATGTAGCGGATCTTGGCGCCCGGCTGGTCGGCCATCACCTGGTTGCCGATCGCGTGGATCAAGTGGGTCTTACCCAGGCCCACGCCGCCGTAGAAGAACAGCGGGTTGTATGACACGCCCGGATTGTTGGCCACTTGAATAGCGGCGGCGCGCGCCAGCTGGTTGGCCTTACCGGTGACGAAGCTGTCGAAGGTGAGGTCGGTGTTGATGCGGCTCTGCTCGCGGCGCGGCGCGGCCGAGGCCGGCAGCTCGGGCACCGACGGCACCGGGTCGTTCATGCGCGCGTTGCCGTTCGGGGCGCCGTCGTTGTAGTCGGGCGCCGGCACCACGGTGGCCGGCTTTTTCGGCAGCGCCAGGCGCGGGTCGAGCACGAACTGCACCTCGGTCGGCGCTTCCCAGTACTGGCACGCCAGCGCGGTGATGCGGCTGGCGAACTGGGTCTTGACCCAGTCCAGCTTGAACCGGTTGGGCGCGGCCACACGCAACTTGCCCGCCTCGTAGTCGAGGGGGATGAGCGGTTTTATCCACGCGCTGAACTGTTGCGGCGTCAGCTCCAGCTCCAGCTGGGCGGAGCAGGTCTGCCAAAAATTTTCCATGAATCTTTATCTATTCTTTACTGCTGATCAGGGTGTCGGCGAACCTGGGTTCGCCACACGTAACGCGCTATTCTACTCTCGCCCGCCCAAGTTATCCACAGGCACGACGCTTATTTTCGCAGTCCGGGCGGGCCGCGGCCGGCGGCCGGCGGCCATCAGTTGTTGACAAGCGGGACCGAAATGTTGATAATTCAGGGTTCCCCGCCCGTATTCCTAGTTTATTCACATGAACGTCAATATGGAGTAAGCGTGGATTTAGCGGGCGATGAGATGGACCCAGCTTGTGCCGGTAGCGTTGGCATGGGTGCGCGAAGTGTCATTGGCACCAAAAACTGACGGGGCCACAACCCGATTTTGCATTTTTTTCTGCTTTTAGCGAGACCAACATGAAACGTACTTACCAACCTTCCGTTGTACGCCGTAAGCGTACCCACGGCTTCCGCGCACGTATGGCTACCCGTGGTGGCCGTCAAGTGCTCAACGCGCGTCGCGCCAAAGGCCGCAAGCGTCTGGCTGTATAAGCCATCGCTTGTTAGCTGATCGCGTGGAAAGCTGTATTTCAAGCGGCTCGACAGGCGAAGGTTCACACGACTTCGCGCGCGTTCGGCGTATCGTTAAAACGGATGAATTTTCATCCGTTTTTCGTTTGCGCCCTACCCAAAAAAGCGCGCACTTCGTGCTTTACACCCGTCTGAACGAATTGCCGCATGCGCGGCTGGGCGTCGTTGTGGCCAAGCGATTTGCGCCGCGCGCCGTCACGCGCAACACGATCAAGCGCGTCACCCGCGAACTGTTCCGCCAGACCAGCCTGCCTGCGATCGATTGCCTGATCCGCCTGGCCAAGCCGGTCAACAGCAAGGACGGGCCCGCCACCACTGCCAAGCTGAAAGCGGCTTTGCGGGTGGAGCTGGCGCGCCTGTTCGCCCAGGCCAAGACGGCCAAGCCGCCGAAACCGGCCTTGCCTTCGGCGCCGCCGCCTCCACCTGTGGCATCATGAAAAATCTGCTACGCTTCCTGCTGCGTTTTTACCAGCTGGCCATCAGCCCTCTGATGACGCCGAGTTGCCGCTTCCATCCGAGCTGCTCGAACTATGCGCTGGAAGCATTGCAGGTGCATGGCGCCGCCAGGGGCAGCCTGCTGGCGGTCAAGCGCGTGTGCCGCTGCCATCCGTGGAATCCGGGCGGGCATGATCCTGTCCCCTTGGGGCCTCCGGGTGACAAAAAAAAGAATTCTTCTACGACCGCTTGCGGTTGCAACCACTCCTGACAAATAGCCTAATGGATATCAATAAACGTACCATCCTGTGGATCGTGTTTGCCGTATCGCTGGTAGTTCTTTGGAACAACTGGATGGTCTCGACAGGCAAGCCTTCCATGTTTGCTCCCGCCCCGGCGCAGACCGCCAAGGCCGCGGAAGCGAAGAAATCCGAACTGCCGGCCGCCTCCGCGACCGCAGCGGCTGGCGCCGCCGCACTGCCGGGCGCGCCCGCGGCGGCCGAGGCGTTCAAGAGTGAGCGCATCACCGTCACCACCGATCTGTTCCGTGTCGACGTCGACACCCTGGGCGGCACCATCAAGCGCCTGGAACTGCTGAAGTTCAAGGACGGCGTGGACCCGACCAAGAACCAGGTGCTGTTCGACGTGGACGCCGGCATCGGCAAGACCTATCTGGCCCAAACCGGCCTGATCGGCGCGCCCGGCCTGCCGAACCACCAGACCGGCTTCGTGGCCAAGCCCGGCCCGCGCATGCTCAACGACGCCAACCAGGTGCAACTGGTGCTGGAAGCGGAATCGGCCGGCGTCAAGCTGACCAAGACCTTCACCTTCAAGCGCGGCGACTACACCATCGACGTGCGCCACGACGTGGCCAACGTCGGCGCCGCCCCGGTCAAGCCTGAGCTGTACCTGCAGCTGGTCCACGACGGCAACAAGCCGGCCGGCGACTCCTACTTCAACAGCAGCTACACCGGCCCGACGCTGTACACCGCCGAAGACCACTACAAGAAGCTGAAGTTCGAGACGCTGGAAAAAGAAGCCGCCGAAGCCGCCAAGACCGGCAAGGACGCCGTGCAGGATCACCCGACCAAGGCCGACAACGGCTGGTTCGCGATCTCGCAGCACTTCTTCGTCTCGGCCTTCGTCCCGCAGGACAAGCTGGCGCGCACCATCTTCACCAAGAAAGTGACGACCAACCAGTACGCGATCGGCACCATCCAGCAGCTGGGTACGCTGGCGCCGGGCGCCACCGTGAGCAACGAGGCCAAGCTGTACTCCGGCCCGCAGCAAGCCAAGCTGCTGGAAAAAGTCAGCCCTGGCCTGGAACTGGTCAAGGACTACGGCTGGCTGACCATCATCGCCAAGCCGATCTTCTGGGTCATGGACCACATCCACCAGGTGCTGGGCAACTGGGGCTGGACCATCATCGCCTTCACCATCCTGATCAAGCTGGCGTTCTTCCCGCTGTCGGCCGCCGGCTACCGCAGCATGGCCAAGGTCAAGCTGGTCACGCCTAAGATGCAGGCGATCCGCGAGCGCTACAAGGGCGACCCGGCCAAGATGAACCAGGCCACCATGGAACTGTACAAGACCGAGAAGATCAACCCGCTGGGCGGCTGCCTGCCTATCCTGGTGCAGATGCCGGTCTTCATCGCCCTGTACTGGGTGCTGCAGGCGTCGGTCGAGATCCGCGGCGCGCCGTGGATCGGCTGGATCACCAACCTGGCCGCGCCGGATCCTTGGTACATCCTGCCAGTGCTGTACGCGATCTCGATGTACATCACCACCAAGCTGAACCCGGCTCCTGCCGATCCGATGCAGGCGAAGATGATGCTGTTCATGCCGCTGGCGTTTTCGGTCATGTTCTTCTTCTTCCCGTCCGGCCTGGTGCTGTACTGGGTCGTGAACAACGTGCTGTCGATCGGTCAGCAGTACGTGATCTCCAAGAAGTTCGCGCCGCCAGCGGCCGCCAACTCCTGATCGCCCACTGATGTTGCAGAAAAGCCCGTGTTAATCGCGGGCTTTTTTTTACCTTACAATTCCCCCTATGAATATCGACTCTTCTCCCATCGCCGCCATCGCCACCGCACCTGGGCGCGGCGGCATCGGCGTGGTGCGCGCCTCCGGCAAGCACCTGCAGCCGCTGATCGCCGCGTTGTTCGGCGCTACCGCCCTGCAGCCGCGCCACGCCACCTACATCCCGTTCAAGCAGGCCGACGGCGCGCTGATCGACCAAGGCATCGCCATCTGGTTCAAGGGCCCGCATTCCTACACCGGGGAAGACGTGCTGGAACTGCAGGGCCACGGCGGCCCCATCGTGCTGCAGCTGCTGCTGGCGCGCGTGCTGGAGGCGGGCGCCGACATGGGCCTGCGTCTGGCCGAGTCGGGCGAATTCACGCGCCGCGCCTACCTCAACGACAAGCTCGACCTGGCGCAGGCCGAGGCCGTGGCTGACCTGATCGACGCCTCCACCGAGGCGGCGGCCAAGTCGGCGTCGCAATCGCTGTCGGGCGCGTTCTCGAAGACGGTCAACGCGCTGGTGGACGGCGTGACCGGCCTGCGCATGCTGGTCGAAGCCACGCTGGACTTCCCGGAAGAGGAAATCGACTTCCTGGAAAAATCCGACGCGCGCGGCCAGCTGGCCGGCATCGTCGAGGCGCTGGAGCAGGTGTTCAAGCAGGCGTCGCAGGGCGCGCTGCTGCGCGAGGGCTTGAACGTGGTGCTGGTCGGCCAGCCCAACGTCGGCAAGTCGTCGCTGCTGAACGCGCTGGCGGGCACGGACGTGGCCATCGTCACGCCGATCGCCGGCACCACGCGCGACAAGGTCACCGAGACCATCCAGATTGAAGGTATACCTCTAAACATCATCGACACCGCCGGCATCCGCGCCATCGATGAAGGCGTCGATGTGGTCGAGCGCATCGGCATCGAGCGCACCTGGGGCGAGGTCGGCAAGGCCGACGTCATCCTGCACCTGCTCGACGCCGACCACGGCCCGTCGCGCGCGGACGAGGGCATCGTCGCCGCCTTCCCGGCCGGCGTGCCGGTGCTGCGCATCTGGAACAAGATCGACTTGTCGGGCCACAAGCCGGGCGTCGATCCGATGGAGGACGCCACGCACGTCTACCTGTCCGCGCACGAGCACATCGGCATTGATTTGCTGCGCGCCGAGCTGCTGCGCATCGCCGGCTGGCAGCAGACCGGCGAATCGCTGTATCTGGCGCGCGAGCGTCACCTGATCGCGCTGAAGAACGCCGGCGCCCATCTGGCGCGCGCCGGCGAACACGCGGCGCAGAACGACCAGTCGCTGGACCTGTTCGCCGAGGAGCTGCGGCTGGCGCAGGTGCAGCTGTCCAGCATCACCGGCGCCTTCTCGTCGGACGATCTGCTGGGTGTGATCTTCTCCCGGTTCTGCATCGGGAAATAAGCGGCTTGCCTTCGGATCGGATCGGCGTGGCGACCGCCACGCCGATCGTCCGCATGATTGCGAGAATTCGATAGACTTCGAGTTGTTGACTTTCCTATAATACGGCCAAGATCCCACTCGCGAAACGCCCGTCCATGTTCAAACGCCTCCTGTCCGCCCTGTCCGGTAAAAAAACCGAAGCTTCCGACTCCCCTCCAGTGACGGAAGCCCGCCCGGGCGGCAAGGAGCTGATCACCGTCTATGACGCCTACGGACGCGAACTGAACATCACCCGCAACGAGTGGCACGACAAGATGTTCCTGCCGAACCTGAAGCAGCAGTGGAACAAGCCGGACGAACTCTACGGCTTGATACTCTCGGGCCTCAACGATGGCTTCGCGGCCGATCTGCAGCGGGCGGCGCAGCGCCTGCTGGAAATCGACGCGCTGCCGGAACGCAGCCACACCATGCTGGGTATCGTGCTGTTGAAGAACGGCCAGTGCGACGCGGCGGAGGCCACGCTGCGCGCCGGCATGGAGAAGGTCGGCGCAACCGGTACGCTGCTGACCAACTTGGCCAAGGTCCACGCCGAGCGGGGCGACGAGGCGCAGGCAGATGAAACGCTGTGGCGCGCGGTCCAGGCCGATCCGAACCAGGAAAACGGCTTGATGTGGTGGGCCTCGATCCAGCAGGAGCGCGATGGCGAGGCCGGCTATTTAAAGGCGCTGCAAACCGCCGCCGCCTTGCCGGGCAGCTGGCGCGCGCAATTGTGGCTGGCGCGCCATCATCTCGAGAAGAAGGACTTCGCGGCGGCGCGCGCACTGTACGCGGACGTGCTGAAGGGCGGCCAGTTCGATGGCAACGCGCTGATGATGATGTCCGGCGACCTGGGCAACAGCGGACAAATCCCGCTGATGCTGGAACTGATAGGCCCGGCCTACGATGAGCGCCAGCACGATCCGATGGCCGGCATCAACCTGCTGCGCGCCTGCCAGGAGCTCGGCAAGGTGGACCAGGGCGAGGCGCTGCTGGCGCGCATGTACGCGCTGGGCTTCCCGCCCATCAAGCAGTACCTCGACCAGTTCGCGGCAGTGTTCCAGGAGATGCGTACGCAATCGGCGCAAGCCACGCCGCTGGATGCGGCGGACCTGAAGATCGCCACCATCTCTCTGACCCAGCCGGTCTGGCAATACGGCCTCCACAACGCGGACTGGCTGTTCGCGCAGAAGCCCGAAGGCGCCCCGGCGATCGGTTTCTTCGCGCTGAGCAAAATCACCGACGGCACCGAGCGTGCCGAAGCTCAGCGCGAAGACGATGTGGGCCGCCACACCCGCGCGATTCCCCTGTACCTCGCCGAAGCCGCGCATTACTGGACCGACTACGCAGCCAGCTGCAACATCCTGATCGTGGAGGGCGGCGGCCCGGTGCTGTCGGGCACAGAAACCGACGGCCAGGCGCTCTTCGACATCGTGCCGGCGGGGATGAAATATTTCGTGACCGGCGAAATCGGCTGCACCGGCGAAGGCAAGTCCGCCCGCTGGAGCATCGCCCTGCATCTGTGGGACTGCGGCACGCGGACCAAACAGACCAGCGAAAGCGGCAGCGCGACGCAAGACGAACTTGGCGCCCTGGTGCTGTCGCTGGAAGAGCGCCTGCTGGCGCGCATCGGCCACCAGCGCGGGCAGCCGCTGGACGCTTTCTATCAGCGCCCGACCTTCGAAGCCATCGGCGTGTATTTGACCGAGCTGGGCCAGTCCTTCATGCTGACCTTGCTGGACAACGGGCACATGCCCAAATCCGCGATGTGGGGCGAATGCTCGATGCTCGACTGGCCGCTCACCATGTCGCAGCACTGGCCCACGGCCGAGGTTCCGAAGCTGATGTACCTCTCCAGCCTGGGCAAGGCGCGCGGCTACCAGTCGGACGTGCTGCAGGAATACAAGGAACGCAGCCTGCAACTGCTGCGTGACGCCGGGCAGGCCAACAGCGTGGCCGCCCGGCTGGCGCCGCTGGTATGGGCGCTGTTCGGCATGACGGACGAGCTTGAGAAATTAATCCAGAACCAGCCAGCCGACGCGAGCCCGGCCTACGTGGCCTGGCTGAAGCGCATTGCGGAGTAAGCCATGATCCTTTACCACAGCATCGCCGCACGATCCTTCCGTCCCTTGTGGATGCTGGAGGAACTGGAACTGCCCTATGAACTGCGCATGATGGCCTTCCCGCCGCGCGTGCACGACAAGTCTTACCTCGACATCAATCCCTGCGGCACCGTGCCGGCCTTCTTCGACGGCGACATGCGGATGACGGAATCGGCGGCGATCTGCCAGTACCTGGCCGAGCGCCATCCGACGGCACGGCTGAACGTCGCGCTGGACGAGGCGGACTACGGCGCGTGGCTGAACTACCTGCACTTCGGCGAAGCCACGCTGACCTTCCCGCAAACGCTGGTGCTGCGCTACAGCCGCTTCGAATCGCCGGAGCGGCTGCAGCCGCAGGTGGTGGAGGATTATTCGCGCTGGTTTTTATCGCGTCTGAAGACGCTGACGCCGCGCCTGGAGCACAACGAATTCCTGTGCGCGGGCCGCTTCACGGCGGCCGACGTCTCGGTCGGCTACGCACTGCTGCTGGCCGAGCAGTTGGGGCTGCACACATCGTTCACGCCGGCCGTCGCCGCCTACTGGCAGCGGTTGCGCCAGCGTCCCGCGTTCCTGCGCGCGCAGGCCGCCGAGCAGGCCGCCGCGTCGGCGCAGGGCGTTCCGCTGCGGCCCGCAACCGAACTTCCAACCTGAACCAAGTATTTGATGAAAACAATTTATACCGTTTTGATGGCGGCGGCGATGTCCTTGCCGCTTCCGGCTTCCGCGCTTGTCCCCTGCAGGGATGTTTGCCCGGAAGACAAGTGCTTTTACATAAGCGATCTGGTTGTCGAAGGCGTTATCGTTGAAATCAAGCACGTCAACGAGGAACGGCTTCCCCGGATGTACTCATCGGGGGAACCGACGCCGGCGCCGGTGTATCAAACCTACGTCAGCGAGTTCGTCATTGAACCAGACAAGGTTCTAAAGGGAATTCCTCCCAAGGGAAGAATTGTTGTGAGCAAAGAGCCGTGTACCGAGGCGCCGGTGTTGGGTGACCTGCGAACCAAACGCGTCCGCGCGTACCTGGGTGCCGGCGAGCCATCGACATGGCTGATACGATTTATACGGTTGTGAGCTGGCTGCGAAGGCGAATTCGATCTATGCGACTATTTTAGCTGCTCTGGCCCTCCTGCTCCCGCGCCTCATCGCGCAAGAAGTCTGAGAACCACGTCAGCGCCTCTTGCTCGGTGCGGGTGGGGCGCCAGCACATGTAGTAGGCGCCCTGCGTCGACAGCGACTGGCTGAACGGACTGACCAGCGTGCCGCGCCGCAGATCGTCGCGGATCAGCGCCATGCGGCCCAGCGCCACGCCCTGGCCGTTGAGCGCCGCCTGCATCAGCGCGTTGCTGTCGTCGATCAGCGGCCCGCGCAGCGCCAGCGATGGCGCCAACCCGGCCTGCTCGAACCAGCGTTCCCAATCGTCGCAACTGTCCTCGTGCAACAGCGTGTAGTGCGCCAGATCGGACGGCGCCAGCAACGGCGGGCCGTCCTTCAACAGCGCCGGTGAACAGACCGGCAGCAGCTCGGTGCCGAACAGGCGCTCACACTCCACGCCCGGCCACTTGCCATCGCCCCACCGTATCGCCAGGTCGATGCTGTCCCGACCCAGATCGGTATGCATCACCGTATGCACCAGCCGCACTTCGAGCTGGCTGTGCGCCGCCAGAAAACGGTCCAGCCTATGCACCAGCCAGCGCGAGCTGAAGGCCGGCGTCACCGCCACCGTCAGCCGCTTGCGCGCGCGGCCCTCGCCCTGCGCCAATTGCGCCAGCACGCGGTCGATGCGGCCGAAGGCGTCGACCAGGCTGCGTTGCAAAATCGCCCCCTCGCCGGTCAGCGTGATGGCCCGCGTCATGCGCTTGAACAGCTTGATCTGCAGCGCCTCCTCCAGCGTCTTGATCTGGTGGCTGACCGCCGCCTGCGAGATGCACAGCTCATCGGCGGCACGGGTAAAACTCATGTGCCGCGCCGTGACTTCGAACGTTTTCAACTGCCTCAACAGACTGGAAGAATGAACCATGGCGCGCTCCATGCATGAGTTTTTCTAATGTATCGCATGCATACTGATCATTTGTCAATGTTATTTCGCTCCTACAAGATGGGACATCCCGATCAACAGGAAATGACATGGAACCTGGCAAACCGTTTATCCACCCCTACATCCCCAACTCGGTGCCCGCCGTGCGCGAGGCCATGCTGCGCGCCGTGGGCGCCGCCAGCACCGAGGACTTCTTCGCCGACATCCCGGCCGCGCTGCGCATGCAGGCGCCGCTGGCGATCGCCGCGCCGCACCTGTCGGAGGCGCGCCTCAAGCGCCACGTCGACGGCCTGCTGCGCAAGAACAGCCACTGCGCCGGGCAGCTCAGCTTCCTGGGCGGCGGCTGCTACCAGCATCACGTGCCGGCCGTCTGCGACGAGATCAATGGCCGCAGCGAGTTCGCCACCGCCTACGCCGGCGAACCGTACGACGACCATGGCCGTTTCCAGGCGTTGTTCGAATACTGCAGCATGATGGGCGCATTGCTGGAGATGGACGTGGTCAACGTGCCGGTCTACGACGGCATGCAGGCCGCCGCCACCGCCGTGCGCATGGCGGGCCGCCATACCGGCCGGCGCCGCGTGGTGGTCGCGGGCCACGCCAATCCGGACAAGCTGTCCATGATGAACACCTACGGCCGCGCCGATCTCGATTTCATCACCGCGCCGTTCGAAGCGGATACCGGGCTGCTGGACCTGGCCAAGGTCAAGCGCCTGCTCGACCAGGACACCGCCGCGCTGTACGTCGACATCCCGTCCTTCCTCGGCACCATCGACGACGGCGCCGCGCTGGCCGCCGCCGCGCACGCGGTGGGCGCGCTGTTCGTGGTGGGCGTCGATCCGGTGTCGCTGGGCGTGCTGGCGCCGCCGGCCAGCTACGGCGCCGACATCGTCTGCGGCGACATCCAGCCGCTCGGCATGCACATGAACTACGGCGGCGGCCAGGGCGGCTTCATCGCCAGCCACGACGATCCCGCCATCGTCATGCAGTATCCATCGCGCCTGTTCGGCATCGTGCCCACCAGCGTGCCGGGCGAGTACGGCTTCGGCGACGTGGCCTACAGCCGCACCTCGTTCGACAAGCGCGAGAACGGCAATGAGTTCGTCGGCACCGCCGCCGCGCTGTGGGGCATCACCGCAGGCGTGTACCTGGCGCTGATGGGACCTCAAGGCATGACCGAACTGGCCGCCGGCATCGCCCAGCGCACCGCCTACGCGCGGCAGCGCATGGCGCGCATCCCCGGCGTGCGGATCGCGCACGCGGGCAGCGGCCACTTCCGCGAGTTCGCCGTCAACTTCGACGGCACCGGCCTGCCGGTGGCCGCCATCAACGCCGCCTTGCTGCAGCAGGGCGTCTTCGGCGGCCATGACCTGAGCGCCGCCTTCCCCGCGCTGGGCCAGTCGGCCCTGTACGCCTTTTCCGAAGTCCACACGCAGGAAGACATCGACCTGCTGTGCACAACGCTAGAGAAAGTCCTCCAACAATGAACGCCATGGAAAACATCGCCCACCACCGCAAGCAGCAGATGCGCCGCTACCACCAGGCGCGCTGGGACGAACCTGTCATCTTTGAACTGAGCCAGCCCGGCGAACGCGGCATCCTGGTGCCGGAAGTGGAGCCGGACATCGCGCGCGCCGCCGGCCAGCCGCTGGCCGGGCTGCCCGCCGCCATGCTGCGCCAGCGCGCGCCGGCGCTGCCGGAGATGTCGCAGAACCGCGTGCTGCGCCACTACCTGCGCCTGTCGCAGGAGACGCTGGGCGCGGACCTCAACGTGGACGTGGGGCAGGGCACCTGCACCATGAAGTACAACCCCAAGATCAACGACCAGCTGGCGCGCCAGCCCGGCATGGCGGAGCTGCACCCGCGCCAGCCCGACAGCACCGTGCAGGGCATGCTGGAGGTGATGGACAAGCTGGAAGGCGTGCTGCGCGAAGTGTCCGGCATGGATGCCGTATCGTTGCAGGCGCGCGGCGGATCGCAGGCCATCTTCGCCAACATGGCGATGGTGCGCGGCTGGCACGAGAGCCGTGGCGAAGCGGGCCGGCGCGATGAGGTCATCACCACCATCTTCTCGCATCCGTCGGACGCCGCCTGCGCCAAGCTGGCCGGCTACAAGGTCATCACGCTCTACCCGGACGCGAACGGCTACCCGGACCTGGAGGCATTGAAGGCGGCCGTCTCGCCGCGCACGGCGGCGCTGGTGATCACCAACCCGGAGGACACCGGCATCTTCAACAGCCGCATCCGCGAATTCGTCGACGTGGTGCACGCGGCCGGCGGCTTGTGCGTGTACGACCAGGCCAACGCCAACGGCCTGCTGGGCATCGCCCGCGCGCGCGAGGCGGGCTTCGACCTGTGCCACTTCAACCTGCACAAGACCTTCGCCACGCCGCACGCCTGCGGCGGCCCGGCGGTGGGCGCGGTGTGCTGCACGGCGGCGCTGGCGCCGTTCCTGCCCGGCCCTCTGGTACGGCACAAGGACGGCCGCTACACGTTGGTGGACGGCGCGGCGCAGTCGATCGGCAAAATCAGCAGCTTCACCGGCACCGCCTCCATCATGCTGCGCGCCTATGCGTGGATCATGAACCTGGGCGCCGAGGGCTTGCGCACCGTGTCCGAGATCGCGGTCCTGAACAACAACTACATGATGCACGAGCTGCTGAAGATCGACGGCATGTCCGCGCCCTACGCGGCGGGCAAGCGCCGCATCGAGCAGGTGCGCTACAGCTGGGCGGCCCTCACCGAAGCGACAGGCGTGACGTCGGAGGAAATCGGCCTGCGCGCCGCCGACTTCGGCGTGCATTACTGGACCAGCCACCATCCCTACGTGGTGCCGGAACCGGCCACCATCGAGCCGACCGAATCCTACTCGCGCGCCGACCTCGATGAATTCATCGGCGTGATGCGCCACATCGCCGGCGAGGCGCACAGCGATCCGGATCTGGTGAAGACCGCGCCGCACAACTGCCCGGTGCATCGTGTGCAGGGCGAGATGCTGGACGATCCGGAGCGTTGGTCCATCACCTGGCGCGCCTACCAACGCAAGCTGGGCGAGCGCGGACTGGCATGAAGATAGGACTGGTGGTCAATCCCTGGGCCGGCATCGGCGGCCCGGCCGGCCTCAAAGGATCGGACGGCGCGGCCAGCGTGCAAGCGGCGCTCGCGGCCAGCAGCACGCCGCAGGTGGCCGCGCGGTTGGCCGCCATGTTCGCAGCTTGTGGCGGCGCGGCACACGCCATCAGTTGGTATGCGGCCGACGGCGACATGGGCCAGTGCGCGCTGCATGCGGCTGGCCTGCAGGCGAGCGCCGTGGTGCCGGTTGCATCGCCGTCGCAGGCGGCCGACACGCGCCGCGCCAGCCGCATCCTGGCCGGCATGGGGATAGACCTGCTGCTGTTCGCCGGCGGCGACGGCACCGCGCGCGATGTGCTCGACGGCCTGCGTGATGCCGGTGCGATCGGCAGCCTGCCGGTGCTGGGCGTGCCGGCCGGCGTGAAGATGCAGTCGGCGGTCTTCGCCAACCATCCAACGGCGGCGGGCCTGCTGCTGCGCCAGTTGCAGCAGAACGGCCTGGCCGTCTGCAGCGACGCCGAGGTGATGGACCTCGACGAGGACGCGCTGCGGCACGGCCGCATCGAACCGCGCCTGTACGGCTACCTGCAACTGCCGCTGGCGCCGTCGCTGACGCAGGGCGGCAAGTCGCGCCACGCCAGCGGCAGCGGCGCGCAGCGCATGGCCATCGCGCGCAGCTTCGCGGAAGGGATGGAGGCGCGCTCGCTGTATCTGGTCGGTCCCGGCACGACCACGCAGGCCTTGCTGTCGCTGCTGGGCGTGGAAGGCACTCTGCTGGGCGTGGACGCGGTGCAGGGCGACGGCACGCTGCTGGTGCGCGACGCCTCGCGTCGGGAGCTGGAAGACCTGGCCGGCGATTGGCAATCGCCGCCGCATCTGGTGCTGTCGCCGATCGGCGGCCAGGGCCTGGTGCTGGGGCGCGGCAACCAGCAGATTTCAGCGCGCCTGCTGCGCGCGGCCGGAAGGCGCGGGCTGCACGTGCTGGCGCCGCCGGACAAGCTGATGTCCCTGCACGGCGGCGTGCTGCGCATCGACAGCGGCGACGCGGAACTCGATGCGCAATTCAACGGGTATTTGCCGGTGACGACCGGCTACCGGGAGCGGACCATGTGGCCGGTCTCGGTGTAGTGGCAGCAAAGTAAAACATAACGATAACTATCTGGAGACTCCAAATGAAACAAAAAACCGGGTTGACCCTTTCGGTCGCCACACTGGCCCAGCTGGCGGCCATGCACGGCGCGCAGGCGCAAGCCGCGCCCGACGCGGCGGGCGCCCCCGACAAGGCCGCGCCGATTCAGGAGGTGGTCGTCACAGGCACCACCGCCAAGAACCGCACCAAGCTTGAATCCTCGGTCGCCATCACCACCGTGGATCTGGCCAAGCTGGAGAAGCTTGCGCCGCACAGCCTGGCCGATTCGCTTCAGCAGGTGCCTGGCCTGTGGGTGGAGGCTTCCGGCGGCGAGGTGTCGAACAACGTCTCGCCGCGCGGCTTGAGCGGCGGCGCCGCGTTCCAGTTCATCAGCCTTCAGGAAGACGGCCTGCCGGTGATCTACGACGGGGAACTGGTGGACGTGCTGATGCGCGAGGACGTGACCATCAAGCGCTTCGAGGCGATCCGTGGCGGCACCTCGGCCATCCTGTCCACCAACGGCCCGGCGGCCATCGTCAACTTCATCAGCCAGAAGGGTACGCAGACGCCGCAGGGCGAGGTCAAGGTCACCGTCGGCGACTACGGCATGGTGCGAACGGAGGGCGTGTATTCGGGACCGATCAACGACGACTGGACCTACGCGGCCGGCGGCTACTACCGCGAAGGCAAGGGCGTGCGCCCGATTGGGATCACTGCCGACCATGGCGGCCAGTTCCGCCTGAACCTCACGCGCAAGCTTGAGCGCGGGGAGTTGAACCTGTCGGCCAAGTACGTCAATGACCACAACACCTTCTACCTGCCCATCCCGCTGACCAATCCGGGCAACCCGACTGGCGTGCCGGGCGTGAATCCGCATTACGGCTCGCTGGATGGCCCGGACCTGGCGCGCATCACCAACCAGACCACCAACGGCCCGGTGACCACCGACCTGCACACCGGCTTCCACGTGCTGGCGAAGGTGATCGGCGCCGACTTGCAGCATGAGCTGGGCGGCGACTGGTCGTTCCGTAACAACGCGCGCTACACCCGCTACGACGTCGCGCCGCATTCGGTGTTCAATGGGCCGAACAGCTATCTGGTCCGCGCCAGCAACCGGCTCGATCCCGCGCAGTCCAGCGACGTGGCCGCGCTGCTCAAGCGCTTCGGCGGCACCGCCAAGCTGGCCTACGCCGGCAGCGGGCAGGTGATCAACGATCCGTCCACCTTGAATGGCAACGGCTTCACCACCGACGCCGTGGCCGAGACGCGCTACCGCTCACTGGGCCATTTCATCGACAAGCTGTCGGTGACGAACGAGAACGACAAGAACAGCTTCACCGCCGGCATCCTGTTCGCGTCGCAAAAGCTGTATGACGATTCCGACTACGGCGCCCGCATCATCACCGACGTGCGCGACCAACCGAGCCGGCTCGATATCGTCGCCGTCGACGGCAACAACAAGATCCTCGGCTACCTGTCGGACAAGGGCGTGCTGCGCAACGGCTATTTCTACGAGCGCCACAAGGGTGATTTGAAATCGCTGTCCTACTTCGTCAACGACGAATGGAAGGTCAGTAACAACCTGCGCCTGGACGCCGGCGTGCGTTACGAGGTGGCCCGCTACGACGTGCAGGACGAGGGCGTGCTGGCGGCGGGCGACGACCTGCCGGGCGACAGCCTGACCGGCGGCGCCATCATCCCCGGCGCACTGAACCCGGACGGCAGCGACAAGGACAACATCATCGCCAACAACTACATGCGCCGCGCAGGCACCGGCGTGTGGACGCGCAAGCAGAAGACGATCAAGGAAGCGTCGTACACGGCGGGCTTCAACTACGCCTTCAACGACCATGTGGCCACGTATGGACGCTACGCCAGCGGCACCAACATGCCGACCCTGTACAGCACCGACAGCTTTGTCGACGGCGCCAGCCGGCTCAGTTTCACCGAGGCGGGCGTGCGCTACATCTCGCCGTTCTGGACCACGTCGGCCACTGTGTTCCACACCAAGTTCGACAACCTGTCCTTCGGCGAAACCAACCAGGCCACCGGCGACTTCCGCCAGGTGTTCGTCAAGACGCTGTCCACCGGCGTTGAGCTGGAGGGCATCATCAATCCGTTCAAGCAGTTCTCGCTGGAGTACGTAGCTACGCTGCAGAAGGCCACCATCAACGGCATCGATCCGAATGCGGAGGAGGCTAAGCAAAACGGCAACCAGGTGATGCGCACGCCGAACACGCAGGTGCGGTTGATCCCGACGCTGCATTTCGGCTTCGGCGATGTGTTCCTGGTGTACAGCCATATTGGCAAGCGCTTTGCCGACTTTGAGAACGCGCTGGCGCTGCCTGCCTATCATGTGATCGACATGGGCGCGGAGATCAAGATCGACAAGAAATGGAAGCTGAATCTGAAAGTGAACAACGTGACCAACTCGATCGGCCTGACCGAGGGTAATCCACGCAGCGGCTTTAATCAAAGCTCGAACGGCAGCTTGTTCTACGCGCGGCCTATCCTGGGGCGCAATGCCACGGCTTCGCTGTCCTACCGCTTCTGATGTGCAGGGGCCGGGCGCGACCAGCGCCTGGCCCCATCGTGTTACCCTTCCCGACAACTCGTTTTCATTCCCGCCTATGTCCTCACCTGTACGCAACCTGCTGCTGATTGCGGCATGCTCCGCCGCCTGGGCCGCGCATGCGCAAGCGCCCTCCATCAACCGATACGGCACGCCGATCGCCGTGCGCGATTTCGATGCCGAGCAAAACCAGCGCTTCAATCCGATGTTCGACGCGGGCAGCTGGCATGGCTATCTGCTGCCGGATGCGCCCGCGCTGGCTGGAACCTTCAGCGGGCCGATGGTGATCGCCGAGGAGTACAGCCTGTATATCGCTTCGGCGCTGGAGCGATTGGATCTGACCGATGGCCGCACGGGGCGCGGTTTCCGGCCGGAGCAGGCCCGTTGGACCAGCGCCGCCCATCCCGGCGTGTTGAGCCAGCGGCTGGTGTGGCCGGGATTGCAGCTGGATGTGGACCTGCATTTCGTCAGTTCCAGCAGCGCGGTTGTGCGCTACCGTTTGCGCAATACCTCCGGCCGGGCCATGTCGCTCAAGGCGCACTGGCAGGGAGACCTGATGACGCAATGGGGCAAGGACGGCACCGTGGCGGCGCGTCAGCAGGCGTGGAAACCGCAGCTGGTACGGGATGCTGGCGGCGTGAGCGTCACCTTCGGCAAAGTGCGCGATGCAGGCAATGTGATGACCAGCGGCCGTTCGCGCTACCGCATCGAGCGCAGCGTGCGTGCGCGGGACAGCGTGGACGGCCAGCACTACGACAGCATCGCCGAGCTGCCGCTGCTGCCCTCCGGCCGCCGCCAGACGATCTACAGCGCCTACAGCTACCAGCTCGATGCCGCCGCGCCTCCGCTGGCCGATGCCGCCGCTCCGCCATCGGGCGGTGCCGCAGCCCGGTCACAGGCCGCCGCTGCCGCAGCTCCGCCGCTGGCGGATGCCGCGCGCCTGGAGCGGGCCATCGCGGCGAACGGACGCCGTTGGGCGACTTGGCAAGCCAGGCTGCCCGCGTCCACGCTCGGCACCAAGGCACTGGAAACCCTGATCGGCAACTGGCGCGCGCCGCGCGGCGCCTTCCTGCATGACGCGATGGTGCCATCCACCACCGCGCGCTGGTTCAACGGCGCCTGGACCTGGGACACCTGGAAGCAAGCCTACGCACTGGCGGCCATCGATCCCGCGCTGGCCGCCAACACCGTGCGCTCCCTGTTCGACTACCAGATACAGGCCAGCGACACCGTGCGCCCGCAAGACGAGGGCATGGTTCCCGACAACGTCTTCTACAACATGGACACCGCGCGCGGCGGCGATGGCGACAACTGGAACGAGCGAGACACCAAGCCGCCACTGGCCGCATGGACGGTCTGGGAAATCTACCGCCACTCCCACGACCGCTCCTGGCTGCAGGAGATGCGCCCCAAACTGGAAGCCTATCACCGCTGGTGGTATCGCAATCGCGACCACGATCAAAACGGCCTGGCCGAATACGGCGCAACCGTCCACCCGCTGCACAACGACGACGCCGGCCAGCTGCGCTTCCGCGTCAAGCCTCTGTCGCCCGCACCGCTGGACGGCTGCGGAGCGGAGCAGGAAGGCATGCGCGATTGCCTCGGCCTCGCCGCCTACAGCCGCATCGTCGACACCGGACAATACGCAGCGATTGAACTGCCGGTACAGCAGGCCGCCGGCTACGAATCCGGCATGGACAACGCCGCGCGCTTCGGCTTCATCGAGCCGGCAGCCTTGCGGCGTTACGCGGACAAAGTCCACGCCGGCGACCTGGCCGCCGCGCGCCGCGACTGGCAGGTGCGCGTGGTGGAGAACCGCGACAAGCAAGGCAAGCTGCTGGGCTACTCCATCGACCAGGAATCGGTGGACCTGAACGCCTTCCTCTACCGCGAAAAACTGATCCTCGCCGATGTGGCGCAGGAACTGGGCGACCAAGCCGCAGCGGCCACCTGGCGCGAACAGGCGTCGCAGCTGCGAGACCTGATCAACACCAGCTTCTTCGACCCGGCCAGTGGCTTCTACTACGACCGCAAGCTGGGCGGCCAACTACTGACCATGCGCGGCCGCGGCCCCGAAGGCTGGACCGCGTTATGGGCCGGCGCCGCCGAACAACGGCAAGCCGACGCCGTGATCGCGAAAATGTTGGACCCAGAAGAATTCGGCACACCCGTCCCGATGCCGACAGCGGCCGTCTCCAACCCATCCTACGACCCGGAGATCTACTGGCGCGGCAGGGTGTGGCTGGACCAGGTCTACTTCGGCGTGGCCGGCCTGCGCAACTACGGCCGCGCCGCCGAAGCGGACGCCATCGCCGCCCGCTTCACGGCCGGCGCCGAAGGCCTGCAAGGCGACGCGCCGATCCGCGAGAACTACCACCCCATCACCGGCCGCATGCAGGGCGCCACGAACTTCAGCTGGAGCGCCGCACACCTGCTGATGCTGGCGCGGGATGCGAAACCTCGCAAGTGACAGCGATGCCGCGCTCATACAGGCGGTACTTCCACAACGCCCATCCCAGGAACAGGACCACGCCGCCCACGTTGTAGCCCAGCGTGAGCAGCAGGTTCTGCCCGGCCGGGAAGATGGCCGCGATGAAGGCGACCCCGAAGAAGGCCAGCAGCACACTGGTGATCGCCAGCCCGGCGCGGCGCGATCCCATGCGGAAGTCGCGTGGCAGATGGTCCAGCCGCAGACGCAGATGGAAGTAGGCGGCCATGATGATCAACGGCGGCAGCAACGCGGTGGCCGCCGTCATGTTGATCACCACATTGAGCAGCTGGTTCACGTTGGACGACCCCAGTGCCGGTATCACCAGCAGCGGCACCACCACACAGAATTGTATCCATGCCGCGCGTTCCGGCATGTCGTGGCGGTTCAGCGCGATGGCGCGCTCGCCGAAGATCCCCTTCGGGATTTCAGAGAACAGCGCCTTCACCGGCGCGGCGGTCCACACCATCAGCGTACCGAAGGAACCGAGCAGCATTACCGCGCCCACCAAGCGGTTCAACAGCTGCGGCGATACCTGGTGATGCGCGCCCAGCGCGCCGAACACCTGGAACACGCCGGACGTGTAGCTCAATCTGGACGCTGGCACATACAGGTTCAACACCAGCGCCGAAACCGAATACAGCACGCCGATCAGCAGACCCGCGAAGACGATGGTGCGCACAAACGTCCTGGCTCCGCCGCGCACGTCGTTCAGGAACACGCCCACCGACTCGGCGCCGCCGGCGGCAAACAGTATCCACGCCATGACGCCCATGAAGGCCCAGCTGAAGGTCGGCGTCATCGCGGCGGCGGTGACGGGCGTGGCGGGCGCCACGCCGCCCATCCAGTCGGCCAGGCTCAAACCCACGAAGCCGAACGCCATCACCAGCACCAGCGAGCTGCCGATGGAGGTCACGCGCCCAACCCACGCCGCGCCCTTGGTGGAGACCCAGGTGGCGAACGCAAACAGCACGATCGACAGCAGCACCGCCACCAGCGGTGAGAACTGGTATTCGTAGCCCAGCCAGGCGTAGGACGCGTACACGAGGATATTGGGCAGCACCGACGTGAAGTAGAACAGGTTCACGAACCAGTAGCAGTAGGCGCCGACGAAGGCCCACTTGTCGCCCATCGACGAGCGTATCCACTGATAGATACCTGACTTGGCGTCCTTGTTCAAGCTGACGAATTCCGCGATGATCAACACGTAGGGGATGAAGAAGGTCGCCGTCGCGAACAGGAAGGACGGCACGGCCACCATGCCGATGGCGATATTGCTGTTGACGACATTGCGGATGTTGAAGATCGCCGCCACCGCCATCGACAGCAGCATAAAGCGGCCGATTTTCGCGCTGCTGGAATTCACCATTGGTCTGCTCACTTGTTGTGGAAGGTGGCGCCTTCTATCGTCACCATCAGCACCATTTTGCGCAGATGGTTGGAGCCCTGCGGCTGATAGGCGTAGTCGTTGTCGAAGATGAGCAGTTGGCCGGCGCTGGCGGTGTGGTGGCGAGTGGCTTCGCCGCTGAAGGTTTCCCGGTCGGTATCGTCGCTGTACGGCGCGAGGCGCGTCAGCGACGGCTTGGGCGCGTATGCGATGGTCTCGCCGCCGGACAGGTAGTGGTGGATCTCGACGTAGCGGCGGTTGCCGGTGAAGCTGGCCGCTGCGGCGGAGTGGCCGTCCACCAGCCGGTAGACCAGCGTATCGCCGATGGAGTGGCACACGCCGGGCTTCAGCTTGGGCAGGTTGGCGATGGCTTCCAGACAGCGCTGCCACTTGCGGGCGGAGTGGTAGCGCTGGCGGAATTCGTCCACGCTGTTGAGGATAATCACAGGCGGCTCTCCTTGTTCAGCGGCGACAGGTCCACGCTGTAGCTGAACGCCTCCAGGTACACGCGATACGATTCGAGCACCTCGGAGCCCCAGGAATTGGAACCGAGTCCGCTCATCTTGTGATCGAGGTTGACGGTCCAGCAGTCCTCGTCGCGCAATTCGTTGTCGTGGCGCGTGGCCGCGATCTGCTCGGCGCTGTAAGGCCATACGCTGAAGTGGATGCCTTGCGGCGCGTCGATGCGCAGGCCGTTGCCATGGCTGTCCCGCAGCGACGCCCGTGTCACGTCCTGGCGGTTGCCGTTGTCCTGCGGCTTGGGATAGTGTTCGAACATGTTGGCCGCATTGCTGCGGTAACGGCCGATGATGCTGCATGCCTTGCTGTCCGGGTAGTTCTCGCCAGGACCACGGCCGAAATACTCGACCTGGTCCAACTGGCGGTTCAGTCCCAGCGTCATGCCTATCTTGGGAATCATGTCGCGGAAGCCGCCGTACGGTGTGCCGGACAAGGTTAGCCGCAGCTGGCCGGCGCCGTCGATGCGGTAGTGGTAGCGGCAGCGCATGCCGTAGCCCAGCACCGGCGGCGCGATCTGGCAATCGACGATGACTTCCACCGCAGCCTCGCCACGCCGCACCTCCATGCCGCGCAGATGTTCCTGCATGATGTTCAGGTGCTGCGGCAGCCACAGGGCTTCATTCTCCTGCTTGTGGTTGTCGATGCAGGGTTTGTAAAACGTCAGCTGCGGCGGGCGCGCCAGCAGCGGCGTGCCATGCGCCACCCATTCCTTGAGTTTTCCCGTGAGTTTGCAGAACACCATGTGGTAGCCATGGCCTTCGATGCGGTATTCAAGGCGATGTTCGGTCAGCGCCGGCGGCGCGCCGAGTGGCGGCTGCGGCGGCTGCACCGGCATCGACGGCAGCGCGAACTGGTACACCGCCAGTTCGTGCTGCGCTGCGCTGTAGGCGGTGGCCTGGTCGCGCACCACGCGCACGTTCAGGTAGCGCTGGCCGCCACCCGCCGGCGGCTCGGGGATGCGGAGCTCCTGCTTTTGCCCCGGCGGCAGCGGCGACAGCGGCACGCGCTGCAATCGAAGCGCTTCGCCATCGGCCCTGGTTTCCACCAGCAGCGTGATGCAATCGAGGCTGCTGAACCAGTGACGGTTCTCCACTTCCAGCCTGCCGGCGGCGGCGTCGATGGCGCGCACCTTCACCGGCGCGATCACCTGCTTGTACTCGCGCAGGCCGGGGCCGGGCCGCTGGTCGGGATAGACCAGGCCATCGCAGCAGAAATTGCCACTGTTCGGATAGTCGCCGTAGTCGCCGCCGAAGGCGTAGAAGGGACGGCCCGCCACCTCCGGTTGCAGGATGGCGTGGTCGCACCACTCCCACAGGTAGTGGCCCTGCAGGTGCGGATGGCGGTCCATCACGGCCTGGTACTCGCTCAGGCCTCCCGGCCCGTTGCCCATCGCGTGCGCGTATTCGCACAGGATGCGCGGCTTGGCCATCGGGTATTCGCCGAAGGCGTTCATCATCTGCACGCGCGAGTACATGGTGCTGACCACGTCGCACACTTCGGCGTCGCGGTCTTCCTCGTAGTGGATCAGGCGCGTGGGGTCGATCTGCCGGCAGAGCGCCGCCATTGCGCGGATATTGCAGCCGTACCCGGACTCGTTCCCCAGCGACCAGATGATGATCGACGGGTGGTTCTTCTGCGCGTGGACGTGGCGTTCGATGCGGTCGACAAAGGCCGGCTCCCACGCCGGGTCGTCGGTGATCCGACTGAGGTTGCCGACGTTGACGAATCCGTGCGTCTCCACGTCCGTCTCGGCCATCACGAACAGACCGTACTGGTCGCACAGTTCGTAGAAGCGCGGATCGTTGGGGTAGTGCGCCGTGCGCACCGAGTTGATGTTGTGCTGCTTCATCAGCACGATATCCTGCTCGACGCGCGCCATCGTCACGGCGCGGCCCCGCAGGTGGTCGTTGTCGTGCCGGTTCACGCCGTGCAGCTTCAGATAGCGGCCGTTCACGTACATCAGACCATCGACCACGCTCACCTCGCGGAAGCCCACGCGCAGCGGCACGATCTCCAGCAGTTCGTCGTCGGCGTCGTACAGGCTGATTTCGAGGCGGTACAGGTACGGATCTTCGGCGTTCCACTGGTGCGGCGCGGGTACGTCCACCTCCCACGACAACGCAGTGCCTCCGCCGTGCAGCAGCTGGCGCGGGCCGTCGTACAGCGCCCAGTCGATCCGGTAGCCGCCTTGCGCCGAGACGGCGAGCGCGCAGGACAGGCGCGCATCGCGGCAGGCGTCGTCGAAGCGGGTCCGCACGCACACGTCCTGCACGTGGATGGCGCCTTTGCCGATCAGGTAGACGTCGCGGAATATGCCGGCGGTCCACCACATGTCCTGGTCTTCGAGGTAGCTGGAATCGGCCCATTGCAGCACGCGCACGCTGAGCAGGTTCTCGCCGTCCACCAGCAGCGCGGTGATGTCGAATTCCGCCGCCAGCCGGCTGCCCTTGCTCATGCCGGCATACTTGCCGTTGACGTGGATTTCGAAGTAGGTCTCGACGCCGTCGAAGCGCAGGATCACGCGCTGGCCGCGCCACTCCGGGCCCAGCGTCCAGCGGCGCTGGTAGGCGCCGGTCGGATTCGCCGACGGCACGTAGGGTGGATCGACCGGGAAGGGCATGCCGTCGTCGGTGTACTGCAGCTGGCCGTGGCCCTGCAGCTGCCACATGCCGGGCACCTCGATGCCGCCCCAGTGCGCCATGTACTCGCTGTAGAACTGCGCCGGCACTTCAAGCGGATGGCCGAAGTAGGCGAAGCGCCACGAGCCGCTCAGCGACAGGAAGCGGCGGCTGCGTTCGCGCTCGAAGCTGCGCGCCGATTCGGCGTCGGCGTAGGCAAAGAAGTAGGCGTGCGGAGGCAGCCGGTGTTCCTCCAGCAGCTGGGGGTTCTCCCACTTGTTCACGGTTTATGCCGATCCGGCCAGGCCGCCGCCGTCCACCACCAGCGCGTCGCCGGTGACGAAGGAGGCGCGATCCGATGCGAGGAACAGCACCGCCTGCGCGATCTCGCGCGGCTGGCCCACGCGCATCAAAGGCCGTCCCGCGCCCGCCGCCACCAGCGCGGTTTCCTCAAGCCCCAGCTGCTGCGCTTCGTTGCGCAGCATGGGCGTGTCGGTGTCGCCGGGGCAGACGCAGTTGACGCGGATGTTCTGCGGGCCGTGGTCCACCGCCATCGCCTTGGTCAGTATCACCACCGCGCCCTTGGAGGCGCAGTAGGACACGGCGTCCTTGCCGCCCACCAGCCCCCAGCCGGAGGCGGTGTTGATGATGCTGCCGCCGCCTTGCCGCTGCATCACCGGCACCGCGTATTTGCACATCAGGAAAATCGATTTGACGTTGACCGCCATGACCTGGTCCCATTCCTGTTCGGTGGTGTCGATCACGTTGGCGCGGCGGGTGATGCCGGCGTTGTTGAACAGGACGTCGAGCCGGCCGTAGCGCGACACGGCCGCCGCCACCGCCGCCGCGCAGTCGGCGGCCACGGCGACGTCGGTGCGTATGAAGGAGGCGCGCGCGCCGCTTGCCGTCAGCGCCGCCGCCGCCAGCTCGCCGGCGGCGCCGTCGCGGTCGGCGATCAGCACTGTGGCGCCTTCGCGCGCGAACAACTCCGCCGTGGCGCGGCCGATGCCGGACGCGCCTCCCGTCACCAATGCCACCTTGCCTGCCAGTTCGCCTTGCTGATGCATGTGCCGTCTCCATTTTATGGGTTATGCACTATGTTGCCCTCATTTCGGCCGCGGTGACAAATGAAACCTCTGCATGGCATGCATAAGGCCAGCTAATGCGTTGAACGCCGTCGCGCCCAAGGGCAGGCATGCACGCAGTTGATGGATGGAATAGCCGGAAGGACTATCCCTTCGACGGGATGGTGAACGACACTTCGAATTTTCTCGGCGTCTCCGGCGGGAACGGGACGGACTGGCGTATCGCCTTGGCGGCGGCGTCGTCATAGGCGGAGCTATCCGATGTTCTGAGCATGTTCAGCATAATGATCTCGCCATTGTGGTCCAAGTCCACACGGAAGTTCACTTGATGCGGGCCGTCGCCGGGCGGGTGCACCGGAAGCCGCGGTATCCTGGCTTCGATGGCTTGCACTTGATAGGGCGTCAGGCGCGGCGGCAGGTCCGCCTGCAGCGCTTCGATGATGGACGGCTCGGCTTGCGGCGGTGGCGGTGGCGTGTCTGGTCCCGAATAATTGCTGAATGCGATACGCACCATGTTGATGACGAAGATCGCGGCGGCCCAGGTCTGCCACGCTATCGGGCCTTTGGTTCTGGTGGCTTCGGGCGGGCGCTTTTTCTGCTGCTGCGGTAGTTGTTGATGGCATGTGCGCCAGTGCTCAACCGTCTTCAGGTCGGCCATCATCGAAAGCCAGACGGGGAAGTAGTTGCTCAGGATGTCCAGATAGGGCATGTCGTCCTGCAGCTGGTTGCTGGTCGGTTCGCCGGCGTTGCGCAGCCGCGCGATGATGGAACGATGGATCGCTTGCTGGGATTCCGGCAGCGTCTCGAAGCCTTCGTTTTCCCGGATCGCCTGGTCCAACAGCCTGCCGGGCTGGCCAAGCTGCGCCAGCCGACGCGAGTCTTCGGACCAGTGAAAGACCTGTACGGCGACGGGAAACAGCATCTCGTTGCCTGGGCGCCAGCCGTCGGCCAGCCAGTGGGCGATGTGCGATTCGAACATGGCGCGCGCGGTCAGGTTCAGCAAGCGGTCGTCGTCCAGGCAGCCTTGCAGCGCGGCTTGCCAGCGTGTCAGGTATTGGCCGGGATGATCCCGCTCCAGCGCCGTCGCCGTCTCGATGAATTCGTTGAAGACCGTCAGGCCGCAGCGGCGCGGGTCGTTGTCCGGTGTGGCGTTCGGTGCTGGGCCGGTAGGGATTCCGGTAGGCGGCGTCGGGCCTAACATCACCGGGGTGCGGGGCAGGGCGAAGCTCACGACCGGCGGAGCAGGCTGGGCCACTGGCACCGGCACCGGCACCGGCACAGGCATCGCCACCGGTCCAGGCACCGCCGACGAGGCTTGGTGGCTGGCCCATTGCAGCGCCGCCTCGTAGGCTTCGCGCAGCGCCTGGAAGCCGGCCGCATCCCGCTCCTGGTCGATCAGTTTCAGTTCGCGCGCGTAGGCGCGGCGGATGCTGCGGGCGTCGGCGTCGTCCTCCAGGCCCAGCCGGTACAGAAAGGGGATCGTATCGCGCATGGCCGGCCTCAATCGTCGGAATGGAGCATGCTGTGCCGCTCCAGTTCGTCGAGCAGCTGGGCGAATGCCAGGCTGGCCGGGAGACACTGGTGCTTGTCCTGGCTCTCCAGCGCCTGTTCGAAGCGCACGATCTGCACGCCCAGGTGCTGGCGGGCGTCGCCGCGCAGCTGCTGGTAGAGCCGCTCGCCGCGCGCCAGCAGCGTGCGGTGCTCCATCTGGTCGCGTGGATGGATCTTCAGCGCCGACAGCGCGGCGAAGCGCTGGGCGATCTCCTCGTCCGACAGCAGGCCGGGATTGCCTGCGATGAGCAGCGACACGGTGTCGCCGGTCTTGAGGATGGTCGCCTCCACTTGCAGCAGGCCGTTCACGTCGTAGGTGAAGCGCACGTCGACGCCGCATTCGTCGCGCTCGCCGTCGGGCAAGTCGATCAACAACTCGCCCAGCTTGATATTGTCCGCCGCCATGCGGGCCTCGCCCTGGTACACATTGATGTGCAGCTGGGGCTGGCCATCGTGCAGCGGGAAGTAGCGCTTGACCCGGCTGACCGGCACCACGCTGTTGCGCTCGATGATAGGGTCGAAATGGCCGTGCGAGTAGCTGGCCTGGGTCACGCGCAGCGAGGTGTCTATGCCGAGCGAATACGGCGACACGTCGGTCATCACCACTTCGTCCAGCGCCGCGTCCTTGGCCTTGAGGCCGGCCTGCACCGCCGCGCCCAGCGCCACCACCTCGTCCGGGTTGATCTCGCAGGCGGGGAGGCGGCCGAACATGCGCGCCACCAGGCGCCGCACCATCGGCATGCGGGTGGCGCCGCCGGCCAGCACGACGTTGTCCAGTTCCGCGCTCGGCAGCTGGGCGTCGCGCAGCGCCCGTTCGACCGGATCGCGCAGGCGCGCCAGCAGCGGGGCGCAGAATTTTTCGAACGCGGCCTCGTCGAGCTCCATCGCGAAATCCGCGCCGTTGTCGCTGATGCGTATCGTGGCGCTGGACGATGTGCTCAGCGCGCGCTTGGCCGCCTCCACCTGCGCGCCCAGGCGCTGCATGAAGCCGGCGTCGTTCTTGTAGTGCGGCGACATCTTGTTGTGCTCGAAGAAGCGCTCGACCACGCAGGCCACGAAGTCTTCGCCGCCCAGGTAGTTGTCGCCGGCCGAGGCCCGCACTTCCATCACGTTGTCGAACAGGTCCAGCACCGAGACGTCGAAGGTGCCGCCGCCCAGGTCGAACACCAGGAACTTGGTCTCGCTGTCGCGCAGGTGGATGCCGTAGGCCAGCGCGGCGGCGGTGGGCTCGTTGAGCAGGCGCTCGACCTTCAGGCCCGCCAGCTGGCCGGCCGCGCGCGTGGCCTTGCGCTGGGCGTCGGAGAAGTAGGCGGGCACGGTGATGACCGCCTCGGTGACCTGGCGGCCCAGCGCGGCCTCGGCGTCGGCCTTCAGCGCGCGCAGGATCAGCGCCGACAATTCCTCCGGCCGGAAGCCGCGCTGGCCCAGGGTGATCAGCCGGTCGCTGCCCATGTGGCGCTTGAAGGCGGCGGTGCTGAGGCGGGGGTGGGTCTGCAGGCGTTCGCGCGCGGCGCGCCCGACCAGGATGCTGCCGTCGTCGTCGATGCTGACGCACGACGGCGTCAGCACCTCGCCCAGGCTGTTCGGTATCAGGCGGGCGACGCCGTCTTCCCATACCGCGACGAGGCTATTGGTGGTGCCGAGGTCTATCCCAACGATCATGTGCTGTCCCTGCTGCCGCGTAAAATAATGTTGCCAAGCGGAATCATACAGCAGAAGGCGCGATGTTGGTAATTTGCCAGCGTTTCCGGCGCCGTCAGGCGGCGTTTTCCGCCGGCCGGTCGACGATCACGCAGTCGCGGCCGGCGCGCTTGGCGGCGTACAGGCAGGCGTCGGCGGCGGCCAGCATGGTGGCCGCGTCGAACAGGCGCTGCTTGTCGTAGCTGGCCACGCCGATGCTCATCGTCACGTGCGGGCGGGTGGCGGCCGGCGCGTGGGTGATCGCCAGCGCGGCGATGCGGGCGCGGATCGCCTCGGCGTGCCGGGCCGCCTGCTCGGGGCCGGTGTCCGGCAGCACGGCGGCGAACTCCTCGCCGCCGTAGCGCGCCGCCAGGTCGGCCGGCCGCTGCAGCATGGCGGCGAACGCTTCGGCCACCAGGGTCAGGCAGGCATCGCCCTGCTGGTGGCCGAAGTGGTCGTTGTAGGCCTTGAAGGAATCGATGTCCATCAGCAGCAGCGACAGCTGGCCGTTGTTGCGCTGGGCGCGGCGCAGCTCGCGGTCCAGCGCGACGTCGAAGTGGCGGCGGTTGGCGATGCCGGTCAGGCCGTCCACGTAGGATTGCGCGCGCAGCGCCTCGGCCTGGCCGCGCAGCTGGCGCTCGCGGCCGACGGTGGTGCTGATGTCGCTCACCTCGATCAGGCAGAAACGCTCCCTGCCCTCGGTGAAGGGCGTCACCGACACCGCCTGCTCGACGCGCTCGCCGCCCCAGGTGCCGGCCGGGTACAGCGGGAAGGGCGAGCGGTTCAGCGCCGGCGACAGCTGCTGCGGCAGATTGCTCTGCATCGCGCTGTGTACCGCCTGCTCCAGGCGCTGGCCGCGCAGCTCGGGGAACAGCTCGAACAGCGCGCTGCCCTGCACGCGGTGGGCGGACAGGCCGGAGTGGCTGGCCAGCCATTGGTTCCACATCACGACGCGGCCGCCGGCGTCGAGCACCATCAGGCCCAGGTTGGCCAGCGCGAGCACGCGGCCGGACAGGTGGGCGTGGCTGCCAACGGCAGGCTGGGTGGCGGTGGGGTTTGCTTGCATGGGCTGGGTTCCTGGCATGACCGTGTGGTGACCGTGTAATGTGCCACGATTATAAGCGCTGCCGGGCCGGCGCAGCTCATTGCGGCGCCGCCAGCGGCAGGCGCAGGTGGAAGCTGGCGCCGCCGTCGATCACGCTGAACAGCACGGCGTCGCCGGCGCGCGCGCAACGCAGCACGATCACGCCGTCCGAGTCCGGCGGCGCGGGCCGGGCGTCGCAGGCGTTCATCAGCAGCTGGATCAGCACCTGCCGCAGCTGCAACGGATCGCCCCGGATCGCCAGCGGCTCGGCGTCCAGTTCGGCGCGCACGGTCAGGCCGCGCTGGATCAGCTCGTTGCGCGCGAGGCGCATCACGCTGTGCACCAGCTCGTGCACGTCGAGCCGCTGGCGCTCGATGATGGCGCCGGCGCGCTGGTCCTCGGCCACGATGCCGGCCAGGATCTGGTCCACTTCGGCCAGGCCGGGCGCCGGCTGGGCCAGGCTGGCGACGGCGCCCACCGCGCGCGCCGGCTCCACCAGCGCCTGCCCCGAGCGGGCGATGCGGCCGCCCAGCAGCCACGCCAGGCCCAGGCCGGCGGCCAGCGCGGCGGCCGACGCCGACACCAGCCAGGCCAGCGTGCCGTACTGCCGGGCCGTCAGCTCGGCGCCGGGGATGGCCAGCATGGCGGTCCAGCCGGTGCGCGGCGAGCGGCTGTAGACCACGTAGGCGTCCCGGCCGTCCAGCGCGCGCGTGGCCAGGCCCGATTCGCTGGCGCCGGCCAGCTGCTGGCGCAGCGCGGCGCCGGCTTGCCGGCCGGCGTAGGCGGCCAGTTCGTGGCTGCGGGTGACCACCCGGCCTTCGGTGTCGAGCACGCTGGCGCGCCAGCTGTCGGGCAGCTTCTGCTCGCTCAGCACGTGCAGCAGGCGATCCGGCGTGTAGATGGCGTTGAGCGTCATGACCACGGCGCCGTCGCGCAGCACCGGCACGCCGACGCTGAAGATGGGCTTGCCGTTGAGCGGGCCGATGAACATGTCGGACACGCCCGGCCGGCCGCTGGCCAGGATGCGCTGCAGCAGCGGCGCCCGCCCCAGTCGCGCCAGCGGCGCGCCGTACGGGCGGCGGGTCGACAGCAGCAGCGTGCCGTCGGTGTCGAGCAGCACGATGCTGTCGGCGCCCAGCCGCCCGGCCAGCGCGGCGGCGTGCGGGTGGAAGGCGCGCAAGTCCTGGTCGCGCAGCAGCGTGGAGCTGCTCAGCGTCTGCAGCGCCAGCTGGGCGCTTTCGATGTCGCGCTCGGTGGCGGCGCCGATGGCGCGGGCGCGCGCCACGGCGCTGTCGATCAGCTGTGTCCGTTCCTTGTGGTAGAAGTCGACGATCAGGCAGGCGGCGGCCATGGCCACCGGCACGATGCAGGCGAGTACCAGCAGTGCCAGGCTGGCGCGCACGCCGGGAGCGTGTGGCCGGTGCGGGGCGGGCGCGGGTGTCATGGCGGCGGCTTGCTTATCGGCGGCGTCGGATCGGCGGGGGGATGGTCCGATTGTAAGGATTATCGCCGCCGCTGCCAACGCCGGCCCGGCCGAAGCGCGGCCGATTGTTGCCGGTTGGACTCACTATCATTTTCGACTTTTCCATTAAAAAATATTTCCTCATTCGGCGGGGCGCGGCGCGGGTTCGCCGGGCGTGGTTTTTTGGCGTTTCGGCGCATCGGGCGGCCACGCCGAACCTGCTATCATGGATTGGTTGAGAATTCTCATGCGTGGGATATTCCGCTGAAGTAATCTTGCAACGTTGACCTGTGCTTTGCCTGGAAAGGAGGCGATCGTGGAACCGACACAAGAGAGCGTACCGGACGATGGCGCCGGCGCGGCGCCGCCCGCCACGGCCGCCGCGGCCGCCGCCGCCCGCACCCGCCACAGCCTGCCTCCCAAGGGCGCCTGCTGGTACTGCGACAAGCCGTTGGACAATGTGCGCCGCTTCTGCGACAAGGAGTGCGCCGACGCCTTCGACGAGGAAAAGGAATACACCCGCTGAATTCAGGGCGCGCCGTCCCGCAGCCGCGCCAGCGCCGTTTCGAAATCGAACTGGTGCGCCGCCGCCGTCACCTGCTCGAACACCGCCACCCCCAGGCCGGCCGCCAGCGCCGTCGCCGACTGTTCCAGCACATCGATCGCCGCTCCATCGCCGTCATCGAGCAGGCGCGCCAGCTGCCGCACCAGCGCGCGCGCGCCCGGCGCCGGACGCGCGGGCGCGGCCGGCACCTCCTGCGGCGCCTCGGCCGCCAGCAGCGCGCCGGTCTCGGCCAGCAGCCGCTCCATCGCCAGCTCCAGCGGCGCCAGCGGCGCGGCGCAGCCGCAGGCCTCCAGCGCTCCCGCCAGCCGCAGCACCTGCTGCGCGCCTATCATGCCGGCCGCGCCCTTGAGCGTGTGGACGATGCGCAGCGCGCCGGCCGTGTCGCCGGCCGCCAGCGCCGCGCCGGTCTCGGCCGCGGCGGCGCGGTAGCGCTGGCGGAAGCGGCGCAGGATGTGCAGGTACAGCGTGTAGTCGCCCATCAGCTGCTGCAGCCCGGCGGCCACGTGCAGCACCTCGTCGTCGGCCGGATTCATCGCGTGGTGAAGGACCAGTTGCGGGTGACCGGCACGCCGGCCACCAGGCCGCTGAAGCTGACGTCGTAGACGGTGGCGCTCTTGAGCGGCGCCAGCGGGATGATGGCGGCCACCGTCTCGCCGGTGGCGGCGTCGGTGGCGTGGCTGAGCAGGCGCACGCTGAGCGCGGCGCCGCCGCGCGGCGCCACCGCGAAGCTTTGCACGACGACGCCGACGCCGTCGCGGATGGTGTCGGAGTGGACGCTGATCGGGTAGCCGACCTCGTTCTGGTTGGGCACCGGATCGGGCGATTCGCTGTCGCTGAAGAAGTTGGTGGGCACGCCGGTCTGGTTGGCGGCCGGGTAGGTGACCACGCGGCCCGCACCCAGCCCGGCGCCGTAGCCGCCGACCGCGGTCAGGTCGGCGGTGAAGTAGGTGTAGTTGGCGCTGGTGGTCGCGGCGCCCGTGCCCACCTCCTTGAACACCGGCTCGAACATCACGAAGCGGTGGTAGATGGCCGTGATCAGTTCCTCGGCCTGGTAGAAGCCGGAGGCGTTGCCGGTGGCGGAGATGACTTCGCCGATGGCGTACGGCAGCGGGGTCGCGTAGCCGGCGTTGGTCAGGCGGTCGAGCAGCTTGACGCCGGTGAAGCCGGGCAGGCCGGGCGTCTGTTCGTGGGTGACGGTGTTGTTCAGGCGCTGGTAGTCGGAATGGCCCTGGGCGGCGGCGTCGATGCGGGCGTTGCGCGCCAGCGTGGACAGGCCCAGTTGCGCGCGCCGGTAGTTGATCCAGTTGTAGCCGTCCAGCGCGGTGTTGCCGGTGAAGGCGGGCGCGCCGGGCGACTGGGTCAGGTCGGGCGGCGTGACGGTGGCGGCGGTGCTGGCGCCGCCACCGCCGCCGCCGCAGGCCGACAGCAGCAGCGCGAGCAGCAAGGGGGGCAGCAAGAGGACGCTGCGTCGGCGGTGAGTATCCATGAAAACTCCTGTGCGTTGGGCCGCCGGCCTTGGCTGGCTGTTCCAATTCTATGCCAGATTTCGGTTCGGCAGCATCCGGTAGGTGCAAAGAGGGCGTGCGGTTAAAATGGTAAGCTTGCCGTTTGCCGCCTGGGTTGAAAACGCGGTACTTTTTTTGATTGCCTCCAATTTGAAGCCATTACACCATGCGCGCGTGCAGCGCGCCAAGTTCGCCCTGCCCAGCCTGGTCACCCTGATGTCCATCGCCTGCGGCTTCGGCAGCATCGTCATCTCGGTCGACAACGCCCTGATCGGCTCCGCCCACGACTACCGCCTGGCCGCCGTGCTGCTGGTGCTGGCCGGCGTATTCGACGCGCTCGACGGCATGGTGGCGCGCGCCACCAACACCTCGTCCGAGTTCGGCATGCAGCTCGATTCCATCGCCGACGTGATGAACTTCGGCTGCGCGCCGGGCCTGCTGCTGTACTGCTACGGCTTCGTGCAGCTGGGCGCGCACGAGCCCACGCTGCTGCGGCTGGGCGGCATCGCCAGCTTCTTCTTCGTGGCCTGCGGCGCGCTGCGGCTGGCGCGCTTCAACGTCAACGTGGGCCGCACCGACCCGCGCTATTTCGTCGGCATACCGATCACGGCGGGCGCGGCCTGCGTGGCCTCGGTGGTGGTGGCCTGGCCCGACCCGGCCGCCAGCACGCTGCACGCCGGCCTGGTGGTGGCGCTGTTGTTCGCGGTGGGCGGCCTGATGGTGTCGACCGTGCGCTTCCCCAGCTCCAAGCAAAAGAAGAGCCTGGCCGCGCTGCTGGTGCTGCTGGTGAACCTGGGCCTGCTGGCCTGGCTGCAGACCCTGTACTTCGTGCTGTTCTTCGCCGTCTACATCGCCGCCACGCTGGCGCTGAACCTGGCGTGGAAGTGCGGCTGGCGCGGCATCGCGCCGCCGCTGGTCTACCACGACTGAGCTTACGCCACCTCGTGGCCGCGCGCGGCACGCAGGATGGCGAACCATTGCTCGCGGCTCAGGCTGAACTGGGTGGCCTGCACCGCCTCGGCCACCGCCTCGATGCGGCCCGAGCCGGTCAACGGCAGCGGCCGGCTCGGCAGCTGCATGATCCACGCGAACACCACGCTGCCGAACGGGCGTCGCAGTTCGTCGGCCACCCGCTGGATGGCCGCGCGCACGCGGCTGCCGTCGGCGTCGTCGCGGCTGAACAGGCGGCCGCCGGCCAGCGGCGACCAGATCATCGGCGCCACGCCCAGGTCCTGCAGGCCGTCGAAGGTCTCGTCATACATCGGCGCCACGTGCAGCGGCGAGAACTCCACCTGGTTGGTCGCCAGCGCGATGCGGCGGTTCAGGCATTCGAACTGGTGGCGGCTGAAATTGGACACGCCGAAATGCTTCACCTTGCCGTCCGCGCGCAGGCGCTCGAAGGCGCCGGCGATCTCGTCGAAATCCATCAGCGGGTCGGGACGGTGGATCAGCAGCAGGTCCAGGTGATCGGTGCGCAACTGGCGCAGCGAGTGCTCGGCCGAGGCGACGATGTGGCTGGCGCTGGTGTCGTAGTGCTGGATGGTGTGCGCCGGCCGCGCCGGGCCGACCAGCTTGATGCCGCACTTGCTCACCAGCTGCATGCGCGCGCGCAGCGACGGCTGCAGCGCCAGCGCCTCGCCGAACAGCGCCTCGACGCCGTAGCCGCCGTAGATGTCGGCGTGGTCGAAGCTGGTCACGCCCAGGTCCAGGCATTGCTCGATGTAGCCCACCCGCTGCTGCGGCGTCAGCCGCCACTCGTTCATGCGCCACATGCCGGCCACGATGCGCGACAGGACCGGCCCGCCGCTGCGGGTGGCGAGGGCGGGGCAGGACAGGTCGGTAGTCGGGGCGTAGCTCATGGTCGCGCTTTCAGGAGGGGAGGGATGGCAGGGATTATAGCGACAAGCTTGCAGATTGCTTATGTCGGCGTGTGTTCTACTGGAAATGAATTTTTCGGCAGGGAGCGTTTTTAGCGCGGATTTTCATTGTATGATCGACACAGATCGACGGTGATGGAGGGTACGCAAGTGGGCTTCTTATCGTTTCTGAAATCCAAGCCGGAGTCCGCGCCGGAGCCGGCCGCCGCGCCCGCCAGGACGGCTGCGCCCGTGGCCGCGCCGGCGCACGACGGCGATCCCGAGGCCATCGTGGTGCGCGCCGAGATCGTCGACGAGCGCCACCGCCTGTGCGGCTACCGTTTTTCCGTGCCCTTCGGCGGCAACCGCGCGCCGCTGCCCGAGCCGGTGCAGATCGAGACCCTGGTCGCGGCCCGCCTGCCGCAGTTCGCGCAGAACCGCGTCGCGCTGGTGCAGCTGAGCATGGACGCGGTGGTGTTCAACCGCCACCTGCCGCTGGTGGCGCCGCACACCGTGTTCCTGCTGGACCGCAAGCAGGCCGCCGGCCTGCCGGTGGAGCAGATCGCCGGCCGCATGACGGCGCTGCGCCAGACCGGCTGCAAGCTGGCGCTGCGCGGCATCAGCCTGGACCCGGCCGACGCGCCGCTGCTGGCGCTGTGCGACGTCGCCATGCTGTACCTGAGCGAGCATACGCTGGCCGAATTCCAGTCCCTGATCAAGCAGCTGCGCATGCGCTATCCCGACATGAAGCTGGCGGTGGACGGCGTCGAGAGCTGGGACGAGCAGCGCATGTGCTTGTCGTGGGGCTGCAACTACTTCATGGGCCACTTCCTGACCACCAGCGACAAGGTGGACCCGGACGCCAAGATCGACCAGAGCCGCATGACCTCGATCGAGCTGCTCAACCTGCTGCGCACGGACGCCGAGCTGCCGGCCATGATCGAGGTGGCCAAGCGCGACCCCGGCATGACCTACCAGGTGCTGCAATGGGCCAACGCGCCGAGCAACGGCCAGACCACCAAGGTGACCAGCCTGCAGCAAGCCTTCATGGTGCTGGGGCGCAACCAGCTGTACCGGGGCTTGACGGTGTCGATGTTCCGCCTGGGCGGCGGCGCCAACGCGGCGCGCGACGAATCGCTGCTGGAGGTGGCGCTGACCCGCGCGCGCTTCATGGAAACCTGCAGCCCGCTGCCGCAGGCCAAGCGCGACGAATTGTTCCTGGTGGGTTTGCTGTCGCTGTTCGACGTGCTGCTGGGCGTGCCGATGGCCAACCTGGTCGACAAGATGCACCTGTCGGACGACATCCGCGACGTGCTGTTGAACAGCGAGGGCGTCTACGGCCCCTACCTGATGATGGTGATGCTGCTCGAACGCGACAAGGTGCCGCGGGCGCTGGAGATCGCCGAAAAGCTGGGGCTGGACATGGAGGGCCTGGGGATGGTCGGCCAGGCGGCCTTCAAGTGGGCGCAGGAGTCGATGCAGCACACCCACGCCGACGACGACTAAACGACGTCATTCCCGCTGGCGCGGGAAGTCCTTTCCCCCGGCGGGGGAAAGGGCGATATCACTTCAGCCAGAGGCGGATCGAATCCCAGGCGCGGCCGAAGATCGACGCTTGCTCGACGGTCTCCAGCGCCACCACCGGCAGCTCCAGCAGCGGCTTGCCGTCCACCATCATCTTCAGCGAACCGACGCGGCTGTTCTCGGCCAGCGGCGCGACCAGCGGGTCCTTGCGCTCGAGCAGCGGCTTCATCTTGGCGGCCACGCCCTTCGGCACCGTCACCAGCACGTCGTTGGCGAAGCCGATCTTGACCGCGTTCTTGGAACCCTTCCAGATTTCCGGCGTGGCGATGGCCTGGCCCTTGGAATACAGCTTGACCGTGTCGAAGTTCTGGAAGCCCCAGTTGAGCAGCTTCTGGCTTTCCTGCGTGCGCGACTGGTCCGACGTGGTGCCCAGCACCACCGACACCAGACGGCGCTCGCCGCTGCCGTTCGGGCGGTGCGCGGAGGCGATCATGCAGTAGCCGGCCGCCTCGGTGTGGCCGGTCTTCATGCCGTCGACGGTCGGGTCCAGCCACAGCAGGCGGTTGCGGTTGGGCTGGGTGATCTTGTTGTAGGTGAAGCTCTTGACCGAGTCGATCTTGTAGAACTCCGGGAAGTCCAGGATCACGCGCTTGGCCAGCACCGACAGGTCTTGCGCGGTCGAATAGTTTTCCGGGCTCGGCAGGCCGTGCGGGTTGGCGAAGTGGGTGTTGGTCAAGCCCATGCGCTGGGCTTCCTTGTTCATCATCACCACGAAGGCCGACTCGTCGCCGGCCACCGCCTCGGCCAGCGCCACGGCCGCGTCGTTACCCGACTGCACCATCAGGCCGTACAGCAGGTCGTTGATGCTGACCGGCGTGGCCGGGTCGATGAACATCTTGGAGCTGCTCGAATCGACCTTCCAGGCCTTGGTGGAGACGTTGACCATCTGTTTCAGGTCAATTTTCTTGTCGCGCAACGCGCCGAAGGTGACGTAGGCCGTCATGATCTTGGTCAGCGAGGCCGGCTCGATGCGGGCGTTCGGGTCCTGCGAGGCGATGATCTGGCCGCTGGTGGCGTCCAGCAGCAGCCAGGACTTGGCGGCGATGGTCGGCGGCGGCAGGGTTTGCGCGACGGCGGCGGACATCAACATCACACTGGTGGCCAGTGCCGCGATAAATTTTTTCATGGGGTGCTTTATTCGGTGAAAAGTTGAAGGCGTGGGAATTATAGGGGTTTAATCCGCGCTTGCGGTGTCCGTTTCCGTCTCGGCAACATCGCTCGTGCGGCGCCACAGCTGCGTGACCCAGCCCTTGATGTGCTGCAGCTTGCGGTGGAAGAAGTGGTCGGCGCCGGGGATCACGATGACCGGAATGTCCTGCGGCCGCAGCCAGTCCAGCACGTCGATCAGCGGGATGGTGTCGTCGTTTTCGCCGTGGATCAGGATGGTGTCGGCCGGCACCGGCGCCATCTCCCACTTCTTGGCCGCGCTGCCCACCAGCACCAGGCGCTCGGCCGGCGTGCCGGCGGCGGCCAGGCGCTGCGCCAGCTGCGACTGCACGAAGGTGCCGAACGAGAAGCCCGACAGCGCCACCGGCAGGCCCGGATACCTGGCCGTCATCCACGCGTGCAGCAGGGCCATGTCGTCGGTCTCGCCGTGGCCGTGGTCGTGCACGCCCTCCGAGGCGCCCACGCCGCGGAAGTTGATGCGCGCCACCACGTAGCCCAGGCCGGCGAAGGTGCGCGCCAGCGTGACGGCCACCTTGTTGTCCATGGTGCCGCCGTACAGCGGGTGCGGATGGGCCACCAGCGCGACGCCGCGCGGGGTGCTCTTCGGATAGTCGATGACGCCTTCCATTTGGCCGGCGCCGCCGGCCAGGGTGAATTTTTCGATCTTGTTCATAGCTCTTCAGATTTTCAGACGGTCCACAACCTTGCCCTGCACCAGATGGGTGTCGATGATTTCATCGATGTCGCTGGTGTCGACGTAGGTGTACCAGGTGCCTTCCGGATAGACCACCAGCACCGGGCCTTCCTCGCAGCGGTCCAGGCAGCCGGCCTGGTTGATGCGGACCTGGCCCTGGCCGTTGATGTTGAGTTCCTTGCAGCGCTTCTTGGCGTGCTTCTGCGCGGTCTCCGCGCCGTGGTCGCCGCAGCTGTTGCGGCCGTCGTCACGCTTGTTCATGCAGAAGAAGACGTGGTGTTTGTAGTAGGGCGTATCGCTCATCGCTGTACCTCGGGGAAAATGTAGCCGCTATGATACCCGCTCCGCGCGCGGCAGGCTTAGTCAGGGCTTATTGAGCTTGTGCGAGGGCAGCCACAGGAACCACACCGCGAAGAAGGGCCACAGCAAGGTCAGGAACTGCGCCGCGCCGTTGAAGTTGAGGAATTTTCCCTGCACCCAGGTCTGCAAGGTGGCGACGAAATACGGGTTGGCCGGCGTGGTGTTGACGATCACCAGGCTCAGCAGCAAGGTGGCCACCGCCAGCCGCCGCTGCGCCACGTGCGGCGCGAACGCCAGGCCGGCCAGCATGATGGCGCCGATCAGGAAGCCGCCCTCGGCGCCCGGCGTGACCCAGACGAAGGCGTTCTCCGGCGAGAACAGCAGCGCCGTCGCCAGCGCCTTGACGACGATGGCGGCGCCTATCATGCCGCCCACCAGCAGCCCGCGCGGGGCCGGCTTGCGCAGCAGGCACAGCAGCGTGAGCGCCGCGCCCACCATGCCGCAGGCGGTGATGATGGTCTCCGACAGCCAGTATTGCTCCACCGTCAGGATGGCGTCCGGCCGCACGTAGCTGGCCAGGTCGATCTCGGTGTCGAGCAGCTGCGACAGCCATTCCGACAGGATGGGCAGCAGCTGCCCCAGGCCGAACAAAAAGCTCTGCGGATACATCTGCGCCAGCGGCCACAGCGCCAGCAGCACCAGGCCCTGGCTGGCGTGCGGCGCGAACCAGGCCTGGCGCAGGCGCTGCAGCTGGCTCTGGTCCAGCAGGCGGCGCACCGTCAGCACGCCGGCCACCGCGCCGATCGCGCAGCCGGCGGCGTTGGTGTAGAAGTCCAGGTTGGACGAGACGCGGCTGGGCAGATAGGTCTGCACGCCCTCCATCAGGCCCGACAGCAACACGCCGCCGGCGGCCGCCATCAGCCACGCCACGATGCCCTTGAAGCGCGGGTACAGCGCGTACACGATCAGCGTCCCCAGCGGCATGTAGCCGACCACATTGGTGATGGCGTCGAACTTGGTCCAGTAGCGCGGCATGCTGGTGTTTTCCAGGAAGATCAGCGGCGACAGTCCCTGGTTGTGCCAGCCCGAGAACGGGAACCAGCTGGCGTAGACGATCAGCAGCACATAGGCCAGCAGCGCCGCCCGCGTGAACGGCGACGGCTTGCTGGCCGGCTCCGGCACGGGCGGAACCGGCGGCGCCGCTGGCGTGGCGTCCGTCATTCCTTCTGCGGCGGCAGGGACGCCAGCCAGGCCAGCACGTCGGCGGTGACGGCGTCGGTGGCCTCGGCCAGCGCGCGCGCGCCGCCGGCCGCGTCCGGGCTCGGGGCCGGGCTGCTGCGGCTGAAGGTCTTCTGGTCCACCAGCTTGTGGTTGCGGAACAGCGAGGCGCGCACATCGACCACGCCGGTGCTGCTGGTGGCGCTGTCGAAGTTCTGCGCGAAGTCGTTGACCTCCATGCGCAGCACGGTCGGGCTGGCGGCGGCGTCGGTGGTCGACAGCACCTTGACGCCGGCCTGCGCGATGCGCGCCTTCATGCGCTGGGTCATCAGCTGGAACGGCGTGGCGGTCCACTGGTTGTAGGCGTAGGGGCGCGACTGGCGCGCGTCCGCGTACAGCAGGCGGTATTGCATGCGCTCCGTGTCGAGCGCGTTGGGGCCGGCGATGTCGGCCACGATCAGCGCGCCGATGGCGGCGGCCGGCGCCGGCGCGGGCGCTTGCGGCAGCGGGCCGAAATCGTATTGCGCGGTCGACTGGCCCTTGCTGGCGCAGGCGCCCAGCAGGGCGGCGGCTGCGGCGATGGCGATGGCGTTGCGGATGGCGGAAGTCATCTCAGTGTTCCTTATTGGGACGAAGCGGAAAAGCCTTCTTCGCCGGGGCCGGGCGGCGTGCCGGGCGAACCGAAGATCAGGCTTTGCGGACGGTCGTTAATCTTGTTCATGGTCTTGCGCAGCGCGCGCATCGAGGCCTTGGTGTCGTCGGACAGCGAGTTCACCTGCGGCAGCGTGTCGAGTTCTATGCCGCCGGCCACCGCCGCCACCGAGCCGCCGACGCGGTCGGCGGTGGCGGCGATGCGGGCGAGCGGGCCGTCCGGCGCCTGCAGGTTCTTCACCAGGCGATCCGAATCGTTGGCCAGCGTGTTGAAGGAGTTCAGCGTGTGCTGCGTTTGTTCGGCCAGCGCCGGCAGCCTGGCGATGGTCGGCTCCAGCTTGGACGGCAGCTCGCGGTAGGCGTTGGCGGTGGCGCTGACGTCGGCGAAGGCGCCGATGATGGTCTTCTGGTTCTCGGGGCTGAGCAGCGCGTTGAGCTTGCGCGTCACCTCCTCGGATTGGCTCAGGATTTCCTTGCCGCGCTTTTCCAGCTGGTCGAAGAAGCCGGCGCGCAGCGGAATGCGGGCCGGGTTGTCGCTGTTGGTGGCCAGCAGCGGCGAGCCGACCTTGTCGTCGTCGAGCTGGATGAAGGCGATCCCGGTCACGCCCTGGTAGCCCAGCGTGGCGAAGGTGGTTTTGGTGATCGGCGCGTCGGTGTTGATGTTGAGGGTGACCAGGATCTGGCCGGCCACCTTGGGATCGAAGGCGATGTTGGCGACCTTGCCCACTTCGAGGCCGCGGTAGCGCACCGGCGCCTGCGGGTTCAGGCCCGGCACCGATTGCGCGGTGGCGATCACGTAGGGCAGGCGTTCGACGCGGTCGCGGTTGAACCACAGGCCGAACAGGATGGCCGCGATCAGCAGCGTGATCGTGAAGAAGCCGGTGGTGAGTGCGTGGGATCGGTTTTCCATCAGTGGTGCTCCGTGTTGGTTTTTTCGTCCAGCGCTTCCAGCGCGCGGCGGCCGCGGTCGCCGAGGAAGAACTCCTTGATGAACGGGTGGTCGATGGTGAGCAGGTCGCGCAGGGGACCGAGCGCGATCACGTGTTTTTCGGCCAGCACGGCGATGCGGGTCGACAGGGCGAACAACGTATCGAGATCGTGGGTGACCATCACCACCGTCAGTCCCAGCTCGCGGTGCAGCGATTTGATCAGCGAGACGAAGGCTTCGGACAGATCGGGATCGAGGCCGGCGGTCGGCTCGTCGAGGAACAGCAGCCGCGGTTCGAGCGCCAGCGCGCGCGCCAGCGCCACCCGCTTGACCATGCCGCCGGACAGGTCGGACGGCATCTTGTTGGCGTGCTCCGGGCCCATGCCGACCATGTTCATCTTCAGCAGCACGGCGTCGCGCACCAGGTCCTCGGGCAGCGTGCCCAGTTCGCGCATCGGCTGGGCGATGTTCTCGAACACCGTCAGCGCCGAATACAGCGCGCCCTGCTGGAACAGCATGCCCCAGTGGTTGCGCAGCTGCTGCAGCTGCTCGGAGCCGATCTCGCTGATGTCCTCGCCGAACACGCGCACGCAGCCGCGCGCCGGCCTCTCCAGCCCGAGCATCTGGCGCAGCAGCGTGGTCTTGCCGGTGCCGGAACCGCCGACGATGGACAGGATCTCGCCCTGTTCGATTTCCAGGTTCAAGTCCTGATGCACCACGGTGCGGCCGTACTTGGTCCACAGGCCGGTGATCTCGACGATCGGCACGCTGCCGTCCAGCGTCAGCTCGCCGGTGCCGGGGCCGCAGACTTTTTCGGGAACGAGCGCCTGGTTGGCCATCAGAACCCCACGCCGCTGAAGACGATCGCGAACACGGCGTCGGCCAGGATCACCGCGGTGATCGCCGTGACCACCGAGGTGGTGGTGCCGCGCCCCAAGCTCTCCGTGTTCGGCTTGATGCGCAGGCCGAAGTGGCAGGACACCAGCGCGATCAGGATGCCGAACACCGTGCCCTTGCCCAGGCCTATCATGTAGTTCGCCAGCGGCACCGCGTCCGGCAGCTTGAGGATGAAGTATTGCGGCGACAGGTTCAGCTCCACCTTGGCCGACACCATGCCGCCCAACAGCGCGATGGTGTCGGTCCAGATCACCAGCAGCGGCATGGCGATCGCCAGGGCCAGCACCTTGGGCATGATCAGGCGGAAGCCGTGCGAGATGCCCATCACCAGCATGGCGTCCAGCTCTTCGGTTACGCGCATCACGCCCAGTTGCGCGGTGATGGAGGAGCCGGAGCGGCCGGCCACCAGGATCGCCGCCAGCAGCGGCCCCAGTTCGCGGATGATGCTCATGCCGAGCAGGTTGACCAGGAAGATGTCGCCGCCGAAGTTGCGCAGCTGCTGCGCCGACAGGTAGGAGAACACCACGCCGATCAAAAAGCCGACCAGCGCGGTGATGCCCAGCGCCTGGAAGCCGGCGTGGAAGATATTCGCGGAGATTTCCTTCCACGGGCCGCGCATCGGCGCGCGCGCGAAGCGCCACAGTTCCTGCACCACCTGGCCGATCAGCGAGGTGAGGGCGATCAGGTGTTCGAAGAACAGCAGCATCGCGAAGCCGAGCTTCATCACCCACGTCAGGCGCTGCGGGCGGGCTGCCGGCAGTTCGAGCTTGCCGGTCGATTCGAGGCGGTTGAAGAATTCCTCCTGGCCGGGCGCCAGTTGCAGGTCGGCCGGCCGGGTCTTGCCCCAGGCGTTCCACAGCAGCTGGGCGCCGATGTGGTCCATGCTGTCGATCGCCGTCAGGTCCCATTTGACGCCGTCGGCCTTGAGGGTCTTGATCAGCGCCGTGATGGTGGCCATGGTCTTGCCCTGAGCCAGAGCGTGCACTTGCCAGGTGCCGCCGGCGGCGACCGAAGGCCCCTTGGCGGCACCGGGATTGAGAGTGAGAGTGGGCTCTTTGGCGATAGGCATTGCGTCAGTTTAAGGGAGTTTGGCCCTGGCCGCTACCAGTGCTTGCGCATCGGGTCGCGGCCCCGCTCACGCGGCCAGCCTGCGGGCCTGGCGTTTGGGCGCCGGCGTCTCGGCGGCCTTGGGCTTGGCGCCGGCGTAATCGCTGGCCAGCAACGCCTCGGCGGCGTCCCTGTCCATGCCCTGGCTGTGCAGGTATTTCGCCACCATCGCCACCAGGCGCTCCAGCGCGATGCGGTGGGTGGCGTCGGTGTTCGCGTACAGCCAGTCCGAGAAGGCCATGAAGCGGCCGAAGGCGTCGTCGCCCAGCAGCACCGGCAGCGTGTGGCCGAAGCGGCCGGAGTTGGCCACCAGGTCCCAGTAGCGCGCGAAGCGCACCAGGCGCTGCATGGTCGGGAAGTCGATGTCGCGGTTGGCCAGGATGGTGTAGGGCGCGTATGGCTCGAACACCAGGCCGTATTCCTGCGTGTGGCGGATGATGGGCGTGCCGCGCAGCCGCTTGAGGATGCCGAACTGGATCTCGTGCGGATTGAGCGCCCACAGCTTGTTGAAGCCTTCGGCGAAGCTCTCCACCGTCTCGCCGGGCAGGCCGGCGATCAGGTCCACGTGCATGTGGGCGTTGGAGTGCTCGGTCAGCCAGCGGATGTTGTCGGCCGCCTTCTGGTTGTCCTGCTTGCGGCTGACCAGCGTCTGCACCGCCGGGTTGAAGCTCTGGATGCCGATCTCGAACTGCAGCGCGCCGTGCGGGAATTTGCTGATGCCTTCCTTCAGCGCGTCCGGCAGGTGGTCCGGCACCAGCTCGAAGTGGGCGTAGACCGGATCGTCCGGATTCGCCTCCAGCTTATCGAGGAAGAACTGCATGATCTTCAGGCTGGTCTTGATATTCAGGTTGAAGGTGCGGTCGACGAACTTGAACAGCCGCGCGCCGCGCGCGTGCAGCGCCTCCATCTCGGCCAGGAAGTGGTCGAGCGCGAACGGCCACGCCGTTTTGTCCAGGGCAGACAGGCAGAACTCGCACTTGAACGGGCAGCCGCGCGAGGCTTCCACGTAGATGGTGCGGTTCTTGATGTCGTCGTCGGTGTAGAGCGAGTAGGGCAGCTTGATCTCGGCCATCGGCGGCTGCACGCCGGCGTGGATCTTCATCAGCGGCTTGGGGCCGTTGAGGATCTCGCCGCACAGCCTGGGGAAGGTGACGTCGCCCCAGCCGGTGATCAGGTAGTCGGCCAGCTTGACGATTTCCTGCTCGTTCGATTCGTAGGATACCTCCGGCCCGCCCAGCACCACGGTCACCTGCGGCGCCACGCGCTTGAGCATGGCGATGACCTTGGTGGTCTCCTCGACGTTCCAGATGTAGATGCCGAAACCGACGATCTTCGGCGCGTGCGCCAGGATGCGCTCGACGATCTCGGTGGTCTTGGCGCCGATGACGAATTCCTGCAGGCGGGTCTGCGCCTGCCGCTCCCCCATGTTCGCCAGCAGATAGCGCAGGCCCAGCGAGGCGTGGGTGTAGCGGGCGTTGAGGGTGGTGAGCAGGATGGACATGACGGGCGTATGGATCGGCGAAACCGCTATTTTACGCTTTCGTACCGTGCGCGCTCTTGGTTGCCGAGTTGGCATGTTATTATTTATAACTTATTACTAACTTGGCAATCGTCGTCCATGAATAAAAAAATACTGGTCGGATCGCTCGCCGGGGGCGCGGTGGTGTTGGCCGCGGTAGCCGCCTACCGGCTCCTGGGCTGGAATCTCATGGGGGACGTCAACAGCTTGAAGCTGGACTTGTCCCGGCCGGACGCACTGGTGATGACCAAAAGCCTGTCGTCGCTGCCGCGCGACCTGCTGACGGTGCCGCTGGCGCGCGACGTGCTGCGCGAGGAATTCCTGTTCTATTACGAGCAAAGCGAGGACCGGCTGGGCCTCAAGGGCAGCCTGCGCCGCATCGCCTACGAACATGAACTGGGTTGGGGCGACCAGCTGCTGCGCATGGTGCTGGACCAGCCGGCGGAAGTGGCGCTGTGGCGCGACGCCGACGGTTCGCTCAAGCACTTCGCCATCGCCGTTTCGCGCAACCAGCTGACACGGTTGCTGGAGGAGGCGGGCAAGGTCGCGCTCAAGGACACGCAAATGAGCGTGGCCGGCGAGCTGCGCGTCGATGGCGACAAGGTGCCGGTGTATGCGCTCAACTACGCCTACAACCGCACCATGCTGTTCGCCGCGCACGGCCAGCGGCTGGTGATCCTGTCGCATCCCGGTATGCTGTATGGCGGCGCGCAGGGCAAGAGCGCCGACAGCGCGGCCGGCAAGACCGTGGCCAGCCTGCTGGCGTCGGACCAGTCCAAGCAGAACATCTTCCATCCGCAGTTCCATCTGGACCAGGCGGCGCCGGATGGCCACAGCATCGCCGTCAAGGCGGACTTTCTGTCCTTCGGCTATCAGCCGTTCTTCGGCGCGCTGGAGGCGCTGCGCTTCGATTTCACCAAGGGCGCGTGGCGCTCCGAGGTGCTGGTCAACGCGGACAAGCTGCACAAGGGCGGCTACGACAACGCCGCCTTGTGGCCGGTGCTGCCGCACGATCCGAGCGCCTGCTTCAGCGTGCCGGTGGATTGGGACGCGCTGCAGCCCATGCTCAAGCAAATGAGCGGCAAGACCTCGGAACCGCTGCTGCCGCTGGGCACCCAGCTGCAAGGCCCGGCCGCCGCGTGCTGGTACGGCGGCTCGCGCCTGCACACACCGGTGTTCGTGGCGACGCGCCAGGCGAAAGCGGGCGGCGAGGCGCTGTACGGCAGCCTGTTCACGGCGGCCATCGGCGGCAAGGACGCGGTGCGCAAGTCCGAGGCTAAGGGCGTCACGCGCTGGGAGCGCACCGTGTCCACCGCGATGGGCGAGGCCAAGCCGGCGCTGGCGGTGGCGGGCGACACGGTGGTCTTCTCCGCCGACGGCAAGCTGGTGGACCAGGTGCTGGCGGTACGCCGCAAGCAGGCGCCCGCCGCGTCCGACCTGCTGCCGGATGCCGGCCACACGGTGGGCCTGATCGCGCCGGCCTCGCTGGCGCAGCTGATCCAGCGCGAAGCCTACGACACGCTGCCGGCTGCCAATGAGCCCGTGCTGCGCGCGGCGGCCGACGAGCATCTGGCGCCGCGCCTGGACGCGCTGAAGAAGTATCCACCGTATCGCATGGTGCTCAAGCGCCTGCCGGCCAGCGGCACCGCATGGGAAACGCTGGAATGGCAGGCGGCCCAGCGATGATTCAGCGGCGTGCCACGTTGCGCTGGCTGGCCTGCGCCGGCGCGGCCGCCGCGTCCCCTGCCTGGGCCTTGCGCGAGGCGGCGGAGGCGTCCACGCGGCTGTCGCAGGCGCAGAGCCGCGCCTTCCAGGCGTGGATGCTGCGCATCGTCACGGCGCAGATCGAACGCGGGCCGTCGCCGCGCTGGACCCACCGCGATTGCGCGGGCCTGGTGCGCTTCGCCGTCAACGAGGCGCTGGCCGTGCACGATGCGCGCTGGCTGCGCGCCAACGGCATCGCCAGCGACCGCCGCCTGCCGCCCGAACTGGAGCTCGACGCCGGCCAGGCTGCGCTGCGCAACCGCTGGGTGCAGACCGGCGGCTTGGTCGGCCACTTCGTCACCGCGCTGGCGCTGGTGCAGCACAACAGCCGCTTCGTCGCGCGCGAGATCAGCCAAGCGCTGCCCGGCGACCTGCTGTTCTTCGACCAAGGCGACGAACAACACCTGATGGTCTGGATGGGGGCGCGCATCGCCTACCACACCGGCACCGTTACCCCCGACGACAATGGTCTGCGAACCGTCGATATCAAACAACTCACTACCTGGAAGGACACGCGGTGGCAACCTGCGTCCAACAATCCCAATTTCGCCGGTGTATTCCGGCTGTCATTTCTGTCATGAAGCTGCTGCTCGCCAGTGTGCTATCGCTGTTCCTGATCGGAAGCGCGCTGGCGCAGCCGGAACCGAGCTATTACACGCCGTTCAAGGGCGAGCCGTTCTTCCTGCTGTCCGACGCCAGCTACGGCAGCGCCGACGAGGCGCGCGTGCGCCTTGAGGTGCCGGGGCGCGACATGGGCCGCATGAATCTCGAAGCCTATTCCGGCGCCGACATCGTGCTGTACCGAGTGCCCGAACCGATGGCCTTCCTGAAGAAGCAGAAGAACCTGCACCGCATCCAGGTGGAGGGCAACTACCAGGGCGAGGGACTGGCCAACACGCTGAGCTTCTTGTGGGACAGCTGGTGGAAGCAGTCGCGCCTTTTCTGGCGCAAGCTGTTCTCGGCCGAGGCGCGCCTCTCGGTGACCAGTGAGCATCCCAAGCTGGCCACCAACGACGCGATCCGCCGGCCGACGGTGTTCGCCAATAACCCGCAGTACAAGCCGATCAAGGGCATGGAGTTGGTCGACAGCTTCCGCTATCCGATCTGGCAGGCCGCGCCGATCGCGCCGCCCAAGGGCGTGAAGCTCGATGGATCGAGCAGCGAATTCGTCACCCCCGGTGCCGGCAACGTGATGATCCCGCTCGGCAAACGCAAGCCGGGCCTTTACCTGGTCGAAGCCATCATCGGCCAGCACCGCGCCACCACGCTGGTGTTTGTGTCGGACACGATGGCGGTGACCAAGGTGTCGTCCGGCCAGATGCTGGTGTGGGCCGCGCGGCGCGACAACAGCGCCGCCGTCGCCGGCGCCAATGTGGCCTGGACCGACGGCACCGGCGTACTGCAATCGGCCACCACCGGAGCCGACGGCGTGGCGTCGATGGAGCGCGGCAGCCCCGAACACACCTATGTGCTGGGCGAGGACCGCGCCGGCGGCGTGTTCGTGTCCGAGAACTTCTACTACGACAGCGAGATATATAACACCAAGCTGTATGCCGTCACCGACAGGCCGCTGTACCGGCCCGGCGACGAGGTCAATGTCAAGTTCATGGGACGGGAGTTCACGTCGGCGCGCGCCTCGCAGGCCGCAGCCGCCGCGCCCATCGGCCTGACCGTGTTCGATCCGAACGGTACGCCGCTGTTGACGCAAACGCTGCAGCTGTCGGGCGAAACTGGCGCCGACACCCGCTTCCGCCTGCCCGAGCAGGCCACTGCCGGCGGCTATGAGCTGCGCTTCACCTACAAGGACGGCGTCTATGGCGCGGCCTTCCGCGTGGCCGAATACATCAAGCCTCACTTCGAGATCAACATCCAGCCGTCCAAGCCGGAGTTCAAGACCGGCGAGGCGGTCAAGGGCAGCATCTCGCTGCGCTACCCGGACGGCAAGCCGGTGAAGAACGCCACCATGACGCTGTCGCTGCGCAGCCAGCAAAACAGCATGGTCGACGGCGAGCTGCGTTACAGCGGCTTGTTCCCGGTGGCGCTCAAGACCGAGGAGGTGGTCAGCGATGGCAGCGGCAATGTGGACTTCTCGCTGCCGCCGGCCGCCGATCCGTCGCGCTACATCCTGACAGTGCTGGCCACCGACGGCGCGGCCTACCGCGTCAAGGTCACGCGCGAACTGATGATCGAGCGTTCCAGCACCACCTACACCTTGAAGCCGTCGCGCCAGTTCTCCGATCCGGGACAGAAGGTGCATTTCGACCTGGTGGCTGATGGCCAGGGTTCTGCGCGTCCGGTGCGCTGGGAGATGGTGCAGCTGGAGCGGCAGACCAAGACGTCCGGCGCCTTCGATCCGGCCGCCAAGGGATGGGACGTGACCTTCCCGGATTCCGGCTCCTACCAGCTGTCGCTGCGCGACGAGCGCGGCAACCTGCTGGCGGCGGCCAGCCACTGGGTCAGTGGCGACGGCGTGCAGGCCACGCCGGGCAGCATCGAGATTGTGCTGGACCGCGCGCGCTATCGTCCGGGCGAGACGGCCGAGGCGCTGATCACCTTCTCCGACAAGGTGGACCAGGCGCTGCTCACACTGGAGCGCGACAAGGTTGAACAATATGGCCTGATGGCCGGCAGCGCCGACTGGTACAAGGCGCAGCGCGTGGGACCGAAGCAGTGGCGCGTGCGCATACCGGTGAAGGAGGAGCATGGCCCCAACATGACCTTCTCGGTGGCCTACACACGTAACGGCGACTTCGTGTTCGAGAACGCCGGCCTGCAGGTGATCGAGCCGCGCATCGCGCTGCAGTTCAAGACCGATAAAGAGGTCTACCAGCCCGGCGAGAAGGTGACGCTGGACGTCAAGGCCACGCTGGACGGCAAGCCGTTGAGCACCATGGTGGCGCTGGGCGTGGTCGATGAGATGATCTATGTGCTGCAGCCGGAGATTGCGCCGGAGATCGGCGACTTCTTCTACCATCCGCGCCGCAACAACGTGCGCACCACGGCCAGCCTGTCGTTCATCAGCTACGACATGGCGCAGGGCCGCAGCGGCGGCGCGCCGGCGCGGCACAACTACAATGAGCGCGGCGTCAAGGTGCTGGAGCGGCCGCGCCGCGACAACATCGACACGGCCTACTGGGCGCCGTCGCTGAAGACCGATGCGGACGGCAATGCGCGTATCAGCTTCACCATGCCGGACGCGCTGACCCGGTGGCGCATCACCGGCCGCGCGATGGATGCGCAGGGACGCGTGGGCCAGCGCACCGGCTATCTGCGCTCGGACAAGAACTTCTACGCCAAGTGGACCGCGCCCGACTGGATGCGTGCCGGCGACGCGCCGCGCGCCACGGTGGCGGTGTTCAACCAGACCAGCGCCGCGCAGTCGCTGGAGGTGATCCTGTCCGGTGGCACGCAGCCGAGGACCGAGAAGCTGAGCGCCAAGCCTGGCGTCAATTATGTCGAGTTCCCGCTGGCGGCGGTCTCCGGCGCCTTGCGCCTGGAGCTCAAGCAGGACGGCAAACTGGTCGACGCACTGGACACCACGATGCAAACCCTGCCTGCGGCCTGGCTCAGCCCCCGCACGCTGACGTTGCCGCTGAACGGCGCCGAGACCGCGTTCAAGCTGCCGGCCGATGCGCGCAATATCCGCGTCTCGTTCGCGCAGGGCGCGGCCAGCCATTTCGCGCGCATCGCCGACGATCTGATCGAGTATCCGTATGGCTGCGTGGAGCAGACCGCGAGCCGCCTGATTCCGTTGACGCTGGCCTTGCAAAGCATGCCGGCGGACGCGGCGCCGCAGCGTGAACGCCTGCAGGCCATGCTCACCGCGCAGCGATTGCGATTGGTGGCGATGGCCGGACCTAACGCGGTCTTTGGCTGGTGGGGCAACGCCACGGCCGGCAGCGCGCTGATGACGGGCTACGCCTATTACGCGGACTGGTATGCGTCGCGCGCATTGCGTATCGAGCTGCCGCCCGAGCATTGGAGCAGCTTGTTGACCGTGTACAGCGAGCAGGGGCTGAAGGATGCGCCGATCGACCGCGCGCTGGTGTTGTGGATGGCCCGCGACATCGGCCTGCCCACCAAGACGCTGGCTTCGGGCCTGGTCGACGACATGGCCGCCGTTACGCTGGCAGGCAAGCCGCATGCGGGCGGCGACACCGGCAGCCTGCTGCTCGGCGCCGGCGATGACCGCGAGGCGCAGGCGATGGCGCTTGGCTTGACGTCGGTGGTCGCAAGCCAGAACGGCGTTGCGTTGCCGCCGGCCCTGCAGCAGCAGGTCATCGCGGCATGGAGCGTGCTGCGCTCGTCGAAGGCGCCGGTGGCGCAGGCCTTGCTGATGCTGGCCGGTGAAGTGCCGCCGTCGCAGGCAGACGCGGTTCTGGCCAGCGTGCGCTCGGATATGCCAACGCTGGACCGTTCGATGACGCTGTTGTGGGTACAGAAAAAGCTGGGCGGTGCATCGTTCGGCAAGGCGCCGTCGCTTGCGCTGGACGGCCCGTGGCAAAAACTGGAGAGCCGCAGCGGGCAGCCGGTCTGGCGCTGGAACGACGCCAAGGCCCTGCCGGAGCAGCTCAAGTTGGCGGCGGCAGCGGGCGCCGCGCCTGCGGGCACGGTGGCCGTGGTGCAGTACGACAGCCGCGCAGCGGAAGCGTCCACCTTGCCGGTCACCGTCGAACGCCGCATCCTGCGCATGAAGCAGGGTAAGGACGGCTACACCACGGAACTGGTCAAGCCGGGCGAGGCGCTCAGCACCGCCGAACTCTATCTGGATGAGATCACGCTGAAACCGGCGCCCGGCTCCAAGCACCGCTTTGGCTTGCTGGAGGTGGCGCTGCCGCCTGGCGCGATGGTCGAGTCGAGCACCTGGGGCATGATGATGGCGGGCGAAAAACCGACGCCGCTGGAGCGCGCACGCCATGCCGAGCGTCGTGATGGTTACGCGGTGCCGGTCGATCCGCTGGAGGAGGCCGTGACGGTGCGCCACCTGCTGCGCTTTGCGCAAAAGGGGAGCTACGTGCTGCCGCCGACGCGCTTCCACCGCATGTATCAGCCGGAGCAAAAGGCGCTGGAAGGCGGCGGCAAGACCATGCGCGCGTTGAAGGTGGAATGATGCGCAAGCCGGCGCTTTCCCGCGTGCTGCGGCCGGCGGTTGTATTGGCCTTGATGGCCGTGCAGCCGCTGGCCGTGTCGTCGCGGGCGGCGTCGCTGGACGTGGCCTGGTGGCGCGACGGGAAAACCGAGGTGCTGCAATTGCGGCAGGGCGGCTCCGCGCCGCAGCCTTTCGACGGTAGTCGCCAGGTGCCGCTGGCCAGCTTGTGGAAGCTGTTCGTCTATATCTACGCGGACGACAGCCATGTGGCGATGCCGGACTATCGCTGCGGCGGTCGCGATCCGGAGGAGGTCTATTGCTGCGAGGTGGGGCAGAGCATTGGCCGCGATGCGGCGCTGGCACAGTCCTGCGGGCCGTTCTTCTCGCCGCGCCGGCTGATGATCGCGCCAGCGTCGTGGCGGGAGTATTGGACGCGCCGTCTTGGCGCTGCCCCCTCCGGCGAACTCGCATGGCTGGCCGATCCCGCGAAGTTGACGCCGGAACGGCTGGTACGGCTGGACAGCCTGCTGCGCGCACTTGCCAGCATACCGGCCGCCAGCCGCGCCGATGCCGAAGCGGCGCTGCTGCGCGTGGTACTGGATGGCCGAGGCGCCGGCACTGCGCGCTGGTTCGGCAGCCAGCTGCGGGTCAAGACATACTCCTGGCATCGGCCCACGCAAGCGGGCAAGGAGCGTGAACGCCTCGGCGGCGCGGCGGGCTGGCTGGCCGATGGCACGCCGGTGTGGTTCGGCGGCGCAGGCGGCAGCAGCAACGTGCTGCAGCAGTGGGCGCCGCGGCTTGCCGCCAGTCTGCCGCCGGTGCAGGCGGCCGAGGACAGCGGCTGTGTCGTCGTCGATTACTTCAAACGCTATCCGATCAGCAGCGTGCGCGGCGCGGCAGGTCCGGCTGCGGCGGGCCCGCTCAACGGCCGCTTCCAGGTGCGCTTCGAAAACGGCAAGAACCTGGCCTTGCGCAGCGCGGGCGAGATGATGCTGCAAACCGGTGGCGACGGCCGCCCGCAATTGCGCGGCCGCTTCGGCGTCAACGAATACGTGGCGCGGGTGATCGACCGCGAAGCCAGCGCCGACGAACCGGAAGCGGCCAAGGCGCTGGCCATCGCCGCGCGCAGCTATCTGCGGCAGAATGCGCAGAGCGTGGCTGGCTGCCAGCAGATCGCCGACAGCAGCGCGACGCAGCGCGTCAGCCCGAGTCCCGCCACGCCGGCGGCGCTGGCCATCGCGCGTTGGACCGACCAGTTGATTGTCGACGGCGTGCCGGTGCGCTATCACCGCGACCTGCCGTCCGATGGGACGCTGGTGTGGACCGATGCGGTTCGGCAGGCGAAGCAGGGCAAGCATTACGACGAATTGCTGGCGGCGGCCTATCCCGGCGGCGCGCTGAGCACCGTTGGTAACGCCGGGGTGCGCTGCAAGCGTCTGGCGCAGAACGAGGAGTGGCTGGCACGCGCCGTGCCGCGCTGGCAGCGCGTGCTGCTGGGCGAGGACGGTTATGAGGCGCCGCCGCAGCCGCCGCTGGTCTGCGCGCTGGCTGCCGGCGCGCCGTATTCGGAGCAGTCGCGCAATCGCATCTTCATGCGTGCGCTGACCACGCGCGAGGACCGCATCACGTTGGCCCATGAATACCTGCATCTTGGTTTGCGCCGTCATCCGCGTGGCCAGGATGAAGATTACGTCGAGCGTCTGGCGCGCCGGCTGGTCGACCTTAACCTGGAGACGCTGTGATTTCCCGCATCCGATTGCTCAATGCCGCCGCACTGGTGCTGGCCTGTCAGCTGGCGCATGCGCAGGACAAGAGCATGACCACGCCGATTGGCGGCTGGAACCGCGCCGGCCTGACCGACCGCTCGGAGGAGCTGGCGGTCAACTACCCGTACGCGCTGGTGGACCGTGGCGCGCAGCGTGGACGGCGCATGATCCAGGGGCAGCTTGAGAAGGTCGGCAAGGGCAGGGCCTTCCATAAGCTGGTGGTCAACGGTAATCCGACGCCTCTGTACACGGATGAAGATGGACGCTATGCCCGCGCGTATTCATTCGGCTCCGGTTCCAACAGCGTGGAGATCCGTTCGCCGGACGGCAAGCCGGTCAAGCGCGTGCAGTTTTATGAGGCAGACCGCAGCAAGCCGCAGCCGATGATACGCATCATCGCCGCGTGGGACGACAATCAGGCGGAAGTCGATCTGCATGTGATCACACCGGACGGCCAGCATGCGTTCTTTGGACAACCGGCGCTGAGCAACGGCGGTGGCCTGGATGCCGACACCGTCGACGGGCCGGGGCCGGAGAACTTCGTAATGACGTCGCCGATGCGCGGCTTGTACCAGGTGTGGATCAACTACTGGGGCAACTTCGGCGCCGACGGCTATCACTTCGATGAGAACACGCGGCAGCGGCCCGTCATCACCAGCCGCATCACGCTGGTCTTCAATGAGAACACCCCGCGCGAGCGGCGCGAATCGTTTGTCGTGCCCTTGCGCGGTATCGGCGAGCTTACCCTCGTCAAAACTTTCAGGTACTGACCATGAATCTGCGTTGGCTATTGTTGTTATTTCCGCTTTGGGCGCAGGCCCAGGTCTCCATCGACTCGCCCAAGGGCGGCTGGCGCAATTCCGCCGGCGCGCGCGAGGACTATACGCAGCCGGTGCATTATCCTGCGGCCTCCGTCAGCCTGCAGCCTGGCCAGAGCGAAACGGCGCAGATACGCGGCCGGATCGCCGGCGCGCCCAAAGGCAAGCCGGCCACGCTGGTGGTCAATGGCGTGGCGATGCCGCTGGAAGTGGCGGAGGATGGCACGTACGGACGGCCGTATGGTTTCGGCAGCGGCTCCAATAGTGTGGAGGTGCGCGCGCCGGACGGCAAGAGCCGCGCCCGCGCACAGTTTGTCGACAGCTATCAGGGGAAGACGCAGGCGCGTTTGCGGGTGGTGCTGTCATGGGACAGCGCGGGCACCGATCTCGATTTGCACGTGGTGACGCCGGACGGTGGCCATGCCTGGTACGGCAATCGCGTCCTGCAGGACGGCTCGGCCCTGGATGTGGATGTGACGACCGGCTACGGGCCGGAGATCTTTTCCAGTGCCTCGCCGCAGAAGGGCAATTATCACGTCTACGTCAACTACTTCGGCAGCGGCGCGGACACGTCCACGCTGACCGTCGCGCGGGTCTCTATTATCACCAACGAGGGCACGCCGCGTGAGAGGCTGCAAACCTATCAGGTGCCGATGCGGGCAGCCGGCGAATTGACGCTCGTGAAATCGTTCGTGTTCCCGTAAATAAGCCTTGCGGAAGTCGTAGTGGCTTTGCTATAGTCCGCCCCCTCGCAGAACGCAGCACACGTTGCTGAGTTGGGTGAAAAAAAGTAGGGGTTGACGAAACGATCTAAACGCTTCATACTCTTTCTTCTTCGCTGACGGACACAACGCTCCGCAGCAAGCGCAGTACCGAATAAAGTTCTTTAAAAATTAACAGTCGATAAGTGTGGACGTTTGATGAAAGTGCACAGCAGGCTAGTCCTGCTGATACTTAAAATATCAAATGTTCACAAGAAGTAATGAAATAGGCGCTACGAAAGTAGTGGCCTGTCAGTATTTTGAGTGAGCGACCCGTCAGCAATGACGGTGCTACGAAAGTAGCAAACAAACAGAGATTAAACTGAAGAGTTTGATCCTGGCTCAGATTGAACGCTGGCGGCATGCCTTACACATGCAAGTCGAA